>JBCBCN010000006.1:0-261526 GCA_038530555.1 Pseudomonadota bacterium | reverse complement strand
CTTGGTGGTGACGATGAGCGACAAACACTCCCTTAGCAAATAACCCTATTTGGTCCCATAAGCGCTGACTGCAGACATCGAGGTCGGCTTATGGTCCTCGGTTTCCACCAGGCTCATGGTATCGCCGCTTCGGTGAATGGCGACAATGCTGAGCCCACCGGTTTTGCGGAGCTCCATATCGACCGCGCATTTCCCGATCGCTGCGGATCCCGGCGGAATGACCACCTCAGCTATGCCACAAACGGTCGCGGCGTAGTCGTCTTCGAATAGTTCTAGTTGCCGGCAAATCCTCCCACCGTTTTCCTGGGCCAATCGAGCGGCTTCGTCCCGTTCACCTAAAAGCGCAAGACGACAAGGGACCGTAATTTCGGTGTGAAATGGCGGAGGAAGAAAATACTTCCGATCATTATATTGGGTGCCCAAAACATGCAGGTGGTAGCGCCGCATGACTTCGGCCATGTTCTGGCCAGCCAAAGGCGAGCCTTCCGGGATGACCACTTCAAATATTTCAGTATCGACCCCATATAACCCTTGCATGTAATTTCGGATTGATTGTCCGCTAACTGCGTCGACTTTGCTTCGGCTTGGAAGGATGAAGCGACCGAAGATTACGAAATAGGCGATGCCGCTGACCAAAAGTGCGACGCCGATGGGCGTGACATCGAACAGGTCAAAGGGTGCCATCTGCGCATCGGGCGGCAGGCTTTCATTTGCCGCCAAGATCAGGTCATTCAACAAGATCAAAGGCGAAGAGCCGACCATCGTCATCGTCCCTCCCAAAATTGCGCAAAAGCCCATAGGCATGAGTAGACGGCTCAACGGTAGCTCAGTTCGCAAGGAGATGCGGCTGACGACTGGCAGGAATAGCGCCGCCGCGCCGACGTTCTGCATAAATGAAGAAATAACGCCAACGGTTCCTGACACGATCGGGATAATGCGCGTTTCCGTTTTCCCTCCCAGCCGAAGGATTAGGCTCGCGACCCGGCTCATCACGCCTGTTTTATCGAGCCCGGCCCCGATGATCATAACCGCGATGATTGAAATGACCGCGTTGGATGCAAACCCTTCAAACAAGCGCGCGGGATCCGCCAGCGTCTCCAAGCCGGGAAACGCCGATAGGATGCCAAGCGACACCATCACCAAAATCGCCGTGAAATCGATACGGAAAAGCTCGGTCACGAAAAGAAAAACCGTTGTTCCAAGTATGCCAAGCACCACAATCATCTCGGTTGAGAGGGTGATCGTGTCCATCTTTCTTACCTTCTAACTGCTCCAAGACGCTGCGCGACACTGGCGCGAACGGTCCTTGGAGATGCACCGGCTCAGTGCGCCATGAAGACCGGCACAGATGCTTTGACGATTAGCTCGGTGGTGACGCCACCAAAAAGGGTCATGGCTGAGCTTACTATGCTCGAAAGCGCCCATCACGACCAGTTTTGCATCAATCGCCTTCGCCTCAGCCAAGATCGCTTTTGCAATGGATCCTTTAGCATTGACGGTTCTGGCAGTGACTGTGACCCCGTGCCCGGCGAGATTGGCGACCATCCGATCTGTGCCACGCGGGGTATGTCGGATACTCAAAAGCGTGCCGGAGGACTTGTCTGCCAGGATCGGCATCGCATCGGCAATTGCCCGAGTTGCAGCGCATTTCCCATCCCAGGCCACAATGACCCGGTCTGCAAGCCCGTCGGCTTCGCACCCATCCGGCACCACCAGGACCGGGCGGCCGCTGCGCAGGGCCAAAAAGTCCGGATGTGCGGACATATGCGCCTCGTGCGCGGCATCGGAATGGACACCCGTCACGATCAAGTCGAAGGCATGGGCAAACTCTGATAACGAGCCGTCGGAATGCAGGTCGATATCCACAAATTCTGAGCGATCCGCCAAACCACCCGCTGCCATAATTTTCGCAAAACGCTGGGCAATCTCGACCGTGCGGTCACGGTCGTGCTGGCGCAGCTTTTCGATCAGGTCCGCAGGAATATTCAGACCAAAGCGTTGTTCGAGTGCCGAGGGCCCGTGCCTGAGGACACCCGTCACGCGGGCATTGTGGTGCTGGGCCATCTTGATCGCGTGCCGCAACCCACTCCCTTTCGCAGCGTCACCGCTATAGGCGAAAAAAATTGATTTAATTACTATTTCTGCGCTCCCTACTTGCGCGAAATTTGAAACGGCGCGCTTTGCGTAGCGCTGGCTGCCAACCACCTATGCCGATACCCTTGGTGAGCCAGCGCTATCCGTCTTCTAATTCTCTCGCCGACAACAAGTAGTAATTCCGCGTCGGTGCGTTGATCGTAAGATCTGCCAACTTGCGCATCGCAGAGACTTTCACAACGCGCGCCGCATCGACCTCGCTTTCGATGGTGAGCAATCTGTCCGCCAATTCCATCGCCCACTGCCACTCTCCGGCGGCCAAAGCCGCCTCGGCCGCGGCACGCAAGGACGGGGCGCCCCCGGCCAAAGCGACCATGCGCTTGGCTTCTTCGGCGGGCGGCAGTCGGCCCAAACTCGTCGGATTGCCATCGAACCAACCAAGCGTTCCGGCGAAATAGGCGCGCGAGGCATAGGCGACTGAGCCATAGAATTCTTGCAAGTGCGGTTTTGCTGCAAGATCTGCCGGTAGTTTCAGCGCATCAGCAATTGAAATGGGATCGAGCCCGGCATTCATACCTGAAATTGTTTCCGCCACGACATGCCGGATCGCGTCTCGGTAGTCGGTCAGAACGTTCCGGATCGCGTCCGCACCCAGTACGGGAAGTGTGTGGCCCGGGGCCAGTATCTCCGCTCCATACGCCATGAGTTGATCCATCGCATCGGCCCAGGCATCAAAATCGCGATAGGCCGTTCCGCGGATCGCATATAGATTTGGGAAGGCATGGTAATAATTATCACCGCTAAACAAGATCTTTCCTGCAGCCAACCATACGACGAGATGATCGGGTGTCTCACCCGGGGCTTTGGCGATCTCTAAATGAAAACCTTCGCGGTCAAGCTGTGTGGTCTTCCCGACGCGCAAGGTCGGCTCCACATAGCCCGCGCCCATTCCTTGCATGGGCCGATCCCCTGGCCCAACACCCAGGCTTACCCTTTCGTTCGGCGCCAGACTAATACCAAATTGCCGCTTCGTTCGCGCCATCAATGCCGCGTTCGGCGCGGGTCGTTCGTTTCCGGTTGAGACCAAGTCTGAGGCGAAGTTGTCGGCGGCGATAATCTCAATCTCACGTCCTTCGGAGAACACCGTAGCACCAGAAATGTGATCGCGGTGGGAATGGGTGTAAAGGATTGTCGTAATTGGAAGCTTGGAAATTGCGCGAAAATCCTCGAGAATATTCTGCGCCGCCTGAGTTGTTTCTGTCGTGTCAATCACGACGACACCCGCTTCTCCTAAAAGGAAATGGACGTTCGAGGCGGCATACCCGATCGCCGAATATACGCCGTGTCCTAGGCTGTGGATTTGCTTCTCAAATTGGGCATTTTGGCGGATTAAGTCGGGGTGCGCTGGCATGGCTACCTCAGGATGGGGTCTGAACGGAGTCAGCGGCGGAATATGCGACAAGATCCGAGACGGTGAGAGATCCATCTCGCTTCTCGAAAGTCTCGATGTATTTTATCATTGTGTGCGAGTGCTCGCGCATCATGCCTTCCGCACGCACAGCGTCGCCCTGTTCGATCGCCTCGTAAATCACCTGATGCTGAGCATTGCCAATTTTTAGGCGAAAAACGCCTTTCTCCCACATGTCAGGCGTTTCAGAGACGGCTCGATCAAAAACCATCGAGCCCGCCGCAAGCATCGGCAGATGGCTGATTTGTTTGCAGGTGAACCCAACATAATCATTGCCGCACGCATCGAGGATTGTGCGATGAAAAACCTCGTTGGCTGATTGTAATTGCCGGGATGTCTGAGCGTCCAGACGGCCTAAATCGACCAACTTCTCAATCGTTTCGATAGCCTGTGCCATGGCCAGCAGCGAGGTATGTCTCGCTTTCGATTGCGCCATGAGCCGCGCCGCCAGGCTTTCGAGATGCCCGCGCACCTGAACCGCCTGCATAATGTCCGCTATGCTAGGGCTTTGAATTGTGTACCCGCGACCCGCGCCCCGCCGAACGATGCCTTCACGCTCAAGCAGGCGGAGTGCCAAACGAACAGGCGTCCGCGAAACGCTGTGTGTGTCGCACAGCTGAGCCTCGGAAAGCCGCTCTCCCTCAGTATATACGCCGTGAATGATGTCACTGCGGATCTGCGCCGCGAGGCGAATGTCGATCGAGTCCATTCAGGCAGTCACCCATTTTGGGATCCCAAAGTCAACCATACTGCGACAATCTTGCATTTCGAGAGATAAATATCTTGATTCAGGATCCCAAAATTGCGTTCTTTGAGGAACTGGCGCAGATTCGACCGGGTGCTTGTCGCCAGATCAGGGAACCTTGGGATCCCAAATCAGCAGTCCGGTCAGCATGGATCTCGGGAGGAAACCATGGCATTTTCGCGCTTCACACTGGCGAGCACTTTAGCATTAGGCGTTTGCCTGTCTGCCCCTGCAGCTTTGGCCGACCAACTCACCGTCGCAAGCTTTGTACCACCGCAGCACCATACAAATTCAGTGATGTTTGCATGGCTCGCCGAAGAGCTTGACGCGCGTTCGGGCGGCGATCTGACACTGCAAGTCTTCCCAGCTGGCCAGCTGGGCGCAGGACCCGTGCAACAATACCGACGCGTCGTAGAAGGCGTGGCCGATATCACCTTTGGCGTCTCCGCTTACACACCCACCGTGTTCCCGAGGACCATGCTGGCGATCCTTCCAGGCGAAGCGGAAACCTCTGCCGAGGCGACCCAGCGCATTCTCGCGATTTATGATGACTACCTTGCCGAGGAATACGAGGATGTCGTTATGCTCGGCCTTGCAACAGCGCCTGGCATTGGCATTGCATCCACCGTAGATCTCTCGACGATGGAAGCCTTCCAGGGGGCCAAGGTCGTCCCATATGCGGCGCTGACCACACCGTTGATCGAAGCGATGGGCGCGGTCCCGGTGCAAATGCCGGTGACCGAGATGTATACCGGGCTGTCGACCGGCACGATCGACGCCACTTATGCGACCTACAACAACATGACGCCGCCCTGGAATTTTTGGGATGTGGCCGATTACTTCGTGGAAAACGTTCCGGTTCAGCACGCAGTCGTCTTCGTTTTGATGAACCGCGAACGCTATGAAGGCCTCAGTCCCGAACATCGCGCCATCATCGACGAGCTGCGTGGCGAAGCCATTTCCATGCAAATCGCCGCAAGTTTCGACGGTGCGGATCAACGCTCCCTTGAGATGATGGAAGCGCAGGACCCCGCCACCTTTGAGCGTGTGCGGATGTCGGATGATGAGCGCGCTCTGGTCGACGCGGCCTTGATGGACGGGTTCGAAGCCGTCTTCGCCGACTACGAGAGTCGCGGCATCGAAAATGCACGCGAAATCTACGAAGCCCTGAACCAGTGATGTGACCGATCTTTGCGTCGGGGCGAAATCGCCCTGGCGCAAAGGCTGAGCCATTTCGAGGACGCGGCTATGTCAAATCCATCTCCGATCGGACGGCGCGCCGATGCGATCCTGCGGGCAGTCTCTTTGTGCCTCGGCGGCATCGCCTTGGCCGGCATGACAGGGCTCAGCGTGTTCAACGTGCTGATCATGCGCAAAGCACTCAACAGTCCGATCCAAGGCGCAGAGGACATTCTTATCCTGGCCCTGGTGTTTGTGGTTGCTGTGTCTGTGCCCTTCGGCGCGCGCAACGGTGCTCATATCGAGATTGAGATGATGGAGCCTTACATGTCTCCCGCTGTGTCCCGGATCTCACTCATCTTCGTCAAGGTCATCGGCACCCTGGTGTTGGCTGTGATGTCATGGAGGCTCTGGGAATCCGGCCACGCGGCCACCCAGTTCGGCGAAACAACACAGCAGCTTTTGATCTCCTTCGAGCCTTTCTACTACATCCTCTCAGCGGCCATAGCTGTCTACGCGCTTTTACTGGTGGCCGAACTGATCGTTCTTTTGCGCGGCGGAGATCTCCCCAAACATAACGACGTCGAAGGCCCCGAGGGTGACGGGCTATGATGAGCATGACGCTCCTCGGCGTACTCGGTCTGTTGACGCTACTGGTCTTGCTCTTGCTCCGCATGCCAGTGGCGATTTCGATGCTGACCGTCGGGTTCGTTGGCACCATTTTGGCCAATGCGAACCAGTTCTTGCTGCTGGGTATGGCGTCGGATCAAGCCTGGGCTCGAGGATGGCGGGTGGCATTCTCAAACCTCTCGGGTGAGACGTTCGAGGCGGCGTCGAATTACAACCTGCTGGTAATTCCCATGTTCGTCCTCATGGGCAGCCTTGCCGGCGTTTCGGGGATGTCAAACGACCTGTTTGTTGCGGCATATCGCTGGATGGGCCATTTGCGGGGTGGGCTTGCCTCGGCTACGATCGCGGCCTGCGCAGGTTTTGCAGCCCTGTCAGGCTCATCGTTGGCTAGTGCCGTCACCATGGGCCGCGTCGCTCTTCCCGAGATGAAGCGCTATCAATACTCGGACAGCTTAGCGACGGGTTCGGTCGCTGCGGGCGGCACACTTGGTTTCTTAATCCCGCCATCGGGCGGAATGATCATTTACGCCGTCCTAACTGAGCAATCGATCGGGCGGCTGTTTATGGCTGGAATTATCCCGGGCATCATCCTAACACTGCTGTTTATTGCCGCTATCAATTTCACGGTTGCCCGAAATCCCGCAGCCGGTCCGCGCGGAGAACGCGCCTCCTCCGAAGACCGGCGCGCATCGCTTTGGAACGCGGCCCCAATCCTGGGCGTTGTACTTCTGACGATTGGCGGCATGTATACTGGCTTTTTCACACCCGTTGAGGCCAGCGGCGTCGGCGCCTTTTTCACCTTTGTGGTGGCTTTCTTCCGTCGGTCACTGAGCTTTGAGACGCTTAAGACGGTCGTGTCGCAAACATTGAACGCGACGGCGACAGTTTTCCTGATCATTATCGGTGCCTTCGTTTTCATTCCGTTCATGTCGCTCACCGAAGTACCCGCGCAGGCCGTGACCTTCCTGACATCGCTGCCGATTGGCGATCTGGGTGTCCTTTTGGTGATCATCGGGATCTACATCATCCTGGGAATGTTTTTAGAGTCGATGGCGATGCTCGTGTTGACCATTCCTGTCGTCATCCCAATCGCCATGGGCTTGAACTGGGACCTCATCTGGTTCGGGATCATCGTGGTGATCGTGCTTGAGATGGGGATGATTTCTCCGCCTGTCGGGATCAATGTGTTCATCGTGAAATCTATTGCGCCCGACGTGCCGATGGGCCGGATTTTCAGCGGCATTTGGCCGTTCTGGTTCGCCATGGCCCTAATGATCGCCCTTCTCATCCTTTTCCCACAAATCGCGCTGTTTCTGCCCGAAACAGTCGTTGGCGGATAGCAACGAAAGGAGCTGCTCCATGGACGCGAATACCGAAACCAAAACGCTGCAACATTTCATCGGCGGCACATGGAGAGACGCCGAGGATGGCGGCTTGATGGACGTGCTCAACCCGCTCGACGACAGCCTTTATGCGCACGCCGCCAAAGGGACAGGCGCAGATATCCGCGCCGCTGTGGCCGCTGCCAAAGCCGCTTTTTCAAGCTACCGTGAAACAACCCCCACCGAGCGTGAGCGGATGCTGTTGCGCGTGGCCGAGTTGATGGAGGAACGCCAGAAAGATCTGGTCGACTGCCTAATCGATGAGATCGGCTCACCGGTGCAAAAGGCGATGTTCGAGTTTTCAAAGGGCCTGACCATGGTACGTGCGGCGGCCGGGCTTTGCCGGAATGTCCGTGGGGAAACCATCCCCTCCGACCGGCCGGGAACGTTTTCGATGTCGATCCGTGAGCCGCTCGGAGTTGTGGCGGTGATCACGCCTTTCAATGTGCCGCTGATCAAAACGACGCGCCTTGTGGCCAATGCCCTCGCCGTTGGAAACACCGTAGTTCACTTGCCCTCCGAAATGGCGCCGCACCTCACCGTGATTTTTGCCGAGATTATCGCCGAAGCCGGATTTCCAGCGGGCAGTTACAATGTGGTCACCGGTATGGGTCATGAGATTGGCGACGACCTGACCGGCCATGAGGACGTGGATTTCGTGACTTTCACTGGCTCGACCGTGGTCGGTCAGCACATCAATGAGATCTGTGCGCGAAAGAAAACGCCAAACACGCTCGAGCTTGGAGGCAAAAGCCCGACGGTCATTTTGGCGGATGCGGATCTCGACAAGGTTATGCCCCTGGCCGCGCGATCAATCTTTATGTTCGCAGGCCAAGCCTGCATCGGGTCGAGCCGTTTTTATGTAGAGCGTCCGCTTTACGATGAGTTTGTGGCGCGGTTCTCTGGCATGCTGGGCAAGATCGGCATGGGCGACCTTCGCGACCCCGGCACAGTGATTGCACCCGTGATTAGCACGAGACAGCGCGAGAGGATCAAAAGCCATATCGAGGATGCCCGCGCCAAGGGTGCTACGGTCCATGGCGGTGAATGGGACGGCAACCGATGCCAACCGACGCTCTTGACCGGGGTCACTGAGGAGATGACCGTCTGCAGGACTGAGACCTTCGGCCCTGTAACAGCGATCTACCCGATCGACAGCTATGAGGAAGGTTTGGAGCGCGCCAACGACACCGAATACGGACTATCCTCGGCGATCTTCACCAAGGACATCGATAAGGCTTTTCACTTTGCCAAGCATATCGGCGCCGGCATGTGCCACATCAACGGTCCCACCATCCATGACGAGGCGCATGTGCCCTTCGGCGGCAATGGCGAAAGCGGTGTCGGCCGCGAAGGGACCGATGCCGACATGGAAGCGATGACAGAGCTTAAATGGGTGACGGTGCAGCTATGACATTCACGCTTTATCACCACGGCTCCTCGGTTTGCGCCGCAAAAGTCCGCTTCGCCATGGAGGAGAAGGGCTTGGCCTGGGATGGTGTCTATATCGACATTCTGAAAGGTGAGCAGTTCGACCCCGATTATCTGAAGCTCAATCCCAAAGGCGTGGTGCCGACACTTGTCCACGATGAGACGGTAATCCCCGACAGCACCGTTATTATAGAATATCTCGATCAGCTTGAGCCGGGCACCAGTGTCCATCCGACCGATGCCTGGGAACGGGCCCAAGCGCGGTATTGGACCAAAGCGGTGGATGAGGACCTGCACCCGGCCTGCGGCGCGGTCACGTTCGTTTGCTCACACCGCCATACGGTTCTCAAGAACCTTGGCCCCGAGGGTCGCGACAAGTTCTTGGCATCGACTCCGAAAATGTCGGTCACTTCCAATTGGAAAGACCTTAAGGACAGTTATACGCGCTATGGCTTCGAGGCGCCCGGAGCCGCGGATAAGGTCAAGCTCTACGACAGCTATTTGCATAAAATGGAAGACGCCCTGGCCAGCGGCGACGATTGGCTGGTGGGGAACAAGTTTTCGATCGCCGACATCGCGATGACACCCTATGTCAACCGGCTTGCGATGATGTCGATGCGCGGCATGTGGGAAAACGGGCGCCTGCCCAATGTCGAGCGATGGTTCGCTCGCATCGAGGCACGGCCAAATTTCAAGAAATGCCTGATCGAATGGGTCCCTGAAGACCTGACCAATGACTTGCGGGAAAATGGCGCAAAAAGCTGGCCCGAGGTCGCAAGAATACTGGAAATCGACATCTGACGAAGGGAGACGCCAATGGGCCGCTTAGAGGGAAAAACCGCCGTCATCACCGGGGCCGCGCAAGGCATCGGAGCATTGATGGCCAAAGCCATGGCCGATGAAGGCGCGCAGGTCTTGGTCACGGATGTCCAAGACACAGGCAAAGCTGTGGCCGCGATCACGGATGCGGGCGGCAAAGCGCAGGGGATGAAAGTCGACGTCACCAACAACAGCGATCTCGGCGCCATGGTTGAGACCGCCAAAGGCATGGGCGGCCTCGATATCATGGTCAACAATGCGTCGATCTTCGCAACGCTTACGCCCAAGCCGTTCTTTGAGATCGACGAAGATGAGTTTGATCTGATCATGCGGGTGAATGCGCGCGGGGTGCACCAAGTGATGCGCTCGATCGTGCCCACTATGATCCAGGCGGGCGGCGGCAAGGTTATCAATATCGCCTCGGGCACATTTTACTATGGGCCACCGGGACTGTCGCATTACACCGCGTCTAAAGGGGCCGTGATCGCGCTGACCCGCTGTCACGGGCGCGAATTGGGTGAAAAGAACATCCAAGTGAATGCGATCGCGCCCGGCCTGACCGAAAGTGAGGGGCTTGCGGCAAATTCCGGCTTTGACATGGCGCGCGGCCCGACTGTGGCGTCGCGCTCTATCAAGCGCGAGATGCTGCCCGAGGATCTGCTCGGCACGCTCATTTACCTTGCCTCGTCGGACAGCAACTTCGTGACCGGCCAAACGCTCAACGTCGATGGCGGCAAGGTGAACGTCTGAACCATGAGCGCGCCCCGCAATATCCTGTTCGTCATGTGTGACCAACTGCGCTTCGACTATCTGTCCTGCGCAGGTCACAAGACATTGCAGACGCCAAATATCGATAAGATCGCGGCGCGGGGCGTGCGCTTTACCAATGCCTATGTGCAATCGCCGATTTGCGGGCCCAGCCGTATGAGTTGCTATACCGGCCGCTACGTCTCGTCACACGGGGCGACGGCAAACTTCGTCCCGCTGCGCGTCGGCGAAAAAAACATCGGTGATTATCTCAAACCCCTCGGGGTTCGGCCCATTCTCGTGGGCAAGACGCATATGATGCCTGACCGGGAGGGTATGGCACGTCTGGGCATCGATCCTGACAGCGAGGTTGGGCTGCACCATCGGGAGGCTGGGTTTGAGCCCTTTGAACGCGACGATGGCGTCTTTCCCGATAAGATGATGAAAGCGCAACCGCGCTACAACGACTACCTGCGTGACAAAGGACATACGGGGTCAAATCCTTGGCACTGGTCCGCGAATTCCGTGCAAACCGCCGAAGGCGTGCGCTCCGGATTTTACAACGACATCGCGGATCGGCCCGCCAATGTCGCAGAAGAAGACAGCGAAACCCCCTACATGACGCGCCGGGCCATGGACTTTCTGGCAGAAGATGACGGGGAAACGCCGTGGCTTTTGCATCTTTCCTATATCAAACCCCATTGGCCCTATATTGCGCCCGCCCCCTATAACGAGATGTATGGTCCAGCAGACATCCAAGCGCCAATTCGCTCGGACGTCGAGCGTGAAGAACCCAACCCGTTGATGCGGCACTTTATGGAGCGCATTGCCGGCCAAACCTTCGGCCGCGACGAGGCGATTGAAAAGGTCGTGCCCACCTATATGGGTCTCATCAAGCAGATCGACGATCAATTAGGAGTGCTTTTCGCGTTCATGGAGGAACGCGGATTGATGGACAATACGACCATTGTTCTAACGTCGGATCACGGCGACTATCTGGGCGATCACTGGATGGGCGACAAAGACTATTTCCACGATCCATCGGTCAAGGTTCCGCTGATCATCGCCGATCCAGACCCCGCGATGGACGGCACGCGCGGCACCACCTGCGACGCCTTGGTGCAAGCCATAGATCTTCTGCCGACTTTCATTGAAAATTTCGGCGGCACACCGCCCGCCCATCAGATCGACGGGAGGTCGCTGCGTCCCCTGCTAACCGGCGAGGTCTCTCAGGTGAACGACCTCGTGGTCAGTGAGTATGACTATCACCAACAGGTCTTTGCCCCTGAAACCGGGCGCGGGCCACGCGATTGTCGGATTTATATGGCTTTGACGGAGGCTTGGAAATACATTCATGCGCCCGGCTTTGCGCCAGTGCTTTTCGACCGCAAATCCGACCCGAATGAATTCGTCGATTTAGGCCATTCGCCCGAGCATGAGGAGGTCCGGCGAGATATGCATGCGCGCCTCGCAAATTGGGCTCTGCAATACCGCCAACGCGAAACCTACAGCGACGAAATGGCAGCCCGCTTCACGGCCTTTGAGGAAAAGGCGGGCGTTCTTATTGGCTATTGGGACGAAAGCGATCTGATCGATCCGAATAACGATCCGAAACCGCAAGACGGCGCAGCATCATGATAAGGGCGCTCCAGACGTGATGTCGATCGGGAGGGGAATATGACCGATGCACCTGCCAAGCCAGTGCCCGCGCGAAAGCAGCTGGCGGACGTGATCGCATTCAGTTTTGCGATTATCATTCTCATTTATGCGTCCGCAGGGCCATTCTCTGAATTGGTGCGGTGGATCATTGTAAGCACCACCGATGGTTTCGACGAGCTCAGCCGCCGCGATCAGCGCCTCTTGCTCCGCGAGCACTGGCTTGGCGCCGCGTTTCGCGGTTTTGAGCGCGCCTTTTTGTTGCCGACAGGCCTCATCCTCGGGTTGCCGATATTGTTGGCATTCGCGATTTCATTTCTTACGCTTCCGGAACGAATGGAGTGGTTAAATTGGGCGGCCACTGCGCTGTCGACGGTCGTCTTTTCGCTATGGATCTACAAACTCATGCAGGTCGACGGCGGTGCATTGCCCTCGGCGCGCCCGTTGGATTTCGTCCTATTTCCTATCGCAACAGTGTTGGTTCTCTACCTGACTTGGCGCCAATTCGGCACTTTCATCGTCGGATTTTGCATCTTTTGGATCTTCTATTTTTTCGTCCGCGGCGCTCTTCCCGAATGGATGGGCATCTTAGCTGGATCGGAGGCGACGGCGGCGCAGTCGATGCGCACGATGGTCTTGAATTTCTGGTCGCAAACTGGCGGCATGTTCGGACAACCGCTGCAAGTCGTATCGGGCAACGTGCTGATCTTCATCGTCTTTGGCGCGGTTTTGATGGCGTCTGGGGCGGGCGATCTTTTAATGAAACTGGCCAATCGGCTCACCGGCCGATTCACCGGCGGAGCCGCCCATGCCTCGGTGGCATCGTCAGCACTTTTCGGCACCCTAAGTGGTGCGGCGATCTCGAACGTCGTCTCGACCGGCGTGATGACGATCCCTGTGATCAAGCGCGCAGGGTTTAAACCGTCCTTCGCAGCCGCAGTTGAGGCCGCCGCCTCAACGGGCGGACAAATCATGCCGCCAGTGATGGGAGTGGTCGCCTTTTTCGTCGCTGGGCAGATCGGACTGGAGTATCGGTATATCATAGTTGCCGCGATCGTACCGGCCATCTTCTTCTATTTCGGCACATTTCTGACCGTCTATTTCGAGGCGCGGCGCCAGGGTGTCGGCCCCCTTTCCGCAGAGGCACGCCCCAACCTATTAAGTCGCGAAAAGGTCCAGTGCTTGGTATTCATCGTGCCGCTCGGTGTCCTGAGCTTTTTTCTCTTCACACAACCTTCGGTGCAAAAGGCGGGGTTCTACGGGTTTCTTGCCGCCGTAACGAGCGCTTTGATCCTGTTTCCAGGATTTCGAAACTGGAAGAAAATCTACCGCGCTTTCGTGGATGCCGGGCGGATGTCTGCCGCCATCGTCGTGATCGTGGCGGCCATCGGTTTGATCGTCGGGCTGATCCAAGTGTCGGGCTTTTCCGGGCGTCTTGCGCTGCTATTGGCACAATTGGCCGACGGGCCACTTTTCACAACGCTTATTGTTGTCGCGTTGGGCGCAATTGTCCTAGGTATGGGCCTGCCGCCTGGGGCCACGTACTTCATCATTGTTATCGCATTGAGCTCTGGCATCGACGCAGTTGGTATTCCGCCGCTCACGCTTCACCTTTTCGTTGTCTTCTTCGCTGTCCTGTCGACAGTCACGCCCCCTGTTGCGCTTGCAGCCTTTGCCGCAGCCCCCATTGCGGGGGCAAGCCCAATGATAACCGGCTTTCAGGCCGCACGCCTTGCGCTCGCAGGCTTTTTGATCCCGTTCGTTTTCGTCTACCACCCCGCGGTGCTTTATAAACTGCAAGTCCTGTTCGTTTGGTTCGACGGAGAGTTGCCGACATCGCGTGCGATGATCGATATTACCAGCGTCAGTTGGTTCAATTTTGTCTGGGTCGTCGCGGCTTTCGGAATGGCTGTCTGGCTCCTGGCCTCGGCCGTGACAGGCTTTGAGCGCAACCGGCTGAATCTTTGGGAACGCCTGACGCGCCCAGTCGTAGGCATCCTAGTGCTATTGCCTAACATGACCCTGGCCGTCCCGGCATTTGCCGGCGGCGCGCTCCTCATCATCTTGCACCGCTTTCTCAAAGGGGAGCCATCGCCGATCGACGCCCCCCAACCGGCAACAACGCAATAATTATCAGGGAGGATAAAATGCGTCTTTTCACCACCACTATCTGCTCGGCACTTGTCATAGGCGGGATGGCCACAGCCCAGGACCAAACCCTGCGCATGGCCACCATCGCCCCGAGCCTTAGCGCCGCGATCACAATGTCGACCTTCGCCAATATCGTGACCGACAATATCGATCGGATTGCCATCGAGGTCTCTGGCGGCGGTGCCGCTACGTTGCATGTGATGGAAATGGCGCGCGGAAACCTTGACCTGGTGATGACCAACCCCGTGATCTACAACCTGATGTCCAATGGCCGCGCGATGTACGCCAATGAGCCAGAGGCCCCGGCCCTGTCCGAAAACGTGCAGCTGTTGATGCTCTACCCGTATGGACAATACCATTTCGCAGTCCGCGGCGACAGCGACATTGAGGTATTGGACGATCTGGAAGGTGCGTCGGCCTTCCTCGGGCCCCAAGGCGGCGGGGCGTTCAACGCGGCGCGCGGTTGGATCGAAAGCACCACGGGACTTGTTGCAGGAGAAGACTACGAAGCGATCACCGCCAATTGGCAGACGGGCTATCAAGCTTTTCTGGACGGCACAATTGATGTTTATGTGAACGGCTGCCTCGATCCATGCGGGCAATTCATCCAATTCACCGAAACTGAAACTGTTCGCTTCATTGGTCCCGAGAGCCATGACGGTGCCGAGGTGGATGAGTACTTGGGCCCGTTCCGCTATCGCGAGGAAATCGGAACTGGCTTTTACGAAGGTCAATTGAACGACGAACCGGTGATGTCGTTCAACACCTCGGTCGGCATCGGGGTTCGCGCCGATTTGGATGAAGAGACTGTCTATCAAATTACCCGTGCTTTCTGGGAGAACCTGGAGCAGATTTCATCCGAGGCTCCTTGGGTGGAGGCCATTGATATCGAATTTGCAGTCTCAAACCTCGGCGCCATGACCATCCATCCTGGCGCGGCACGCTACTACCGCGAAGTCGGTGTGATGGAGTGATCGCACGCCCGGTGCCCAGCTTGTAGGCACCGGGCAAATGCCCATTTGGGCATAGACAAATCATGGGATAGGAGACGGCGACATGGCCAAACTCGGTGAAGATATTATCGGGACGAGCGGACTGGCACCGTTCTTCAAAGTCGGCAACCCCGATGAGGTTGGGATTGACGCACCAGACAATCGCAAAGGGGATGCCCTGAGGACTTGGGTGCGATCATTGTCAGGGTTTCAGAAAGAGGCGTTAATCCGATCTGCAAAAACTGGTGGCACGTGGCGACTTGTCTCTGACGAAGGGCCTTATCTGAATGGGCATGACGCAGCCCCTTGCCCTTTGGCGTTCTTATCGACCGGAATGGCTGCAAGTTTCATGAATGAGATCACGGCTTTGGCAAAAAGTCAGGATGTCAAAATTCGTCAGCTAAAGCTCATTCAAGACAATTATTACACGATGAAGGGCTCCATGCCCAAACGCACCATGGTCGGAGGCGCTGAAAACATCGACCTGCAAGTCGAGATTGATTGCGACCTAGACGACGGCGCGCTCAACGAATTTCTGATCAATGCGACTTTCGCCTCCCCGCTCAATGGTTTGATGCGTGGCAAACTGGAAAGCCTTTTTAAACTTGGGAAAAATGGCGTCGAATTACCAACTGCCAAAGTGGCTGAACTCAAAGAACCGCTCTTTCCCGACCCCGGTAACCACTTTGCAAAGTCGGTGGTCGAGGCCGGCGCATTGACATTAATGGAACCCATTGGCCCCACTCCCAAAAAAGACGTTGTGCTGGGGACATCGGCGGGTGGCTCTAGCCTGTCTGATGAGCAGGACCGTCGGCTCAACATCGGTGCCGTCGCGGTTATGCGAGAGGACGGGATCAAAGAGATCCAGCAAATGCAGTATTCGCCATACGGGACGTCATTTCGGTTTCTCAGTTCCGAAGATGGGCGGGCACCGGATGCCAATACCTTGATTTCGGCGGGTATTGGCTTTTGTTTCATGACGCAGTTTGGCCGCTTCGTTTCGATGCTCAATCTGGATTTGCCCGACTACCGCATTGTTCAGGATACACATTTCAGCCTAGGCGGCTCATCTGGCGGAACAGGCAAAGCAGGTGAAGCCGATCCGATCGAAACGCATGTTTATCTTGAGACGGGCGAAAGCGATGAGACCGCCCAGGAAATGCTCGATATCTCAGAGCAGACCTGTTTCCTGCATGCGTTTTGTCGAACCGATCTAAAAACCAAACTGCGGGTAAGGCGGATTTAGAAGGCGGCAAGCTAATCAGTCTAGCACCTTATCGGCCTTCAACTCTGACGGCCAGCGCGGGTAAAATACTGCAAGCGTTAAGAACCTAGTTTTCTTAAAGGAACCTGGGGAAAACGCTCCAGATTTCACAAGCATACGGCAATCAGGCAAATCAGTCGGCCGTTTCCTCGATGACTTTCCTAGCGACGCGAAAGCACTCGAGCGCCTGGGGGACGCCGCAATAGATGCCAACAACGTGGATGATGGCTCGGATCTCTTCCGATGAAACGCCGTTGTTTATGGCCCCGCGGCAATGGATTTCCCATTCGTGCATTTTGCCCAGCGCGCCGATCATCGACAAATTCATCATGGACCGTGTTTTGGCGTCGATTATCTCATCTCCCCAGCCAAAACCCCAGCACCACGCCGTCATCGCTTCTTGAAAGGGGCGAGTGAAATCGTCCGCGGCCTCAAGGTTCCTTTCGACATATTCTGCGCCTAGCGTCGACTTGCGCCGTTCCAGGCCTTTGAGGAATAAATCTTCGTCGAATGCAGCCATGTTCTATCCTTCCAGCTTTATTGCGATATTTTTTGTTTGGACATAATTCCAAAGTGCTTCGCGCCCTTTTTCGCGGCCGTAGCCGGAATTACCATAGCCGCCAAATGGGGTTTCTACACCACCAGCAAACCATTCATTTACGAAGACTTGGCCGGCACGCAGGCCGCGAGCCGCATTGGTCGCTCGGTCCAAGCTGCGCGTAAAGACGCCGCCGACAAGGCCATAGGGCGTGCCATTTGCGATCTTGATGGCGTCGTCATCGGCAGAGAACTTTAGCACTGAAAGAACCGGCCCGAAGACCTCTTCATGCGCGACATCCATGTCTGGTGTCACGTCTGTCAGGATTGTTGGTTCGAGAAACGCGCCGGGGATATTCATCTTGCGCCCGCCCGTGGCGACCTTCGCGCCCTGGGCTTGCGCCTGGGTGATCATATCGGCAGCGCGGTCCCTTTGGGCATTGGACACCATGGCACCCATGCTCAGACCAAACTCTGGCTGTTCGATCCCGGGTTTCACATCAAGCGATTGCGCCATACCGACCATCCGCTCCACCAATTCATCATGGACGGAAGAATGAACGATCACCCGGCTCATCGCCGAACAGACCTGACCGGCATTGAAGTAAATCCCCCAGCGCACGTCATTTTCAAACGCGGCTAAATCGGCGTCATCATGCACAATCGCGGCCGATTTTCCACCAAGCTCCAACACACAAGGCACGATATTGCGCGCCGCGGCCGTCGCGATGGAAATGCCGGTTTCGATAGAGCCGGTGAAGACGATCTGGTTCACGTCCGAGTGCGCCGCGAGCGCAGCGCCCGCCTCATGCCCCAAGCCGCACAGAATATTGACCGCCCCCTTTGGCAAGCCCACGGCTTCGGCCGCATGGGCAAGCCAAGCATTGCTAAGCGGGGTCAGTTCCGGCGTTTTAATCACACAGGCATTCCCCGTCGCTAGAGCCGCCGAAAGCGACCGGGCCGTCATTTCCACCGGGTAATTCCAGGGGATGATTTGCGCCGAGACACCGTACGGCTCATAGGTCGTGAAATCGAAATAGTGCTTGCCTAGTGGGATCGAGCGGCCTTCGACGGTCTCGGCCTGATTGCCGTAATACTCGAAATAGCGCGCCGCCCCCTCAATCTCGATCCGAGCCTCCCAAAGCGGTTTGCCTTGTTCGAGTGTTAGGACCTGAGCGATCTCGTCAATATGCTCTAGCAGGTAGCGCCCCATTCCCTGCACCATCCGGCCCCGTTCCACAGGCCTCAGGTCAGATAAGGCGCCCGAGAAATGCACCCGCCGCGCGGCCTGCACCGCCCGGTCTACATCCGAGGCATCGGCCAAAGCATGTTGGGCGATCTTTGACTGGGATCCGGGGTCGAAAACGTCGAGCCGCCCCGCTCCACCATCGACCCAAGCCCCGTCAATGTAGTTCTGCCAATAGTCTTTCATGGGCTGTGATCCGGTGCTGATACAGGTGATCGTAATGCGGCTTCATGCGTCGATGCACACGCTGAACCCGCTCAGGCGCATCTGCAACCTCCGTATAGCGACGAACCTGCGGGCGCAGTCCGGTCGATTGCGCGAGATTGGCGTTAAAGGATCCGCCATCCCACCAGCTATGGGCCGACGGATCGCCAACAGGCTCCCACCTCATGGCATCGGCCAAGAATGGGATATCGACCGCAGCGCAGAAGGCGGCAACCATGCCGTCCGGATCTTCCAGAAGATCGTCGCTGTCTATGACCGGCGGCGGCGTGCCGTTCAGCGCCGTCAACAGGTCGAAGAGCGCGCGTTGTTCGGGGAAGCCCACCTCGAGCTCATCCAAATCTGGCCATTTATTATAGATCGAGGAAATGGTCTTGGCCGGGTCGCGGATCAGGAAGGCATGGGTGAAATGGGACAGAAATTCGGGCGTCCACATGTGATTGATATAATGGGGGAAGTCCTTGAGAAAGACAGGGCCATCCACCGCCCGTGCCTGGATATCCTCCCACACTCTCTCGAGCGTCAGCCCCGGCGTTGTCTTCTCCCCCGCGGTAAAGCGCGGCCACAAAGGATTTTCACCCTGATACCAGGCCTCTCCGAATGGCTCATGCAGACAATCAAGATCGCCGCGCTGACGCATCATCCGCTCGAACGCGGTTGAGGTCGATCGCGGATCAGCCCGAAGCGCGATGATCTTATGCATGAAGCCTCTCTAACAGCAGGCTTGGCAGCGATGTGGGCGCGATCCCAAGATCCTTCATGATCCGCCAGTAAAGCGCCGTATCATGCCCGATGATGGGCTTTCCAAGAATTTCCTCCATCGCGCGAGCCAGATGTATCGGCCGCCGCGGCAAGCCGCCTCGTCCGGAGCGAAAATTGCACATGCTTAGGAAAGCTGACGGAGCGGCATCATAGTCAAAGGGCGAGCAAGTAAAGCCCACTTGGTGCGGGAACAGCTTTTGCTCCGCGCTCCATTTTGCGGGCATTTCGGTCTCAGCCATCAATCGCCTCGCGCATCCAGCGTTGCAGGTGCATGACCGGATGTTCTGAGTTCACCCCGCCCTTGGGATCCACCACGAGCGGTCCAGGCCGATAGCCGCGCGATTTCAAACCCCGTTGCACGGATTCCACCAGATGGATGTCCTCTTCGACCGTGGTGGCGCGGTCTTGCTTCGCCAGCAGCCGGACCTTTTCGTCATCCACGCCACCGGGCGTATACCAGCCACGCCAGACCACCACATGATCGGCATCGATCGCTCGCCAATGATAGGTGTTCAGTACATTGCCTGGATAAACCTGCGCCGAGAACATCGGCCAAAGAAACCAGCTCGAATATTCATCGTAATGCTGAAAGCCCGAATGGATATCATAGGTCATCTTTTCGAGTGACTGACATTCCGTCGTATGTCGCAGGCACATCCCCTGGGGCTGAATATCGTAGGTTTTTGGTTTGACTACGCCATTGGCAAAAGTCGGGTGATTGAGCGTGCAGTGATAGCACTCAGAATAATTCTCGACCGAAACTTTCCAATTGCAATTTTCTGGAATTTCTACCCATTCGAGCGGCTTAAGCTCTGCCCAATTTGGCACCCATTCCTCAAGTTCGGCCCGCGCGCCTGGGAACCAATCCTCCATCGGTTTGGCATCGGGGTCGAGATTTACAAAGAGAAACCCCAGGAACTCTTCGGATCGCACCTCAGTCAGAAAAACACTGGATTTGTCGAATCCCTCAACCGCCCGGATATTTGGCCCTGCGCGCAATTCTCCGGTCAGCTCATAGGTCCAGGCGTGATAAGGGCAGACCACCGCGCGAGTCGTGCCGGTGCCTTCTACCAATTGATGGGCCCGGTGTTGGCACACATTGAAAAAGACACGAATTTTCTCATCGCGCCCTCGAACGGCGAAGAGGTTTTCGCCCGCGACCTCAAACGTCACATAACCACCAACCTCGGCCAGGTCGGATATATGGCAGCCAAATTGCCAAGTCTTGGCCAGCAGTCCCGCGTTCTCGACCCCGAATACCTCCGGGTCGATGTAATACCGAGCATCAAGGGAGCGGATCGGGGTCTTCATGTCTCCTCCGAATGATAAATGCCAAGCGCGTGACGGCGTTTGTGGAATGTGGTGACGCGTTCGACGATCTCGTCACTCGAGACCGCGATCACAAATGACAGCAGCGTTTCCAAAAGGGCGATTGTGCTCACCGAAGAAGGGAAAAACTGCGGCGTGTCGCAGGTGACCTGAAAGGCATGATCCGCGCCGCGAAGGATCGGACTTGCGCGGCTGTCTGAGATGCAGACCGTCTTGAGGCCTTGGGATTGCGCATGTTCGACAGCTTCAACAACTTCGCAGCGATAAGGTTTGCAGGTCATCGCGATCAGCACGTCGCGCTCATCGGCCCAGGCTAGATCATCAATGGCGGTGGAGCCTGTGCCTGGGATTGCGTGAAACTGCGTCATGCCGGTTGAAGCAAGATAGGTGAAATTGCGCGCATTGGCATTGTTCACGCCCACGCCCAGCACAAAGACAGAGCGGCAATTCCAAATTGTCAAAGCGGCTGCTTTGAGGTCTTCGGCGGAAATCCCGGCAAAGGTCTCTTCGATATTGCGCAAAACTTCTTGCACCATATCGGCATAGAGCCCGCCCATTTCGCCGGACTTTCGCATGTCTTGGAGCCAGCGCGCGCGGTCGGGGAAATCGGCCCCGCCGTTGCGGATCGCGTCGCGAAACGGCACCCGGAAATCTTCGTAGCCCTCAAAGCCCACCTGGCGCGCCATGCGCACGAAGGTGTTGGGCTTCACATTCGCGGCCTCGGCAATCTCTCGCACTGTTGAGACGCCCACTTCGTTCGGGTTCTCCAGCACATAGGTCGCGGCCTTGCGCGCCTCGGGCGTCAGGTCGGTCAGTTCGTCCGCCAAGCGCTCGAGAATCGTATATGATACATTTGTGTCATTCATGATTGACGATGGTACGAACGTTCCCCTAGCCTGTCGAGAAGAAATCCGCCCAAAAGGAATCGGCCATGCCCGCAGAGCTTCCCCGTCAGGCCCGTGTCGTCATTGTCGGCGGCGGGATCATGGGAGTGGGCCTCGCCTATCACCTTGCCCATGAGGGATGGGGTGCCGAGACCGTCTTGCTGGAAAAGGCCGAACTCACCAGCGGGAGCACTTGGCATGCCGCCGGTCAGATCACCCATTCCACCAGCAGTTTTAGCCTAGGCAAATGCGTCGATTACAATATCGGTCTTTATTCCGGTGCGCTGGAGGCTGAGACGGGTCAGCCTGTCACCTGGCATGGCTGCGGCTCGTTCCGGCTTGCCTATACGCAAGATGAGATGGACTGGCTGCGCCATACTCTGTCCGTGGGGCGCTCGCTTGGTTTCAACATCGAGCTTGTGGGACCCGAGGACGTGGCCAAGCTGCATCCATTCTATAATCTCGAGGGCGTCCTCGGCGCGCTCCACACGCCCAACGATGGCCATGCCGATCCCACCAATGTGACCATGGCGATGGCCGCAGGCGCCCGGCAAAAGGGCGTGCAGATCATCCGCCACTGCCAGGCCACTAACATCATGCAGGCCGAAAGCGGCGAATGGCTCGTCGAAACCGCGCAAGGCACGATCCGCTGCGAACATGTCGTCAATGCGGGCGGCACCTATGCCCGCCAGATGGGCGAATGGTCGGGGCTGCAGCTCCCGATGACATCGATGACGCACCATTACTTCGTGACCGAGCCCGTGCCAGAATTCGCCGATCTCGAGACCGAATTGCCGGTGATCCGCGATGACAAAAAGGTCTCGGGCTATATCCGGATGGAGCAAAAGCGTGGCCTGATCGGGATCTACGAGAAGGAAAACCCCAACTCCGTCTGGCATGACCATTGCCCTTGGGAGTATGAGAATTGGCTCTTTGATGCCGACTACGACCGGGTGATGCCTTACCTGGAGGAAAGCCTGAACCGCATGCCGATCTTTGCTGAGCTCGGCATTCAACGTGAGGTGCACGGAGCCATTTCCCACCCGCCCGATGGCAACCCGCTCATTGGCCCCGCGCCGGGTGTACGCAATTACTGGTGTTGCTGCGGCACGCAAATCGGCATCGGCTGGGGGCCGGGCCTCAGCCGTGAGCTCGCCCGCTGGATGGTGCACGGCGCCGCCGACATCTCCATGCGCGACTATGACCCCAGACGCTTCGGCAGCTACGCCACTAAGGATTGGCAAGTGGTCAAAGCGCGCGAGGATTATTGCCTGCGCCACGAAATCCCCTTCCCGCATTTCAACCGCCTGGCGGGCCGCCCGATCAAACCCTCGGGTATCCATGATATGCTGAAGGCCAAAGGTGCCGTCCACGAAGAGGTCTACGGCTTCGAACGCCCGCGCTTTTTCGCGCGGGGCATCGCGCAGAAAGACCACTACAGCTTCAACCGCACGCCGGTTGACGACATGGTCGCGGCCGAGGTCAGGGCCGTGCGGGAGCGCGTGGGTATCATGGATGTCACCGCCTTCACCAAGGTCCTGGTTGAGGGCCCCGACGCCTACGCGCTGCTCGATCGCCTCACGGCCAACCGCATGCCGCAGAAAACGGGCTCGATCGCTCTGAACCATATGCTCAACCGGCGCGGTCGGATCGAGCTTGAGACGACGATCGTGCGCACGGCTTCCGCCTCAAGCAGCGGAGCGATCGGCGATCAAAAAGGTGATCGCTTCTACCTCGTATGCGCGGCCTTCTTCGAGCAACGCCTGCTGGATCACCTGGCCCAGCACAAGGGCGCGGACAGGGCCACCGTCACAGCGCTATCCGCCGAGTGGTCGGCGCTCTCGCTTAATGGTCCGCGGTCCCGCGACGTGTTGGCCGCGTGCACAGATGCGCCTCTCGACAATCAGAGCTTCCGCTGGCTCTCCGCCCAGGAGATCACCTTGGCGGGCCACAAGATCTGGGCATTCCGCATGTCCTATGCCGGGGAGCTGGGGTGGGAGTTCCATATGCCGAACGCCGCCCTCGTCGATGTCTATCAAGCGCTTTGGTCCGCTGGAGAGGCCTATGGCATTGCCGATTACGGCTCCTTCGCGATGAACGTGATGCGGATGGAGAAAGGCTTCAAAGGGGCCGGTGAATTGACGAACGAGGTCACGCTCGCCGAGGCGGATGTTCTGCGTTTTGCGCGCACAGACAAGGCCTATCTGGGCCGGGACGCAACACTGAACACCGATCTGCCTTGGCTCTGCGCCTATCTGGAGATTGAACCCGACGGGGTGGCTGACGGCCATGGCGGCGAGGCCGTGATCCTTGATGGCCAGGTCGTCGGCTCCACGGCTTCGGTCGCCTACGGGCCAACTCTGGGCAAGATCCTGGCCTTCGCCTATCTCAAACCCCACGCAGCCAAGCCGGGCACGGCCTTGGAGGTCCTCATTCACGGGCAACCCCGCGCCGCGCGGGTTCTGGGCGCGCCGGCCTATGACCCTGAAAGCCTCTTGCCCCGCACAGACGCCGTACTCGAACCCGCGCAATGAGCAAGATCCCCAAAACGATGCGCGCCGTTGTCTTGAAGCGGCATGGCGGCCTCGATGCGCTGGAATTTGAGGCCGCCTGGCCCGTACCGGAGCCTAGGCCGTGCGAAGTTCTTATAAAAGTTCTCGCTACTGGCATGAACAATACGGATGTGAACACGCGCGCGGGCTGGTACTCGAAATCCGTGACCGAGGCCACGACCGGCGGAGCCTATGCGCAGTTAGACGGCAAGGCCGACAACACTTGGGGCGGGGCGGGCATCAGCTTTCCGCGCATTCAGGGCGCGGATGTCTGCGGCGTTGTCGTGGCGGCCGGACCTCAGGCGGACCAGGGCCTGATCGGCAAACGCGTGATCACCGATAATTGGCTGCGCGACTGGGACGACCCACTCAACATGCACAAAACCGGCTATTTCGGGTCCGAGGCCGATGGCGGCTATGCTGAATACACCGTGATCGACCACCGCAATGTCGCCGCTGTAGACAGCGATCTGAGCGATGCGGAACTGGCCACGTTCTCATGCTCCTACGCCACCGCCGAGGGCATGCTGGACAAGGCGGGCGTTGGGGCGGACGACGTGGTCCTCGTTACCGGCGCCTCGGGCGGCGTCGGCGGCGCACTGATCCAACTGGCCAAACGCCGTGGCGCGCACGTGGTCGCACTTGCCTCTTCCGCCAAGCACGAAGACGTCGCGAAATGCGGCCCCGACGCGATCCTGCCCCGCGCGCCGGAAGACCTCAAAGCCGCGCTGCAATCGGTCATCGGGCGCGACAGGGTGACGGTCGTGGCTGACATCGTCGCGGGGGATTATTTCGGAACGCTCCTCGACGTGCTAGAGCGCGGCGGGCGCTACGTCACCTCGGGCGCGATCGCGGGGCCGATGGTGACGCTCGACATGCGGACCCTCTACCTGATGGACCTGAGCTTTTTCGGCTCAACCGTGAACCCACCGCACACCTTCAAAAACCTCGTCCGCTACATCGAGGCCGGTGAGGTCAACCCGATGCTCGCCGCGACCTACCCGCTGGAAGACTTCCATACGGGCCAGCAGGCCTTCATCGACAAGGTCCATACCGGCAACATCGTGGTCATCCCGTGAAGATCCAGCGCATCTCCGTTTACCAAGTCGATCTACCGCTCGAGCATCCCTATTGGCTCTCCGGCGGGCGGCTCAAATTCGAAACGCTCGATGCGACCTTCGTGAAGCTTGAGACTGATGCGGGCCTCACGGGTTGGGGCGAAGGAACACCTTGGGGCCATACCTATGTGCCCGCCCATGGCCCAGGCATTCGGGCGGGGCTTGAGACGATAGCCCCCTTTGTGATCGGCCTGGATCCGCGGCGCTTGCTTGATGTGGAACGGGCGATGGACACGGCCCTACCGGGGCATCTTTATGCCAAAAGCCCGATCGATATGGCCTGCTGGGACATCGCGGGCCAGGCGGCTGGACTGCCCATCGCCGATCTTATGGGCGGCGGGTCACGGACGCCCAAACCCATCGCGTCCTCGGTCGGGGCCAAGACGTTGGAAGACACCCGCGCCGTCATCGACCGCTACCGGGCGCGCGGCTACATCGCCCATTCTGTGAAGATCGGCGGCAACGTGGCGCGAGATATTGCCCGCATCCGCGATGTCGAAGCCTATCGCAAGCGCGGTGAGATCGTCCTTTATGACGTCAATCGCGGCTGGACCCGGCAACAGGCGCTTAGGGTCATGTCCGCCTGCGAAGACCTCCATGTGATGTTCGAACAGCCCTGCGAAACCCTCGACGACATCGCCGCCATTGCGGGCAAACATGCGAGCCCCGTCTCGGTCGATGAAACTCTGGTCACGCTGCAAGATGCCGCCCGCATCGCGCGTGATGGCATCGCCGAGATCTTTGGGATCAAGCTCAACCGGGTCGGCGGACTGACCAAGGCAGCCCGCATGCGCGACGTGGCGCTGGCCCATGGGATCGATATGTTCGTGATGGCGACGGGCGGCACGGTGCTTGCCGATACTGAGGCCCTGCATCTCGCCGCAACGATACCAGACGCTCACTGTCACGCCGTTTGGGCCTGCCAAGACATGATCACGGTGGATGTGGCCGGCGGGCGCGGGCCGCGAAATCAAGACGGCCATCTGCACTTGCCAGAGGGGCCGGGACTGGGCGTTCACCCTGACGAAAACATACTGGGCGACCCTGTTGCGGTCTACGCATGAAGATCACCCGCATTACCCTTTGGTCCGTCGACCTGACCAGCCACGAGACCTACTATATGGCGGAGGGAAAGACCTGCGACACGGTCAAATCCCATGTGCTCTGCCTGGATACCGATAGCGGGCTCAAAGGCTGGGGTGAGGTCTGTCCGATCCCGCATTACCTCCCGGCCTTTGCCGATGGCGTGCCAAGTGCGGTGACGGAATTGGCGCCGCATATCCTTGGCGCGTCGCCCATCGGCGCCGATGGTCTGATGCGCAAGCTCGACACGGTGCTCCCGGGGCATCTGCACGCCAAATCCATCGTCGATATGGCGATCTGGGATCTCTTCGGCCAGGCCGCCAATATGCCGCTCTATGCGCTTTTGGGCGGGCGAATGCGGGCCGATATGCCGCTTTATCACTCGATCACCTGTATCGCTCCGGACGAGATGGCCCGCATCGCGCGCGAGGCATATGCCACGGGCATCCGTCAGTTCCAGGCCAAGCTTGGCACCGACGCCGACCCATCCGCCGATGCCGAACGGCTGATCAAAGTGCGGGAGGCCGTCGGGCCCGGGCCGCTGGTCTATGGCGATTGGAATTGCGGCGCCAGCAAGCTTCACGCGACCCGCACGGGCCGCGCGGTGGCGCATCTCGACATCATGCTAGAGCAGCCTTGCAAACGGCTTGAGGATTGCGCCGCCGTCCGGCAAGCCACTGGCCTGCCGATGAAGATCGACGAGGGCGCGCATGACCTGGCCTCCCTCATGCGGGCAGCCGAGCTTGGCGTGCTGGACGCCGTCGCGCTTAAGCTCTCCAAGTTTGGCGGTCTGTCGGCCATGCGCCGTGCCCGCGATCTGACCGTGCATCTGGGCGCGGAGATCTGCGCTGAATGCACCTGGGGCTCGGACATCGTGACCGCCGCGTCGCTGCATTTCGCCGCCTCGACACCCCAGGGCGCGCTTCTGAACACCTGCGATCTGTCGTACTATGTCGGCCCGCGCGTGGCGCCCGATTGTCCGGTGCGCCACTATGGCCGCATCGCGCCGCCCGACGGCGCAGGATTGGGGGTTACGCCAGATTTGGACGTTCTCGGCCACCCCGTTCTGGAGCTTGAGTGATCATGCAAAAACTCACCTCTCAAGCCGATTGGATCGCCCGCGCCCGCGCCGTCCTGCCCGCAGGTGGTTTCGGCAATTTCGACCCAGGCATCGTGATCGCGCGCGGCGAGGGCAGCCGCGTCTGGGACGAGGATGGTCAGGAATATATCGACTACCTGATCGGCTCGGGCCCGATGCTCCTAGGCCATGGCCATCCGGAAGTGATGGAGGCCGTTCTCGAACAACTCCCCCAAGGCACGACGTTCTTTGCCAACAATTCCAAAGGCGTCGAATTGGCCGAAGCGATCGTCGATGCCGTGCCCTGCTGCGAACAAGTCCGCTTTGTGGCTTCCGGCGGAGAGGCGGATATGTACGCGATCCGCTTGGCCCGGGCCTATACCGGCCGCGACAAGATCCTGAAATTCGAGGGCGGCTATCACGGCATGAGCGCTGAGGCCCAGATGAGCCTGGCGCCCGAAGCGCGGGTGAACTTCCCGCAAGCCGTACCGGACAGCGCTGGCATCCCGCAGGCCGTCGCTGAGCAAATGCTGATCGCACCCTTCAACGATCTGGCAGCGGTCGAGACGCTGCTTCTTGAGCACAATGACATCGCGGCCATCATCGCCGAGCCGCTTCAGCGGATCATTCCGCCAGAGCCCGGTTTCCTCCAAGGCCTGCGCGATCTGTGCGACCGTCACCATGTCCTGTTGATTTTCGATGAGATCGTCACCGGCTTCCGCCTCGCCTATGGCGGCGCGCAGGAGTACTATGGCGTCACGCCTGATATCTGCACCCTGGGCAAAATCATCGGCGGCGGCTTCCCACTTGCCGCCCTTGGCGCCAGTGCCGAGATCATGGCCCATTTCGACAAGTCGATCGTTGGCGCCGAGAAATGGCTGATGCAGTTGGGCACACTGTCGGGCAACCCGATCGCAGCCGTTGCCGGGCTTAAGACTATGGAAGTGCTGCGCCGCGAGGGTCAGTATGATCGCCTACGCGCCATTGGCCGTCAGCTTCAGAGCATGCAATCCGAGGCCCTGACCAAAGCGGGGATCCCGCATCAGATTTGCGGCGACGAAACGCTGTTCGACATCTTTTTCACCGACGCGCACTGCCGCGACTATCGCAGTGCGCAGCATGATGATCCGTCGCGCAACGCCGCCTACAACGCTTCCCTCCGGCGTCACGGCATATTCAAATCGCCAGGCAAGCTCTATCCATCGCTGGCGATCACCGCAGAAGATCTCGCCCAGACGCGCGACGCGGTCCAGCACGCGGTCAAAACTCTCCAGGGCTCGTAAGTCAAATCGCGCTTTGGGCAGGTGGCCTCAAGCCGTGCTCAAAGTGGCGACTGTCTTGGGCCAGGGATCGGGGAAATCCTCGCCGTTCTGCCAAGCCGCGATCTCGGCATCGGTGCAAAAACACCCCTCCAGATCCGCCACGAACGCGTCCAAGCCAAACTCATCCCCGATCACCGTCAACTGACATCGCCTGTCGCCAAAAAGGGGGTGCGCCTCGGAAAGCTTTGCGCGCATCGCCTCCTTCTCCCACTCGGCGAGATTTAGACTGTCATCTTCCAGCGCGCTAATCTTCCAATAGTTCACAATCTCCAGGCCCACGCTTCCAGCGGTCTGGTTCCACAGCAGCATCAGGTTGTCCCGAGTTGGCAGCCAGAAAAAGCCCTTGGAGCGGTAGATGCCCACCCCAAGCGATTGGGTATAGACTTGATAAAGTCGCTGGGGATGAAACGGGCGCGGGTCGCGGAGAACGCGGTGGCCGATCTTATAGCTTTCGGGATCGGCGATGGCCGCAGCCCCCGCCCCTTGCGTCAGTTCCCGACCGAGCTTCTTGACCCGCTCATAATCGTAGAGCGGCATCGCGATGATCTTCTCCAGGCTCAGATTGCCCCATTGCATGGCCAGGATATCCGCGCGGGGGTTCAGCGGATGGATGGCTTGGGCCACCTCTTGGAGGACCTCGCGCGGCACCTTGTCGGATTTGCTCAGCAGGACGCGGGTGGCGAACATCACTTGCTCGGCCAAAAGGTTGGCCACCCCGCGCCGTCCTTCGGCCAGGTTGTCCCGGGCGATGGGCCCGATGGCGCGGCCCATGTCGTGGTCTTGGTGCAGCACGACCGTGTCGACCACGGAGAGCACGCCGTGCAGGCGCAGCTCAGCCATGTTCTGGATCGCCTGCAAAAGGGGCCAGGGATGGGTGCTGCCGGAAGTCTCGATGATCAGATGCGTGACCACGCCATCAGCCAGGACTTGATCGACGGCGGCGCGAAAGAGACTCAGGCCTTCATCACTGCTAATGCTTTTGCCTGGGATCGAGGCCAGATGCGGGCTTTTGCGCGCGATCACTTCGCTGGTATCGAGGATCGCACCATCCACATCGAGCGTGCTCATTTCGTTGACGATCACGCCAAGCGTGACGCCGCGCATCTCGCGAGCCTGGACCAAGAGGCTCTGCAAGAGCGTGGTCTTTCCGGCCCCGAGAAAGCCGTTGAGCAGTGTCACCGCGACGGGCATCCCGCGCCTTTCGATCTAAATGAGCCGGGCGTTACTTTGTAACGTTAAGGTGGGATTGGAAAGGGTGCGAGGCCCTCACCGCCGCATCCGATTGCCGCCAATCAAAAGCGCGAAGACGAAAACCGCGCCAAGCGACGTCGTCACGATCCCCACCGGCAATTCCTGCGGCGCCAGCAGAACACGGGCCAGGATGTCAGACGCCGTCAGCAGCATCGCGCCGCAAAGCGCCGCCGCGGGCACCAGGCGGATATGGAGCGGCCCCGCGATGCCGCGTGCCAGATGCGGCACCATGAGGCCGATAAAGCCGATGACACCGGCCACTGAGACGAATGCCGCCGTGGTAAGGGCCGAGATAAAGAACATCCGCGCGCGCAATTGTCCCACGGGCACGCCCAGGCTGCTGGCCGTCACGTCCCCGGTCAGAAGCGCATCGAGCTTGCGGTGACCGCGCAGCGCGAAAAGGAGCACCAGTCCGAGGCCCAAAAGCACCAGCCAGATGTTGTTCCACCGCGCCAAGCCGAGCCCACCGAGCATCCAAAAGACGACCGAATGGGCGGCTCGGCTGTCGCCCGAAAAGATCAAAAAGTTGGTAAGCGCGGCAAACAGGAACGACACGGCAAGACCCGCAAGGATCAGCTTTTCCGGCGCACTGTTGCGCAAAGCCCGGACAAGCGTCAGCACGATCCCCGAGGCGATCATGCCGCCAGAGAACGCGGCCAGAGGCAGCGTCCAGATGCCCAGCACATCGCCCGTCACCGTGATCACGAAAACCGCACCGGCCGCCGCGCCCGAGGACAGACCGAACAGGAATGGATCGGCAAGATCGTTGCGCGTCGTCGTCTGCAACAGCACGCCGACAATGCCCAGACCCGCGCCGATAATGGCCGAGAAAAGCGCCCGCGGCAGGCGCAAATCGGTGATGATCCGGCTCGTCGGCGTCGGCTCGCCTTCGGTGAAACCCAGGGCAATCGCAAAGGCGCCCTGGACCTCGGCAAGGGGGATCGTGGTGCTGCCGCTGACAATCGACATCAGGATGAGGATGGCCAGAACGGCCACCCCCAGGATCATGATCAGGCTGAGCCTTGGCAAATCAGAACAAATCCGGATGCATCGCGCGGGCCATGGTCTCGATCGCGTCGATATTCGCAGGCCCCGGCGTCAACTCCTCATATGCCAGCCCAACCCACCGCTCATTGACCACGGCATCAATGAACTGCATGACCAGATGCTCTTGCAGATAGGCGAAGGTGTCCTCGGCGCTTTGGCCTTCTGCATAGTCGAGCAGGACAAGGAATTCCGGGTTTGACGCCGCCACCGCTTCCCAGGACGACCGGCCCCAGCTGGTCTCCATATCCGAGGTCACGCTGGCGCCGCCCGCTGCTTCGATCATCGCGTCGACAATCGCGTAGCGGCCCGCGGTGAACGGCGCATCGGCCGGCCCGTCGAGCAGGAAGACACGCGGAGGCTCGACCTCGGCCGTCAGGGCTTCAAGCTCGGCCAACTGCGTCTCCCAGCCGCTGACAAGCTCGGTCGCGCGGTCTTCGACATCCATGATCTGACCCAGGCGCAAGATATCCCCGAACAGCAGGTCCATGCTCGCCTCGGGCCGGTCATCATGTAGATGCACGCAGCTTTCCGACAGAACCAGTGTTTGGATGCCGAAGGGCTCGAGCGTATCCGGCGTCACTTCACCGCCGGGCTGCATGCCGTAATACCAACCGGCAAAGAACATGTCGGGATCGACGGCCACGAGGTTTTCAACCGTGGGATAGCGCTCGGCCAATTCGGGGATATCGCCGCGCATGGCGTCGAAGGTCTCGTTGGTCTTGTACCAACCAGTGATGCCGGTCACGCCGACCATCCGGTCCTGCAAGCCAAGGGCGAAGGCCATCTCGGTCATGTTGATGTCGTGGATGACGATCCGTTCCGGCGTCTCATCAAAGCTCAAAGTCTCGCCGCAATTGTCGACGGTGACGCCTTGGGCTAGGGCGCCCGTGCTCATCAGGGCCAAAGCCGTCGCGGTCGTTACGGGTGTTTTCATCTCAAAGTCCTCCTGGATTGGCAGTTTCGGGGTGGGTTTTGCGGATATCGAGGGCCGCGATTGTGCGGCCCTCATGGGGAAATTCGAGGTAGTCGACGCCGAAGGTCGCGTGGACATTGGCGGGCGTCAGCACGTCCGCGACCGGGCCAAAGGCGGTCAGAGTGGCGTCTTTGACAAGGGCCACATGGCTCGCGAATTCCGGGATCATCACCAGATCATGGACGACCATCACCACCGTCACGCCCAGTGACGTGACCAGCGACAGCATCCGGCCCTTGGCATCGGGGTCCAGATGGTTCGTTGGCTCATCGAGAAAGAGCAGCCGCGGCCTCTGCGCCAGCGCGCGGGCGATATGGGCGCGCTGAAGCTCCCCGCCCGAAAGCCGCGCCGTGGGACGCTCGGCCAGGGCGCTCAGGCCGGTGATCTCTAGAATATGGGCAAGAGCGGCGTAGTGAGCCTCACGGGCATGATCGGCCCAAATCGGCATCTGTCCCAAGGCCACGTAATCGCGCAGCGTCAGCCGCCCGTCCGGATCGCCGCTTTGGCTGACCACAGCGATCTGGCGCGCGCGCTCTGCGGGCGACATGGCGTGGAGCGGCGCGCCGTCGATCAACACCTCGCCTGATGTTGCAGGCTCGAGACCCGCGAGCAGCGCGAGAAGCGTGGATTTCCCCGCACCGTTCGGCCCGGCAATGGACAGAACCGAGCCCGGTGCCAGATCGAAATTAAGGGGATGGAGCAGTTGCGCACCGCCCGCCGCGATGTAAGCGAGCCCTTGGGCCGAAAGTGCCGGTGCCGCAGTCACAACGCGTCTCGCGCCGGATCGACGTTATGGACGGACATCAACGCACACGGCGTCGGGGGAACACGCATAAAGCCTCCTCCCGAGACACCCCGCCCCGGTGTGACAAAACCTTGATGGCAGGTCTCCTGACTTGCGGGTCCGCGCTTCGCCCGCCTTCCCAGCCTTTTGGGTCACAGACCCCGGGCCAGTGGCGTTGATGGGCGTCGCTCTCCGCTTACAGTTGCGGGGGCAGTCGTGGCTTTGGCGCCGCTTGCGGGCCGCACCACGTTCCCTTTTCATCTCTAGGGCCCATTGCCTTCTCAGGCGCGCCTTTGAGAACCATCGGCATTAGCGTTCTGCCGATTGCGCGGCCTTGTCAACGGTCAAAAAATAGGTAACCCGCGCCCATTCGCTGCGACATCTTCGCCACCCGACAAAGGCGACCGATCCCGCCCTAGCAACGACCACGAGCGCTTGGGCCGGCTGGCAGCGGGAGCGCAAACACCCTCGACAGGCCCGGTTGCGGGACCTTAAACCGCGCCCTCATGAAGGCGATGATACATGAGACGGCACATGCCACGGTTTGACGGCGGCTGCGCCTGCGGTGCGGTCCGCTACCAATGCAGTGCCTCGCCATTTTGGGCTATGCATTGCCACTGCAACAGTTGCCGCCGCGCAACCGGCGCACCCGTCAGCAGCTTTGTCGGTCTCGCCCGCGCCCATGTCGCCTGGACAGGTGAGCGGCGGTTCTTCAACTCCTCCGCCGGAGTGACGCGTGGATTTTGTCCAGCTTGCGGCACCCCCCTGCACTACATGAGCACCCGTTGGCCGGGCGAAATCCACCTGCACGCCGCAACGCTGGACGACCTGTCTGAGTTTCGCCCCACTGCGCATGTCCATTGGGCCGAGCGGGTGACGTGGCTGCGTATCGAAGACGATTTGCCAAAACACTCCGGCGCTGCGCCGTAAGCGCCCGCCGTGTGTGTTGTGCGTCTGCTAGCCCGGTATGCGCTCGCGGTCTTGCCTATCAGTGACGGCGCCGGACGCCGGTCCGCTCGCCATCAAGGCGCGACCGGCCTCCTTCAGCTCATGCAAAGTCAATTGATGCATCGCGCTGTTGGCATCGCGGGCCCTGGTGACGGCGTGCAGATCAAAGCGGCCGCCCTCGATCGGAAGCTCGCGGTAGCTCAGCCCAAAGCGCGCTCCGTGCTGCACCGCGACACGTTCAGGGACCGACGCGATCAGGTCGGTCTGGCTGAGAACTGACAGTGCTGAAAAAAGTGACGGGACCACTGTTTTCACTGACCGACTGAGGCCCGCCAATTGCAGGGCATGATCCACCAGGTTTTTGCGAAAACCCGTGGCAGATACCAAAAGATGCTCGGCCTCGGCAAAAGTCTCAAGATCAAACGGTTCGGAAAGAAGCGCATGGTCCTTACGCGCAATTGCAACGTAGCGCTCGGAATAAAGTGGCGTACGGATTAGGCTTGCGCGCTCAATCTTTGTGCCTTCGAAGTAGCCCACGAGAATGTCGATGCGCCCATCCAGCAGGGCTTCGAGAGCGGGTTCATGGGCGATCTGAAAGCTTTCGATGGCCACATTCGGTGCCCGGCGCCTCAGCCGTGAGATCAGCTCGGGCAGAATGGTGGCAAGCTCAAAATCGAAGGCGCCCAGGCGCAGCTCCCAGGTCGCTTCGCTTAGATCGGGCTGGGCAGGCGGCGAGAGCGTTTGCGCCAGCCGATCGACCACATCGCGGATCTTTGGCTCAAGCTCCCGCGCCATATGGGTCGGCTCCAAACCATGGGATTGGCGCAGAAAGAGCGGGTCGCCATAGACCTCGCGCAGGCGCTTGAGGGCGTGGCTGATCGCAGGCTGCGTCAAGCCCAGATCGCGCGCGGCCAGCGTTCCCTTGCGGCGGCGCATGAGGGCCAGAAAGACCATCAGTATCGTCGGATCGATCCGCCTGATATTACTGTGATGAATATCTGCCATTATTTGTATTCATTAGCTGAATCCGTTTTCCTTGCCTAGCGTTAACGAAAGACTTGGATCACGGTCCAAGCCGTAAAGTGATCCGCATGGCGGACATCTATCCAGGGAGACGGAAATGGCGATAAAACACACGGTCGCAATGGGAACGATTGCAACGCTCATGATGAGCGGCGCGGCACTCGCGGGCGGGCATGCATCCTGCGGGCCCGAGGGGCAATCAGTCCGCGTGCTGGGCAGTGACTTCCCCGCGATCCAAGCGGTAACCGCGGCGGCCGAGGCGTCCTGCTCTGGGGCGGCCAGCGAATTCGTGGTCAATCTGCGCGATGACACGCGCGACATGATGAACCAGGCACTGACGCCCAATCCGGCGCAGTTCAGCTCGGTCATTGTCGCCAATGCAACGCTGACACAGCTGATGAACGATGGCCTTGTGCGCCCACTCGATGACCTTGTGGCGCAGTACGGCCAAGAGCTGAACCCCTCGCAATTCATCACACTGGACGGGCAGATCATGGCCGTGGCCTTCATGGCCAATTCCCAGCATCTTTATGCGCGCACCGACATTCTCGAAGAGGCGGGCGTCGCAGAAATTCCGACGACACTCGATGAGATCGTCGCCGCGGCGGAGGCAATTCGCGCGGCGGGCATTATGGAGCATCCCATCGTGATGAACGCGACGGGCTGGAATTTAGGTGAGCTGTTCAACCTGTTCTACTTCGGCCATGACGGTCAGCTGTTCGAAGCCGGCTCGGCAGAGCCCGCAATCAACAATGAGACCGGCGTGGCCGCACTCGAGGCCATGGCGGCGCTGGCGGAATATGCCCATCCCGACTATCTCAGCCATGCGTCCAATGAAACCCAAGCGCTGTGGGAGGCCGGTCAGGCCGCGCTCGGCATTATGTGGGGTTCTCGCGGGGGCGCCGTGCTCGACGACGAAGGCTCCTCGCCAGAAGTGACGGAAAACACCGTGCTGACTGCCGCGCCGACCGTAACCGAAGGCGGCACGCCGGTGGCCACGCTCTGGTGGGACGGTGTGACGATCGCCACCAACATCTCTGACGAGGAGGCCGAAGCGGCCTTTGCAGCCCTGGTGGGTGCGCTCAACGCCGACATGGTCGCGGAAAACAACGACGATGCGATTTGGCTGATCGACGGCTATATGCCCGGCCCGGCCGCCTCTGGCGTGACCGAAACGGTGCAGCTTGGCGCCCGGCCCTATCCGATGATCCCCTACATCAACCTGATGCACAACGCGGCGGGGGCGGAAGTGGCGGACTTCTTGCAGGGCGAGGAAAGCGCTGAGGAGACCCTAGCCGACATCGAAGCCGCCTACCGGACGGCCGCGATCGAAGCGGGCTTCCTGCAGGAATAAGAAAGCACGATACACCACAGCCCCGGCGCCCATTGCGGTGGCGCCGGGGCCACCAAATGGTCTGACTTGGGGGATAGACGATGAAACACCGACCGTTTTTCTGGTTTATCCTTCCGACCCTGTCGGCGATGATCCTTTTTATCGCCTTGCCGATCATCTCGGTGGCGATCCAGTCCTTCCATGTGGAGCATGAACAAGTCCTGGTTGTCGGCGAAAGCTGCGGCCCGTTCGGCTGTAATGAGGTCACATCCGTCGATACCCAGGCCACGGCGGCTCTGCGTGAGGCCGAACCCTTGGGCCAATATGTCGGGCTCAGCACCTATACCAATCGCGGCCACCTGGCCTTTGCCGAAATCGCTGTCGCCTGGCAGACCTCAGAGGGCTGGGGCGAATTTGCCGACGCGCTCCTCGACCTGCCTTTTTATAAGGCGCTGGCCTTTACTCTGACATACACCGCTGTGGTCACGCCGCTTGTGATCCTTCTGGGTCTCGCCGTGGCCTTGGGGGTCAACACGCTGCCAAAGATCTTCAAGGGGCCCACGATCTTCATCTCGCTTCTGCCGATGATCGTAACGCCCCTGGTGGGCGCGCTGATCCTGTTTTGGATGGTCGATGGAGATGGGATCATCGGGGCGACGCTGCAACGCATCTTCAACGATCCCTCGCTCAGCCTGAAGGCCACGACATCGCTCAATTGGGTGATGCTGATCGTTTATGGGGTGTGGTCGTCGATCCCCTTCAGCTTCATCGTTTTCTATGCCGGGCTGCAGACAGTACCTGAAGAACAGCTTGAAGCCGCGATGATAGACGGGGCCAATACCTGGCAACGCACGCTCTACGTGACGGTGCCGCATCTGATGCCGCTCGCCGTGTTCATCACGCTCATCCAGCTGATGGACAATTTCCGCGTCTTTGAGCCCATCGTCAGCTTTCAGGCGGAGGCGCATGCAACCTCGCTCAGTTGGATCATCTATTCCGACCTGATCGCCGCCGGGAACCCGCTTTATGGCTCGGCCGGGGCGACCTCAGTTCTGACGATCCTGGGCGTCGCGATCCTGCTGACGCCGGTCCTGATCCGTACCTGGCGTGATTTCAACGCCAAGGGCCATTGAGCGCGAGGGGGCACGAGACATGAGCACCAAGACAAAAGCACAATCCCGCGTGACAATCGGCAAGGTGGTGGCCCTTGGCCTGGTGATCCTCTGGCTGGTGATCGCGGCCTTCCCCTTCCTCTGGACAGCCTGGGGCTCCTTCAAGGTCGAGGGGGATTTCTTCTCCAAGGCCGACTGGACGAACGCGCTCTTCGGTGTGCAGACGACCATCGAGACCGGCAGTGCCTTCACGGCCAACGGCTATGAGGGCGCCTGGGTTCAGGAGGAGTTCTGGCGCTCGGTCATCAACACCTCGGTGGTTGTGTTGTTCACGGTCATCATCTCGCTGACCTTTGGTACGCTTGGTGGTTATGCGCTGGCGCGGTCGGGCTTCCGATACGCGTTCTGGATCCTGATGGCCGCCCTGGTCTTTCGGGCGATGCCGCATATCACTCTGGTCTCGGGCTACCTACTGCCGTTTTTCGAGTGGAATGTTTGGGGCATCCTGCCGACGACCATCATCGTGCTCGTGGCGATCAATCAGCCGTTCACGCTGTGGATGCTGCATTCGTTTTTTCTCAACATCCCCAAAGAGCTTGACGAGAGCGCGATGGTCGATGGCTGCACTCGGTTTCAGGCATTCCGGCGCGTCATCATGCCGGTGATGTGGCCCGGTGTGATCACCACGGGGCTGTTCTCGTTCCTGCTCGCCTATAACGATTTCACGGTGACGCGGATGCTGCTGAGCCAGGAGAACGAGACAATCATCCCGCGCATCGCAAGCTTCATGGGCTCGACCCAGGTTCAGGGCAATGTGATGTTCGCCGTGGCGGCTGTGGTGTCGGCAACGGTGCCGCTGATCATGCTGATCATCTTCTTCCAACGCCAGATCGTCAGCGGCCTAACAGCAGGGGCTGTAAAGGGGTGAGACGCGGTCCGGCGGAAGCCGGCAAACTCTCCAGTGGAGAGTTTGAGCGCCCTTCGGGCGAAGCCCAGGCCAGACGCAACGGCGATAGGGTGATCGTCGATATGCTGCACCCCTATGCGCAACTGAGCGTGGATGTGTTCGCCCGCATGGACGCGTTTGCCGCCCAATGAACGATATCCACACCCGGAACAAAGCCATTCTGGCCCCTCTGCGCGCCAGCATGGTCGATTTCGAGGCCGCGCCCGTCCGCGCCGCTCTGGCCGATGTCATGGCACCCGAAGCAATCATCCATATGCCCCAACCCCTGGGCGATATGACCGGGCCGGACGCCTTCTATAAGACCTGCTACGCGCCGCTCTTTGAGGCGCTGCCAGACCTGGAACGCCGTGACTGGATCGTAATGGCGGGCCGGACCGAGCATGGTGGTGACTGGGTCGGCTGCGGTGGGCATTACGTGGGCACCTTCGTGGCGCCTTGGCACGGCATCCCGCCGACGGGGCACCTCGTTCACATGCGCTTTCATGAGTTTTATGAGATGCTCGAGGGCCAGGTAGTGCAAATCCAGGCGCTCTGGGACATCCCCGAGGTGATGATGCAAGCGGGTGCCTGGCCGATGGCGCCCTCTTTAGGCCGCGAATACTGCATCCCCGGGCCGGGCACATTGGACGGCCATGTCCCCGGCCCTTGGGACCCGGCCCGCGCCAAAGCCTCCTGCGATCACGTCGTCGATATGCTCAAGCATCTGAAAAAGCATCCCAGCCAGGGCGGCCCGGAGGTGATGGAGATGGCGCGGTTCTGGCATCCGCGCATGACCTGGTACGGGCCCGCGGGGATCGGCACGGGGCGTGGCATCTCGGGCTTTCGTAATTGGCACCAGATCCCGTTTCTTAATGCCATGCCCGATCGCGGCCAGTATCTCGACGAGATCACCTTTCACTTTTTCGGTGACGGCGATTACTGTGCCGTGACCGGCTGGCCCAATATGATCCAGACCGTCACCCATGGCGGCTGGATGGGGATCGCGCCTACGGGGCAACGCATCACGATGAAAGGCTTGGACTTCTGGCGGATCGAGAACGGGTTGATCCGCGAAAACTGGGTGATGGTCGACCTGCTCGACTCCTATCGGCAGTTGGGCGTCGATGTGCTGTCCCGCATGGAAGAGTTCAACAAGGCCCGCGTGCCGGGCCGCCTGCCCTTTCCGGTGGGCGCAAACTAAAGCGTCCGACCTTTAACCTGACTTATCATTTGGCCAAAATGTCCCGAGAGCGCGAAGCGCGGCAGGGTATTTTGCGTCTCAAGTTTAAGGTCGGACGCTCTAAGCGCGCGCCGCGCGACCCGATAGCCGCGCCAGCGCGATCAGGCAGAGGGCAACGACCCCGACCGACATAAGCGCCAAAACCGCCCAGCCCGGGCCCGAGACAACGGCACCCGCCGCGAATGCGGCCAGGGTCGAGACAAGGGCGATGATCGTGTCATTGGCGCCCTGCACAGCCGCCTTCTCCTCTTCTGAGACATCGGCGGCCAGCAGACTGGTCGCGCCGATGAAGCTGAAATTCCAGCCGATGCCCAGAACGATCAACGCGCCGTAGAAATTGAGCGCCGCGATACCCGACGCCGCAAACATCGCCGCCGACGCGATCACCGCAAGACCCGTGACGGCGATCCGCTTGGCGCCGAAGCGCTGGATCAAAAAACCGGTGAAAAAGCTCGGCGCAAACATCGCCACGATGTGCCAGCGGATCACGTCGCTGGCCGTTTCATCGCCAAAGCCGCAGCCGACCATCGCCATGGGTGTGGGCACCATCAGGAACACCATCACACCTTGGGCCACAGCGGCAATGGCCACCGCTTGGGCCACGGCTGGACGGCTGAGCGCCTCGCGCGCCACGGGCCAAATACGCGCACCGCCTGGTTTGGCCCGGGATGGCTTGGGCAGACGCACAGCGGCAAGCGGGATCAGGCCGATGACCGCCAGGACCGCCAGCGCCACATAGGCCCCCGCAAAGGGGATCGGATCGAGGGCGTCGCGGGCCAGGATGAACACCTCCGGGCCCACCAGAGCCGCCACGAGGCCCGAGCTCAACATCAACGAAATCGCCACCGGCCTGAGGGACACGCCCACGGCCTCGCCCGCGGCAAAGCGGAAATACTGAAACGTCGCCCAGCCCGCACCCATTGAGAAATGCCCCAGGCACAAAAGGCCGAAGCTTTGCGCATAGAGCGCCTGGACCGCGATCAGCCCGCCCGCGATGGTCAGGACAGCACCCAAGGCAAAACCCGCCGCACGGCCCAGCCGCCCCATCAAGAGCGAGACAGGCGCCGCGGCTAGCAGCCCCGCCAAGGTTTGGAGCGAGGCCGGAAGCGTCGCGAGCCCTGCCGAAGGCGCAAGCATCAACCCGGCCAGACCCGCCAGGATCAATTGGATCGGAAAGGCCGAGGCCAGGATCGTGTTCGCCGTCAATAGCGCCAGAAAGTTGCGATTCCCGGCGATCTGGATCAGCGCTGCGCGCGGCGTCTGAGACGCGCCCCCTTGCGCCAAATCGCTCTGCTCCTGCACACCCATGCCCGTAAGTTAGCCCCGTAACCGGGGTGAGCAATGCGTCCACAACTTCAATTGCCGCTTCGCGCTGCTGACAACGTGAACGATGGTGAAGTCGCGTCAGGGCAAAGACGGCTATAGGGTGGCCGCAGTGCTGGAATTCGAGGAGGCCCCTTATGATCAAAATCGCCCGCGCCTACCGCGCCCTCACCCTGGTCGCGGGGTTGGCCCTCGCGCCCCTGGTCATCTCCGGTCCGGCCGCCTCGCAAGCCTTATCGGATTTCGGAACTGCCCCAGACGTGCCCGAGGGCGCCGTGTCCGAGGACATGTCCGCCGCGCTCGACACGGCGTTTATCCGGGTCTTCGAGGACGGCTCCTGGGGCCCGGATCAAGGCGCGGCTTTGGCCGAGATCGCTGCGTCAGGCGACCCGCGCGTGGCCTGGATCCTGACCGACATGATGCGCTTCACGTTCAATATGTCCTTTGACAGCGCCCTAGCCGAGGCCGCCGAGGGGCTGCTCAATATTGAGCTGACCTCGGACAATGCTTGGAACGAAATCACCGACCATCTGATCGCCTGGGATATCCCGGCGATCCCGGACTCCCTAAGGTACAAACGCGCGATCTTCACCAGTTTCGTGCCCGGTTGGGAGGCGCTGATGGTCGAGGGCGATATCGACTGGCGCCTGGTCTCTTGGGGCGGCGTGCTGATCGATGACCGGCCCTTTGACGACACCGATCGCCGCTGCAACTGCATCCCGGCGGCCGACAATCCGCCTGTCCTGAGTGCCGATGAGGCGACTTGGCCGCGCGATGGCGACATCGTCTTCGGCATCGAGATCAACGGTGAGACCCGCGCCTATCCGCGCCAAATCATGGAAGTGCGCGAGATGGTCAATGACACGCTTGGCGGGCGCGATCTGGCCATTCCCTATTGCACGCTCTGCGGGGCGGCCCAGGCCTACTTCACCGACGCGCTGCCCATCGGTATTGAGCGGCCGGTGATGCGGACGTCGGGGCTTCTGATCCGTTCGAACAAGGTAATGTATGACATTACCAGCGGCTCGATCTTCGACACGTTCCGCGGCAATGCCGTGACCGGCCCTCTGGCCGAGCGCGGCTTGGCGCTCGAACAGGCCAGCGTCATCACCACCACCTGGGCCGAATGGCGCACGGCGCATCCCGAAACGACTGTCCTCGTCCAGGCGCTCGCGCTCGGGCGGAACCCGGATTTCCGCAATGGCCGCGATGCGGACGGCCCGATCTTCCCGGTGGGCGATGTCGATCCGCGCCTCGGCGTGCATGACGACGTGATCGGAGTGATCGCGGCCTCGGGCACGCCTTGGGCCTTTGAGCGCGGCGATGCCCTATTGGCCCTCGCGGGCGGGGAGAGCATCGAGGTGGAGAATATCCGAGTGGTCATGGATGGCGGCGGGCTTCGGGCCGAGGATACCGGCGGCGGCGATCTGAGCAGCCACGAAGCCTTCTGGTTCGCCTGGTCGCAGTTTTATCCCGAAACCGAGCTTTGGACCGGTGCGGCTGACGCCAACTAACCCGCCCCAGCCTCGAGCGCGGTCTGCAGCCTGAGCGACAGGGCCTCGCTTGCCTTCGTCATCGGTGTTCCCACCGCGCGGAGGACAGAAATCTGCACGTCGCCCAGCTTGAGCGATAAGGGCCTGGCCAGAGGCTCGGCTTTCGGCTCAGTGGCAAAGGGGCGCAGGGCGCAAACAGGCGCGATTCCGGCCCGCGCGCCTTGCGCCAGAAGCGTCGACATTTGGCTCAAGGGCGCGGTGGTGACTGTCCCCTCGCTCAGGCGGTGGCGACGCAGAACATGGCGAAACTGCGCCCGGCTGCCGGTGCCCTCGGGCGGCAGGATCAGTCGATGCGCCAGCAGGTCCCAGATACCCGCGATCTGACCTAAGGATGGATCGGCCCAGGCCATCAGCGGCACGCGCTGTGCGTAAAGAACCTCTGTCGCCTCGTCGGTCTCGGGCGCGCTCAGCACGGCCAGATCGACTTGACGCGCCTTAAGCCGGGCGGCGCTGCTCTCGGGCACGATCCGAACCGAGACACCGGGAAAGTCGCGCTCGAATGCCGCCACCGCTTCGATCAGCAGCCCGGCATCGAGATCCTCACCCAGACTGATCGCCACCGTGCCCCGGACCCCGTCTTGCAAGCTACGCATCTCGGCCAGCAAGTCGTTGAATTTGACCATATGCTGATCGATGAGCAAGATCAGAAGCTCTCCGGCGGCCGTCAGCTCCACACCGCCAGGGATTCGGTGAAAGACCGGCACGCCGAGCTCCTCCTCAAAGCCCTGAATCGAGCGATTGAGGGCCGAGGGCGACACTGACAGGACGTCCGCCGCCTGCCGGATCGAGCCATTTCGGTGGATCATCTGGATGGCGCGATAGATTTTTAGGTGACGCATCAACTATTTCCGCGATGTGGTGCAATTTTTGCACCGCGCCGGGGTATTTTTAGCAGCAGACAGCACCGCGTCAATACGTCTCTATCCCGCCTGATGGCCGCTGCGGCCACGCCAAGACAGGGGATAATCCATGAAAAAACTACTACTTGCCAGTGCGTTGACCGCGATGACGGCGACGGCCGCGAGCGCAGAGATTCGCGTCGGCATCCTGCACTCGCTGACCGGAACGATGGCGATCTCGGAGACCACTCTACGCGACGTGATGCTCATGCTGATCGAGCAACAAAATGCTGCGGGCGGTCTGTTGGGCGAGGAAATCGTGCCCGTCGTGGTCGATGGCGCCTCCGATTGGCCCACCTTCGCAGAGCGCACGCGCGACCTGATCGCGGTCGAAGAGGTTGACGTGATCTTCTGCTGCTGGACCTCATCGAGCCGCAAGGCCATCTTGCCCGTCGCCGAAGAGCTCAACACGATGGTCTTCTACCCGGTGCAGTACGAGGGTGAGGAAAGCTCGCTCAACGTCTTCTACACCGGCGCTGCGCCCAATCAACAGGCGATCCCGGCGGTGGATTACTACCTCGAAGAGTTGGGCGTCGAAAGCTTCGCGCTTTTGGGCACCGACTATGTCTATCCGCGCACGACCAACCGCATCCTCGAGCAGTACTTGCTCGACGCGGGCATCCCGGCGGAAAACATCTTCGTCAACTACACGCCCTTCGGTCATTCCGACTGGTCGTCGATCGTGGGCGATGTGGTCGCACTGGGCGAAACCGGTGAGCAGGTCGGGGTGATCTCGACCATCAATGGCGACGCGAATGTGGGTTTCTACAATGAGCTCGCCGCGCAAGGCGTGAGCGCCGATGACATCCCTGTCGTGGCCTTCTCGGTCGGCGAGGAGGAGCTTTCGGGCCTCGACACCGAGCCGCTTGAAGGCCACCTGGCCGCCTGGAACTACTTCATGTCGGCCGACACGCCGCAGAACGAAGAGTTCATCGCCAACTGGCACGCCTTCACCGGCGACGACACCCGCGTGACCAACGACCCGATGGAGGCCCATTACATCGGCTTCCAGATGTGGGTTCAGGCGGTCGAGGCCGCGGGCACGACGGACATCGACGCAGTACGTGAGGCGATGTACGGCATCCAGGTGCCGAACCTGACCGGTGGCATGGCCGAAATGCTGCCCAACCACCACCTGACCAAGCCGGTTCTGATCGGTGAGATCCGCGCCGACGGTCAGTTCGACATCATCAGCCAAACCGAGCCGGTGCCGGGCGATGCCTGGACCGATTACCTTGAGGAATCGGCGATCCTGGTCTCCGATTGGCCAGGCCTCGGCTGTGGGATGTTCAACACGGACACCGAAAGCTGCGTGCAGTTGCAGTCGAACTACTAAGACCTTTCTCGGGGGCGGGTTTAGGCTCGCCCCCGAACCTCCTGGGGCGAGCACTAAACACATGACAAGACTGGGGCTTTTCGCGCTACTGGGCGCGATCTTTCTGTCTGCGGGCCTCGCTTTGGCCCCCAACGCGGCCCGGGCGCAGGGCCTGCAAGACCTTCTGCAAGACAACTCAGACCTGGTGGCGGATGCCTCTCGGCGCACCGTGGGCGAAGTTCTTGATGTGCTCGCGACAAGCGGCCTGCCGGAAGTGCCGCTTTTCCTGGAACGCTGGGCCGCACGTGAGGTATTTCAGCGCGATGCTGACGGCCTGTTCGTCTATGTCGAGGATGAGGACGCCGACCCGCTGATCTTGATCGATATCACCAGTGGCGAAGTGCTGGGGGAAGCCGGAAGCCGTGAGGTCAGCCAGCTGCGCCCCAATGGCGGCGTGCGCCGCGTCATCGCGAGCGCGCTCGTGCAATTTCAACTCGGCGCCGAGGACCCGCAGGCGCGCCTGGCCGCTCTCGAGGCCATTGATGATAACCCCGACGAAAGCCACTTGCCCTTGATCGAGGAGCGCCTGGAGCTGGAAGAAGACCCCTCCGTGCGCGCCGCGCTGGACGTGCTGTATCCCCGGCTGACCATCGCCTTCGCCGAGGATGATGCAGCGCGCGTCGCGGCCATCGAGGCGCTCGAGGGCAATATCAGCCTGGCCGCCCGCGCCACGCTCAACCCGCTTTTGACCACCACCCGAGACGTCGCCGCCGAACTACCCGAAGACATCAACCTCGCCCGCGTGCTCGAGCCTGGCGCCGACCTTCCAGAGGCAGAGGCCTATGCGCTGTTGGCCGAGGCCGAATTGGCTCCGCCCCTGATCCCGGCCGAGGCCCGGCTGGCCATCCTAGAAGCCAATGTGGTCGAAGGGCGCGTCGGAGGCCTTCCGGTGGCCACGCTCAACACCGAAGCGGCGCGCGACGCGGCCTATGCGGCCCTGGTCGCCGAGGGCTTGGCCGAGCCCGCGCCCGATGCCGAAGCCATCGCGCAAGCCCTGGCGGATAACGTTATCTATGAGGTCTACCGAGAGCCATCCGAGGCCGTGACGCGTGCGGCCCGCGCCACGCTCGACGGGATCGAGACCCGCGTGGGCTACTACGAAGCGGTGGATCTGACACTCGACGGGCTATCGCTCGCGTCGATCTACTTTCTCGCCGCGATCGGCCTGGCCATCACCTTCGGCGTGATGGGCGTGATCAACATGGCCCATGGCGAGTTTATCATGATCGGCGCCTATACCGGCTTTGTCGTCCAGACCCTGGTGCCCAATGAAACCGCCTCCATCGCCATTGCGATCCCTCTGGCCTTTGCCGTTACTTTCGGGCTCGGCGTCGCGATGGAGCGCAGCGTGATCCGCTGGCTCTATCACCGCCCGCTGGAAACGCTTCTTGCGACCTTCGGCATCTCCATCGCCCTGCAACAAATCGTGCGCCAAATCTTCGGGCCTCTGACCCAGCCCCTCACACCGCCGGATTGGTTGGCCGGATCGGTCTCGCTCAATGATGTCATCTCGATCAGCTCGATCCGCATCGCGATCTTCGCCCTCGGGCTAATCTTCTTCATCGTACTCTGGGTGATCCTGAACAAAACGCGCCTGGGCCTCGAGGTTCGCGCGGTAACGCAAAACCCCAAGATGGCAGCCTCCATGGGCATCAATCCCGACCGGATCAACATGCTGACCTTCGGGCTCGGCTCGGGCATCGCGGGGATCGCGGGCGTGGCTATCGGGCTTTTCGCGCAGGTCATCCCGGATCTGGGCGCAAATTACATCGTCCAAAGCTTCATGACCGTTGTGGTCGGCGGCGTCGGCAATATCTTCGGCACGCTCATCGGCGCGGGCCTCATCGGTGGGCTACAAAAGGGGATCGAGTGGCTCAACCCGTCCAATACCCTGGCCGCCCAGACTTACATGATCCTCTTTGTCATCCTCTTCATTCAGTTCCGGCCGCGCGGCATCATCGCGCTGCGCGGACGTGCGGCGGGGGACTAGGCCATGGAAGGCTCAATCTTCACACGCAACAAGTCCGTTCCGATCTTTATCGTGGGCCTCACCCTCTTTGCCTTGGCTGTCACCGTAATGTCGCCCGCTTACGGTAACGGCGCGCTATCAGTGTCCTTCACCAAGGTTCTTGGCATGACGCTGTGCCTGTGCCTCGCCGCGCTCGCCATGGATCTGGTCTGGGGCTATTGCGGCATCCTTAGTCTGGGCCATTTCGCCTTCTTCGGGCTGGGCGGATATATGATCGGGATGTGGCTGATGACGGCGCGGACCGAAGCGGTCATCCGCGCCAATCTGGCCGGAAACGTGATCCCCCCGACCGAAGCGGAGATCTCGGATGCCACCGCGCTGCAGATCTTCTCGGTCGTGGGCGCGGAAGACTGGCCTTGGATGTGGGCCGTTTCCGACAGCCTATTCCTCAGCCTCCTTCTGATCGTCCTGGTGCCCGGCGCGCTGGCCCTGGTCTTCGGCTGGCTCGCCTTTCGCAGCCGGGTGACGGGGGTCTATCTCTCTATCCTGACGCAAGCCATGACCCTCGCGCTGTCGCTTTACCTCTTTCAGAACGACACGGGGCTCAGGGGCAATAACGGCCTGTCAGGCCTGCAAAACATCCCCGGCGCCGAAAACATCGGCCAGGACCGGATCTCGATCTGGTTCTTCTGGGCCTCGGCCGTGGCCCTTGGGCTCAGCTATATCGGCGCGGCCTGGATCGTCTCGGGTAAGTTCGGCTCGATTGTGCGCGGTATCCGCGACGATGAGCTGCGCGTGCGCTTCCTGGGCTACAGGGTCGAGGTCTTCAAACTTGTGGTGTTCACGCTGTCCGCCGTTCTCTGCGGCGTGGCGGGAGCGCTGTATTATCCGCAAGCGGGCATCATCAACCCCGACGAGATCGCCCCCATCGCTTCGATCTACCTGGCCGTTTGGGTGGCCATCGGCGGGCGCGGGCGGCTCTATGGTGCGGTGATCGGCGCAGCACTTGTCTCGCTGCTCTCGACCTTTTTCACCGGCGGACGTGCACCGGACATCTCACTGGGGAGCTACACGATCCAATGGGTTGACTGGTGGCCGGTTCTGCTCGGCCTCGGCTTCGTGCTCGTCACGCTCCTCGCGCCCAAGGGCCTCGGCGGCCTCGTCGATTACATCGTAAGGAAGGACGCAAAATGAGTGCCCTTCTTGAAGTGCGCGGCGTCTCGGTCTCCTTCGACGGGTTCAAGGCGATCAACGATCTGAGCTTTGCCATCGCGCCCGGCGAGATGCGCGCAGTGATCGGGCCCAATGGCGCGGGCAAGACAACCTTCATGGACATCATCACCGGCAAAACCCGCCCCGATCAGGGCGAGGTGCTATGGGGTGATTTGAGCGCGTCCCTTCTGAAATTGTCCGAGGCTGCTATCGCCCAGATGGGGATCGGGCGGAAATTTCAACGCCCCACCGTGTTCGAAGATCAAAGCGTCCGGGACAATCTGCGCATGTCGCTCAAAAAACCGCGCGGGCCGATCGCCGCCCTGCTCGACAGTATCAGCGAGGTGGACACTGTGCGGATCGCCGAACTGGCGCACGAGACGGGCCTCGAGGACCATCTCGACGAACGCGCCGGCACGCTGAGCCACGGGCAAAAGCAATGGCTGGAGATCGGCATGCTCCTGGCCCAGGATCCGCAGCTTTTGCTGGTCGATGAACCGGCCGCGGGCATGACCAATGAGGAGCGCGTGCACACCACCGACCTGCTCAAGCGCGTGGCCGCGAACCACGCCGTGATCGTAGTCGAGCACGATATGGAATTTGTCCGTAATCTCGATTGCAAGGTGACGGTGCTGCACGAAGGCGCGGTCCTGGCCGAGGGCACGCTGGATCATGTCATGGCTGATGAGCGTGTGATCGAAGTGTATTTGGGGCGCTGAACGAAATGCTGCAAACTCGCGATCTCACACTTCACTACGGCGGAAGCCAAATCCTCAACGGCGTTTCGATCCAGGCCGCCAAGGGCGAAGTGACCTGCATTATGGGCACCAACGGGGTCGGGAAGACCTCCCTCATGAACGCCATCTCGGGCAATCACGCGCGCTCGAGCGGCGGGCTCAGCCTCGATGGTACTGAGCTTCCGGTCTTGCCCGCACATAAGCTCGCGCGGATGGGCGTGGGCTATGTGCCCCAGGGCCGCGCGATCTTTCCTCTGCTCACAGTGCGCGAAAACCTGGAGACCGGGCTGGCCTGTCTGCCGCCCGAGGATCGCGAGGTGCCGGATCGGATCTTCGAGCTGTTCCCGGTTTTGGCCGAGATGGAAAACCGCCGCGGCGGCGATCTGTCAGGCGGCCAGCAGCAGCAGCTGGCCATCGGCCGGGCGCTGGTGACGCGGCCTAAGCTTTTGCTCATGGATGAGCCGACCGAGGGCATTCAGCCCAACATCATCAAGCAGATCGGCCGCGTTATCTCTCAGCTCCGCGCCGAGGGGGAAATGGCGATCGTCCTGGTCGAGCAATATTTCGAATTTGCGTTCGATCTCGCCGACCGATTCTATGTGATGGGGCGCGGCGCGATTAGCTTCGAAGCGGCGAAATCCGAGACCACGAAAGACCAGGTGCGCGAGGCCTTCAGCATCCACGGCTAAGTGCGGGGCTACTCACCCAAAGGCTTTGCGAGGGGGCGCGCGTCCTCGCGAGCCGGGTCCTGCGGATCGCTCTCTTTGTTCTCCCACGGCTTGATCCCGATCGTGATCGCCGCGCGACCGATCATATGGGCCGCAATCGGCGCCGTCAGGAGCAGGAAGAACACCACCAGGACGCAGCGCACGACGACCGATCCGTCGCCGAAATGCACCGCGGTGCCGGCCATGACCAACCCCGATCCCAACGTGCCGACCTTGGTTGCCGCATGCATGCGGATAAACACGTCCGGCAGGCGCAGGAGGCCGATCCCCGCGGCCAGCGAAAACAAACAGCCCACCAGGATCAAGATCGCGGCAATTGCCTCACTCATGACGACCCCTCGCTCTTGCTGGCGCGGCGCAGCTTGCGCCGCTCGGCGTAGCGCGCCAGGGCAACTGTCGCCAGAAAGCCCACCAGGGCCAGAACGAGTGCCACATCGAGAAAAGCCGCATCGCCGGACCGGATCGCCGCGAGACCGCAAAACGCGACGATGGCCACCGTCATCATATCGAGCGCCACGACCCGGTCGGGCAAACTCGGCCCCTTAGCCAGGCGGTAGAACGCCATAGCCACGGCCACAAAGATCAAACCGAAGCCGACCATCACCACAGTATCGAGGGGGTTTTCCATCATCCGGTTTGTGCCTCCGTCTCGGGCTCACTCTCAGGCTCGGGCTCGGGCTGTTCTTCGACCGCGTCCAGCACCCAGCGCTCCATGCCGTTTTTCAGTGTGCGGCAGACGGCTTCGGGATCATCGGCGAACATCGCGTGGATCTTGAGCCATTTGCGGTCTTCGGAAACATCGATGCACAGCGTTCCGGGCGTCAGTGAGATCAAATTCGTCACCAACAAAATCCCCAAATCGCTTTTGGCATCGAGCGGCATATCGATCATCGCGGGCCGGGATTTGTTCGTGATGGTGAAGATATCCCATAGCACCTCGATGCTCGAGACGATCAGCTCATAATGGAACAGAACCAACAGCTTGGCCCAGTAATAGACACGCTTGAAATAGCTTGATTTCACGCCCGTCAGCGGCTGGAGCAGCCACAGCACGACATAGCCCACCACCAGGCCAGACAGGGTCGTCAGCCAAGTAAAGCCGCCAAAGAAAATCGCCCAGATCGCGGCCAGCAGGAGGTTCGCGGCAAGATTGCTCATCGGGCGGCCTCCGCGACTTGCACCGCCTCATCGCCCAAAACGGCCGCGATATAGGGGCTGGGATCCAGTAAGCCTTCGGCGGCGTCCTCGGCAAAGGTCACGAATGGTTGGGGGAAGAACCCGATCACCAGGGTCAGCGCCGCAAGTGATGCCACCGGGATCAACAAATGACGGCGATGGTCCGGCGCGATGGAGGCCAGGCGCGGCTGAATGTTGCTCGGATGCGCTTTCCAGAACGCCTCGGCCCAGATCTTGGTCATCGAGTAGATCGTCAGCAGACCCACCAAAAGCGCGACACCCGCGATGATCCACCCTTGGGTCTCCAAAGCTGCGGCGACCAAGACGTATTTCGCCCAAAAGCCCGAAAGCGGCGGGAAACCGGCCAGGGAAAACGCAGGGATCAGGAACAATACCGCCAAAAGCGGCGCGGATTTATAAAGCCCGCCGATCCGGCCCAGATCGGTCGAGCCAGTGATCCGATCAGCCACGCCCGCGATGAGAAACAGGTTCGCCTTCACGACGATATGGTGGACCAGGTAGAAGACCGCACCGGCCAGGGCCAGCGGCGTGAAGAGCGCCAGGCCCATGATCATATAGCCGATCTGGCTGACGATATGGAACGACAGGATCTTGCGGATGTCGTTCTGCGCGGCCGCGCCGAGAACCCCGGTCAGCATGGTTGCCGCTGCCACCCAGAGCAGGATCTGATGCGTGAAGCCGAGATCGCCGTCAAAGACCAGGGTGAACATCCGGATCAGGGCATAGACCCCGACCTTGGTCAGCAGGCCTGCGAACACGGCCGAGACCGAGAAGGCGGGCGTATGATAGGAGGCGGGCAGCCAGAAAAACAGCGGGAAGACTGCCGCTTTTACACCGAAGGCCACCATGAACATCATCGCGATCACGGTCACCAGGCCCTGGTTTTCAAGCTGCGGAACTGTAAGGGCCAGATCGGCCATGTTGAGCGTGCCGGTCATCCCGTAAAGCAGGCCGATGCCGGACAAAAACAGGATCGTCGAGATCAGGTTGAGGGTGACGTATTTCACGCCCCCGTCGATCTGAGCCTTGCTACCGCCCAGGACCAGAAGGCCGAAACTCGAGATCAGCATGACCTCGAACCAGACATAAAGGTTGAAAAGATCGCCGGTGATGAAGGCCCCGGTCACCCCACCGATCAGAATGTTAAAGAGCGCGTGATAGCCCAGATATTCCTTGCGCTCATTGATGTCGCTGAGCGCATAGATCGACACCGCCAAAGCGGTGATCGCGGTGATCACAACCATCACGGCGCTTAACCGGTCGGCCACAAGCGTAATGCCAAAAGGCGCCGACCAGCCGCCCATTTGCCCGGCAATCACGCCGTCTTGCAGGACCGCCATCAACAGCGCGATTGCAGCAGCGAGAAACAGGACATTGCCCGCCACACTGAACCAGCGGCCCGCCGGTTTCGTACGGCTCAAGAACGCCACGACCGCCGTCAGGAACGGCAGCACCAGGGGTGTGGCGAGAAGCCAGGTCATGAACTGCTCTCGGCGGTTGCGGGCACGCGCTTGGGCGCGTCGGCCTGCGCGGCGGCGGGCTGGCTTGAAGGTTGGGCGGCGGGGATTTCCGGCGTTTCGGCGTGTTGCGCGTTGGACGCGGCGTGCGGCTCAGGGGCCACGGCATCGCGCGGCTCAGCCACGCGCATCGCATCACTGTCGAGCGTGCCGAGCGTCGTATAGGCGCGGAACATCAAGATAAGCGCAAAGGCGAAGAGGCCAAAGCCGATCACGATAGCCGTCAAGACCAGGGCCTGCGGCAAGGCATTGGCCACCTGCCCGACCGGGGCATCGGCGCCGACCGGAATGAGCGGCGGCGCGCCTTCGGTCAGGCGCCCTGAGGTGAAGATCGTCAGGTTGGCCGCGTTCGAGATCAGCACCAGGCCGAAAATGAACCGCAGGACATGGCGAGCCAGCATCAGATAGACGGCCGCCGCGACCATCACGCCGATCGCTATGGCGAGAAGCGCTTCCACTAGATCTCCTCCTCCATGGCGAAGACCAGCGACAGGATTGAGCCGAAGACCACCAGGTAAACACCGATGTCGAAGATCAAAACCGTCGACAGCGGAATGCCTTTGTCATCCTCGGTCTCATTTATGAAATACCACTGCCCGGTAAATAGCGCGTCACCCGCAAGTGCCGCGCCGAGACCTGCCAAAAGCGCGATGCCAAGCCCGGCCATCGCGATGTTCTGCGGCGGCACATTGCGCAGGGCGGCGCGCGCCTCGCCCACGCTACAGGCAATTGCGTAAAGGACGAAGCCCGTTGAGCCGATCAGCCCGCCAATAAAGCCGCCACCAGGCTCGTTGTGGCCACGGATCAGCATATAGATCGAAAACAGCAGCAGCACGCCCGCAAGGTACCGGGTGCCCGCGCGCAGGATGATCGAGTTCATCGCGCATCCCCCTCTGGCGTCTCGCCCGGGTGATCGGGGTCGGGGTCATTGGTGGTGCGCAATAGGGCGTAGGCGGACAGGGCCGCGATCACGACGACAGCGATCTCACCGAACGTGTCGAGCGCGCGAAAATCGACGAGGATCACATTGACGATGTTGCGCCCGAAGGCCTCGGTCCAACTGGCCGTCTCGTAGAAACTCGTGAGTGACAGGTCGAGCGGCGTGTCGAGCACGGCCAACAGCACGACCGTCACGGATGTTCCCACACCGACTGCCAAAAGCGCGTCGAGCGGGCGCCAATTGGGCACGCCCTGAAGCCTGAGCGACGGCAATCGCAGCAATGCCACCGCGACCAGGACCACAACAAGGGTCTCAACCATCAACTGAGTGATCGCCACATCGGGCGCCGAGAAGACGATGAACAGGATCGCCACGCCGATCCCCACAACGCCAAGCGCCACCATCGCGGTTATCGAGGACCGGGTGGCCGCTGTCAGGATCGAGCCCGCCACCATCAGGGCGATGAGGGCAAAGTTCTGCCAGGCGAAGGTCGAGAAATCGGGCAGGCCCGGAAAAACTTCCTTCAGGATCAGGCTGCCGCCAATCGCGGCCAGCACGACCACGAAGGTCGCAAAGATGTAATGGCGCAGCACGCCGGGCTGGATCACGCGGGTTTGCCAGGCGGCGAGGCCTTTGAGACCCTCGAGAAAGCGGTCCCAGCCCCGGTCGAAATTGGGCAGGATCGCATCGCTGGCCGTAAGGGCGCCGCGCAGGCGCGGATGCACGACATAGAGCACGAAGCCGAGGCCGAAGGTGGCCAGCGACAGGTAAAGCGGCACGTTGAACCCGGCCCAAAGCTTGAGCTCTCGCGGATCGGATGCCGAACCCATAAGGCCATTCACGGTTGGATTGATCAGGCTCTCCTGGATCAGACCCGGCGCGAGGCCGAAGATCAGGCCCAGCACCGCCAGGATCACAGGTCCGGCGAGCATGGGCCACCTGGCTTCCTTGGGGCTTCGTGGCGTCTCCATCTGTGCAGGCCGCCAGAACGGCTTGAAAGCCACGATGCCTGCAACCGCAAACATCAACGCATTCGCGGCCAGGGCGGCGCCCGCGACAAGATAGACGTTGGAGGGCACTTCGAGCGATCCTGCATAGGCCAGCTCTTTGGCGATGAAGCCCACAAACGGCGGCAGCCCCGCCATGGACAAAGCGGCGAGACCCGCGGCGAGTGCCGTGATCGGCATCGCTTTCGCAAGGCCGCCCAGAATATTCGCCTCCCGCGTGCCGGTGCCGTAATCGACACAGCCGATCATCAAAAAGAGCGACGCTTTATAAAGCGAGTGCGTAATAAGAAAGGTCACGAACGCCGTCATCGCATAGCCGCCGGCCTGGCCCAGGATCAGGGTCAGCGTGCCCAAGGCCATCAGCGTGGTATAGGCCAGTGTCTGTTTCAGGTCGGTCTGTTTGAGCGCCAAGATGCTGGCGAAAACGGTGGTGAAACCGCCCGCGATCGTTAGGGTCCAAATCCAGGCCTCTGTTCCCGACAGGCCGGGATAGAGCCGCGCCATCAGATAGACACCTGCCTTGACCATGGTGGCCGAATGCAAAAACGCCGAGACCGGCGTCGGCGCGGCCATCGCGTTCGGAAGCCAAAAGTGGAACGGAAATTGCGCCGATTTGGTGAAGGCCCCGGCCAGAACCAGGATCAGGATCGGAATATAAAGCGGGCTGTCGCGCAGCACGTCCCCTTGGGCCAGGATCTCGGAGATCTCGAAACTTCCCGCGACCGTGCCGATCAGGATTAACCCCGCCAGCAGTGCCAACGCACCCGCGCCGGTCACGAACAATGCCTGGAGCGCCGAGCGGCGGCCATTTTTGGTCTCATGGCCAAAGCCAATCAAGAGGTAGGAGGTGATCGTCGTCAGTTCCCAAAAAACGAACAGCGCGATCAGATTGTCAGCCAGGACCAGGCCCAACATCGCCAGCATGAAACTCATTAGGAACATCATAAAGCGGTCGAAATGCAGGTATCCGGCCAGATATGTGTTGGCGTAGAGAAAGACGAGCGCGCCGATCCCAGAGATAAGAAGCGCGAAGGTCAGGCTGAGCCCGTCGATCAGAAAGCTGAGCGCGATGCCAAGCGAGGGCACCCAGTCCCAGGCAAGCCGAACCGTCTCACCGGCCGTGATCTGGGGCAGGAAGCTCGCGAAAAAGGCAAATAGCGCGGCCGATATCAAAGCACAAAGAACGCCCGATGCTCCGCCGCTCAGCGGCTTATCCCCGACCACATCGGCGCTCATGCCGCTGCTCCACGTCGCAATGGACGCGCGTCTTCCCGCGCGGGCCCTACCTTGCCGCGCGCCATCAATGCCAACGGTGCGAAAGCAGTCTTAGATGTGCGCAGTGCCGGCATGCCGTGGTGGCGATCTTTGCTTAAGGTCTTTGTTACTTGGCCAAATTGGGTCTTCGCAGCCAATGGTCAACGCGAAAAACGCCCGAGCGATGATAGAAAACAACTATTACATGTTCCTGACAAATAGTTTACTCCTTCGAATACGGACATCTCGGCTCGGAGCGATGGCGCAAATTGCTCGGCCGAAAATTCTGTGCCACGCTCGGGTAGCGAGTGTTTTTGGGAGCGGTAGCCATGCGCATTGGAGTGATCGGGTGCGGAACCATCGCCCGCGCCGCAGTGGAAGGGATCGCCGGTGACGGGCATGAGATTATCGTCTCAGAACGTGGCCGCCGCCATTCCGAATATCTCGCCCAGACCTACCAAAACGTCCGCGTTGCAGACAATCAGGGCGTGGTCGATGCCAGCGATGTGCTGTTTCTGGCCGTGATGGCCGAGGATGCGCCCGAGATCCTGGGCGCGCTCACATTCCGAGAGGGCCAGCGCGCGATCACCTTCATGGCGGGCGCCTCGCTCGAGCAGGTCGACGCGATGGTGCGCCCGGCGCACGCGACGGCGATCATGATGCCGTTTCCGGGCATCGCCCAGGGCGGCACACCGGTGATGATGTACGGCAATGCCGAGATCGTCACCGAGCTTTTCGGGGCGAGCAACAGCGTCTTTCCACTGCAGGGGCAGGATGAAATCGACAGCTATCTCTGCGCGCAGGCGGTGCTGTCCCCGGTGGCACGCATGGTGAGCGATACGGGCGATTGGCTTTCCGAGCGGGTCGCGAACCCGGCTCAGGGCGAGGCCTTTCTGCGGGAGCTTGTGGCCTCCAACCTCAAGACGAGCGAATGCGATGCGCTGATCGAAGCGCTCAACACACCCGGCGGCTACAATCAACGGCTGAGGCTGCATATGGAAGCCGCGGGGATGGGTGCGGCGCTCAAAAGCGGGCTGGATAAGATGCTTTAATAGGTCGCCGACTTGTTCCTCTGTCGGTGACCCTCCGCATGGACCGCACTCATTGGACAGTGCCGCCCGCGCCCCTAGATCAACTGCCAATGTTCACCCGCGCACCCTTCGACCGACTTTGGGCGCTTCTCCAGCGCGCCATAGCACCTCCGCCGGGCGCGGGGCGGATCGCCCTGGCGCTGGTCTATGGTGCAGTCTGTCATCTGGTCTTTGCCGCCGCGATCAGCGCCATGATCTACGCGATGTTCTTTGGCTTAAGCCAGGGCCTGGGCCGGGTGGACTGGCCGCTGGCGACGTTCGCCAATCTGGCGCTCCTCTTGCAATTCCCGCTGCTGCATTCCGCGCTTCTCTCCGCGCGGGGTCGCGCGATCCTGTCGAAACTCGGCCCAAAGCCCCATGGCGCAACCTTGGCCACCACCACCTATGCGATCATCGCCTCCCTTCAGCTTCTCGCGCTCTTTGTGTTCTGGACGCCTTCCGGCATAATCTGGTTTGAGGCCGAGGGCTGGCTGTTTTGGATCATCTGTGCGGCCTATGCCACGTCCTGGCTCCTCCTCGCTCTGTCGATTTATGAGGCGGGGGTGGAGTTGCAATCGGGTGCCTTGGGCTGGCTCTCGCTCCTAGCCAAGGTCAAACCGGTCTTCCCCGACATGCCCACGGGCGGGATTTTCCGCCTGATCCGACAGCCGATCTATTTGGCCTTCGCGCTCACGCTGTGGACCGTGCCGGTTTGGACGCCCGACCAATTGGCACTCGCCGTCACCTGGACCGCTTATTGCCTCATCGCCCCGATCCTCAAGGAACGCCGCTTCGCCAAGATTTACGGCGACCGGTTCCGCGCGTATCAGGCCCGCGTACCCTATGCTCTGCCGCGCCTGGGCCGGGTCGCAGAGCCGAAGGCCGCGCAAACGACAGGACACAGCGCCGATGGCTGATCCCGCGCGAAACGATCTGACGATCTACAACCAGGTCGCCGAGGATTGGTGGTCGGATGAAGTTCGCTGGGTGCGGACCCTGAAGAACCTCGTGCCCGGGCGGTTGAGATGGTTTGACAAGCACGCCGACTGGGCGGGTGCGCGGGTGCTCGATCTGGGCTGCGCTGGCGGCTTCATGGCCGAAGCAATGGCCGGGCGCGGAGCTCAGGTTACGGGCATCGACCCGGCGTCTGAGGCCATCGATGCAGCGCGCGCCCATGCCGCGCTCGAAGGCCTGGAAATCCGCTACGATGTCGGCGTGGGCGAAGCGCTCCCCTACCCTGACGCACAGTTCGACTATGTCGTTTGCGTGGATGTCCTGGAGCATGTCGCCGATCTGGACCAGGTCTTGGCCGAGACTGCGCGTGTCCTGCGCCCCGGGGGGCGGTTTCTGTTTGATACGATCAACCGCAACCCGCTCGCGCGATTGGCCACGATCACCATGGCCGAGGATCTGCTGGGTCTCTTGCCTAAGGGTACTCATGACCCGGCGATGTTCATCAAACCGGCTGAGCTCAGGGCGGCGATGACGCGCGCGGGGCTCCAGCCTGGCCCAATAACCGGGCTCGGCCCACGCGGGCTCAATCGGCGCTTTGATCTGGTCTTCGGGCCGCTGCCCCTAACCGCCATCCTCTATATGGGCCTGGCGGACAAACCGCGATGAGGCGACCGCACTTTAGGGCGCGAGCTCAATCATCACCTCGTTGCGCCGCATGAAGGCGGGGGTGAACGGATCGTTGTAATAGGCGTATTCCGGCGCTCCAGCGGCCTCGAGACCTTGCACCGCAAGCCAGCCCTCTAGCGCCTCGACCGCCTCGGCAAAGCGCCCGTCGCTCCAACGCCCTGAGAAACGGTAAACCGCCATGCGCCGCGCGGGCAGGTCTTCGAGGCGCACATCCGCTCCGGCGTCGGGCAGGTCTTCTAGCGCCATCCCAGCAGGCATGATGAACGAGACGGTCCAGCCAGCCTCATCCGTGCTCTGAAGTACCGGAGCTGTCATCGCGATTTTGTCGCCCTCTCTGTCTCGGGCAAAAATATATCGGGCCAGCGGACCAAAGCCTTGCTGCACCGCTTGGCGCCGGCTGCCATCACGAGCCACCGAGGCCACGACAAGATCGGGATAGGCGCGGATCTCAAAGGCACCGTCTCGTTGCTCAAGCTCAAAAGCGGGTTCTTCAACATCCGCCGCCGCGCGGCTGGCCACAAATCCTGCGATACCTGCAACAGCGAGGGTCGCGCCCAATCCTATGGCGACGGCGTTCATAAGGCCTGCTCCTTCTCAGCGTCTGGTCGCGCTTAAAGACTAGCTCGCATCCAAGAGCCATCAACGCACATGTCTGAACCGTAGGGGCAGCGGATTGCCCCCTAGCCCTAGGGCAGCGGGGGCAGCGGGCTCACCCCGATAACCAGAGGATGCAGCACCAACATGAGCAGCCAAAACCCCACGCCAATCCCCAAACGCCGGGTGAATTTCGCATCGCGCCAGCCCGACGCCAAAAGTGGCTGACGCGCCACCTCGCCCCAAAGCGCCTGCCAGTCCGGCCCCATCTCTCGGCGCTTGCGCCGATCAATGAGACGCCCGCCAAAAACCGCGAAGACGAAAAACAGCCCGAACACGATCACACGGGCCAGATCGCCATTGGCCAGCACATGCGCGCCAGACCAGAGCGCCAGCACGGCAAGGATCGGATGGCGTGTTAAGCGGATCGGACCGGGCTCGGCCGGGTCGAACTGATCATTGCGTACGCCGCCAAAGGAAAACGGGTTGGGCCGCGCCACCGACAGCGAAAAGAGCAAACTGGCCAGCAGCATCAGCCCCAGCGCCAGCCATGGCTGCCAGGGCGCCCAACCCCAGAGCGGCACGAAAGGCGCCCGCCCTGCGGCCACGATCACCCAAGCAAGGACGGCCAGCGACACAAGTCCATAGAGCGCCGAATAGCCCTTTTGCCCCAGCTTGCGCACCAGATAGGGTTTGATCGGCGTGCGCACGGGAACGGTATGCGTTGCAAAGAACGCCACCAAGGCTAGGGCGAAACCGCTCCAGTCCATCCTCTATCCGCTCGCTCGGTTTGCTGGGGTCATCTCGGCCTCGCTCACATCTCGCGCGGACTGAGATATCGCCGAAAGCACAGACCTTGGCCAGGGCAGGCCTACCAAAGGTCGCCGCGCACCAGCAGGTAAGTGTCCATGATCCAGCCATGATCGGCGCGGGCCCGGGCGCGGGTCTCGACGATGCGCGGCCCCGCCTCGGCCAGAGGTCCAGCCTGGAGAATTTGCTCGGGCATACCCAGATAGGCGCCCCACCAGATCGACAAATCGGGATCGCTCAGGCCTTGGAACGCGCAGTCCCCGTCGAGCATTACGAACACGCGCTCCGCCCCCTCAGGCCAACCGTGATCGCGAAGGCGCCGCCCTGTTGTCACCGTGACGGCGCCCGCCAGACCATTGAACGGGATCGCATGGGCCGCCGTTAGCGCCTGCAACGAGGTGATGCCTGGCACGACGCGCAGCCTTGGCGCGGGCTGCAGACGGCGGGCGATCCTCAATGTGCTATCATAGAGGCCCGGATCACCCCAGACGAGCAGGGCCACCGGCCCCGCGACCTCGGCCGCATCCATCGCCGCCCGCCAGCGCCGGGCGATCTCATCGTGCCAAAGCTCTACCCGTTCGCGGTAGGGCAGCGCCTCATCGCGCACAGGCATCTCGAACTCGACCACCGGCCCCGTTCGCCCGACGCTCTGCAAGATGGCATGACGCAGCTCAGCCAGATCGTCCTTGCCCGCGCCTTTCCGCGGGACAAGGACCAGGGCCGCGTCCAACAAGGCCGCGCGGCCCTCTTCGGTCAGATGCACGGGTGAACCGGTGCCGATACCGATCAGCCAGATCTCAAGGCCCGCGCTCTCAGCCATGCCCCCGCTTATGGCCCCGCTCATGGAACAGCCAAGGGACCGTAGAGGATCAGCGCGGGCTTATCGCCGATCTCCGCCGCCATGCGCTCGGCCAACTCGGCCACGCTCATGCGCGCAAAGCTCTGCGCCTCGGTGCCCACCGCTTCGGCCAAAAGCGCGGGCGTATCACCGGGCAGGCCCCGCGCCATCAGCGCCTCAGCGAGCGCCGGGAAGGTCCGCTTGCCCATGAAAACCACTGTGCAGGCAGAGGGATCGGCGAGTGCGTCGAGGTTCAGATCCTCCGGCAGCCGCCCGCTCACGTCATGGCCGGTGACAAACTGGACCCGCCGGGCCGAAAGCCGACGGGTCAGCGGAATGCCAAAGGCCGCCGCCGCCGCGCATGGCGAGGGAACACCGGGGATAATCTCATACGGAATGCCTGCGGCTTTGAGCGCGTCGATCTCTTCCTCCAGCCGCCCGAACAGACCCGCATCGCCGGATTTCAGCCGCACGACCCGGCCCCCTTCCTGGGCATAGTCGACCAACAATTGGCTCACATGGTGCTGTCTGGGGGAGCTTCGCCCGGCCCTTTTGCCTACGCCAATCAGGTCCGCCTCCGGTCCCGCATGGGACAGGATCGGCCCTGAGGACAGATCGTCGAACAAGATCGCATCGGCGCGGCTCAGCCGGTCGACGGCTTTGACCGTCAAAAGCTCCGGATCGCCGGGGCCAGAGCCGACGAAGCTTACAAAGCCGGTCTTTGCAGCTTCTTCGGTCATCCCGCCTCGCCTGCGATCAGGTGAAAGAAGGTGCCTGTAACATGGCCGCGCTTGGCCCCGGTCTCGGGGACCGGATTGCCGTCGGCATCGGCCACATCGGCAAGCGGCGTGTCGGGCTCATTCAGGATCGTCGTGTAATGGAACTCATGCCCCCTGAGCGCAGCACCGGGGGCAAAGCCGGGCATCGCCTCTCGCAAAACCGCCCGACGATAGCCCAGATGGAATTTCCGCTTTTCGAACGAGGTGCTGACGCCCAACAGCCCGGCCATCCGGTGGCTCTGGCCTTCTTTGTCCACCAGCGCCTCGCCCAAGGCGATATAGCCGCCGCATTCGCCATGGACGGGCCGGGTCTCGGCATGCCGGATTAGGCCGGCGCGAAACCGCTCCGCCGCCGCTAGCCGCCCGGCATGGAGCTCGGGATAGCCCCCGGGCAGCCAGACAAGATCGGCACCCGGATCCGGCGCTTCATCGGCCAGGGGCGAGAACGGCAGGATCTCTGCCCCCGCCGCCCGCCACCCCGCCAGAAGATGCGGATAGGTGAAGGAAAACGCGGCATCTTGGGCCAGGGCGATCCGCTGCGCCGGGGGTTTGGGTAGGGGACCGGCTTGGCAAAGACCCGAGCCGCCCGAAGCCGCCGCCTTGATCGCGGCCAGATCCACATTCTCGCGCAGAAACGCCGCATAGCCCTGGATTGCGCCCTCAAGATCAGGATGCTCCACCGCTTGGATCAGGCCCAGATGCCGCTCAGGCAGAGCGAGATCGCCGCGCCGGGGTAGCACGCCCAGAACAGTCAGCCCCGCGCGTTCCATGCCCAGCCGGGTCAGGCGCTCATGGCGCGGGCTCGCCACGCGGTTGAGGATCACACCGGCGAAGGGCAGCTCGGGCGCATAGTCGCGAAAGCCCATCGCCGTGGCCGCAGCGGACTGTGCCTGGCCGCCGATATCGACGACCAGGATCACAGGCCAGCCCATCGCCATCGCCGTTTCCGCCGAGGCGCCGAACCCCTTTTGCCCCCGCGTTGCCACGCCGTCATAAAGGCCCATCGAGCCCTCACCCACGCAGACATCCGCTCCCTCCGCGCGGCAAGCGATGGCCGCGAATAGGCCCTCATCCATCGCCCAGGTGTCGAGGTTAAAGGACGCCCGGCCCGAGGCCGCGCGGTGGAAGGCCGGATCGATATAGTCGGGCCCGGATTTGAAGGGCTGCACCGCTAGGCCGTCATCGCTAAGGGCCCGCAACAGGCCCAGCATGACCGTGGTCTTGCCGGTGCCCGAGGCGGGGGCCGAGATCATCAGGCCTTTTGGCAAGTGCGGCGTCGGATCAGACATCATCGGGGCTCCAGTCCGTCCAGGGGCTTTCGGCCGATTGCGGGCGATAGCGGCGGTCGTAGTCGGGCGCATAGAGACAGCTTTCGGCAAAGCCTTCCGCTTCCAAGGCCGGCCCCACCAGGATCAACGCAGTGCGGGCGATGGCGGCATCCACCTCGATCTCGGACAGGAGGCCGCGCAGGATCTGCTCATCGGGCCAGGAGGCGCGATAGACCACCGCCACCGGACAATCCGGCCCGTAATGCGGGATCAGATCGGCCTTCACCTGAGCCAGATTTTGAATTGAAAGGTGGATGGCCAGCGTCGCGCCTGTCTCAGCGAAGAGAGCTAAACGCTCCCCCTCCGGCATGGAGGAGGCGCGGCCCGGCGTGCGGGTCAGCACGATGGATTGCGCCACACCCGGCAGGGTCAGTTCTTGACCCAAAGCGGCGGCGGCGGCGGCGAAGGCAGGCACGCCCGGCGTCACGGTATAGCCGATCCCCGCCTCGCGCAGGCGCCGCGTCTGCTCTCCCATCGCGGAATAAAGCGACAGATCCCCGGAGTGCAGCCGGGCGACATCCTGATCCGCCGCGCGGGCCGTCTCGATCTCGGCCATGATCTCATCGAGGCTCAGTGGCGCCGTATTCACGATCCGCGCGCCTTCTGGGCAGTGGCTCAGCACCGCTTTGGGCACCAGCGAGCCCGCGTAAAGACAGACCGGGCAGGCGGCGATCAGGTCGCGGCCGCGAAGTGTCAGCAGATCAGGCGCGCCCGGCCCGGCTCCGATGAAATGCACTCTCACAGGCTCGTTCCTTTCGCTGCTCTATCCCCCGGCTCGACAATCCGCGCCAGGGCGCAACTGGCCAGCCGATCCTCGGAGATGACCCGCGCCGTCACCAAAACCGCGCCGGCCCCCGCCGCAGCAAGCGCAGATGCTTCGGCGACTGAGCCCACTCGCCGCGCCTTTTGCACCGCTTGTGAGCGCGTCGATGTCTCCTGGGCGACCAAATCGGCTGGCTCAACGGCATAGAGGGGCAAATCGCGCCTCTGGGCCAAGTGTTGGAGCGCCTGGGTAGCGCATTTGTCCGCCGCGCTCGCAAGAAGCGCTGTCTGCCCGGCCCCGTCCGAGGCGGCCTCGGCCCTGGCAAGCGCATCGCTCAGCGAGGCCACGCTTGCCTCCGCGCGAAAACCGAACCCTGCCACCAGCCTCACAGCACCACCCGCCATTGCACGATCGGATAGGCGGCCTGCCAGGCCAGGCGCGCGCTTGCGCCCGCGGCCAGGGGTGCGGCCTCGGAAATCTCGATCCGGCTGAGCGCGCCGCCAAGCTTGGCCTGCCATTGGCTCAACAGGGCCTCGGAGCTCAGGGTGACGGCATGGGCCACAAGCCGCGTGCCTGGGCTCAATCGTTCGGCCAGATTCTCCAGCAGCGCCTCGCTCAGCCCGCCGCCGATGAACACCGCATCTGGCGCGGCCAGGCCGTCGAGGCCATCGGGCGCCGAGACGTTTTGGACCTCCAAGCGCTGCACACCCAAAGCCTCGGCATTCTCAGAAATCCTCCCCGCGCGCACCGGGTCACGCTCCAGGCTGATCGCCTCGCAAGCCGGATCGCTCAATAGCCATTCGAGCGCGATCGAGCCGGAGCCAGACCCGATATCCCACAACCGCTCCCCCGGGCGCGGGGCGAGGGCCGACAGGGCCAGAGCGCGGATCGGGCGTTTGCTGATCTGGCCGTCATGGGCGAAAGTTTCGTCGGGCCGACCGCTCACCACGGGCAGAACCTCACCGGAGCCAGCCACCTCGATGGCCACGCTGACCGGGTGGCCGAACTCGCCCGTCATGGCATCGGCGCGCGCCTCGATCACCTGCTCTCGCGGGCCGCCAAGGGCCTCGAACACCCAGAGCTGGCTGTCGCCGAAGCCGCAGCCGGATAGATAGAGGGCAAGCTCACTAACTGCCGCGCCATCGCGCAGGGTCACGATCAGGCGGCGGCCCGGGGCCAAATCGGCGCGTAGGCGGCTGAGGGGCGCGGCATGGAGCCCCCGGCAGAGCGTGCGCTCGAGCGGCCAGCCCAGCCTGGCCGCGATCAGAGAAAAGACCGACAGGCTCGGCAGAGCGCGCCATTCCACCGGCTCCAACATCCGCGCGATCACAGAACCCGCGCCGAAATGGAACGGATCGCCAGAGGCAAGAACCACCGTCGCCCGCCCGCGCAAGCCCTCAAGCTGTGCCAATCCGTCTGCAAACGGCACCGGCCAGACCAGGCATGTCGCACCGGGGGCCAAGGCGTCCTGAGGCAGCAGGTCGAGATGCCGCTCTGGCCCCATCACCGTCTCCGCCCGGGCCAAGGCCTCACGGGCCGCCGGTGACAAACCCTCTGGGCCATCCTCGCCCAAGCCGATAATGGTCAGCCAGGGAGCCTCAGCCATGGCGCATAACCTTCTCATTCTCGGCGGCACGACCGAGGCCAGCCGCCTGGGCCAAGCGGTGGCTGAGGCCGGGCTGCGCGGTCAGGTCTCGCTGGCTGGGCGCGTGGCGCGACCCAAGCGTCAGCCACTGCCGATGCGCGTCGGGGGCTTCGGCGGTGTCGCGGGACTGATCGGCTTTCTGCGCACCGAAAAAATCAGCCACATCATCGATGCAACTCACCCTTTCGCCAGCCAGATGAGCCACAATGCCGCCCGCGCCGCGCAAGAAACCGGCCTGCCGCTGGTGGCGTTCACCCGACCGCCCTGGCAGCCCGGACCGGGCGATAACTGGGTCTGTGTCCCCGATATCGACGCCGCCGCGCGGTCGCTGGATGGTCCGGCAGAGCGGATTATGCTGGCCGTGGGTCGAATGCATCTGTCGACCTTCGCCATTTCGCCCCAGCACGACTATCTTCTGCGCCTGGTCGACCCACCCGATGGCCCGCTCCCCCTGCCCCGCTGCCAAGTGGTGCTCGATCGCGGACCCTTCACATTGGCCGGGGATCTGGCGCTGATGCGCGCCCACGGGATCCAGCGCGTTGTCTCCAAGAATGCGGGCGGTACGGCGGCCATCGCCAAGCTCGAAGCGGCGCGAGAGCTTGGCCTGCCGGTCACGATGATCGAGCGTCCGCGGCAGCCCCAGCGTACCGAGATAACCCGGCTGGAGGATGTGATGGCCTGGATAACTCAAACGGGGATACCTCATTCGGGCACCGAGCGCGGCGTGTAGAGAAACGGCGCCCGGCCCGGACGCGGGATCGCGCGGGTCGCGCGGGCGCCGATGATCACGACCGTGCGCATGTCGGCCATCTCGGGCGTGCACTCGGCCAGGGGTCGGGTCCGCAAGTCCTGATCCGGCGTCGACACGGCCCGCGCAAACAGGATCAGGCGCTCTGGCTCAACCTGCGCGCGCAAGAGATCGAGACAGCGGCCAAAACCATCTGGCCGAGCCTTGGAGCGCGGATTGTAAAGCGCAATGGCGAAATCGGCCCTGAGCGCGAGGGTCAGGCGCTCTTCGATCAGAGCCCAGGGCTTGAGATTGTCCGACAGATTGATGGCGCAGAAATCATGGCCCAGGGGCGCGCCCGCCGCCGCAGCCGCAGCCAGCATCGCGGTGATCCCCGGCAGGACCGTGATCTCCAACGCGGCCCAGGGCGGATGCGCCTCGACGGCCTCAAAGATCGCCGCGGCCATGGCAAAGACACCGGGATCGCCGGAGCTGACCACGACCACGTGGCGCCCCTCCTCCGCCATCTCCAACGCGTGGCGCGCCCGGTCTAGCTCAACCCGGTTGTCGCTTTCGTGCAAACGAAGGCTCGGTCGCGGCGCGATCCGGCGCACATAAGGAATATAGCCCACCACATCTGTCGCCGCGTCCAGCGCCGCCTTGACCTGCGGCGTGATCAGGGACGGATCCCCCGGGCCAAGCCCTGCGATCACACAGCTTCCCCTGCCCGATCCGCTCATGCCCGATCCACTTGTGGCCGCTTCGCTCATGCCCACCCCACTCAAGGCCGCCGCCCACGCCCGTGGATCACCACAATCGAAAAATAGGGCGCCTCGCGGTCCATCGCCTCGGCCAGAGGCTGCACATTCTGCCCCTCCATTGAGGCATATTGCACCAGCCACGCCTCCTCCAGGCGTCCGGCCGCCTCCACCGCGCGAGCAACTTGCGGCAGCTTCCGGCCAAGCTTCATTACGACCAGCGCGTCTGTCTCGGCGATGCGCCGGGTCAACTCCTCCTCCGGTAGGGTGCCCATCAAAACTGTCAGCACATCGTCGCCCCAGGTCACCGGGCGCCCTGTAGCGGTCCAGGCCGCCGACATGCCGGTGATCGCAGGCACAACCTCGACCGGGACACGGCCGACCAGACGGTCATGCAGATGCATGAAAGAGCCATAGAAAAACGGGTCGCCCTCGCAGAGCACGGCCACATCCTCACCGGCCTTGGCCAAGGCGATCAGATGGGCAGTGACGTCGGTGTAAAAGGCCGACAGGATCTCGTTGTATCGCGGGTCGTCGAGCGGGATTTCCGTCGTCACGGGATATTCCATCGGGAATTCTACGGCCCCCTCGGCCAGCATCCCCTCGACAATCGCTCGCGCCCGGCCCGCGCGGCCCGCCTTGCGGAAAAACGCCACGTGGCGTGCCCCGCGCACCAGACGGTCGGCTCGCACGCTCATCAGCTCTGGATCGCCTGGGCCGAGGCCCACGCCCCAGATCTTGCCAGGATTTGCCGCGCCGCTCATTCCGCCTCACTGGCTAGGGCGTTGATCGCGGCAACCGTGACGGCGGAGCCGCCCAGACGCCCGTCGACGATCAACGAGGGCACGGGCTGCGCGGCCCAAAGCGCGTCTTTGGATTCCCGCGCGCCGACAAAGCCCACCGGACAGCCCAGGATCGCCGCGGGCCGCGGACAGTCCGGATCCTCGAGCATTTCGAGCAGGTGAAAGAGGGCCGTGGGCGCATTGCCGATGGCAACAATCGCACCCGCGAGAACAGGTCGCCACAGCTCCAACGCCGCCGCCGAGCGCGTCGTGCCCAGCTTTGTGGCGAGCGCGGGAACGCCTGGGTCTTGCAGGGTGCATATGACCTCATTGCCGACGGGGAGGCGCTTGCGCGTCACGCCTTCGCTCACCATGCGCGCATCGCAAAGAACCGGTGCGCCCGCTTTGAACGCGCCCTCCGCCGCCGCGACCAGACCGGGGGAAAACCGCAAATCCGCCTCCAGCCCCACCAGGCCCGCGGCGTGGATCATGCGGACGGCCACCCGCTCCTCGCCGGGGGAAAACCGGGCCAGATCCGCCTCGGCGCGGATCGTCGCGAAGCTTTCGGCGTAGATGGCGGCGCCGTCGGTCTCATAGGTGTAGGGCATGGCGGTCCGGTCTTCGTGTCTTGCCGCGACATGTCTTTTGTGACGCGGCCTAGGGGGCGTTATTCCAGGACGCCTCCTCTGAGACAAGATGCGACGCGGACGCGCCCTCAAACCGCAAGAGCGCCCGGTAGGGCGTGACGCGAAAGGGCCCTGACGCGGCCGCCTGCGCGAGGGCGTCAGCGGTCAGGGTTCCGCCCGCGGCGTGCAAGAAAGCGGAGCCCTTGAGCGTGGGTGCTTCAGCGGGGTTGGGCGCGTCATTGCCGGAGAGTGCTGAGGGGGGTGTCAGGCCTTTCGCCTTGGCCTGGGCCATGCGCCCGCGACCGTCCGGGCCGATGGCGCCGCTGTCGATGAACCAAGCCGCCAGTGCCAGGGCAGCCTCGACCGCCTCGGTCACATCGCTGAGCCTAAGGCCGTTCGGCGCTCCGTCTGGCCGCAGCAAAAGCGCGTCCCCGCAGGCCTCAATCCGAATGTCGCCTGCGATCCCGTCCAAGCGTCTCACCCGTCCCGCATCAATCAAAAAGCCGAATTTCTCGGGCAAGGCCGACCATCGCGCCTCCGACAAACGCTCGGACAGGGCGCGGGCCAGGCGATCCATGCCGCCCCCAGGTGCGCGGAAAGGATCAATTGTCACATTCACCCTGCGGCTGGGGCTGCGATCCACCCGGCTCAAGCCCAGATCATCGAGCTGGGGCACAAGGGCCGCATGATCTTCCTGGCTCAACCCCCTAAGCTGCAGATTGGCGCGGTTGGTCAACTCAACCACGCCCGCCCCATAGCGGCTCGCTAAATCGGCCAAACCTTCGGCTTGAGCGCGGGTAAGCGTACCCATCCAGGGCCGGATACGCACCATCAAGCCATCGGACAGGGGCATCGGGCGCAGGACCGACGGGCACCAGCCATAGGGCGTCTCCTCGGGCCTGGCTGTCTCTGAGGGCGAGGTCTTGGGCGCGGATGTCATTGCGCCAGTGCCGCAAGCTCCGCCCGGATCGAATTGCGCCGAGATTTCCAGAGGCCCGCCCGGTCAAGCTCAGCAAAACGGTCGCGCATCGCGGCCAAGGCTTGCGGGTTCTCGGCCTCTAAAAAGGCGCGGGTTTCGTCTTCACCCAAAGTGGCATCCCAGTACAAATCAAACAAATGCGCGGGAACGACCCCGGCTAAATGGGCAAAGTAAGATAGGTTTTCCAATGTCGCCGCGATTTCCGCCGCACCGCGAAATCCGTGCCGGCGCATCCCCGCGATCCAGGCCGGATTGGCCGCGCGGGCGCGCACAACCCGAGCCACTTCTTCGCTCAGCGCTCGGGCACGCGGCGCCGCTGGGTCTGTGTTGTCTACGTGGTAAAGCGTGGCCGCGCCGCCTGTAATCGCTTGAGCGGCCGCGAACCCCGCCTCGTGGCTGGCATAATCCTCGGCCAAAAGCAGATCGGTTTCCGGAAGGTCTTGGAGATGGACGAAGGCCTCCGCGCCCGCCACCCGGGCCGCGATGCCGTCGGGGTCGTGCCGAGCCTCCGCACCGTCCATCGCATAGGCACTCGCCGCCAGCCATGCTTCCCCCGCCGCGCGGCGCCCGGCCTCGGAAAAATCGCTAATGTCACCGCCCATCCCGAGGCCGAAACTGCCCGGTGCCGGGCCGTAGACCCGCGCCTCTTCTGGCTTATGCGCCTCAGGTTCAGGTTTCACAAAAGGGTTCCAATCTGCCGCCTCATCCCGCCCAGCCAAGGTCCGGATCGCCTGTTGGTAAAGCGCCGACAGGCCCGGAAAGACGTCGCGAAAAAGGCCAGAGACGCGCAGCGTGACGTCGATGCGCGGATGGGAGAGCTCGGCAATTGGCACCACCTCAATGCCGCTCACCCGCTCCGAGCCCGTATCCCAAACCGGGCGAACACCCAACAGCGCGAACGCCATCGCAAATTCCTCACCCGCTGTGCGCATCGTGGCCGAGCCCCATAGATCGAGGACCAGCGTCTTTGGATAGTCGCCCTCATCCTGCAGATGCCGGCGAATGAGCTCTGCGGCCAGGCGCTCACCCTGGGCAAAAGCCGCGCGGGTCGGCACGGATCGAGGGTCGGTGGTGTAGAGATTTCGGCCCGTCGGCAGCACATCCAGCCGCCCGCGATAGGGTGAGCCGGACGGCCCCGCGTGAACGCGCTGGCCATTCAGCGCTTTGACCAATGCGGTCCGTTCGGCCTCAATAGAGGCTTGCGTCTCAAGCGGGGACGCGCCCGGTGTCGGCTGACCCCAGATATGCAGGCCATCGCCGAATTGACTGTCTTTGACATCGCAGACGAAGCGGTCGATCCGTGTGATCGCCTCGGCCGAGCAAAACCCTTCGGCCAGGCCCAGATCCGCCTCGACCCCCGCTGCGCGGGCCTCCTCACGGATATCGCCGATCAGGCGTTCGCGGCGTTGCGGATCGAGACCGTCGGCGTTGGAGAACTCATCGAGCAGCGCTTCGAGACGGGCAAGCTTGTCCCCCGCACCAGCGGCCTTGAGCGGCGGCGGCAGATGGCCCAGCGTGACGGCCCCGATCCGGCGTTTGGCCTGCGCCGCCTCGCCCGGATCGTTGACGATGAAGGGATAGATCACCGGCAGGTCGCCCACCAAAACCTCGGGCCAGCATTGTGCTGACAGGGCCGTCGCTTTGCCCGGCAACCATTCGAGCGTGCCATGCGCGCCAATATGTATCAGCGCATCGGCCTGCTCCTGAAGCCAAAGATAGAAGGCGACATAAGCGTGCCGCGGCACACGCGAGAGGTCGTGATATTCGTCGGACCGCGTTTCGGGCGTTCCGCGCTCAGGCTGGAGCGCGATCAGCGCTTTGCCAGAGCGGATCGCGCGGAAGGCAAAGTCGCCGTCCTGCACTTCGAGATCGAGCTCCGGAGCGTCCCAGGCAGCTTGAAGATCATCGCGCAGAGCCCTGTCTAGGCGCGCTAAATTTGCGCGATACTTCGCCATCGGCCAGTGGATAAATTCTGTGGATAACCTGTGGATAAGCTCACGTTGAGGTGCACAGTCGTGGCCCTCTTGCGCCAGCTCCGTAAGGATCGCATTTGTCGAGGCAGGCGCGTCTAAGCCCACCGCATGGGCCATATTCCAGTCACGCCCAGGATAGGTCGACAAGACCAGGGCCGGACGGCGCTCGCTTGGCTCGGCGCGGGCCAAATGGTGCCAGGCGGCGATCCGGTCGGCCAGGGCGTCGATCCTGTCGGGCACCGGGCTATGGGCGAAGCGTGAGAACTCAAGCGCAGGATCCTGTGCTTGCGGTTCTTTGAACGAGGCCACACCAGCGAAGATCCGGCCGTCCACCTCCGGCAGGACGACATGCATGGCCAAATCCGCGGGCGACAGGCCACGCTCGGCCTCAGACCAAGCTTTTTTAGTGGCCGTGGACAGCGCGACCTGGAACACGGGCACCTCGGCCACGTCAAGCGGCGAGCGGCCATTCCCGCCCCGCCCAGAAAATGAAGTCGCATTAATGATCGCTTTCGGGCTCAGTTTAAGAATGTTTTTTTCCAACCACTTAGCAGCATCAGGCGCTTTCAGCGACGGGGCGAAAAGGCCGATGACATCAAAGCCACGCGCCCGCATCGCGGCGAACACCGCCTCCACCGGCGCGAGGTCGGCCGCCACGAGATAAGAGCGATAGAAAACCACCGCGATGAGCGGACGCGCACGCGCACCCCCCTCCGGCGACGAGATCACACCCGCCTCCGGCGACGAGATCACACCCGCCTCCGGCGTCCAGGCCCCCTGCATCGGGAGCGCCTTAGACCCAGGCACAGGCCCGGCGTAAAGCCCAGCTGCGAGGGCCATCTGCGCTAAGGCCGCCTGCGCCGCAACTGCACCCCCGGTATCGCAAAGCTTGCGCAGCTGATCCCGCGTCGAGACCGGCACGGTACAAATCGCATCGAGCCGAGCGTCGTCACGTCCATCGGCAGGCAGCACTGTCAGCGCGATGCCTTTTTCCCGCGCTAGGGCTTCGATCTGTTGCAGGCCATAGGGCCAATAGGGCACGCCTCCGATCATCCGGATCAGGATGCCCTTCGCGCCGCTCAGTGTCTGTTCTATATAGGTATCGACTGACAGTGGATGCTTGAGCGCCGCGATATTGGCAAGTCTCAGCGAGGGCAGTTTGCCCGCCGGACCACCGCCGCGATGCCAGCCCGCCGCGAAGGCCCCGAGATCGCTGTCGGACAACGACAAGACCACCAGATCGGCCGGGCTTTGCCCCAGATCGGTCGGCGTCTCGGTCTCATCCAGACCGTGGCTTTCTCGGAAAATGACATGCATCAGGGCGCCTCCGCGGAAAACGCAATCCGCGTGCCGATCAGCGGCCGAATGCGCCCGGGATCGGTCTCGTCGAGCAAAAGGCCCAGATCCTCCGCTGGCACTTTGCGCGGCTCAGCTGTGCGCACATGCTCGACCCCTTTGACCGCCACCGTGCCATCGGCGAGCTGTGCCATGTCGCCGACCTGCACCACCCCGTTGAAGTCGGAGAAAATGCCGACCGTGCCACGCCCCGAAAGCGGAAACACCGCGTCCAACAGCGCGCTCGCGCGGGAGGGCGCCGCGCTCATGCGCTTATTCCGCCGCCGCGCTTTGCGGGCTAAGCACCGCCTCGATCGCCGCGCGATTGATATCGTCGTGCTCCGCGATGACGACAAGTCGGGTACGCCGCGCCTCATCCGCGTCCCAGGGCCGGTCATATTGGTGGCGCACGCGCCCGCCCACGGCTTGCAGCAGAAGGCGCATGGGCTTGCCCGCCACGGCGGCATAACCCTTGACCCGCAGGATGTTCTGCGCGGTCGCAAGCGCCTCGACGCGGGCCGCAAGCTCCACCGGATCGGCGATTTCGGGCAGCTCGACCACGATGGACTCGAAGTCATCATGTTCGTGGTCGTCATGGCCGTCATGGTGGCTTGGCCGGGCGTCCATATCGTCTTCGGCAGCCGCCTCTAGCCCCAGTATCACGCGGGGGTCAATTACGCCCTCGGCAACCTCAACGATCGGCAATTTACGCGGTGCCTCCGCTTCGATCACCGCCCGCGCCGCGGCCACGCCTTCGGGCCCGGCCAGATCGATTTTGGTCAGCAGCACGATATCGGCGCAGGAAATCTGATCTTCGAACACTTCGCTCAGCGGCGTCTCATGATCCAAGCTGTCATCTGCGGCGCGCTGCGCCTCCACCGCGTCGACATTGGGCGCGAAACGGCCCGCCGCCACGGCCTCCGCATCGGCCAGGGCAATTACACCGTCGACCGTAATCTTCGAGCGGATCGCAGGCCAATCGAACGCCTTCAAAAGCGGCTTGGGCAGGGCCAAACCACTGGTTTCAATCAAGATATGCTCGGGCCGCGGCTCAAGCGCCATCAGCGCCTCGATGGTGGGGATAAAGTCATCGGCCACCGTGCAACAGATGCACCCATTGGCCAGCTCCATGATGTTCTCCGCCGGGCATTCCGGGATCGCGCAGCCCTTCAGGATCTCGCCATCCACGCCCACATCGCCGAACTCGTTGACCACCACGGCCAGGCGCTTGCCGCCCGGATTCTGCATCAAATGCCGGATCAGTGTCGTCTTACCGGAGCCGAGAAAGCCCGTGACGATGGTGACCGGAAGTTTGGTAAGATCGGCCATGGCTGGTCCTTTATGGTCTGGCTGCGAATCCGCGCCCATTTACACCCGCGCGCGCATCGCAGAATGTGCCGCAAAGACCCCGCCCAGACAAGAGGAGCGCGCCCATGGATGAGGTGACCGAACGCCACAATGCCAAGATGAAAAAGATCAAGGCGGCGCGCGATAAAATGATGCAGACCAAGACCGAGAAAAAGGGTCTGATCATGGTCCATACCGGGCCGGGCAAGGGCAAAAGCTCCTCAGGGTTCGGCATGGTCCTGCGATGCATCGCCCACGGCATGCCCTGCGCAGTGGTGCAGTTCATCAAGGGCTCTTGGGCGACGGGGGAAAAGACCATCCTGCGCGAGCGTTTTTCCGAAGAATGCCGGTTCTTCGTGTCAGGCGAGGGCTTTACTTGGGAAACCCAGGACCGGGAGCGCGACGTGGCCGCGGCCGAAAACGGCTGGCGTATTGCGCGCGAACAAATTCTCGATCCGGAAATTCAATTCGTCCTGCTCGATGAGATCAATATCGCGCTGAGATACGACTACCTCGATATCGATGAGGTGGTGCGGTTTTTATTAGAGGAAAAACCGGAGATGACCCATGTCTGCCTGACGGGCCGAAATGCGAAACCGGAATTGATCGAAGCGGCGGATCTGGTGACGGAAATGACGCTGGTGAAACACCCGTTCAAGGATTTGGGCGTAAAGGCGCAAAAGGGGGTGGAGTTTTAATGTTCGATCCGAAAATTCACACCGCAAGCGCGCGTCACCTCGAGGTCTATGGCTTTTACGAACGCTTCTATACAGCCATCGATTTAATAGCGGCTTTGGCATTTGTTATCGGCAGCGTGATGTTTTTCTACGAAAGCCTGTCTGTCCCGGCGACTTGGTTTTTCCTCATTGGCTCAGTGTGTTTCGCCGCAAAACCCGTGGCGCGGTTTGGACGGGAGTATCACCTGGCGAGGCTGCCTCTGCCGGAGGATGTGTGAAAAGAATGATGGTGAACTTGAGCATTTGAGATGTCTATTTTTCATCCTGAAGCCTTATTTTTTGAAGAAGCACAGCAACTTTCGATTTCCGCTAGGTTTGGGCTAGCGATGTGCTTTCTCAATGAATTCTGTCATCGGTTTTCAATCTCAGGCGAAGCACTCAATCAGTACCGTGAACATACGTGGAAATGTCCTCTTCTGGACGGCAAGGGTGACTTTAGCCTGTGGTTGTCAAAAGAACCCCATATCGTTTCCGACGGTATCAGTGAAAGTCAGAACTTTGGGTTGAATGGTATCTCCTCACTAACACCAACAGACTTTGCAAATTTGGCGAAAATATTCGATCTCACGTACAGTGTGCTAAAAATAAATTTCTGGGGAGCAGGTGAGAAGGAGGGTACCCTTGAGCTTCTTGCCATGGTTGCCGAGTTAGCACGACCATCAATCCTGCCCGCCACGACGCCATTTAAGTTCTCGAGTATCCGAGATGACGATGGTTGGGGCGACGCTCTGATTGCGTCTGATCTTCTGTTTTGGCGAACCTACCGTGAAAACTGGTTTCGCCTGGAAGGCGCGGGTAGCTAATCGGTTCCAAGCAGACCTTCGCCGCAATACTCGTTGGTCAGCCCGACAGAGCAAAAATGGCACGGGTCTTCACCGCTTCTGGCAACAGATACCCTGCAACCCCCTTCAAGCGCCCGCACGCCTCGGCTAGACCCAAGCAAACGGCAATAAGGACCCCACCCCATGCCCAGACTCCTCACTGAATTCGGCATGGGCTCCTCGCTCCGCCGGCAGGACTATACCGAGGCCGCAATCCGTGCAGTCAAAGACGCGCTGTGGCACAATTCGATCAATCTGGCCGAGCTTTACGGGATGCAGAAGGAGGACATGGAGATCACCGTCGAGGTCGGCGTGCAACAGCCCGAGGCGCTCAAACCCGACGAGATCGCGGCGATCTTTCCCTATGGCCAGGTGGAAGTTGTCCCGCGCCGGGGCGGGCTCGACGTGCCGCGCAGTGACGGCGGCAAGCCCACTGTCATCGCCAATGTCGCCATCTCTGTGGCCCTCGATATCGGAGGAAAAGTATGAGCGATCAACGCTTTATCATCGAGATGGGCATGGGCAACGACCAATACGGCCAGGACTATACCAAGGCCGCCGCCCGCGCCATCGAAGACGCGATCCGGCATTCGGCGATACCCCTCTTCGAGGCCACCGGCGTCTCTCATGACCAGATGCGCGTGCAAGTCACCATCGGCGTCCAAGACCCCGCGGCGGTCGATTGCGCGGCGCTCGCGGCCAAGCTCCCCCGCGGCCGGGCCGAGGTCAGCGCGGTCTTTGGCGGGCTCGACGTGACCAACCCCGACACCGGCAGAACCCTCGTCATCGCCACCGCCGCCGTCGAAGCCTTCCTGCCCTACCAAGACAACAACGGGGGAAGATGAGCCGGGCGCTGATGCTCCAGGGCACCGGCTCGAATGTCGGCAAGTCCATGCTGGTTGCAGGCCTCTGTCGCGCTGCGGTCAAGCGCGGGCTCAGCGTGGCGCCCTTCAAGCCGCAGAATATGTCCAACAACGCCGCCGTCACGGTTGACGGCGGTGAGATCGGCCGCGCCCAGGCGCTCCAAGCGCTGGCCGCCGGTCTCGCACCGCATACTGATATGAACCCGGTGCTGCTCAAGCCCGAAAGCGAGACCGGCAGCCAAGTGATCGTGCAGGGCCAGCGCCGGGCCACGGTCAAGGCGCGGGACTATGCAGCCCTCAAGCCCAGCCTGATGGCGCCCGTTCTGGAAAGTTTCAACCGGTTGAAATCGCACTACGATCTAGTCCTGGTCGAAGGCGCCGGCAGCCCAGCGGAGGTCAATCTGCGCACGGGCGATATCGCCAATATGGGCTTTGCCGCGGCGGCGGATGTGCCCGTCGTGCTGATCGGCGATATCGACCGAGGCGGCGTCATCGCCCAGATCGTCGGCACCCAGGCGGTGATCGCGTCCGAAGATGCGGCGCTCATCGGCGGCTTTCTCATCAACAAATTTCGCGGCGACCCAAGCCTTTTCGACGATGGCTTTCGCATGATCGAGCAGCGCACCGGCTGGCCCGGTTTTGGCACCCTGCCCTGGTTCGCCGATGGCTGGAAACTGCCCGCCGAGGACGCGCTGGACATCGCCGCTCCCGACCGCGCCGAGGGCCTCCACGTGGTCTGCTTGCGCCTGAGCCGGATCGCCAATTTCGACGATCTCGACCCCCTGGCGCAGGAGCCGGGTGTGCGGCTCACCATGCTCGAGCCCGGCCGCGCGATCCCGGGCGATGCCGACCTGGTGATCATCCCGGGCAGCAAATCCACACGCGGCGATCTCGCCTTTCTCCGCGCCCAGGGCTGGGACATCGACCTCGCGGCCCATCACCGGCGCGGCGGCCACATCCTGGGGATGTGTGGCGGTTATCAAATGCTCGGCCAAAGCATCGACGACCCGCACGGCATCGAAGGCAAGGCGGGCCGCGATCCGGGCCTTGGCCTGTTGGCAGTCGACACGGTCATGCATCCGGACAAGCGCCTGAGCCAGGTCAGCGCCACGCACCGGGCCAGCGGCACCGACTTCGAGGGCTATGAGATCCATATCGGCCAAAGCGACGGCCCGGACCGCGCGCTCCCCTTTGCCGACATAGATGGTCAGCCCGAGGGCGCAATCAGCGCCGATGGCCGCGTCACCGGAAGCTATTTGCACGGCATGTTCACAAGCGACGCCTTCCGCGCGGCCTTCCTCGCGGGGCTCGGAGCGCCGAGCACCGCGAGCTATGGTGCGACCGTCGAGGCCGTGCTCGACGATCTGGCCCAGCACCTCGAGGCGCATCTTGACCTCGATGCGATGCTTGCCCTTGCGCGCTGAGGTCCGCCACGGCACCATCGCGCTATGCCCCATGACGATCACGGCCATGACCATAGCGAGATGAGCGATATCGAGGCCCGCGTCCGCGCCCTCGAAAGCCTTTTGACGCAAAAGGGCTATATCGACCCAGCGGCGGTCGATGCGATCGTCGAGACCTATGAGACCGAGATCGGCCCGCGCAACGGCGCCCATGTCGTGGCAAAGACCTGGACAGAGCCCGACTATCGCGCCTGGCTTGAGGATGACGCGACCGCGGCGATCCATTCGCTGGGCTACACCTCGCGCCAGGGGGAGCATATGCAGGCCGTCTTCAATAGCCCGGACACCCATCACCTGGTCGTCTGCACTTTGTGCTCGTGCTATCCCTGGTCGGTCCTTGGCCTGCCCCCGACCTGGTACAAATCGCCCCCATTCCGCTCTCGCGCAGTGATCGATCCGCGCGGCGTCCTGGCCGATTTCGGGCTCACCCTGCCGCCTGAAACCCGCATCGAGGTCCACGATTCCACAGCCGAGATGCGCTATCTCGTGGTGCCCGAACGCCCCGAGGGCACCGAGGGTTGGAGCGCCGAGGCCTTGAGCGAGTTGGTTACGCGCAATTCGATGATCGGCACCGGATTGGCCCGTGCGCCGGAGGCTGCGGCGTGAATGGCGGCGCTGATCTGGGCGGAATGATGGGCTTCGGCCCCGTAGAGGACAGCGCCGAGGACGCGCCCAATTACAAAGCGGACTGGGAGGCGCGCGTGATGGGCATGGTCGTGGCGTTGGGGGCATGCGGAGCCTGGAACCTCGATCAATCGCGTTTTTCGCGCGAAAGCCTGGCGCCGGCCGATTACCTCTCCTGGCCCTATTATCGCATATGGCTGGAAGGGGTGAGCAAGCTTCTGCTTGCTCGCGGAATGGTCACGGAGGAGGAGCTTGCGCGCGGCAAGATGGAGATCCCACCCGCCCCGGTCAAAGGCTGCCTCACCGCCAGAGATGTGCCCGCCACCCTGGCCCGAGGCGGCCCCGTTGACCGCCCGGCGTTCCAGGACGCGGCCTTCGCCGAAGGCCAAAGGGTCCAAGCACGCAACATCCACCCCGAAAGCCACACCCGCCTGCCCCGCTACGCGCGCGGCAAATCGGGTGTGATCACGCGCCTGCATGGCTGTCACGTCTTCCCCGACACCAACGCTCTTGGCCAGGGCGAAAGCCCCGCTTGGCTCTACCAGGTCCGCTTTTCCGCCCGGGAGCTCTGGGGGCCGGAGGCGTCTGAGGCTGACAGCGTCACCCTCGATCTCTGGGAACCCTATCTCGAGGCCGCGCTGTGACGGGCGAGACCGCCAACTCTCTCGACGCGCGCCCCTTCGAGGAGCCCTGGCACGCCCAGGCCTTCGCGATGGTCGTTCACCTGGAGGCGCAAAACGCTTTCACTTGGCCCGAATGGACCGAGGCCCTGTCCGCTGAGATCCACGGACCCGAGCAGCGCGACTATTACGAGCACTGGCTCGCCGCGCTGGAAACTCTGATCACCGCCAAAGGCTTTACCGACCGAGCGGCGCTCGAGGCCACCAAATCCGCCTGGCAAAAGGCCGCCCAGCGCACGCCCCATGGCCAACCGATCCGGCTCGAGCGGTAACTCCTGAAACCTAGCACATCGGACAGCCCGCCTGCCCCGCTGGCGTTCTCGCCGTCTTTATCGTCCAAATATCCCGGGGGGTTTGGGGGGCTGGCCCCCCAAAAGTATCACGCTTTTTCGGGGCTGCCCCCCAAGGGTTGCGCGCTAACGGCGCTGCCCCCCCCAAGGTCCCACTAGCTCGCTTTCGCCGCCCGCTCGGCCAGAAGACCGCTCAGCCAATCCGGGTCCATCTCCGGCACCGAAGACAAGAGCAACTCGGTATAGGGATCGTGGGGTGGCTGGAACATGTCGGATTTCGGGCCCTGTTCCACCACCACGCCCTCCTTCATCACCACCACTTCATCGGCGATCGCTTTCACCGTCGCCAGGTCATGGGTGATGAACATATAGGCCAGGTTGAACTCCCTCTGCAGCTTGTCGAGAAGCTTCAAAATCCCTTCCGCCACCAGCTGATCGAGGGCGGATGTCACTTCATCGCAAATGATAAACTGCGGCTCCGCGGCGAGCGCCCGGGCAATACCAATCCGCTGCTTTTGCCCGCCCGATAGCTCGGAGGGCAGCCGGTCGATATACTGATCGGGCTCCAATTCGATCAGATCGAGCAACTCCCGGATCCTTGTGTCGAGCGCCTTGCCGTTCAGGCCCAGATACATTTGCGCCGGGCGCCCGATTAGATCGCGAATCTTCAGCTTGGGGTTCAGAGCGGTATCGGCCATTTGATAGATCATCTGCGCCTGTCGCAACTGATCGCGGGTGCGCGCTTTGTAATTGGCGGGCAAGGTTGCGCCGTTGAACAAGACGTCGCCCTTGCGCGGCGGCAACAGCCCGGTGATCACCCGCGCCGTCGTCGATTTGCCCGACCCGGACTCACCCACAACCGCGACGGTCCGCTTGGCGTGGATGTCGAAATTGATGTCCTTGAGCACATCGACCGTGCCATAGCCCGCCGTTACCCCGCGCACCGAGACGACCGGCACCGCACCCGCTTCCACCGCCGGTTGTTCGGCCCTTGCATGGCTGCGCACAGCCCAGAGCGATTTGGTGTAGTCCTGGCTCGGGCTGGAGAGCATGGATCGCGTGTCGCTTTCCTCCACCTCCTCGCCCTTGAGCAGGACTTTGATCTTGTCGGCCATCTGCGCCACCACGGCCAAGTCGTGGGTAATATAAATCGCCGCCGTGTCGAATTGTTCAACGATATCGCGAATGGCCGAAAGCACCTCGATCTGCGTCGTCACATCAAGCGCTGTGGTCGGCTCATCGAAGATGATCAGATCGGGCCGACACGCCATCGCCATCGCCGTCATCGCCCGCTGCAGCTGACCGCCCGAGACCTGGTGGGGATAGCGAAAGCCGATCTCATCGGGATCGGGCAGCTGCATCCGCCGGTAAAGCTCCACCGCGTCGCCTTGCGCTTCACCCCGGCCCATGACGCCGTGCTGCACGGGCGTCTCGGAATACTGATCGATCAGCTTGTGGGAGGGGTTAAAGCTTGCCGCCGCCGATTGCGCCACATAGGCGATGCGCTTGCCCCGCATGGCGCGGCGCTCGGCCTCGCTGGTTTTGCGCATGTCGATGCCGTCGAACAGGATCTGCCCGCCCGAAATGCGACAGCCATCCCGGGCGAAGCCCATCGCGGCCAGTCCTATAGTGGATTTGCCCGCGCCGCTCTCGCCAATAAGGCCCAGAACCTCCCCGCGATGCAGCGTCAGGTCCACGCCTTTGACGATCTCGCTCCAGGTCTCGTCCGCGCGGCCCTCAATCCGCAGATCGCGCATTGTCAGCAGGACGTCCTTGTTATCGCCGATCTCTGCCATTGGGTTACTCCTTCAAACCGCTGGCGCGGTGCAATTGCCAGTCGACGACGAAATTCACGCTCACAGTCAGCAGCGCGATCGCGCCCGCGGGCAAAAGCGGTGTGATCGCCCCAAACGAGATCATGGTCGCTGTATCTTTCACCATCGAACCCCAATCCGCCGTGGGCGGCTGAATGCCTAGGCCGAGGAAGCTGAGCGCCGAGATGGTCAGGAAGACAAAGCAAAAGCGCAGCCCGAACTCCGCCACCAGGGGCGCCATCGCGTTGGGCAGGATCTCCCGCGTAATCAGCCGCCAGAGCCCTTCGCCGCGCAGGCGCGCGGCCTCGACATAATCCATCACCACGATGTTCATCGCGACCGCGCGGGCCAGGCGATAGACCCGCGTGGCGTCGATCACCGCGATCACCAGGATCATATTGATGATCGAGGTGCCCACGATGGTCAGTAGCAGCAACGCAAAGATCAGCGCTGGGATCGCCATGAGAACATCGACCCCGCGGCTGAGCACCTGGTCCATCCAACCGCCCACAACCGCCGCCAGGAGCCCTAGGACAGAGCCCAAGATGAAGGCCAAAGCCGTGGTCACGAAGGCAATACCGACCGTATTGCGCGCGGCATAAATCAGGCGCGAGAGCAGATCGCGGCCCAGATGGTCGGTGCCCAGAAGAAACTCTGCCCGGTCACCGGGAAAAAGAAATTCCGGCCCCACCACCTCAGTCTCGGAAAACGGCGCGATGACCGGCGCGAAGACGGCCAAAAGGATGTAGATGACGATCATCAGCATCCCGAAACTCGCGGTCAGCGGCGCAGTGCGCAGCTCTCGGGCCATGCCCCTGGGGCTGATCGCCAAAAGCGCTTGCTGAAAGATCCAACCCGCCAGCATCGCTACAACGATCACGGCTCCGACGGTGAAAAGCCCGGTCAAAAAGCCGCCGAACCCGCCCAGAAAGCCGAACAGGTCGATCGATAGGCCCATATTCAACGCCACCACCAGGATCGACAGACCCGACAGCGCCAGCACCCAGACATTGGACATCACGTTTTGCATCGCCCCGCCCCCTATCGCTTATGGACCAGGCGGGGGTTGCTGAGCGTGGCCAGCACATCCGCGGTCAGGTTTAAAAGGACGTACGCCGCCGCGAACACCAGCGCGATGCCCTGCACCACCGGCATATCGCGCGAGGCCACGCTGTCGACCATCAGCTGGCCCAAGCCGGGATAGACGAACACCACCTCGACCACGACCACCCCGGTGATCAGATAAGCCAGGTTCAGCGCCACCACATTGATGATCGGCGCCAGCGCATTCGGCAGGGCGTGTTTGACGATGATCCGCATCGGCGGCATGCCCTTCAGGCGCGCCATCTCGATATAGGGGCTGGCCAAAAGGTTGATGATCGCGGCTCGCGTCATCCGCATCATATGTGCGGTGACCACGAGTGTCAGGGTCAGCGCGGGCAAGAAGGCGCGGTAGAGGTACTCGCTGATTGTGGGATCGCCGCGAAAGTTCGAGATCGGCGGGAACATCCCGCCCGCACCGGCCAAAAAGAATATCAGGATATAGGCCACGAAAAACTCAGGAAACGAGATCGAGGTGAGCGCAGAGGCGTTGGCGAAGCGGTCAAAAAACGAGTTACGAAAGAGCGCGGCCAGAATGCCCAGGGTCAGAGACAACGGCACGGCGATGGCCGCAGCATATAGCGCCAGGGAGAGCGTATTGCCCAAGCGCCGCCCGATAAGATCAGAGACGGAATTGCCATTGGCCAGGCTCTCGCCCAGATCGCCGCGCAGCACATCCGTGAGCCAGCCGAAATAGCGCGTCACCAGGGGCTCGTTGAGGCCAAGCTGCTCACGCAGGGCCGCCACCGTCTCGGGCGTCGCCGATTGTCCCAGGATCTCTTGCGCGAAATCGCCGGGCAAAAGCTCGGTGCCCAGAAAAATCAGCAGTGACACGATAAACAATGTCAGCACGCCGAGCGCGAGGCGCTGGCCGATCATGCTCCAGATATGTCCCATAACGTCCCCTTTTGCCGCTTGGTAAGGCCTGCGGCGTGCCCTCTATGCGGCGCCGTCGCGCGCCCGGGGCCTGGCCAAGAGAAACCCCCGGGCGATCCATGCCGCCCGGGGGTGAAAGGTGCTTTAGGCGTTGAACCACCAGCGTTCGCCGAGGCGGTGGCCGTCATTGCGCCAGTTCCCGGCGACAACCTCCGGCACGCCCAGGCTGTCGGAATAGGCGCCGACATAGTTGGCGAACATCGGGATGATGATCCCACCTTCTTCGGACACGATCTGCTGCATCTCGAAATACATCTGCTCACGCAGCGCCGGATCAAGCTCGGACCGGGCCTGGATCAGAAGCTCATTGAAGCGGGTATGGCTCCAATAGGTCTCGTTCCAGGGCACACCTTCGGCATAGGCCGTGGCGAACATCCAATCCGCTGTCGGGCGACCGCCCCAATAGGTCCCGGCGAAGGGCTTTTGCATCCAGACATTGGACCAATAGCCGTCGTTGGGCTCACGCACCACGTTGAGGTTGATGCCCGCAGCCGCCGCGCTTTCGGCGAAGAGAACGCCGGCGTCGAGCGCGCCTGCAAAAGCCGCATCGGCCAGGTGGATATCGACATCCAAGCTCTCAAGCCCCGCTTGCTGAAGGTGGAAGCGCGCCTGATCTGGGTCGTATTCCCGCTGCGCCAGCTCGGTGTTGTAGAACTGTTGCGTCGGGCCGATCGGGTGGTCATTGCCCAGCGAGCCAAAGCCGTTGAGGATCGTGTCGACCATCTGCTGACGGTTGATCGCAAACTTGAGCGCTTGACGGATGTTCACGTCATCAAACGGGGCTGCGCGCGTGTCCATCGGTAGGCCGTAATGCTGCGTGCCGGTCACCGAGAGCACGTTGATGCCTGGCGCCCGCTCGAGCAGGTGAACCGTGTTCAGGTCCGCCGTTCCGATATAGTCGACCTCGCCCGAAATGAGCGCGTTCTGACGGGCGGCATCGTCGAAGATGACGATCTGCTCGAGCGCGTCGAAATAGGGCAGACCCTCTTTCCAATAGTTCTCGTGGCGGCTGTAGCGCGCGGCGACACCGAACTCGATCTCGTCGATGCGGAACGGGCCGCAGCCATCGGTGGTCATCGCATCGATGGTGCCATCGGCCTGCGCGGGCAGGATCGGCAGGTGGTAATCCGACAGAACGAACGGGAAGTCCGCGTTGCCGTTGGCGAGCGTGAAGACCACATTCGCGCCGTCGACCGAGATGTCGGTGATGTCGCTGACCAGCGGGGCTGCGGCCGAGGTCGAATCCTCACCGCGGTGGTGGTTGATCGAGGCCACGACGTCCTCGGGCACCAAGGTGTGACCGGAATGGAACTCCACCCCAGGACGGATCGCAAAGGTCCAAACTTTGGCATCGGGCGAGGCTTCCCATTCGGTCGCCAGTTCCGGCACCAGCGCGCCATCTGCGGCGATCTCGGTCAGGTAGTTGTTGCGCGTATGCGCCTGGAAGATCATGAAATCCGCTTCCCACGACCCCGGATCGAGCGAGTCCGTGGACGAGCCGTGCGCCGTCGCCATGCGCAGGGTGCCGCCGCGCTGCGGTGCGCTTTGCGCGCGTAGTTCTGTGCCCCAGGGCGTGACGAGCGCTGCTGCGCCCAGGGCTGTTCCGCCCTTGAGCACGCCGCGACGACTGACGCCAACATTGTGAGTGATTTTCGACATAGCTTCCTCCGCTGTGGTCGTTCTTATTCGTTTTGCGTTGGTTGTTAACGAAAGGGACCAAGGATAGCGGGGAATAGCAACGAAAATCTTTGTGTTTGGCCAAGGTTTTCAGGGTCCGATCACCGCGGCGACCCGGCTCACCCCTAAAAAAGCGGGCCGTTTGGGCCGAGGCGAACACCCGGTCTCAGGTTGCGATATTGGGCGTCTTGGGGCCGTGAACTGAGCAGGCCGGGCGCGCGGCAGGGGATCGTTGCCTGCGCGATCGGGTCAAAATCCGCGCGGTAATGCACGGTCGATTTGACCCCGATGATCGCGGCCTCCTCCGGCTCAGCGCCCAGATGGCGAAAGAAGGCCCGGTCCAAGCATTGCGTGCGCTCAGAGCTGACCACGACGCGCAGCTCAAGTCCCGGTTGAGCGATGCGCAAAAGCGCTGTGGGCCCGATCTCGGCCAGCCCGCCACCATACATCTCGCCCTCATAGGCTACGCGCCCGTCGCTGAGTGCCGCAACTTCGACGCGCGTCTCGAAGGGCGCCTCGCCCGGCAGGCCCGAGCGCCCGCCGAGGCTCGTCTCAAAGCGGGCGCCGACGCCTTTTGCATGCGCTTGCAAAGCCGCCGCCGGATCGCAAAGCACACCCAAAAGCGCGCCTTCGACGCCAGCCTCAACCATGGCGCGGAGCAGACCAACCGTATCAGCTGAGCCGCCACCTCCGGCATTGTCCTCCACATCTGCAAGGATCACCGGCTTGCCCGGCTGTAGGGCCATCGCCTGGGCCACCGCCGCTGCCGCGCTCGGCAGGTTTGGATTACACCGACTTTCGGCCCTCTGAACGGCGTTCAGAAGATCCTGGGCATTGCGCTCGGCCTGGAATGGGTCATCATGGTAAGCCACAAGGCTCACCGAGGTATAGGGCGTGTCGCCCGCGCTGAAGCCCAGGGCCAGCTCTGCATCGAGCTCCTCGGCCATGCGATACAGCGACGCGGTGGGCTCAGCCCCCGTCCATTGGCAATGGAGCGGCAGGATGTAGTCGGCACGGCGGAAGCTGGCCGCCTTATGAACGTCGTTCAACAACCGCCGCCATGCCCGCGCCCCGGTCTCGGCCATGTCGAGATGGGGATACGTGCGGTAGATCGTGATCACATCAGCCAAGGCCACCAAGTCGGGGCTCAAGTTGGCATGCAGATCGAGGCTGATGGCGATGGGGGTCTCGGGCGCGACCTCGCGGATGCGCCGCAAAAGCTCCCCCTCCCCATCCAGGTGGTCCTCGGTGATCATCGCGCCGTGCAAATCGAGATAGATCGCGTCGACCTGGGCCTTTTGAACGCCGTTCATGATCTCGGCTGCGATGGCGTCGAAGGCCTGGGTTGTGACCGGCCCCGAAGGCTCCGCCGCGCACCATAGGATCGGGACCAGCTCCGCCTCCGCCGCCTCGATGAACCCCGCTATTGGCAGGTTGAGGCCGCGCGTGCCTCGGGTGACTTCAGGTCCGCGCAGCATGCCGGGCCAGCTATCAGCGCGCTCAAAATCGGCGAGCGTCGCAGGGTTCGGGGCGAAGGAATTGCTCTCGTGCTGAAATCCCGCGATAGCGATGCGCTTAAACATGATCGCGGGGGATGGACCGTTTCCAAAACTTTCGAAAGACACGTTCGCGATCTTCGAAACAGATCAAACGGATCCAAAAATCCCAAGTCTGTTCCTTGCCGATAAGCTGTGCCTCTGCGCGGACAGCCGTCACGTTGTCATCGCGTTGGATCGTACTTCCATAGGTCTCGAAACCATTGAATTCGTAACGGCCCCCGGGACTATTAGCATATTGGCGATACCTCGAGACCTGCCATTGCAAACCGTTTTCGGGATGGCGAAACTTTGGACCAATCGTCTTATCGAAACTCGTGCCGTCTTTTAGAGAGTGGTGCAATTCATCGCCCTCACGCAAAATCTCGAACTGGGGCAGCGTGTCCGCCTCTGGCTCCGGCACTTGCGTCTCGGTGAAGTCATACTGCGGCAGCTCCAGCACCGCTTGGCCCAGGTTCAGCGTCGCAGTGACCTCCGTGGGCGGCGGGATCACAAGGGGGAAATACTGCGTGCTGAGCGCGAGGCGCAGGCGGTGGCCCGGGCGCAGGCGATAGGCCGTTGCGTCAAGCGTGAGCGTGATCTCTTCGGGCTGACCCGGCACCATCGTCCTGGGTTGAGACGAACCCGCGCGGTGGCTGAGGTTCAGAACGCCAAGGCTGATCCGGTGGCTTGTGCCATCGGGATGCACATCGCAAAGCCGCGCAATCAGGTTGCCCTGCGGCGCGTCGAGGGCGAGGGTCAGGCGCAGGACCGGCTCCCCGATAATATCAAGCGAAGACCCCACCGGCAGATCGAAGCAGAGCGATTTGCCATCGTCGGCGCGCTGATCGCCGGGCAGATCCTCCGCCCCGCCTTGGGTGAAATACTCGCCCCCCGCCAGGCCGCAATCGCGTGGGCTGCGCAACGGGACCTGCGTCTGGGGCTGTGGCGCGTCGTGCAGGCGGTTGCCGCTGGGATAGAGCCGGTGCGCGGGACGTGCCGCGCCGAGCGCGATCCAACGGCCGGGCTCATGGCGGCGGTCCTCGGGGCGCACGGCCTCGGATAAATAAAGCCTGTGGGCGGGCAGATCCGGCGCGGGCCGGTCATCGAGCCAGCGGCCAAACCAGGCCTCGGCCTCGGCGATATAGTCGAGCCTTGGGGCGGGCGTGGCGAAATGCGGATAGAGATGTACCCATGGACCAGTGATCGCCCGCGCCCGATCGCCCAGACCCTCCAGACCTTTCCAGGGCGTGTTGCGATAGCCATCCGCCCAGCCCGCGATCAGAAGCGTTTGCGCCTGAAGCGCGGCATAGTCCTCGCAGATCGAGCCGCGTTGCCAGTAGGGTCCGCGCCGCTGTTCCTGAAACCAGCGGAAATGCAGCGGCTCGAGCGCCTCGAGCCGGGCGCGCCATTGATCGCGCCAGGCCTCGCCCACGACCGCCGCATCAGGCGGGAGTGCCGCGCGGCCGAGCATCTGCGTGGCCCAGTAGAGATTGGCCGACAGCATCGCGCCGCCCTTGAAGTGGATGTCATCGGCGAAGCGGTCGGTGGTCGAGGCGATGGAGATGACGGCCCCCAGCGGCGCGGGCGCGCGGGCGGCGACCTGAAGCGCGTTGAAGCCGCCCCAGGAGATGCCCATCATCCCAACGCGCCCGTTTGACCAAGGTTGCGCCGCGATCCAGGCGATCACCGCTTCGATATCGCTGAGCTCGGTCTCGGAATATTCGTCGTCGAACGTGCCCTCGCTATCGCCGGTTCCGCGCAGATCGACGCGCAGGCCCGCGAAGCCGCGTTTGGCGAGGTGAGGATAAACCGAGAGGTCACGCGCAGCGGTGCCGTCGCGGCGGCGATAAGGGAGCGCTTCGAGGATGGTCGGCGCGAGGCTATCGCGCTCTGCCGCCCAGAGATCGGCGGCAAGGCGCGTGCCGTCCGGCATGGGGATCCAGACGGTGGAACGGGTCAATAGCCGCGCTCCGGATCGACGACATTCAAAAGCGGCTGACCCTTGGTGAAGCGGGCGAAATTGTCGAGGAAGAGGCCGAAGGAGGCGTCTTGCCAGCCATCGAACACCGCCGAGGCATGGAGTGAAATGAGCGTGTTGGGCGCCTGCCAGAGTGGGCTTTCGGGTGGGAGCGGCTCGGTTTCGAAGACATCGAGCACCGCGCCCGCGACATGGCCCGAGTTAAGCGCGTCGAGCAACGCGGCCTGGTCCGTCACGCCGCCGCGCGAGACATCGGCAAAGACAGCGCTGGGCCGCATCCGGGCAATCTCTGCCGCGCCGATCAAGCCGCGCGTGGCGGGCGTGAGGGGGACGCAGACGGCGATGAAATCCGCCTGCGGCAAGGCTTGCGGTAGGTCTTCAGCGGCAAAGACCCGGTCGATGCCCTCCATGGGCTGGGGCCGCGCGCGAGTGCCGATGACGCGCATGCCCAAGGCTTTTGCACGGGTGGCCAGGGCTTGGCCGGTCGACCCAAGGCCCACAATCAGGAGCGTGGCGCCATGGAGCGCGCGCACCAGACGGTCGGCGCGCCATAGCCGGGCGGCCTTGTCGGCGATCAGTCCGGTGTGATCGAGGGTGAAATGGAGAAAGCCGCCCAGGATGAACTCGGCCATCACGGGCGCGGCGATACCGGCGGCATTGGTGACGGTCAGGCGGGCGGGATCCCAGCTGCCCAGGTGATCGACGCCCACCCCGGCACTGGCGAGCCAACGCGGCCCGTCCGGGCCGGTCAGGGCGGCGGCCGGAAACGGGCCCGTGCCCGCGTAGCGCATTGAACAGACCGCGTCGGGCCGCAGCTCTGACAGGAGGCGCGGCAGGTCGATGTAATTGGCGCATTGGTGAGCGTCGATGGCCGGGAAGGCGGCGCTGAGTTGGGCGGCCAGGGGCGCGGGGTCCGGCGCTTGGACCAGAACCCGCATCAGCCCAGATCGGCCAAGCGCGCCTCTTGCCGGGCGAGAAGTGCCGCGACCTCGGCCTGGGCGGCAGCGTTGAGGCTTCCGCCGGGTTTGCGCAAAGTCGCATGGGCGATGGCGCCGCGCTCAGCCAGGACATGCTTGCGGATGGCAAGCCCCATCCCGGGCTGCGCCTCGTAGCGGATGAAGGGCATGTAGGCGTCAAAAAGATCGCGGGCGCGGTCGATCTCGCCGGCATTCGCCGCGGAGACCACATCGGCCATCATTTCGGGGAAAGAGAAGCCGGTCATCGCGCCATCGGCCCCGCGCAGCATTTCTTCTAGAAGAAAGAGACCGCCATTGCCGCATAGTATCGAGATGCGCCGCGCGCCCGCATCGGAGGCTTTGCGCAGTGCGCTGATCTTGTCGAGACCGGGCCAATCTTCGTGCTTGAGCATCACGCAGGTGGGGCAATCTTCGACGATCTTGAGGATAACATCGACGGGCACGACCACGTCGGTCACGAGTGGAAAATCTTGCAGCACGAACGGGATCTCGCCAAGGGTTTCGGCGGTGTTGTGATAGTAGCTGACGATCTGGCCGTCGGTCTTGAGGCTGCTGGGCGGGGCAACCATGACGCCCGCGGCGCCCTTGTCCATCGAAGCGCGGGCCAGCGCGCCCATCGCAGCGAAACCCGGCGCTGAGACACCGACGACGATTGGCACGGGCGCCCGCGCAGTGACGCGTTCGACAACCTGCAGGGCCTCCTCGGCCGAGAGCTTGCCCGCCTCCCCCATCATGCCCAGAATAGTCAGGCCGGTCGCGCCTTTCTCGAGGTAGAAATCCACCATCCGGTCGACGCTTTGCAGATCGAGCGCGCCATCGGGCAGAAACGGCGTGCAAGCGATGGTGAAGACGCCTTTGGCGGTTTCATCAAGCATTGCTGTCCCTCCTTCAGCTGGGCCGGTTCGCGCCACCTAAATGCGTACGGGAGGCGCCCGGGTTTGCTGCACCGCAATTTGTCCGAGCGCAAGGGCAGTGGCGGCTTGGCAGGGCTCGACCACGGGCAAGCCCACGGCCTCCTCCAGCACTCTGCGATATCGCGCCATGCCCGCACAGCCCAGCACCAGCACATCGGCGCCGTCGACATCGCGCAGAGTTTGCGCCGTGCGGATCATTGCCGCCCGCGTTGTATCTTCGCGGGCCAGATCGGCCACGCCGAGACCCAGCGCCCGGTCTCCGGCGAGCCGGTCAGTCACGCCCATGGCACCAAACGCCCTGAGATGGCGTGGGATGGAGGCGGGCAGGATGGCGATCACGCCAAAGCGCTGACCAAGCGACAGGGCCTGAAGGACGCCGGCCTCTTGGATGCCCACCACCGGAAGCGGGGTCTGATCGCGCAGGGCGTGCAGGCCGGGATCGCCGAAACAGGCGATGACAAAGCCCTGCGCCTCCTTTTGCGCGGCTGCGAGGCGCAGCATCGGCGCGATGGTCAGATCGGCCTGGCGCTGGCTTTCGATACCGGGCGGGCCTTCGGCCAGGGTGAGCACGCGGATCTCGGTGCCGAAACGCGCGAAGGGGGTGAGTGCCTCGGCGATACCCCGGCTGACCTCACGGGAGGAATTGGGATTGATGACGATGAGGGCCAAAGGTCAGGCGCCGGGCCGCGTCGCGGACTGGATCTCGATCTGATAGCCCTCGGGGTCGTCGAAAACGAAGGCGCGGATGCCGATCTCATCAGCCACGAATAGCTCGGACAGGCCGGACAGCTTTTCGTCTTGGGCATAGGCGTACCAAGCATCAACATCGGGGACGCGGATGCAGAACTGCACGGGCTTTATGGGCTGCCATTTGTTCATGCCACGGCTCTCATCCACAAGGCCGATATGGGCGCCGTTCGCCACCCGGTAGATCTTGCACCAGCCCTGATCAATAGCGAGCTTCAGGCCGATAACGTCCTCGTAGAACCGCATCGCTGTGGGGAGATCGCGGTAGTAGAAAAAGGTGATCGCGAGGGTGTTTTCCATGTCGGGCGGGGGCATGGGCCAGCTCTCCTTTAGTGCGGGCGCGGGCGTTCAAGCCACTGGCCTTGGCCGGGCCGCGCCAGACATTTCCCGCCGTCGACCACGCAGGTCCCACGCAGCCAAACCCGCTCCGGCCAGCCCCGAACTTGCGTGCCCACCCAGGGGTTATAGCCGACATTGTCGTTGAGATCGTCAGCCCCGTAAAGATGGCTGCGCTCCGGGTTCCAAGCGACCAGATCTGCATCAGCGCCCTCTTCGATCCGGCCCTTGCCGGGCAGACCGTAGACGTCGGCGGGCGCCGTTGATGTGAGCCGGGCGAAGGCCTCTGGCCCACCGCGATCCTCTGTGACCATCGCGTGAAACATGAGCGGCAGGCGCGTCTCGAGCCCGGGCATGCCGTTGGCGATCTCGGGAAAACCGGCGCCGGGCCCAGCGGCCAGTTTGCCGGTTTCGTCGTAGCGGAAGGGCGCGTGATCGGACGAGACCAGATCGAGCGTGCCGTCCGCCAGCGCCGCCCATAGCGCGGCTTGATCCTGCGCCGTACGTTGCGGCGGGGAGCACATCCATTTGCCGCCGTCTGGCTGATCGAGGATCTCTTCGGTCATCATGAGGTAATGCGGGCAGGTTTCGGCCCAGATCGGCACGCCGCGCATCTTCGCTGCCCGCACCGTCTCGGCCGCCTCCGCCGTAGAGATATGAAACAGCATCACCTGTGAGCCCAAATATTCGGCGAAATGGCAAAGCCGCTCGACCGCCTCAATCTCGGCCAGGCGCGGATGGCTTTCAGCGTGGTGCTTGGGCAGTCGCTTGCCCTCAGCCAGCAGGCGGCGTTTTGCCAGGCCGATCAGCGCGTCGTTTTCGGCATGCACGCAAGTGAGCGCGCCGTGATCGCGGGCCTTTCCCATGACCATCAGGATATCGGGATCGTCGAGCTTGATGAGGTAGGTCGTGAAGAGCTTCAGCGAGCGGTGCCCCGCCTCAATCAACGCGCGCAGCTCGGACGCGAAATCTGGCACGTGGGGATCGCTGACGATCAAATGAAAGGCATAATCTGTCATCGCACCGCGCGCCGCCCGGGTGCTGTAATCGGCGACCCTGCGCGCGATGCTCTCGCCGTGACGCTGGGCGGCGAAGGAGATCACCGAAGTTGTGCCGCCCATCAAGGCCGAGCGTGTAGCGGTCTCAAACGTGTCGGCGTTCAAAAGCCCCATGCCCGACATCTGCTCGATATGGGCGTGCGGATCGACACCGCCCGGCATCAGCCAGTGGCCCACGAGATCGACATCCTGCTGAGCCGGCCCGACCTGACCTACATGGGTGATCTGGCCGTTTTCGATGCCTAAGTCGCCCTCGATCACACCTTTCGGCGTCACGATACGCGCATTTCTAAGGGCGAGAGACAGCATTCGCGAGGTTGACGCCCCGGCGGCAGCAAAAGCAAGCGTGATTGTCTAGACAGCCAAATCAAAAGCCCCGCATCAGGTGATGCGGGGCTGTTTTTCAGACGCTCGGAGGGCAGTGGATTAGTACCAGGTCTCAAGTTCGAGCGAGGCCTGGCAGTTGCCCGAGCCGTAGGTGCCGATCCAGACGTCATAGACACCCGATGGCGCGCCAAAGACGTTAACCTGGGGCTGAAGACCGTTGGTGTCGTCGTTGAAATGCCAGTTGCCGTTGGCGTCATTGACCAGCAGGACGGTGTCGCAGCTTGCCTGAACGCTCAACTCGAGACGGTTGTAGCCACCATCATTGTTGAAGGTGAACTCAAAGTCCGGCTGGCTGATGACATAGCCAGTGCCGGGTGCTGCGCAGTTGGCCAGGTTGACGTTGCCACCGGCCACGACGCTCCAATAGCGCGGCGTATAGAGGAACTGTCCACCCAGAGTGCCCAGGTTCGAACGCCCGCTATACTGCCAATCCGGGCAAGCCGCGGCCGGAACTGCCATAAAGCCGCTGGACAGAACGGCGGCCACTGCCAAAAGTTTTTTCATCTAATCGTCTCCATATCGACTTTTGCGCACATCCGGCCTGATCCGAAGGGCGCGTTTTTTTATCCGCATGTGCGTATCGGTCGGCTCAGCGAACCGGCCGGTTCAAAAAAAGAACCGTCCACGAAAGCGAAACTATCACGATCAAATGGTGAGCAGTTAGGCTATTTTTTGACGCGCCCGGGCCGGAAACGGGGCCAAAGGGCGCCGGAAGCGCCGCAAAGGGCGCTTGGCAGCTGAAAACGCTGGAGATTTCTTAGGAGCGGCCCTTCCACGGCACAAGGTAATTCTCGGCCATCCGCATCAGAATATCGATGCCGTAGCCGATGATGCCGATCAGAACGATGCCGAGGATCACGATATCGGTGAGCTGAAAGCGCGAGGCAGCAATGATCATCATGCCCGCGCCCTCTTGGGCGGCGACGAGCTCAGCGGCCACAACTGTGCCCCAGCAGACACCCATAGCCACGCGCGCGGCGGTGAAGATCTCCGGCAGGGAATTGGGCACAATCACATAGCGCAAGATCTGCCATTTGGAGGCGCCGAGGCTGTAGGCGGCATGGATCTTTGAGATATTTACACCGGAGACACCGGCGCGCGCGCCTATGGTCATGATCCAGAGTGCCGCGAGGAACAGCAAAACGACCTTGCCCTGTTCGTCGATGCCGAACCAGATGATCACGAGCGGGATCAGCGCCAGGGGCGGAACCGGGCGCATAAACTCGACGATGGGATCGAACCAGCCGCGGAACCAGCCCGACAGGCCCATGGCGTAGCCCAGCGGGATGCCGATCAATGCGCCGAAGAAAAATCCTGCCACGACGCGGAAAAGCGACATACCAAGATGCTCCCACAGGGGCGTGTTCTGATAGCCCTCGCTTGCGATCTCCCAGAGCCGGGCCACCACAGCCTCGGGCGAGGGCAGGTAGAGCGGCTCCATCTGCATACCTCGGGCGGGCACGAAGTTGAGCGAACCACGCTCGGTCAGGGTCACGCGACCGTCGGCCACGCGCGCGCGTTCACCGAAATCGATCGGCTCGCCGTCCACGGCGATAACCCGATAGTCGTCCGCATCGCCGCCTTCATCATTGCGTTTGATCCGTACAAGGGTCGAGCGCCATTGCTGCACAGCGTCACTGTCATTGGCGGCGAAGCCATCTCCCGGCTCGATCTCGGGTGCGTCGGCTTCCTGGCCAACGGGGAAGACCTCGACCGTGACGGTGGCCTCATCCGTCTCGCCGGCCGCGTTCTGAGCGGTGTAGGTAAACTCGGTCGTGCCGGTAAACGGCCCCGGCATGTGAAAGGGCACGAGCGCCGAATTGGTAAAGGCGCCCCATATGACGAAAACCGCTACGACCGAGATGATCGAGGCTGTGCGGTCCGGTGTCACCGCGCTTTCATCGCCAAAGGTCACCGTCTTGAGCGAGGTGAAATCCTGACGCGCTTCAAGCCCACGACGCACGAATTGAACGGCGAAGAACGCGCCGACGAACAGCGCGATATAGATCAACAGGACGATCATTGCGCAGCCTCCACGCGACCCATAATTTCCTCTTCCATTTCCCAGATCATCGACAAGATCTCATCGCGACGTTCGGCAAAGCGCGGATCTTTTTTGACCTCTCGCAGGTCGGCGTTGACGCCGATTTCGGCGAAGGGGAGCTGGTATTCGCGGTGGATGCGGCCGGGACGCGGGGCCATGACTACCAGGCGCTCACCAAGCAAGAGCGCCTCCTCGACCGAGTGGGTGATCAGGATGATGGTCTTGCCGGTCTCTTTCCAAAGCTTGAGGACCAGGCCTTGCATCTTTTCACGGGTCAGCGCGTCGAGCGCGCCCAGCGGCTCGTCCATCAAAATGACGTCCGGCTCATTGGCAAGGCAGCGGGCCAGCGCGACGCGCTGCTGCATGCCGCCCGAAAGCTCGTATATCGCCTTGTCCTTGAAGTCCTGCAGGCCCACGATTTCGAGCAGATGATCGGAGATCTCGCGGCGGGCGCCCAGGGCCTTACCGGCCATGCGGGGCCCGAACTCGACATTGTCCCGCACGCTCATCCATTCAAACAGCGCGCCTTTTTGAAAGACCATGCCGCGCTCGGCCGCCGGTCCTTCTACGCTGTGCCCGTTGATCTCAATGTTGCCCTCGGTCGGAGCGAGAAATCCCGCGACGATATTCAAAAGCGTGGTCTTGCCACAGCCCGAGGGGCCCAGAACGCTCATCAACTCGCCCTGTTTCAGGGTGAGCGACACATCTTTGAGCGCCTGCACGGCGTCACCATTGGGCAGCTCAAACCGCATGGAGATGGCATTGATGTTTAGATCTGACACGCTCGATCCCCCATGCGCTATGGTTTGGCCCGGGCGCGATCAAGCGCCCGGACCGAGTGGTTTTTACATGCTGTCGAGCGTGCTCAACGGGTCGGTGTTGACGGCGGCGTCATAGCTGTCACGCGCGCTGTCGATGTTTCCGGCGTCGAGGAACACCTGGGCCACGCCAGTCATGTAGGCACCGACATTGCCGCCCAGCCACGCTTCCGAAAGCTGCTCGCTGACCGACGGGAAGACGAAGGTGGCCAGTGTCGCCTCGGCAGCCGCCTCATCCATACCGGCGTCTTGCGCAATCACCGGAAGCATTTCGGCGGTGTTCTCGCCCGAGTTCCACATCTCATTGGCGTTGGCCGTGACTTCGAGGAAGGCAGCGACCAGCTCGGGCTCTTCTGCGACGAACTCGGCCGGGGCGGTGGTCACGTCAAAGACGAGGATCCCGAGCTCCTCTTTTTCGGCGCCGGTCAGCAATGTGTTGCCGTGCTCGAGCATGCGGCGCAGTGCGCCACCCCAGCCGCAGACCATGTCGAGCGAGCCTTGCGCGAAGGCTGCTGCGCCATCGGGCGGCGCCATGTCGACGATCTCCATGGTGGAAATGTCCACCCCGAAATGTGCCATCTGGCTGAGGAAGCCGAAATGCGCCGCGGTGCCGATCGGCACGCCCACGGTGCGGCCTTCCAGATCGCCGGCATTCATGGCGTCAATTTCCAGAGCCTCTGCAACCACGCAATTGTCGTTCTCAGAGTAGCTCACGGCGACGTCGAGGATCTGCAGGTCTTGACCGGCCGACGCGGCGACGACGAAGGGCGGCATCCCTTGGCTGACCGAAATTTGAACATCGCCCGAAGCCATTGCGGCTGACATTGCGGTTCCAGTGTCGAACGACACCCAGTTGATCGGGATGCCCAAGGCTTCTTCGTACATGCCTTGGACTTTGGCGAACTGGAACGGCATCGGCCATTCGAGGAAATAGGCGACGGTGATTTCGTCGGCGGCGTTGGCCGCATGCGCCGAGATCAGCGCCGCAAATCCGGCGACCGAGGCGCAGAGTTTTGATTTGAGGGTCATTTAGGCAATCTCCCTGTTGCTCCCAACCCGATGGTTTCGGGCTTTCGTTGACGATGGCTGAGGCCAGGGAACACAGTGGCGCCAATCGCGTGACGCGTCTAGTCCTGGCATGCCGAAAGAGCGTGGAAGGTGGTGCGGCGGTGAGCAATCGTTAAGGCAATCTGGCCCTAATCATGCACATTCTTTGGATATATCGCCTCTGATCTCCGCTCGCCGTCTAATTGGAAAGGCTGAATTGGCAGGCGGCTCGCGCGAAATACAGGCAAGCGGAGGATCGATAGGGCGGGTTTGCCACAGCTGATTATAGCTTAGCAGAAAAGGGCGCGTGGCACCTGCGCAGGGCCTGACCTGCTTTGGGAGCCATCCATTTGCTTGAATTGATCTGCGATTCAGGTCTTTACGGGCGGCTACGAAGGGTACCTCTCGGGCCCTTATCGGCTGTGAAGCCGTGGGCGCCTAAGGTCTCAAACAGGCGGAGATGTAGCACGCACTCAGGCATACCTTATGGGAGGTTCCGCCTGACAGCCTAGCAAAGAGGGAAAATCAGTGCTGGAGCATTGTTCGGTGATGTGATCTCAGTTCGCGGCGGCAAGGCGGGTCAACGAAACATGGCATATTGGTGGGATTGCACGCTCTCGATTATTTCGCGCGGCCAACGAAAAGCCTATGCACAGCGAGATTGACGTTAACGTTGCGGCGGCCTGAGATTGAAGCATAACGGAGATCGGCGGAGGCCGGAGTGGGCTTTGCCGGTTTTTGGTTCCGCGCCCAAACACCCGATTGGGGGCGCTACTTGAGCAGCCTTCTGAGAACTGGCTGACGCTCAGGCCGAGCGGCTTCCACCGCTAGCATACGCAACTGCGCGCCACTGATCCGACGGTCCGCTGATCTCGCCTCACGCGCGACCTCCATGTGGATGGCGGTTCCGCCGAGCGCGCTTTCTTCGCACCAGATGCGCCCCCCGTGACGGCGAACGATGCGACGACAGGTTGCCAATCCGAGACCGGATCCACGTTGACCATGCGTGGCCGGTCCTCGACGAAACGGCTCGAAGACGACTTTATGGTATTCCGGTGCAATACCAATCCCGTTGTCGGAGATGATGATCTCCACGCTATCATGCGGGCCAGAGCGGCTTTCGACCTTGATGTGCGGTGGCACAGCGTCCGACCGGTATTTAAGAGCGTTTCCGATGACGTTTTGCATCACCTGTGCGATTTGCGCGGGACTTCCCTGAAAATCCGGGGCTTGCAGATCGCATTCCACCTGGGCGGAGAGATCCTTGAGTTCGCACGATAGCACGGCCTGTGCCGTGGCCACTGCATCGGCAAGGTTCACTTGGTTGCCAAGATTATCGTGATCATGGCGGACATGATCAGACAAAGCGCTCAGCAGATCGCGCATTTGCCGTGCGGTACGTTGGATCAGATCAACGTCTTCGCGCAGCGATGTGTCGTCTGCGCGGTCTAACCCTTCTGAGATCTCTTCGCTGGTGAATAGGAGGGCACGCACGGGCGCTTTGAAATCATGGAGCATCATTTCGGCGAATTGCGAAAGCTCTTCTCGCTGCTGCTCGAGCCGCCAACGCATGAAGGCTAGCTCTACACCGTTTTCGATCACCCGCCAAAGGCTCTCTCGAGTGAGCTTTTTTTTGGACATGTAATCGACCGCGCCCATCTGAATTGCCTGCTTGGCGACGCTTTCGTCGCCTTGCCCGGTCAGCACGACGATGGCCGCCCAAGGCCAACGCGCCTTTAAGTTGGCGATAGCATCCAGGCCGCTTAACCCTGGCAGAAAGTAGTCGAGCAAAATCACGTCGACGTCTTCTGTGTCCACAGCGAGCGCAGCGGACGCATCCTCAGATTCAAGCAAATTTACATCAAGCTCACCCCGGCTGAGCAATCGGCCCACGAGTATACGATCCGCACTGTCGTCATCCACGAGGAGAACTTTCAGCGCATCTTTCTCAAGAATGTCGAGCATTGGCCGCCCTACCTATGTCTTCTGACGTGGTCTCGTGGATTGGCGCGGTCTTATGTCAGCTGGGGCGTGTTACCAGAGCCGTCTGGGCCCATACGTTGATTGAAAATGCGATCGACCTCGCCGAGAAACTCGGAGAGTTTACCACAGCTTTTTTCAAACTCCTGAAAGTCTGCAGATCCGATGCGGTCATCGCCCACAGCCAGCCGAATATTGCGCGAACGGCGGAGTGCCGCGGCCACGATCTCGCGCATATCGGTACCACAGGCCGTGGCGAAACGGCGGAGCGCGCGGCGCATCTGCGCGTGCATTTGCCGGGTTTCGCTGGCGGCGGCGATCAGAATGCGGCGCTCAAACGCGGCGACAATGGATTTGCGCATCGCGTCGACGCTCAGTTCGTCTTTGATCAGGTAATCCGCACTGCCAGTGCGCATCGCCTCGACGATGACGCAAGGGGTGTTCACGCTGGTGACCATGATTGGGATGGCATCGGCCTGATCGGCATGGGTGACCACCATAGAGAGCGCGTCCAGACCACTTTCGAGACCCAAATGCTGATCGATGAAGATGAAATCGAACGCGCCTTCATCCATGCGTTTGTGCAATTCAGCCAAATTTGACGCCTCTGCGATACTGGCCTTAAGGCCTGTTTTTTGGACCAGCCTCGTCATCCGCAACCGATCAGCGGGATCGTCGTCGAGCACGAGGATATTCAGCGCCGGGCGCCCCGCTTCTTCCGAGGCATCCGCAATCATGACGTCTTTTTGCAGGCTATCGATGGTCAATGTCGCGTCTCCTTGGTGCGATCCGCCGCGCCCGTTCGACCAAGACCGCGACGACAATTACTAGGTAAAGTTGGCTAATGGATACTTGCTAACGAAAGATGAATTTTAAGGAGATTGGTGCCAATCACTTCGCGCCACTGTTCATTTCGGACGAGAAAAAGCTATGCCTTCCTCGGCCTGCGCGCTTGGACGCGTAAAGCGCGAGATCGGCGTCGCGCAGCATTTGATCGGCATCAGGGCGCTGGTAGCTCGATGAGCGGGTCGATCCGACCGAGGCCGAGATGCGGCAGCTTTCATTTCCGATCTCGATTGGTTCTTCGAGGCGGTCGATCAGGCGCTCAGCAATACGCTCAACGAACATCGGATCATCGCAATTTCGAAGCACGATGACGAACTCATCGCCCCCCACTCGAGCCGCAACGTCAGCCTCACGCACTTCGTCGCGCAAGACCTGCGCCACGCGGACCAATACTGCATCGCCCGCCGCGTGGCCAAGCTCATCATTGATCTGCTTAAAGAAGTCGAGATCCATATGGATCAGCGTGAAGGGGGCCGCTGGCTCATGGAGCAATTTGAACAGCAAATCATCAAGGGCACGTCGATTGGCCAAGCCAGTCAACGCGTCGGTCAGCGCACGGGTTTGTGCCGCGTGTTCCGACGCAATCAGTCGATCGGTCAAGTTGCGACTTTCGTGGGCCACCGCGCTGATGGCTTCGCGCAGATAGAGCAACTCCACCGTTTGATCGCATGGCGAAAAGTCGGATAGAGTCAGCCCACGCTGCTCGACCGCATCGGCGAACGACACACCAAACGAGATATCGATCACAATGCCGCTTAGGTCAGGCAGAGATAGGGCCTGACCGCGCAGTTGGAGATCGGGCATCGCACTTAGGCGCAAGCCCAGACGGTGACCGCTGACGGCATGCAGGGCGCGGACATCCTCGATGCGGGTCGGGCGGCGAATTTCGGCAAGCGAAAAGAAGTGCTTTCCAATCCACGTTTTCCCTTCAGCCAGCTTGGACATCGTAGGGCCAACCCGCAAAACGCGACCCTCTGCATCCAGCCAGATATGCATCGGCAATAACGCATCCAACGCTTTGGCAGACAGGTAAAGCCCCGGTTCTGTTGCGGTGTGGACGGTCAAAGCGCCGCCTCGCCGAGCTCAAAACTTCGCGCTTCAGCGAACTCATTGTCCAAAAGATCAAGCGCCATGACCGCATCCGGGCCGTCACCTTCGACCAGCTCAAGCAGGACCAAAGCGCCGTATTCGTCGGCCATAGCGCGCACCGCGCCTAGGATCACCGGTGCCAATTGAGAGTCGCGCCAGACCACCGTCAGCTCGAAGCGCGTGGCCGACTTTTGCGCGAGGATAAATTCGGGCACGTCCAGTCCAGGAAGCGCCATGCGGGCGCGCCCTGGAAGATCCTCAAGCGAGAACAAAAACTCCCGAAAGTCATTGCCGCCAAAGCGCAAAAGACGACGCAGACGCTCATGCTTTTGATGGGCAATCAGGAAAGTGCCGACATCTTCAAGCAGCGCGGCCGGGCTTTTGTCCAGACGCTTGGCAGCCGCTTTTGCCACCTGCGCGGTGATGCCCGTTTCGTACCGCAGCATCGCTTCGAAGTCGTCAAAGCCGAGCTGAGCATCTCGGCGCACAGCTTCCCAAACGGAGGTCCCGTAAGTCTCCATTAGAAAGCCTTGTAGCGCTCGGTTGATCAGCCCGTTCATTCCGATCCCTTCTTCTCGGGTGGGATCGGCAGTAGCATTCGGCCGTAAACAATTCGTTGCTGCGGACGGGTCGTTCGAGAGCATGGGGCTCGTGGCTCACCCGAAGCCCAGATCGGAAAGGCCGCCCATTACACGGCCCGCCGATCAGAAATCGGTGGGTGCGCCGCCTTCTTCCTTTCGCCGCGCGACAAACGCGGCAAGCTCTTCCTTTATGGCGATGTCCATAGCCGGGGGTTCAAAGCTGTCGACGATCTCTCGATAGATCTTATGCGCGCGCTCTGCCGTCCAAACCGCACCGCCAAGCTCCCAAGCTTCGAAGTTGCGCCAATCTGACAGAAAGGGCTGATAGAACGCGGTCTGATAGCGCTCCTGGGTATGGGCGCAGCCGAAGAAATGCCCGCCTGGGCCGACATCGGCGATGGCGTCGATCGCAATGTCGTCAACATCAGTCGCCCAAGTCGCAGGCTCACAATAGCGCTGTATCTGCTGCAAAATCTCGCAATCCATCACGAACTTTTCGGGACTCGCGATCAGCCCGCCCTCGAGCCATCCGGCGGCGTGATAGACCACGTTCGTGCCTGACTGCACCGCCGCCCAAAGCGACTGAGACGTCTCCCACATCGCCTGACCGTCGGGCACGTTGGCCGCACAGACCCCCGAAGACCGCATCGGCAGCCCGTAAAACCTTGCCATTTGACCGGTCATTTGCGTCGCGCGCATATATTCCGGCGTGCCAAAGGCAGGCGCGCCGGATTTCATGTCCACATTCGACGTGAAGGTCCCGATCACGGCTGGACAGCCCGGCTTGACCACCTGCATCAGCACAATCGCCGCCAGCGCCTCGGCAATCGACAATGTCACCGCGCCCGACATCGTGACCGGAGACATGGCACCAGCCAGAGTGAAGGGCGTCACCACCGTCGGCTGACCCCGGCGCGCCAGCCGCATCAAGCCGTCGAGCATCGGTTGGTCATGCTGCAGCGGTGAGACGGAATTGATATTGGTGTACATGCGCGGGGTTGCGTCGAACTCTTCATGGCTCAGCCCGCCGGCAATACGCACCATCTCCATCACATCCTCGACCCGTTCACGTCCCAGCGAATAGGCGTGCGTGACTTTGTCGGTCAGGGTGAGCTTTTCGAAGAGGCAGTCGAGGTGCCGAACGGAGGCATGCACATCAATCGGCTCCACAGGATAGCCGCCCGCAAAATGTATGCAGTTAAAGTATTGCGTCAGCTTGATAAATTCGACATAGGTGGCGAAATCTCCAGGACGCTTTCCACGCACCATGTCCCAGGCATTGGGGGGCGAGGACACATTGCCAAAGAGCAAATGGCCGTCGCCGAAAATCAACTCGCGCTCAGGATTGCGCGGGGTGATCGTGAAGCTCGCGGGCGCGTAGCCGATCATCTCCATCACGAAGTCTTCGTCCATATAGACGGTCTGATCGACGATCTTACAGCCGACCCCAGCCAGGATCTCGCGCGCCTCCTCATTGAGAAAGACGATGCCGATCTCCGAAAGGATGCGCATTGCGCCGCGATGGATCGCTTGCACGCCTTCCTCAGTCAGCGGCTCGGTCGGCCTGTCGGGATTGCGCGCAAGGCGCCAAGGTGTCTGATCTATCACCGAACTTCCGGCGCGCGCCGCATGGCCCCGGCGACCGCCCGCGCGCTTACGACGGGGTTCACTCGGCGACTGGGTGGCAGGCTCGGACAGGTTTGCATCGCTCATCGCGGTCGCCTCAGGGGTCAAAGTCGGGGGTCAAAGAACGCCTCTATGACACCATGCGGACGGATGGTTCAGCCTCGTGATCGCGACCTTTCCGGCCGCCTTCTGGTCGCTAATTGACTAGCGAGTAGATTGGTGCACGGCCTCGTGGGCCTTCTGCTTCAAAAGCACGTGGATCAGGTCCAGTTGGGCAGATCCCCACCAGGCAGGGCCGCACGGATTTCCGCCAAATGTTCGGGCGGCCAGTTGAAATTTTGCGCGCACGAAATGACCCAGGCGTCGTCCATAAGCAAAAAATCCATCACGCTTGCCAAGAAATCCGGCTCGGCGGCTCGCGCGCGCAAATCGGCCTCGGAGACGCCGGTTGCGCCAAGAAAAACAGGGACCAATTCATCATTGCCAATCAGCCAAGCCAGCGCGCCCAGCGCCGATTGTTCCGCCATTTCCCGCGTCATTGGTCCGACCTTTCAAAATTAAAGAGTTTTTTAATAAAGCGCCGACACATTGCATTCCACAGGCGTGTAAAAGAATGGTTAGAGAAAATGACAGACCGAATTCTGGTCGTCGATGCGGTCTCCGCAAACCGGATCGTCCTTAAGGTCAAACTGGCTGCGGCAGGATATGAAGTTGAGCAAGCGGTCACGCTGCGCGAAGCGCCCAGCAGGGCCGCGCAATCTGAGCCGGACGCGCTTGTGGTGAGCTTGCCGGACGCGCAGCCTCCAACCCTTTCCGCCCTGACCTCAATGCGCAAACGGATCAGCAAGCCCGATCTCCCGTGCTTAGTCGTTTTACCCCACTTCGACGCGGCAGATCGGCGCAAAGCCCTGCGCGCGGGTGCCGATGATGTGCTGCGCAAACCCGTTGAGGACGAGGCGCTAATTGGCAAGATCCGACGCCTGCTCCATGGCCGGTCGCTGTCTCTGCAAGACCAGATCCACGACCTTGTGCGCGAACCCGGCCATCCGGCAACGCCGCGCAGCACCGTCCGAACGGACCGCGGTGTTGCGGTTGTGGCGGGAAGCAAAACCCTGCGCGCCGAATGGGCGCGACACTTTCAAAACAGCGAACTTTTTCCGGTTGACCCGCTTGGCACGACGGACGTGCTGGACCGTGGCACGGCCTATGCGGCGTATGTGATCCAAGCAGATCAACAGCGTCGGGACGATGGCCTCAACCTCTTATGTGAACTCAAGGCGCGCCATGCTCCGGCGTCAGTGACCAGCCTGGTAATCTTACCTGAAGGTGACCATCAGCGTGCCGCTCTGGCGCGTGAGCTCGGGGCCAGCGATGTCGTCTTTGAACCTGTGCAGGCGGCCGAGATGGTGCAAAGGGTCTCCGCGCTGGTCCAGCGCCAGCAGGAGACCACCGCGCTCCGACGCTCCGCCGAAGAAGGTCTGCGGCTGGCGATGACCGATCCGCTGACCGGGCTCAGCAACCGGCGCCACGCGATGCAGGTTTTGCCGCGCATGATGCAAAGCTCTCAGGGCGCGGTGGCTCTGATGATGCTGGATCTCGATCATTTCAAAGCCATCAATGACCGGTTCGGACATAGCGCCGGCGATCAGGTTCTGACGGAATTTGCCGAGACGCTGCGCAGCGCACTGCATGAAAGCGCGCTGGTCGCACGATATGGCGGGGAGGAGTTTCTCGTGGCGTTGCCCAAAACGGGCGGGCGCGTTGCGATGGAGGAGGCGGATATGCTGCGACGTGCGACGCAACGCATCGCGGGCCTGCTACAACTCCCCGGCGCCCAGATCAGCGCCAGCATCGGTCTGGCACTCCATAGCATCGGCGAAACCGCACAAAGCCTGATCGCCCGCGCCGATACCGCGCTTTACCAGGCCAAGGGCAGCGGGCGGGATCGCGTGATCCTCGCGCCGCCGGTGTCACGCCCAGCGACGAGCCTGCTGGCCTAGCAAAAAGCCACTGCTCCATTTGTCTCGGCGGCTATGTCGTCGTGCGCGATACGCGGCCGCCGGAACATGCGCTGAGCTAGTAATCCCCGCGAGGCTCTCCCCCGCGTCCGATATTGCGCTCAAGACGTCGGTCGAGCCGGTCCGCCATAGCCAGACGGCCCTGGCGAGACATATCGCCAAAGTACTCCAACAAGATCTGATGGCCTTCGCCGTGCAGCTCTCGCGCCGTGTCGCGTTGCAGCAATAATGCGGCTTCGGCAGCCTCAGGATCGAAAGGCTCGGCGCGAAGGGCCTCGGAGAGGGCGCGCAATCCTTGGGCAAATCCCTCGCCGCCCGTGCGGAAATTGCCGCGCTCCGCTTGCAGCCGGGCGCGCAGCGCGGTGCGGTCTTCCCGCTCCATCGCCAAAGCAATAGGGCCCAGGCCAAAGGCGCGAAGGCCCGGCCCCTCCGCGCCGCCGGGCCCTCCTCGAAACGAAAAGACCACGCCCAAGATCAAGCCAATCACCAGCACGTTCACACCCAGCGATAGGCCCAAAACGACGCGCATCCACCGACGCTTCGGGCGCGGTTTCGCGTCTGCCGAGTTCGGCTGAGGTGCTTTGGGGTCTCGTGTCATGGTTCATTCACTTCGATGGCAAACCCAACCGCCTCCAGGCCGATCGCGGCCGACAAATCCGAGGCGCCCAATGCGGCGCTGATCTGCCCTCCGGCCAGGACGTCCAGTTCGGCGGGCAATGTGACCCCCAGCGCGAGCCCCGCTAACCCAGCCGCCGCCAAACCTCCAAGCCCGAGCCAGCCGCCCAAACCAGTGCGTATCTCGGCCCAGAAACCGGGCGCAGCTGAGCCGGTGCTGGCATACGGTAAGATTTGGGGCTCAGCGCGCTCCGCCTGTACAGCGGCCGCATCGGCCAGAACACGCGCCATCAAGTCGGCGCTTGGCTCAGGCAAGTCTCGCGCCGCAGCGAAGATCGCGTCGAGATCCGTCTGCTCGGCGCTTATCTGCGCCTGGCCGGAGGGGTCGGGCACCGCACCGCCGGGATCTTTTGGTTCAGTCGTCATATCCCAAGGCCTCCTTTTGCCCCGCAAGTAGCTCGGCGATCTTGCGTCGGCCGCGCGCGGTCAGACTTTCCACCGCTTCCACACTGATGTCCAAGGCTGTCGCCACGTCCGGGTTTGATAGCCCCTCGATATGGCGCAGCACCACCGCTTGACGCTGGCGTTCGGGCAAACGCGCGAGCGCAGCGTCAAGTGCGCTCAGCCGGTCAGCCTGGATCATCGCGCTCTCAACCGAGCGCGCGGGATCCTCCGGCTCATCGACCTCATCAAGCCCGACTGCGCGTCCCGTCCGCCGCAAGCGATCAATCGCCAGATTCGCCGTCACCCGGTAGAGCCAGGTCGCCGGACGCGCCGGGCCATCGCTCTGCCAGTCAGAGGCGGCACGCCAGAGCCGTAGCATCGCCTCTTGGGCCACATCCTCGGCATCCTCCTGGCGCCCAAGGACGCGGCGCGCATGGCGCAACACGCGCGGCAAAAGGCGCTCGGTCAAAAGCTGCGCCGCCGCATTGTCGCCTCGGGCGAACAGCACCATCAACTGATCATCGCTCACGCCCGAAAGGGGCGCGGCGCCACGCTGTGTCGTATGCTCTGACTGCGTCGCCATCGCCATCTCATGCCCGTTGGGAACCCCGCGGATCAAGCGCCACGAGGACGCGGCCCCCTGCGCTTGAAGCCACCAGAGCTGCCCACCTGCCGTGCAGTTCTGGCGTCCGGGCACCGCGCACGGCGACACCCGGAGACCCGGCCACAGGCCTGGATTATCCGCGGTCGCCGAAATTGCCACGGCCGCCCCGGCGGTCTTGGAAGCGCTCCCGCGCAGCATCGAACTCGGCGGCGGAGATCTCGCCGTCACCATCGGCATCGACGCGGTCGAACAAGCGCTGCGCCCTGGCCTCACGCCGTTCATCGGCGGCAGCTTCGCGAGCTGCGGCGATTTCCTCGGCACTGATCGCGCCGTCCTCATTGCCGTCCAGACGCTCGATTAGGCGGGCCACACGCGCAGCGGCTTGCTCCTCTAGCATCGCCTCCAACTCGGCTTCGGTGACAAGTCCGTCACCGTCGCTATCGGCGCGCATCACCATGCCGCTGCGGGCGGAGGTCAGCTCCTGAAGGGTCAGACCGCCACTGCCATCTGCGTCGAGGTTTTCGAAGATCGGGGCGCCGGATCCTTGGCCAAGGCCCGGGCCGAAACCTTGGGCCTGGCTGACACCGGCGGCGGCGACCACGCCCAGGGGGATCAATGTGGCCAGGGTAAGGGCTTTGATCATGCTCATATCGCAAACCTTTCGTTCTTGCTGTTACGTGGAGTTGCACGCAGCCCGCCGCCGCTTCCGTCGAATTTTTTTCACCACTTTTATGCCGATTTGCTCGCCACGCACCCTGCGCGCCACTTTTGCCGCGCGTCAGGACGCCCCATAGGCCAGCCGGGATTGCGCTTATACCAAAGTGATCAAGCTCAGCGCGTGAGGCGCACATGCACGACCCAAGCACCAGTCAAATCAGCACTGCCCTGTCGGATGCCCCTGCGGACCGGCCGCTTTGGCCCGCGATACAGCGCGGCTGGCGTCAGCGCTGTCCAGCTTGCGGACGCGGGCGGCTGTTCCGCGGATATCTTAAATTGCGTCCGTCATGCGCCTTGTGTGGTGAGGATTTCAGCCATGCGCGTGCCGATGACGGGCCGGCCTATCTGGCAATCCTGATCACGGCCAAGGTCGTGGGTACCGCTATGCTTGCCGTCTACACGGCCTGGCCGATGGATCCACTTTTGCTCGCTGTGATTTTTTGCGTGGCCGCGACGGCGATGGCTCTCTACCTTCTGCCCAGGCTGAAGGGCGTGATCGTGGGGATACAATGGGCCAAGCGGATGCACGGGTTCTAGACAAAAGCCAGATCCGCGATGCGGCGAGCGTCATCCTAGTGCGCAAGATGGCCGAGGGCCCCGCGATCCTGATGGGTCAGCGCGGCAAGACAGCGGCCTTCATGCCTTCGAAATTTGTCTTTCCCGGCGGCGCGGTGGATGAGGTGGATGCGACCATCCCCCTAGCGCGCCAACCTCTGGGGGGCTGTGCAGAGGCTTTGTCCGCACTCTCGAACCTACCCGCGCAAGCGCTTATCGCGGCGGCCACGCGAGAGCTTTGGGAAGAAACTGGGCTGCTTTTGGGGCGGCCTGCATCTGAAGCCGATGATGAGGCACTCGCGGCTCCGCCCGGCTGGCGCGGATATCTCGCGACGGGCATGCGGCCAGATGGCGCCGCGATGCGCTTTGTCTTTCGGGCAATCACACCGCCCGGACGCCCGCGCCGCTTCGATGCGCGGTTTTTCCTGGTCGACGCGGAGGCGCTACGCTCAGACCCAGATGATTTCTCAGGCGCCGAGGATGAGTTGAGCCACCTGCAATGGGTGCCGCTGAGCGAGGCGCGGAGCTTCGATATGCCGTTTATCACCGAGGTTGTCCTCGCCGAGATTGCCGCGCATCTGGAAGGCCGCAATCACCCCGGCGTGCCGTTCTTCGACAATTCCGGCGAGGAGAGCAGGTTTGAGCGGCTCTAGCTGATCGGAAAAAGAAGGCCGGTCAGCCAAAGCGTTGCGGGCATGGTGGCAAACGACAAAAGCGTGCTGAGCGTGATCACCGAGGCGAGCAGGGTCGCGTCCCCGCCCAATTGCCGCGCCAGGGTGTAGGCCGCAACACCGGTGGGGAGTGCCGCAAAGATGACGGCAACTTGTGCTTGCAGCGGGTCCAAACCCAGGAGCAGCGCCAAGCCGAGGACCACTAGAGGAAAAAGCAACAATTTACAGGCGATGGCCGCCGCAAGCGGCGCACGCTCGGCCTGCAAGCCACGCAATTTGAGATTGGCGCCAACCGATAACAGCATGATCGGCAACGCAGCATCGCCGAGAATGGCGAGCGTCGGATGAAAGACCGGCCAAGCGCCGAGACCCGCAGCATTCCAGCCAAGCCCGGCTAAGATCGCCAGGATCAAAGGATTGCCCAGCAGCGTACGCGCCAGGCCGCCCAGATCGATCCGACCCGTCCCGCTGGGCAGCATCAGGGCGAACATGGCGACAACCGCGACATTCACGCCGGGCACCAGGATCGCGGCACCGAGGACGGCCATTTGCAGACCCGGCGCGCCGAAAAGCGCCTCTGCCACGGCGAGGGCGATGAAGGTGTTGAACCGCGCCGCCCCCTGAACGACGGAAGTCGCACTCGCCGGATCGCAGGACAATCCGCGCGCCGCCAACAGACCCGCGAACATCGCCACCGCGAAGCCGCCATAGAGCATGGCGGAATAACCGCCGAGCGCCGCGCCGCTGAGATCAGCGGTTGAGATTTGCTCGAAAAACACGGCGGGCATGAGCAAAAAGTAGACCAGGCGGTCGTTCAGGTTCCAAAAATCCTGGCTTGGGATGCCGCCACGCCTGAGCGCATAGCCTAGAATGATCAGCACGAAGATTGGGGCAATGGCGGCGGTGATCGGCACGGCTAAAGACTGCCCACGACAATGAGGAGCAGGGAGCCCACGATCAAACCGATCCCGGCGATCTCTCGAGGGCTGGAGCGTTCCTTGAGCCAAAAGGCCGAGACGAGGAAGGTGAACAACAGCTCGATTTGGCCCAGCGCCTTCACATAGGCCGCCGATTGGAGCGTGAAGGCGGTGAACCAGCCCAGCGAGCCCAGCATCGAGGTGAGCCCGACCAGGCTGGCCACCCGCCAGCTTGCCAGGGCGCGCCCGATCTCGCCCCTCTCACGCCAAGCAAGCCACAGCCCGAGGGCCAGGGTCTGCACCACCGTGGCGGCGGCAAGTGTCATGGTCGCGCGCAGAAAGACATCGCCGCCCTCTAGCGCCAGCGACGCGCCGCGATAGCCCACCGCCGAGCAGCCAAAGAGCACGCCCGAGGCCAGACCATAACCCGAGGCCGCATTGAAAAGCCGCGCCTGGAGCGGCAGGGCCGCCGCTTGTTCGGGCGGGTCAGACAAGATCACAACGCCAACAAAACCCACCGCTATCGCCAGGAGGACATAAGCGCTGACAGTCTCGCCCAGGATTACAAAGCCCGCCAGCGCGGTCAGCATCACCTCGGTCTTTTTCAGCGTGATACCCACGGCGAAATTGCGCCGGGCAAACAGGGCAACGACGCACATGGTGCCGCCGATCTGGGCGAGACCGCCCGCAACCACAAAGACCCAAAAGCGCGCGCACGCCCCGGGAAGCGCCTGACCCGAGAGCGTGAGGTAGCCCCAGGCCAACACCGCCACCAAGGGCGCGGAATAGGCAAAGCGCACCCATGTTGCGCCGCCTGTCGACAGCTCTGTCACTTTCAGGTGGCGCTGCAGCACAAAGCGCAGGTTCTGCATGAAGGCTGCAAAGATGGTGATGGGGATCCAGGCGGGCATGGCGCCATCAAGCGCCTGGTCCGGGTGGCGCGCAAGTCCCCATCTCCGCGCCAAGATCTCGCGTCCCGATCCCGCATCCAGATCCCGCATCCTTCAGCCCGGATTGTATTGTGGCGAAGCCCTGGCAAAGCCGCCTGCGCCGTTGGGAGACATTTTGAATGCACCCCTACCGAAGGCCGCCACAGATCGCGCGCGTTTTTGCAAACAGACCGGCGCATCGCGCGCCAAAACGACTTAATCGCCGATCGTCGTGGTTAACATTTCCTTAAGACATTCGGCACGGAATGACCCAATTTCATTCGTTAGGGCGACGCAAAATCGCCCCGGTTGCCGCGGACCTTAAGTGCATGGTCCTTCGGGGCCACTGGGGAACGGTAACACGTCTCTGAGTAACCAGTAAGCTCTCTCCCTGTTGCGCTTCGGCTTCGCTCTTCGCGTCCCCTATCTCGCCAGAGCAGCCCTAACCGTGTCCGCTGGCATAGCGCGGATGCGGAGCGCGTGGCTCGGGCTAGTGGTCAGCCCGGGCCATTTTTGTCTCCGAATCTAACTGCGCGGCGCATTCACGTGGCGGCCGAAGCCCTCCGGCAGGGGGAGATCAGTCTGGGTCTGCATCGCGAAGGCCATGAATTCCGCGATCTGGGGCGGTGGGGGCGCGACACGGCGCTCGTTTAGATCCATGTGCAGCAGCAATTGCTCACCGGTCGCACAGAGCCCGCCCGCTTGGCGCAGCTCGTGCCAGAGATGCAGCCGCTTGCCGCCGCCCTCGATCACGCGGGTGTCCATGGTGATCCGCGCGCCCAGCGCCACCTCGCCCAGATGGCGGATATGCGTCTCGACGGTGAAAACGGAAAAGCCCTGCGCCACGCAAGCGGCATCCATCCCGGCCCAAAGGAGCAAACGGTCGGTCGCGTCGGAAAAACAGGTGAGATAGAACTGCTCATTCATATGAGCATTGTAGTCGGCCCAATCGGGCGGCACGCGGCGGTCGAGCGTGCGCAATTGGGCGCTCATCTCAGGCGGCCCCGGCGCCAGCGCTACTTCATGGCTCGCAAGGGCCGCTCCCAAATGCCCGTGTCGGCCGCGTTTCAGCGCGCGCAGGGCGGCGATGATGGCAATGGTCTCTCCGCCGGTCGCCTGCATGAGGCCGCGGGCCTGGGTCAGGGCGTCGGGCTCCTGTGCCACAAGGCCAAGGGCTGCGCAGGCAGTGGAGGCCGCGGGGGCGCCGGTGATCCGTGCCGCAGGCATCAGCCAGCCGGGCGCGGCCATCTGCAAATGGGCAATGTCGGCGGGACGGGAGGCGCAGCTCCGAAGATCGCTCAATGTGAGATCGCGGGCGAGGCAGACAAGCGGCACATCAGGGCGCGCGGCTCCAAAGGCAGCCTGGATCAGCTTTTGCTGAAACGCCGGCCGATCGGGGGCGGCGTTGAGGATTAGATCGGCGCGCGCCACGGCATCGGCGATGCCGGGCGCTAACTCGAACGACCCCGGCTCCGGCAGGGCAATATCATAAAGCCCGCCCAGGCCCGCCAAGGCTTGGGCGACGACAGCGTCTGGGGCCGCGATCCGTCCGGGATCGGGATCGAAGGCAGCCACGTCATGTCCGAACGCCACGGCGCGCGCAGCTAAGTCCAGCCCCCGCTCCCCCAGGCCCAGGACCGCGACGCGCATGTCAGTAGGGCATCGGGTGGGCACGGTTGAGCTCATCGAGCTCACCCAGAACCTCGTCGCTGAGCTTTGCATCCAGACCTTCGATGACATGCCGGAGCTGCTCGGACGTCGTGGCGCCGAAGATCGTCGACACCAGGAAAGGGCGCTGCACCGTAAAGGCCAGCGCCATGTGGACCGGATCGAGCCCGTGGCGCCGCGCCACCTCTATATAGCCGTCGACGGCGGATATCGCCCGCTCGGTATGGCGCCCCGAAAGCGCGCCATCATTGTCCATCCGGCTATTGGCCGGGATCTTGCCGCCTTGGTATTTGCCAGTCAAAAGCCCGGTGGCGAGCGGTGAGAAGGCCAGTAGCACGATGTCCTCATGCACCGCGGTTTCGCCCAGATCGGTGTCATAGAGTCGGCAGAGAAGCGAGTATTCGTTCTGGATCGAGGCGACGCGGGGCCCGCCCGTGCGCTCCGCGCCCGCAAGCCATTGCATCGTGCCCCAGGCGCTTTCGTTGGACAGACCGAAGGCGCCAAGTTGACCGGCATCGATAAATTCCTGCGCGACCTCGAGCACTTCGTCGACATGGCGGGCCATCTCATCGCGCGGCTGCTGCGAAGGATCGTAGCGCCAGTTCTGGCGAAAGTGATACGAGCCGCGATTTGGCCAGTGGAGTTGATAGAGGTGGATGTGATCGACGCGCAGGCGCCTGAGCGAGCCTTCGAAGGCCGCGCGGAAGGTTTCGCCATCGATGGGCATGCCGAAGCGCACGAAGCGGTCGTTCTGGCCGCATATCTTGGTGGCGATCATCATCTTGGAATTTCGGCTGGGGTCTTGCGCGATCCAATCGCCAATCACCTCCTCGGTGCGGCCGACCGTTTTGGCGAGCACCGGCATGACCGGATACATCTCGGCCGTGTCGAGGAAATCGATCCCAGCTTCCAGCGCCATGTCCATCTGGCGATAGGCGTCTTTGTCGGGCGTATGAGTGCCAAAGGTCATCGTGCCCAGGCAAAAATCAGGGATTGTGAGGCCAGTGCGACCGAGCGGGATACGCTGCATGCGCTCTCCATACAATGTTTGAGGGTGGTGCAGGCAGTATGGCGCGGTGCCGCGGCGAAGGAAACCCGATTGCGCGGGGCCGTCCTGGCCCGGATTGGGGGCGGTGCGCTTAGGGCCGGCGATGGGTTTTGAGTATTTGGGGAAAAATGAAGGGGGGCGATGCGCGGCCTGAATGCGGCGTGCTCGGGCGCATCAAGGCTTGAGAACATAGCGCGAACATCTATAATCAGATCCATGGATATCAGCCGCCTCACGCGTCAATCGCACCGCAAGCCCGCGCCGGGCCTCTCGCTTTTGGGTCAGTTTCCCCTAGCGGGCGCGCGGGCGCATGAATTTTGCGGCAGGGCTCGGCGGCGGCTGGCGCTGTGGGCGGCGCGGCAGACCAGCGGCCCGGTCCTGTGGATCCGGCCCGCCTGGGCGCCTGACCGGCTGCATATGGCGGGCATTAGGGCCGAGATCGACCCCGCGCGCCTTTTGATCGCCGAGGTCAAGCGCGCCGAGGATCTGCTCTGGTCGCTCGAGGAGGCCTTGCGCTCGGGCGCGGTGGCCCTGGCTGTAGCCGAGCTACCCGAGCCGCCCTCGCTGACGCCGGTGCGCCGGTTGCACCTGGCCGCCGAACAGGGCGCCGAGATCGGCCGAGTGGCGCCTTTGGGCCTGCTGCTGACACCCGGAGAGGGCGGCGCGCGCGGGGTCGAAAGCCGCTGGCAACTTGAGCCGCGCCACGGCGTCAGTCAAACGTCCTGGCAGTTGCAGCGGCGGCGCGCGCGGGATGCGCCCGAGGCCGAGTGGCCCGTTCTTTGGCAGAAGGGCGCGCCCATGCTGGTGCCCGCGGCGGGACCACGCGAACCGGCATCCCTGACACCCGCCTAAGCGGGGCGGGAGAGCCGCGCCTCGCGCCACTTCCAGCGCGATCACCGCAAAATGATCCTACGCAACCGGACAGACCGCACCGTCCGCGCTACTTTGCTCCTCATGCGAAAACTCCGCGCCACAGCTTTGATCCCGATCGTGCTTGCCACTGCACTGACCAGCGCCGCTTTGGCTGAACCCGCGCGCTACCTCCTCGATGCGCCGAGATCACAGGTTGGCTTTACCTACTATTTCGGAACAGGTTCAGATGACGGCACAATGCCGCTTGCCTCGGCCGATTTGGTCATCGATCTGGACAACCTGAGCGCCAGTCAGATCGACGTAGCGGTCGATGCCTCCGGGGCGCGCACGGGCTTTTTCCTCGCAACCCAGGCGCTGCGCGGCGCGCAAGTTCTGGATACCGACCGTCACCCTCTGATCCGTTTTCGCTCAGAGCGGGTGCGCGCCGTCGGCACCCGGGTGGATATTGAAGGCAGCTTTACGATCCGTGGCGTCACCCGGCCGGGCCAGCTGACAGCACAGCTTTTTCAGCAGCCGGGCAACCTTGACGCCCCGGGGCGCGACCTGTCGCTCCTGCTGACCGGCGCCGTCAATCGCTCAGAATTCGGGGCGGACGGCTTTGCCGGACAGGTCGGCGACCGGGTCGATCTGCGCATCCTGGCCCGCATCAGCCGCCAATAGCGACAGATTGCCCGGCCCGCGGGGCGAAAAGGGGCGCGCGGGCGGCAGCGCTCTGCGCTACGGGTTGTCCAAGCCCCTCAGAGCGCCGCTATGAAACTCATCCTCTCCTTCGCCTCTTTGTTTTTGTCGATCTTCCTGCTGCAGCTCTCGTCGGGGGGTGTGGGGCCGCTCGATGTGTTGTCGGGCGCGGAGCTGGGCTTTAGCAGCGCGAAGATCGGCATCCTCGGCTCCTCACATTTCGTGGGCTTTTTCATTGGCTGTTGGTGGGCGCCGCGCCTGATGGGATCGGTCGGCCATTCGCGCGCTTTCGCCGCCTTCACAGCGCTCGGCGCAATCGGACTTTTGTCCCATATGCTGGTGATCTCGCCCGAGGCCTGGGCGGTGATGCGTGTCGCTTCAGGCGTGTGCATCGCGGGCTGTTACACCATCATCGAGGCCTGGCTGCAGGCCAAGGTGCAAAACGCCACAAGAGGCAGGACGCTGGCGATCTACCGGATCGTGGATACGGGCGGCTCGCTTTTTGGTCAGTTGATGATCGGGTTTCTGACACCTGCGGCCTATCAATCCTATATCCTTTTGGGGGTGATCTGCTGTGCGACCGTGCTGCCCCTGACCTTAACGCGCGCCATGCCGCCCGCCATGCCCGACGCGCCGCGCCTGCGGCCGGGGCTCGCTTGGCGGCTGTCGCCCCTGGCGGTCACAGGCGTGATCGCGGCCGGTCTGACCACGGCCGCCTTTCGCATGGTCGGGCCGCTTTACGGCTCTGAGGTTGGCTTGCGTGCCGATCAGATCGGGCTTTTCCTAGCGGCTTTCGTGCTTGGCGGCGCGTTGATGCAGTTTCCTGCGGGCTGGCTCGCAGATCGCTATGACAGGCGCTGGGTTCTGATCGGCACATCTCTTGCGGCGATCGCGACATCGGTCAGCACAGCCACCATCGGCGCGACAGGGATCGAGGTGGTTTTCATCAGTGCCATGGCCTTCGGAGCGGCGAGCTTTCCGATCTATTCGATCTCGGCCGCCCTCGCCCATGACCGCGCCGAGGATGCCGACCGGGTCGAACTTTCGGCGGCCTTGATGTTCTTTTACGCGCTCGGCGCCATCGTCTCTCCGCTTGCCGCGGCCAATCTGATCGAAGCCTTCGGGCCGCGAGCCTTGTTCTGGTTCATCGCCATCGCCCACGGCGTACTGGTCCTCTACAGCCTTTACCGGATGCGCCAACGCAGCACAGCGACCCCGCGACAGCCCTATGTCTGGATCCCGCGCACATCGTTTCAGACCGGCAAAATCTTCCGCCGTGGGAAATGACCCGCTGGCCCTTGCCCAGCCCTTGAGCTAGAGCATCCCTTCGCGCATGAGGGCACTATGGCACGGACACTGATTACTTCGGCGATCCCTTATATCAACGGGATCAAACATCTCGGCAATCTGGTGGGCTCTCAGCTGCCCGCGGACCTCTATGCACGATACATGCGCGCGCGCGGCAATGAAGTGCTTTTTCTTTGCGCCACCGACGAACACGGCACTCCCGCCGAATTGGCCGCCGCCAAGGCCGACAAGCCAGTGGCGGAGTATTGCGCCGAAATGTGGGAGGTGCAGGACCGTCTGGGCCGTGGCTTTCGGCTGAGTTTCGATCATTTCGGCCGCTCCTCCAGCGCTCAAAACCGAGAGCTCACGCAGCATTTCGCGGGCCGTCTCGCCGAGGCTGGCCTGATCGAAGAAGTCGACGAAAAGCAGGTCTACTCCCATGCCGATGGCCGCTTTCTGCCCGATCGCTATATCGAGGGCACCTGCCCCAATTGCGGCTATGACAAAGCCCGGGGAGATCAGTGCGAAAACTGCACCAAGCAGCTTGACCCGACCGACCTGATCGAGCCGCGCTCGGCCATTTCGGGATCAAATGAGCTTGAGGTGCGCGCGACCAAGCACCTCTATTTGCGGCAATCCGCGCTGCGCGAGGAGCTCAGCGATTGGATCGACAGCAAAACCGATTGGCCTGTCTTGACCACGTCCATCGCCAAGAAATGGCTCCATGACGGCGACGGTTTGCAAGATCGCGGCATCACGCGCGATCTCGACTGGGGCGTGCCGGTCAAGCGCGGAAGCGCGCCCTGGCCTGGCATGGAAGACAAGGTGTTTTATGTCTGGTTCGATGCGCCCATCGAGTACATTGCCTGCGCACGCGAATGGGTCGATGCGGGCAATGGCGCGGATTGGGAGCGGTGGTGGCGCACCGACAAAGGCGCCGAGGACGTGCGCTATGTCCAGTTCATGGGTAAGGACAACGTGCCATTTCACACGTTGAGCTTTCCGGCCACGATCCTGGGTTCGGGCGAGCCCTGGAAGTTGGTCGATTACATCAAGTCGTTCAATTACCTGAACTACGATGGCGGTCAGTTCTCCACCAGCCAAGGGCGCGGTGTTTTCATGGATCAAGCGCTTGAGATCCTGCCGCCGGATTACTGGCGTTGGTGGTTGCTCAGCCATGCGCCAGAAAGCTCGGACAGTGAGTTCACCTGGGAGGGGTTCGCCCAAGACGTGAACAAGGACCTGGCCGATGTGCTGGGCAATTTCGTCAGCCGCGTCACCAAATTCTGTCGCTCGAAATTCGGCGAAGCCGTGCCCGAAGGCGGTGAAAGCGGGCCGGAAGAGGCCGCGTTGGCAGAGGCCCTGCAGACCCGGCTGGACGCCTATCAGGCGCATATGGATGCCATCGAAATTCGCAAAGCCGCCGCGGAGTTGCGTGCGCTTTGGGTCCTCGGGAATGAGTATCTGCAGGCCGCAGCGCCCTGGAGCGTCTTCAAAGAAGACCCCGAGCGTGCCGCCGCGATCACGCGCACGGCGCTGAACCTCATCCCATTCTATGCACGCCTCTCTGCGCCCTTCATCCCCGATGCGGCCGAGGCCATGCACGCTGCCATGGGGACGGAGGCGAGCTGGCCAGAGACCGCGGCCGAGGCCCTGACCGCCCTACCCCCGGCTCACGCCTTCGAGGTGCCCGACGTGCTCTTCGCTAAGATCTCCGACGAGCAGCGTGAGGACTGGCAGAGCCGCTTCGCGGGCGTGCGGAGCTGAGAAAGCCTCGGAAGCTTCAGGACTTAGCCAGTCCCTCGGGCTCCGCCCGTCTTCCCAGGGCTCCGCCCGTCGTGGCCTCAAATGCGGTGCATTTGCCAGCTATAGCTGGACCGGCCACGACACTCAAAAGCGATGCTTTCGTCAGCTTGCGCTGGGCCGTTTCGAGCTCTTTATCGTCCAAATATCCCGGGGGTGCGCAGCAGGGGGCAGCGCCCCCTCTTGCTCCGAGGACGGCCCCAGCGGGGCCCGACGAGGGGCAACCGCGCTTCACACGCGCAGCACCGCCCCTGGATTCATAATACCCTTGGGATCGAGCGCCGACTTGATCGCCCGCATCGCCGCGAGCTTGCCGGGATCGCCGTAGCGCTCGAGGTCCGCCACCTTCAGCCGGCCGACCCCGTGCTCCGCCGACACCGAGCCACCCATCTCATGAACCAGATCGTGCACCGCGCGCTGGATGACAGGCTTTTCATTGGCATGGGCCTTGCGGTCCCGCCCTTGCATCGGAAAGACGTTATAGTGCAGATTGCCGTCGCCCAGATGGCCGAAGCAATTGATCCTAAACCCTCCAAGGCCCGCAACAACACCAGCGGCGCGGTCGATGAAGGCGGCCACGCGCTGGATCGGCAGGGAGATATCGTGCGACGAGATCGAGCCGATCCGGCGGTTGGCTTCCGGGATCGTCTCGCGCAAGACCCAGAAATCAGTGCGATCTGCCTCAGATTGCGCGATCACGCCGTCCTGGACCAAACCGGCCTCGAAGCCTTCGGCGAAGATCGCCTCAAGATCCGCCTGTGGATCGGCCCCCTCTGGCGCGCCCAAATCAATCAGACACATCCAATCTGGTGATGCCTCAAAAGGCAGGCGCGTCTCAGGGCCGACTTCCTCTATAAAATCCACCCCCACGCGCGAGATCAGCTCGAAAGCTGACAGGCTTGCCCCGGCCCGCGCTTTCGCGATGCGCAACAGCTCCAGGGCCGCCGCGGGGCTTTCGACCGCCAGGATCGCCGCGCCATAGGCCGCGGGTTGCGGAAAAAGCCGCAGCACAGCACCGGTGATCACGCCCAAAGTCCCTTCCGAGCCGATAAGGAGATGGCGCAGGTCATAGCCGGTATTGTCTTTTCTGAGCCCGCTGAGCCCCGAAAACACCGTGCCATCCGGCAACACGGCCTCCAACCCCAGGCACAGATCCCGCGTATTGCCGTAGCGGATCACATTCACCCCGCCCGCATTGGTGCCCAACAGCCCGCCGATGCGGGCCGAGCCCTGACTGCCCAAGGTCAGGGGGAAGATCAAATCCTCAGCCTCGGCGGCCGCATGGATATTGGCCAAGATCGCGCCCGCCTCGACCCGGACAGTGCCCGAGATCGCATCGACCGGCCCGATCTGGGTCATCCGCTCGAGCGATAGGATAACCGGCGGTGTCCCAGTTTCGGCGATCTGACCGCCCACCAGGCCGGTGCCGCCGCCATAGGGAATGATTGGCGTCGCGCTGGCGGCACAGGCCCGTACCACGGCTGCAACTTCGTCGGTGCTCCCCGGCGCGAGCACCGCCAGGGCTTGGCCATGCCAGGTGCCGCGCGGCTCTTGCAGATAGCTGTCCGACACCTCGCGGAACACCGCGCCGGGCAGGCTGTCGCGCAAAATTGCCAGGACATCGGTCACGGGTGGCCTTCCTTCTAGCGGGTTGCGCGCGGCCTAACCCGCATCGGTCCGGCCGCGACGATCCCCGCGCAGATTGGCGTAAAGAACGTGATTGCGCCAGCGGCCATTGATCTGAAGATAGCTCTGCGCCACGCCCTCATATTTGAAGCCCGACTTCTCCAGCACGCCGCGAGAGGCGGCATTTTCCGGCAGGCAGGCCGCTTCGATCCGGCTGAGATCAAGCTGTGTAAATGCGTGATGGACCACGGCCAAGATCGCCTCTTGCATATAGCCCTGGCGCACATGGGCCGCACCGATCCAATAGCCCAATGTCCCCGCCTGGGCCGGGCCGCGGCGCATATTGTCGAGCGTGATCGCACCCACCAATGCATCATCTGCGCGGTTGTGCAAAAAGAGCGGCATGGCGGAGCCCTGATTGACCGCACGCTGCGCCCAATAAACACGGTTGGTGAAGCTCTTGCGGGTCAAGTGGTCAGTGGCCCAGGCGGGCTCCCAGGGTTGCAGGAACTCGGCCGAGCTTTGCCTGAGCGCCGTCCATTGCCGGAAGTCGGAATGCTGCGGCAGCCTGAGGGTCAGGCGTTCCGTCTCGATCCGGGGCTTACGGCGGCGTTGGAGCATCAGGCGGCCAGGCGCGCCGTCAGGTCCCCCAAGGCAGGGGCGGCGGCGACAGGGCCGTAAAGGGCCATGGCGGCCTGACCCGATCCGGCCATATCCGCGCCAAAGGACTTGAGGCGGCCAAGGGTCACGGCGTCGATTTTAGCCACGGTTTCCTGTAGATCAGGCACGCGACCCCAGATCCCCACCAGACGCGCCAGGCGCTCGGCCCGGGCCGAGGGGCTTTCCAGACCCATCAGCATCCCGGCCTTCATCTGGACGCGCGCACGGTCAAGCTCCCGCTGGCTCATGTCAGACGCCGCACGGCGCAGCTCATCGACGGTCAGCTCCGCCAGGGCGCCGAGGTCTTCGCGTCCAGTGCCCGCATAAACGGTCATCATGCCGGTATCGTCATAGGCGCCGACCTGAGCGAAGATCGTATAGCATAACCCGCGCTTTTCGCGAATCTCCTGGAACAGGCGCGAAGACATGCCCCCGCCCAGCGCCGAGGCGAAGATTTGCGCGGTATAGATGTCGTCGGAGCGATAGCCCGGCGTCTCGAGCGCCAGGGTGAAATGCGCCTGTTCGAGGTCCTTGACCTCGCGCCGCTCTCCCCCGGTAAATCGCCCCGGCTCGGGCACTTCATTGGCCTGCGCGGGCAGATGGCCGAGGGCCGCCTCTGCAAGGCGCACGATTTCATCGTGCTCGACCGCACCGGCAGCTGAAAGGATGATCCGGCTCGGCCCATAGTGACGCGCCACGAACCGGGCGAAATCCGCCCTGGAAAAGCCGCGCACACGGTCAGCGGGCCCAAGGATCGGGCGGCCGAGCGGCTGACCGGCAAAGGCCTCTTCCTGCAGCCAGTCGAAGATGATGTCGTCAGGCGTGTCGTTGGCTTGCCCGATTTCTTGCAGGATCACGCCCCGCTCCACCTCGATCTCACGCGGATCAAAGGCGGGATTGAGCACGATGTCGGTGATCAGATCGAGCGCCAGGGGCACGTCATCCTTTAGAACACGCGCGTAATAGGCCGTCGTTTCGCGGCTGGTATAGGCGTTGATATAGCCGCCCACATCCTCGATCTCTTCGGCAATGACTTGGGCCGAGCGCCGCGAGGTCCCCTTGAAGGCCATGTGTTCCAAGAAATGCGCGATGCCGTTTTCTTCCGCCCGCTCATGGCGCCCCCCGGCCGAGACCCAGAGGCCGAGGGCGGCCGATTGCAACCCCGGCATATATTCGGTCACGATCCGAAGCCCGTTGGGCAACATATGCAGCGAAACGCTCATGCCATGACCTCGTCGCGGATCAACTCTTGGAGTTGGGCCAAATCGTCGGGCATCCGCTTGAAGCGTTCGGCGCGCTCAAACAAATCGCCCATACGCGGCGGAAGGGCAGGATGCACAGCCGTTGCGGCCTCGACCGCCGCGGGGAACTTGGCAGGATGGGCGGTGGCCAGAGTGACCATGGGCGTGGTGCCCAGATGGTCTTGCGCGACATGCACGCCAACAGCCGAATGCGGGCAGAGAAGTTCGTTGAACTCGGCCAATGACCGAGTGATCGTCGCGCTTGTCTGGCTTTCATCCGCGCGGCCCGAGGCGAAGGTCTCCCGCAAGGCTTCCAGCGCGCCCTGGCTGATCTCAAATCCACCCTGACCGAGTTCTGCCATGAGCTGACGCACAGCGGCGCCATCACGGCCATAGGCGTCGAAAAGCGCACGCTCAAAGTTGGAGCTGACTTGGATGTCCATGGACGGGCTGATCGAGGGCGCCACCCCGCTGGGCGCGTATTGCCCCGTCCTGAGCGCCCGATCGAGGATGTCATTGTGGTTCGTGGCAACCACCAGCCGCTCAATCGGCAGGCCCATGCGGCGCGCGATGTAGCCCGCGAAGATATCGCCAAAATTGCCCGTCGGCACGCAGAACGAGACGGCGCGGTGCGGAGCGCCCAGGCTCACAGCGGCGGTGAAGTAATAGACGACCTGCGCCAGGACACGGGCCCAGTTTATCGAATTGACCCCGGCCAGGCGCACCCCGTCGCGGAAGTCGTGATCGTTGAACATATCCTTCAGCCGCGCCTGGCAGGTGTCGAAATCCCCCTCCAGCGCGATGGCATGGGTGTTGGCCTCGGTCACCGTGGTCATCTGGCGCCTCTGCACGTCCGAGACCCGGCCATCGGGATAGAGGATGAATACCTCCACCGCATCGAGCCCGCGAAAGGCCTCCATCGCCGCCGAGCCAGTGTCCCCTGACGTCGCGCCGACAATCGTCACCCGGTCCCCGCGGCGCTTTAGCACCGCCTCAAACATCTGGCCGATGAGCTGCATGGCGAAGTCTTTGAAGGCGAGCGTGGGCCCGTGGAAAAGCTCAAGCAGGTAGTGGTTGTCTTGGAGCTGTTTGAGCGGCGCGCGGGCGGCATGGCCGAAGCCCTGATAGGCGCGCGCGATAATCTCCTGGAACTCCGCGTCGGTGAAGGTCTCGCCGATAAACGGGCGCATGACGCGGAAGGCCACATCCTCATAGCTCAGACCCGCGAACCCGGCGATCTCTTCGAAGCTGAGCGTCGGGATCTCTGCCGGCACATAGAGCCCACCATCGCGCGCAAGCCCGGTCAGCATCGCCTCTTCGAAAGTCAGATCCGGGGCGTTTCCCCGGGTCGAGACATAGCGCATCGTCTGAGCCCTCAATTGGTCCGGCGCGTGATACGCCAGACAAACAAGAGTGTCATCCCCAACCAGACAATCGCCAGCGAAAACCAGGTACCCGCATATTGCAGGTGATCGTTAGGGATGCCCTCGGTGCCGACGGGAAGGGGTTGCAGAGTATCGGCCGGGCGGATCTCACGCGCGACCAGGAGCACGGGCTCAGTGTTCAGGGTCTGGGCCATGGCGGCGACATCGCGGCCAAACCAGATCCCGCGCATCAGGTCAGGTTCCGGCGTCGAACTGCCGACCTCGTTGGGCCAGTCCAGATTGCCGGTCACCGTCACAGCGCCTGCGTTTGGGATTTCGCCCTCATTGGGCACGAAGCCGCGGTCGAGAAGGATGCGGCGTCCATCTGTCTCGAAGGCCGAGATTACACGGTAGCCGGGCCCGCCGCGCGGCAGGGCGTGGAGCACGCGGATGGGTGCCTCGGAAAGAACTTCTCCTGCTGCCTCAACTGGCAGAAACCGGTCGGCTTCAGCGTCTGGCTCAATGGGAAGGGCCACGGGCGGGGCCGCGATCTGGGTTTCGATTTGGGCCAGAAGCGCCTCTTTCCAGGCGAGCCGCTGGACCTGCCAGATACCGAGCGAGACAAGGATTGCAGAGCCAAGCAGGCCAACACTGATGGGAACGAGCAAGCGCCGGAGCATCCCGCCCCTCCCCTAATTCATCCATGATGGTGGATCCGGCGACCCGCGCCGCCGGAGGATCAGGCCCCCGCCTTAAGCCAATGCCCAGATATAAACGGCTGCAAAGAGAAACAGCCAGACAACATCGACGAAGTGCCAGTACCACGCCGCGGCCTCGAAGCCGATATGCTTCTCAGATGTGAAATGGCCTTTCATCACGCGCAGATAGCACACGGCGAGAAAGATCGTGCCGATCACCACGTGCATACCGTGAAAGCCCGTCGCTAGGAAGAACGTGCCGAAGAAGCGGTCGCCTTCGAAGGTCCAGTGGTGGTGGACCAAAAGCTCATAATACTCGAAGGCTTGCAGGCCGGTGAAGAAGATCCCCAACAGCACCGCGATCAGCAGGCCATTGGCCACGTCTTTGCGCGGCTCACCATGGACCAGCGCGTGGTGCGCCCAGGTCACCGCGCAACCCGATAGCAGCAGCACGACCGTGTTGATGAGCGGCAGGTGAAACACGTCGATTTGGTAAAATTCCGGGATTTCATAGGTCGAGCCCTCATACTCGCTCATCGGAAAAATGGCGTGCTTAAAGAAGGCCCAGAACCAGGCGACGAAGAACATCGCCTCAGACATGATGAACATGATGAAGCCGTATTTGAGGCCGATCCGCACGACGGGCGTGTGATCGCCTTGGTGGCTTTCGATCACCACTTCGGCCCACCAACCAAACATCGTGAACAGGACCGCACCAAGCCCCATCAGGAACATCCAAGGCCCTGAGCCGTGCATCCAAAGAACCGCGCCCGAGAGCATGACAAACGCCCCGATCGAGCCCAGCAACGGGTAAATGGAGGGCGGGATGATGTGGTAGTCGTGGTTTTTGGCGTGGGCCATGGTCGTTACCCCTGAAGCGCTGACGGATTAGTCCGCGACGCGGCTGAGCGCCGCTTGCTGATCGTCCTCGGGCAGATCGATCTCGTGAAACGTGTAGCTGAGTGTGATGGCGGGCGTGCCAATGGTTTCGGGGTCCTCGGTCAGTTCGGGGTCAACGAAAAAGCTGACCGGCATCATGACCCGCTCACCGGGTTGGAGGACCTGTTCCTCGAAACAAAAGCACTGGATCTTGGAGAAATACGCGCCTGCATCGAAGGGCGTGACGTTGAAAGAAGCGCTGCCCGCGATGGGACGGTCGGTTGGGTTGTAGGCTTCGTAGAAGGCCAGACCCGTCATACCGATCTGGATCTCCATCGAGGTTTCGACCGGCCTGAACTCCCATTCCATCCCCGCCGCGCGCGAAGCATCGAAGCGTATAGTGATCGTTTCCTCGAGCACGACGCCGCTGGGCGCGGAGGCGACATTCGTTGTCCCACCATAGCCCGTGACCCGGCAGAACCAATCATAGAGCGGGACGGCCGCGACGGTCATCGCAGTCATCAGGGCCAGGACAGCCACGCAACGCCAGACGACTTTGCTATTCGCCTTTGCCTGGTCTGACTGCGCAGTCATTGACCCTCCTCAATGGGCGGTGTGACCGAGACGCGCGGCGTGTGATCGAAGGCCTCCATCGACGCGCCTTGGCGGATCTTGGCCACGGTCAGGCCGAAAACCACCGCGATAAAGGCCACCAGACAAAGCGCCACGCCCAGATTGCGGCCCTGGCGGCGGCGGTGCAATTCGTGCGTTTGGGTGATGGACATGGCTCAGGCGCCCCCGTTCCACAGGCCAAAGGATGCAAGCGCCTGATCGAGCAGCAGCGCGCCGAAGAGCAAAAAGAGATAGCTTAGCGAGAACTTAAAAAACCGCTTCTCGACCAAATAGTCGTCGGCCAGGGCCATCTCGGTGTCGCGGCGCCAAATGCGATAGGCGCCCTGGAGAAAGAGCGCGTTCAAGACGAGCGCAGTCACCCAATAGGCCGGCCCGCCTACGGATGTCAGCGCCAGGCCAAGCGAGACCGGCACGAGGACCAAGGAATAGAGCAGGATTTGCCGCCGGGTCGCGTCATGGCCATGGGTCACGGTCAACATCGGCACTTTGGCCAGGTGGTAGTCGCTCTTCATAAACAGAGCCAGCGCCCAGAAATGCGGGGGCGTCCAGATGAAGATAAGCGCGAACATGAGCACGCTTTCCCAGGCCACACCGCCCGTGGCGATCGCCCAGCCGATCATCGGAGGGAATGCGCCCGCGGCTCCCCCAATGACGATGTTTTGCGGCGTCGCGCGTTTCAGCCAGACTGAGTAGACGGCCACATAAAAGAAGATCGTGAAGGCCAGGAGCCCCGCCGCGATCCAATTGGTGGCCAGGCCCAGCATCGCGACCGAAATCCCCGACAGCGCCAGACCAAAGCCCAACGCCTCGCTGCGGGTCACGCGGCCTGACGGGATCGGACGGCCCCGCGTACGCTGCATCAAGGCGTCAATATCGGCGTCGTACCACATATTTAGAGCGCCCGACGCACCTGCGCCCAGCGCCACAAAGAGGATACCGGCAAAACCGATCATCGGATCGATGCCAACCGGCGCCACAAGCAACCCGACCAAAGCCGTGAACACCACAAGCGACATGACGCGCGGCTTCAGCAGTTCCACGAAATCGCCGAAACCCGCATCACCCGGCCCATGGGACGCGCCAAGCGGCGCGCCGGTATTTGTTGAGATATCCGCCAACGCGCTACTGCGCCTCTGCCGTGGGCATTGCAGCCTCTGCATCCGCGATCAGCGTGAATTCAGGCGCGCGCATGCCATTGGAGGCAAATTGCTGCGCTTCACCGGCCAGCCAGGTCTCATACTCCTCAGGCGTCACGGCCATCACCGTGATCGGCATATAGGCGTGGGCCGAGCCGCAAAGCTCGGAGCATTGGCCGAAATAGATGCCCTCCTCGCCCGGATTGACCTCGAACCACAGCTCGGCCAAACGACCGGGCACTGCGTCCTGCTTCACACCAAAGGCCGGGATCGTCCAGGAATGGATCACATCAGCCGCAGTCAGCTGCATCACCACGGTTTGGCCAGTCGGGATCACTATGGCGGTGTCGGTAGCCAGCAAGTATTCGTCGCGACCATAGCCGAACTCGTGCAGCTCATCCTGGGCCAGCATGAAGGATAGGAACTCGATCCCCTCTTCGGGGTATTCATAGCCCCAATGCCATTGGTATCCCGTGACCTTGATCAGCACATCGGCCTCGGGGATCGTTTGCTGGCGGAAGAGCACCGGCAGCGAAAAGGCGCCAATCACCACCAGGATGAGCAGCGGCACCAGCGTCCAGGCAATCTCGATCCGGGTGTTATGCGTGAAATTGGCCGGGTTCGGGTTGGCCTTAGCGTTATGCTTGACCATCGTCCAAATAAGCAAAGCCGTCACGAACAGGGTGACGATCAGCATTAAGATCATCAGGAACGTGTCGAGCGCGCGGATATCCTGGGCCAGGCGGGTGACGCCCTCCTGCATGTTCATCGCGCCGGGGGTCGGTGCGCCGCGGATTTCAAGGGTTTCGACAAAGCTCTGCGCGAACGCGCCCAGCGGCGCGAAAACACCCGTCAAAAGCGCGGCACCGGCGCCCAAAACGCGTCGGTTTTTTTTGCTTACAAACATGCAGTCGTCCTTTGAGCGGGGTGGGACGAGGTCGTGACCACCCCGTTGCGTTCCTTGCTGCTCGCAACATATAGCGAGAGCTGCGCGGGCGCATTGGTCTATAATGTCTCACCCGGGCGCCACAAAGCCGCATGCAAGCGCGCGGAGCAGGAGATCGATTCATGAGCCAAGAGACCCGTTTTCGCCCGCTGGAGACACAGCTCGACGAGGACGCAGCCTTACGCACTCTGCAAGACGCCACGCGCGGCGCGGAGGATGGGGAGCTCTTCTTTGAGCGGCGGCGCTCCGAAGTGATTGTGTTCGATGACGGGCAAGTGCGCAACGCCAGCTATGACGCGACCGAAGGCTTTGGCATTCGTGCGGTAAACGGCCCAGTCGTGGGCTATGCCCATGCCACTGAGATCTCGGAGCGCGCGCTCAAACGCGCGGCGGAAACCGCGCGACTGGCCGTGGGCGACGGCGGCGGCGTTTTGGCTCCGGCACCGCGCGGAACGAATGACCGGCTTTATACGGATGCCGATCCGGTCTCGGGCGTGGCCTTTGGCGTCAAGCTTGAGACCTGTCAGGAAATCGACGCCTACCTGCGCGCGGCTGACCCGCGTGTCGTGCAAGTAACCGCGTCGCTGGCGGCCTCGCTGCAGGAGATCGAGATCCTGCGCCCCGATGGGCTGCGCGTGGCCGATATCCGACCGATGACGCGGCTAAACATCTCGGTGATCGTCGATCAGGACGGTCGGCGCGAAAGCGGCTCGGCCGGCGGGGGTGGGCGCATCGAATTGGGCGGGCTGATCACGCGCGAGCATTGGCAAGGCGTAGCCGATGAGGCGCTGAGGATTGCGGTGGTCAATCTCGCGGCCGAGGCGGCGCCGGCGGGTGTGATGGACATCGTGCTTGGCCCCGGCTGGCCCGGTATTCTCCTGCATGAGGCGGTTGGGCACGGGCTGGAGGGCGATTTCAACCGCAAGCAAAGCTCGGTTTTCGCCGGGCTGATGGGCCAGCAGGTCGCCTCCAAAGGTGTGACTGTGCTCGATGATGGGACGATCCCGGACCGCCGCGGCTCGATCAGTGTGGATGACGAGGGCACACCTTCGGCCAAAAATGTGCTGATCGAAGACGGTGTACTGGTGGGCTTCATGCAGGACCGGCAAAACGCGCGGTTGATGGGTGTCGAGGCCACCGGCAATGGCCGTCGCCAGAGCTATGCCCATGCGCCGATGCCGCGGATGACCAACACCTACATGTTGGGCGGCGATGCCACGCCCGAAGATATCTTGGCCGATTTGAAAGACGGGATCTACGCTGTGGGTTTCGGTGGCGGCCAGGTCGATATCACCAACGGCAAATTCGTCTTTTCTTGCACCGAGGCCTACCGCGTCAAAAACGGCCAGGTCGGCGCCCCGGTCAAAGGCGCCACGCTGATCGGCGATGGCGCGACGGCGCTCAAAGGCATCCGCGCCATCGGCAATGACATGGCGCTCGATCCTGGCATGGGCAATTGCGGCAAGAACGGCCAATGGGTGCCCGTGGGTGTAGGGCAACCCAGCTTGCTGATCGGCGGGCTGACCATCGGCGGCTCGGCGGTGTGAGCGGGGTTTTTCGCCCCTATTGGCGCACCGCGCGCAACGGTCACAGGCATTTTACGCCCGGGCGGCTTGCGGGTGTTTTCGTAATCGCTTGGCTCGTGCCCGGCTTGATTGGTGCGGTCTTAACTGGGCTCTTTTTAGGTCTTTCTCATCTCATTGCCGCAGCCGAAAACGCCCTCGCCCCTTTTGGCGCGCTTGGCTCACTTCTGCTTCTGTCTCCGTTGGCGAGCTTCTATGTGCTGCCCTTCGCGCTCCTCACTACGGGCTGGGCCATGCGGCTTGGCTGGGGCGGTTCGGGCGTGGCCGCTTTGGGCGGTTTGGTTCTGCCCGTCGCGTTCGGCGCGGCCTACCAAGCGCTTGAGCCGACGGCGGCTGCGGTCGGCGCGATGGCAGTGTTGACGCCTTTGGTCCTTGTGCATGCCGTCATCCTTTGGCTGGCCTGCCGGTTCTTGGTCCCTGAGGCCTTTGCCTTGGAGAAAACGCCAACCGAGGCCTAGCACAGCCGCATGCAGCGCTGCGGTAACGGATGGTTAACCACTTTTCGCAAATCTGCGGCATGTTTGATGAGGATGATTTTGGATTCGCGGAAGCGGCGCTGGCCTATACGCCGCCACCTTCGCAAAAGGGACAGGATCGACTGGCGCGGTTGCGCCTGATCCGATCACACCGCGTCGGGCCAAGCACCTATCGCCGCCTTCTCGCCGAACACGGCTCGGCCGAGGCCGCACTGACCGCTCTGCCGGGAGTGGCGGAAAAGGCCGGTGTCTCATGCTATCGCCCCTGCGATGAGAACCAGGCCTTGGCTGAAATGAAGGCCGCCAAAGCCGCCGGGGCGGAGATGATCTGCCTAGGAGACGCGCGCTATCCCACAAACCTGGCGCAGGCCAATGATGCGCCGCCGGTTCTTTGGGCCCTGGGTGATCCTGACCTACTGACCCGACGTAGGATTGCGATTGTCGGCGCGCGAAACGCCTCATCGCTGGGCGCGCGCATGACCCGGCGCCTTACGACGGGCTTGGGTGAGGCGGGTCTGGTCGTCGTCTCAGGGCTTGCCCGCGGCATCGACACCTTGGCGCATAAAGCTTCGCTTGAGACCGGAACAATCGCGGTGCAGGCGGGCGGGCTCGATCAGATCTACCCGGCCGAGAATACCGAGCTTGCCCAAGACATCGCGCGGCGGGGTCTTTGCCTGAGTGAGCAACCCTTCGGTCTGGTCGCGCAAGCGCGGCATTTCCCGCGCCGCAACCGCATCGTGGCGGGCCTAAGCGAGGCGGTCATCGTGGTCGAGGCCGCCGCAAAATCCGGCACACTGATCACCGCGCGCCTGGCCCTTGACCTCGGCCGCGATGTCATGGCGGTACCCGGCCACCCGCTCGACAGCCGCGCCTCGGGCTGCAACCTGCTATTGCGAGATGGCGCGGCCTTAGTCAGGTCAGCGGACGATGTGCTCGAGCTTTTGGCACCCGATCAAGAAGGCGAGGACGACGCGGAGGCGGACACTTTGCAGGCCGAGATCCCGGGCCTCGCAGTCGCGCCCGCAGCGCCCGATCAGGCGGAACTTAGAGCGGCCATCTTGGCCAAGATGGGCGTGGCCCCTCTGCCTGAGGACCAACTGATCCGCGATCTGGCGACCCCGGCCGCGCAGGTTGCGCCGGTGCTCGCCGAACTGGAAATCGATGGGCGGATCGAGCGACTGCCCGGGGGGCATTTGAGCCTCGCGCAGGGGTGAAAAGCCCCTGCCTATTTGACGGGCCGTCAATCTTCGCAAAAGCGCGGGAAGAAAACGCCATAATTGTCGCAATCATAGCCGTACCACCAGGCATCCGTAGCGCCGATGACGTATTCCACAACGCGCCAGGCCCCATCCTGTTCATGGAAAAACACCTCCAGGCGCGGCCCGTCGAACAGATCGAGCGACACGCCATCGCGCAGGTGCATAGGCGTCTCAGCCGGATCAATGGCCGCGCCACCGGGTCGCTGTGCCATCATGCGCCCAAAGGCGCGGTCACCCTCGACCCGCAGTTCGATGACGCGAAATTCGATCGGCGCGCCCAGATCGTAGGCTGCGAGCGGGCGCACTGTATCGAGCAAGGCGGCGCGAAGCGCGTTGCCCGGTGGCGGGGTCTGAGGCTCGGTCAGGCCGATGGAGGGTGTGAGGCCAACACTAGCCAGCAAAACGCACGAGACACTGTATGCCGCATGCCGCCAAAGGTTTTTGAAATGGCGCATTCCGCCCCCCGAATTCAGACCGGCGAGCAAGCTGCCAAACATCTCACCCATTGACAATCTTTTCGCAGAGCCCACATGGTCCGCCGCTACACCGCTGCCCGATTTGTAAAGGAAACCGATGCCAGTCGTCGTCGTCGAGTCGCCTGCTAAGGCCAAGACAATCAACAAATATCTGGGCAAGGACTATACTGTTTTGGCCTCCTACGGCCATGTCCGCGACCTCCCACCCAAAGACGGATCGGTCGATCCAGAGCAGGGTTTCGAGATGCTCTGGGAGATCGCAAGTGACAGCAAAAAGCACGTCAAAGCCATCGCCGATGCGCTCAAGGATGACCCCACGCTGATCCTCGCCACCGATCCTGATCGCGAGGGCGAGGCGATCTCCTGGCACCTGCAAGAGGCGCTCACCAAGCGCAAAGCGATCAAGAAGGACACCGCCGTCAGCCGCGTGGTCTTCAATGCCATCACCGAACGCGCCGTCACCGACGCGATGGGGTCGCCGCGCGACGTCGATATGGAGCTCGTTGAGGCCTATCTGGCGCGCCGCGCGCTCGATTATCTTGTGGGCTTCAACCTGTCGCCCGTGCTCTGGCGCAAGCTGCCCGGGGCGAAATCGGCCGGGCGCGTGCAATCGGTGACCCTGCGCATCATCGTCGAGCGCGAAATGGAGATCGAGGCCTTTAAGCCTCAGGAATACTGGTCGGTGAAGGCGGTTCTTGAGACCCCGCGCGGCAAGAGCTTTGAGGCGCGGCTCACCGAGCTTGCGGGCGAGAAGGTTGATAAGATGTCGCTTGGCACCTCCTCCGCAGCGGCGATGGCTGTCAGCGCCGTTGCTTCCCGCGGCTTGAGCGTGGCCAGCGTGGAAGCCAAACCCGGGACGCGCAATCCTTCGGCGCCCTTCATGACCTCTACCCTGCAGCAGGAAGCCAGCCGCAAGTTTGGCTTTGGCGCGCAAGTGACGATGCGCGCGGCCCAGCGCCTCTATGAGGCTGGGCACATCACCTATATGCGGACCGACGGGATCGATATGGCGCCCGAGGCCGTGCATGCCGCCCGCGACGCCATTGAGGCGCGCTACGGCAAGGACTACGTGCCCAAAAGCCCACGCATGTACAAAAACAAGGCCAAGAACGCGCAGGAAGCCCATGAATGCATCCGGCCGACTGATATGGCCAAGGCTCCCGACGATCTCAAGCTGAGCGAGGACGATCAGAAAAAGCTCTATTCGCTGATCTGGCAGCGCACCATCGCCAGCCAGATGGAGGCCGCGCGTCTGGAACGTACCGTGGTGGAGATCCGCTCGGATGACGGCCATGTCGGTTTGCGGGCCAATGGCCAGGTGATCCAATTTGATGGTTTTCTGAAGGTCTATGAAGAGGGCCGCGATGACCAAGAAAACGACGAAGACAAGCGCCTACCGCAGATGGCCCAGGGTGACACGCTCAAGAAGGTGTCAGAGGCGCTAAACTCGGAATGGACGAAAGCCGCGGGCTCGAAAGACGCGCTTGTCGAGGACGACAAACCCACACGGGAGAGCGATAGCGCGATTCTGTCGGCCGATGGCGCGGTGTTGGGCCTTCAGCATTTCACCCAGCCCCCGCCGCGTTACACCGAAGCGACCCTAGTGAAGCGGATGGAAGAGCTTGGGATCGGGCGGCCCTCGACCTATGCCTCAATCGTCACCACGATTCAGGATCGCGGCTATGTCCGCAAAGACAAGAACCGGCTGTTCCCGGAGGATAAAGGCCGATTGGTGACGGCGTTTCTCATGAATTATTTCCGCCGCTATGTCGGCTATGAATTCACCGCCGAGCTGGAAAACGAGCTTGATGAGGTTAGCGCGGGGGATCGAAACTATAAGGATGTGCTTGATCGCTTCTGGCACAATTTTCGCGCCGCAATCGACGAGACGTCTGAGCTGCGGATCACCGAAGTGCTCGACAAGATCAACGAGGTGCTTGAGCCGCATCTGTTTCCGCCCAAGGAAGACGGCAGCGATCCCAGGGGGTGCCCCAATTGCAACAATGGCCGGTTGAGCATGCGCACGGCGCGGTCGGGTGGCGCGTTCATTGGCTGCTCAAATTACCCTGAATGTCGCTTTACCCGGCCAATGACCCCTCCCGCTGAGGGGGATGAACACGCGCAGCTGATGGCCGAGGGCAAGATGCTGGGCGTCGACCCCGACACGAGCGAACAGGTCAGCCTACGCACCGGTCGTTTCGGGCCTTACGTACAGCTCGGTGAGGCGACCGAAGAGGTGCCGAAGCCCAAACGCTCATCACTGCCCAAAGGCTGGGCCATCGAGGGTATCGATATCGAGAAGGCGCTGATGCTCCTACGCCTGCCACGCGAGATCGGCGCGCATCCCGAAGATGGCGGCCGGGTGGAGACCAATATCGGGCGCTACGGGCCTTACGTGGCGCTGCATCACGCGGACGGCAGCAAGCCGAAATACGCCAATTTGCCGGAGGTCGAGGATGTCTTCACCCTCGGCATGAACCGCGCGGTCGAGATCCTGGCTGCGAAAGCTCAGGGCCGTGGGCGCGGTGCGGCGGCGGCGCCCCTCAAAGAGCTGGGCGAGCATCCAGAACGCGGCGGTCCGGTGAATGTGATGGCGGGGCGCTATGGGCCTTATGTCAAATGGGGCAAGATCAACGCGACCATCCCCAAAGATGTCGAGCCGGAGACGGTGTCGATGGAGGTCGCCGTGGGCCTGATTGCCGAACGCGAAGCCAAGGGCGGTAAGGGCACAGGCAAGCGCAAGAAGGCGAGCTAGGGGCAGGATTGGGCCCATCGAGGGCCCTCCCCCGCCCAGAGAGATCCTTTCTCTGGCTCTCTGGGATATTTCCGCAATAAAGGCGGGTTGATCTTGGCCTTCAGGCGCACGATCTGTGGGCTATGATCTTCAGTGATTTCAGCAAAGCGCTCGGCCAGTTGAGCGATGGGCGCTTTTTGAGCGTACTTGGCTTGGGCGTGGGCCTGACCCTGGCGCTGTTTCTCGGCATTTTTTGGTTTGTCATCACGCTGATCGGCGTTTTTGTACCCGACACGCTAAACCTGCCGTTCATTGGCGAGATTACGTGGGTCGAGACGGCGATTTCCTGGGCATCGGTGCCGCTGATGCTTATCATGTCGGCGTTTTTAATGGTGCCGGTTGCCTCAGCTTTCACCGGCATCTTTCTCGAACGGATCGCAGAAGCCGTCGAAGATGCGCATTACCCGCATCTCGGACAGGCACGGCGCATTGGCTTTGCCGAAGGTCTGGGCGATACGGTGAAGTTTTTGGGCGTCCTGATCGTGGCGAACCTGCTTGCCCTTGTGCTTTACCTTTTGTCCGGACCTTTGGCACCGCTGATCTTTTGGGGGCTGAACGGTTTTCTCTTGGGACGGGAATACGCGCAATTGGTCGCGCTGAGGTGGGAGGGGGCTGCGGGCGCGCGCGCCTTTCGCAAGCGCCACCGTGCCGAAATTTTCACCGCCGGTGTCCTGATGGCAGTGCCGCTGACGATCCCGGTTGTAAACCTTTTGGTGCCCGTTCTAGGAGCTGCGACCTTCACCCATCTTTATCACCGGGTCAGCGCACGCTCCCGCCCATTCCAAAGCGCGTGAACAGGTCGATATCCTCCAGCGTGATCAGCTCAAAAACGATGATCGCCGCGATTACCGCCCAGATCACTGCCGCAATCGCTGAAGTGATCAAGAACCGCCGGCGCAGTTGCGGATCCGCGGGCGCAGAGGCGTGCGTCCCCATGATCGTCTCACCCCGATCGCCTTGAGAGCTCAGGCGGAAGGGCAGCACGACGAACAACGTCATGAACCAGATGATCGCATAAAGCACGATGCCGGTGACGATGCCCATCAGACCTGCTCAAGCTCAACCAAGGTGCCGGTGAAGTCCTTGGGATGAAGGAATAAAACCGGCTTTCCATGGGCGCCGATCTTAGGCTCACCACTGCCGAGAACGCGGGCGCCCGCGGCCTGAAGGCGGTCGCGTGCGGCGAGGATATCATCGACCTCGTAGCAGACATGGTGGATACCGCCGGACGGGTTCTTTTCGAGAAATCCCAAAATCGGAGAGGCCTCTCCCAGCGGATGCAACAGCTCGATTTTCGTGTTCGGCAGCTCGATGAAAACCACCGTCACACCGTGATCGGGCTCATGCTGGGGGGCGCCGACCTGCGCGCCCAGCGTGTCGCGATACTGCGCGGCTGCAGCGTCCAAATCGGGCACAGCTATCGCCACATGGTTCAGTCGTCCGATCATCGAAATCATCCTGTTTCGCCCGCCATGGCTCTACGCGAAATGGGCGAAAATGCAAATACCGGGCGGCGCCGGTTTACCCATTGTCAACCATACCGGGGCTTAATCGGTTTGGAATCATCGGGAGCCGATGCCATGGATGACATAGACGCGCTGGACGCCCTGGGGATGCGCCCCAAGCCAACGGCGCAAAGGCCGCTTTTGGGCACCACTGTCCTGATCGTGGAGGACAGCCGCTTTGCATCCGAAGCTTTGCGCCTATTGTGTTTGCGCTCAGGCGCCCGCATCCGACGTGCCGATTGCCTGACGGCTGCGGAGCGGCATTTGTCAATCTATCGGCCGACCGTGGCCATCGTCGATCTTGGCCTGCCGGACGGCTCGGGCCTCGACCTAATAGCGCAGCTCGATGCCGCTAGACCCCGCGTGCCAGTGATTTTGGGCATGTCGGGTGCCGATCGTTCCTGGGCCGAGGATGCGGCGCGCGAGGCGGGGGCAGACGGCTTTTTGGCAAAACCCTTGGCCGCTTTGGCAATGTTTCAAGCGCAAATCTTGGAGCATCTGCCCGGCGACCTCAGGCCCAAACGCCCGCGTCCCGCCGATCTGGGCATGGTGGAGCCGGACACGCTTGCCCTTTCAGAGGATCTCACCCATGCGCTTTTGCTTCTCGACGGCGACAGCCCACCCGTAGATTACCTGCGCAAGTTCCTCCTCGGCGTGGCCCGAGCAGCAGATGATGACGCCCTCGAAATATGCGTCAATGCGTTGACCCAGCGGGCCGCGCCCGAACACGTCCAAAAGCTGCGCACGGTTCTCGCCGATCGCATCAGCACGAGTAGAGCAGCTCTCTAAAGCGTTGGATCAGCAGTGACCAAAATCGGCCGGGTCAGGTTGGATAGACGGCTGAACTGCGTGCCATCGACATCGAAATTCCCAGGATCGAGCCAAGCCTCGAAGGCGCGTTCCAGATCGGGCCATTCTGCGTCAATCGCTGCATACCAGGCCGTGTCACGGTTTTTGCCTTTAACCACGTCCGCCTGACGAAAGATCCCCTCATAAGAGAGACCGAAGCGCTCCGCCGCCCGGCGTGAGGGCAGATTGGCAGCGTTGCACTTCCATTCGAAGCGCCGATAGCCCCCCTCAAACGCCCAGCGCATCAACAGATACACGGCCTCCGTCGAGGCCGGGCTGCGCTGCATCAGCGGGGTGAACACGATAAAGCCAACCTCGATCGAGCCTGCGGCAGGATTGATCCGAAGAAGGCTCAACGTACCCGCGACGCGACCATCCGCGAGCCGAGCAGCAAATTGCAGCGGATCGGGCGATATCCGCACATGGTCGACCCAGGCCCCAAGCGCAGCCTCAGTTTCGAACGGCCCCACCGGGATATAATCCCAGACATGATCCGCGCCTTGATGCGCTGCCCAGAGCCCGGAAATGTGTCTGTGCTCCAGCGGCTCGAGCGTAACGAAGCGGCCCTCGAACACGCTCCTCGGCGGCAGGGGCGGCGGCGTCCAACCGCTGAGGTCAGTCATCGCGCGGCAGCACGCGCAGGCCTAGGTCCATCAATTGCTCAGAGGTCGCTTCGGCCGGTGCATTCATCATCAGATCTTCCGCGCGTTGGGTCATCGGAAAGAGGATCACCTCCCGGATATTGGCCGTCTCGGCAAGAAGCATGACAATCCGGTCGATCCCCGCTGCACAGCCGCCATGGGGCGGCGCGCCATAGCTAAACGCGGTATAAAGCCCGCCAAAGCGCGCCTTGACCTCATACTCGCCATAGCCCGCGATCTCAAAGGCCTTGAGCATCACCTCAGGCTTGTGATTGCGGATGGCGCCTGAGACCAGCTCATAGCCGTTGCAGGCCAGATCGTACTGAAAGCCCTTGACGGCCAGCGGATCCCCTTCCAGCGCCGCCATCCCACCCTGGGGCATCGAAAACGGGTTATGCTCGAAATCAATCGCACCGCTTTCCTCGTCTTTCTCGTAGATCGGGAAATCGACGATCCAAGCAAACGCAAAGCGGTTTTGATCCGTCAGCCCCAGCTCCTCACCGATGACATTGCGCGCGCGCCCCGCGACGGCCACGAAATCCTCCGGCTTGCCTGCCAGGAAAAAGGCCGCGTCGCCCACGCCCAGGCCAAGCTGCTGGCGGATCGCCTCGGTGCGTTCGGGACCGATGTTCTTGGCCAGGGGGCCGGCGGGCTCGGTGGCGCCATCCGCCTCCCGCCAAAAGATGTACCCCATCCCCGGCAGGCCCTCTTTCTGCGCCCAGGCATTCATCCGGTCACAGAATTTCCGGCTGCCACCGCCCGGCGCGGGGATGGCGCGGATCTCAGTGCCCGCCTTCTCCAAAAGGTGGGCGAAAATCGCAAAGCCCGAGCCGCGGAAATGCTCGGACACGACCTGCATCTCGATCGGGTTTCTCAGGTCCGGCTTGTCCGATCCATAGCGCAACATCGCGTCCGCATAGGGGATCTGCGGCCAGCTTTCGGGCGCATCGATAGTTTTGCCGCCGCCGAACTCCGCGAACACGCCTGCCAGCACTGGCGCGACCGTATCAAAGACGTCCTGCTGCTCGACAAAGCTCATCTCCAGGTCAAGCTGGTAGAAGTCCGTAGGCGAGCGGTCGGCGCGGGGATCCTCGTCGCGGAAACAGGGCGCGATCTGGAAGTACTTGTCGAAGCCCGAGACCATCAGGAGTTGTTTGAACTGCTGAGGCGCCTGGGGCAGCGCGTAAAACCGCCCAGGATGCAGGCGCGAGGGCACCAGGAAATCCCGCGCCCCTTCCGGCGAGGACGCGGTGATGACCGGGGTCTGATGCTCGCGGAAACCGATATCCCACATCCGGCGCCGGATTGAGGCGATCACATCCGAGCGCAGCGTCATGTTGCGCTGCATCGCCTCGCGGCGGAGGTCGAGGTAGCGGTAGCGCAGGCGCGTATCCTCGGGATATTCTTGATCGCCAAAGACCTGGAGCGGCAGATCACCCTCCACCCCGCCGAGCACTTCGAGATCGCGCACGAAGACCTCAATCTCCCCGGTCGGGATCTTCGGGTTCACGAGGTCGGCCGCGCGCGCCTTCACATCCCCATCAATACGGATGCACCATTCCGAGCGGACCTTCTCCAACTCATGGAATACCGGACTATCTGGATCACACAGGACCTGCGTTGTGCCGTAATGATCACGCAGGTCGATAAACAGGACCCCACCGTGATCGCGCACCCGATTGACCCAACCCGACAGGCGGACCGTTTTGCCCACATCGACAGCGGTCAGTTGGGCGCAGGTATGGCTGCGAAACGCGTGCATGGCAGGCTCCGTTCTTTGACCGGGCCGGTACACCGCGCGGACCCGGGGAAGTCAAGCCTCACAAAGCCAACGCGCCCTCGTCTTTATCGCGTAAATATCCCCGCCGGAGGCACCGGGCGCGAAGGGGCTCGATGCCCCTGAGCGCCCGTTCCGTTCAAAGCCGGCAAGCGAGCGCCGCGCGCACGGCGTCCTGGGAGAAACTGCCCAGATCCCGCGCTGCCAGCATACCGCCGGAACTCAGCCGGGTTGCCAGAATGCGGCGCCAATCGGTATCGGCTGTGATCATCTCCGGGCCCTGGCCGCAATCGCGGATCCCCCCGGTGATGAAGGGCTCTCCAATGCGGTGATTGGTCAGCCCGCCAACCGCGGCCAGCTCGACGAGATCGCCGCCCGCGCCTGACGGTTGAAACCGCCAGACCCGAAGCGTCCTCGCCAGATGCGGGCGGTCGACATAGGCGATCTCAACCGTTCCGTCCCCGTCCAAATCCGCGATGCCCACGGGCGCAAGCCAACGGTTGGTGCGCCCGATATAGCCCGTAGTGGCGATGCGCGTTAGGGCGTCGTCGCCCACGATGGCGTAAACAGCCAGGCTGCCGCCCTCGGCGCGAGAGGTCTCCACCACGATAACCTCAGGGCGGCCATCGCCCGTCAGATCGGCAAGGCGCGGGGCGACGTCTTCGAAGACGCGCGAATTTGGAAGTGTCATCTCCCAAAACTGGCCCTGGTGGCGCAGGCTCAGGCGGCGCCATTCGATCCCGTCACCCAAAACGGCATGGGTGTAATCCGTCGTGCCCGCCCCGTATTCCGCACTCCAACCGCCCGCGACAGGGGCAGGCCTACAGCTTGCAATAGAGGGAAATGGAGCGGCACCGATATGGCAAACCGGCTCCGGGATCGTTTGCGCTGCCGCAGGCCCGGGAAGCGCGAGGGCAAAGGCCAAGGCCACACCGCGCGCAACCAAGCGAAACGGGTTCCAAGGTGACCGCGCCCCGACCGCCTTCAAAGCTGGCGCTCCGGCAGATGCACGACCAGGCCGTCCATCGCATCGGTCACTTCGATCTGACAGGTCAGCCGCGACAGCCCCGCACGGGGCGCGTAGGCGAAATCGAGCATGTCTTCCTCCATCGGTTCCACGCCCGGCAGGCGCGCAACCCAGTCCGGATCGACATAGACATGGCAGGTCGAGCAGGCGCAGGCGCCACCGCAATCGCCCTCGATCCCGGGTATTGCGGCATTGCGGGCACCCTCCATGAGCGTCGCCCCTTGGGCGACATCGACGCTGTGCTTGGTGCCGTCGAACTCGACATAGACGATCTTGGCCATGTGTGCGCGCACGCTCCTTTTATAGAGAAATATGACAAAGCGCCCTCGCTTTCCAGCGATCGCAGCGGGCGGCTTGTCAATTCCGCGTTATGTTCTATTTTTGTTCTTATGCAAATCGTCTCGCATCCTTCCCATGGCCGCGCCCGCGCAGCGCCGTTCTGGCCGCGTCCACCGGCGTGCTTGCCTAACAATATGCTGGATCTCCCGCCCGAAAATGCCCGGGTCTGCGTGGCCGGTCTGGTGCTGGTGCGGCAGCGGCCGGGCACGGCCAAGGGCGTGATTTTCGTCACGCTCGAGGATGAATACGGCATCGTCAACGTGATCGTCTGGCAGAAGGTTTATCTGCAGTTTCGCCGCGCGGTCATCGCCGGGCGCATGCTCAAGGTGACGGGACGGATGCAGCGACAGTCGGGCGTCACCCATGTGATCGCCGAACAGATCGAGGATATCTCAGCCATGCTCGACGATCTCTTGATCAGCTGCCACGAAGGCACACGCGCCGCCGACCAACCATGATCGCGGCGCCTTAACTTCGGTCGAGCCTGCCTCTGCGTGCAGACCAAGAATTACTGGGTCTGTTCTTCGATCCCGATCGCAACAAAGCGCGGGTTTCCGGCGCGGCGGATAAGGAGCAGGACCGAGGTTTGCCCCGCCTCCCGCGCCTCGGAGATGCGCCGCTCGAACGCTTCTAGATTGCTGACCGGCTCCTGCGCCACTTCGGTGATGATATCGCCCGCGATCAGGCCCTTTAATGCAGCGTCGCTTTCGGCGTCGACACTCTCGATCACCAGGCCGCCAGTCACGCCTTCAGCGTTGAGCTGACCGCGCAATTCGTCGGTCAGCGGTGTCACCTGCATGCCCAACACCTCACCGCTAGACGGCTCGACCGGTAGGCCCTCAGGCGTGGTCGCCGACGCCGTCTCGGCGGTCTCCCTGCGGCCCAGTGTCACCAAAAGAGTCTGCGTTTCGCCTTCGCGGTGCACGAGCATCCGCACCGTGTCCCCGACGCCGGAATTGCCGACGATGCGCACAAGCTCCCGCGTATCGGCGATATCGGTGCCGTCGAAGGACAAGATCACGTCACCCACTTCGACGCCTGCATCAAGCGCCGGGCCTTCTGGCACATCCGTCACCAGAGCGCCACGCGCTTCGGCCAGCGAAAGGCCCTCGGCAATGTCATCGGTCACATCCTGGATCCGCACGCCGAGCCAGCCACGGCGCGTTTCGCCGAATTCTTGGAGTTGATCCACCACGTCGGTGACGACGGCCGAAGACATGGCAAATCCGATCCCGATCGAGCCGCCATTGGGGCTGAGGATGGCGGTGTTCACGCCGATCACTTCGCCATTTAGATTAAACAGCGGCCCGCCGGAATTGCCGCGATTGATGGCGGCGTCGGTCTGGATGAAGTCGTCATACGTGCCACTAAGCGCGCGCTCCCGCGCCGACACGATGCCGACCGAGACCGAAAAACCTTGGCCCAGAGGGTTGCCCATGGCCATGACCCAATCTCCCACGCGCATTGCATCACTGTCGCCGAAGGGCACGAAGGGCAGCGCCTCGGCGGGCTCAACCTTCAAAAGCGCGATGTCTGTGTTGGGGTCTGTGCCGACAAGCTCTGCCTCGAGCTCCTCGCCCGAGCGGAACTCGATCAGGATCTCATCAGCGCCTTCGATGACATGGTTGTTGGTGACGATGAAGCCGTCTTCGGAAATTACAAAGCCCGAGCCCAGCGCGGCGGAGCGGCGCGGCGCCTGGTTCTGGCCCTCATTGCGGTCGAGGAAGTCGTTGAAGAAATCCTCAAGCGGGGAGCCTTCGGGCACTTGGGGCCGCGGGCCTTGGGTACGGCCAGCGACGATCGAAGAGGTGGTGATATTAACGACCGAGCCCTCAACATCTTCGACCAGGTCGGCGAATGTGCTGGGCGGCAGGCTTTGGGCCGCAGCTTGGCGGACATTGATCGCTGTCGCGGCCATGGCCAGGATGATCAGCATCAAGACGATCCCGGCGCGATAGGCGCGCGTTTGCGCGCCGCTGACGTTCCGGATCTTGGCGTGGGGTGCATGACGGTGCGCCATTGCTTTTGCCTGCTCGGTGTTCAAAGCCTCATCTCCTCAAATGTCGTCTCGGTCGGGCCCCTCGCGTCAAGCGCTTATTGCCCCCCGTCGCATCGATATTTGGCGCGGTGAACAGGGGATCAATAAGCCGACACCACACCGTGCCTCACATCACCGTGACGCGTAAAGGGAAAGTAGGCAGAAAACGCCACTTGCCAAGGCGCACGAAGTGTCAGCCCAGCGAGACTGCCCAGGAGACAAGGACCGCTCCGCCCGCTATCGCGGCCAGTCCGATCAAGCGACGGGTCTCAACGGGGATCTGCTGCATGAGCGAGATAAGGTCTTCCAGGCGCTGGGGTGCGAGCACGAAGATCAGGCCTTCGATCACCAGAACCATGCCGAGGCCAAGCAAAAGGGCATCAACCATTGGCCGATGCCCTTTTCAATTCGTCTCTTTTCATCAACGACTTACTGCGAAGCCGCCGATCCAGGCAGATCAAGCCCGCGGGATCCATCGAGATACTCGAAGAACTCGCTGTCGGGGCTGATCACCATAGTTGAGTTTTGCTGACGCAGCGCCCGTTCGTAGGCGGTCATCGACCGATAGAACTCGAAGAATTCCGGGTCCTGACCAAAAGCTTCGGCGAAGATCCGGTTGCGCTCTGCGTCTGCCTCACCACGGATGATCTCCGACTCACGAGTAGCATCCGAGACAAGCTCAACCTGCGTGCGGTCTGCTTGTGCGTCAACGCGGGTTGCCGCTTCCGCACCGCGCGCGCGCTCGTCCGCAGCTTCCCGCTCCCGCTCGGCACGCATCCTTTCGAATGTGGCGTCGAGGTTTTGCGCCGGAAGATTGGTCTGACGAAGACGCACGTCCAAAACCGCGAGGCCCAATTGCTGTGCGCGAATGCGGCTATTCGACGTAATCCGAGCCATCAAAGAGGCTCGATCTTCTGACAAGATCGTGTTCGACGTAACGCCGTCACCGCCAAGAACCTCGCGGATTTGCGGGTTCAAGATGTCTTCGAGAAGTTGCTCGGCCCGACGCTCACCACCGGCACCCACGGCTTGGCGAAATTGCTCGACATCGGTGATACGGTAGCGGGCGAAGGCGTCCACGACCAAACGGCGGTCATCGGAAGGCGTCACCTCAATCGGATCGGTGTCGAGCGACAGGATCCGGTCATCGTAATAGACAACTTCCTGGATCAGCGGGACTTTGAAGTTCAGGCCCGGCTCTTCGACCACCTGGCGGATTTGACCGAACTGAAGCACCAAGGCACGCTGGCGTTCATCCACGATGAAGATGGAGCTCAACGCCAAGGCGATCAGAGCGACGAAAACGGGTAGAATAAAAGTCGCGCGGCGCATCAGTTGCTGCTCCCGGTGATAGTGGTACGTGGCGTGCGCAATTCATTAAGCGGCAAATAGGGAACGACACCGCTGCCGCCGGATCCGCCGTTGCTGTCCAAGATCACGAGATCGACGTCACCCAAGACCCGCTCCAGCGTTTCTAAATAAAGCCTGCGCCGTGTCACTTCGGGCGCTTGCTGATATTCAGCAAGCACTGCCAGGAACCGGCTTGCTTCACCTTCGGCCTCGTTGACCTCCCGGGCGCGGTAAGCTTCAGCTTCTTCCAGGATTTGCGCTGCTTGACCGCGAGCACTCGCGAGGACCTGGTTTGCACGCGCATCGGCCTGCCGTTCGAGCCTGTCGCGCTCTTGTTCAGCCGCTTGCACATCGCGGAAGGCGTCGATCACTTCGGCAGGCGGGTCAGCCCGGTCCAAGTTCAGACGCACGACGTTGATACCAGAATCGTAGCTGTTGAGTGTGCCTTGGATCAATTCGCGCACGGTCTCAGCGATCAAACCACGATCCCGGTTGAGGATGGGCGCCAATTGGCTTTGCGCGATCACCTCACGCATTGCGGCCTCGGACACGGCGCGGACCGTCGCCTCTGGATCGGCAAGGTTGAACAAAAATTCGCGCGGCTCAGAGATATTCCAGACCACTTCGAAGTCGATATCGACGATGTTTTCGTCGGTGGTAAGCATCAGGCCTGCGTCTGAAGTGCCCGACCGCGTGGTCCCAATGGATTCCGTACGTTCGGTGGTGACCTCAAGCACCTCGGCTGTGACCAGAGGCCAGGGCGCGAAGTTCAAGCCCGGCTCGCCGATGGAACTGAACTCACCCAGGAAAAGCTCAACCGAGCGCTGTTCAGGTCGCACCGAGTAGAATGAGCTGAAGACCCAAAAACCAATCAGGGCCGCCGCAGCGATCAAATAAACGCCACGGCCAAAACCCTCGCCGCCGCCACCGCCGCCATCGGGGCCCTGTGGCGACCGCCCGCCGCGCCCGCCCATGAGCACGCGCAACTGTTCCTGGCCCTTACGGACGATTTCGTCGATTTCGGGGATCTGCTGATCTCCGCCGCTTGGGCGACGCGGACCGCCGCCATTGCTGCCGCGGTTACCACCGCCGCCGGAGCCGCCGCCGCCCCAAGGACCGCCGTTATTGCCAGCCATCGCTCGCTTTTCCCTTCGTATCTCGTCTCAGGTGTGTTGGTCTCACCATCATATGGGATGTTTAGACCCGATTGTTAGCCCTGTTGGACCCTTGAATATTCGGAAAGCAACGTGGCGCGTTCGCGCATGAATTCAAGCGCTGCGCACCGGCATTCGCATCGTCACCAGCTCTTCTGACATGGTGGGATGCACGGCCACAACCCGGTCGAAATCCTCTTTAGTCGCTCCCATCTTGACGGCAATGCCGACAAGCTGAATGAGCTCACCTGCCTCGGGCGCGACGATGTGACAGCCCAGGACTTTGCGACTTTCCTTAGAGACGATCAGCTTCATCAGAACCCGGTCAGTGCGCCCAGCGAAAGCCTGCTTCATGGGCCGGAAAGAGGTGCAATAGATATCGACCGGCTCCTGCTCACGCGCAGCTTCCTCGCTGAGGCCCACAGTGCCAAGCTCAGGCTGCGTGAACACCGCCGAGGGTATCAGCTCGTGATCGATGGGTGTGGGGTTGCCGGCAAAGACCGTTTGCGTGAAGGCCATCGCCTCCCGGATCGCCACCGGCGTGAGCTCGACCCGGCCTGTCACGTCGCCGATCGCATAGATCGAGGGCACCGAGGTTTGCGAATATTCGTCCACCGCGATCGCGCCGCGCCGGGTGAAACTGACGCCCAACGCCTCTAGGCCCAAACCGGCCGTATTGGGCGCCCGGCCCGTGGCGAACAGGACTCGGTCAAACATGCGCTCCCGCCCATTGGTCGCTTTCACCCAGACCGGGCTGTCGTGAAAGCCGTCGGTGTCGCGCGCGGCGGGACGCGACATCTGCGCCGGGTCTTGCGCGGTGCCAGCCATCACAAGATCGATATCGGCCGGGGCTTTATCAGCCATAGCCGTAATGTTTGTGCCCAGATGCAAGTCGATCCCGCTGTCGCGCATCATCTCAGCGATCAGACCGCGTGCCTCTTCGTCAAAGCCGCGCAGGATCTGAGCGCCCCGGTAGAACTGAGTCACTTCCACGCCCAGCCCGTTGAGGATGCAAGCGAACTCACAGGCGATATAGCCACCGCCGACGATCAGCACGGATTTCGGCAAGGTCGTCATCTCGAAGATATCGTCGGAGACCATACCCAGCTCGGCATTGGGCATGTCGGGCCGGACCGGATGGCCGCCCGTGGCAATCAGGATGTGTTTGGCGGTTTTGCTCTGTCCATCTGCCAGGGCGACGGTATGCGCGTCGGTGAGGCGGGCCCGTGTTGCAAAAATCTCGACTTTCGAGCCTTCGAGCAAGCCGCGATAGACCCCTTCCAAGCGGTCAAGCTCCGCACGCATTTTGCCAGAGAAGGCGCCCCAGTCGAAGCTACCATCCGGAACGTCCCAGCCATAGGCGCGGGCGTCGCCAAACCCCTCGCGAAAGCTCGAGGCGAAGACCATTAGCTTTTTGGGCACGCAGCCGCGGATCACACATGTGCCGCCCAGACGGCTGTCTTCGGCCAAGGCAACCCGCGCGCCCATCCCGGCTGCAACCCGAGCCGCGCGTACGCCGCCCGATCCACCGCCAATGACAAAAAGATCGTAGTCAAAGCTCATCGCGCCACATGTCCCTTCCGCTGGCCGCTAACCGTCTGCGATATCAGAGAACAGGTTGTCAGCTTGGGCAAGCTCCAAACGCTCGTGACGGATCTGGCCGCTATTGATGTCTTGCAATTCGACCGAGCCGTCCTCGTGGCCCAGGATCAGCGTGTCGCAGATATCAAGAAAAAGACCGTTCTCCACCACGCCGGGGATTTGGTTCAGCACCAGGCTCAACTGATGCGGCGCACCGATCCGCTGAAGCTCAAGATCGAGAATGAAATTGCCCTGATCGGTTAGAAACGGTTTTCCTCCCTGCATCCGACGGTGGCTTTGGTGGCCGTCGAGGTCCAGGTTTTGCAGCAATTCGCCAATCAGGGCTTGCGTCGTTTGCCAACCAAACGGGATCACTTCGACGGGCAAGGGGTACCCGCCCAGGCGAGCAACCTTTTTGCTGGCGTCGGCGATGACAATGACCTGATCGGCCGAGGTCGCAATGACCTTTTCCATTAAAAGCGCCCCACCGCCGCCCTTGATCAGGTTGAGATCTGCATCGACCTCATCGGCGCCATCGATACAGAGATCGACCCACTTTTCCTCACCGGGCTCGGTCACCTCCAGTCCAAGGCTTTGCGCAAACTCCGCTGTCTGGCGCGAGGTGGCCGCAGCGGTGACGCGTAGGCCCTCTTCGCGCACCAACTCCGCTAGCGCCCGGACCATGTGAACAGCCGTTGAGCCCGTGCCCAACCCCAAACGCATTCCGTCTTCGACAAAGTCGATTGCGCGCCGCGCGGCCGCGTATTTGGCGCGGTCAGCAGGCGCCATGCTTTCGGTCATGTCTTGCGGCATCCTGTCCCCACGCTGGCGTGCCAAAAGTTCTCAGGTCTTACTCAATCCGCCGCCAGTGGTTCAGCCTCGAGCACGGCTTTAATTGCCGCATCGCAGGCCCCACGCGCCAGCACCACCAACATCCCAGGACCGGAAAACTGCAGCTCGACCCGCTCGCGCGTCGCCCGGTTGGACGTACCTATGCGAAGCCCGGGCGCAAAGTCGAGACCGTCTATCGGCCATTCCAAGCCCTTTGAGCGGCCCTGCACCGCGCGGAGCGGCACAAGCGAAACCCGATCGCCTAAATTAAGCGACAAATCGAGCCTTCGAGGTGCGTGAAAAATCACGTCCTCGGCGCCGATAACAAAACAGGGCGAACGACCCGGCTCAAGCAGCGCGCAGAGCGTCGCCAGCTCGTGATCGAGACGCCCTCCCGTGAACCCTAGGGCCAAGATCGCGGGTGCCTCGATGCTGCGCCAGGCCTTCTCGAAATCGGTGCTAAGCTGTTCGGGAATATGATGAATATTATCGGACTTTATGATCTCACGCGCGCTCGGGCTTAGTGAGTCGAGATCACCGATCACGGCGGCGGGCTCTCGCCCGTGGAGCAGCGCGACATCTGCGCCGCCATCCGCTGCAACCAGGGTCGGTGCGCGGTTCAGTGCCCATTCCAGGTCGCCCTCGCGCAGCTCTCCGCCGCCCAAAAGTGTCACAAAAGTGGCGGATTGAACAATCACGGCACGTTTCGGCGCATTGTCGCCCATTTCAGAATGAATGATCATGTAATGGCCAAAATCCGGTCGCCTTTGTCGGGAATCAATCTGGGAGGCGCAATTACGCCCTGATATTTTCGGCCCGGACGGGCGCAGCGACGAGTGGATGGAAGTATGCAGAACGCAAACAAGATCCTGACGGTCTCCTACGGTACATTTTCCTGCACCTTGGAGGGATTTGAAGATCCCTTCAACGCAATGAAGGGCATCGCTGAGTATTTCCGCGACCTTGCCGCAGAAGACCGCTTTTTCGGAGCCGAGCCGCCGACCCCGGACACCGAGACTTTGCAGCGGATCGCGTCCGAGGCGATCCAAGCCCGCGTTGAGGCGCGCCAAAGCGGCGACAGCTATGTGATCCGTCCCCAAATCGAGGACGCGGTCGATCAGGGCGCGGTCGAAGAAGAGCCTGAGCCTGTCATTGAGCCAGTCTATGTACCCGGGACCGCGACGCTAGCTGCTGCCGCTGCCGCTGCACCGGCAGTTGTGGACTTTTATAGTGACGCGGATGCGTCGGAAATTGCGACCGATGACGCGACACACGCCCCTGACGAGGGCGCCGTGGGCGAAGAGAGCTTTGTTGCAGCGGATGACGCGTCGCTCGACTTTCCGGATGACGCGGCTGATCGCGAGGGTCATGGCGCTCAGGATTATCGCTCCGAGATATATCACGATGCACCCGACGAAATTGCGGATGATCAAGGTTTCGGCACTGAGCCGGACGACGCGACATTCGAAGGGGTCGACTTTGCAGCCGAGCCCGACCTGACTGAGCCCGAGATGACTGGGGTTGAACCGTCTGCACCCGGCGAAACTGAGATTGAAGACGATGAGATCGATTTTGGCGCGATCGCCGCGGCCGCCTCCATGCCTGAGGAACGCGACGACGTCGTTGATGCACCAACTGAGGATGCTGAAATCCTGGCGTTCGATCTTGAAGATCAGGCGCTCGAGACCGTTGAATATGAAGACGTCACCGACGGCGAATTTGTGGATGCTGATGCTGACGAAGGCGCGAGCACAGATGACACCGAGGCGCTGATCAGCGCGATCGCCGCGCAATCGGAGGCGGAGACCACTGAGGAGGCCTACGCAGACGCGGAAGAGACATTTGCCGACGACGCAGAAGACTTTGTCGATGAAGCGTTCGATGGCGACGAAAGCCCAGAGCCCGAGGATGATCTGGACGCTGAGGACGTGGAAGCCGCAAGCGAGCTTAGCGATTTCGACGGCATTCCTGAGATGCCGGAAGAAGACGACGCGGAGGAGATTGATGAGGCCTTGCTGGGCGCATTGATCGACGACACGCCCTCCGACGATTTTGGCTCCGAAGTCGGGGACGACGACGGAACTGAGCAGGACGACATATTTGATAGCCTGCCAACGAGCGACGGCGAGAGCGTTGCCGACAAGCTCGCGCGGATCCGTGCCGCAGCGCTTTCCAGCCCTGCAATCGAAAGCGACGAGGCCACTCAAGATGTTTTGGCCGGCTATGCCGATGACCAGGACCTACCGCTCGACCCCGAAGAGCCCAAGGCCTTTGCCGCGGAGTTCGCGGAAGCGGAGACCGACACTGAAGAGGCTGAAGAAGACAACGCTGACGCTGAAGACGGCGTGGAGCATGATAGTGCCCAGGATGACGGGCAAGACGATGCGCATGTCCACGATCAGAGCGAAGAAGCCGTAGCCCCCTCGACCGAGTTGGCCGGTGACGAAGCACCCGACGAGACTGACGTAGACGACGCAGAGCCGATGGAAGAAGCTGAAGCTGAGCCAGAGCTCACTGCGTCCCCGGACGCAGATGCAGACGCAGATGCACAGGACGAAGAAATCGCGGGCGACGCCGCCGAAAGTGACGCTCACGAGCCCGAGACAGCCCCCGAAACCTTCAGCGCCAATGCCGCCCTGGCGGCCTTGCTGGCCGGAGCAAAGGGCGCCCAAGCGGCCACTGACGACGGTATCGAAGACGCGGAAAGCATGGAAACCGCAGATGAGAGCGTAGAAGACGCCACCGACGACGATGAAGCGGCGACCGAAGCCTTGGAAAAAACCGATCTCGCCGAGACCGATGACATGGCCGCCGAGCTCGAGATGTCCGACGATCATCCGGACGACGACGATACACTTGATAGAGTACCGCTCGACAGCTTGGACACAGAGAGTGCCGAAAACGGAGCGGATGTCGCTGCAGAGATGGCCGAAGCCGAGCAGGTGGAGGCTGACGAAGAGACTCAGGCTGCTTCGCTCGAGATAGAGTCCGGAACCGCGGCGGAGCCGGATTATGAGGCTGATGCACCAGGGTCCAATGCTCTGGAAGACGCCGAAGACGACGAGCTCGCCGCCGAGGCCGCCGAAGAGCAAAGCGAAACCGAAGAAGACTCGGAAGAGACCGCCGAGGCGTTTTACGCCGCTGAAGACGACGCCGCAGACCCGGAAACGGAAATCTCAGACGAAATGGCGGCCGTCTCTGAGGACGAGCACGACATCGCGGATGAGTCGCACGTCGAAGACGAAGCGGGCGACGATATCTATGCCGCTGAGGATGACAGCGCAGATCACAGCGTGGATGACGGCGCGGATGACGGCGCAGAACCGAATGAAGACGGCTATGAGCAAGCCGAGGATGAGCTTTGGGCCGAGGACGCAGACGAGGACGATGATGAAGACGTCTTCGATGAGGACGACAGCGACGAAGACGAGCTCGCCGCCCAGGCCGCCGATGCCGGTCCCGGTGCAGTTGTCGAAGACGATATCGTCGAAGCCGCGCTCGCGCCTGAGGATGAAGCGGAATTGCAGGCCGAACTGTCGCGCATCGCCGCCGATACGGACCGCCGCACGCGTCGCCTTGAACGCCAGAGCCGCCGTCAGGCGCTGGTCGAAGAACATGAGCTGACCGGCGGTGCTGATATGAGCCGTCTCTTCGAGGTCACTGACAGCCAGTTATCGACAGAGGAAACCAGCAGGCGCCGCGCCAATTTCGAACATCTGAAAGCAGCCGTCGCGGCCCGAACTGCCGATCGTGAGCTGGGAGAGGATATCGACGGCGAAGAAGATAAAGAGGCCGAATATCGCGAAGACCTAGCCCGCGTGATGCGTCCGCGTAAAGTCGAGGTCGATACCTCGCGCCGTAGCAGCGAGGGCGCCACGCAGAGACCGGGCACTCCGCTGGTTCTGGTCAGCGAGCAACGCGTTGATCATTCGGCGATGAACGCTTCAGCGGACGGTGGCGTCCGCGCGACCTCGGTCGCGCCGCGCCGCGTAACCGCTGGCAATTTCGCTTTGGCCGAAGAGCTGGACGAGGATGCTCTGGACCAACGCGCCAATGAGGCCGCGAACAACGCGCAGGTCGCGGCCGTTCGTTATGACGAAAGCACACAGGCCGTTGAAGCGCCCGAGCCCAAGCCAGCGCGCGGCGGGGTTACGGCAGGTCTTTTGAAGTTGGGCCTTGCCGCTCGGATCCTTAAGGAGACCGATGACGCACCAGCAGAGAATGTTGGCGAGGCGTCAGCGCCGGTTGATCCGCTCGCCGATGTGCCCGCTGAGCCTGCCATGTTGACCGAGGCTGCGCCCGAAACAGCGCCGCCCGCCGCCGAGATCGAGCCGGTGCAGGGTGACAGTCTGACCGCCGAGTTCCGCGAATTCGCCGGTAGCCCCGATGCCGAGCGTCCGCAGGATTACCTCGAATTGGCCGCCGCATGGATGCTGCGCCACGAGGAGCAGCCCACGGTCTCGCGCCCGGTTTTGATGCGCTTGGTCACCATTGCTTCGGACGGAGAGATTGGTCGCGAAGCTGCCCTGCGCGCTTTCGGTATCTTGCTGCGCGAGGGCAAGCTCGAGAAGGTGTCGCGTGGACAATTCCGCCTCGCGCGCCGCTCAAAGCACTACTCGAACTAAGTCTGCTTAAATTAAATTGCGGGCCGCCCGATCCTTCGTGCGGCCCCTTTTCTGTCGCGCAATCGAAAGTGTCTCAGCCCTCTTCCGGTGGCGCATCGGGATCCGCTTTGCCGACCCCGAGGAAGACGGCTTTAAACGGGATTGCCCACAGAATTCCCAGGGCAATGTAGATGCCCAGTTCCAGCAAGATCCCGGGCCGCTCAAAGAGGCTCACCAAGAACCACGCCGCCGCTATGTAAAGCGGCAGGCCGACCAATAGGATCAGCACAGACAAGCGCTTGCGGGTTTTGTAGCTCAGCGCCATGGGTGGCCTTTCTTCCTGATGCTCAATCCGCGAAGGGATCCGTCACTAGGATCGTATCGTCGCGTTCGGGTGAGGTGGACAGTAGGGCCACTGGGCAGGCGATCAACTCTTCGATCCGACGCACGAACTTGACCGCATTGCCCGGAAGCTCCGCCCAGGACCGGGCGCTTTCGGTGCTTTCGCTCCAACCCGGAAGCTCTTCATAAATCGGCCGACAACGCGCTTGCTCATCCGCGGCAATGGGCAGGTAGTCGAGCGTTTTGCCGTCAAGATCATAGCCCGTGCAGATTTTCAGGGTCTCAAATCCATCGAGCACGTCCATCTTTGTCAGTGCGATGCCGTTCACACCTGAGGTGGCGCAGGTTTGGCGAACCAGGGCGGCATCGAACCAGCCACAGCGCCGCTTGCGCCCGGTCACGGTGCCAAACTCCCGGCCACGCTCTCCAAGACGTTGACCATCTGCATCTTCCAACTCGCTTGGGAACGGGCCTTCGCCTACGCGGGTTGTGTAGGCTTTCACGATCCCCAAGACGTAATCGATTGCGCCGGGTCCAAGGCCCACGCCCGTCGCTGCCTGTCCGGCGATCACGTTCGAAGACGTCACGAAGGGGTATGTGCCGAAATCAATATCCAGGAGCGCGCCCTGGGCGCCTTCGAAGAGAATGCGTTTCCCGGCCCGGCGTTGCTCACCCATCACTTTCCAGACCGGTGCGGCATAGGGCAGGATTTGCGGCGCGATCTCTTTGAGTGCGGACAGCAGCGCGTCACGGTCAACGGGCGCGATCCCAAGGCCCCTGCGCAGCGGGTCATGGTGCTGAAGCGCGCGATCCACGCGCGCCTCAAGCGTTGCGGCATCGGCCAGATCCGCCACCCGGACCGAACGACGCCCGACTTTATCCTCGTAGGCAGGGCCGATACCCCGACCAGTCGTGCCGATCTTGGTGCCGCGTTGCGCAGCCTGCTCCCGCGCGCGGTCGAGCTCTCCATGGATCGGCAGGATGAGCGGTGTGTTCTCGGCGATGAGGAGATTTTTCGGCGACACATTCACGCCGTCTTCGCGGATACGCGCGATCTCGTCGATCAAATGCCAGGGATCGAGGACCACGCCATTGCCAATGATACTGAGCTTGCCGCCACGCACCACACCCGAGGGCAGCGCGTTAAGCTTGTATGTCTTGCCATCGATCACCAAGGTATGGCCCGCGTTATGGCCGCCCTGGAAGCGGGCGACGACATCGGCCCGCTCACTGAGCCAATCGACGATTTTGCCCTTTCCCTCGTCACCCCACTGGGCGCCGACCACAACGACATTGGCCATAAGCTAGGCTCCGCTGATCCCCAAACGGCGTCGGTATATAAGTCGCGCCAGAGCGGCGAAAGCGCCTTTTTCAAAAGCTTGTGACTCGAGGGGTTTTGAGACGGCACCAGACGTTTTAAGTCAATGAAAACAGTAATTTGTTGCCAATAGCAAAATATTTACACATGAAAACAATAATCAGCGTATAGTTGTAGCCGAAACGGGTCTTGCGGCGTCCAGTCGCATCTCATAGATACCCGTCAAAGTTAAGAAAGCCGAGTCTGTCACGTATGGAAAACATCGTCCTCGTCATCCATCTGATCTTTGCAATCTGCCTAATTGGGGTGGTGTTGTTGCAGCGGTCCGAAGGCGGTGGATTGGGAATGGGCGGTGGCAGCGGTGTGATGACAGGCCGTCAAGCGGCGACCGCTTTGGGCAAGCTGACCTGGGCTTTTGCGATCGCGTTTTTGGCGACGTCGATCACGTTGACAATCATCGCAGCGCAGAACTCGGCCGGGTCTTCGGTCGTCGATCAATTCGGTGGCGAGTTGCTGCCCCCAGCCGCCGAGGGCGAGGAGAGCGGCGACGCACTATTGCCGCCGTCGGGCGCGGATCTGTTGCCACCCTCGACCAGTGACGGCCCGCTCGCACCGCCTCGCGCGGATCAGTGATCGCTGCTGAAAAACCATAAATCTTGAGGCACGGTCTTTTGGGCTCACCGTATATTGCGTCATTGCTTGCGGCGCCTCCGCGAATCCTGCTATTGTTAATTCCCGTGGAGATTGATGCTCGGCCGCTTTGATGGCCGGAACACGGGGACCCTATAGATGGCTGCGCGCTTTATTTTCATCACCGGCGGGGTTGTATCCTCGCTCGGCAAGGGCCTGGCATCGGCGGCTTTGGGCGCGCTTTTACAGGCCCGCGGATATACTGTCCGCCTGCGCAAGCTCGACCCCTATCTCAATGTCGATCCCGGCACGATGTCGCCCTTCGAGCATGGAGAGGTTTTCGTGACCGATGACGGCGCCGAGACCGACCTCGACCTGGGCCATTACGAGCGCTTCACTGGGGTCGCCGCTCGGGCTACGGACAGCATCTCGTCGGGGCGCATCTATTCCAACGTTCTGGAGAAGGAACGGCGCGGAGACTATTTGGGCAAAACGATCCAGGTGATCCCGCATGTGACAAATGAGATCAAAGACTTCATCCGGATCGGCGAGGATGAAGTGGATTTTATGCTCTGCGAGATCGGCGGCACGGTGGGCGACATCGAGGGCCTGCCATTTTTTGAGGCGATCCGGCAGTTCAGCCAGGAAAAGCCGCGCGGCGATTGCATTTTCATGCATCTCACTCTGCTGCCCTTCATCAAGGCCTCCGGCGAGCTGAAGACCAAACCGACGCAGCACTCGGTCAAAGAGCTCCGCTCAATAGGTCTGGCGCCCGATATCTTGGTCTGCCGCTCCGAGGGACCGATCCCGGAGAAAGAGCGCGAGAAGCTGGCGCTGTTTTGCAATGTCCGCCCCGACAGCGTGATTGCAGCACAGGACCTGTCCTCGATCTACAACGCGCCCCTAGCCTATCACCGTGAAGGTCTCGATCAGGCGGTGCTTGACGCTTTCCGCATCAGCCCGGCGCCCAAACCCGACCTGCGGGTCTGGGAAGACGTCGCCGACCGCGTGGCCAACCCCGAGGGCGAAGTGCGCGTGGCAGTCGTCGGCAAGTACACCCAGCTTGAAGACGCCTATAAATCCATCGCCGAGGCCCTGACCCACGGCGGCATGGCAAACCGGGTGCGCGTCAAGATGAACTGGATCGACGCCGAGATTTTTGAGCGTGAGGATCCGGCACCATATCTCGAAGGTTTTCACGCAATCCTCGTCCCGGGTGGCTTTGGCGAACGCGGTACTGAGGGTAAGATTCGCGCCGCTGAGTTCGCACGAACGCGCGGCGTGCCTTATTTGGGAATTTGTTTGGGAATGCAGATGGCGGTCATCGAAGCGGCGCGGCATCTGGCCGATCTGCCCGATGCCGGCTCAGAGGAATTCGACCACGAGGCCGGGCAAAAGCGTTTCGAGCCTGTGGTATATCACCTCAAGGAATGGGTGCAGGGCAACGCGAAAGTGACGCGCAAAAAGACGGACGCCAAGGGCGGCACGATGCGCCTTGGCGCCTATGACGCGGTGCTGAGCGAGGATAGCAAAGTGGCCGAGGTCTACGGCAATCTCGCCATCGAAGAGCGTCACCGCCACCGCTATGAGGTTGACATCAAGTACCGCGAAGCACTGGAAAAACAGGGGCTCGTGTTCTCCGGCCTGTCGCCCGACGGCAAACTGCCAGAGATCGTCGAAGTGAAGGACCATCCCTGGTTCATCGGCGTGCAATTCCACCCTGAGCTTAAGTCAAAACCCTTTGCGCCGCATCCGCTGTTCCGGGATTTCGTGCGGGCGGCAAAGGAGAACTCGCGGCTGGTCTGACGCCGGGCGGTTTGGGGACCGAAGCGCCTGGGGCAATGCGCGGGTTTGTGAGTATTTTCGGAAAAATGAAGACTGCGCGTGATGGGCATGATCACCGATCGTCTTGAGACGGCGCGCGGGCTTCGTGATAGGTGCAAGCCATGCTGACCTATTACATATACGACGTTTTCACCGATACGCCCTACGCGGGCAATCCGCTGGCTGTGGTCGAGGCGGCCGACGACCTGAGCACCGCGCAGATGCAGGCCATAGCGCGCGAGTTCAATCTGTCCGAGACAATCTTCATCACGGCCCCACAAGGGCCAGTGGCGGAGGGTGAGACGCGCGTCGCGGTGCGGATATTCACGCCCGAGCACGAGATGCCTTTTGCGGGGCACCCGACAGTGGGCTGTGCTGTGCATCTGGCGGGCGACGTTAAGGGCGCGCAGGTGATCACGCTCGAAGAGGTGGCCGGACCGACGCCGGTGCAGGTGACGCGGGAAGGCGGGGACGTACGCGCCGAATTCGTGGCGCCGATCAGCCCAGGGGTGCGGGACCTGCCGCTGGACCGGGACGAGATCGCCCAGGCCGTCGGCCTCACGGCTGCGGATCTTGGCCCCCATCGCGCCCATATCACCACGGGCGGGCATCCTTTCGTGCATATCCAGCTTGCCGACCGCGCCACGCTGAGCCGGTCGGCGCCGGGCCCGGGCTGGGCGCGGCTGGCGGAGGTTGCGGGAACCGGCTCAGTTTATCTTTATACACCTGGCGAAGCAGCGGATTTCGAAGCCCGCATGTTCTCGCCCGGCGCGATCGGAGAGGATCCGGCAACCGGTTCGGCAACCGCGCTCCTGTCTGCGCAACTCCTGGCCAATGGCGAGTTAAGCGACGGCACAACCACATTTCGCCTCTGCCAGGGCCGTGACATGGGCCGGTTGAGCCACCTGGAGCTTTCGGTCGACGTGAAGGGCGGCCAGATCGACGACGTGCGCGTGGCCGGAAGCGCCGTGCAGGTCGCGCGCGGACAGATTGCGCCACCGGCCTGAGCCGCCTATATCGCGATCATGTTTGCTGACCTACTGCGCCGCCTGACCGCGCCCAAACCTGAAATCCTACCCGATCCCGATGCGCGCCTGGCACTTGCGGCGCTCTTGGTGCGCATCGCGCGGGCCGATGGAGCCTATGACGCCGAGGAAATCGACCAGATCGACCAGGTGTTGGCCAAGCGGCATGGTCTGGATGTTTCCGGAGCGGCCGAGCTTCGCGCCCAGGCCGAAGCGCTTGAGGCGGAGGCACCCGATACGGTGCGCTTTACCCGCGCGATCAAGGACGGGGTCGCCTATGAGGATCGCGAAGCGGTGATCGAGGCGCTCTGGGACGTGGTCCTGGCCGATGGCGTGCGCGACAGCGAGGAGGATAGCCTCCTGCGCATGGTCGCGCCGATGCTGGGTGTGAACGACCGCGACAGCAATCTGGCGCGTCAGCGGGTCGAGGCGCGCAACCGGGCGTGAGGGCACGATGATCGCGTCTTTGCCGATGTACGATAGGCCAGAAACTCATGACCAAACCGATGCCTTTTGGCGCGCCATCCGAGACCGCCTGCGGGCGCGGGAGCTTGCTGCTCCGGATGCGCTGACGCGGAGCGGCGATCCCTGGGCTGATTGGTTGGACCCAGATTTGGTCTTCTCGCAAAGTTGCTCCCTGCCCTATCGCGCCAAGTTGCATGGCCGGGTGAGCGTAATCGCAGCGCCCGAATATGGGATAGACTGCCCGGCAGGTCATACTTACAGCGTCATCGTCGCGGCGCGCGAGGCCCTGCACGATAGTCCGAGGCTGGCGATTAATGACGGGCTGAGCCAGTCAGGCTGGGCGGCGGCCTATGACTGGATCCGCGCGCGCGGCATCGAACCCGCAAGCATCCTGGCCTCGGGCAGCCATATCGCCTCGGCCCGCGCGATTACCGAAGGCCGCGCCGATTTTGCCGCCATCGATGCGCAGAGCTGGCATTTTTTGCGTCGCTACGATGCGTTTGCAGCAGATTTAGTTGTGTTGGACGCGACGCCGCCCAAACCGATGCTGCCCTATATCACGCGCCAGGATCTGCCTGCCCAAGCCATGGCCCAGGCGCTGTTCGCAGCAGTAGAAAGCCTTTCGGCCGCGACCAAAGAGGCGCTGAACCTGCGCGGCATCGCCGAGGTCGATCCGGCGGCCTACCTGGCCATGGGTCAGCCGCCAGCGCCCCAGGACGTCGCGGAACTTCGCTAACCGCGCAAGATTTCCCCGTATCTTTTGTTGCCTCCCGACGCAGAACTGGCATTCTGCTTATTGGTTTCTGCAAGGGGATGGCTTTGACCGATCCGACAGCGCCGGTCTTGGAAATCACCGGCCTGCACAAGAGCTTTGGGCCGTTGGACGTGTTGCGCGGGGTCGATCTGACCGCCCGCCCGGGAGAGGTCGTGTCTCTCATCGGCTCATCGGGGTCTGGCAAATCCACGCTTCTGCGCTGCGCCAACCTGCTGGAGACGAGCCAGGCGGGCGAGATCCGCTTTCAGGGTGAGCTGGTGGCCTGGCGCGGCAGCGGCGAGGCGCGACGTCCGGCGAACATGGATCAGGTCCGGCGCATTCGCACCAATCTGTCGATGGTGTTTCAGCAGTTCAATCTCTGGTCGCATATGAGCGTGCTGCAAAACGTCATGGAGGCGCCGGTCACGGTGCTGGGCCAGGATCGCGCCGAGGTGGAGGATCGAGCCCGTGCGCTGCTCGCCAAGGTTGGGATCGGTGACAAGGCCGAGGCCTGGCCCGCGCAGCTTTCGGGCGGTCAGCAACAGCGCGCCGCCATCGCCCGTGCGCTGTGCATGGAGCCGCGCGCACTTTTGTTCGATGAACCGACTTCGGCGCTTGACCCTGAGCTTGAGCAAGAAGTGGTGCAAGTGATCAAGGGGCTGGCAGCCGAAGGCCGTACGATGATCCTCGTTACCCATGATATGGCGATGGCCCGCGATGTATCGAGCCATGTCATCTTTCTCCACCAAGGCCGGATCGAAGAAGAGGGCCCGCCGGAGACGCTTTTCACCAAGCCGCAAAGCACGCGGCTCAAACAATTCCTCAGGCTGGAAACGGCGGCCTGAGACGGACACACTCAACCAAGGAGACCCTTCAAATGAAATCACTCACACTCACCACCCTGGCCCTAACGATGGCCGCCGGCGCGGTTTGGGCCGACGGCCATTCCGTTGTACGTTTGGGCACCGAGGGCGCCTACCCTCCCTACAACTTCATCAACGACAACGGGGAGATCGACGGCTTCGAGCGTGCCCTGGGCGATGAGCTCTGCTCCCGAGCCGAGCTGACCTGCGAATGGGTGACGAATGAGTGGGACTCGATCATTCCGAACCTGACCTCGGGCAATTACGACGTCATCATTGCGGGCATGTCGATCACCGATGAGCGCGACGAAGTGATTGATTTCACGCAAGACTACATCCCGCCCGCGCCCTCGCTGTTCGCCGCAATGTCTGAGGATGCAGACCTCGAAGGTGGTGTGATCGCGGCGCAGACCAACACGATCCAGTCCGGCTATATCGCCGAGACCGGCGCGACCTTGCTCGAATTCGCGACGCCCGATGAGACCGTCGCCGCCGTCCGCAACGGTGAGGCCGACGCGGTTTTCGCCGACAATGAGTTCCTGCTGGGCATCGCCGCCGATGACGCGGATCTGATGATCGTGGGCGACCCGGTGCCGCTGGGCGGTGGTGTCGGCATGGGCATCCGGGAGACCGATGCCGAGCTGCGCGCGGCCTTTGACGCGGCCATTACCTCGATGAAAGAGGACGGCACGCTCAACGCGCTGATCACCGAATGGTTCGGCGAAGAGGCCGGCGGCTACTGATCCAGTCAGGTCCGCGCCCCGGCCTTGTGCCCGGGTGCGGACCTGCACCCCTTCACGCCACAGAGCGGAAGGCCCCCATGTTCGAGTTTTGCGCCGAACCCTCTCTGCTTGAGACCACCCGTTGGTTCGCATGTTACCTGACCAATGGCGTGCATCTGCTGTTCTATCAGAGCTTTCTGACGGTCTTCGCGCTTTTGGCCGTCGCCGCACCTACCGCGCTGGCCTTTGGCTTTGCCGCCGCAAGTGCGGCGCGCAGCGAGGTGGCCCCAATCAGATGGTTGGGCAAGCTCTACACCTCGATGGTGCGCGGCATCCCCGACATCGCCTTTTTTCTCTTTTTTGTGATCGTGCTGGATCAAGGCATCGAATACTTGATGCACATTCTGCGCTGTCCCGACTGGACCGAGCCGATCCGTCAGGGCGCCAATTTCATCGTCTGCGACGAGGCCCGAACGCCGCCCTCGCGCGCGCCGCAATGGGTGCATGAGGGCTATAACTTTGGCCTGGCCGTCTTTACCTTCGCGCTGGTTTTCGGAGCCTTCGCGGCCAATGTTCTTTACGGCGCAATGCAGGCCGTGCCGCGCGCGCAGCTTGAAACCGCCGAAGCCTACGGCTTGAGCCGGAGGCAAACCTTCTGGCGCGTTCTAGTGCCGCAAATGTGGATCTACGCCCTGCCGGGGCTCAGCAATGTCTGGCTGATCCTGATCAAAGCAACGCCGCTGCTGTTCCTTCTAGGCATTGAGGACGTGGTCTATTGGGCGCGGGAGCTTGGCGGCTCTCGCAACACGACGTTTGCCTATCCGCATCCCGATTGGCGGCTTTGGTATTTTCTCGGTCTGCTGGTATTCTACCTGGCCTTCACGCGCGTCTCCGAGATCGTGCTGGGCCGTTTGACCCGGCGTCTTAGCCGTGGTCAGCCCACGCTCGGCGGTGAGGCTCAGCGGCAAGAAGGCGCAGCGGCGTGAGCTGTCTGCAGAGCCTACAGGCCTATGGCCTACGATCCCTCGGCATCGGGGAAAGGCTTTTGCCGCGCCAGGACATAACGCTATGCGATCAGATCGTGCTGATCGGCTCGGGCATGATTTGGAACGTTTATTTCGGACTTCTTGCACTCTGCTTCGGGTTCTTCTTCGCCATGGCGTTGGCCCTGGGCAAAGCTTCTCCGCGCGCGGCCTTGCGCAAACCGGCGGAATGGTTCGTCTTCGTCTTCCGCGGCTCGCCGCTCTTTATACAGTTCTTCCTGGCCTATGAGGCCTTCGTGCTGCTGCCCCGCCTGGGCTTTGAGATCGATTGGGGCTTTTTTGAGATCACGGTCGAGACGCGTTGGCTCGCCCGCGCCTGGCTTGGCGCGCTGATCGTGCTTTTCCTCAACACCTCCGCCTATACGGCCGAGATCTTCTTTGGCGCGCTCAGGGCCATCCCCAAGGGCGATCTTGAGGCGGCAGAGGCCTATGGGTTCAGCGGCTGGTCTAGGTTTCGCAAGATCCTGCTGCCCGGCATGCTGCGCCTGGGCTGGCCTGGCTATACCAATGAGGCGATCTTTCTCTTTCACGCCACGACCCTGGTCTTTTTCTCGTCCTTTCCGGCCTTTCAGCAAAAGGGCGACGCGCTCTATTACGCGCAATACTTCGCAGACCGAACGTTCAATCCGTTCATCCCCTACCCTATCGTAGCACTCTATTTCGTGGCCGTGACGCTGATCATCATTGCGGTTTTCGGCGCGGTACAGAGGCGGCTGAACCGGCATCTGCCGCAAGCTCAGCGGACGCGCCTGCGCTATCGTCCGACACTTATTCGGTGAATGGGCGCGCTTGTGGACGGCGGCGGCGCGGAGTAAATGTCACAGCGTCAGGCATAGGGTCCTCCCATGAAAATCGGCATCCTCCAAACAGGTCGGGCGCATGAGGCCATCGCAGCGGCCCATGGCGAGGTCGATCTCTGGTTTCACGCGCTCCTGGATGGCAACGATTTCGAGTTCGAGACCTGGATGGTCGTCGATGGTGACCTGCCGGACGGGCCGGAGGCGGCGGATGGCTGGCTGATCACCGGCTCCAAACACGGCGCCTATGAAGATCACCCTTGGATCCCCCCGCTGGAGGCATTGATCCGTGCGATCCATACGGCAGATCGGCCTTTGGTGGGGATTTGCTTCGGTCACCAGATCATCGCCCAAGCTCTGGGCGGGCGGGTCGAGAAATTCGCAGGCGGCTGGGCGATTGGGCAACAGACCTATCAGACGCCTGAGGGCGAGCTGACGCTGAACGCCTGGCACCAAGATCAAGTCACCAAACTCCCCCCGGGCGCTCAGCGACTGGCCAGCAATGGGTTTTGCGAAAACGCGATCCTCGCCTACGGCAAACGGGTTTTGACGGTCCAGGCGCATCCCGAATTTTCCGAGGATTTCACTGCCGATATGCTGCGCCACCGCACCGACACTGTCCCCGCCGACGTCGTGCGCGGGGCCGAGGCGCGCAACGGCTCAAGCAACGACAACGCGGTTCTGGCCCAGATGCTGAGCGAGACCTTGAGGGGGGCGACATGAACGCGATGCGCGATATGATCGACCGCCTACCACCAGCGGCTGCGACCTATCTCAACGGCCATACCCTCGATGAGGTGGAGTGCGTCGTCGCCGATCTGGCCGGTGTGGCCCGCGGCAAGGCCATGCCCGGCGCGAAATTCGCGGGCCAAAAGCGCTTTTACCTGCCCAATTCGATCTTTTTTCAAACCATCACCGGGGATTGGGCCGAGGCCTCCGACGATGGCTATACCGAGCCCGATATGGTCCTGACGCCCGATTGGGAGACCGCGACACCGGCACCCTGGACAGCGGATTGGACGCTGCAAGTGATCCACAATGTCGATGATCAGGCAGGCAATCCCGTGCCGCTGGCGCCACGCAATGTCCTCAAACGCGTGATCGAGCTCTACAATGCCCAGGGCTGGCAGCCGATCGTGGCACCCGAGATGGAGTTCTACCTGGTCGCGCCGAACACCGATCCGGCCCGCGCGATCGAGCCGCCCTTGGGCCGGACCGGACGGCGGGCCGCGGCGCGGCAGGCCTATTCGGTTTCGGCGGTGGATGAATACGGCCCGGTGATCGACGACATCTACGATTTTGCCGAGGCGCAGGGTCTGGAAATCGACGGCATCCTACAAGAGGGCGGCGCCGGTCAGATCGAGCTTAACCTACGCCACGGCGACCCGATCCGCCTGGCCGATGAGATCTTTTTCTTCAAGCGTATGATCCGTGAGGCAGCACTCAGGCACAATTGCTATGCCACGTTCATGGCCAAACCGATCGAGGGCGAGCCGGGATCAGCCATGCATGTGCACCATTCGGTGGTGCGCACCGGAGATGGCGGCAACATTTTTTCGGCCGAGGATGGTACCGAAACCGACGCCTTCGGACATTTCATCGCCGGGCTGCAGAGCCATCTACCCTCGGTCGTGGCGCTGATCGCGCCCTACGTGAATTCCTACCGCCGCTATGTCCCGGATTTCGCCGCACCGATCAATTTGGAATGGGGGCGCGACAACCGCACAACAGGCATCCGCATCCCGATCTCCGAGCCAGAAAGCCGCCGGGTCGAAAACCGCTTACCCGGCATGGATTGCAACCCCTATCTCGGTATCGCCGCCTCGCTGGCTTGCGGCTTTCTCGGCCTGCTCGAACAACAGATGCCGAGCCCCGAGCGCAAAGGCGACGCCTATCGCAGCGATGATGACGCGATCCCTAAGGGCCTGGGCGACGCGCTAGCCCTGTTTCGCGCCGATGAGGCGATGACGCAGACCTTGGGTCCAGAGTTTTGCCGGGTCTACAACGCGGTGAAATCCCTCGAATATGACGGCTTTCTCCAAGTCATCTCGCCCTGGGAGCGGGAGCATCTTCTGCTCAATGTATGAACCCGCTCACCTGTAACGACCGCCCCGGCGTCCCGCCCGGCACTTGGTATCACGTGCACCTGCCGGAGGTTGCCCGGCGACCGGCCCCCAAAGGGGCAATCCGCGTCGATGTGGCGGTGATCGGCGCGGGCTATACCGGGCTTTGGGCGGCCAGGCACCTGGCCGAGGCGGGGCTCAATGTTGCGGTCCTCGACGCCCATGGCGTCGGCTTTGGCGGCTCTGGGCGCAATGGCGGGCAGCTTCATCCGGGCTTTACCCGCGCGCAAATCGAGATCGAGGCGCGCCTGGGGCCAGGCGATGCAAGGGCGCTTTGGGATCTGTCCCGCACGGGGATGGAGGCGGTGAAAGCCTTTTGCGCAAAACACCCAGAGACAGCCTATCGCGCGGGCATCGCGCATGCCACGCATCGCGCGGGCGATATGGGCGATCTTGCCCGGGACGCGGAATATCTGGCCAAAACCTACGGCTATGAGATCGAGCTTCTAGATCGCGCGGCCTTCGGCGCCTTGGTGCAGAGCCCGCTTTATGCTGGTGGCACGCTTGATCCCCACGGCGGACATCTCAACCCGTTGGCCTATGCAAGGGCGCTGGCCGGCGCGGCCGAGGCGGCGGGAGCTCGGATCTATGAAGACAGCGAGGTGACCGCGATCACACCGCCCCAGGGCTCCGAGCCGGTGCGTTTGACGACACCTTTGGGACGGGTGGAGGCCGAAAGCCTGATCATCGCGGGCAACGGCTATTTCCCCAGCCTCTACGAGCCGGTTCATGCCCGCGTGATGCCGATCAACTCTTTCATGCTCGCCACGGAGCCGCTGGGCGATCGCTGGCGCGAGGTTCTGACCCGCGACATTGCCGTCTCAGACGCGATGTTCATTGTGAACTATTTTCGCCTCAGCGAGGACCATCGGTTGCTTTTCGGCGGGCGCGAAAATTTCCGGCTGCGCTTTCCAAAGGCGATCCTTCCGCTGCTGCGGGCCCGGATGTTGCGGGTTTTTCCGCAACTCAGCGATGTCGCGACGCCCCATGTCTGGGGGGGCACGCTGGGGATCACGCCGAGCCGCATTCCGCTGATTGGACGCTGCGGCAACCGCATCTTGGTGGGCGCCGGGTTCTCGGGCCAGGGCCTTTCGCTGACGGCGATGGCGGGCCGTGTCCTGGCCGACGCGATCCGAGGGCAGCATGCGGGCCTGTCGAGCCTGGAAAAACTGCCCGTGCCCCGCTTTCCGGGCGGCGACCGTCTGCGCGCTCCGATCCTGTCTCTGGCGATGGCGTGGTATGCCCTGCGCGACCGGATCGGGGTCTAATCCCGCGCTGCACAAAGCTTCTTAAAATCGTCATGCGCCTATGGTAAGTTTCTTGAAATGACAAATTTCATTTTTTGAAATCTAGCGCATGGAGACCTCATGGCCCCCTACGATACCGAGCAGAGCAGCACCAACGCAGCCAAGACCTCCGTACCGCCGCCCAATGTCTATGACGCCGAGGCGATCCCTGAGGCCGCGCGCGCCGAGATCGACCGGCTGTTGGCCTCGGGCGATCTCTTCCGCTACACCGCGCCCGTGGATGCGCCCGTCACCCTGCTCGAGGCGGAGTTCGCAGAGCTATTGGGCGCGAAATACGCGCTGGCCGTGTCGTCGTGTTCCGCGGCACTGTTCCTCAGCCTGCGCGCCCTAGGCCTGAGCGAGGGCGCCCGGGTGTTGATCCCGGCCTTTACCTTTGCCGCCGTGCCCTCCGCCGTCGTACATGCAGGCTGTCAGCCCGTCTTAGTCGAGGTCGACGCGACCTACCGAATTGATCTCAAAGACTTCAAAGCCAAGCTTACGGGCGAGATCGAGGCCGTGATCATCAGCCATATGCGCGGCCACACCTCGGATATGGACGCAATCATGGCGCTTTGCGAGGCGCGCGGCGTGCCGGTTGTCGAAGACGCGGCCCATTCGCTTGGCACCACCTGGAACGGGCGCAATATTGGCACGCTGGGCCGTGTCGGTTGCTTTTCGTTTCAGTCCTACAAGCTCGTGAATGCTGGCGAGGGCGGGATCATGGTCAGCGATGACGCCGATCTGATCGCGCGGGCCATCATCATGTCCGGCGCCTATGAGCATACCTGGAAAAAACACCGCATCGTGGCCGAAGCGGTGGAGCGCTGGCAGAACGAGCTGCCGCTTTACAATCTCAGGCTGCAAAATCTGTCGGCGGCGGTGATCCGTCCGCAATTGCCCGAAGTGGCGCGCCGGGTGCGCGACGGGCGCTCCAATCACGACTATGTCGCCGCGGCGCTGAATGCCTCGCCCTTCCTGCATGTGCCGGGTCCGCTTGGCCCTGAGGCGCGTGCGCCCGACAGCATTCAATTCAACCTGGTGGATTTCGACGACGACGCGGAGGCCCGCGCCTTTGCCAAAGCGGCCGAGGCGCGCGGGGTTAAAGTGCAGATCTTCGGCCTGTCGACCGACAATGCGCGAGCGTTTTGGAACTGGCGCTTTATCCCCGGTGAAGTGCCGGATCTGCCGAATACGCGCGCGATGTTGATGCGGGCCTGCGATGTGCGTCTGCCCGCCCGGTTGAAAAAACCCGAGCTCGACGCGGTGATCGCGATTTTGCTGGACGCTTTGGCTGAGGTGAAAGGCCCGGCTGCTACATCTTCGCCAGCTTAGACTGAAGATCAGCGAGCTGGCGTTTGATGTCGTCAAGCTCGCTTTCATCGGCCACGGCATCGGCCGCATCCGGGGTGGCACCCGGGCCCGACCATTGATTGGACAGCCCTCCGGTCATCGCCTTCATGAACGCCTCTTGCTGGGCGCGCATGGCCTCGAAACCTGGCATCGAGGCCATCGGGTTCATCGCCGTCATGTTCTCAACCATCTTCGATTGGCCCTGTTTGAGCATCTCGAAACTCACGGCTAGGAAGTCCGGCACAACCGACTGCGCCTGGCTCGCGTAGCTGCGCACCAGGTCGGTCAGAACCTCGATCGGCAAGACATTTTCGCCTTTGGATTCATGCTCGGCAATGATCTGCAACAGGTATTGTCGGGTCAGGTCGTCGCCGGACTTCAAATCGACGATCTTCACCTCGCGCCCGGACCGGATGAAATGCGAGATGTCTTCCAGTGTCACATAGTCAGACGTCTCAGTATTATAGAGCCGCCGGCTCGCATACCGCTTTATGAGCAACGTGTCCGACATCCAGCGATCCTTCTCCCCCCGAGACCCGTCCCTAGGGCCATCCGCATGCTGACGTGCCTGTGGAAAAAATGCAATCTAAAGCGTTTCTTTCCCTGTCTGGCATCCATTTCCCCTTTCTGGCAATGGAAGCGGCCGCGAAAGCGTGGTCCATCGATCCGTTAGCTACACGGCCCGCAGATGCGCAAAAAAGAGGGGCGGGTCCGAAGACCCACCCTTCTCTGTCTCGACCGGCGGGGAGGACGCCGGTTTGACAGACGTTCGCCTTACTTGGCCGACGCGGCTTTCTTTGCAGCGGTCGTGACCTCAGCGGTCGCTTTCTTCACTGCAGCGGTTGCTTCTTCGGAAGCTTCCTTGCCAGCGGCCATCATCAGCTCAACGGTTTCCATCTGCACCTTCTTGGCGACCTCGGCAAAGGCGGCCATGGACTCGGCGGCCATCTCGGCCTGAGCCGATGCGAAATCGGTCATCGCTTTGGTGTAATCGGTCGGCTCAGTTTTGACGGCCGTCACATCGCCCATTTTGGTCAGCGTGTCTTTGGTCCACTTCGAGGAGATCTCGGTCGACTGCTCAGCAGCGTCCAAAGCGACTTTCGACATCTTCTCGCCCAGGGCAGCGCTCGATTTGAAAGCGTCGGTGAAGGCGCCCATGTCCACCGGATAAGCAGACATCATGTCGTTCATGTACTTGGTGAAATCGGTGGTTTTAGCCATGTCTTTCGTCTTTCTTTATGGGGCTCGTTTTCATGCCCCTCAGGTGCGTCTAGACAGGATATACATGCTGCAACGCAGCAATTCAAGACCTAATGCTGCGTTGCAGCAAAAGATCGAAGCGCGGGAAAAAATATTTTATTTCAGAAGCTTGCAGGCTCACGGGCATAGTCTCCGGGAGCTGCCGGATACTTTTTTTGCGCCGCAGCATCGATCTCTCGGGCCGCGACTTGGCGTCCTGACTGTTTTTTCAGCCATGCCTCCCAACGCGGCCACCAGGACCCGGGCGTGAACTCTGCCGCCTCTTGCCAGGCCTCTGGCTCAAGGGTGTAATCGTCCGACGTGTAATGCCCGTATTTGCCCTTGGAGGGCGGATTCACGATCCCCGCGATATGCCCCGATTGCGAAAGCACAAAGGTTTTGTTTTTCGAAGCCATCTGAGTGAAGCCACGATAACAGTCGCGCCAGGCCGCGATATGGTCGGTCTCACAGGCGATGGAACAAACCGGCACTTGCACGTCATCGAGGCTGAGGCTTTCGCCCAGAAGCTCCAGCGTGCCATGGGCGAGCTTGTTGTCCTGACACAGGTCGCGCAGGTATTGCACCGCCATCTTGCCCGGAAGGTTTGTGCTGTCGCCATTCCAATGGAGCAGATCGAAAGCGGGCGGCGCCTCGCCCAGCATATAACTCCGCACAGCGGGGCCATAGATTAGATCATTGGCGCGCAGATAGCTGAAGGTGCGCGACATGAAATGGCTCTCCAGGATCCCGGTCTCGGCCACCTGCCGCTCGATTGCGTCGACGAAGTCATCCTCTAGGAAGGGCGTGAACTCGCCTTGTTCGGAAAAGTCCGTGAGCGCGGTGAAGAACGTGGCCGATTTAATCGACGTATCACCGCGCCTTTTCAAAAGCGCCAATGTCGCCGCCAAGGTCGTGCCCGCGATGCAATAGCCGACCGCATTCACCTTCGCCTCTCCGGTGATCGCTTTAACCTCGTTGATCGCGGCCAAATAACCTTGCTCGACATAATCATCGAGAGAGACGTCGGCATAGCTCGCGTCCGGGTTCTTCCAGCTCACCACGAACAGCGTATAACCTTGCGCCACGATCCAATTGATCAGCGAGTTTTTCTGCTTCAGGTCGAGGATGTAGAATTTGTTGATCCAGGGCGGAAACACGATCAGCGGCGTGCGCTGCACTTTTTCCGTGCTGGGCGCGTATTGGATCAGCTCCATCATCGCGTTGCGAAAAACGACTTGGCCTGGGCTCGTGGCGATGTCTTTGCCGAGGGAAAACGCCTCCGGGTCCGACAGGGTGGGCATCAGATTGCCGCGGTGCGCCTCGATATCGCGCACCAGGTTTTCCATCCCCTGCACAAGGCTTTGCCCGTCGGTCTCAACTGCACGCTCGAGGGCGTCGGGGTTTGTGGCCAAGTAGTTGGTGGGCGAGAAAAGATCGACGATCTGGCGCGCGAAGAACTCCACCCGGCGCTTGTCTTTTGCCTCCAGGCCGTCGAGACCCTGCACCGCGCCTTCGATCGCCTGGGCCGACATCAAATATTGCTGTTTTATGAAGTTGAAATAGGGATGCGTCTGCCAGAGCGGGTTGGAAAACCGCTTGTCCTTTGGCGTTTCATCCTCCGGCACGGTGAACTGGCCCTTGGCCAATTCCTGTTGCGCTTCAATGAAATGGGTCAGCGCTTTGCCCCAGTACTGCGCTTGCGCCTCCATCAGCTTGGCCGGATTGGCCATCATTTCCGAGAAATAGGCCGCGCTGGCCTTCATATAGAGGTCTTGCCCAGGCCCCTCTAACCCGGCGTCACTTGGGCCGCGTTGGCTGAGCGCCGAAACCATCCGATTAGATAATTTTTCAATCTTTTCCAAGTTTTGTTGGAGGCGGTCGAGGCTCTCACCGGTTGGCGTTGGCTCACCCGTCTCATCCGTATCCGTCCCAGACATACCTTGAAATTTCCCCTCGGATGCTGCATTGGCCATTTAAGCAGTGCCTTGGTGAGGAGGCAAAGCGACGAATAGACCCGGATCGTGAAAGCGGCCTAGTCGTATAGTCAACGGAGCAGTGTTATGCGGTATCTTCTCACCTATGACCTAATGGAGTCTACGCGCGTGGCCAATCAATGGATGGGCTCAACCGCGCGGGCGATGTGCTCGTTCCCACAGCTTGGCCTGGTCGCGAACCCGATGATTCAGCTGACCGCCGCCTGGGGCGAGGTAACAGAGCGGTCTTTTGCGCGCATGGTCGCCAAGCCGTCTTGGGGCATCAATTCGATCCCCGGTGCGGATGGGCGTGATCACACCGTCACAATCGAGACAATGATCGAAAGGCCGTTCGGCGATCTCATTCGCTTTGCTGTGCAGGGCCGCAAGCCAAGCCCACGCAAAGTACTGCTGGTTGCGCCAATGTCAGGCCATTACGCGACGCTCCTGCGCTCGACCGTGATCAGCCTGCTGCCCGATTGCGACGTCTACATTACCGACTGGCACAATGCGCGGGATATTCCGGTCAGCGTGGGTAAGTTCGATATCGAAGACTACACGCTTTACCTGGTTGATTTTCTTCGCGAAATGGGTCCGGACACCAACGTAATCGCGGTCTGTCAGCCCGCGCCTCTGGCGCTTGCAGCCACTGCCTATCTGGCGCAAGAAGATCCAGCCGCGCAGTCGCGTACCCTGACCCTGATCGGAGGGCCGATCGATCCGGATGCGGCGGCGACGGATGTGACGGATTTCGGACGGCGCGTGACGATGGGACAGCTCGAAAAACTGGTTCTGCAGCGTGTCGGGTTCAAATATGCCGGCGCCGGGCGCATGGTCTATCCCGGGCTACAGCAGCTTGCGAGTTTTATGGCGATGAATTCCGAGACCCACACCAAAGCCTTCGCAAATCAGGTTTTGGCGGTGGCGAAAGGCGAGGCATCGGACGACGACAAGCACAACAAGTTCTACGACGAATATCTCGCGGTCATGGATATGACGGCCGAGTTTTACCTGTCGACGGTCGAACGCATTTTCAAAAATGCCGAGATTGCCCGCAATGCCTTCACGGTAGCAGGCAAGCCTGTCGATATCGGCAAGATCACCACAGTCGCGGTCAAGACAGTCGAGGGTGGCAAAGACGACATCTCAGCGCCCGGTCAATGCGTAGCCGCGCTCGATCTGCTGACCGGCCTGCCCGAGGATAAAAAGGCCTCCTATCTGGAGCCGCAAGCCGGGCATTATGGCATCTTCGCGGGTCGCTCCTGGCGCAACAATATCCGGCCTTTGGTGCTTGAGTTCATCGACGCGAACCGCGCACGCAAACCCCGGTCTACCGGGCGCGCTGCGGCGAAGTAAGAACGCCGAATAACTCATTCAATTCACGTAACTTTACGGCGCTCTTCATGAGCCGCATTGCGGTTTCTCGCAACAAGATATCCACAGGCTATCCCCAAAGATATCCATAGACTCTCGAAAGGGTTAACAGCCCGAATACCCTGGTTAACCCCCGATCAAATGTGCAAGAAACGCCCCGCTTAGGGTAGGCTCAGGCCACGAAATGTCGGAAAATCCTCAATCGCCTGTGCGTCACCTATCCGATTGTGCAATGTGCCTTTCGGCGCGATGTAGGACGCGATATGGCCAGCAGGTTCATCGCGCCAGCCGATGTTGAAAGCGCAGAGCTTGGGGAAAAACCAGACATCGTGAAACTCGATATGGCGCGCCAGCCACCAGGCCAGGTGGCGCCAGTCTCGACCTTCGGCATATTGGTCAGCAAACCACGGGATCACGATGGTCGCGCAAGCGCTCCCCCGCCCCGCCTCATCGGGCAGGTCCCAAACATGGCGCGCCCAAGGGTGATCGTTGCGGGCGCAATTCAGGCCGTTCTCATTGCCAAAGCGGTTGAGCGCGGGCGAGCGATAGCCCGACCGCACCGAGATCACGCCGAAGGTCTCCACCAGGGGGTCGAGACATTGAACGCAGAGCCGCTTGCCATGGGCCACTGCCATATCCGGGTTTTCGGGGATGTTGGGGATGCGGTGGATATTGCCGATCTCAGAGTAGAGAAATTCGCGCATGAAAAAGTACCGGCTCAGCCGGACGCGCCCCAGGGTCTCCAGGCTCCACATCGATTTCGGCTTGCGCATCTGGGGCACCTCCACTCACAGAGTTATCCCCAGAGGCGCGAATGCGCTAGCGCAGCGCCGCACCTCCGGCATCGAAGGCGTGCAGCTTTTCCTTAAGGAAGCTCAAAGACACCTTATCTCCCGCGCGCAAATGGGTCTCACCGCTGGTCCGCACTGTCACCTGACCGGCCGCGAAACAATCCACAATCAGGAAGGTATCGGCGCCCAGATATTCGGCCACATCCACAACGCCGTCCACATGGCCTGCACCGGGCTCACCCACTTCGATGGATTCGGGCCGAATGCCGATCTTCACCGCGCCGTCGCGGCCATCGATTGGGCCCGACCCGCCACCCGGCAAAAGAAACTCACCGGCCTTTACCTGGGCGTCAAGCACGTTCATTTTTGGGCTACCGATGAACTGCGCGACGAACAGATTGGCGGGGTTGTCATAGAGCTCCCGCGGTGAGCCGACCTGTTCGATCTGCCCCGCACTCAAAACGACGATCCTATCGGCAAGCGTCATCGCCTCGACCTGGTCATGGGTCACATAGACCATGCTCGCCTTCAGCGTCTGGTGCAGTTTGGCGATCTCATAGCGCATCTCGACCCGCAGCGCGGCATCGAGGTTTGACAGTGGCTCATCAAACAGAAACGCCGTCGGGTCTCGCACGATCGAGCGCCCGATGGCGACACGCTGACGCTGACCACCGGACAGGTCCTTGGGTCGGCGTTCGAGATATTCCTCAAGCCGCAGCGCTTGCGCCGCAGCGCCCACCTTTTCTTCTTGCTCGGCTTTTGAGGCGCCCGCCGTCTTAAGCGAAAAGCCCATATTCTCTTTGACCGACATGTGCGGATAGAGCGCATAGCTCTGAAACACCATCGCCAGGCCGCGTTTCGAAGGCGGCTCAGCCGTCGCATCACGGCCACCGATCACAACTTGCCCGCGAGAGGTTTCCTCGAGGCCCGCGATCATCCTAAGAAGGGTCGACTTGCCACAGCCCGAGGGCCCGACAAAGATCACGAACTCCCCGTCATTGATGGTCAGATCCACCCCTTTGATGACCTGGATCTCTCCATACCATTTCTCAACGGCCTTCAGTTCGATCTGTCCCATTTCAATCCCCTTCCGTCGCGCGTGGGCTGGCCCAGGCAAGCCACACCGCCGCTGTCCAGCTGAATTTCCCTCCACCAGCGGGGGCGCCGGTTAGAGGGTCGAAATATTCGGCAAAGCCGTGCTCTGCGATCAGATCGCAGGTGCATTGCCGCAGATGCGCAGCCTCCTGCCGATGACCCATCTCGGCCAGGCCACGGGCGATCATCGAATTCATGAAGGCCCAAACCGGACCGCGCCAATACCGTTTCGCATCAAAGGCTTGGGTGTTGGCCGGGTGGCTTGGCACAGGGAAGCGGCATTCGGAGAAGCTCTGTTTCAGAGCGCCGAGCATGCCCGCGTCTTCGACACCGGCGTACCAGCAGAGGAATGAGGCGCTCGAGACGTGCTCGGAAAAGGTTCCGCCAGTGAGATCGCGGGCGTAAAGCCCGGGCGCATCGGGCTTGCGGAACTGAGCCACCCCAGCCTCAAGGGTTGCGCTCCAGGCTGCGACTTCGTCGGTCTCTCGGCCTAAAGCCTCCAGCATCGCCTCCAGATCACGGTTTGCGCGTAGCAGGATGAAATGCATCGTGGGGTCCAAGACACGCAAGCCGTCGCCCTTGGCCAATTGCGCCTCGTCCCAACCAAGCTTGCGACCCCGCTGCACCAGCCAGACATAGCGATCGTATTCGTCCTTGGTCGGACGCATATCGGCGTTCACATGGGTGGTGTCACGGCGCGTATACTCCCCCACGCCGGCCGGATCGATGGCAGCCATGGCTGCGTCCCAGTCCGGTGAATTGTCGCGTCCGGATTCCCAGGGATGTGTGGTGAAGACGGCCCCGTCGGCTACCCGCCACGCCATGAACCAGCGATGCCAAGCCTGAAGGCGTTCAACCAGCGGCTCGAGCCGTGCATTGTCTGGGTCACGTGCATGGATCTGACGCAGGACGCTGGCCGCAACCGCGGGCTGGCTGATCCCGGAGGACGGAACCGGCCCCAGATCCCCGCCCCAGACATCTGGTCCTGGAAAATAACCCGGATCGGGCTGATGAAAGAGGATGTGCGGCACCATACCCGAGGGCCATTGCCCGCCCATCAAAGTCTCGACCTCGCGCCAAGCCCGGTCCGTGTCGAACGTGGCAAACCCCCAGGCGCTAAAGGCGCTGTCCCAATTCCACTGATACGGATAGAGCCCGGCCGTCGGCACGGTATAGCCGCCCCGATCGTTGCCGGTGAGGATGGCCCTGGCCTCAGCGTCCCGGTCCGCGAAGCTGTGCACATTCATCCTTTCACACTCCCCGCGGTCAGGCCGCGTGTCATGAACTTCTCAAGTCCCAGAAACAGCGCCATCACCGGCACGGTCGCTACCACGGCTCCTGCCATAAGATGCTGTCGCGGGATCTCCGAGGAATTGAGGCTGGCAATGCCGCGCGTCAGGGTAAATTTCGACGGGTCGTCCAGCAGCATAAAGGCGAGCAGGAACTCATTCCAGGCGATCATGAAGACGTAGAGCGAGACCGAGGCCAGCGCCGGAAGGCTGAGCGGCAGGGTGATCTTCCAGATCACTTGCAGCCGGTTCAGACCGTCCATCAGACCCGCCTCCTCAATCTCCGCGGGCAGGCCGCGGAAATAGCCCTGGAGCATGTAAAGGGCCACCGGGATCGTCGTGACCGGATAGATCATGACGATGCCCAGGATCGTATTGCGCAACCCCGCCACCGAGAAGGCGATGTAGATCGGCAGGGCCAGAACGATCATAGGCACCATGTAGATCAACAGGATCGAGCGCGAGAGCGCCTTTTGCCCCTTAAAGCGCAGCCGCGCGACGGCATAGGCCCCCGGGATCGAAAAGGCCAAGGTGATAAAGACCGTCAGGACCGAGATGTAAAAGCTCGTCCACATATAGGAGCCAAAGTTGAAATCCTGGAAGAGCTCGCGATAGCTGCGGAAAAGCTCCGTGCCGCGGCTCAGATCGATGGTAAAGTCCAGCGGATTGGCAATCAGCTCACCCTGGCTTTTCAGGCTGGTCATCACCATCACGTAGAAGGGGATCAGGACAGCCGCAGTGAAGACCACATAGCCAAAGCCCGTGAGAAAGCGCAGCACCGCTTCCTCCCATTCGTGCCGGTTGAGCGGGCCACGCGGGGCCCCGTCCATCATCACACTCAAGGGCCAAGCGAGCCCCAGGCCGAAGGCCAGCGCGCCGGTCAGATGCTGGCCAAAGCCGGCATCCGGCGCCATATGCACCGGCGAGATCGCGGTGTAGCTCAGGCCGAGTGTCAGCACGACAGCCCCCACCAGGATCGCCGCCCGCGACGCTGGCTGAACCACCGCTGCGCCCAAAACTGCGCCCATCAGCAGACAACCGATCAGCCCAGGCTGAAACGGATCGCCTGTCGACAGCGACATCAACACGGCCACAGTGGTCGCCACCACCATCGCCCAGAGCACACCCAAAAGCGGCCCCGTGATATAGGAGTTCCACAAAGCGGTCATTGCCCGGTCTCCTTCACTTTTCTCGAAATACTCCGGGGAGCGCGAGGGGCTGGCCCCTCGCCCCTCGTCGCCATTTGGAGGTCGGCCTGCGCAGGCAGGGCGAAATCAATCCTCATAGCCCTTCCTCCTGCGACATGAAGCGGAAGAAGACCCACGAAAACGCCAGCAAACACAGCAAGATCACCACGGCGACCGCTGCGCCCGCGCCGATATTCGAAATCGCAAAGGCCTGTTCATAGACGTTCACCGTCAGGGTCCGCGTCCCGGCATTGCCGCCCGTCAAAAGGAAGATGTCGTCGAACTTGTTGAAGGTCCAAATGAAGCGCAGTAGGAACAGAACGCTCAGGATCCCCATCAACATCGGCAGGCTGAGATAGCGGAATTTCTGGAACGGTGAGGCGCCGTCGACCTCCGCCGCTTCATACATGTCAGTGTCGATCGACTGCATCCGCGCCAGGATGAATAGGAAGCTCAGCGGAAAGTAACGCCAGATCTCGAAGACCGTCACCATGATCAGGGCCAGCGGCCGCTCTCCGAAGAAATTGATTGAGCTATCGGTGACGCCCATCTGCATCAGCAGCGCGTTGATCGAACCTGAGAAGGGATCGAAGAGAATGATCCACGAGAACGCGACCGCGATCACCGGGGCCACGTAGGGAAACAGATAAAGCCCCCGCAAAATGCCCTGCCCACGAAAGCTCTTATTGAGTAGCAGCGCCGCGAACAGGCCCACCAGAAGCGCGCCGATCGTACCAACGACCGTGTAGAACAGCGTGGCCCAGAGAACCGCGAAGAACTCGCGCGCCTCAAAAATCGCGCGGAAATTTTCGAAGGTAAATTCATTATTCGTCAGAACCGACGCAGCATCACCGGTGATCGTCGGATCGGAATCTTCCAGCGCGGCCTCGGCAGCTTCCGCATCGGCAAAGCTCACCGGCAGTTGCAAAGTCATCCGCTCGCCCGGGGCCAATTCATCGAAGCTGCAGGTCAGAGCCGCTCCTTCGAGGGTGCACGGCTCCGGCAGAGCGCTTGTATCTAGGGTCACGCCCTCGGGGATAACATCCGTGAAAACCACATTTCGGATCGGCAGATCTTGGCTTGAATTGCGCAGCCGGTAGCGCACGAAAGGCGCCGGATCATTGGCATCGCGCAAGTCTTCGCGCAGGACAGGCTCGGGCGCCCGCAGATCACTCAAACTGACCGGCTTGGCCGAGATCCAAATGATCGCGAGCAGCGGCAACACCACCACAAGCAAGACTGAAACCACCGTCGGCAAAAGCAGTCCCCAAGCAAGGCGCGCTTCGCGCTTGGCCAGGGGGCCCGTGCCGCTCGGCGCCACCGCCGTAGGGCCAGCACCGGGTTTGTCCGCCGCGTTGGGCGGGGTCGAAATATCTTCTGGGGCCGTGGTCGTCATGGGAAGACCTTTCCTCAGTCGGGGCCGCGAAGGCCGATGAGCCGCGTCGCTGCCAATTTGTCTAGGTCGGTGTGTCGCTGCAGGTGACCCAAGGGCGCGCGCCGATGCGCGCCCCTGGTCTGTTTCAGTTTGCTGCGGCTTAGGCTCGCGCTAAACCGCGAACGGTCGCGTAAGGGCGTGCACTAAGCGCAGCACGCGCCCCCCGGGATGACTTACTCGATCGCGCCAAGCTCTTCATTCATCAGCGCGACGGTCTCTTCGGCGCTGCGCACGCCGTCGACATATTCGCGCACCAAGCGGTTGATCACCTGGCTGTTGATGATACGGCTCGACAGGGCCAGTTGACCCTCGGTGACGCCCCAACGCTGAGCAACATCCAGACCGCCGACGATCTCATCGATCATTTCCTGCGGGTAGAGATCACCCAGAGGCGCGCGACGGTCGATCCCGACATCCAGCATCGACCAGGCCTCAACGAAAGCCGTCGGATTGTCGGCATCGCCGCGACGCACCGGGAACTTGCCCTCCGGCGCGATGGCCAGGGTCGAGGTGTAGCCTTCGCTCATCGAATACTCGACAAACGCCATAGCTGCATCCGTGTTGGCATCCGCGGTGATACCGAAGTAACGAACGTCCCCCCAGGCCGCGCCATCGGGATTCGACGGTCCGGCAAAGTTGGTCACGATGCCCGTCGCAGAGGCGAGATCCCGGCTGGTCGGGTCGTCGTTGATGGTCGGCGGCGCGCTGTCGCGCAGACCGGCCAGCTCATCGAGGATGAAGGGCGACCAAATGATCATCGCGGCATTGCCCGAGAAGTAGAGCGTCCGCGCCTGATCCCAGAACAGCTCGCCCTCGGGCGATGCATCGACGATTGCGTCATAGAATTCCAGCACTTCAACCGTACGCGCCTCATCGAAACCAGTGAAGCCCTCATCGCCCACTGGTGTCGCGCCATTGGCCAGGAAGACATGCTCCAGAACCTGGCTCATGAAGTTCTCGTCAACCTTGGTCGGCGCAACGAAGCCGAACATCTCCGGCGGGTTGTGCAACGCTTCCAGCGCCGCGACCACATTGGCGTAGGAGTTCGGCGGCTCAAGACCGGCCTCTTCGAACAGGTCGGCGCGGTAGATCACCATCTGCGTCCAGCCATCAACCGGCACCGAGGCGAAACCATCAGCCGTTGCTGCCATCTCCAGCGGGCCAGAGGCAAAGGTGCCTTCGCCTAGGTTCTCAACCACATCCGTAGCTGCGTCGATGTCGAGGATGCCGTCCTCGGCCCAAGGCAGGGCAAATTGCAGCGTGTGGTAGATCACATCTGGAAGATCGCCCGCGGCGAAGGCCGCCGTGGCCCGCGTGCCCAGATCGCTTTCGGAGACCGGGATCACCTCGACCGAGATGTCGGTTTCGCCGGTGAAGGCTTCGGCCATCGCCTCTTGGCGCGCCAGCCGCTCGGGCTGTTCTTCGGTCGTCCAAAAGCGGATCGTGTCCTGCGCCGCCGCGACCGAGGCCATCGCGATCAGCGAGGCTCCAGCCGCCAGCATCAGCCGACCGCCTGTTTTTATGCCCGTGTTCATGAATCTCATCATAGTCCTCCCAGACTTCTCTTTTGGGTTTGCTTTTGGGTGAGCGCGCTGCGCTCGGTCGCACCGCCCGTGGCAGGGGCGAGGTCTGAGACCCGCGCGATCAGGGTCGCTTGGGCCAATTCGCGTAGGTCTTCGACGGGTTCTCCGCGCACGCGCCGGATCAAAAGCGACGCAAGGCTTTTGCCAGCAAGGCGGTTGTCGACCGAGTAGGTGGTCAGGGGCGGGGTGAGCGCCGCGCCCTGCGGCAGCCCGTCATAGGAGATCACCGCCAGGTCGTGGCCAATCCGGCGCCCGGCGCGGCGCGCAGCGTCGTAGAGCCCGATCGCGGCCACGTCGAGTGCGCAGACCACCGCGCTGGGGCCGCCTTGCTCGGCGAGAATCTCGGCCCCAAGCTCGGCACCGCTCGCCTCATCGGTCACGCCTTCGCGGATCCAGGCGGGATTGGGCGTGAAGCCGCAGGCCGCCGTCGCATCGGTGAAAGCTGCATAGCGCAGATGGGCGAATGTGTACTCGCGACTGCCGTTGAGAAAGCCGATATCTTTATGACCGGCCTCGGCCAAACGCGTCACCGCCGCCTCGATCGCGGCTTCGCCGGCGATGTCGAACCAGGCGCAGCCCTCGGTGTCGCGCGTCCGACCATAAAGAATGAACGGCACCTCGCGCTCCAGGCATAGCTCGACACGGGGATCGCGCCAAAGCGCACGTGGCAAAATGAAGCCGTCCGCCTTCCGCTCATCGATCAGACGCGCCATCGTCGCGGTCTCGTCCTGAAGCCCGTCAGCGGTGGCCACGGTCAGTGTCCAGTTTTCGTCGGAGGCCGCCCGGCTGATGCCGTCGAGAAAGTCTGCCAAGAACGGTCGGTGCATGTCGGCATTACCGGTGTTCAGGATCAGCGCCAGCGCCCGCACCCGACCGGTTCGGATCGCTTGTGCCTGGGCCAGCGGGCGATAGCCCAGCCGGTCGGCCAAGCGTTTGACGCGCAGCTGCGTGCCCGCTGCAATGTCGGAATAGCCATTAAGCGCGCGGCTCACGGTGCCCTTGCTCAGGCCCGCCGCATCGGCAACATCATTGATGGTGACCCGTCCCGGTCGAGGCAGCGGCTTAAGGGCCGGTTTGCCGCGAACAGGGCTGCGGGCGCGCGTCGCATCTGGCGCCATTTATCTCTCCTCCGGGAATCAGCATCGACACCGAAACCGGTTTCGGCAAGGAGAATGTTTGCAATGTGCAATAACCAGTCGGGCTCGGCGCCGGGAGGTCAGCTCAGGGAAGGGTCGCGCGGATCCAGTCGGTCAGCTCTGCGGTCACCGCCTCGGTCATGGCTGGGCTGAGGATATCGCCGGCGATAACATGGGCGTAGGGATCGGCCCCCTCCGCCGGCAAATCTTGCACGCTCACCTCCACTTCACCGCCCCAGCGAAGGCCGAAAGCTCGGGCCGCCTGGGCTGAGATCACCCGGTCGTCCTCCGAGAACATCACCAAAAGCGGAATATTGACGCCGGACACATCCCGCGCGGCCACCTCCTGCATCAGCGCGGCCATCGGCAACACCGAAACCGTGGGATAGCGGGTGGTCCAAAAGCGCTCATGCCCGTCATTCACGGTCTGGAATGCGCGCTCGGGGCCCGCAACCCAGGGTGCCCAAATCCGTGCCCCGGGCCAGCTAAGGATGCGCCCGGCTGGGTTAGCCAACTCGAAATTGGGCGAGATCATCGCGACCGCGTCGATCTGTGGGGCGAGGTCGGGCTCTGTCGCCGCGACTGCCGCCAGGGTTGCGCCGGTCGAGGTCCCGATGACAACCACGCGCTCACCGATGGCGCTTGCGATGGCCAAAGCTTCCGCGGCGTCGTCGATCCAGGCGCCCGCGCTGGCGCTGGCCAGGGCCTCTCCGCCGCGGCCATGGCCGGTCAGGCGGGTGTAAAGCAAATTCGCGCCAAGCGCCTCGGCCACGCGGTCGGGCACGGGCCGGATCTCTTCAGAGGTGGCGGAAAAGCCGTGCAGATAGACAAGGACAAGGTCGGTTGTCGCACCGCTCTCACCGGCCCAGACGATGCGCGCCTCGGTGCCCGGCGTGATATCGTCGAACGCCGCTTCACGTGCGGCAAGGTAGGCGTCCGGGTCGCCGATTTCTTCCGTGAAGGGCGCGCCACGATCGACCGGCTCAACTGGACCGAACAGCCACATCCCACCGACTAGGAGGACCAGCAAAACGAACAAACCGCCGAGGCCCCTAACGATCCAGCGAAAGACCGCGCGCAACGCGTTATCCATAGGCCAGCACCTCCTCGATCTTGGCCGCAATCAACGCAAGTAGCGGCGGCTCGGAAAACCTATGATCCGCGCCTTTGACGATTTCCAAGCGAATGTTGTCGCCGGCAACATGGGCCAGCAGGCGCAGCGCAACGCTTTGATCGACATCGGTATCCGCACTGCCCTGTAGCATCCGCACCGGCATCGGCAGAGAGAGCGGCGTGCGCAGCACCAGGTGGTCGCGTGCCTCCTCGATTAGGCGCCGGGTGATGGTGTATGGCGCGCCGTAATCGCTGGGCAATTCGACCGCGCCCTCCTCCAACAGCTGAGTCTTCTGGGCGTCATCCATCCAGCTCCACATCGAATCCTCGGTGAAATCTGGTGCCGCGGCGATGGTGACTAGACCGGCGAAGCGTTCCGGACAGCGTTTGGCGAGCAGCAGGGAAATCCAGCCGCCCATAGAGGAGCCGACGATGACCTGCGGGCCTTGGGTCAGCGCGCTGAGCGCGGCATAGGCATCCTCAGCCCAATCGCCGATCGCCCCATCGGTGAACGCGCCCGAGGAAGTCCCGTGGCCGGAATAGTCGAACCGCAAATATGCCCGACCTCTCTTGCGACAGTAATCCTCTAAAAACAGTGCCTTGCTGCCTTCTTTGTCTGAGGCGAAACCGCCCAGAAAGACCACGCCAGGGCCCGACCCTTCGCTCAGGTTATAGGCCAGGCGCCGGCCGGTCGACGTCTCTAGGAATGTCTCAGGCATCTGCTCTCTCCCCGGGCGTGACTGTGCCCATTCGGTCATCGCCAAGCAAGGGCTGCCAAAGACCGCGCCGCTACGGAAATCGCACGTCGCGAGCTGATTTATTAAGTTACCGTATTGTCACGTGACTATTTTATCACCTATGAGCGATTCCCATGGACCTCATCTTCAAAGCCCTGGGCGACCCCGCCCGCCGCGCCATTCTCGACCGTCTCCGCAAGGAGGATGGTCGAACCCTCGGTCAACTCGAAGAGATGTTCGAGATGTCGCGGTTCGGCGTGATGAAGCATCTCGGCGTTCTCGAAGAGGCGGGTCTGATCACCACGCGTCGCGAGGGTCGATTCAAATACCACTACCTCAACGCGCTCCCCCTGCAGGAGGTGGTCGACCGCTGGGTCGAGCCGCTGATCGTGGGACCCACCGCCCGGTCCGTTTTGGACCTCAAAGCCAAACTGGAGGACACATCCATGGCCCAACCCGATTTCGTAATGAGCACCTTTATCCGCTGCAGCCAAGACGCGCTGTGGCACGCATTGACCGATGCCGAGACGATGGCGGCGATGCACTTTATGGCCACCGATGTGCGGCGCGAGGGCAATGAGCTGACCTATTACATGGGCCCGGATCAGGAGATGCTGATCTGTCGCGAGACCCGGCTTGAGCCCAAGACGCGGATCGAAGCGAACTTTGAGCCCAAATGGGACGGCCCGGGCATGCCGATCTCGCGCTATGTCTACCTGCTCGAGCGCCAGGACGCCTACTGCAAGCTCACCATCGAACATTACGGCATCCCTGAGGGCCAGGAGGATATCGCCGATGGCTGGGCGCGGGAGCTGTCGGGGCTCAAGACTTTCCTGGAAACCGGCGAGATCGTGAAATTCGCGATGGAGATGGAGGCGTGAACGCCCTGCCCTTAGAAATGGCGGTGCTGGTCTGGCTGATGCTCTTGGCCGCCTCGCTTTGGATCCCGTATGTTGTCGGCGTAAACATGTACCGGACGGGGGATGTGAACCCGTTCCAGCGGCCCCTGAGCGATGACGGGCTGCCCGATTGGGTGGCCCGCGCGAACCGCGCCCATCTCAACCTACTCGAACAGGCGATGCCCTTCGCGGTTCTGGTCCTGGTTTTGCAGGCGACCGACGGTTTCACCGCGCTCACGGCCTGGACCTCCGTCGCGTTTCTCGCCCTGCGCCTTGCCCATGCGGTGGGCATGATCACAGGAGCCACGCGGATGCCGCTCCGCCCGCTGGTCTTCACCGCTGGGTGGGTCTGTTGCGTGATCATGGGTGTCTCGGCTCTGCTTTGAGCATCCGTGACAAGTTCAACCTGGCTGAGACAAGCTCAACCTTATTGACACCAGAGGCGCGGGGCGCGAAAGGAGGCTCACCAACCCGCAACCGGGCGTTTTGTAGGCGCCAAACCGACGAGGAGGCCCAAGTATGGCCCAGATCACGCTCACCCTTCCCGATGGCAATGCACGCGAATACCCGCAAGGGGTCACCCCCGCGGAAGTCGCGGCCGATATCTCCAACTCGCTCGCAAAAAAGGCCATTTCGGCAAGCGTGAACGGCACCCATTGGGACCTGCAATGGCCCATCGCCTCGGACGCCGCCATCGCGATCCACACCACCAAGGATGAGGCGCCGGCGCTCGAGCTGATCCGCCACGACTGCGCCCATATCATGGCCCGCGCGGTTCAAGCGATTTGGCCCGATGTCAAGGTTACCATCGGCCCGGTAATCGAGCACGGCTTCTATTACGATTTCGACCGGGCAGAGCCCTTCACCCCCGAAGATCTCGGCCAGATCGAGGCCAAAATGCGTGAGATCATCGCCGCCCGCGATCCCGTCCGCACCGAGCTCTGGGACCGCGACCGCGCCGTGGCCCATTACGAAGCCGCCGAGGAGCCCTTCAAGGTAGAGCTTGTCGGCATGATCCCCGAAGGCGAGCCGATCCGCATGTATTGGCATGGGGACTGGCAAGACCTTTGCCGCGGGCCGCATCTCCAACACACCGGCCAGGTTCCCGCGGATGCCTTCAAACTAATGCGCGTGGCAGGCGCCTATTGGCGCGGCGACAGCGACCGGCCGCAGCTTCAGCGCATTTATGGCGTGGCCTTCCGCAACCGCGATGAGCTCAAAAAGCACCTCAATTTCCTGGAAGAGGCGGCCAAGCGCGACCATCGCAGGCTTGGGCGCGAGATGAACCTCTTCCATTTTGAAGAGGTCGCTCCCGGCTCGGTCTTTTGGCATCCAAACGGCTGGCGCATGTTCCAGACGCTCATCGGCTACATGCGGCGGCGGCAAGAGGCTGCGGGCTATGTCGAGGTGAACTCGCCCGACATCATGGACAAGGCCCTGTGGGAGACGTCCGGGCATTGGCAGAATTATCGCGAGAATATGTTCCTGGCCGAAACCCAGGATGACCGGGAATACGCGCTCAAGCCCATGAACTGCCCCGGCCACATGATGATTTATAATCAGGGCATCAAAAGCTACCGCGACCTGCCGCTGAAGATCGCCGAGTTCGGCAAGGTGCACCGGTACGAGCCCTCCGGGGCGCTGCACGGGCTGTTGCGTGTGCGCAGCTTCACCCAGGATGACGCGCATATCTATTGCCTGCCCGAGCAGCTCTTCGACGAATGCGTCAAAGTCAACAAACTGATCCTGTCGATCTACCGGGATTGCGGCTTCGAGGATGTGCATGTCAAGCTCTCCACCCGGCCCGAGAACCGGATCGGCAGCGACGAGGTTTGGGACAAGTCCGAGGCCGCCCTGCGCGACATGCTCGACGCCGAAGGTATGCGCTACACGATTTTCGAGGGCGAGGGTGCGTTTTATGGGCCCAAGCTGGAATACGTCCTACGCGACGCGATCGGGCGCGATTGGCAATGCGGCACGCTTCAGGTCGACTACAACCTACCCGCACGGTTTGACACCACCTATGTGGCGGCATCGGGCGAAAAGCTCGCCCCGATCATGCTGCATCGTGCGCTCTTTGGATCCCTCGAACGCTTCACCGGCATCCTGATCGAGCAACATGCCGGCCGACTGCCCTTCTGGCTGGCGCCACGCCAGGTGGTCGTGGCCTCGATTGTCTCAGAAGCCGATGACTACGTGCATGAGGTTGTGGATAAAATCCGCGCCCAAGGCCTGCGGGCCGAAGCCGACATCCGCAATGAGAAAATCAACTTTAAGGTTCGAGAACATAGCCTTGGCAAGGTTCCTGCAATCTTGGCCATCGGCCGCCAAGAAGTTGAAGATCGGACGGTAACTCTCCGTCGCCTTGGCGAAAAACAAACATCTGTGCTCGATGTGGATGAAATTGTGGATAAACTGGGGGCAGAAGCTGTCCCGCCGGATCTGGCGCAAGGCTAGACGCGCGCTGGCACCACCTTCTGTGACACAGGGCACATGGTAGGCTGCGCTTACTCCATCCCCGGAGCCACGCTCCCGCCCTTCGGTTCGACCCGATCCAAGGGGCTCCGCCCGTTCTGCCGGGGCTCCGCCCGTTCTCGCCTTGAAAGCAATGCTTTCACCAGCAAGCTGGACCGTTTCCTGGGCTCCGCCCGCTCTCCACTCAAACGCTTTGCGTTTGCCAGCAAGCTGGACCGTTTCGAGCTCTTTATCGCTCAAATATCCCGGGGGAGCGCGAGGGGGCTGGCCCCCTCGCTCCCGCACCGGACGCTAGCCGCAGCGCCTCCTACCCGGAATGCGCCATCAGTTCCTTACCGTTATGCACCAAACGCGAGCTCCAGGGGATCGGATTGCGCAGGGCGAAATGCGCCATGCAGGCATTCTCGGCCTCTTCCATCAGATCGCGGATCCGCTCTTCCGGCTCGTCGCTGTCGATCAGGACATGGGTCTCGATATGCTCGGTCGTGCCCTCGGTCGTATGGCCCAACTGGCGCATATTCGACAGGTTCGTCTTAAAGCCGACCTTTTGCTCGAGCTTCATCGATTTGATCGAAATGCCGCGCGCCGTGTAGATATCAGTCAGGTGCGTCATCAGGCAAAAGCCGATCCCCGCACACATAAAAGCCAGGGGCGGCGGCGCGGTGTCATCGCCGATGGGCGTCTGTTCGTCACAGTAAAGCCGCACCGAGGAAAAGCCGGGGATATTGACCTGGACCACGCCGGTCTTGCGTTGCTTTTCCGTGGCCTCGGCGGTGACCACGATCTCAAACTCCAACGGCTCGGGCGGCTTGGCGCGTTTGAACGGTTTTGCGGCAAACTGCGTCGGATCGGGCAGATCCTCGCTCAACTCACCCACGTGGAAAAACTTCTCAGCCATGCGGCCCTCCCTGATCAAAATCCGGGAAAGCCTAGATGAGCGCCAGAGGCGACCCAAGCTCAGAAATGCGCTTTTTCCTCATCGGGTCGCCCCGCTGCGACCGCCAAGAGACCGGCCAGGCCACACAGGGCAATCGGGAAGATCGTGAACACGCCCAAGCCCAGGCCGGCATAAAGCCCGCCTGTCGCCATGAGCAACAACACACCGCCCCAAAGCGCCCGGGCCCGCGCCATCGCACCGCCTGCAATCGCCAAGAGCGGGGCCAATACGGCCACCAGGCGCAGAAAGTCCGGATCCTCAACACTGCCGAAAACCTCAGACACTTCCGGCACACGCCCGGACAACTCGATATAGCCGTAGACGAAAAAGCCCACGACCATGCCCAGCACACCGCCAAGAATTCCCAAAACCAATGCTGCGTTGCGCATCTTTTGCCCTCCTAACCCGCTCACCAAATAACTATGCGCGCTGCGCCCCCGGCCCAAGGCGGGGGCGCAGCTCAAAGTGGGGGGAAAGTCGCGCAACGCTTCCCCCAAAAAGCATGGGAAAGCTCTGTAACAATCCGGCGGCTAAGTAGGCCGCCTGCTCAGAAAATACGCGCATCATCGGCGCTTTTACGCTCGCTTAGGATCACCGCGCTACACGCCCGTTCACAGACATGTGCAGCACGGGGCTGTGATTGGCATTTTATCGATCGGCCCGACTAGCTCTCAACCTGTCCGGGCCAGCTCGGTGCGGACTTCACACTCAACCAGCTTGGAGCAACACACTCATGACCACTCACGTCAAAACCCTGGCCCTCTTCGGTGCCGCCGCCGCCGCCCTGACCGCCCACGGCACCGCACCGGTCGAGGCGCAAGCCCAAGAGAAGTGCTTCGGCATCAGCCTGGCCGGGGAAAATGACTGCGCCGCAGGCCCGGGCACGACCTGTGCCGGCACCTCGACCGTCGACTACCAGGGCAATGCCTGGACCTTCGTGCCAGCCGGCACCTGCGCCGATGTCGAGCTTCCCGATGGCCGCATGGGTGAAGTGCTTGCCTCGCTCGAAGCCGATGGTTTCGAAGGACTGGCCCGCGACCTGCCCGATGGGACCGACACCTCGATCCTGCGCCCGCTCTAAGCGGCCCTGCCCCCAAACCACGTGCTCCGGCGGCCCTGCGCGGCCGGAGCACAAACCGAGACGACGGCGCCTTTCGGCACGATAAGGGACCTTGAAAGATGTATGACGCCCATGGCGGCGGCGGCCTGCCCAAAACGGCCGGTATCGGCTATAAATCAAGCCATTTCAGTGACCTGATGGACGATCCCGGCCCGATCGGCTGGGTCGAGATCCATGCCGAGAACTACATGGGCGCCGGTGGACGGCCCATCGCACAGCTCAAGGCCCTGGCCGAACGTTTTGCCATTTCGGTCCATGGTGTGGGCCTGTCGATTGGCGGCGAAGGTGCGCTGGACCGCGATCATCTCGCCCGCCTGCGCCACCTGCTCGACTGGCTGCAGCCCGCCTCATTTTCCGAACATCTCGCCTGGTCGAGCCACGATGTCGGCTATCTCAACGACCTGCTGCCGCTTCCCTATACCGAAGAGACGTTGGCCCGCGTCGCGCGCCATATCGACGAAGTGCAAGACACGTTGGGCCGCCGCATGCTGCTGGAAAACCCGTCGAACTACCTGGAATTCGCGCAATCCACGATCCCGGAGGTAGAGTTCCTGGCCGAAATCGCGACACGCACAGGATGCGGCCTGCTCTTCGACGTCAACAATGTCTTTGTCTCGGCCACCAACCAGGGCACGGATCCGCTCAGCTATATCGACGCCTTTCCTCTGGACCATGTCGGTGAGCTGCACCTGGGTGGGCATTCCGAGGATATCGACGACCAAGGCCGCCCGCTTCTGATCGACAGCCACGGCGCCCCGGTGGTGGAGCCTGTCTGGGCGCTTTACGACCACACCATCGCACGTGGCGGACCCAAGCCCTCGCTGATCGAATGGGACACGGATGTGCCCGAATTCCCGGTCCTGCGAGATGAGGCCGCCCGCGCGCAGCAGACGCTCGACGCCTGCCTCGCCACGACACCGTTCGAATGAGCGATCAGACCGATTTCACCGGCGCGCTTCTCGATAGTGCGCGCCCAGCGCCCGAGGGCCTGCGCAACCCGTTCGGCGGCCCGGCGGCCAAACGCTTCGACGTCTACCGCAACAATGTCGCCGTTGGCCTGACCGAGGCGCTCGAGACAGGCTTTCCTGTGCTTCGCAAGCTTGTGGGCCCGGACTTCTTCAAGGCCATGGCCGGGGTCTTCCTGCGTGCCAATCCGCCCGAAGACCCGCGTCTGGCGCTCTATGGCGGGCGCATGCCCGGCTTTCTCAAGACCTTTGAGCCGGTGGCGCATCTGCCCTACTTGCCCGACATTGCATTGCTGGAGCTTGGCCTGCGCCAATCCTACCACGCCGCCGACGCCGCACCGCTCGATCTGACGGGCCTCGATCCGGCAGACGTTCTGGCACTCAAGCCCCGGATGGCGCCCGCCGCGATGATCGTGCGCTCGCGCTTTCCGATCTACGATATTTGGCGCGCCAACACCGCGGCCAATGCGCCGAAACCCCGCGCTGTGGCTCAGGACGTGCTGATCACGCGCCCGGGTTTCGATCCCACCCCCCACCTCCTGCCCCATGGCGGGTTTGAGCTTGCTCGCAGCCTCAAGGGCCGCATGAGCCTCAGCGAAGCGATGGCCACCTCGCTCGCCCGCGCCCCTAGGGCCGATATGCAAATCCTGCTCAGCCTGTTCGTCCAGTCAGGCGCCCTTACGATGGAAGAGACCACTCCATGAGCCTTATCGCCCGCTATGACCGCCTCACCGCCCATATTCAGGACAGGCTCGCACCCGTTTATATGCCCACGGCCACGCGGCTGGTCTTTGCAGGCACGCTCTTTGTCTATTTCTGGAATTCGGCCCAGACCAAAGTGGGCGAGGGCCTATTCGTCCCAGATTTTGGCGCTTACGCACAGATCCTGCCGCGTGTGATCGAGGCTGTGGGCTATGATCCCAGCCAGATCGGCGCGCTCGGCCGCGCGGTGGTGCTTTTCGGGACCTATACCGAGTTTTTGCTGCCCGTTTTGATCGTCGCAGGGCTCTTTACCCGCTTTGCAGCGCTCGGGATGATCGGTTTCATCCTGGTGCAATCCTATGTCGATATCGTCGGCCACGGCGTGGATGCGGCCACGATTGGGTCCTGGTTTGACCGGGTCTCCAGTTCGGCAATCCTGGATCAGCGCGCTTTCTGGGTCCTCGCGCTTCTCAGCCTGGTCAGCCGGGGTGCCGGGCCGCTCTCGCTCGATGCGCTGCTCACCCGTTGGCGCGGGGCGCCGGTGGCCAGCGCGGCTCAAACCCCGACCTAAAGCTCTTTCGGCAGCCCCAGGATCAGCGTCTCGCCCTGGGCCAGGACCGGGCGCTTCATCAGGCTGGGATGGGCGGCGATCAGATCCTTGGGATCGCCCTCCCGTTCCGCCTCGCTCAGGCCCCGCCAGGTCGTTGAACGCGTGTTGAGAAGCGCCGGGCCCAACGCGTCCCAGGCCCGGGCCAGCTCCTCCGCGTCCATTGGATCGGTGCGAATATCCCGCAAAACGGCATCGTAGCCCGCCACCTCCAGGGCCCTCATCGCCTTGCGACAACTGTCGCAGGTTTTCAGCCCCCGCAACTCCACTGGTAAACCTTTGTTGAGCACAGCAGTTTCCCCGCCTTTGACCTTGCTTTTCGCAAATGCCGTACCACAGTTAATTGTCAGGTACAGGGGGCCGCTGCATCTGTCGGGCCGCGAAAGGCCAGGACCACGCACCGTCTGTCCCACAATTTTGACCACGCCGCCGCATTTTTATCGGCGGAGACTGACAAGAAAGGCCCATTTGCTATGCCCACTGGCACCGTGAAATGGTTCAATACGACAAAGGGTTACGGCTTTATCGCACCCGATGACGGCGGCAAGGATGTGTTCGTGCATATCTCGGCCGTGGAACGCGCCGGCCTCACCGGTCTGGCGGATGATACCAAGGTTGAATTTGAGCTCCGCGAAGGCCGGGACGGCCGGATGTCGGCGGTGGAATTAACCAAACTCTAGGCCCTTTTGGGGGCCCGGAGCGCGCGCAGGTTGCCGCTTTTTCAGGCAAGCGCGCTCAATCAGCGGTCAAAACCCGCGAAGGCCTGACGGCGATGCTGCAGTGCGGCATTTCCGTTAACCATATCCTGACGGCCCTATCCTAGGCTGGCGGCATCTAATTTGGGAGGTGCGGCCATCCGGGGCCCTCCCTTCCCGTCGGCCCACCTCCTCCAACGATAAGGAGCAGGCCAATGGGCGAATTTCTCACCCTTCTACTCAGCTATTACCTCTGCGACGCCACCGCCGCGACCCGCCCGATGGGAAGCGCCGAACGCGCCGCCTGTATCGAGACTTATGACGAGGTCAAAACCTACTTCGTGCCGGGCTTCGAGCTCGCGCCCGAAGGCAGCCTAGACCGCTTCGCCCAGATGCAGGCGGGCTATGTTGCGTTCAAAGCCTGGGAAGAGGCGAATGCCGAGACGGTGGAGGAGTTGAGGGCAACGGCGTGGGCACGGGTGACGGGGGTGACGGGGTAGCGTGGGACCGGCTACTTTATGCGCCCTAAGAGGACGGAGCTCACGATGTCGAAATCTGCGACTACCACTGAGGTGCTAGACCGGCTCGCGCCGATCCATCCCGGGGAGGTTTTGGCGGAAGAGTTTTTGAAACCGCTCGGCCTCCCGGCAAACGCTCTGCCGAAACAGATCGGTGTGGCCGGGGAATAGAGTTTCGACGATTGTGGCCGGGAAACGCGCGGTCACGGGCGATACGGCTTTGCGTCTGGCCGAGGCGCTGGGGACGACGCCGGAGTTTTGGATGAATTTGCAGATGCGGTGGGAGTTGGAGACGGCGCGAAATTCATTAGGTGAGCATCACTTGCATTAGTCTTTCCCGCCGTAAAACAGCAGTCAGAAGCTGTCGGGAATGCGAAGCCACCTGTTTCGATGACCGAGCAATAAATCCATTGAGTTCATTTATAAAATCATCCGGCGCATTAGTCATTGAGCGACACTCGTACGACTTATGCAGGAAAACTATCGCAAGGTCTTTTCTGATAGGCACGATGAACTGAAAATCTGGATCGCCCAAGCCACAACCGGCCCGATAAGTACCGTAAACCATACGGCTACCAAGAATTAAGCCCTTGCGTTTTGAGGGCTGAACCAAAACTGGACGGTACTCTTCAAGCGCCGCCTCCACGCATTCGCTTTGGGAAAGCTGCGCGTAAAGGCGTGCAGAAGCTCCGGCATGTTTGGCGCTCAATCCATCCAAGTAGCCGACCAGCTCGTCGGAAACTCCAGCTTTCAAGGCATCGGCGCGTGTAGCTTCGATGATTTGAGTACCCATTTCTTCGTCATGGCTAGACGACGCCATATCGATAGAGCGCTTCATCAAAAGCACACAAAATTGAACTAACGCCTTGTTATTCTCGCTCGGAAAAATTGGAATAAGTTGGTTCGCTGTGATTTCATCAATATCGGAAAGCATGTCACCGATAAAATTATCAAACTTATTGTAATCCTCCTCCGCGGTATCAACGATTCTGCCATCGATAGTCAGGGATGTATTTCTGTTCCGTTCCCAAAAACAGCCGTGTGGCGTTCGCTCACTTATTTTCCCGAAACACTCGCCTACGTCATCCCGTTCTGCGAAGTACAGTCTCCCGCTCGAATTACAGAAGCGCCGTTGAAGTAGCTGGGGAACGTGATGATGTCGTTTTGATCGGCTGTGCTTCACCCAAACACTCCAATAAACTCCCGCCATTCCCCCTTACTCATCCCCGAGTTCTCCTGCGTCACCTCTTCCCCCGCCAGCATCCGGCGCAGGCACTCAACGCCCTTCCCGCTCACGGAAACCCCGCCCATCCGGTAATCCTCAAACGCCCCATAGGCCGCGGGGACCCAATCCTTCACCATCGCCGCAATCGCGTCGGCATAGACGCGGATCTCGTATTGCGCGTGGGCGTCGGCGCGGAGCCTTAGGAAATGGAACAGGTTGTGCAGGTCGGTTTTCCAGTACCATTGCGTGTAGATGTTCGCGGGCAGGTTCATTCGCGCCAGCTCCCGCGCCAGGCCCTGCTGGCCGTCCTGGCTCAGCATCGCTTCGTAATTGTCATAGGCCCGGCCCGCATCGGCCTTGAGCATCTCCAGCACCCGCGCGGCCTCCGCCCCCTCCAGCACCGCGCCACGACCCTGGTTGTTCACCGTCGATTGCGCGGCCAGTTGCTCAGGCTCTGGGATATAAAACTCCCGGTCGAGGATCGAATAGCGGGCGGAATATTCGTTCACATTCGCCGTCCGGTGCCGGATCCATTGCCGCGCCACAAAGACCGGCAGCTTCACATGCAGCTTGATCTCGCACATCTCAAAGGGCGTGGAATGCCAGTGCCGCATCAGATAGCGAATAAGCCCGCTGTCATCGCGCGCCTTTTTCGTCCCCGCTCCGTAAGAAACGCGCGCCGCCTGCACAATCGCTGCGTCATCGCCCATGTAATCGATCACCCGAACGAAACCATGATCGAGGACAGGTTTGATCTCATAGAGATGCTCTTCAATTCCCGGGGCGACGGCCCGGCGGGTCGGCGTCCAGGTCTCGCGCAGGGCGGCGATTTCCTCGTCGGGGGTCGCGGGTTGGTCAGACATCTCGTTCATTATAGGTTTCCCGTGCTATTTGCCGAGGCGCCGACTCAATGAGCGAATGAAATGCGCCAAACCCATATCTTGATGCTCAAGGGCTTTTCCTAACAATATAATGTCCACAGACTTATCTAAACATATCCACACATCGCCGGAATCCATCCCCAGCTTTCTGAGCTTCCTGGCCAAACAGGTCTCCGCCGCGCTGTTCGGGATCCTGCTGCTGGCCGCCATCATCGCCAGCCGGTTCCTCTGGCCCGAAAACGCCTGGCTCAGCCGCTATGACGCCCTCGTCATCTTCGCCGTCGGCACGCAGATCGCGCTGATAGCCACGCGGCTCGAAACCTGGGAGGAGGCCAAGGTCATCGCGCTCTTCCACCTCACCGGCACTGTGATGGAGATCTTCAAGCTCGCCCAAGGCTCCTGGGACTATCCCGAAACCGGGGTGCTGGAGGTTGGCGGCGTGCCGCTTTTCACCGGCTTCATGTATGCCGCCATCGGCAGCTATATCGCCCGCGCCATCCGCATCTTCGAGATCCGCATCGCACCCTATCCGCCGCTCTGGCTGACCTTCGCGCTCGCCGCCCTGATCTACGGCAATTTCTTCGCCCATCACTACACATTGGACATTCGGCTGGGGCTCTTCGCGGCGACGCTGATCCTCTTTTGGCACTCGATCCTCACCTGGAACCATGCCGGCCGGGCGCGAAGGATCCGCCTGCCCCTGGCCGCGCTCGCCGTGGCCTTCCTGGTTTGGATCGCCGAGAATGTTGGCACCTTCACCCAGACCTGGACCTATGCCGGACAAGGCGCCTTCGATCTGGTCTCACTCCGAATGCTCGGCTCCTGGTATCTGCTGCTCTACGTGGCCTTCGTCACAGTAACCTTGGTCAGCCGAGAAGCCCTCGGCGATCAAGATCCACCGCCCACAGAAAATTTACGCAAAAAAGCGGACGCGGCGGCCCGGGCGCGCTAGGCTTCCAGCCAAGCAACAGGGAAGCAACATGACGATCAGCTATCTGCACACCATGGTCCGGGTCAAAGACCTCGACGAAAGCATCGCCTTCTACAAACTTCTGGGCCTGGAAGAGAAAAGCCGCCGCGACAGCGAACAGGGCCGCTTTACCCTGGTTTTCCTGGGCAGCCCGGGCAGTGAGGCGAAAGAGTTGGAACTGACCTACAATTGGGACGGCGATGAGGGCCTGCCCTCGGACAGCCGCCATTTTGGACATCTGGCTTATGTGGTCGATGACATCTATGGCCTGTGTCAGCACCTGATGGACAACGGCGTGACCATCAACCGTCCGCCGCGCGACGGGCATATGGCCTTCGTGCGCTCGCCCGACAATGTCTCGATTGAGCTGCTGCAACGCGGCGATAACCTGCCCTCGGCCGAGCCCTGGGCGTCGATGGGCAATACGGGCCATTGGTGAGAGGCTCCGCCCTCCTGCGCCAGGCGCTAACGGGTCTCGGTCTCGCGGCGCTGACCGCAATGCCTGCGGTGGCGCAAGACTGTCGCTTAGCGCTGCTTTTGGGGATGGATGTCTCGGCCTCGGTCGATGCTCAGGAATACCTGCTGCAGCAAAACGGCCTGATCGCCGCCCTCCTCTCCGACGAGGTGCAGGCGGGGTTTCTCGAAGGGCCGGGCCCCGTGGCGTTTTCGGTCTATGAATGGTCCGGCCGGTTTCAGCAGGACGTCCTGGTGCCCTGGACGATGGTGACGAGTGAGGCGGATCTGGTGACGATTGCCGAACAGATCAGCCAAGGCAGCCGGCGCTCGACCGATTTCCCGACGGCACTGGGCTATGCCCTGGGCTTTGCCGCCGACATGTTCGCCCAGGCGCCGCAATGCCTGTTCAACACGCTCGATGTTTCTGGCGACGGGCAGAACAATGATGGCTTCGCGCCCAGCTCGGCCTATTCGCATTTCCCGCTCGACGGGATCACGGTCAACGGCCTGGCCATCGGCGGCGCCCAGCGCGAAATCGCGGAATACTACGAGCAAGAGATCATCCGCGGGCCCGGCGCCTTTGTGGAATTTGCCTCCAATCATGACGATTTCGCCGAAGCGATGCAGCGCAAGCTGGAGCGGGAGCTGCGGGTGATGATCCTGGGTGAGTTGGTGCGCTGAGCTTGGTTGTAGAGCGGGGACCTATTCGCTGCGCGATTGGAGGCGCTGCCTCCAAACCTCCGGAGTATTTTCGGAAAAATGAAGCAAGGACGCCGTTTTTACCGCGCTAGCCCTGCCACAGCGGCAGGCCCGAGAGTGCTGCAAGCCCGATGAGGGTATAGGCTACGGAGCGATAGAGCGTTTCATAACCCGGCCGGAAAAGCCTTGTGCCCAGCGCGGTGCCGACAGCGTAAAGCAGCAGCAACGCCGCGCCCAAGCCCAACGCCTCAGTCCGCAAGAGACCCTGCGCCCAAAGTTGGGGCAGCATCGTCAGAGAGGTAATGGTCAAGAACACGGCTGTATTGGCCCGCACCGTCTCAGCCCGCAGGCCACTGGCCAAATTGAACAGGATCACCACCGGCCCGTGCAGCCCCGTGGCCCCTCCCGCAAGCCCCGCAGCTCCGCCAATGGCCAGGCGCGGCAGCGGGCCGGGCGGCAGGCTCACGCGCCAGCCCGCGATCAGAGCGGCGAGCGTGACCAGTGCCAGGCCCGAGATGCCCCAGCGGATGGTCTCCTCCGGAAAGGCTCGTAGAGCTAAGATGCCAAACGGGGTGATCAGCAGGCTTGCCAGCAGGATCTGCAACGTGGCGGGCCGATCCGCCTGCCGCCAAGCGCCCGGCACGACCGTCACGAAGGAAGCCAGAGCCGACAACGAGAAGGCCGCGATGGCCACTTCCGGCGCGACATAGCGGCTCATCACGGGCAGCACGATCAGCGCTGAGCCAAAGCCCGCAAAGCCGTAAACGATACCTGCGATCAGAACCGTCGCCGCGATAATGCCAAGCCCGTCGATGGCCAAAACGGCCGTCAGCCAATCAGGCATCTACATTGGCAAACTGCGTGCCTGCGCCTTGATCGGGCTTGGACCAATCGCGCTTCACGCCCAGCATCAGCAAGACATTGGAGGCCACGAAGATCGACGAATAGGTGCCCACCACCACGCCCCAGATCATCGCGAAAACAAAGCCACGGATCACGTCGCCGCCAAAGACAAACAGTGAGATCAGCGCCAGAAGCGTCGTCACCGAGGTCATCACCGTCCGGCTCAACGTCTCATTGATCGAGAGGTTCAGCACGTCCCTGAGCTCACGCTTTTTGTATTTGCGCAGGTTTTCCCGCACCCGGTCAAAGACCACCACCGTGTCATTCAGCGAATAGCCCACGATGGTCAAAAGCGCCGCGATAATCGCCAGATCGAACTGGATCTGCAGCAGGCTGAAAATGCCGATGGTGATGATCACGTCATGGACCAGGGCTGCCACAGCGCCGAGCGAGAACTGCCATTCAAAGCGCAGCCAGATATAGATCAGCACCGCCGCTATCGCGAGGCTGACAGCCAGAACAGCGGTCCAAATGAGCTCCCCGGAGACGGTCGGCCCCACGCTTTCCACCGAGCTGAAGGTCAGGCTCGGATCGACCTCTTGCAGCACGCCGCGCACAGCATCGAGGACCGGACCGGCCACCGCTTCTTGGCCCTCTTGTGCCTGGATCGAGACCGAGGCCACGTTTTGATCGGCCGCGAAGGTGGCGTCGATCACCTCCGTGATGGTCACATCGCCCAGATTAAGCGTGTCCAGTGCTGCACGATAGGCCGCCACATCGATGGGCTGAACGGCTTCGGTGCGGATCGTCGTGCCGCCGCGAAAATCGATGCCGAAATTGAGGCCCACAAAGGCCTCCAGAAACAGTGAGATCACCACGATCACGATGGAAAACCCGAAGGTGATCCGCGAGAAACGGAAGAAATCCCAAGAGGTCTGAGCGGGGACAAGCTTCAGGCGCATCGCATCATACCTCAATCGTTTTGGGGCGGCGGCGCTCGAACCACATCACCAGGAACAGGCGCGTGACAAAGATCGCCGTAAAGACCGAGGTCAAGATCCCGATGCCCAGCGTGATGGCAAAGCCGCGCACCGGCCCCGCACCCAGGGCCCAAAGGATGCCCGCCGCGATGATCGTCGTGATATTGGCGTCGATGATCGCGCTCAGCGCTTTTTCATAGCCGATCTCAATGGCCCGCGCAGGCCCGCGCGCGGTCTTTAGTTCTTCTCGTATTCGCTCAAAGACCAGGACATTTGCGTCCACTGCCATCCCGATGGTCAGGACGATCCCGGCGATGCCCGGCAGGGTCAGGGTCGCCCCGATCAACGAGAGAAAAGCAAAGATGAGCGTCACATTCAGGATCAGCGCCAGATTGGCGAAAATCCCAAAGAGGCCATAGCTCAGCGCCATAAAGACCAGGACGGCGCCGAAGGCCACGATGGCCGCGCGCTGACCCGCCGCGATACTGTCGGCGCCCAGGCTCGCGCTGATGGTTTGCTCCTGCAGAAAGGTCAGCTCGGCCGGCAGAGAGCCCGAGCGCAGCAGGATCGCCAATTGGTTGGAACTTTCGGGCGTGAAATTGCCCGAAATCTGGCCCGAGCCGCCGGTGATCGCGCTTTGGATCGTCGGCGCCGAAATCACCTCGTCGTCGAGCACGATGGCGAAGGGATTGCCGATATTGGCCGTGGTATAGCGGCCAAACTCCTGCGCGCCGGCAGAATTGAAGCGGAAGGTCACAATCGGCAGGCCGGTCTGTTGGTCAAAGCCCGGCTGACTGTCGGTCAGGTCTTCGCCCGTAACCACCGGCAATGTCTCCAGGATGTAGAAGCCCACCGGGTTCTGCTCATCGACCGAAGGCACCACCATCTGGCCAAAATCCACCGCCTGATCCGCGCTCCCCGCCGTGCCGACAACCGTGTGAAAGCCAAGCTGCGCGGTCCGCCCAATCAGATCCTTGAGCTCCTGCGCACTGTCGAGGCCCGGCACTTGGATAAGGATCCGGTCCGCGCCTTGCCGCGCGATCGTCGGCTCCCGCGTGCCCGCCTCATCGACGCGGCGGCGGATGATCTCGAGCGATTGCACCATGGTGCGATCATTCGTGGCGGTCAGCTCGGCCTCGCTCAACTGCACCGTGATCCGGGAGCCCTCGCCGCTCACATCGAGGGTCTGGCTGGCCACACCGGTAAAGCTCACCACCGGTTCAGCCAGCTCTCGCACGGCGGCAATAGCGGCGGGCAGGCCGTCGGGATTGCCGATATTGATGACCAACTGGCCCGGCGGCGCGTTTTGATCCCGCCTTATGCCGCCGATCTCGCCCTGCAGCTGGCGCAGCGCTTGGCGCACCTCGGGCCAGAGCGCCTCCATCCGGGCCTCATGCACATCCGTCAGCTGCACTTCGGCCAGCAAATGCGCCCCGCCGCGCAAATCGAGGCCAAGATTGACCAGGCTTGAGGGCAGAAAGTCGGGCCAAAGGCTGCGATCGGCGGAAAGCTCGGCGGTCTCGGCCCCGGTCTCTTCGATCAAGGCCACGGCGTCATTATGGCGCTCGACCCGGTCATAGAACAGGTTGGGCAAGGTCAGCGCGACACCGGCAAACAGAACCGCCCAAATCGTTGCTCGCAGCCAGCCTGGAATATCCAGCATCGTTTCGGTCCTGCCCTTTTCCGCCTGCGTCTTGGCGCCCGAACCATCGGGCTGTCCTCTTGGCCCCGTGCCAGCCACTCCAGGCACCGGGCATGTGCTCGGGGTCTTAGCTGTCGGCCGGCTCGGTCTTGGAGCGGACCGAGGCCACGGTCTGGCGCATGATCCGCACTTTCACGCCCTGGCTCAGTTCGGCCTCGATCTCGGCCTCGTCCTTCACCTTGGTCACCTTCGCGATCAGGCCGCCCTGGGTGATGATCTCATCGCCCCGGCGCAGACCGTCGACCATGGTCTGGTGCTCCTTGACGCGCTTTTGCTGCGGCCGGATCAGGAAAAAGTAGAAAATGACTAAAAGCAGAACCGGGAAAAGCAGCTGCGTGGCGTCCATCTGAGGTCCTTTCGGGTCCGGCTTTGCCCCGCCCTGTCGTCCCTGTCGGACGTGGCGGAGCGTATGTTTGAGGATAGGGCAAAGACGCGACACGCGGCCCCCACCCGAAATCGCCTGGAACGTAATGGCGCCGCTGGGCTTATGCAAGGCGCCGCCCACATTGAATTCGCCGTTGAAACGGAGGTGCATCGGGGCATCCGGCTGGCCATCCTCCGGCCCACACATTAGCCTTGGGCGCCATGGACCACCGCGCCCTCACCGCCGCCGCCACCACCCTCGCCCTCGCCGCGCTCTTTTGGTCCCAGCCCGTCCCGGCGCAGGAGGCCGCCAGAGCCGACACCGCCCCGCAAGACTTCGTGGCCGACATCGCCCCCGCCTTCACGGCACGGCGTCTGCAAGCAATCGGCTATGTCACGAATTATCGCCCGCAACCCGGCGGCAGTACTCAGATCGGCGGCTGTTCTGGCACGCTGATCGCGCCCGATCTGGTCCTGACAGCGGCCCATTGCACGGGCCACGGCCGTCGCGCGCCCGAGGATATCTTCGTCACCTTCGGCTGGAACGACAGCGGCCCTCCGCTATGGCGCAGCCCCGGCGCCGCGCTCTTCGTGCCCGAGGGCCACCAGCCGGGCAATTACAACATCGACGCGCTCCACAACGATATCGCGCTCATCCGCCTGCCCCGGCCCGTGCCCGCCGACCTGATCGCCCCGATCCCGCTTCTGCCCGGCCTAGGAGACGGCGGGGGCAACGGCGAAGGCGCCGCCTTCTCACTCTACGGCTTTCCGCGCGGCGCGCCGACGCTTCTGCGCGGGCATGAGACCTGCCGCGTGGGCCAGATTCGCCCGGCCGTCATCGGCACCGATTGCCTGGTGCAATCGGGCTTTTCCGGCTCACCGCTTTTGCGCGAGGACAGCGCCGGGCTCCGCGTGGTGGCGGTGATCGTGGCCCATGCGCCGGGCCAACAGACGGGCGCAGCGACATTTGCGGCGATCCCTAGCCCGGCCTTTCTGCGCCGCGCGGGCGCCCCAAGCGCTCCAGAGACACCCGACCCGCAGACACCGGATTAGCGGTTCAACTGGCCCAAGCTTTGGGGCATAGAGCGCGCAAACCACCGCCTCGCTCAAGAACCTCTCAAAGGCCCCAGAAATGCACGACATCCGCGCCATCCGCCAAGACCCCGCAAGCTTCGACGCCGCCTGGGCCCGGCGCGGGCTCTCGCCGCAAACCCCGGCCATCCTCGCCCTGGATGCGGACCGCCGTGCCCAGATTGAAGCCGCCGAGGCAGCCCAAGCCGAGCGCAACACCGCCTCCAAAGCAGTCGGCCAAGCCAAGGCCAGCGGGGACGAGGCCGAGTTCGAGCGCCTGCGCGCCCTGGTTGCGGCAAAAAAGGACGAGATCGCCCGCCTGGAGGAAGCCGCAAAGACGAAGGACGCGGAGCTTACGGCGCTGCTCTCAGGTTTGCCCAATCTGCCCTACACGGATGTGCCCGACGGAGCCGATGAGGCGGACAATGTCGAGGTCAAGCGCTGGGGCAGCCCGCGCAATTTCGCCTTTACGCCTAAGGAACACTATGAGCTCGCCGCCAGCCAGGACGGCATGGATTTCAAAACCGCCGCCAAGCTCTCGGGCTCCCGCTTCGTGATGCTGTCGGGCGGGGTGGCGCGGCTGCACCGGGCGCTCGCGCAGTTTATGATCGACACCCATACGGGCGAAAACGGCCTGACCGAGGTCAATGCGCCCGTCCTCGTGCGCGATGAAATCATGTACGGTACGGGCCAGCTGCCCAAGTTTGGCGAGGACAGCTATCAGACCACCAATGGCTGGTGGCTCATCCCCACCTCCGAGGTCTCGCTGACCAATATCGTTGCGGGCCATATCCTCGAGGAAAGCTATCTGCCCCGCCGCTATACCGCCCATTCGCTCTGCTTCCGGTCTGAGGCCGGCAGCGCGGGCCGCGACACCTCCGGTATGCTGCGCCAGCACCAGTTCGAAAAGGTCGAGATGGTCTCGATCACCCATCCCGACCATTCCGACGACGAGCTTGCCCGCATGACCGCTTGCGCCGAAGGCATTCTCGAGCGCCTGGCTCTGCCCTACCGCACGGTCGAGCTTTGCACCGGCGATATGGGCGCGGGCGCGCGGCGGACCTATGACATCGAGGTTTGGCTGCCGGGGCAAAACACCTACCGTGAGATCTCGTCGTGTTCGACCTGCGGCGACTATCAGGCCCGGCGCATGGGCGCGCGCTTTCGGCCCGAGGGCGGCGGCAAGCCGGAATTTGTACACACGCTCAACGGCTCAGGCCTCGCGGTCGGCCGCTGCCTGATCGCGGTGCTGGAAAACGGCCAGGAGGAAGACGGCTCGGTCACGCTGCCCGAGGCGCTCGGGCCTTATCTCGGCGGCAAGACCCGGCTGACGGCGGAGGGCGCGCTGGTCTAGGGCTGTCGCGACACCTAGATAGACTGCCATGGACACGCCGATAAACACCGCCAAAGACACCCTGCGCCGCGCGCGTCAGGCCACGCTCTCCTGCGCCAAGACGCAAGTGCCGCTCGCCACCGATCAGCGCGGCCACCCACTCATGGTGATCCAAGAGGGCCAAGAGCCTGAGCCGGGCGCGGAGGTGACACTGTCGCTCGGCCCGCTCACGCTCACCGGCATGCTGCTTCCGCTGACCGAGGGCGACAAGGAAGAACAGGCCCGCTTCGAGGCCTATCACCCGCCGCTCGCCAAGGCCCCGCTCTGGCGCATGCGGCTGCACAAGGCCGAGATGGACGGCAAAGACCTTGACCCGCTTGAGCTTCTGAGCGCCGATCTCCCCGATCTCGCCCGGCGTGAAGCGGGCGCGGTGGAGCATATGAACGAAGACCACGCCGATGCCGTCGCGCTCTATGCCACGCATTACCTCGGTCTGCCGGAGGGCCATTGGGTCATGCAGGGCCTCGATCCCGACGGGCTCGACATGGCCCTGGGCGACCGGGTGGAGCGTCTGACTTTCGAGCCGCCGCTGACGGACGCCACCGATATGGGCCCGCGCCTCGTCACCCTGGCCAAAGAGGCCCGCGCCGCGACGGAAGGCTGAACCACCTCCACCAGGCGCGAAATTCCTTCCCGCGCACAAGCAATCGCGCTTTCGGCCCGCGCCGGAAGGGCGTAGCGCTGACACAACCGCCCGCGCCGATCTCCTGCTAGAGGCCACCATGTCCCGACCCTCCCTCGCCGCACTCCTGACGCTCCTGGCTGCCCTGGCCTTCGCGGCGGGCGCCTTCATTTCCGATCCGTTCACCGGCTTTGACCCCGACCAATTCCCCAACCCCACACCGCCCCTGATCCTGCAACCGGCAGGCTATGCCTTTGCGATCTGGGGCGTGATCTATGCCTGGCTGATCGCCTCGGCCGTCTTCGGGCTACTGAAACGCGGCGATGATCCGGTCTGGCAGGCCGCACGCTGGCCGCTGATCGTCTCCATGGCCATCGGCGCGATCTGGATCGAGGTCGCTCTGGCCTCCCCGGTCTGGGCCACCATCCTGATCTTCGCCATGCTCGCCGGTGCGCTTATGTCCCTGGTGCGCTGTCCGGCGCACGAAACGGGCTGGCTCGCCGCTCCCATCGCGCTTTATGCGGGCTGGCTCAGCGCGGCGAGCTTCGTGGCCACCGCCACCGCAGTCACCGGCTGGACCGGGCTCGATCCCGCGATCAGCTCCTGGATCGGCCTTCTGGCTGTGGGCAGCTTGGGCGTCGCAGTTCTTCAATTGCGCCCACCGCTGAGCTATCCCCTCGCGCTGATCTGGGCGCTCACGGGCGTTCTGGTCGCCAGCGCACAAAACCCCGCCGATCTGACGCTCTTCATGGGCGCCATCCTCGGCGCCATCGGCGCCATCGCCCTGACCGCTTGGCGGCTGCGGCCGATCACCTGATTGCGCCGCCTGATTCCGCAGCTTGATTGTGGCCAAATAAGCGCCATCGGCCTGCGCAAAGCGCCCCGGCCCACCCAAGCGCTTGTCGCCCGGCGGGATCGGGCGATATGGCAGAGCAACCCATCCGCCCAGCAATTCGGGCCACGTCAAGCCGGGAGGTTCCATGCGCATCCTCATCACCAATGACGACGGCATCAACGCGCCGGGCCTCGACGTGCTCGAAGCCATCGCCAATGAGCTTGCGGGCCCGGACGGTGAGGTCTGGATCGTCGCCCCCGCCTTTGAGCAATCGGGCGTGGGCCACTGCATCTCCTATGTGCACCCGACCCTGGTCGCCAAGCTCGGCCCGCGCCGCTTCACGACCGAAGGGACGCCCGCCGATTGCATCCTCGCCGCGCTCTACGACATCCTCAAGGACACACCGCCCGATCTGATCCTCTCGGGCGTCAATCGCGGCAACAATTCCGCCGAGAACGTGCTCTATTCCGGCACGATCGGCGCCGCAATGGAAGGCGCGCTGCAGGGCTATAAATCCATCGCGCTCTCGCAGTATTACGGCCCCCGCAACGCTGAGATCGAGAACAGTTTCGAGGCCGCCGCCCAGCACGGGGTCGCTCTCGTGCGCGCGCTTCTTGATCATGCGCCCTGGGACGAAGGCGCCGATTACAAACTGTTCTACAACGTCAATTTCCCGCCTGTGCCCGGCGATGAGGTCTTGGGCACGCTTGCCGCCGAACAGGGCTTTCGCCGTGAGACCAATTTCGGCATCGCGCCCCATACCGCGCCCAGCGGGCGGCGCTTTATGTGGATCACCGGCGGGCCGCAGAACATACCCACAGCGCCAGGCAGCGATGCCGCTGTGAACCTCGAGGGCTACATCTCCGTCACGCCGCTGCGCGCCAATCTGACCGATTATGACGCGCTCGGCCCGCTGCAACAGGCACTCGACGGGGTCGCCAAACCATGATCGACGACGCCACCCGCGTGATGCAGTTCCTCTTTGCCCTGCGCAAACGCGGGGTGACGGATGCGCGCGTGCTGGCGGCGATGGAAAAGGTCGACCGCGGCCGTTTCATCGAGGGCCATTTCGAAGACCGCGCCTATCACGATCTGCCCCTGCCAATCGCCTGTGGCCAGACGATCTCGCAGCCCTCCGTGGTCGGCCTGATGACCCAGGCGCTGGCGCCCGGGCCGCGCGACAAGGTGCTCGAGATCGGCACGGGCTCGGGCTATCAGGCGGCGGTTCTGGCGCAGCTCTGCCGCCGGGTCTACACCATGGACCGGCACCGCCGCCTGGCCCGCGACGCCGAGGCCAGGCTCGCCCGCGCGCAGATCTCAAACGCCACCGTGATCGTGGGCGACGGCTGTTTCGGCCTGCCCGAACAGGCGCCGTTCGACCGCATCTTGGTCACAGCCGCCGCCGAAGATCCGCCCGGTCCCCTTCTGGCGCAACTCAAAGAGGGCGGCGTGATGGTCCTGCCCGTGGGCCAATCCGACACTGTGCAAAGCCTGATCAAAGTCACCCGCACGCCGGACGGCTTTGACTATGAGGAATTGCTGCCCGTGCGCTTCGTCCCGCTGCTTGAGGGCATCGCGGACAGCTAATCAAAACCGGCGGCCCACCGCGCAAAGCCGCGCGATCAGGCCTTTTCCCCGCTGCGCCTTCAGGCTAAATTACTCGGCAACGGCGCGAGACCCCAATGCGCGGGGCGAAAGCGCTGGCTGATAGGGGTTCCGGCTGGCTTTGTGCATAGGCCTCAGGAATGCGCTGGACCCCAAGACATTGAGGATATCGCGCGCCATGGCCCAGACGCCCCGGACCCGCAAGCCCGCCGCCTCCGGCACACCCGCCCCTCCGCGACACGGTATTCGGAGCCGCACCCTTCCCGTCCTGCTTAGCGCCGCCCTGCTCAGCGGCTGCGCCAGCGGGCTCAGCGATCTCGATTTCGATTTTCGCGGCAACGGCGTCTCGAACGGGGCCAATGCCGCCGCCGCGCGCCCGGCGCCCGATATCAACGGGCTGATCACCTATCCCACCTACCAGGTCGCCGTGGCCCGCCCGGGCGACACCGTCAGCACCGTCGCAGGCCGGATCGGACTGAGCAGCGCTGAGCTTGCGGCCTTCAACGGCCGCTCGGAAACCGACACTCTGCGCGAGGGCGAGGTTCTGGCCCTGCCCCGCATGGTCGGGCGCGATGCCCAGGGCGACATCACCGCCATCGCCTCGGCCGCCATCGATGAGGCCGAGACCGGCGACAACCTCACGGGCCTGCCGATGCAAACGGGTGCCGAACCCCTGCGCCACCGGGTCGGCCGCGGAGAGACGGCCTATTCGGTCGCACGGCTCTATGCGGTCTCTGTGCGGTCCTTGGCGGAATGGAACGGGCTCGGCCCCAATCTCGACGTGCGCGAGGGTCAGTTCCTGATCATCCCGGTCTCCGCCGACAGCTCGGTGACCGGCCCCTCCGGTTCCGCGTCTGCCGCCGCCGATGGCGGTTTGCCCGGCGACAGCGTCACACCCGTACCGCCCTCCGCGGCTGAACCGCTGCCCGATGCGATCACCGCCGCGCCTCTGCCCGACGCCCCGGACCTGACGGACACGTCCGAGCCCGCGCCAGCGCCAGCCGCCGAAGCTGCGCCAGAGCCCGCGCCCGCACAAACCGCCTCCAGCGCGCAGCTGCAACGCCCGGTTCAGGGCTCGGTGCTGCGCGGCTTCTCTGCCTCGAATGAGGGCCTGGATATCTCCGCCCCAACCGGCGCGGCGGTCGTGGCGGCCGATGCCGGTGAAGTCGCCGCGATCACCCGCGACACCGAACAGATCCCGATCCTCGTGATCCGGCATTCCGGCAATCTGCTGACGGTCTATGCCAATGTGCGCAACATCCAGGTGGAGCGCGGCGACAGCGTCAGCCGGGGTCAGCAAGTGGCCGAGGTCGGCCCGGGCGATCCGTCATTCCTGCATTTCGAGGTGCGGCGCGGCTTTGAGGCCGTCGATCCGTCACCGTTCCTGGAATAAAGCCGGGGCAAGCCTGACGCTCGCCCCGGCCGCCAATTCTAGGCGCCGTCTCTAGGCTGGGCGCCTACGCCGCGCCAAGCCCAGGGCGGCCAATCCGCTCAGCATCAGCCAAGCCCCTGCCGGTAGCGGCACGGGTGCCGTCACCGGATGCACGTTCCAATCCTGGATACGCAGATTGTCCAACGCCCCCAGACCAAAGAAGGTCGGCGTCGGTTGCGGCGCCAGACGCGCATTGGGCGCCGCGCTCGGGACATTGAGCGCGATCCAAAGCTCATCGACGATCACATCCTCCAGGTTCACCGCGTCAAAGCTGGAATAGACCGCGCTGTTGGCCACGAACGTGTCAGTGATCCACTGTCCGGTCTGGTAATGCCGCCCCGACACGCTGACTTGCGAAGGAGCGAGATCGCTGAGCGCCCGCCAATCCAGCCCGGCAAAGGCAAAGCCGCCGATTGTGTCCGAGCCCGCCTGGCTCGAACAGAAATAGCACAGCTGCATAAGCGGCACGCTGGGATTGTTCAGGTTCTGCACAAGCTCCTGGTTGGAGCCGTTCGCAGCGATTTCGGCCTGGTAGCCGGCATAAAGCCCGACACCACCGCCGGTCAGATCGATCAGCGATGTATTATAGACATCGCCATAGGTGCCCGCTTGCTGGGCCTCGAAATCGATCGTGTAGAGTTGTGCCGGAACCGGCGCCGCCTGGACCGCCAGCCCAGACAGAAGGCTCAGGCCAGCGGCCAAAGCGAGAGAGACCGCCGGACGTCGGCGGGATAGTGGATGTGTCATTAAAAAGCCCCTTATCAATTCGCCCCAGCGGGATGCCCGGGCGAGACCCATAGTCTGTGTGGGTCGTGCGGAGGGCATTCGGGGTTCAATCAGCGGTTGCTGAGACGTGTGGCCGTTCGGTCCAAGCCGCGCCCGGGGGAGCCTCCGGCGGGAGTATTTGGGGAAACGTGAAGTGGGGTCGTGGTCGGCCCAGCTTTAGCTGGCAAATGCAGCGCATTTGAGACCACGACGGGCGGAGCCCAGTGGGTGGCCGGTCCAGCGAAGCTGGCAAACGCATCGCGTTTGAGGGTCGTGGCCGGCCCAGCTTTAGCTGGCAAACGCACCGCGTTTGAGGCCACGACGGGCGGAGCCCCGGGCAGACGGGCGGAGCCCAGGGGGAGCTGGTCCAGCTTTTGCTGGCAAATGCACCGCATTTGAGGGTCGTGGTCGGTCCAGCTTTAGCTGGCAAACGCACGGCGTTTGAGGCCACGACGGGCGGAGCCCCGGTTGGCGAACGGGCGGAGCCCCGGTAGCCACGGGCAAAGCCAAGGGGGAGCTGGTCCAGCTTTTGCTGGCAAACGCACGGCGTTTGAGGCCACGACGGGCGGAGCCCCGAAAGGCGCGCGGGCGGAGCCCCGGTTAGCGAACGGGCGGAGCCCTGGATGGCGCGCGGGCGGAGCCCTGGGGCGCGACTTCACGCGCATCCGCGCTCTCTCCACAGCTTTTCCAGGCCGCACCGCGCCCGGGCCCTTGCGCCCGGTATCGGCATCCCTATAACACCGCCAATTTGCCAACACCTATCTCCGTGTCCTTGGGGGGCCCTGATGCCGAAGCGCACCGATATCCGCTCGATCCTGATCATCGGCGCCGGGCCTATCGTCATCGGCCAGGCCTGCGAGTTCGACTATTCCGGAGCCCAGGCCTGCAAGGCGCTGCGCGAGGAAGGCTATAGGGTGATCCTGGTCAATTCGAACCCCGCCACGATCATGACCGATCCGGGCCTGGCGGACGCCACCTATATCGAGCCGATCACACCCGAAGTTGTCGCGCGCATCATCGAGACAGAGCGGCCGGACGCGCTCTTGCCCACGATGGGCGGGCAGACGGGGCTTAACACCTCGCTCGCGTTGGAAGAGGCGGGCGTGCTCGAGAAATTCGGCGTCGAGATGATCGGCGCCAAGCGCGACGCCATCGAGATGGCCGAGGACCGCAAGCTTTTCCGCGAGGCGATGGACCGGATCGGGCTCGAAAACCCCCGCGCCACCATCGTCTCCGCGCCCAAGACGGATGCGGGCTATGACATTGCGTCCGGCCTCGATCAAGCCATGGGCGCCATCGAAGAGGTCGGTCTCCCGGCGATCATTCGCCCCGCCTTCACACTGGGCGGCACGGGCGGGGGCGTGGCCTATAACCGCGACGAGTACCGCGAGATCTGCCGCCGCGGGCTCGAGGCTTCCCCGGTGGCGCAGATCCTGATCGACGAAAGCCTTCTGGGCTGGAAAGAGTTCGAGATGGAGGTGGTGCGCGACCGCGCCGACAACGCCATCATCGTCTGCTCTATCGAGAACGTCGATCCGATGGGCGTGCATACGGGCGATAGCATCACCGTTGCCCCGGCGCTGACCCTTACGGACAAAGAATACCAGATGATGCGCAGCGCCTCGATCGCCGTTCTGCGTGAGATCGGGGTCGAGACCGGCGGATCGAATGTGCAATGGGCGGTGAACCCGGAAGACGGCCGAATGGTCGTCATCGAGATGAACCCGCGTGTGAGCCGCTCCTCGGCGCTCGCCTCCAAGGCCACGGGTTTTCCCATAGCCAAGATCGCCGCCAAGCTCGCCGTGGGCTACACCCTAGATGAGCTGGATAACGACATCACCAAAGTCACCCCGGCCAGCTTTGAGCCCTCCATCGACTACGTCGTCATCAAGATCCCGCGCTTCGCCTTCGAGAAATTCCCGGGCTCTGAGCCGCATCTGACCACGGCAATGAAATCCGTGGGTGAGGCCATGGCCATCGGGCGGAGCTTTCACGAAAGCCTGCAAAAGGCGCTGGCCAGCATGGAGACGGGCCTGACCGGCCTCGATGAGATCGACCTGCCTGAGGACCGCGCCGGGATCACCCGCGCGCTCAGCCAGCAGACGCCGGACCGTCTCCGCGTGATCGCCCAGGCCATGCGCGCCGGGCTTTCGGATGATGAGATTGGCGCCGTCACGCGCTTTGACCCCTGGTTCCTCGCCCGCCTACGCGAGATCATCGACGAAGAAGCGCGGCTTCGCTCGGAGGGCCTCCGCCCCGAGGACATGCGGCGCGTCAAGATGATGGGCTTCACCGATGCGCGCCTGGCCACCCTCACCGGTCAGCGCGAGGATCAGATCCGCCGCGCCCGCCAAGCCGAGGGCGTGACCGCCGTTTTCAAACGCATCGACACCTGCGCGGCCGAGTTCGAGGCGCAGACGCCTTACATGTACTCCACCTATGAGGCACCGGCCCTGGGCGATGTCGAATGCGAGGCCAGGCCCTCCGAGGCGCAAAAGATTGTCATCCTGGGCGGCGGACCGAACCGGATCGGCCAAGGGATCGAGTTCGATTATTGCTGTTGTCACGCCTGCTTCGCGCTCAGCGAGGCGGGCTATGAGACGATCATGATCAACTGCAACCCCGAGACCGTCAGCACCGATTACGACACCTCCGACCGGCTTTATTTCGAGCCCCTGACGCTAGAGCACGTCCTCGAGATCCTGCGCGTCGAGCAGCAGGCTGGCATGCTCAAAGGCGTCATCGTGCAGTTCGGCGGCCAGACCCCGCTCAAGCTCGCCCGCGCGCTGGAGGCGGCAGGGATCCCGATCCTGGGCACCTCGCCCGACGCCATCGACCTGGCCGAGGACCGCGAACGCTTCCAGGCCCTGGTCGAGCAGCTCGACCTCAAACAGCCCGTCAACGCCATCGCCCATACCGACGAGGAGGCCTTCGCCGCCGCCGAAACCATCGGCTTTCCCCTAGTGATCCGGCCATCCTATGTGCTGGGCGGGCGGGCGATGGAGATCGTGCGCGATGATGCAGGGCTCAGGCGCTATATCCGCAACGCGGTGGTGGTGTCCGGCGACAGCCCGGTCCTCCTCGACAGCTATCTCGACGGCGCGGTGGAGGTCGATGTCGACGCGCTCAGCGACGGGGACCAGGTCCATGTCGCGGGCATCATGCAGCATATCGAAGAGGCGGGCGTCCATTCCGGCGACAGCGCCTGTTCGCTCCCGCCCCATACCCTGCCCGAAGCGATCCAGGCAGAGATCATCACCCAGACCATTGCGCTGGCCAAAGCGCTGGGCGTGGTGGGGCTGATGAATGTGCAGTTTGCCGTCAAAAACGATGAGATCTACCTGATCGAGGTCAATCCCCGCGCCTCGCGCACCGTGCCCTTCGTGGCCAAAGCCACGGACTCGGCCATCGCCTCCATCGCCGCGCGCCTGATGGCCGGAGAGCCGCTCAGCACCTTCCCGAAATCGCCCCGCATCGAACCGGTGCCCGACGACGTGCCGATCAAGCTGGCCGATCCGATGACGCTCACGGATTTCCGCACGCCCTGGTTCTCGGTCAAAGAGGCGGTGCTGCCGTTCGCGCGCTTCCCCGGGGTGGACACGCTTTTGGGGCCCGAAATGCGTTCGACCGGAGAGGTCATGGGCTGGGACCGGTCGTTCCCCCGGGCCTTCCTCAAGGCCCAGCTCGGCGCGGGCACCGAACTGCCCCAGGGCGGCACGGTGTTTTTGTCGATCAAGGACGCCGACAAAGTGCCCGACCTGCTTGAGACCGCGCAGATGCTCCACGATCTCGGTCTGACGATCCTGGCCACCGGCGGCACGGCAAGCTTCCTGGCCGATCACGGCATCCCGTCCGAACGGGTGAACAAGGCCTATGAGGGCGGGCGCACGATTGTCGACATCATGAAAGACGGCGGGGTGAGCCTGGTCCTGAACACGACCGAGGGCCCCCAGGCCATCGAAGACAGCCGGTCGATGCGCAACGTGGCGCTGATGGACAAGATCCCCTATTTCACGACGCTGGCCGCAAGCCATGCCGCGGCGCAGGCGATGAAAGCCGCGCGGGAGGGCGAGCTGGGGGTTAGGGCTCTGCAGAGTTGAGGTTGTGGCCTGAAGGCGTATGTCGGCAAAGCTCTCGAAGACATTCACCAGATAACGGCGCTCTCCCAAGCCCGTCCATAGGTAGCGCTAAGGCTCCGGTCTGCTTCCAGTGCCACTCCAACGCTACGGGTCGCGCACAAGGTTCGACCGCCGCGCATCGTCGGGCCTGGGCTCGGCGATCCCAACGCCAGGTCTGCGGGCTTTATCTCGGCCAAATCCGCAAAAGCTCTGATCGAAGCACCTAGCGTCCCCAAATCGCCGGGCCCGGGGCAGGCCCGACGATGCGCGGCGCCTGCGGCTTGATTCCGCGATAGCTCAAGTTGCGAATGACCATCAACGGATCATTGTTCGCCGTCTGACTTGCCAGTTTGGAGAAAGAGTTTCTCAAATGTTCTGTGGATAAGCTGGGGAAAAACCTGGGGATAAAGTGTTGACAGACGCTGCATCTGGGTGATTTATTAATAGAAAGTACAAATAGTTGCGCCCGTCGCTAAATGCTGCGTCGGGCTTGACTTGTTCCCATACACAAGCATTACTTGAATCGACGCCGGAGAGGACTGGCGCCGCCATGGATGGTCCCCAGGCGGCGCCTTGCTCCCGGTCCGCAAAGCCGTGGACGGCCTAAGCGGAACGCTGAAGCGCACTGCGAGATCACATCTACGCAGCAGGCAAGTCAACACAGGCCGTCCTTTTTTTGAAAGGAGGCGCTTATGCCCAATTACTACGTAAACAAGAACGTTCAGCGGAATGGCGACCACGAAGTTCACACACCTGGTTGCCCGTTTTTCCCAAACCCAGAAAACCTCGTTTTCCTTGGGAGCTATAGTAGCTGCCATGGCGGAGTTCGAGCGGCGAGGAAATACTATAGACAGGTGAACGGGTGCTTCTACTGCTCACGCGTTTGCCACACGCAATAGGAAAACGACCATGGCCACAAATCCTCCCAAAGGTGACGGCAAACGAAACGGCGCCGTTCGTAACAGATCGCAGTTTCAAGCACCGAACGGAAATTGGGTGAAGCGAGACAGCGATACTGGTCGTTTTATGGATCAGAAAACATCTTCGAAGACTAAATTCAAAGGTGTACGCCGCGAGAAATGAACCGGCGAGAGGGGCATTCTGCCCCTCTCACTATTGCGCGTCTCTCCAAGTAAGACGGAAAGTTCTCACATCATCCCCCTCACCGCCCCCTCCCCTTCCACTCCGCCGCAAAATCCCCAAACCCAGGCCGCCGCGCCGGGCGGAACGCCTCGTGCGTGTCCTCCCCGTTCAAAAGCCCCGACAGCTTCGCCTGCATGAACGCGCGCAGCACGTCGTTCATCCGCCGCTGATAGCCCGGCCCGAACGACCGGAACCACTTGGCCACATCCGCATCGCAGCTAAAACCGATCTTCACCCGGCCGGTCTCGCGCCGTTTCGCGATCTCGGTCCATTCATGGGGGATCCGGTGGTTGTGGTAGATCAGGCTGTGCAGGTCCCATTCGAACCGCTGCATCGCGTCCTGCATATAGTCGAAATATTCGACCTCTTTGGCCGTCATATTCTCGGTCACTGTTTTCGGAATAGCCTTCTGACCCGAGGTCTTTCGGGTCCCCGCGGTCTTTCGGGTCGTCTTCTTGCGGTCGGCCATCGGCGCCTCCTGAGCGTGAGAGCCCGGCAGATTGCTCCAAATTGGTTAAAATTGCACTGAAACGCGCGGCCCGCGCGGAGGTACCCGGATTCTACCCTGGTTCTACCCCAATTCTACCCCGATTCTACCGGCCCTCCCAGGCGGTCACGGGACCGGTTAACGCGGCCCAATCGCCCAGGCCCAGAACGCGCTCGGGGTTGGTCGGCGGCGGCATCTCGACACCCGTCAGACGCTCGAACCCATAGCGCTGGTAGAACGGCAAATCCCCCACCAAAAGCACCCGGGACCAGCCCAAATCCCACGCCCGCGCCACGCTCCCGGCGATCAGCGATCCGGCCAGGCCTTCGCCCTGCCGCGTCGGGTGCACAGCGATTGGACCGAGCAGCAAAGCCTCAGATTTTCCGACCAAAACCGGCCAAAACCGCACCGCTCCGGCCAGCACACCGCCCGCGTCCCGCGCCACTTGGCAAAGCTCGGCCACAGGCGCCACGCCATCGCGCAGCCGGTAGCTCGACAGCGCCTCGCGCCCAGGCGCGAAACACAGATCGAAGAGCGCTTCGACCTCCCAATAATCCTCTGGTTTTTCTTGAGAAAATTCGTGCATTCTGCGGCCTGTCGCGACTGGCTCCCGGCCTAGCACGGCGTTATCCTCGGGCGCAAATCATCCGCGATCTCGGAGGCTTGAGACATGTTTTATGAGCCCAGCAACGGCCACGATCTGCCCCACAATCCGTTCAACGCCATCGTCACGCCGCGCCCCATCGGCTGGATCTCGACGCGCGGCGCGGACGGCTCGGAAAACCTCGCGCCCTACTCGTTTTTCAACGCCGTCGCCTATGTCCCGCCCCAGGTCATGTTCGCCTCCACTGGGCAAAAGGAGGACCGGGGCGACACCAAGGACAGCGTGGCCAATATCCGCGACACGGGCGTCTTTTGCGTCAATGTGGTCAGCCACGCCCTGCGCGACGCAATGAATGCCAGCGCGGGGCCCTGGCCGAAGGAGCGCGATGAGTTCGATCTTGCGGGCTTAGAGCGTTCAGAATGCAAGACAATTCCCTGCTCTCGCGTCAAAGCTTCCCCCGCCGCGCTGGAATGCCGGATGACGCAGATCCTCGAGCTGCAAGGAAATGGCAACTTTCTGGTGCTAGGAGAGGTGGTGGGCATCCATCTCGACGACGACCACATCGTCGACGGACGCTTCGACATTACCGGCTATGCGCCGCTCGCGCGTTTGGGCTATCGCGACTACGCCACCATCCGCGAAGTGTTTTCGCTCAAACGCCCCGGAGAGTAGGGGCCCGGAGAGTAGGGGAACGTGAATAGGGGCGCGCGATGGAGGCGGCACGCGTGAGGCGCCGCTGGTAAGGCAGCGTGAGGTGGGCGTCTGGCGTGAGCCTGAAGGCCCGTGGCCTTTGGAGAGGCTACGGCTTCCGATTGCCAAGAAGAAACGGTTTCAACTGGGACGCGTGCGGGCCGGCGCGCGCCATGTCCACCGATGCCACTACGCGACCAAAGGTCTGATATTGGTCCCGAAAAGCCGCGATTGGCGCTGATCCGATAGGGCGCGGCTTTCACGCAGTGGCATCAAAGTTCCAGCGCGCGGCCCTCCGCCACGCCGGATCGTCGTTTACAGATACCATACATAAACAAAAGTTGCGAGACGAAAGCATTTCAAAGGCCAGGTATCGGCGCGAATGCCCGCCCTACGCACTTCGCCATAGCGCCTCTTGCGCCCAAATAGCGGCGCGCGACTATCGGCGGTAATCACAGCGCAAGGCGCTGAATTCAGGAAGCTTTCTCACCCTTCATTGCGGTCCTGACCTGTTTGCCACTAGGCTCTCGCAAACAACGTGACCGGCACCGGTCGAACATGCAGATTTGACAACATGCAGACTTGACGGGGGGCTGAGCAAATGGCGCGCAAAATCGGGGTGATCGGCGGATCGGGTCTCTATGAGATCGCGGGGCTGGAAGGGGCCAAGTGGCAAAGCGTTGAAACGGCCTGGGGCAGGCCCTCTGATGCGATCCTGACCGGCACGCTCGCGGGAGCTGAGATGGCCTTCCTGCCCCGTCACGGTCGCGGCCATGTCCACAGCCCGACCTCGGTGCCCTACCGCGCCAATATCGCCGCGCTGAAGTCAATCGGCGTGACCGATCTCGTCTCGATCTCGGCCTGCGGCTCCTTCCGTGACGAAATGGCACCGGGCGATTTTGTCCTCGTCGATCAGTTTATCGACCGCACCTTCGCCCGCGAGAAAAGCTTCTTCGGGGAGGGCTGTGTGGCCCATGTTTCAATGGCCTACCCGACCTGCCCTCGCCTCGGCGAAGCGGTCAGAAAGGCGTGCTCAAACGCGGGGGTCCGCCTGCATGGCAAAGGCACCTATCTGGCCATGGAAGGCCCGCAATTCTCCAGCCTCGCTGAAAGCCGAATGTACCGCGAAAGCTGGGGCTGCGACGTGATCGGCATGACCAATATGCCCGAAGCGAAACTCGCCCGGGAGGCCGAGATCTGCTATGCCAGCCTCGCCATGGTGACGGATTATGACAGCTGGCATCCCCAGCACGGTGAGGTGGATATCACTCAGATCATCGCCACACTCACTGGCAATACCGAAAAGGCCCGCGCGGTGGTCGGGGCCCTGCCCGAGGCCCTGGGGCCAGACACCGGAGAGGCTTGCCCCTATGGCTGTGACCGCGCGCTCGAGCATGCGATTATGACCGCGCCCGAACGCCGCGATCCGAGCTTCGTCGAAAAGCTCAAGGTGGTTGCGGGCCGCGTGTTGTGAGCCGCCAAGGTGTCGCCCGGGCCACGGGGTCCGGACCATCTGTCTGGCCCACTTGCACCGCGACGCACGCCCCCTAGACTTTTGGCTATGATCACGCGCCGTGCCCTCCTCGCCGCATTCCTCCCCGCGCCTGCCTTGGCGCAGGAGTTCATCGAGGTCGACGGTCCGCTAGAAGACGCGGAGTTCTATCGCCTCGTGGCCTGCGCCGCATCGCCGCCCGATGGGGAGTGTCAAAAGCCCCTGGTGCGCTGGCCCACGCCGCGGCGGCTCAACCTCAGGGTGGGGATCGCGCGCATCGATCCGGGCTTTCCGGCCTACAAGATCGAGGCGATTGACCGAGCGCTGGATGCCGCCATCGAGGAGGTGAACGCGACGGGCGCGCATCTTAACCTGGTGCGGGCCTTCGGCGGCGAGGTGGACGTGCCGCTCTACCTGCTCGATGTGGCCGAGGGCGGTGAGATCGCGGGCACCGGCAACAGGCAGATCGACGGCTCTAGCATCGCCCTGGGCCGCGTTGTGATCCGCTCGCGCGGGCAGGACATCCTGGCCGCCGCCATCGCCATCAGTCGCGACATCGCCCGGCGCGAGATCGCCTCGGTCGTGCTGGAAGAGCTCGTCCAAGCCATGGGCCTGCCCACCGACATCGCGTCCGAGGCCTATGCCGGATCGATTTTCTCGGAGAATGGAAATTCGGTGGTTTGGCTGCGCAATCAAGACGCCGAAGTCCTACGCTTGCACTATCCCCGACCCTAGCCACACCGCCCATTCACCCAGCCGAGGCCCTATGCTCAAGACCAGCTCCATCGCCGATTACATCCGCACGATCCCAGATTTTCCCCATGAAGGGATCCTGTTTCGCGACGTGACGACGCTCTTTGCTGATCCGCGCGGGTTCCGGCTGGCGGTTGATCAATTGCTGGCGCCTTTCGTCGGTCAAAAGATCGACGTGGTGGCAGGCCTTGAGGCGCGTGGGTTTATCCTGGGCGGCGCTGTGGCGCATCAGTTGTCGCTGGGCTTCGTGCCGATCCGCAAAGCGGGCAAACTGCCCGGCGCCACCATCAGCCAAGACTATGAGCTCGAATACGGCGCCGCCACGATGGAGGTGCATGACGACGCGCTCAAGGCCGGGGACAGTGTTTTGCTGGTCGATGACCTACTGGCGACGGGCGGCACGGCGGAGGCCGGGATCAGTTTGATCGAGCGTTTGGGCGCCCAAGTCGCCGGCACGGCCTTTGTGATCGACCTGCCGGATTTGGGCGGGCGCGCCCGTTTGGAGAGCCTTGGCATGACTGTCCACGCATTAACCACTTTCCCGGGAAAATGAGCAATTTCCGTGATTTATTTAAGTCTCTCTTAACCAACAAAGGGCGATGGTGAGGGCGTCCACTAAGGGACATGCTGCTGCGCTTATTTGGTAAATAGTATCCGCGCGCCTGACCGCCCCCCTCGGTCAGGCGCGTTTGTTCTTGTTGCGGTGCGGCTGAGATCGCCGCGTCTGAGGTGAAAACGTACTCGCATCCGGCCGTGAGGCGGCGTAAGCTTACGGAGCGGGCCGCTTGCTGGAATTGGTAGACAGACCGGACTTAAAATCCGCGGCCTTCGGGCGTGAGGGTTCGAGTCCCTCAGCGGCCACCAACCTGCACTTTCGAAGAAAGTGTCAGAGATGGACGTGATACCTCAGCAGGTGGCAACGGTTTTGAAGAAACCGTGAGAGCCTTTGGGTCTATGCTTGTCCCTTTGGTTTCATCACCCCGACCCTGGAGACTTTGATCGCATCCTGTGAGACGTCTGCGCGATCTGCGTCAAGCGATGTGGCGCGGTTCCTCAGCCGTGCGCGCTTCGGCGCCCCATAGACCCGCTGCGTAGGATCATACCGCCTAGCCCTGAAAACCAAAAACGCGCCCCGGTGAGGGACGCGCTTTTGAACCTTCCACGAAGGAAGAAGGGTGTCTTAGGCGGCTTCTGCGGCGGCAGCTTCGGCCTCGGCCGCGTTGCGCCGCTCGCTCTCCTCGCGGCTCAAGGCCACAGAGGTGCGCACGCCGTTTTCCACGAACTGCATCAGGCCACCAACGACCCGCTCATTGGGGTCGATGCCCGCGCAGCTCAAAACTTCACGACCGTCTCTCGACCGCGCCCAGCGGGCGATCTGTTCGGGTCCATTTCCATACTTCTTGTCGTCCGCGATTGCGTCGTCCAACGCCGCGAGAACCACGGCGGCGAAAAGCTTGCGCGCGCGCTGGCCCTGTTCGAAGTTGAAGGCTGTGCCATCAACGAAATCTCGCATTTCGTCGTCCCTTACTTTGATTGTGCGTTTTTTGTGACGTGCCGCCCTTTATGACGGGTTTGTCTCGATTCTGTGATGCAATCTTTGCATAGGAGCCACGCGTCATTCGCATAGCTCGCACAATAATAACCACCACCCCGGCGTGTTGCGTCCCTTCGATACGCAAGATATAGGTCCGGCCGCCTTTGCTGCAAGATTTGCGGCAAAATTATGACAAATGGCCCCAGTTGCGCCGCGTGCGGTGCTCCGGGGCCACCGCAGCGTTTGGAGGCTGGCAATGGCGAAGATCAACGGTAACGAAATCCGGCCCGGCAACGTTCTGGAGCACAATGGCGGTTTGTGGGCGGCGGTGAAGGTCGATCATGTGAAACCCGGCAAGGGCGGGGCCTTCGCCCAGGTCGAACTGCGAAATCTGCGAAACGGCTCAAAGCTCAACGAGCGCTTCCGCTCCGCCGACAAGGTCGAGCGCGTGCGCCTGGAGCAGAAGGACCAGCAGTTCCTTTATGAGACCGATGGGATGCTCGTGTTCATGGATACCGAGACCTATGAGCAGATCGAGTTGCCTGCGGACCTTTTGGGTGATCGGCGTCCGTTTCTTCAGGACGGGATGACCATCGTGGTCGAGTTCTACGAGGCCGAGGCGCTCAACGCGACGCTGCCGCAGAAAGTCACCTGCACCATTTCCGAGACCGAGCCGGTGGTGAAGGGACAGACCGCCGCCAACAGCTTCAAACCGGCGATCCTGGACAACGGCGTGAAGGTCATGGTGCCGCCCTTCGTGGGCCAGGATGAGCAGATCGTCGTGAACACGGAGACGATGGAATACGCCGAGCGGGCCTAAACTGGATCAGCGGGGCCGCCCGGCGGTCGGGATCCGGCTGGGCACGATACTGGTGCCGCGGTGGCGTTGCACACGCGGCAGAGGCGAGCGTCGATCGATCGTCGTGAGCATTTCGTTATGCGGCGGACGCCCGTGATTGCGGCCCCAATAGCTTGGCCCGCCAAGCCTGAGCCAGAGCGGCAGGATCAAGATAATGCCCGCGACAAAGCCCACGATATGCGCCCAGTAGGCCACGCCACCGACACCCTGCTGCGCAGCCAGACCGTTGAAAATCTGCATCCCGAACCACAGCGCCAACAGCGCGAAGGCGGGCACGGTGATCACCCGCACGATGATGACGAAGAAGATCAACACATCGACGCGGGCGCGCGGGAACAAGACCAGATAGGCGCCCATCACCCCGGCAATCGCCCCTGAGGCGCCCACGGTCGGCACCGGAGAGCCGGGATCGGCCAGCAGATGCCCCAGCCCCGCCGCAAGCCCCGAAGCGAGGTAGAAGCCCAGGTACTTCAGCGGGCCTAGAAGGTCTTCGATATTGTCGCCATAGAGCCAAAGAAACAGCATATTGCCGCCCAGATGCATCCAGCCGCCATGCAGGAACATCGAGCTAATCAGCGTGTGCCGGTCGTCGCCAAACGCCACTTCTTGCGGGATCATCGCCCAGTCATTGTAGAAGGCGAACAAAGCTGCGGGGCTGCCGGACAGCTGCGGATAGTAGAGCAGAAAGATGCCGACATTCGCGGCGATCAATAGATAAGTGACGATCGGCAGGCGTTCGGACGGGTTGTGATCGCGAAAGGGCAGGAACATACCGGCGGGGACCTTTGCTGCAGGTCCTTTTCACCTACGGCCTGTGACCCGGTTATTCCAGTGTTTCCGCCGCCAGGGCGAGGCGGATTTCCCGGCGCACCATCTTGCGGACATTGCGCGTGATCCGCTGGCCCAGGGCGCCTTGGAGTTCCTCGCGCACGACCTGACGAATGAAGTCGCGCAGCGCCTCCTCGTCGAGCATATCGGCCTCGGCTTCATCGTCGAGATCGGCGTCGAAGCCGTCATCGGCAAAGCTTTGGCCCGGTGCCTGGCCGTATTCGAGGCGGTGATCGCTTGCCGGGGCGTTGGTATTGCCTGAGCCGGCCCCGTGATCGGCAATTTCTTCGCTCAGAGGCTCATCGGCTGGCGGCGGCGCGGCGCTGAGCGGATCGGCCAGCGAGATGCGCGATGAGCGCTCGGAGGTGAAAGCATACTCCGCCAGATCCGCAGTGCGTGCGGCGGCGGCATCGGGATGGACACCGCGGGCCGCTGCGACGCTCAAAGCGGCGGCGGTGCTGCCGATTTCAGGCCAGTCTGCGTCGCCCTGTTCGGGTTCGAATTCACCCGCAGTTTCTTCGATTTCCTCAACATCCTGCGCTTCGGGATCCTGTGCGTCGGCATCTTGCGCGTCTGGGGCGTCTACGTCCACATCTGTGGCCTGCACGTCTTCAGACGCGTCGTCCTCCTCGCCGTCGGAAGCGGCGGCGTCCTCAAGCGCGTCACGTACAGCATGGAGCGCGGCATCTTCGTCAGTTTCGTCTTCGTCAGTTTCGTCGGCCGCGACGTCAGAGACCTCGGCAATAGAGGCGCCCTCAGCCTCCGCTCCGGCCCGGCGGAATTGCACGATCTGCCCGGTCGCTTCGGATAAGTCTTCATCGGCGAGCTCACCTTCATGGCGCGCAACCATGTCGGCGATTTGGCTAAGCGGGAATGTGTCGGGCGCGGACGGGTCCTCTTCTACGCTGACGTCAGCCGTTTCCTGATCGGATCCCAAATGGGTGCCTTCCGGATCGTCGGAGCTCGCCTCATTACCGCCGTCTGAACTATCGTCAGGATCTTGGTCTTCAGGTTGCGCGTCGCCGGTCCAACTTTCGTCGCCATGATCAGCTTCGTGATCAACCTCGGCGGCCTCGAAATCTTTGGCGTCAGTGTCAGACCCATTGTCTTGGGTCTCCCCATCCTCCTGAACGTCATGGTCCTGGGCGTCAGCAGAAGCATCCTCCCAGTCGCGGTTCCAGTGGCTGTCTGCGTCTTGATCAGGCTCCCCCGTGCCGTCCCAGTTTTCTTCGCCCCCGTTTTCTTCGCCCTCGTGTACTTCGCCGCCGTTCTCTTCGCCCTCGTGTTCTTCGGTCCCATACTCTTCAGCGTCCACCGGGCTTGGGTCGTCCTCTGAGCTCTCGGATACGGCTGCGTCCGCCGCGCTGTCCAGGTCATCGGCGGGCTCAATTGCACGGTAGGGATCTTCGGGATCCGGCACACGCAGGGCTGCGGTCAGAAGGAGTTTTTCACCGGGATCGGGCAGCTCATCGTAGTCTGTTGCGTGCGCATCGGATGCGGTATCGCCTTCGTGCTCGCTGGTGTCGTCATCCGCTCCATCGTCGTCGGCGTGAGGCCCCGGCTCCGCCCGGCCATCGGCGACGAGGCGGCGAATCGAGGAAAGCACATCCTCGATATCGTCGTGTTTGGCAGCGTCACTCATGGGCCAGATCTCCTTAATCGCCTGGGCTCAATCGGGGACGACGCCGCCCCAAAATCTCGGCCGCCCATTGCGATTAAGAGGTTAACCGCGTGCGGCTCGGCTGACAACGCTTGCCGCGTGAAGCTGGTAAAGATGCGGCCAATCCGCCGCAGGGCCCAGATGTTGCGTCTAGTTGCGCCCGAGCCGCTCAAGCAGCGCGTCGAGCCGGTCGCCCTGCTCACTGGGGATGCGGGCCGGCGCGTTCGAAAACTCGTTGGAATAGGCGGTCGGATCGTATTCCGCGACGGGCAGGTGCAAATTCTCAACTGTCAGCAAACCCATGGCTGACAGCGCGGAATAGGCGGCGACATAGAGATCGGCTTGCGCCTGGATCCGCCCGATCCGCGCATCGAGCAAAGCCTGTTCGGCATCGAGCACATCGAGCGTGGTTCGAGCACCCAGCGACGCCTCTTCCTGAACGCCTTGCAGCGCGAGGTCCTGGGCGCGGATCTGTTGCTCAGAGGCGCGGATTTGCGCATTAGCGATCCGCAGGCGGGCATAGGCATTGCCGACCTCCTGGATGATCACGCGCACCTGCTGGTTGAGCTGCGCTTGCGAGGCGGCCAATTGCGCAATGGCCGAGCGTTCCAGCGCGAAAAGCTGACCGCCGCGATAAATCGGCTGAGTGAGGTTCAGGCTGATCGACGAGCCGTAGCCGTCTTGCAGGCCCCCGAAGGTTTCGCCGGTTTGCGCGCGCAGGGTGATCGTCGGGCCATAGTCACTGCGCGCGGCATCGAGAGACAATTCATTGGCGCGGGTGACGCGCTGAAGCTGCAGGATCGAGGGATGGGTTTGGCGCGCGATGTGATCGGCCTCGCTCTCGGAGGTCGGGATATGCGGAAGCGCGCCGGGGCCGCCATGGAAATTCGGCCGCGCACCGACAGCGATGATATAGAGCTCTTCGGAGATCTCAAGCTGACCGCGCGCCGCCGCTAGGGAAGAAACCGCGGCGGCCAGTTGCGCCTCGGCCTGGGCCACATCGGTGCGGGTATCCTCGCCCACTTCGAAACGGTCGCGCGCAGCGCGCAATTGCTGGGTGACGACGCGGACATTGCTGTCGCGGACCTGGGCGACCTGGGTGTCACGCCAGACATTCACGTAGGCCTGCACCGCGTTGAGCAGCACGACCTGCTCCAGATCGATCAGGCCGAACCGCGCGGCCGAGACCTGCTCACGCGCCGCCTCCACCAAAATACGAGAGCCGCCGTTGTCAAATATCAGCAGGTCGGCCACCAGTTGCAGCGAGCTGATTGTCTCGGACGAGCCGGAATTGCGCGTGGCCGACGCGTTGAGGCTAACGATGGGTCTGAGACCCGCGATTTGCTGGGCGACGCCCTCATCCTGCAGGCGCAGAAGCTGTCGGTTCTGCTCAAGCAGATCGGAATTTCTGTAGGCCGTCGCCAGGGCTTCTTGCAGGGAATTGGCATGGGCCGCTGTCGTGAGAGCGCCGCAGCTTAGCGCGAGGCTCAAGAGCCCTGAAAACACCGTCTGAAAGTAACCGCGAAACTTCTGCATCGACATCCCCCCAGGGTGTGTTGCCGGAGCGTGGGGCAGCGTGTCGCTCCGTTTGAGTATGGGTCGCATGATCGACCTCAAAGCGCAATGTCGCGCGACGCCATAATGCTGCCACCGGGCGGGTCCATGGCATTCACGCCACAGCCCCGAACGCAGTGCCCGAGCGCGGTGATTATACCTGCGCCCGGGCGACGTTCTTAACTTGCGCAATAACTGCTGTGTCGGTCCTGCGAAACATTCCGGAGGGCCGTCAAAACCTTGATCGATTGCACTTAGATTAAGTGACGCATTTTCTTCTGCTGAGCGCCTTTTTCCCGTCACTTTTTAGCACTGCAATAGCCGTAAACAAATTGGTTCCAAAGTTGCGTATAGGCCCAGTACGGCCAGGCAGAATTCTCTTTCCGGTGGCTCGATAAAATGTCGGTTGATCAACAGGATACCTATGGGGACGAACTCCCCCCTGGCGCCCAGCTTTGCGGCGGTCAGTACGTCATCGAAGGGTACCTCAATGCCGGGGGATTCGGCATCACCTACCTGGCCCGCGACAGCCTGAACCGCCGCGTCGTCATCAAAGAGTGCTTCCCCAGCGCCATGTGCCACCGCACATCCGGCTCGGTCCGCCTACGTTCCAGCAACTCAGAAGACGAGTTTGCCGAGATCCTAGAGCTCTTCGAAAAAGAAGCCCGCGCCCTGGCCGAGCTTCAGCATCCCTACATCGTCGGCGTGCACCAAATCTTTCACGACAACGGTACGGCCTACATGGCGATGGATTACGTCGCCGGGCGCAACCTGCTGGAGATCATCGAGGATGAGCCAAACCGCTTCACCCCTGAAGATGTGCGTCAGCTTTTAATCCAATGCCTGGAGGCGCTCGACTACATCCACAGCCGCGACATCCTGCATCGCGATATCTCACCCGACAACATCATCATCGGCGAAGACAACACGCCCGTGATGATCGATTTCGGCGCTGCACGCGAAAGCGCGACGCGCGTGAGCCGAGTTCTGTCGAAGGTTTTGACGGTCAAGGACGGCTACTCCCCGCAGGAGTTTTACCTCCAAGGCACCGCGCAGGTTTATTCAAGCGACCTCTATGCACTGGCGGCGACGTTTTACCATTTGCTCAGCGGCATCGCGCCGCCATCCTCGAATATGCGGGTCTCTGCCGCGGCGCGTAACGCCCCCGATCCGCTTGAGCCGCTCGAGGATATCGAGGGCTATGACGAGCATTTCATCGACGCGATCAATGCCTGCCTGAGCATCTTCCCGAAAGACCGTCTGCCGACGGCGCCCGTCTGGCGCGATATGGTCGACATGGATCGCCGCCGTAAAATCTTGATGGCAGCCGCAGAGAACGACCGCGAGCTTGAGGAAAAGGTTACCCGGTTGGTGGCCGATTTCCGCAAAACCCTGGCGCGCGAGAAGGCCGCCGAACGCATCCGCGCCGAAGAGGCTGCAGCGGCCAAGCGGCGCGCCGCCGAAGAAGCGCGCCAGAAGGCCGAGGCCGCAGCGCGGGCGCAAGCCGAGGAAGAAGCGGCGATACTTGCCGAAGAACAAGCCGCTTTGCAGGCCGAGCAAGAGGCCAAAGAGCAAGCGGTGCGCGCTGAAAAGGAGGCCGCCCTCGCTGCTGCGGCGGCCGCGGCGCACGAAGCGGCGCAATCTCAAGCACAATCCGAGCCTGGCTCGCTCAAGCGCATGATGTCGGGCCGCCGGAAATTCTTCCCAGGCTTCGCGAAAGCCCGCGGACAATAATTTAGAGAGGCATGAACGGTGGCAAACTACGACGATAACACGGCCCCTAACGGTATTCCCGACGGCAACCCGGTCGCGCATGGGCGCGGTGAACCAGCCCGCTTGAACGATCCAGTGGCCCCACTTGACGCCGCACAGAGCGCTCCGACGCAGCGTGACCGCCTGGCCGCGCTGGCCCCGCGCAGCGCCGAGCCGGGCGCCCGTAGCAATGCCGAAATGGCGCCGTCTTCCGCGATTGCGACCCCGTCGCGACCCGTGCCCCCGGGCCAAGCGCCCAGCGCAGCAATCCCGCGTGAAGCTGAGCATTACCGCGGTTCCGCGCCCACACCTTCTCCGGGCCCGGCGCGCCCCGTGCCCAACGCCGATGATGCGCCGCGCATGCGCCCCGCCGACATGCCCCCGCGCAGCGCACCCCCTGCCCCATCCGAGCCGCCGCAAGCAAGGGCACCGATCACGCGGCGCGCCCGCGCGCCGCAGGCGCCGACACCGCCAAATAATGAGGCGGGTGGCAACCGGCAAATCTGGGACATGGATGAGGCCTCGGCACCGTCCACGCGCCCGGTCTCGCGCAAGATCAAATCTACGCCGCTTGTGCTAAATACGCCTGCGCGCTCTGACGATGGCGGTGGAGCCACCGCCGAAGCACAGCCAAACCAGCGTCGCTCGGGCGCGAAGGCCAAGACACGGATCTTGGGCTTCCATGCCCAAAACGTCACCAAGGATGTTTTCGAAAGCGCTGCCCTGGCAAGCGAGGCTCGCTATCCGGCCGGTTGGATCGTCGTCATCGACGGGCCCGGTCGCGGTGCCTCGTTCATCGTCTCGACTTCTGTCTCGACGATTGGACGGGCCGAGGATCAGGCGATCAGTCTGGACTTCGGAGATACCAGTATCTCACGCCAGAACCACGCCTCGGTCGCCTATGATGAAGAACAAAACAAGTTCTTCATCGGCCACGGCGGCAAGTCGAACGTGGTACGTCGCAACGGCACGCCTGTTCTGGCCACCGAAGAGCTGTCGGACGGCGATCTGATCCGCATCGGCAAAACCACGCTGCGCTTCGTCGCGCTCTGCGGCCCGGATTTCAGCTGGGTCGAGAACGAGGCAGAGTTCGGAGATGGAGGCGCTGACGCGGATGTCTAGATTGGGGGCACCAGAAGTGGCTATCACGCTGGGCCTGGATGTGGCCTCGGCGCTCAACCAGGGCGCCCGCGAACGCCAGGAAGACGCGCTGGTCACGGCGTTTCCACAAGGTGTGGAGACGGGCTTTGCCGTGCTAAGCGACGGTATGGGCGGGCATGCGGCCGGAGATATTGCCAGCCGGTTGATCGTCACCGAGATGTTCGCGGAACTTACTCTGCGCGACCCATCCGATGAGGCTGACGTGCCCTCGCTTCTGCGCCATTCGGTGGATGTGGCCAATGAATGCCTTCGCAGCCAGATCGACACAAACCCCTCGACCTCGGGTATGGGCGGCACGGTTGTGGCGACGATGGTCGACCGCGACAAGCTGCACTGGATCTCAGTCGGCGACAGCCTGCTTTATCTCTACCGTGCCGGCGCGCTTTTGCGCCTGAATGAGGATCATTCGATGGCGCCGCAGATCGACATGATGGCCAAACAGGGCCTGATCGACGAGGCCGCCGCCGCCGAGCATCCCCAGCGCAATTGTTTGACCTCAGCCCTGATCGGCGAACAAATCCCCGCCATCGATTGCCCCGACGACGCGACGCCCCTGACGGCGGGCGATATCGTTCTGGTGGCCAGCGACGGGCTTCAATACCTGCCCGAGGATCAGATCGAAGATCTGTTGGGCCGCGTGGCCGGTGGCGACAGCAAATCCATCGCCGATGCTCTAGTAGGCGGCGTGATGGCGCTCGCCGATCCCGAACAAGACAATATTTCGCTCGTCGTGATGAAGGTGACCGGCGATGCTCAGCCGGTCGAGCTCCCGAAACCGAATGATGTGGCGCCCGCCCGCGCGCTTTTGCAAGCCTGCGCCCGGGTATTGCAGCCGGTGCGGGGCTTTTCCTCGAGCCGCAGCCGCCCAAATGAGCGGAGCAGCGAAGCATGAACACTCTGGCCCCGGAAACCCTGGCGGCGATCGACCAACTCGAAGCCGCCCTCGCCGCCAAAGCGATACCCGCGAAAGACGCCCAGACCTGCGCTAAATTGCTCGACAATTTGCGCCGTCCGGTGCGCGTGGGCCTGATCGGCGGGACCGAGGCGGGCCCGGCGACCGTTCTAAGCATGATCCTTGGCCAGGACCCGATCCCCGCGGGCTTCCCGACGCCGACGCTCGAGATCGTGCACGGGGCAAGCTATACCTGTTCGGCCACTTTGGGCGATGCCACGGTCCTTAACAGCGAGGGTTGGCCCGATGCGGATTTGATGGCGCATAACCCGGTTTTCATTCGCCTGACGGGCCCGATTGAGGCATTGCGGCGGATCTCGTTTCTGCACCTGAGCCTCGGCAATGATTATCCCGGGCAGCTTTCGGCGCTGAACTGGGCGGCAAGCCGGTTGGAGTTGACGCTGTGGTGCTCGCAGGGCTTCCCGCCGCATGAGGCCGACCTGTGGAGCAATGCGCCCGATCCCATGAAACACCACGCGTTTCTCGTGGCGACCGGCCGGGGCGACAATCCTGGCACTTTGCGCCAACGCGTTGGGGCCGATTTCGAAGGTGTTTTTGCGGTCTCCCTAGCCGAGCATCTAGACGCCCATGGCGCGCTCGATCTGGGACCGGCGCCGGGGCTTAAGGCGCTGATGCGTCGGCTCAACGCCGATATCGACGAAGCGCAGCTTGCCGATCTGGATGCCGCGCGCCTCTTTCTCTACCGTTTTGGTCAAAGCGATGCGGCCCGGGCTTCGATGAAACCCGCGGCCAAGACGGCCAAAGCCGCAGCGCCGAAACCAGCGGCGCCCAAGCCGCCCCAGACCGCGCCGGCGGCTCAGGCCCCCGCGCTCGCAGCCATACCAGAGCCTCCGCCGCGCGACCCCGAGGCCGTGGCCACACTGAAAAAGACAATCTCGGAGCCAATGCTTTACCTCAAGCGCCGTGCCCGCGCGCTCAGCGAGATGCTCGACTGGCAGGAAAGCCCCTCGGGCGATTGGGCCAGCGATGTGCTCGAGCATTGCTGCGAAACGACAGAAGTTCTGCGCGACCGCGCCGATGCCTGGCCCGAGGATGACGGCCAGGCGGACGCGCTGCGCGAGTGCCTCGATGAGGCTTGGGACGTTGCAATCCTGTTGCAAGTAGAGGGCGGAGACAGCCAGGCGCGCGATGCCGCGTCGCTGATGCTGCAACTCCGGGGTGAGTTTGAGCGCGCGTTAGCGGCATGAGTGGCTGGCGGGCAAAAGGAGAGCAGAAATGACTGCAGAAAGCAGCGAAACGCACAGTGCGCCGCCGCAAGCGACTGCCGCCACTGCACGTCGGGGCGCGCCCGCGCAGACGGGCCTGATCCGCCAGGCCTATGAGGGCCTTGGTGCGTTGGCCGATCGGCTGCGGCGTCTTGAAGGTGCGCTGGTCGATTTGGAACAAGCCGGCGGCCCTGCAACGGCGCCGACTACGAAAAAGCTGCGTCGTCAGATCCGCCAATTTCAGCCCAGTGTGACGATGATCGGTCAGGTTAAGGCCGGCAAGACGACGCTGGTGAATGCGATGGCCGGTTGGCCCGATCTGCTCCCGGCGGACATCAATCCTTGGACCTCGGTCGTTACCTCCCTGCATCTTGAACCCGGCCTGAAGCCCGGCAACAACAAAGCCAAGTTCCGCTTTTTCAGCGAAGAGGAATGGGACCATCTGCTGAGCCGTGGCGGGCGTGTGGGCGAGCTGGCCTCGCGCGCAGGCGCCGAGCAAGAGCTCGAAAAGGTGCGCGCTCAGCTTCAGGAAATGCGCGAGAAATCGCGCCGCCGCTTGGGCAATAAATTTGAGATGCTGCTCGGCCAGGAGCATGAATACGGCTACGTCGATGAGCAACTGATCCAGCGCTATGTGTGTCTGGGCGATGATTTCGGTGAGGATACACCGGCCGACCAGAGCCAGGGCCGCTTTGCCGATATCACCCGTTCGGCCGATCTTTTGATGGGTCAATCCGAGCTGCCGATGCGCATGTGCATCCGCGACACGCCGGGTGTGAACGACACGTTCATGATCCGTGAGCAAATCACGGTCAACGCGATCCGGGCCTCCAAACTTTGTGTGGTGGTTTTGTCGGCGCATCAGGCGCTCTCGACCGTCGATATGGCGCTGATCCGCCTGATCTCGAACATCCGGTCGCGCGAGGTGATCATCTTCGTCAACCGGATCGACGAGCTGACCGATCCGGTGAACGAGATCCCGGAAATTCAGGCCTCGATCGAAGCGACCCTGAGGGCGCAAGACGGGCCGAAGGATGCGCAGATCATCTTTGGCAGCGCGTTTTGGGCCAGCCATGCGCTAGAGGGCGGCTATGAGAGCCTGGGCCAGGCCAGCGCCGAGGCGCTTTTGGCTTGGGGCCAGCATGCGATTGAAGGCGGCCTCGCTGCGCTGAGCGTTGAAGATATGGTTTGGACGCTGTCGGGGATGCCCGCTTTGTGCAAAGCCATCTCGGAGCGTGTGATTGCCGGGGAAGGTGCCGAGTTTGAAGCCAATATCTCAGGGGCTGCACAGAACCTGGCAAGTGCCCTCTCGGCAAGCCATTCCGTCGCCAAAAAGCGCGCGACCGGTGGGCCGGTCACAGCCGTTGCGCCGGATAAGATTGGCGCCGAGATGACAGCCATCGCAGAGCGCCATGTGAGCGCGGTTGAAGGCAAATTCGACGAGCTCATACGGTCACTTGATGACCGTCTGGAAAACTCCCGACGCAGCTTTTTGACCCGTGCCACAGCCTCTTTGATCAAGCACCTGGAGGATTACGGCGAACACGAGGTCTGGACATATGACCCGGCGGGCCTGCGCGTGCTTTTGCGCTCGGGCTACCGCGTCTTCGCCGCCAAGGCGGAGAAAGCCTCGGGCGCGGTTTTCCAAGCCGCCGCCGATGAGATCAAGGCGCTCTATATGGGCGCCTTCCAACCGGGCGACAGCGAGTATGGCTTGCAAGTGCCGGTTGTGCCCAAAGCGCCCGCGCCAGTGATGCTGGGCCAGACCATCGCGCTCGACATCAAGGGCAATTGGTGGAGCCGCTGGTGGCGCAAGCGCCGCTCCTACGACAGCTTTACAGAAGAGTTTGCCGGGATGATCGGCGCCGAGATCGACCCGATGATTGGGTCTTTGTCCTGCGATCATGCTGAGCCTTACCTCGATCAGGTCAAATCAGCTCTGACCGAGTTCATTGAGCGTCAACGCGCCAGCATCCTGGAAGTTGCCCAGCAAACGCAAAGCGACCCGAACGCAGCGAGCGAAGCGCGCAACGAAGAGGCCGAGGCAAAAGGTCAGCGACTGGCCGCGGCCATGGACGCGCTGAGCGAGTTTCGACCTGAAAACCTAAGGAGTGCCGCGGAATGACCGACAGCGCCAAAACACCGCGTATCATCCTTTTGGGCGAGTTTAGCGCGGGCAAAAGCACGCTCGTCAATGCGCTGTTGGAGCAGGAACGCTCTCCGATGCGCGCCACGGCCAGCCACGTACCGCCGATCTGGTACAGCCACGGAACCGGCGCGAGCGTTCGGGTCACCAAAGACGGCAGTGAGTTCGAGCTCGACACCGACGACATCAGCGCAGTGCCGATGGACGACACGCAGTATTTGCGGGTTTTCGTCGAGGCGCCGATCCTCGAACGCTGTGATCTGATCGACATGCCCGGCTCATCGGACCCGAACATGTCGCCTGACATCTGGGACGCAGTGCTGCCCCAGGCCGATGGCGCGATCTGGTGCACCCCGTCGACGCAGGCCTGGCGACAATCTGAGGCCGCGATCTGGGAAGAAGTGCCCGAAGAGCTTTACAAACACTCACTGCTCTTGCTGACCCGGATCGACAAGGTCCGCAGCCCCGAAGACCGCGCAAGGCTCCACGCCCGGATCAGCCGTGAAGTCAGCGGGCAGTTTCGCGGTGTCTTTCCCGTCGCGCTTTTGCAAGCCCTACAAGGCAGAGAAGATGAGGCCATGTGGCGCCAGAGCGGAATGGCGGCGTTCAATGATGCCTTCGGTGAGATTATTTCCGAGATTTCCAAAGGCGGCCCTGTCGGTGGCGCGCTAAGCGCGATGCCCCGTCCGGCAAATGCCGAGCCGCGCATCGCTGGCGAGGCCCGGAGCGAAAGCAGCCCGGTTGGTGTCGAAGCATCAGACGCCGTCGCCGTCCCGAGCGCAGAAAACGAACCCAATGCACCCGGGGCACCAGCGGTCGTGCCGCGCCGCGTTACACGATTGAGCGGAGGCTCGACGAGGCCGCGCCGCGCAGGGTCAAGCGACCCGCTTTTGTAGCCGCGTCTATCATGAATGGCGTGCGAAAAGCGCTTGGGTGCACGCTTGAGATTTGACAACGGGTCTTGACCGGCCGCGCATATGTGCGGGCGCGAAACAAACTTTTGCCCCGAACTCGGGGTTGTCGCCTCCGCAATTCTAGCGCTACATCCTAGATCAGTTTTGTCTGAGCAGGTTGTGTATCCGTATGACGCCCCGCGCGCTTTCCGAGTTTCGAGCCAAACTTCCCGACTGCGAATTGGCGGTTTACGCCGATATTGGCTCGGGCACAGTCCTGAGCGCTGATGGCGCGTTGCGCTATCCGCAGGAGTATCTCGACGCGCTTTGTGCTTGTGCGGCGGAGCTTTTTTCGGAAGATGCCTCCGAACAAGACAGCGACCATGTCATGTTCATGAGTGCGACAGGCAGTCGGGCGTTTTTTCGTTCGGCCAATGACCCAAACGAAGCTTTGTGCTGTATCTGCGCACCGGGCGTCGATCTGGCCCGCCTTATCACTGCGAGCCGGGGGGTTTTAGGCCAAAGCAGCATGGCGTGATCGGTCTCAGAACCTACACTGCCGGGCGTTTGCCCCGGCCCTGAGCGAGAACTTCCATGGGCGCCCGTGACGACGCGCAAAAAGATCTGCGGCGCACCGCGAGCGACGGCAAGCTCAGCGGTGAATGGGTCGAGTACGGTCAGGCAGATGAGGCATTGGCCATGTTTTTGCAGCAAGTCGAGCGGGCAATATTGGGTCGAAAGCTGTCTGTGAGCTTGGGCGATGGGACAACATTTGCAGCCCTGGCGGCGGGTCGGCGCCTGATCCGCCTTCTCCCGCCCGCGCCCGGCGGATTGTCGTCCGGGTTGGCTGAACCATTCTCGACGGACGAGCTAAGCGCCAAAGACCAAGACAGCGCCCTGGCCGCGTTGCGTGCGGTTTTCAAAGCTTCAGGACGGTTGCGGATTTTGGCCGAGCCGCCGCCAGAGCGCCTAGAAGTGATCGGAGATACTGGGCTGCGGGCGTCATCACTCTTTGAGGCCGGTGGCTTGTCGGGCCACGATCCGGCCCAGTCGGCCGGGGCCGAGCGCGATATCGTCGACGCCTTCGTCGCGGCAATGGAGCTGGATTTGAAGGCCGCGGTTTGGATCGAAGGCGACGAGACCAGCGCGGTCCACGGCGATGAAGCGGCCATCGCGTCGCTTGCAGGCTGGGCGACGCGGCGGCTCGAGCGCCTTCTCGCGCCGGAATTTCCGATGGCGGCGGGGCTCGAAACTGACGGAATTTTCGTTTTCGTTCCGCATGACGGCGCACAGCGCGTCCTTTTGGGCCATTTGGGAAACATCCTGGCCGCCGAGATCTCAGCCACCTCCGGCACCGTGGCGCTGGAGCATTGGCGCCGGCTCAAATCTGAGCCACAGGCCTGAGCCGCCAGCGCGCGCGAACCGAAGATTTTCGCGGTGGCAAAGGGGGCGGCCTGCGCGACCAAGATCAGCGCATGAAAACGCCCTAGCAAAAAATCCTGCCGCGGCCTGAAACTTTTCAAACAGCGTTTTCGTGACTTCGCGTGAGACCAGGCGATGAGCGCCGGGTCAAACATGAAAATTCAGGGGTATCCCTATGAAATCGCTTTTTTTGGCAACTTCTGCACTTGTCCTGTCTGGTCTGCCAGCCTTCGCCGATGGCCACGCAACACCGACTTCGGGTTATGCTTTGGCGGGCGACGGCAGCACGCTGTTGGTGATGGCGGATCTGTCCGACCCAGGCGCAGTCGCGGCCTATGAATTGAGCGCGGCGATCAACGCAATCGCCTGGCGTCCCGTCACTGGCGAACTGCTTGGCTTTGCTGGCGGCATGATCGGCACGATTGATCCCGCCTCGGGCATGATGTCGGACTTGGGCGCGAGCTTTATGGACGACGCGATGATCGCCGACGGGGCCGCCGTGGCCTTCGACTTCAACAACCAGATCGACGCTGTGCGGGCCGTTTCCTCGGGCGGCGACAACTTGGTCTATTTCCCCGACGGTTTCGGCGACAATGACGAGCGCGCGAATTCCGTTCTGCGTTTCACAGACTTGGCCTATGGCGAGGGCGACGCGAACGAGGGCGCCACACCGGCGATCTTTGCCAACGCCTATACCAACGCGATCAACGGCGAGACCGCCTCGGAGACGTTCCAATACGCGCTCGACGCGGAAACGAATGCTTTGGTAAGCTTGGCCAACAATGCCGGCACGCTCGCGACAATCGCCCCGGTGACCGTCGATGGGGAAGCCGTCGACCTCGCTGCGATGGGCGGTTTTGACATCGTCTCGGGCGCCGAGGGTGAGAATATGGCCTATGGCATTCTTCAGTTCGAAGGCGCGGAGACCGCTGGGCTTTATTCGATCGACCTGGAAACCGGCGCGGCGCGCATGCTGGCCGATCTTGGGATCGGCGGCGTAACCGGCTTTGCGGCCTCGATGGGCATGTGATGCATATCGGTTTTTAACGGATACAGGGCGGCCCAGACCTGGGGCGGCCCTGGCCGGTGCGGGCGTCCCCCGCCAATTGCGCCCGCACCGTTTGCATATGGTCAGGCATTGACCTACGAAGTCAGTCCTGACTGCATGGACCAAGAGCTCCCAAAAGCCAGTGGCCGATCCCAAGCATATCGAAGACCTTATCGCCCGGATCGCCTTGGGCGACCGGGAGGCGTTTGCCATGCTTTATGATGCGACGAGTGCCAAATTGTTCGGGGTATGCCTCCGGGTCCTCAAGAACCGCGGCGAGGCTGAGGACAGCCTGCAAGATGCTTATATGCGCATCTGGAACAAAGCGGATCGCTATGCGGTGACCGGGCATTCACCGATGACTTGGCTGATCACCCTGACCCGCAACATCGCCATCGACCGGTTGCGCGCGCGCCGCGCCGCTGAAGTCGATCTCGATCAAGTGGGAGAGATTGCCGAGCCCGAGCCTGGCCCCGAGGCCAAAACCATCGCCCAATCCGAAGCCCGTCGTATCAAGGCCTGTCTCGACGAACTGCCCAAGGACCGCTCGGGCGCGGTGCGGGCGGCCTATTTGGACGGCGCACAGTACAAAGACCTCGCTTTGCACTATAATGTGCCCTTGAACACCATGCGCACTTGGCTTCGCCGATCCTTGATTGCGCTCAAAGAATGCCTATCTCGATGAGCGACCGACCTGACATATCGGATGACGACGCGCTTGCTGCGGAATATGTCTTGTCTCTGCTGGATCCGCAGGAACGGCAGGCGTTCGAGCAGCGCCTGACCGCCGAGCCGGACCTGCGCGCGGCGGTTAGCTTCTGGAAAGCTGAATTCTCGACGCTCGCCGAAGAATTGCCCGAGGCCAGCCCGCCTGCCGCGTTGCGCGCTCGCGTGCTCGATTCCGTGGCGCCGAGCGCGCCACAGCGGCGTTGGGGTTGGGGTTGGTTTGCCTTTCCCTCTTTGCTCACGGCGGCTTTGGTGGCGTTTTTCTTTGTGCTTCCAACTCTGCGCGGTCCTGGTTTTGATCCAACACTGCATGCTTCACTCGCGTCTGAGGATGGCACTTTGGTGATCGAGGCGGGCTATTCGCCCACCGGATCGCTCTTCAAAGTGATCCGTGAGGCAGGGGGCGCCGCCCCTGGGCGGGACCTGGAATTGTGGGTGATTGGGCCGGATGCCGAAGCACCGGTCTCGCTCGGAGTGATCCCGGCGGATATGGAGACCACATTCGAGATTTCCCCCGAGATCGCGGCTCTGATCGATGGCGGCGTGTTGGCCGTATCAGACGAACCGGAGGGCGGCTCACCCACGGGGGCGCCCACGGGAGACATCCTGGCCACGGGTGCCTTCTTCGACGTCTGAAAAGCGCGTCCAGAGGCCTTAAATTTTCGATCTTCTGAAACTTCTCGACCTTTCGTCTCGTGTCTCCTGCATCGCCGGAATCATCCGGGTTTACTTCAGGGAGACACTATGTCCTTCACGAAATTTGTTATCGCCGCTGGTCTCAGCGTCACGGCCACCGCTGGCTTTGCACAATCCAATCCGACGGTTGGTGGCGCACCGATGCTCGCGCAAAGCAATATTGTCGAGAACGCCTCCAATTCGCCGATCCACACCACCCTGGTGGCGGCTGTCGTCGAGGCCGGTCTTGTCGATACGCTGGCCAGCGACGGCCCCTTTACGGTGTTCGCGCCCACTGATGACGCCTTTGCGGCCCTGCCCGCGGGATCAGTCGAAGCGCTGCTGGAGCGGCGCAACCGCGATCGCCTGACCGAGATCTTGACCTGCCATGTGATGGCCGGTGAAGCTTTCTCAGACGCAATATCCGGCATGATTTCAAGCTCTGGCGGCGCGCAGATGATCGAAACCGTCGGCGGCTGCACCTTCACCGCGCGCATGGTCGGCGGACGTATCATGATTGAGGACGAACAGGGTCGCATGGCTACGGTGACGATTGCTGATGTGGATCAGTCCAACGGCGTCATTCACGTCATCGACACCGTCCTGCTTCCGGACGCGATGTAACACTCGCGGGGCTTAACGAGTGAAAGAGTGCTTCGGCCAGGGATTTCCAGCTTAATCCCTGGCCGCTTGCGACATTGCAAATGTGGCATGTCTTCAACGGTCTAAGGGTCAAAACCGGAAAGTTCCATCGGCAGATTTATGCAATGTTTTTGGGAGCGAACCTCCGATACTTCGTGGAAACGCGCTCCACTTTTACAAGTAAAATACAAAATTACTTGGCGATTTGAGACATCGGGAGCGTTTTACTCAAGGCTATTTTTTAGAATTCCAGTGGACCGCAAATCGTCAGGATCTCTTATCCTGTTTCGTGCCTGCGGAGATACATTTTGCGGCGGCGTCCTTGCCCACATATTATTACTGCCAATATGACAAGCAGAAAAACGCTGCAATGATCTGTGCGGCGTAACGTTGAAGACACACCATAAGAGATCCGTATTGGCTTCCGTGCCAGACTTGATCGGATGTTTTGGCTACGGCAGGAAAATAGATCTTAGGAAGTGAACCTCAATACGCTCCTTCAAAGATCTCTCAAGAATATTGAATGGTGTTTTTTTGGTCCTGCGAAACCGTCAAAGCGAGAGTGTTCTTCATTGCTTCGTTTGCCCGCAACGCCCTCCAGTAGCTTGCGCCTCTCAGACCTAATGATAAATCTAGCTGAGCGTTTAGACTATCCAATTCACGACGTCGCAATATGCTTTCATATTTTCAACCGCTTCAGAGGCAAGCCTCTCAAAGCTAATCAGGGCAGGATTGGCAGTTAAAAAAAATTTCGATGAATACGTCTATCCAAATATTCATCGCTTTGAGCCGAAACATGAGGCCGTGATCTACTCGCGCCATTTTATGATGACCAAGCCCGCGACCGACCGATAACGGTCAAAGAGATATCGCAATGGTCGCTAGTTTGGGCCCTGTTGTCACTGGTCAGACGATGGATACTTGCACTTTCCGCAACGAGCCACCGCCCAACCCCGAAGCACAGCGCTAGGTACCCACGCCGGCGTTGGATGCGCTGCGCGCGATGAAAGCGCCCTGCGTGGTGGCCAAAATTCGCCATCAGTTGGCCAGAATCTTTGTTGACTATCCTTGGGATTCGTCAAAATCGTATCGCCAAGGCTAATCAATTTTATTTCGGACTTATGACTATTCTATCTGTTGCCGTTGAACTTTCGAACCGAGCAGTAGCGGCAACGCCACAACCCAAAAGAAAACTCAAAAGCGCTTCGCGCCACGATGAGACGGCGTTATGCAAGAAATGAGCCGATCCTTCGATGACGGTGCTTCGAAGGTGCTTCGCAGACGCGTGGCAACTATAAACGAAACTCGCTACGTCATCGCAGAGCTTGCCGAAGCTGGCGCTTACATGATCTCGGTGGGCCACCGTGTGGAAGGCGCACTCGACATAGAGCGCCTGAGCACGTGCTTTGCGGAGGTGGTTGGACGCCACGAGGCATTACGCACCGGCTTTGCCATATCGGGTACTGCGGTTGAGGCGCGCGTTCACAGCGCCCGGAATTTCGGTTTCAAGCATATCCTGGTCGATGAGATCGGCCCAGGCGCATTTCGCGACTGGGCTGTTCCCCTCGTCTTTGACGACGTTCAACCCGACTTGCCAGAAACTCTCGTGCGCCTTTTGGTGGCCGAAGCCAACGGATATTGGCGCTTTACAGTGGCGATGCATCATTCCATTTCCGACGGCTTTTCGCGCGGCGTCGCCAACCGGGAATTGCTGAAGCTCTATGCTGGAGAGACGCTGCCGGATGTGGGCGCCTACGCGGATTTCATCGGCAATGCGCCTGAGGTTGCCGAGCCTGATATTGCAGCGGCGATCGAAGCTTTCCCAGTGCCCGCCCCCATGCCGCCAGATGGCAGCCTAAGCGATGACGGCGACACGCGCGGCCTTTTCATCGAACGGGAAATCCACGATCTCGGCCCAGCTTTGCGCAAGCTTGGTAAGCAGCACGGAGCGAGCAAGTTCGGCGTATTGGGAGCAGTGTACGCTTTGGGCCTTCAGGCTTTTAGCGGTGAGACGCGACTTTCGAGCTTTTTCCAGAGCGAAGGAAGAAGAATCGTCGGGGCGCCTAACTCTGTCATCGGCCCGTTTTCCAACACTTTGCCGCTCGATTTGAGCTTCGATCCCGGCATGTCATTCGTGGATCTTGCGAAGGCTATCACCGGCCGTGTCCAGGAAAGCCTAATGTTCGAAGCGGCGCCCATCACTGAGCGCATCGCAGAAGCAGGCAAAGCGCCAAGCGTGTCCTTAAACATGTTCCCTCCGGCGCCCCGTATCCGGGCAGGCGATCTGGAGGTCGGACCAAGGGAATTTCTGGATCGACGCACAGAATTCGATCTAAATCTCGTATGGGCCGAGGATAGCGGCGTGATGCGCGCCCGCGCCTTTTACGACAGCGCGAAACTGTCATCGGATCGCGCCGATGCGTTCCTAAAGTTGCAGCTGCGCCTGATTGAACGCGCGATTGAGGACGCGGATCAGAGTTGCGAGGCATTGCTGGTTGCGGCCTATGCCGACGCACCGGCCCAGATCGCGGCACGCGAAACGGAGACTCCGACCCGCCGTATTCACGAAGATTTCTTCGAACGGGCGGACGCACAGCCCGATGCCCCAGCCGTGGTGACATCGACCGAGACCGTGACATATGCCACCCTGCGTGACCGGGCGCTTGGCTACGCCCGGGCCTTGCAGGACGCAGGCGCGGATCCCAAACGCACCGTGGCGATCCTTGCCCATCGGCGGCCCGATCTCGTGGCCGCAATCCTCGGTATCTCGGCCTACGGCGCGCCCTTCGTGGTGATCGACACGGAGTATCCCTGGGCGCGTATTCAGGCCATCCTGAAAACCGCAGACGTTGCGCATGCCTTTGCCATCGAGGACGCCGCGCAGGACACCGTCACGTATAATGCGACCTTCCTCTCCCCGGCCGATGGATCATCCGACCCTCACCTTGCGCAGCGCGGCGCCCCGCGCGCGATCGCCTATCACCTTTTCACGTCTGGCACGACTGGCGAGCCGAAGCGCATTTCGCACCCCGACACCACGCTCATGCGTTTTGTGGACTGGCAAAAGGAGAGGCTCGGGCCACGCCCGTTCAAGACCATGCTTTTGGCGGGTCTCTCGCATGACCCAGTGATGCGCGATATCTTCCTGCCGCTATCGTCAGGCGGCGCAGTGATCGTTCCGCATGAGGATGAAATTCGTAATCCATCGGCATTGCGCGGCCTGATCGCCGCAGAGGAGCCCGACACGCTCCACATCACGCCCGCCTCGGGTCAATTGATTGCCATGGGTGCCGAGCCCGACCTCGCTTTCCCGAGCCTCCATTTCATCTATTGGGGCGGCGACCGGGTCGAGCTGTCGCGCGTTACCGAATGGCGCGGTTTCGCGCCAGGCGCCCGGCAATTCAATCTCTACGGCACCACCGAGACGCCGCAGGCGGCTTTGATCCATGAAATCGCTGATGACGCGGGTTCGTTCCGCGTGCCCAATGGGATGCCGCCCCCGTGGAATGGGGTGCGCGTGGAATGGAACGACCACCCGGTGAGTGAGGGCGCGCTCGGTGAGATCGTGGTCGAGCTCGCCGATCCGGTTTACGGATCCCGGGACGGATCAGCAGACGGCTCAGGGGGTCCGAAAACCACCCATAAAACGGGCGATTACGGCTTCATGTTGCCCGGCACAGGTGTGCAGGTCGTCGGTCGGCGGGACAACCAAGTCAAAATCAACTCGCTGAGGATTGAGCTTTCGGAAATCACCGGACAGGCCGAACAAATTAAAGGTGTCCGTCAGGCTGTCACGATCCAATTGGAGGGCGAGAACCGTGACCTCGTCGTGTTCGCGGTCGCGGATAAGGGCGTGACGCAAGGCAAAGTGCGCATTGGGCTGGAACGGGTCCTGCCTAAATACATGGTCCCTGCGCGGGTTGTGCTGCTCGATAGCTTACCCCTGACGCAAAACGGCAAGATCGACCTCGCCGCCCTGCGGTCTTGGGAGCTTGCGGCGGCTTCGGCGTCGGAAGATCTCACACCGCCTCAGACACCCGAAGAACACAGATTGGTCGGGATCTGGGAAGAGGTCTTGGGCGTTTCTCCGATCGGCGTGACGACGAGCTTTCTCGATCTTGGCGGCGACTCGCTCAACGCAATTCGCCTGATGATAGAGATGGAACGCTCCGGCCTTCCCGAAACCTCGGTTCAGGCGATCCTCCAGGGTGCTACGATCCGTGATCTGGCCAGCGGCGCATTTACCGCCGGGTCCGCGGCCGATAGCGGGCCGATCGCACCGGGGCCATTGCTGTCGCGCAGCGCGCTTCATGCCTTGCGCGGACTTCTCGTCTTGATCCTGGTGGCCGGTCACTGGATGCCCGGCCTTGTCGAGAGGAGCCCTGCGCTCGCGCGTCTGGACACCTTCCTCAGCCCACTTTTCAAAATGAGCACGCCGGGCTTTGCGATCATCTTTGGGGCCAGTCTGGGCTACTTCAAGTTCGACATTTTCCGACAACAACCGAAGGTGTTTCACCGCCAGATCTGGATTGGCGTCGTGATCTTATTAGGTGCCATGGTGCTGCTGTCGGTGATCGATCTGCTAACAGCCGCGCTCGAGGGACGGCCGTTCACGTGGCACTTCTTCTTTATGACATACTACAATGTGTTGGGCTTTTATCTCCTTGCACTGCTGACGACACCGCTTTGGTTCCGGGTCATAAACCAGGCACCCACGATCTGGATCGGCGCCATCGGCCTCATCGGGCTTTTTATCCTCCTCGATTTGGGCATGCGCTGGGCGCTGCTCCGCTTTGAGCCAGAGGGCTTAATTCAGCTCATACGGCTCTACGCGACGGCGAAATTCTCATATTTTAGCCTCGGTGTTGGCGCACTGACCGGCATTCTCATCGGTCTTGCGGTGCGCGCACAGCCCGACTTGCCGCTGCACCGCATCTTCATCGCTTCTGCACTCGGGTTGATCGCGGCGGGGCTCACATGGGGCCTTCTGGTGGGCCAATTAGAGTCGCTCATGGGACAGTCGCGCCGCGTCGAGTACTGGAAGTGGTGTCTCTATCTTGGTTCGGTGATGACCCTCGCGGCGATCTTTTGGAGCTTCATCTCGTCGGTTGGGATCCGCGCAGGCGCGTCTGGCGTCGCGCTGAAACTCCTCGTGTCAATTGGCGTTCTTGCACTACCATTCTTCGTGTTCCACGGCTTGATCCTTAGCTTGAAATCCCTCACCGAGGCGGTCGGCATCCCAGATGTCTTGGGCCTTGTGATCGTGCTAGCGTTCTTCTTCGGCCTCGGCGGCATCGCAGTAAGCCGCGTTTGGCGGCTGTACTTCTCTTGACGTTGCGGCCTGTCTTCCCTTGGAGCTACTCGGCGCGAGACGCACGACCCTCGCTGGCGATAAACGGAGGCGTGCTGGGACGATGCGTTTGTAAACCGATAGCGATTTGCGGGTCGTTACCCACCGCAGCTGCGCAGCTCGGGATCGTTCCGATACCCTTAGCGTGTCAACCCGATACTCTCTGCAGCTTAAGCAGGCGGCCCCTTTCTGTGCAGCCGCTCGGCAGGGGCCTATGGAGTAAGTGCACCGCACTTTGCGTTGCATGCGCGCGAACAGAAAACCAAATTCAATGATCAGGTTCTGAGGAGAATTCGGAGCAATTGTAGCGTATCAAGGTGAGGTCCAGTCTGCGAAGTTGCGAACTTTGGAAACAACGCAGCAATCGCATGATATGGCGCCTCGCCAATCTCCGATTGTCGCTGCAATGGATGGCAGATCGAAGGGTGCGTCACCCAAGTATCAATCATATCTGCAATTCGTGCCGTTCACCACAACTGAAATGACAGGCCGAATTTTCGATCGGAAACGACCGCTGAAGCCAAAGCAAGTTTGGGCGATCCGCGTTCACCTTGAGTTGGCAGAGAACCACCTTAGTGAGCGACAGCAAGCTTCCCGGCTACAACCCAGTAACGATAGACATAGCCAATGTCATGGCGTCGAGCCAAATCAAAGAGCGCGGTTGCATTCCGGTGAGAAAGTCCCAGACACCGGCACGCCTACGGACCTTTAAGGGCGCTGAGGCTACGATACAGAAATCGATAAAAGACGAGAGCGTGGTGGGACCCGAGCATTTTTTGGCTGGGCCGGTTTCTAGCGCATCTGCATATCCCAACCCAACAATATGCCCGCACGGCCCCCGATTGGACCGCGCCCATCGGCTGAGAGGCCTGTTTATACGGCGCACTTTCGATGCGGCCCACGAAGGGGATACAGATTTACAAGGGTTGACCGCACCAACAATATTTGGTCTGCGCGGCCAGGGCTTTCACCTAGTCCCGGATGCGTAAATCCAAGTTGGCAACGGCACCTTTCAAGCATTTTCGCGCGATTTAAAAGCGAGGCAGGAATTGGTCAAAAATATCCTCCTTGACTCGTAAAATTTCTATGCTTTTGCGCTTAATGGTTCGACAAATATCAGCCTTGGCCGTGATAGAAACATCGATTTCATCGCAAAACACTTAGCGCTCTTTGGCACCTATAATTTGAGTGTGAAAGAACAATTCTGGCGTCTTGCGTATGCGGCTATGCTATGTAGACGAAGAGGTCGGAGTTTCTAACTTTTTATATCTTTGGCAAAGGGCTGCGCAATGAGGTAGTCGCCTATTATGATAGACTTGCTGAATGCCGTCACGCTGCTCAAGGCCAAAATGCATGCTATCATTTCGGCCGAATGAAACCTCTCAAAAATCGACCCAATATTGAACGGGAGGCGGCATCGAATAAAATCTCGATAGAGCTTCGAGGTGAGATTTCCGGAGATAGCTTACGCGTCAATTAGATCCGTAATCCTGACGTGAATGCTGCCTGGCTGTTGAATAAAATTTCCGATCCAAAGCTCATTCAAAAAATCATCAATCATGGATATGAAGGCGGCAAGCCGGCATTAAATGAAATCGACGATGCGAATTATCGTGGGACTCAATTTTTGCTACAGACGCACTCACCGGGCTCGGAGATCTTACCGTTGTTAACGAGAGAAATCAAATGATAGCAAGCGGCTTGGTCCAAAAACCCTGCCAGATGAATGTGACGGTCTCGGCATCAACGGGACAGATGATTTGTAGCCTTAGTGCGGGCATAATGTCGCGGTACCGTGATCATGCGTTCGCAATTTTACGCTAACTTCCAACAGCAAACCTATAGCATGATGAGCACGGACTTGCTTAAAATAAAGGCACAATAGCCATCGAACCCACAATGAGATACTGCTTTTCACCCGTCTACGCGGGGCCTTTGGCGCCCGCAGCAAACGCTGGCACGAGCACCCGAATCCAATCACGAACGATAGCGCTGCTACTCGCGGCAGGTCGTAGCTTTAAATTCCGAAGACACTCCTTTTCCGGTTATGTAGAAGAAGCAACGACATGAACGAAACAAGAACATATTATGAAATTGGTTACTCGACTGGGAACCGCTTGTAACTGTCAGTGTAAGGGTCTAGGGCAAGTTGTGGCTTGGCGAGTTGGCGGAGTGGTTACGCAGCGGATTGCAAATCCGTCATTTTTTCTTTCTATAACATCAATTTGCCTTCGCGAAGTTACCAAAATAAAAGGCGAACAAAACAAGAAACTGGTAAACTGCAATTTATGAATGCGTTGGATAAACGCAGTCCGGGTTTCAGGTACTTTTGCGAGGCGTGAATGGGCCGGCTTTCGGCCAATTGATTTGATCCGGTGAGAACTTAGTCAAACACAATCGAAGCTGTTGTTTCTACGGTGAGGATCGCGGATTTGATCGAACCTGTGTAGTGAATCGGGGCGAATACAGCACTTCAGCCCATGCCAAAAGCACCTTGGGCTTCAAGAAATTTTTGGAGCATCCATTCATTCATGAAAAAATCAGAGCTGGTATAATCCCAAGATGTCGATGAAATCTTGGCTGAAAAATAGATTTGAACAGCCGTCATCTGAACTGACTTCCAAACCATGGTCGATCACAATAAGTAGAGCGTATGTTTCTTTGCAAGTGCCCAATATTTACTCCATACTGAAGGTCGAAAACGTTAACGTTCGGCTTTTCAAATCGTTAAATTAAATGTCTATCGACGATCTCATGGCGCTGGGTACCTTTTTTTATCGGCATTTAGGTGCTCAATATTGTTTCCCATCGGGCAATCAGGGCATCAGGGCGAAGCTTGCTAGATTTTTTCTATATATTTAAGTGGCAAGCTACGCTCTGAGAAATTTCTCTCGTTTGAATGGAGTCAAATTGCGCCATTACGCTCGGACTTGTAGGTTAAGATCATTTTCAATACCTTAGACGATGGAAATAAGACAAAATAACGCGCTTAATGGGGCTCAAACATTAGAAAATCAAATCTCTATCTGCTAAATCGCGGATCAAAAACAAAGATCGAACAGGGAAATCGCCCTGATCGACCAATCCGGATATCTCACCCCAACGGTGTGGGAATTCTTTAAAGAAGTGGGCCGGAAGCTCAATGCCGTCGCTGCCGCCGATCGCCATGATGCAGATCGCGGCTTTGACGAGCGCGGAGTAAGCGGCCACGCTGCGGCTGCCGTTGAACTTGAGGAGACCCGCAACCTCGACGGCAACGAAAAGCCAGTCCAACAGGGAACGAAGACTGCAAAACGCGGTCTTGCAAACGTGCTTTCAAATCTGCTGGGCGATCACCCTTCCGCCACACCTCTGCAAGGTATCTCGCCGCTCATGAAGTCGTCGGATCGATGGGAGGCGCTGCAGACCCGATCGGCTCAACCCTTGGCGGCGATAGTGTCCATCTCTCACACGGCGGCATGGCTCGAAGGCTTAAGGCGGTGGCGATGCTTTGCCTTGGCAATGGGATAGCAAACCGGTGGCCCTGGCTTCGCGGCGAGAGCGCATTCATCAAGGGCCCCAAGCTTCAGCGGGAATCCAGCCTCGGGCAACCTTGTCCTCGGTGAGGGGATCGAAACGACACTTTCAGCCCTGATCAAACACCCCGAAAAGGCCGCCTATTGGGCTGCGGTTGATCTCGACAACTTTTGCGGCCGCATGGCGCGCGTGCCGGGCAAGAAATGGTCGGGCGAGCCTGATCTCAGCGACGCGCAAGCCTTTATTCCGCCGCCATGGGTGCGGCGGCTTTTTTTGATCCAGGACGGCGACTCAAACCCCACAATGACGCAAGCCAAATTGCAGGCCTGCGCCCTACGCGCCCAGGCGGCCCGGCCGGGCCTCGCCTGCTACGTGATCGAAGCTGCGCCCGGCTGCGATCTGAACGACATGCTTTAACCCCAAATCGAGGCCCATATGAGCAACGAAAACGACCGCGTGAAAAGCGCGATGGCGTCGGCGCGCCCAATTGGTAACACGCCGAGGGTTGATCCCGAGGATCGATTGCGCCGCTGCGCGGATCACCCCTTGAATGATGAGGGCAATGGGTTCCGGTTTGTCGATCACTACGGGCGCGATTGCCTCTTTGTGCAGCGCCTCGGCTGGCACGTCTGGAACGGCAAGGCCTGGAAAATCGATGATGACGCTTTCGCCGTCCGCCGCCTGGCCGGTCAAGTGCAATTCAGGATCGGCGAGGAATTGCCCTTTGTGACGGCAACCGAGGATGAGCGAAAGACGCTCGATGATGCGGACGCGGCGCAAGATGAGCTCAACACTATGGAGACCGACAATGAGCCGGAGACCATGGCCAAGCGTCGGGGACTAGCCAAGCGGGTCGAAAACGGCGCCGCTGTGCGCAAGGCCATAGGCGCCCGCAAGCGCTCCCATCGCGCGCATGGCGTGTCGAGCGGGAATTCGCACAAGCAGGTCAACATGCTGAGCGAAGCCGCCAAGCTCCGCGCCACCTCGGTCGAAAGCTTGAATGCCGACCCGTATCTGATCAATTGCCGATCCGGCGCGCTGCGCTTTAATCAGAAAGCCGCCGGGGATTGGTCGGTGGAGCGATTGCCGCATGACCGCTCTTATCTATGCTCAAAAATGGCCGAGGCGGACTATAACGAAGACGCGACCGCGCCGACCTTCACCGCTTTCCTTGAGCGCATACAGCCCGAGCCTGACCGCCGCGAATTTTTGCAGCGCTGGTTTGGCTATACGTTGCTCGGCCTCACCACCGAGCAAAAGCTCCTATTTGCCCATGGTGACGGCCGCAAAGGCAAATCCACCCTTATCGACGTGATCGCCCAAATCCTTGCCGATTACGCAACAACAGTGCCGATCGAAAGCCTCACGGGCTCAGAGCAACGCAAGGGCAGCGATGCCACGCCCGACCTTGTGCGCATACCCGGCGCCCGAATGGTGCGGGCCTCCGAGCCGGAACAAGGCCAGAAAATGAAAGAGGCGCTTGTGAAGGCTCTCACGGGCGGCGAGCCCGTCATGGTCCGCCGGATGCATCAAGAATTCATCGAGGTCACGCCTGAATTCAAGCTCACGATTTCCGGCAACCACCGCCCCGAGATCAGGGGCGGCGATGATGGGATTTGGCGCCGCGTGCTACTCTGCCCCTTCGATCAGCAAATCCCGCTCGATGAGGTCGATCCCGATCTCCCCGCGAAGCTACAGGCGGAAATCGACGGGATATTCGCTTGGATGGTGGCTGGCGCCGTAAAATGGCTCACCGATGGCCTAAAGACGCCCGGCGACGTCATGGCCGCCTCGAACGAATACCGCCTCGAAAGCGACCCGCTGCGCGAGTTCTTGCTGGGCGAATGCGTGATCACCGGCTCAGAAAGCGACTGGATAACCTCGGCGGACGTGATCGACGTTTTCCGATTGATGCAGGAAGAAACTGGCGACGATCCCTGGACAAAGCGCACCGTCGCTAAAACGCTCAAGGATCGCTCTGCAAAGCTCAAACACCCCGATACGGGTGCAACGTTTTGGCCCCATAAGCGAAACGGCACTGTCGACTATAAAGGCCTCGCGTTTGGTTTGGATGCGGCGTCTGCCCTTGCCCGCGTTATTGACCGCCGGTCGCGCCTATGACGCTGCATTGCCATACATGCGGCGCGCCAAATGCGCCGTATTGGTATCGCCGCCCCGGCCGCTTCACCGACCTACCGTCCGCGCAGCGTGGCCAATATCGCCGATCCTGCGCGGCATGTATCGAAGAAACTGAGGGCGCTTGGGTCGCGAAGTTCGGCCACCGTTCACCTGATTTTAACCTCAAAAACCCCCTTCCCCCTTCCTTACAAACGCCTAACAACACCCCCGAAGAATAGAAATGGGGACGTAAAAAGGAGTTTTGCTTTCGGTGTAGGTGACTGAAAGGAAAGGGGGAAATTGAAACGGGGTCTTAGGGAGGTAGTTTGGTAGGTTTTTTCTATATGTGAAAAACGCAAAGACCAAAGCCGGAAATTTTTTCATATATGTAAAAGGTGAAAAGTTCTTCCCTAGGTCCCCAAATATTAGAAAATTCAATAATAACAGATATTAAAGGGGAGGTTTTTGGTTTTTCCTTCATCCCTAATCGGGGAGGAAGGCGTTTCTACCTCCCTGTTATTAATTTGTAAACCACCTAAACGCTAGGAAACAAACGCAAACTTTCCCCTTGGAGTTTATAGAATGACTGATCGCGCCCTCTTTCCCCGAACTGCCCGGCAATTCGCGGAACAATTGACAATCGAGATGATCGGCATTGCTGCTGATATCCGGCAAAGGTCGAGGCAAGGCCTAGGTGAGCGGGGCGCATCGGGGCTTGCCGCCGCCGCCGTGGCGCTCGAGGATATTCGCACGCCCGACGGCGACACCGGACCCAAGCAGCCCGGCACACGCACCGCCACCCGCTGTCTGCCCAAGGTTCTTGCCGATCTATCCCGAGATGATCCCGCCCGTCGCGCCGCGCTGCATTACGCCGCCGCCCATGAGATCATCGGCTCGATGGGTAGCGCAGCCAATCTAATCGGCTCACCATCGGGCGGTGGCAATGCGTTCGCGTCAGATGGCGGCATGACGCGCAAGCTTCAGGCGATGGCGATGGTCCGGCTGGGTGAGGGCATTGCCAACCGCTGGGCATGGTCGCGTGCGGATCGCCGGTTTGTACGCGGCGCGCCGCGCGTGGTCATGGCACCTCAACGCCAAGTTCGGGGCCTACGCCGGATAACAGGAAAGGCCCTCCTTGATGCGGTAGCGGTCAACGGATGCGATATCGCGGACGTCCTGCGCGCCCATGGTTGGTCGAATCAAAAGAGGGTGCGGGACGTTCTGGCTCAAGACCTACTTCAAACACTTGAGAAGATTGCAAAATACAGCGATCAGCAAATCCACTAAAAACGAAATGTGCGGTTTTTCTTGACTTTAGGAACGGCTTGGGGTACAAAACGTGAACACTCGGAGATGTAGGCGATGAGCAAATACACCTCCCGCAAGCCCCACAAGCACCTCTACAACAAAACCGCATGGAAGCGGCTTGCGAAAGCGCAAAAGCTTCGCGAGCCGCTTTGTCGTTTTTGCCTCGAGCGCGGCGTGATCAATGACGGTAGCCTCGATATGACAGGCGCCCGCCAGTCCGATCCCCGCCGCCGCTTCCTTGTGGCCGACCATATAAAACCGCATCGCGGCAATCTTGACCTATTCCTTGATCCTGAAAATCTTCAAACGCTTTGCGCGGATCACCACGACACCACAAAACAGCGCCTGGAGCGGCGCGGCTATTCCGAGCAACGCGGCCCGGATGGTTGGCCCGTTGATCCCGAGCACCCCGCGAACCGCTGAAAGGTGGGGGAGGGGTCGAAAGGATTTGAGCACGCCAGAAGACCGGTGGAGTAGCCTTTCTGTGCGCAAATCCGAAATTGAATAGAGTTCTCCAACTCTTCCCTCATGCTTCCCTTCAATATTACAACATAAGAGATATGAAAATGGTACCTGAACTTCTTGATGCAAAGACGGCGGCGAAGCTACTGTGCCTACGTCGAGACCAGTTCCTTAACCTCGTCGAGCAGCAAGTGTTGCCACCGGCAAAACGAATAGGACCTTTGTTAAGGTGGCGAAGGGATGAGCTGATGAATTGGTTGCGAAGCACACACACTGAACAGGGTATGGAATGGCCATAGAGAGAAAGCCGTATCTCAAAGAGGCGAAACCTGGTTATTGGTATGTCAGACGTAGCGGCCGATACCAAAGAATACATGCGACGCCTAATACACCGGAATTCGATCGAATTTATTGGGAAATAGTAAACTGCAATGCAGGAACCGCGAAACGTTCTTGGTCTGCTCTGATCACTTCATACAAGAAGTCTGATCGATGGGGCTGTCTACGACTTAGAACCCGACAAGACTATGAACGGGTATTGCTATACATCCTGCAATGTAATGCGGATCGAGATATCACAGGTACATCAAGAAAGGATGTGCTAGCGGCTATGGAAAAGAACAAGCATCGCACTCGATTTGCAAACTATCTACCCGCGGTGATGTCTGTGCTTTTCGAGCATGCAATCGATTTAGGTTGGACAAGCAAGAACCCTGCAAAGGGCGTCCGGCGACTCAAGACCCCAATAGAACGGACACAGCCACATAAACCTTGGAGTGACTCCGCGGTGGCCAAATGGAGATCTGAGGCAAAACCGCTACCTCGGCTAATCTTCGAAATCGGCGTTGGCAGTGTTCAGCGGCCAAGCGATTGGGTCAATTTTCGGTGGAGCGATTATGACGGAGACAGCCTAAGAGTTAAGCAGAGCAAAACCGGACTCGAGCTATATCTGCCATGTACGAAAATCCTCAAGAATGCGCTATCAGAAGCCCCTAGGCAGGGCTTTCATATACTTACGCTCCAGGACGGTCGCCCAATGTCGTACAGACGAATGGCGGAGATTATGCGCCAGGAGCGCGACCGCTTGGGCGTCGCACAGTATGATTTGCATGCGCTCCGTTATCGCGGCGTACAAGAACTTGCATGGGCGGGTTGCAGTGATGAGGAAATAGCATCCTTCAGCGGGCATGCTACAAAAGAAATGATCCGAAAGTACGCGGGCGAAGCCCGACAGCGAATGTCGGCGATGAGTGCCGTCACGAAGAGGAACACTTAGCAGTGGATGGCTACTGTAGCCTCTTTTCTGGTGACGGGCGCTTTTGATATACGGATAATTCATCATAGCGATCAATTTTTCAGACTTGCTTAACCGTTGGTGTAAAGCAATTTAGTGTAGAAATGAAATTCGGAATGCGGTGACTTTGATCACGCGAAAAGTGGAAACTGCTTTCTTGGGCGCGATATTTGAAAATATGCTGGCCTACGCCCTTGGGAGTCCGCGTTTTTCTCAGTAAGCTATGTTCAGATTTTGGCCTCCCTTTTAACGGTTTGCGTACTTGAGGGGCGTCTAGATAGCGAGGCTTGAGTGAGACTAGTGATGGTTATGGTCAGCGCGGTATTGTCCAACATCGCTTCCGCAAGCATGCACTGCAGATGTATTCGTCAATGATCTCATACCAATGACGTTCTATTAACTTACTCTAGTCTTTATGCGTGCGCAGCTTCTTCGCATTAATCTTTCCCCCGATATCCTGGCCATTTCGAACTGGAGTTTTCCATCTTTGAATGACGAAAGAGGAAGACCCATGAAGCGGAAGCGCTTTTCAAAAGAACAGATCCTCGGCGTGCTTAAGGAGAGCGAAGCTGGCGCGAAGACAGACGACATCTTTCGACGTCATGGCATCAGTTCGGCCACCTTCTATAGCTGGCGGAAGAAGTCTGACGGCATGAAAGCTGGTGACGCCAAGAAGCTGCGTGCGTTGGAGGCAGAGGATGCCAAGCCAAAGCGGATCGTCGCGGACTAGTTGCTGGACATCTCCGCAATGAAGGATCCACTGCAAAAAGCATTGGCAAGCCCATGGCAAAGCGACGAGCTGTGGGCTTTCTGATGAGCGAGCGCGGGTTCAGCGAGCGGCGCGCCTGCCGGATCGTTGGTTTAGCACGGTCGGTGCAGCAATACCGACCGCTGCCAAAAGGCGATCAGGCAGCGATCAAACGCTTGAAGGAACCGGCGCTTGAGAAGCGGCGATACGGCTATCTGCGTCTGCATGCGATACTTCGGCGGGAAGGTCTCGTTGTGAACCATAAGCCCACGTACCGGCTCTTCACCGAGCATGGCTTGCAGGTTCTGACCGAGAAGCGCCGCAAGCTGCCTAGGCGCGATCGCGGCGCGCCGCATGTGCCGGAAAGGTCGATGCAACGATGGTCCTTGGACTTCGTCAGCGACCAGCTCGCTCACTTTCGCGGGTTGCAGGTGCTCAACATCGTCAACGACCACAGCCGGTTCTGCCCTGGCCAGATTGTCGACGTATCTATCCCTGTAGCGCGTAGCTCGGTTCCTCGATTATCTGGCCCTTCGCTTGCGCCTCCCTGAGGAGATGATCCTAGACAACGGCCTCGAAGGCATCAGCAAAGCTATGTTTGATTGGTCCGAGCGGACGGGTGTACGGCTACGGTTCATCGCGCCTGGCAAGCCCGTACAAAACGCCTTCATGGAGAGTTTCAACGGCAAATTCCGGGACGAATGCCTGAACCTTCACTGGTTCCGATCCATCCGACACGCCTGCGAGGAAATCCGGCGTTGGCGAAACTACTACAACACCAAGCGCCCACATTCGGCACTCGGATACCTGTCTCCAACGGAGTTCTGAACCAAAACCACTGCGCCAGCGCTTGAGACTGTTGCGGTCGACGCGCTTTATACTGAGACCCAACTGGAAAATTCCAGATCAAACCGGCCCGAATGATGGCGAAAGGTTAATCCGCTTAGTCACCCTTAAAACTCGTCAACATTTTATTAAGTGAGACTGAAAAAAGACAAAACCCTAGCCAAGCGAGAGCGCCTAGCTGCCCTCCAAAAATATAGGCCTTACATATTGCAAACAAATCCGCATCAGCTCTGATAGAAAAAAACACAGAAAGGATACTTGCTACTAGTGCGAAAATAAGGGTCATGACAACGTTCATCACAAAACAATCGGCCCCTGAGATTAATAAATGATTAATTTTCATCCACTTGATCGGCAAAGCAATCGTCTAACAGACAGGCATCAACTACGCACCAATTGGAGTGAGCCTCCTTGCCTATCAAGCGATTGATAATAGTCTTTTTTTAGGTAAAGACACGGCTTAGATCGCGCGGCATTGGCTTGTTTCAAGTCAATGTCCACGTCGTCCCTGGCCATCTTACCGTCTTTTCCCTCCGGTCAAGTGAAACAATCCACGAGTAAGGGATGATTGTTTACTAAAGCAGAGAGAATTTAAAGATTTCTTAACAAGTGTGGCGTTACGTTGTCTTACCAGACCAAGAGGATTGCCAAATGTTAAATATACAGTCAGAAGAAATAAGCTTGTTGATTGATAGAACATATAGATGCTGCCGCAGCGAAATCTACGCTAACGCTCAAAGTGCCCTTAAGGAACAGCGGGGAACTCCTCTGTTTGATCCGCCCTCTACCTGTCCTTCCGATGAAGAAGATGATGCCATCCTCAAATTCCGGCGGCAAAAATGATGAATTCCCCGAGATAGGTGCCACGTCGACGACTTGGGCCAGTGAAGAGCTAGCGCTCGCCTACTCGAACTTGTGCGCGCTTAACGACTTATCAACTAAGTTTCGACATCCAAATCATCCTAGCTAATGAGTTATTTGGGTGAGCCGATGTCGCTTGAGACTTCTGAGGACGCGTATGCGTATTCGTTTGCACGAATGGTCTACGAAAGCTATAGTGATGAACCTTGGGGTGACAGCGCCGTGAGACGGGCGCTTCGCGGAATGAATGAAACCGCGAGGCAGGGTATCGACCCTGGAGTCATTGGAACAGTGCAAAACCAAAAATTGCAAACGCCTTCGCATTGTGCATCACTTCCTCTTAAGATAGAAAACATACGGACACTCCGCTCTAGTGGGATCAGAGAGGATTAAATCGGGGCTTGGAAATGCCACGCAAACTCTTACCAAACTAGTAATTCCTCAAGTCTTGCTCGAAGCAGTGCGCAGTCGAATTGAGCTATTCCCCAATCCTTGGACAGGATTCTGCGTACGTTAAGCCACTTTTCGCTCTCGCTGATCAAGTTTCGTTAGCTTTTTTCTCCGCCAATAGACTACGGCTGGCGGCTTGCCGCCAAGGACGGAATGCGGGCGCTTGCAGTTGTAGAATTCGATCCACTTGCAGACACCCGTCTTTGCCTCTGATGCCGTCTCCCAGGCGTGCAGATAGATGCACTCGTATTTCAAGGATCGCTAGAGCCGTTCCACGAAGATGTTGTCGGGGAACCGGCCGTTACCATCCATTGAGATGCGCACGCCTGAGCGGCGCAGACGGTCGGTCCAAGCGAAGGAAGTGAACTGCGAGCCCCGGTAAGTGTTCATGATCTCGGGTGAGCAGAAGCGGGCGATAGCCTCGCTCAGTACTTCGATGCAGAAGTCGGCCTCCAGCGTATTCGAGATGCGCCAGGCCAGCACCTTGCGGGTGTGCCAGTCCATTATAGCAACCAGATAAAGGAACCCTGGCAGCATCGGCAGATAGGTGATGTCGGCCGTCCGCTACTGATTTGGTCAGATCACGCGCAGCCCTTGCAGCAGTAAGGAGTCGGTCTTTTGTCCCTTCGCCGCCTTGCTGGTGTTAGGCTTCTGGTAGATCGGCATGAGCCCTATCAGCCGCATGAGCCGGCGGATGCGCTTGTCGTTTACCAGATGACCCCGTTGCGCAAATGCCAGGTCGTCCGCCGCACCCCGAAGAACGGCGTTTCCAGGTACCGCTCGTCGATCTGGCGCATCAGCATCAGGATCAGCACCGTTTCGCCCTTGGGCTGGTAGTAAGACGACCACTGCGAGATCGAAAGCAACTTGCACTGTTTGCCGATCGGCAGGTCGGGATTGGAGGGCTCAACTATCTTCTGTCTCACTTGCCGGTCCACGGCTCGAGCTTTCTGGACAAAAAAAATCATTGGCCGTAGCCAGATCCCCGATCTTGGCATGCAGCTCCTCGATCTGCTTTTGATCAATCTCAGGAGTCTTCTTGCCGCCGCGTTCGAGCATGCCGGATGCGCCTTCCAGCAAGGCTCGTTTCAAGTGTGGATTATCTTAAGGTAAAATCCTAACCGGCTCGCCAACTCGACAACAGTCTGCTAACCCTTCTGCGCTTGCAGCCCTACTTTCCCGAAGAATTCAGGCGAATGCTGCATTTGTTTCGACATCATTCGACCAATGTCCTCGGACCAACGGTGGACAAGGTCTCATTCTCCTCTTTGTCGAAGATCAGCAGACAGCATATCGTAACTTACGTGAGTGTCCGAATGTCGGTCGTTAGCTCAGACTTTGTCGCAAAGAAAAAAGATAATTTAAGTTTTTCTTTACCAAACTTCGAGAGTATTTTGTTTGTACTGAGATTGTTTCGCCAATGCCGCTTCACTCTGTCGGCTAAGCGCATAGATGGGAGGCCGCTAACATTGCCGTATGATACCGTCTCGCCCAGAAGTTTGAATTTGTCTGGAAGAGGGGGCGACCTGCATTCGCGCCCATCAAGCATGCAATCGTCTCTCCGATCTATGATAATTTCGTATCAGCAGCTCCAGAGCATCTGTGACTCACTGATCTCTAGGCAAGACATCGTCGCCGAAAAAATTCAGTCAACCGAATTTGAGAACACTCCGGACGATGTTGAAGAATCACCCATAGAAAAAGCCTACAGTCCGGCTGAATCCAGGCGTGTTGATGAACTCATTACCTATGACTTAGATCGCAGGAAAGAAGAAATCGAAGTTCATCTCGAAGTGATAAATGAGCTGGAAACCGAAATCCAGAATATCCAAACTCAGATCAGCGCTAAAGAAGCGACGATCCTCGAGTTTAATCCACTAAGTCTTTCTGAAGCGATAATGAAAGTGCAATTTTTGAGCGAAATAGTGCTTCTGGCAGAGGATTTTGATATCGAGGATTATCTACTTCAGATTGGCTCATCCGCAAGGATTATTGCGAACTGTATCCATGAATGAGAATAGGATCGGAGTAAGAGAGCACCAATCGAACATCGTCCCTTTGGATCATTGAGCTTTGGTTGATTCCGACGTAAGTGTATAGGTGTGGGAAATCATAATCGACATTCGGTGAGGAAAAAGCCGGAACAAGATGCGGAACCCATAAGACGACTCAATACTTGAGGCATATTAGGTCATATTTTTAGGGAAATTTCTTCTTCTTTTAATGATCATTCCGATTTGGCATAGTCTTATTCAACAATAATTCATAAAAAAACACCTATTAGATGTGATACCCTCAGCGGAGGAGATTGAGGGTAAATTATTTGACTGAAAGAATTTCTCCGGTATTTCATACCAGCCACCAGATTACGGCGGATTTATTTGGCGCAGATATGCTCCGGTTCCGCCGCACAGATAACTTTGAAATTGCGGCGGAAGCAGCAGGAGTATCTCGAATTCGTTGGCCAGGTGAGGGGATAGTTGATCCTACACCTACCGGCCCCGCGAATCTGGCCGATGATCGGTGGATCAATGCATATGGTCCTGACGGAACACCATCGGTTTATGCGTATGACCTTTCGCATGATAACATCATCTCGACTGTTGGGTTTCCAAGGGACGGTTTGCGTGAGGCGATGAGCTTTGCAATTTCTGCCGACGTTGGCTTTACAATGTTGGTTCCAGAAGAGCGATACATAATTGTGGATCCAAGCGCAGTTATGCCAGAGACAGTATTTCAAGTCGATTTTGCTGGGATTGTTCATGATCTATCGACTTTCCTGAATCGCTTGCTGTCTGGTCACTTCGGGGTGGTTCCGGAGAACTTTGTACTGCAAATAGGCCAAGAGTACTATACGGGTCCAATATCAGATGCAGTGGCGTCCTGTAAACTGAACCATCTAGCGAGGATGGGGGGGACTGGTGCGTTTTACAATTTCGTGGCCTCCTTCATCAAGCAGTATGTAGAAGAGAGAACAGATGCTGGTCTCAATCCACACGGCATAGAGGTCGGCGTGTCCATTCAAATGGGGCGTTTCTTGCGCGAACCGGCGGGAGATCCTGCTTTTGGTTCGTCGGATGATGTAGCAATCCTAGCTAAGCAATTTGATGAGGTCGGGTTGTCGTCTATCGACGAGATGATTTTCCAAAGATACGTCCCTCGTTTCCAGGGGGTATCTGATGGCTTGTCAGCCGGCTTTGTATCTCAATCTTTACGAAGTGCACAAGCAGAGTGGTTTGATCGTTTCGAAGAACTCGGAGTGTCGACGAGGCCCGAAGTTACTGTTGGCTGGGCAAAGAGTTCTTACACAAGAAGCGAAGCTAGGGTCGATTTTGCAGACCAAGTAACAGATACTGATTTCTAAGCAGGCAGCAATCGGGAATTTGAAGCATTTTATCAATCACGTCTAGCAGATCGGCATGACCTCGGTTCAAAGCAGCCTTCGATGATGCTTGAATTTATTGATCAATTGGCGGCGGCTGGCGTAGATAACGGCTTCTACTATGGTTTTGACACACAGTTTGTGGGCGCACTTAGTAGGACAGCAACCAATGGAGATTCTGTCACTCTTCTAGGTGGAACATTCTTTGATTGGATGGCGGAAGAACTACCAGGAAAAACAAGAGTTGAGCATTTGGGGTTTAAAACCCGAGATCCTGATAAAGTTAATACCTATATCTTTGCTAACGAGTAAAATATTTCTTTGTTCCTATCGGTCAATGAAATTTCTAACCGCGTTGGCTTGATGCATAAGTTGGATATTGGGGAGCTGATCAAGTCCTTTGGACCATTGGGCGTTATCTCGAAACAGTCGATCACAGGTGCTGTGCCAGAAGACTGGCGATCGAGGTTCGGCGTTGTTGATCTAGATGCAATGTACGGCGCTGGCTTCCAGGCACCTGAAGCCGCTGCGTTCTCGGTTGCTTATTTGTTACCGGACGGTGAGCTTCCAGCGGCGAATGGTCTGGTAGAGGGACGATTTATTCAAACTGAGTTCAATCAGAGTTTTGAGGTCGTTGGATATAGCTTTGCACGGGACACACGATATGACTTTTCAGCCTTGAGGCTGGTGGACATGGTGGATGGAAGTTATACTTCCTCGCCGTACGGAGATGCTGAGCTTGTGATAGCTGGAATGCAGTCAGCTCGAATTATTTCATCGTCAGGTTCAGATGTCGTCTTTGGATCAAGTTTTTCTGACACAATTGCAACTGGCCTTGGGGATGATCGTGTTTTTGGTGGCGGTGGCTCGGATCTCCTGGACGGGGGAGCCGGTTGGGATACAGCAGACTATTGGCTGTCGATGCTTTCACTTACCGCCGATCTCCAAATGTCGCAGTTCAACACTGGCGACGCTCACGGAGATGTCTTTAGATCGATAGAGAACCTGCAAGGTACCCGCTTCAACGACGATCTGAGAGGAGACGCTCAAGCAAATCAGATCTGGGGTGGCACTGGGAGTGATACCCTCCACGGTCGCTTCGGTGACGATACCATTGTTTCTGGGGCCGATGATGACATCCTGTTGGGTGGCCAAGGCGCGGATTTGCTTGATGGTGGAGCAGGCGTCGACCGTGCTGCCTACTGGAGTTCTAACGACGGTCTTACCGCCAATCTCCAAATGTCGCAGTTCAACACTGGCGACGCTCACGGAGATGTCTTTAGATCGATAGAGAACCTGCAAGGTACCCGCTTCGACGACGATCTGAGAGGAGACGCTCAAGCAAATCAGATCTGGGGTGGCACTGGGAATGATACACTAAGTGGACGCCATGGCACAGATACATTAATTGGTGGCGATGGCGCTGACGTATTTATTTTTGATGCCTCTGTAGACCCTGACACCATACTCGATTTTGAACTCGGGAAGGACCGCATCGATATTACAGAATGGAAATCTACAACGTATAAAAATATCGAACTAATCTCTCAACACGAAGGCGGAAAGTATTCACTGACAGTAAAAAGCACTCAAGATGATTACTCTATTATTTTTTTGAATTTGCATTCCGATCCGCTCCTCCACCTGAGCGCTGACGACTTCATTTTTGGCTGACAAATTTCCATTTATAAAATCAAAACATTTTCCAAGAGCAAATTCCAATAACCATTGATAGAACCGCGAACAACCCAAACAGCGACGCGCCCAAGTCAGACAAAAACTTCAAAGCCAGTCTCAATGACTCTTTCAATGAACTTAAAATGCTCGTAGAAAGGCTTTGGCCTCGACAATGAGTCGTTGTCAACGTCTGCTTTAAGATACTAAAGCACTCCTTCAGTGCCAATGGCAACAAATAAAATATTAGTATTCAAAGTTCTTCATTTCGGCCAATTTGCCATGCGCCCTTACCTATCGGTAAATAAAGAAAACTGCTTCTTCCAGAATTAAAAAATCTCGCCACAAGGGTTTGGGAAACCACAAACAAATAATGAAACGTCACATCGCAGCATACTACTTCACTTAATGCTATGCGTTATATGCAGCCGTGAGAGAGGAGAATTAAAAGTGTATTTCGAAGCGATTATTAAACAAACCCACTCGAGACGGCGGAAGCCATCTAGGCAAACTTCCACTGAGCCATTTGGTTGAGCCGCGTCTACCGTGCAAGAGCAGTGCAGCCGGTAAGCCTCATTGGCCTTATCAATAATCTTTGAAGCCCTCTTTGGGCATCGCAGAAGTCTTTTGTTCTGCAGCGTCCTAGAGTTCTCACCTAAATTTTAAAGCTTTGTTAATGCCCTTCACTGATATTCAGTGAAGTTTATCTGTTAAAAAGGGGGGTATGGTGATGCCGATTCGGACTCAATTTACCGAAGAGAAGTGGATTTCTGAGCGCTCCCTTTATGACCTACTCCAAGAGTTATGTGATCTATTTTATGATGAAGGTTTAGTCAGAACATCATTTCGCTTGGAACAAGCGCTTGATGAGTTTCTCGACGAAAGTGGTCGCGGTCTCGGCCCAACGAAGCAATCCCCAGGTCGTACATTATCTGAAGCCCAAGGGGGAGAAAAGACATCTCACCAAGAAATACCTTTTGTTCCAGCAATCTTTCAGATCTCCGTACCTCCCGAGCAAGTAAAATATCAAGACCTTTTTCCAGCTCTAATTCAAGTTGCATCCTTCTCATCGCGCCGTAGGAAGCTCGCAGATGCGGCCTAATTATAGATCTCATGAAACACCCCTATTCTTTGCGTAAATAAGAAATAATTCAAAGGATATTTCCTCTAAGAAAGCTCCAGTAGTTGGAGTGAAGGCGGCACATGTAAGAGGTCGCCTTGCGCTCTTATTCACTCGAAAGAGTGGGTTGCCCAAATACTCTTGTATTCCTTTCGATCAAAGACGCTGAGCTTTATATAATGATTTATACCTCGGCTCCGGCGCGGCTGAACTAGTCTATCAGCGCTGGCAAGATCAGGCCGCCATGGGCCACAATGTTAGGGCCGTCATTCTTCACTCGTAGATCTGCGATGAATTTCGGAGCGTAGGTTTGAGCCCCAATGATATCGATAGAAAACCAATAGCGGGTTGTGCTGCAGTATACGAGGAATCCGGGCTATCAAACCCGCAAACGATTTTGTCGACCATCCAATTCCAACAGCAAACTGCTTTGCGTATCTGGCCTCTTCTAATTGTGTTCCCACAAGACAAATCAAAATATCATCACGCTTCAACGACATCACATTTCCGCACCGAGTTTTCGAAGCGTCCATGGCTTAAAGGTTGAGATTTGACGGTACGGTTAGCCAACTATGAGGGCACGTTTCACTAGCGCACCGTGCCATAATTTTAGCATCTTCCGCCAAGTGATTTTGATCTGGTTTACACTGACTTAAGAGCGTCGCGCACTTGAGGCAGCGTTTTTCGGTACCGATTGACGAAATTTTTAACGATGATTGGGCAGAATAGCCAGCCGCATAGGACACTCTGGCCTGCACCCCCTGAAAAGTGGCCCTTCCTGAAGTAGGCTTTCGAGCCAGATGGAGGACGAAGGAATACCCAGAAGAAACACAAGCCCCGAGAAATTGCCGCGAAGCTGCGTTAGGTCGACATTTGGGTGTCCTAAGGCCAGTCGGTGGCCGAGGCTGTACGCGTAATCGGTGTCACGCAATTTACCTACTATCGGTGGCGTAAGAAGTATAGCGGCCTAAAGACCGACCGGTTCAAGCGCCTTAAGGAACTGGGGAAGCAGAACGAGCGCTTTCGGAAAGCCGTGTCGGATCTTACACTGGAGAAGCAGATCTTTAAGGAGGCAGCCTCGGGAAACTTCTGAGCCCCGCGCGCTGCCGACGTTGTGTCGATCGCGTCATGCACAAGTTCAGTGAGTCCGAACGGCTCGCCAGCTGTATTCTCAGCTAACACTGCTCAACGCATCGTAAAATGCATCGCGGGCGTCCCGACGGGCAGGCTCTCACCACGGACATCATCGCTCTCGCATCTTAGTAGGGCCGTTAAGGCTATCGGCGGATCGCGGCCCTGCTGTGTGACGCTGGCTGGGTCGTGAACGTGGAGCGGGTTGCAAGGATTTGGCGGCGGGAGAGGCTGCAGATCCTGCAGAAGCAACCGAAGAGGGGGCGTTTCTGGTTCAACGACAGTTCTTGTATCTGTCTGCGGCCGGAGCAACCCAACCATGTCTGGTCCAACGAATTCGTCAAGGTTGGGACCCATACCGGAAGGAGATTCCGGATGCTCAACCTGAACCATGGGTATACGCAGGCGCGTTTGGCGATCCGGATAGACCTGCATCTGCGATCAACAGATGTCATCGACTTGCTGTCGGACCGGTTTTTCCTGCGAGGTGTCCTAGACAACATCAGGTCTGACAACATTCCTGAATTCGTGGCCACGGCGGTTCGGCAATGGATCGCCGCGGTTGGCGCGAAAACGGCCTCCGTAGAGCCGGGCATACCAGGGGAGATCGGCTATTGCGAGAGCTTCAACGCGAAACTCACGGATGAACTGCTCGACGGCGAGCTTCTCCTACAGCCTGTCTGAGGCCTACATAGTCATCGAAGCGTGGCGCAAGCCCTACAACACGAAGCGCCCGCACTCGTCCCGAGGCTATCAGCCGCTAGCTCTGGAGGTCGCGCAGTGGCCGGCTCAGCCATGCGGAACCATTTCACTGGCACCGCTGCCGCAGCCCCCAAACCCGTCACGCATCAACACTGAAACCGAACCACTTTATTGAGGCAGCTCAACCAAACTGAGCTAGCATCGCAAAAAATGCTTGGGCAACGCAAGGCGACAGATACACTGTCGAAGGAAAAAATTTCAAAATTTTTTCTTTAGCCTAGTCTATATTTACTCAAAGGCCAAAGCCCTTGAGTATTTTACATAGCAAAAGAAATAGTACTTTGATTGGTTTAGTGGGCCTACTCAGAACCGTGTTTTGATACACCTCGACTGGTTAAAGGGTCATGAATTGAACCTCGTTCAATTGAAGAAAAGTTAACGTTTGGCCCACTTTAGCATCGTTAGGTTTTCTCTCCGCGAATCTTCTAGCGACCATTAGTTTTGAGCACGGTCCTTTCTAAGCTTCGGCTGAATGGGTCCTTCCAACTAATTTGGCTGCAGAGTATTGACCGCAAAGCTTCGGGAAGCCTTTAAGTTGCTGCACCTTACGCACTCTTCATGAGCGATGATCAAGCAATGTGGCCAACCTAGCCAATGGTGACGCTTTGCAATGCCGTTTACGCTCGATTAACCATTAGTCGACACATTCAAACCATGCGCTTGGTTGTAGTCATTTTTGTCGCTGTTGTTGGAGGGTCTTGGGCCGCAGGCCTGTCTTACCGCGCTGGTCATGGGCATTTCGCCGCAATCATGGCGTATGTCGCTGGTGGTCAAGTGACAGTTTTTGTTTGGTATTGCTTTTGCCTATTGTTTCGGCTTGTTCTTCGTCACAATCCTTAAGACTTAACAGCTGTCCATGACCTTCGGCGCGAATAATTAGTTAGGTTGCGAGCCGATAAGCGCTGGCTCTTACCTAGTTCCTGAGATGATACGATAGATCAGCACAATTCTGCAGATAAGGAAAATCTTGAAAACGAGCAGGCCTTTGTCCTCTTGATGTAGGTGACCTGACCACCGGAATCCGGACATGGCTTTTTGACAGTCTTCTTTGTGTTCCGTCGCCCGCTCCAGCCGAACTCAGTGCGAAGACGTTTGAAGCCGCCGTTTGAAATACTTTGCGCTCCGCTCTTTGCTCGGTGTGCGCGTCCGTTGCAGACCTAGGGTCTATGTTCTGCTGCCTAGCAATTACTCGCCCGTCGCAGACGACACCGCGTAGCGGCAGTTTCCTGATGTGCGTAGCGTCCCCCAGAGTATCGCCGACAGTGAAGCAGCTGTCCCGCCGCGATGAGGGCGGCGCCGACGTCTTGACCACGCGCGGAACAGACACCACCACCCGGTGATTTGTGCGTTCATCGTTCAAGTCACAGTTTACCGAACGCCTCGAGCGATAGTTCACCATCCAGTGCTGGGCATCGCGTCCAGCTCTCGTCCTGTGTCCCAGTGTATCGACCCTATTGAGCCGTACTAGCGTGCCCGAGGCGGCAACTTTGCCGGCATCTAACATCTGCACTCGATAGGCTGCTGTCGGCAGCTCAAGCGCCGGAATAGCCACAAGAACCCTCGCCATGCTTCGCATACATGCCACGCAAGTGATTGAATAGTAGATGTTACAATGATGCAACGCTGGTCCGGCCAGTCACAGATGGGACCTACGGGACTTCGTTCTGAATTTGCCTTTTCAGGGTAGCTGCGCCTAAGAAACTGTCGGAGTCGGCGATTGCCTTTCGGTAGTTATCTAAGTTCAATGGGAAGTCTTCTATCCGCCAGTAGAGCTTTCGTTCGACCAAGATTTCAGTCACTCTTTGAGTGGATATTGGCTTCGTGAGAAAAGCGGAGAGTTCATTCACGAGAGCAGATGTTCGAACTGCGTCGAGATGGGCTCCGGTAAGCATTACAATCGGACAGTGTTCGGTGGCCCAGGCCCCTCGCAACGGCCGAACCAAGTTCACGCCGCATTCATTGACCAGGAAATGGTCCAACAATACGAAGTCAAAAGGTTTGCGGCGCGACATCGCCAGGTCAATTGCCTCGTCTCCGGTTCTAGCACGTACAATCGTTACATTTTCGACAACCTTGGCTACCATTCTCTTAGTATGAAACGCGTCAAGCTCATCGTCTTCAATCAACAGAATATCCATCTGGCCTCATGTGTGAACCTCGCGGGCAGCACATAAAGGAAGAAGTTTAAATAAATTATGAATACTTCGGTAACGTCCCCTGGGTCGCCTAGCTTTCAGCAAACACCAAGGCAAGCGTAGGATCCATCCTGCCATCTCTCTTGATCAATGGATCTAAGCAACAACCACCAACACGAAGTGCAGTTTATGTTTTTCGCTCATCGTCGACGGTCAAAGGTCCCGACAGCGGCGTGAAACGGCCGATAGATCACGTACTATCGGTAGGAATCCGCCGAAAACCATTTGGTTAAAGCAAGCAAGGCCGGATCGCACTTCGGCTCCGAGCGCTTTAATCTACGCTATCTCCTTTAGTTCAAAGCCGATTTGGGTGAAATTTGAGCGAGGCGACGACGACTGGCTAAGCGCGCTCGCCACAGTCTGCGACTTGGCTCGACGGGTCTTAAACATCGGAAAATAAATAGTATTTTTCATGCTCCGAATGATTTCAACCTGACAGTCTCTATAGGCTTGATCGATCAAATCTCTGATTTCGTCAGTGCTAGACGTAAGCATTAATCACCCCTTTAGATTGATTAAAGTTAGTCTGTCCTAAAGGTATTAATCGATGCTTAACCGTACTACCTTATTGAAGACAATGATTGCCGTAAGACATATTTGTTGAAATTTGCGAAACAATGATATCCACTCGTCCCGGGGCATAAACACCCTCCATGAGCACATCAGCACTAGATGTCTTTGATCACTAACTCTCGCGACGCGCGACGTTCTCCTTGATGCTGGCGTACGTCTTTGACGAAATGTTAGACGGTTCCTGTGGTGGCGACGCTCTGGATAAGGGAGGCGATATCTACTCACGACTGTGGCGCGTAGACGCAAACAAGAATGCAATGGGAAGCGTTGAGCATAGTCGGCATCGCAGTATAACGACGTGCCGCGCCAAAGTACCTTTTTAACAATCATTCAATTCGCCGAGCGCTAAGAAAAAATGCTTGTTTGAAAGTACGAGCTACACTTGGCTTGTTTAGTCTGACAGAGCACAAGACTTGCGAAAAGCTGCACACGCCCCTTCTTTGTCCTCTGAGGAGAACTTCAAAGTACTTGAGCCAAGACAAAGCACCTATTGGAACATCTTGGAGTACTGCCGCCACATTGGCCTGCAGAAGCAAGCCACCAACAGATTGTACTGGATGGCTCGGATCCGCCGGTTAGATGGCGGCTATTCGGGATACCCCTCAAGTCTGGACACTCTGATGTTACTTGACCGTTTGCCGTCCTCTGTGAGTCTTCCGTATCGATCTTAAACCCTAGCCCCAAACGTGAACGAAAACGTAGCGCCCGTTTTCGTTGGGCTGTCTGCAGTCAGCGCTTATGGGACCAAATAGGGTTATTTGCTAAGGGAGTGTTTGTCGCTCATCGTCACCACCAAG
>JBCBCN010000005.1:0-272579 GCA_038530555.1 Pseudomonadota bacterium | reverse complement strand
AGATCGAGTAGCAGCTTGCCCCACCAAGCTCGGATAGCTGCCATTGGCGCAGCCGCAGCGAATTGGCGATTTGTCCGCAAACTGTGAGTTCGACCTCTATCAGATTTCACTCTTGCAGCGAATGTCGGGAATTCGGGTTGCGACCGCAGCATCCTGATCAGTAAATGAACTGCAGCTCAGGGCCGCTGGTGCCTATGCCGAACGCTGTTCAAATGAACGCTTCACAGGAGGATTCCCGGCAATTCCGACCATGTTTGACCTCTCCTCCCAATAGCTTATGTTAAACGGTGTCAGGGGCGCCGCGAGGCTGAGAAGCACCCTTTGAACCTGAACCGGATAATGCCGGCGGAGGGAGGCAGTGTCAGGCTTAAGGGCTTGGCGCGTCTTTCCGCTCGATGAGAAGAGGAAAGACCGCGTGACACCCAACTCGGCTTTAGAGACATTGCGCGCGAACACGCCGCTGGTTCACTGCATCACCAATTACGTTGCAATGAACATCGCGGCGAACGTGACCCTCGCGGCGGGTGCTTCGCCTGCAATGATTCATGCCCCCGAAGAGGTTGCTGATTTCGCGTCCATCGCCGGAGCGCTGACGATCAATATCGGGACCCTTTCAGCCCCTTGGGTGGAAAGCATGAAATCGGCCGCCATCGCCGCGAATGCGGCCGCTTTGCCATGGGTGCTTGATCCTGTCGCGCATTTCGCGACGCCTTACCGCGCCAAGACGGCGTTGGATTTGTTGGCGCTCAAACCCACAATCGTGCGGGGCAACGCATCCGAAATCATCGCTCTCGCCGGGGGTGCCGGTTCTGGCAAAGGGGCGGACAGTGGCGATAGCGTGACTGACGCGCAAAGCTCTGCCCTGGCCCTTGCGGAACGCCACGGCTGCACAGTTGCCGTGTCAGGCGCCGTTGACTTCATCACAGATGGCACGCGCAGCGCGCGTATAACCGGCGGTTCCGGCCTGATGCCGAAAGTCACCGCTTTGGGCTGTTCCCTAACCGCACTGGTGGGGGCCTATGGCGCGGTTGCGCCAAGCCTAGACGCGACAATCGCTGCATTCGTGCATTTCGCCGAAGCGGGAGAACGAGCGGCAAAGGGGGCACAGGGGCCCGGCGGTTTTTCGGTCGCATTCCTCGATGCCCTCCACACGTTGCAACCGGGTGACCTCAGCGAAGCGCGTGTCTCATGGCTCTGAATTCCGAAACCCTGCGATTGTACCTTGTCACCGACCCGATCCTTTGCCCCGGTCCCGCCTTGGTCGAGACGGTCACCGCAGCGGTGCGGGGTGGGGTGAGTTTCGTGCAATTGCGCGATAAAGACGCGGCGACGCGCGACCGTATCGCTGCAGCATGCACGCTCAAAGATGCGTTGTCGGGGACAGGCGTCCCGCTCGTCATCAACGATGATCTCGAAGCCGCCGTGGTGGCGGATGTAGATGGGGTTCATATCGGTCAGGACGACGTGACCTTGGCCATGGCGCGTCAGCGGTTGGGCGATGACAAGATAATCGGCCTTTCATGTGAGGCGCCCGAACAGGTAACGGCAGCGGACGCGCGTCTGGTTGATTACCTTGGCTTGGGAACAGTGTTCCCAACGTCGACCAAGTCGGATCACAAGCCGACAATCGGGCTCGAGATACTGTCTGAGATGGTCCGCCTGGCGCAGCTCCCGACTGTCGCCATTGGCGGCCTCAAGAAGGAACACGCCGCCAATATGCTCGAAACCGGGTGCGACGGTATCGCCGTTGTCTCGGCGATTTGTGGTCAGCCCGACCCCGAAAGCGCGGCCCGAGACCTTTGTCGCGCTTTGCACTTCAAGACCGGGGACTGATCATGATCAAAAACGTACTCACGATTGCCGGATCGGACCCGTCAGGCGGGGCTGGCATCCAGGCCGACCTAAAGGCCTTCGCGGCCAATGGTGTCTATGGGATGGCCGCCCTCACGGCACTGACGGCGCAAAACACGCAGGGCGTGACCGGCGTAGAACTTGTGCCACCGCAATTTGTGAAAGCGCAGATCGACGCGGTTTTCGCCGATGTCCGGGTTGATGCTATTAAGATTGGGATGATCGCAACGGCAGAAATTGCGTTGGCTGTGGCCCAAGCACTCGGCGATCACCGCAATATTCCCATCATTCTCGATCCTGTGATGATCGCGAAAGGCGGCGCACCCCTCTTGCAAGAGGATGCGATGGAAACGCTGCGCACGACCCTTGTCCCCTTGGCAACGGTTCTCACGCCCAACCTGCCAGAAGCGGCCAAACTGCTGCAGCAGCCGGAGGCAACCAACCGCGATGCGATGGCATCGCAAGCCCGCGCGCTGGCCGAGATGGGCCCAGACGTCGTGTTGGTGAAAGGTGGGCATCTTGAGGGTGATGAAAGCCCCGATGTTCTCTGGGACGGCGCGGCGCTGCATTGGCTTGAAGGCGCGCGTAGCGCGACAAAAAACACCCACGGCACCGGTTGCACATTGTCATCCACGATTGCTGCGCAGCTCGCGAAAGGGCTTCCACCAAGCGCCGCATTTGAGGAGGCAAAGCGCTACGTCTCCGGCGCGATCGCAGCGGCGGACCGACAGACAGTTGGCCATGGCCACGGGCCGGTTCACCATTTCTATGATCTTTGGAAGGACAGAACATGAGCAAAGCTCTGAGCGAACAGACCGTGTTGGTGACAGGGGCGGGGCGTGGATTTGGCGCGGCCATCGCCAGCGCATTTGCCCGTGAAGGCGCCAAGGTGGTGATCAACTACCGTAACAGCAAAGCCGCAGCGGAAACGCTCGCCGCGAATCTCGGCGATCGGGCGATCGCCCTCCACGCGGACGTGCAAGAGGCGGGTGATGTCGCGCAATTGGTCAAGCAGGCCAAAGCGGATGTTGGCCCGATTACGACTGTCATCCATAATGCGCTAGCCGATTACAGCTTCAACGGTGATGCCAGATCGACGCTCGAGAGGCTAACAGCCGAAGAGATGGCCTCACAGCACAGCACCGCGGTTCTAGGGGCGCTGAACGTGATTAAGGCAACGGCACCAGCCATGGCGGAAGAGGGTTTTGGCCGGATCGTCACCATCGGCACGAACCTCGTCCAAAATCCTGTCGTCCCATACCATGATTACACTTCGGCCAAGGCCGCATTGCTCGCGCTGACGCGCACGACCGCAGCCGAACTTGGGCCCAAAGGCATAACGGTGAACATGGTCTCGGGCGGCTTGCTGAGAACCACCGACGCAAGCGCCGCGACGCCCGCCGAAGTATTCGACTATATAGCAGGCGTGACACCGCTCCGATCGGTGACCACACCCGAAGAAGCCGCTGATGCCGTTCTCTTCTTCGCAAGCCCATGGGCGCGGGCTATCACGGGCCAGAACCTCGTGGTCGATGGCGGGCTCGTGTTTGGCTGATATTGACGCTCAAACAATTGCTCAGTCGAAACTTGCATAGGGGAGTTGTCTAGCCCCGCTGTCTTTTGAACGCTCTAGATCGAGAGCTCTGTATGAACCCATGTTACGCTTGCGCATCACCACAGTGACTGTCGGCACAGACGTGATGAGGTATCGGATTGATGACTTACCCTAAGTTGGCCGCATTGGCCGTTGTCCTTCGTACCAATGAGCTCCTGCTAGTGCGTCGGAAGAACGAACCTGACGCCGGGAAGTGGGGTTTTCCCGGTGGCCATGTAGACTTTGGTGAAGGGGTCGGCGAAGCGGCATGTCGGGAACTGCACGAAGAAACAACCATTTGTGCTGAGCCAGCACACACCCTGACCGGATTAGAAACAATCGTTGCTGACGCCCAAGGTGGTACTGCATTCCACTACTATTTGGTGGCGGTAAGATGTGATTACATAGCTGGCGAACCACAAGCCCGAGACGACGTGTACGATGCACGATGGATCTCGCATCGCGATATCTTCGAAAGGAGCATACCATTGAGCGAAGATGTGGATACTGTCCTCGGCTTGGCGCTCCGAGATGGAAATCAAGAAAGATCGCGATGAATAAGGCAGTTCTCATCAGTGGTGGATCGCGGGGCATTGGCCGAGCAACCGCAATCCTGATGGCCCAAAGAGGATGGCAAATTGCTTTTACCTACCGGGCCGGGGAAGACGCGGCGAGTGAGACCAAGTCTGCCGTCGAAAAGGCTGGCGGAAATGCACTTGCAATCCAAAGTGACACGACCTGCGAGGACGATGTTGCAAGAGCTTTTGCGGAAGCTTCAGCGATATTCGGAAGGCTCGATGCGGTTGTCATCAATGCTGGGATCATTGCGCCGTCGATGCCGCTTGCAGACATGTCAATCGCTCGCCTTCAGACGATATTCGATACAAACATCCTTGGCTCATTCCTGTTCGCGCGTGAAGCCGCACGCCATCTGCCAGAACAGATGAGCGGAGAAGAAGCAGCGATCGTTCTGGTTTCTTCCGCGGCGGCTCGCCTCGGATCTCCAAATGAGTATGTTGACTATGCGGCCAGCAAAGGCGCGCTCGATACGCTCACGGTGGGGCTATCTAAAGAGCTTGCCGGTCAAGGAATTCGGGTGAATGGCGTTCGCCCAGGGCTGATTGAGACCGAGATTCATGCCAGCGGCGGCCAGCCAGATCGAGCCGGGCGACTAGGTAAAAACGTACCTATGGCACGCGCTGCTACGGCTAAAGAAGTCGCTGGAGCGATTGCCTGGCTTTGCGGTGAGGAAGCGTCTTACTGCACGGGCAGTATCCTCGACGTTGGTGGTGGCCGTTGACCAAACGCCTTCAAGAAAGCAAACATCGGCGCAACCGTAGCGAAAGCCCTCTTCGTCTCGCCCGGATGACCTCGGGCCTCTCACAAATCTCGCTGATGCAGTGAATGGCCTGCTATAGAAAGCTGCACTGCAGCACAGGCTGACACGATGAATGTCTAGTAAGGGCCGTTAAATCCAGCCTTATGCCCACGAATAACGTCAGTTGTTGCACTGCATCTGAGGTCGACTAGGAGCCCAAACCTCCGGATGCTGCGAGCGCTTCGAACGTCGGCTTTTGTCTGTTTCAGGTTGACGTTGGTCGACAGAAAGCGTGCTCTTCGTACATGACAACTCTCGCAAGGAACCCGAATTACATCCGTCTCATTGGAGCATCGGGCGCAACAAATCTCGCGGATGGCATAGCCAGTGTCGCTTTTCCTTGGCTTGCAACACTGCTGACTCGTGATCCGTTTCTCATCGGCTTAGTGGCCTTTGCTGGACGTTTTCCCTGGCTGTTGTTGTCAGTCCCAGCGGGCGTTATCACCGACCGTTCAGATCGACGTAACTTAATCGTTCGCTCTGATGTTTTCCGTTTTCTTCTAACCTTCGGCGTCGTCGGTCTGATTTTGACGCTGCCGAGTAATATTGAAGCGCAATCAGAATTTAATCTGGCGTTGCCTTACATCCTTGCGCTTTCCGGGCTGGCTTTTCTTCTTGGTTGCGCAGAGGTCGTTCGAGACAACGCTGCCCAGACTCTTATGCCTTCTGTCGTTCCAGCGGACGATTTGGAGCGCGCAAATGGACGCCTCTGGACTGTTGAAACAGTCGTTGGGCGTTTTGTTGGACCACCACTTGCTGGTTTCCTCATCGCCTATGCTCTGCCTGCACCATTTCTGTTAGATGCTGTTGCGTTTGGATTGGCCGCATTTCTGGTCTGGTGCATTGCGCTGCCGCCTCGTGTTGCTCCACCAAAAAGATCGTGGCGTGTTGAAACGATGGAAGGGCTGCGTTGGCTCTGGGAAAGACCCGTTTTGAGGCGTCTTGCACTGTCTCTTGGCGTCATAAACGGGCTTGCGTCGCTCGCTGCGACCATTCTTGTGTTGGTATCTCAGGAGCGGTTGGGGCTGTCCGCGACGGGGTTTGGCCTACTGTTGACCGCCGGAGCTGCGGGCGGAGTTGCAGGAGGATTGTTATGCCCTGCCATCGTCTCGCGGATAAGTGCTCAGCGAAGCCTTACCCTGTCGCTAGGGATCATTCCGCTACCGTTCATTGCTATGATGGCACCAAACGCGTTTGTCGTCGGCTTTGCGCTCTTTGCCCAGACATTCGTCGGCACTCTGTGGAATGTAGTCACCGTCTCTTACCGGCAAAGGACAATTCCCGATGATCTTCTGGGTCGGGTGAACAGTGTTTATCGCTTCTTTGGTTGGGGAACGATCTCTCTGGGCGCATTGCTAGGCGGTGTTGTTGTCGGAGTCGGTCAGCAGTTTCTCGACCGGGATATGGCGCTCCAGTTGCCATTCGGTCTTGCGTTTGTCGGAACGGGTGCATTGTTCCTATGGGGTCTGCGTCGACTCAAGATCGAGTAGCAGCTTGCCCCACCAAGCTCGGATAGCTGCCATTGGCGCAGCCGCAGCGAATTGGCGATTTGTCCGGCGATGCAGCCGTCGGCCAAACGACTGGTTGTGTAGCTGCGGCGAATGTCACCTTCGACGGGCTGCGCCGCAGCATGTCAAAGAGTGGGTGAACGGCAGCTTTGGGCCGAGGCGTGACGACCGTCTGAGAGCTTCAATGCCACGATGGTGCATTGCATCGAATGGATTCCAGAGAGACCGTTTTGCCGAGCAAGTGGCTGTAGCATTTCGCAGACGCAGCGAAGTTGCGCGAGAGCGACAGGCCCACCAGTGACATTCGTCGGCGCGAGCGCGAAGTTTGAGGCAGGTTCAGCGCACTAGGCTCTGGCCCCCGCCCGCTTCGCGCTGACCCGGACTGAATTTTCGTCTGAAACAGCGATCATGAACTTAGAATCGCCACGAACAGGTGCAATTCTTCGACGCCTTGGGCGGTGTCAGAGGGCATGCTGGCCCACCAAACCATCGGTAAATCAACGGTGTTGAGCGAAGAGCAGATGATTACAGTCACGAACTTCAGCAAGCAATACAAAGGCTTCACGGCCGTCAAGAACCTCAGTTTCGAGGTACAGCCAGGCCAAATTCTCGGATTGCTCGGGCCAAACGGAGCGGGCAAGACAACGACTTTGCGCACGTTGTGCGGGATTATCCCGCCAAGCAATGGAAGTCTCGAGGTCGCTGGCCATGACGTCGTCCAGGCGCCGATCGCAGCCAAGAAGAACCTCGGCTACATTCCTGATGATCCACGGCTCTTTGACACCATGACGGTTTGGGAACACCTGGCCTTCACCGCGGCTGCTTACAAACTCGCCGACTTCGAAGACGATGCCGAAGCGCTCCTTGCGTCATTCGAACTCACACACAAACGCGATATGCTTGTCCATGACTTGTCGCGTGGCATGCGGCAAAAGGTGGCCATCGCCTGTGCCTTTTTGCATGACCCCAAAGTTCTCCTGTTCGATGAACCCCTGACGGGGCTGGACCCCCAAGGCATCCGAGGGATCCAACAAGCAATCCGCGACCGCGCGCGGGCCGGAGCGGCCATCATCATAAGCTCGCACCTTTTGAGCCTGTTTGAAAATTTGTGCACACATATCATGGTGTTGAACCTTGGCGAGTGCCGCCGCTTTGGCACCATGGAAGACCTCTTGAGCGGGGTCGGTCATACCGACAGCACCTCCGCCCTTGAGGAGGTGTACTTCTCAATCACTCAAGCTGCGGACGAAAGCCCAGAGACAGCGGCGGCCTGAGGGATGGATACTGCCCTTCGCCAACTTCTCATCTTGAGACTGCGCGGTGGTTTGCGCCAGCGCTTGTTACAACTGGCAAGCGTGCGCGGCCTGATTTTCTCTCTCACGTTTGCGGGGATCGTTTGGTTTCTGATCGCTTCGAACAGTTCCTCGGGCCTGGGCGCCTTCGGATCCGCGGCGCTGGACCGGCAGGCATTTGGCGAGCAGATCCTGACGTTCATGCCGCTCAGCATGCTTGGCCTGTCACTCCTTACCGTCGTGATGACGACCGGCCCGACGTTTCATTTCTCGCCGAACGAGATCAATTTTCTCTTTACGGGGCCGTTCCGCCGACGGGATCTGATTGTCTATAAATTCGCGGCCTATGTCGCTGGCGTTGCGTTGAGCAGCGTGTTCGTCACGCTGCTTGTGCAGCCGCCGGCAGGATCGGTGCTGTCTGTCTTTCTCGCTACGCTCCTGACCCTCGTGTTCGTTCAGCTGAACAGCGCTGTCATCAGTATGGCGGGGCATGCGCTCGACGCCAGCAGGTTCGCGCGTGTCCAATGGCCCGTTACCGCGTTGCTCGGCGCAATCGCAGTGGCATTTGTGATCTATGCGTGGGTCATGCCCGGCCTTGGGATGCTCGACCTTTTGTCGGAGTTTCGACACTCATGGATCGGGACCATCGTCCTGATGCCCTACATCGTGTTTGCCGAGCTTTTTGTGGCGCCATCGCTTTCAGACCTGGCGCTTTGGGCTCTTGTTGCGATCGCCATTAATGCGACCCTCTTGCGCGCTGTTATCGTGCTCGATGCAGGCACGACTGATCGCTCCCTGGCGGAGCATGCCCGCCTCAGCAACCGCTGGGAACGTATCAAACAAGGTGGATCGTTCTGGGCGACAGAACGGACCGAGGTGCGCTCGATCCGTCGCGCGCCAATTCTGGGCGGCTTGGGTCCGATCGCCGCCCGGCAAGCCCTTAACGCATTGCGGAACTCGTCCAAACTCATCATCATATTTCTTGGTCTCGCCGCCTGTATTGCGCCGATTTCCTCGGCGCTCGGCGCACCGGTTACGCAAGCCCAAACGTTGATGATCATATACGTCTTCATCGGGTTCATCCTGCCTCGAAATTTGGTCTGCGACTTTCGCGGAGACCTGAGCCGGATGGAAATCTACAAGACGCTGCCGATCGCGCCCTGGCGCATTTGCGCGGGCCAACTCGGGGTTCAGACGCTGCTGGCCTATGGCATTACCCTGGCAATCATAGCGAGCGCCTTTGTCTTCGAAGAAAGCGTTACGACACAAGTCGCGCTGATCTTGGCAGCCTTTGCTTTTCCGTTGACGTTTCTTGTCTATGCAGTCGAAAACACGGTGCATCTCGTGTTTCCGACAAAGCTCGTTGGTATGGGACGGGCAGACTTCGAATTTCTCGGTCGCTCACTTGTCGAATTCATCGCGAAGACAATCTTCGTTTTCTTCGCTGTCGCGGCATCGATGGCCGTGGGGCTGGTCACGTTCAGAACGCTAGGGACCACGTTAGTGTTGCCTGGCTTGGTCAGTTGGTTAACGCTGACGTCGATCGGAGGTTTGACTCTGATCGCCCTACAACATGCGTTCCAGCGCTTCGCGGTCGCAGAAACCATCGACTGAAGCAAAGAATGAAGATCTCCACCTAAGCAGACGGCAGCACCGCTTTTGTCGACCGACAAAAATCGCGCACGTACGCGAGCGCGGCCCGTTGCGGGATTTCAGAAAGGTTTGGCAATCTGTGATGCACTTTCTCTGGAGCAGCCGTTCGGCGCCAGTGTCGCGAACGACGGCTTTGAGCCCAATCTGTGAATTTGAAATTCTTGCTGTACGCCCTCGTAGCATAGATTTTGCCGTCTGCGCATAATCTTTAGCGCTGCAATGCGGCGCGTTGAGCGGCCATTGGTGCCGGACGCAGCGTATTTTATGCAACTAGCATGACGCGAGACAAAGCCGCATCCGATTTTCACGCTGCGCTATCCACAATTGATAAGAAAGAAAGGAGCTATGGACCTCTGAGCGCTTACTCAGCAAGTTTATTTGGCAGTATGAAAGCTGGCACCAAAGACCACGCGATTAGGACTGCAAAGTATGCGCTCTCAGGGATTTGGTTGAATTGGTTCAGCGCGAGGACACCGCTGATCATCAGCACATGAGCGATTAGTCCCCAGGCGAGACTTGCCGCAATGTTCCTTAGGGGCGACTTTGAGACACGCCCTAGCCAAATATAGGCACCAATGCCCACTGGAAGAAATAGCACAACGCTTGTCAGCAAGCCAGAATTGTAACTTCCTGCGATCAGTGCTGCACCTATGTGGCTTACCGCGTTTACGACCACAATTGAGGCCATGCAGAGCGCGGCAAACACGTGCTGCGGACCGCGCCAGACCGCGAGGGCGCCCACAAGCCAAACCAAGGATGTGTTGATCACAAAGACCGACATATCCGACATAAATTCTTGCAGAGTTGCGCGTCCGAGCAAGCCGGATAGGAACTCATTGAGGTTGGGTTTGAACGCGTAGGTCCGCCCGTAGATGTCGATCCAGTGCTCCTCGAATTGATGGATAATATAAACGATCAGCAGGAGTAGTGCGACGGCACGCGCGTCAAAGCGTGTTGATGATTTATCCGAGAAGCTAAAGGCAACCAGGAGCAGGAACGGCGCCATGAACGTTCCGACCTTCATCCAATGTTCCGTCAGAAAATCGTGCTGCCCCAAAGGGATCCACAGCAAGGCGAACGCGAAAACCAGGGCGGCAAATGATCGACGGTCGCTCATTTTTCTATCAGGTATGCGCGCCTGGCTAGAATAAGCATAAGCAGCAGCAATGCTCCAACGACTGAGAACAAGAACATGTTGGATTCTATGCCGAGGACAGTTTGCACGTAGCCGTTTTCATCAACCAAAGCCCCTCCGTACGTTGGACCAAAGACCGTCGCGACCCAGAAACCTGCCACGAACATCAGGCCAAAGGCGATGGGTAGAAACACATCGTCGCGCACCCAAATCAGAAACAGCGCAACCAAAGCGATGCCTGCTGCGAATGCGAGGAACCAAGCGCCGTGAAAACGGGCGTGTTCGCTCCACAGCGGGTTGAACAGGTGGGTCTCGTTCAGGTCGGCGATCGCAGGAACTAAGCCATAGAAGATGGTGATGGCGGTGACGGCGATCTTTAGGAAGATTTTCAAAACGGGTTGGCTCCTTTGTTCTGTTGAACCTGCCTTTGGTTGACTAGGCCTACTGACGTCAAAAACCCGCGTCCTCTGACAGCTTCGCCATCAGCTTGGCTTGAACACTGGCGTCCTGAGCGAGGCTCGGGAGGGGCTTCTCCTTGCCATTGGTGATGTAGATTCCGGTTTGGCCGCCATAGCTCTCGGTTTGAGCCGCATGTATCATCTTCGCTGCTTGTACATCCGGAGACTTGAAGAGCAGCGGCACCAGCAGTTTCAAGATGCCTGGCATGGCATCGCTGGTTTTGGTCATTGGGGTCACGACCGGACCTGGGCAAATAGATCTGATCATGATCCCCTCGACCTCTAATTCGGATGACATCGCGGTTCCCATGGTCGTCAGCGCCAATTTGGTTGTCGCATAGGCGCCCGTAAGGCCGCCGATGTCCTCGGGATCCGAAAGGGTGGCGGTGTCGAGAGACTTCGCTGCGTTGTGGGCTGAAGAGGTCGTGTTCACGATCATGGATTTCGCGTCGGCGTCTTGGGTCCGCAGGGCCGGGCGTAACCCTTGCGTCGTGACGTACGAGGCCAACGTGTTAACCGCATAATTTGACTCGTGCCCTTGCATGCTCATCACCCGCTCAGAGGTCAAAACGCCTGAGTTGTTGAAGAGCAGGTCGAGCTTAGGATGCATGCCAACGATTGTCCGGGCCGCCGTTTTGATCTGCCCCATATCCATCAAATCGGCGGTGACGGTGTCTACTTCGATGCCCGGATGGGTCGCCTGAAGGTCCGCCCTCTGCGCCTGAGCTTTGGTGTTATTCCGGTTGACCAAGACAAGGTGCCAACCGGATGCAGCGAGCCGGTCAGCGATCGCCCCACCAATGCCGCCCGTTGACCCCGTGATGACTGCAATCCGTTCTCCGTCCATGGTGTTTATCCTGTTCATTAGCGTCGAAGATCAAGCCAGCAGGCCGTAGACCGCCTGCTCAATGCCTTCGCGGTCTTCTTCTCGCGTGAGCCCGCTACCGTCCCAAGCGTCAGCCCAATTTCCGACCCCAAATTTGCCTTTGATATCCATGCCAAAGAAAGGTGCGGTCAGTTCCTGAGTTTGAAGGACATTTGCACCCGCGCGCCGCCCAGGGCTTGCGGCCAAAAGGACGAACGGCTTGTCCTGCCAGACCTTCTGATCGATCCGGCTCATCCAGTCGTAAATGTTCTTCCAAGCCGCAGTGACAAAGCCGTTGTATTCAGCAAATGAGACGATCAGCGCATCGGCAGTCCCGATCTCGTCAAAGAGGCTTTGCGCCAGCGGATGTATCCCGTCGGCGTTCTGCCGATCCGGGGAATAAATTGGCATCTCGTAGTCATTGATATCGACGAACTTAACGTCCGCTGAAGGATGCAATGCTTGTAGTCGCTGTGCTGCATAGCCGACCAAAGCGCGGTTGATGGATGTGGTGCTGTTTGATGCAGCAAATGCGAGGACTTTCATTGCGGATCCCTTAACTTCTCGCGCCCAGCCTATCTTTCGGATGCGCCGCCCAAATGTCCCGATAGGCGCATCGGATGCGCGTTTTTGCTACATTCAGAGGCTTAAATTGCAAATAGAGATGCATAAATGCGGCGATGAGAGGCGCATGATGGATCTTTGGACCGAAATATATACGGCCTATCGCTTGGCGACGGCGGGCACAGTCAGCAAGGCTGCGGCAGAGCTGGGCGTGCACCGCGCCACGGTCAATCGCCACATCGACGCGCTTGAAGCGGCACTTGGGACCCGTCTGTTTTTGCGTCATAGGCGGGGGTACGAGCTGACCGATGCTGGACAAGAGTTTCTGGCCGTTGCAGAGCGTTCCCACCAGATGCTCGAGGACTTTTTTGCACGTATGCGCGTCCAAAAGGCCGATGTGGCCGGAGAGGTCATTGTCACCACCCTCTTTCCGCTCACAGATTTTATCCTGCCAGCCATTTTGGATTTTCGGCGTCGTCACCCAAAGACCCGGGTCACGGTCACCACCGGCAACAAACTTCTGAGTTTGGAGCGCGCTGAGGCGCATGTAGCGTTGCGGGTGGGTGCTAAGCCGACGCATGACGATTATGTGGTTCAGCCCTTTTGTACGCTGGATTTCGCCCTCTTCGCGCACCCGGATTACATCGAGAGGTACGGGAGGCCGGAACTGGAGGATCTCTCGGGTCATTGGTTCGTTGGCAATCCCAGGGCAGAGAGTGCAGCTCCTTTTGAGGCATGGCTCGCCAAGAACGTGAAGCCCGAGCAAATCGTCCTGAAATCAACCAATGCAAAGGTCCTGCAGAGTGCAATTATTGACGCCGCTGGGATTGGCTTTATCCCGGTTTCGGTAGCTGAGGGTAAGGGTGGATTGGAGCAGGTTTCACCCGCGCTTCCTGAATGGACCGTCAAAAGCTGGCTGGTGACCCACGTTGATGTGCACCGCTCGGACAAAGTCCAAGCGATGCTCACCCATCTGAAGTCCATCCTCAGCTAAGCCCCCGGCTGAAACGCCAGCCGATTAAGCCAAGGCTCTGGGGCCTGGCCAGATGGGCGATCAAAGAGGGCCCCCGGTCGATTCCCAGCCAAGTCCTCCAAGCTGTCCTCGATTGCTAAACTATACGCTTCAGCCATCCAGGGTGCGCGCGGTGTGAATTCCCAGCCGTCCTCATCGGGGCTCAACCCGATCTGGCCGGGAACAATCGACCCTTCTGCATCCAAAATGCGCAATCGAAAGGCAAGCGACAAATGGTCGTATGGGCTGCCAAGGTCAACCAACAAAGGATCGCGCGACCCGGCCTTTGGGACGCTGAGCACCCACTCGCTGGGGTCTGGCGGATCAAAGTCAGGAGGTCCGACTTGAAACGAGACAGCAGTGTTTTGGCCCAACACACAACCTGCGGCGTCCAGCGATGCACCTGAAACCGCAAGCGTGTAGGACTGACCCGACCGAAGGGCACGACCCATAGCCTCGCTCGACTCCAATCCAGTTTTCACGCGGCCTGGGTCCATCAACACCGTCAGGCGGCGGCGATCTTGGGACCAAAGGTCTTCTCTCGTGGGAAGAAACACCCCGTCCATTGGCGTACCGTCGGCGTCGAGCAACTGAATGTCTGACAACCCAGCAGAAGCCGCCATGGCGCGTGGATAATAGACGTAAACGCGCAGCAAGTTTTCCGGCAAGACCCGGGCCGTGGGGTAAATGTCGACGCGCCCTGCCTCTGGCGTAGGGCATGTCGCAAATGCTGTCGTCGCCCCGCCAAGGAGGGCGACGAGGAGAGACGCGCGCGCAATCACTGGCGCACTTGCCCCGGGAAGCCTTCGTCAGCTTTCAACATATTCTGAAACATGCGTATGCCGGTCGACATTTCATCGTCGGCATAGGCATAGTCCGGGAAATTGTATTCGCTGATGAAATCGCTTAGGCGGAAGAACGATCCCTTGCGGAACGACACAAGCTCCATCGCGCCGGTGTCCAGATCCCGGCGCAGAGCGAGTAGGAACTGATCATCTTGGTCGGCCATATGCACGACACCTGACAGTGGCAGTGGCACGGTTTGTACGCCCGAAGTTGCCCCCAGATACGGAACAGGTTCGGTAATCCCCGGACCGGCGGCGACGGCCGTTAGGTTTTCCAATGTGATAAGGTCCGCATCCATTTCGCGATTGACCACCAGGACGTAGTTCGCCACCTCCCCCTGAGAGTTGGCGGCGGAGAACGAGATCACATCAAGGGGTGTGTTGCCGTACCCAAGTTCCGCGATCGTTTTACCGGTCACATGCGCTTCATCGGTCAAGTCGCTCACAGGGATCGTTACAAGCGGCGTGCAGGTATAGGCCGCAACAGCTGTGGACGTTCCGTCTATATCGACAACCGCCATAGCCCTGATCGGGGCGCGCGTTTCGTTTTGGTTGTGTGCTGCGTGATAAATCTCGATGCTAGTGGATGTGGCGCTCCCATCGAAGGGAAACGGTACACGGCGCAGGGTAGAAGCAAACTCACCCGTTGAAACGCCTGACACGAACAGCTCGCCGTTTGCATAATCGAGGTCTGTGACAGTCAACGATGGCGCGGGAATATCCCGCCAGAACGTAACGTCCGCATCCGCGGTATCTTGGAGAGTGAAGGTGGACGACGGGTATGCGTCAAGGTCCAGTGTGCGGACGCTGCCATCGCGTGAAATGGCAACAACTGCGCCGGTTTCAACGCCATCCACGGTGGTGGTCGCAGACACGAACGCCTCGCGTGTGACAGGGTGCACCACGAGATCGCTGTAGATCACGCGACCGTTGGCATCTAGGGCCTGGGTCACCAATTGATCGACATCCAGGAGGTTGAAGGCAGCGTCTTGTTCGGGCGCGTTGCCCCCGGAGGGCAGGGTATAGGCGTGAATGACGCCACCGGTCGAGTCGGCGACAAACAGGGTGTTGTCCGGGCCGAACTCGAGAATACCGAAGGATTGGGGCATGTCAGCCGCTGCGGCACCTGCGCTTAGCGCTAGGGCAGCAACGACCGAAAGGGACTTATGTGCGGACATCGAAGGCTCCTCATGTGTTGGGGTGGAGGTCGCAATTGGCCAATCGCCGTGTACAGATGAGAGACTCCGCGCGCGCACGAGACAACCGGGCGAAATGCGCAGCGCATGCGCATTTGGAGACGATTGGTCTCGGCGCGCAGGCTCAGGCAAACCCTATCCGAGCCATGAAGAGCTGAAGCTTTTTGCGGTCTACCCATATCAGGGCCATGCAAAGTACCGCCAGTACAAGCGCTGGAACTGCAGATGGCCCGATAACAAAGACGTGGAACAGCGCCCCACAGATCATTGTGGCAAAAAGCATGCTGCTCCCCAAGATGCTCAGAATCGGGATCCAGAGCATTGCCGCAGCAACGAGTTCAACAAGGGCCGTGACGTAGCGGAACCACTGCCCCCAGCCGATCACCTCGAAGGTCTCCACCATCATGCTGGCGCCAAAGAGTTTCGCACCCCCTGCTGCGACGAAAACGAGAGTTAGAAGGACCCGAAGACCAATTGGAAAGAAATGCATCATCGACCTCAGTTCTTCGCGGGAAACTGGAAATTCACGGGATGCGTGAAGACCATATCTGGTCGATTGGCATTGCCATTGGTGAAGAGTTCTCTGGCAAGGTCTGCAACCATGTGAGGATCTTCCGCGTGCAGGAAATGGTTGGCCGATACTAACGCAACACGCCCATCTGGCAGCAGATAAGCAGAGTTCATGTATTCTTCCGCCTTTTGCCCTGGATCATCTGTGCCCTGGATCAAAAGGACCGGCATCGTCATCTCGGGAATGACGTTCTCCATACGGAAGGCGAGCTCGATATCGAAGCTGGTGCCCTGGAACGTGCGCGCAGCGGCCTCCGGTGTCCCGGGAAAGCTGAATTCCCAATCGAGGCGCTGAAGAAAGCGCTCGGGGAAATGTACGGACCCATAATTGCTGGAATACGCTGTGCTGGCGAGGTTCTCCTGGCTCTGAAACTCCACTGACGCCATTGTTGCATGGGGCGGACGTGGCAAGCCATGGGGCATATCGAAGGATTGCTGCATCCGCACATAGGCGGAAACGCGGTCGCTCATACCCTCTATGGCGATCAGGTTTTCGCTTACAATCGTGCCGCGGTCGTGGCTGATCAGATTGAAGTTGGCGATGCCTATATTGTCTAGCAGAGACGCTAAGCTGGCCGCCGAGCCCACATAACTGACGTCGATCTCCGGGCCCTTGTCCGATTGACCATAGCCCAGCACATCTACTGCGATCACGTAAAAATCGTCGGACAAAAGCGCCATGACCTCGGCATTTGCCCACCATGTGTCTGGGTAGCCATGGACCATCAGCACCACCTCATCCGCCGGGTCGCCGGCAGTCACGAAGTGCCAGACCGGCCCATCCGCTTCCACAAACCAATGTGTGCCGAATACACCAAACCCGAGGTACTCGATTTCGCCGTGTTGGCTTACCGTCAGGGTTTGCGGGGTTGCCTCAGGATAGCGGTTCGTATCATCGGCAATCCGCGCCAGGGGATAAGGTTCGTACGAGAACTCCTCTCAAGTTGGCTCATCACCTTCGGCGACGGCCGCGCTCGCGGATAAGAGCGCCATGAGCACGGCAACTGCAGTTCCTGTGCGTGTTCGTTTGAAAGATCGGCGGTTTGCGGACATCGATCATCTCCTTGCGTCGTGATGGACACAATTTAGCTAGCGACAAAATCAAGAATTGATCCAATTGATATATCCCATAATCTTCATTGCTATGAGGAATGTTCGGAATACCGATTTGAACCTGCTCGTGATTTTTGACGCCATCATGGTTGAGCGCAGTGTCACCAAAGCCGGAGAGCGGATTGGCTTGGCGCAACCCTCGATGAGCAATGCGCTTTCTCGGCTCCGCGCCCTCTTTGACGATGATCTCTTTGTGCGAACACCCAGTGGCATGATGCCTACCCAAGTGGCTTTGGACGCGGCACATCATGTACGAGCCGCCATCATCGCTGCGGGAGACGCGCTGAGTGCTACAACAGCATTCGATCCCCAAACTCATGAAGGCAGGATCACACTGCTCACGAGCGACTTGATGGAACTGACGGTGGTGCCAGACATCGTGCGCGCCTTGCGTAAGTCAGCGCCAGGCATTCGTCTTAAGACACTTGGACTGGTACGAGGTCAGGTTGCTGACGACTTAGATGCTGGTCATGCAGACTTGGCGCTATCCCCGATCCTCAACATTCCAACACGATTTCATCATCAGGTCCTTTGCGACGAACCATTTGCAGGCATCGCGAAGTTCGATCATCCCATCTTGGATGGACCCGTCACACTCGACAGCTTCTTAGCGCATGAACATGCCCTTCTTTCCAACCGATCGGATGGAAAAGGCATCATTGATGAGGTGCTGGCGTCCAAGGACTTGACCCGCGATGTGGCTGTGAGTGTGTCCAACTTCGCGACTTTGCCACCCCTTGTTGTGGAAACGAATGTAATTGCAGCCTTGCCACGACGCTTGGCAGCAAAGGCAGACAAAGAGCTACCCGTAAAAATGTTCGAATTGCCTTTTGAGGTCCCGACAATTCAGTCAAAGCTTGTTTGGGCGCGCGCCGCAGACCGATCGGCTATGCAGACTTGGTTCAGAAAACTTGTTGCCGACATTGTTGTCGGCGATGAGATCCACCCGCAAAGCTAGGACTAACTTTGATCCTTTAATGCGCTGCGCTCATAGGAACGTTTTGGGTTAAGGCACCTGAGAAATTTACCGAGTTACGTCTTTCTAACGAAAGTTAGGCTTCGGTCTAGGCAGATTTGGCACCGTCGAGTGACCGCTCTGGTGACTTTGGCTGCGCCGCGGCGAGTGGTGCGCTGCACCTGAGAAGAAATTCTGCGTTAGCAATAGCGGCACCTGCACAAGGCGGCTTTGTCCGCAGACCCGACTAACGCGCACTGGTCGGGTGCTGCGCTAGCAGCGAATGACCGGATCGAGCCCATATCTACCGATGCTGCAACAGGCGCCAATGTCCGCAATGTCGATGCAGCTCATTCTTCATCATCGAATTGTACCGTGATACCCATTGCTTCATGGGCATTGAAATCGCACCAACCCTGTATTCAACAGTTTCTCACCAATTCATTGGTGACTGGCTTGCCGCGTTGCGTTCACTCTGCACGGAGAATGAGTACCGCTCACTTTTGAAGCGGGCCGACTTGATGCCAGATCAAATGCCTTCTCAGGGGCGTGTGACGTTGGATCAGATCGTTTCTTTGTACCAACTTGCGGCGATCGAAACGGGCGATGAAATGATGGGGCTTTGGTCACGCCCAGTCCGGCCACGTGCCCTACAGCATCTTCTGACGTCGGTGCGAGAAGCGACGACACTGGCTTCTGCGCTCTTTCGGTTTTCGACGTTCTGGAACCTGCTGCTAGATGACTATCAATTTGCATTGAATGAAACGACAAGTGAATTGACGCTGCGGCTGGAGCCACAGGGTGATCCGTCTACTCAACGGTTTGGGCACGTGTTGATCCTAAAGCTGGCCCATGGTCTGCTGTCTTGGCTTGCACGATACGAGGTACCTGTCGCAGAGGTTGGTTTTGCCTTTGGGCGGCCCGAGTTCGAAGAAGACTATACTGTGGTCTTTCCAACGACGGTTCAGTTCGCCCAGACAATGACCTCAATTTCGTTTGCGTTGGATGTCTTGGGAACGGTTCAACCGCGTCCTTCGTCCGATTTGAACCGTTTTCTGGAAAATGCCCCACGCGATTGGATTTTCACGCGGTCCCAGCGGCACACCCAGTCATTGCGCGTTCGCACCTATTTGAGCCAGACAGAATGGGGCAATGCAAACCTGACCGGGGCAGCACATGCCTTGCACATGACCCCACGCACCTTGATCCGTAAGTTAGCGGCCGACGGTACTACATTTCAGGCAATTAAGGACGCTTTGCGCCGGGATATCGCGATCCGTCATTTGCAGGCGGGGCAGCACTCTGTTGAAGTAATTGCGCATCAGGTCGGTTTTTCATCGGCTGCTAATTTCCACAAAGCGTTTCAAAGATGGACCGGAAACACGCCCAGCTCTTATCGGCGCAGGCAGCCAACTAGGCGCTGAATCTGTCACTTTCGGACAATGAGCTGTCACCTCGCGAGATGGCATCCGAACGTGCAGAGTGCTTACTGTAGGTGCAATACCTACCTGAACGCGTCTCACTCAAGCTATCACGCTTTGCGCACACCTGCCTCAAAACGGCGGGATACGATAGCGCATGCCCTTCAAAAGGATCTCTCGATGTCAGATAAACTCAACACCATCCTCGCCGCCGCCCGTGCCCATGCCAGTGACGTCATAACCCCCAATGTTGAGGCGTGGAATGCCGCCAGAGCCTGGCCGCGCAACGCATCAGATAAGGCGGGGGCAGCTGGCCTGACCGGGCTTTTTGCGCCCGAAGAATGGGGCGGTCAGGGCTTGCCATTGTCCGAAGGCATTCAGGTTTACGAACAGTTGGGGCTCGGCGACGGGGCTTACGCCTTCGCCCTTTCGATGCACAACATTTGTACGTTTGCGGGCTGCGGCTATGGGACGGATGCGTTCAAAGAAACATGGGCGCGTGATCTCACCTCGGGCCGCAAGTTGGCAAATTTTGCGCTTACCGAACCCCAGTCTGGCTCCGACCCGATGAAGATGTATACCCGTGCCACGATCAACGGCGACGGCACATGGACAATCAGCGGTGCGAAGGCCTGGGTAAGCTTGGCGACCGTAGCGGACGTCTACTTCACAGTCGTTAAGACCAGCGACGCCCCCGGCCACCGGGATATGGCGATGATCGCCATTCCAGCGGACGCACCGGGGATCACGTTTGGTCCAATGTACGACACCCCGTCCTACAATTTCTTGCCCATGTCTGAGATGTATCTCGATAAGGTGGTTGTCAGCGAAGACAACATTATTCTTACCATCGGTCAGGGCCTGCAAGGGTCGCTGATGGCGATCGATATTGCGCGGGTGTCTATTGCGTCCGGGTGCTGTGGATTGATGCAAGCCGCCCTTGATACAGCGCTGTCCTATTCCAAGAACCGTAAGATGTTCGGTGGCAAAAACCTCGATCTCGACGGGATCCAGTGGATGCTGGGCGAAGTGGCGACTGACCTTGAAGCATCCAAGCTGCTTTACCGCAAAGCTGCCGAGGCGTTGGGTACGCCAGAGGGCCCTTTGATGGCGGCCCATGCAAAACGCTTTGTGCCCGACGCGGCTGTGAAGGCCGCAAATGCATGTACTCAAGTATTGGGCGGGATGGGGCTCTTGCAGTCCTATGGATTAGACCGTCTTTCCCGGCTCGCTCAAATGCTTCGGATCGTTGACGGCACGACCGAGATAAGCCGCGTCTTGATCGGACGCGCGTTGCAAAAGCGTGCAGCAAGTCTCCCGGATTTGGCGGTGCCCCGAGGGTTTGGTGAGAGAGAAGAAGCTATTGCGGCTGAGTAACCAGCCCCAGTCGGCAGAAATCGAAAGCAGTCGTTCACAATTCAATTATAAACGATTGTTTTGTTCGCGATGTGTAAGTTTTCGGCCCCTTGAGATTTGCAGTCGCAGCGAAGGTCCGGTCTGACGGGCCGCAGCGCGGCGCAGGCGGGCACCGGCCAATGGCCGGTTTGGGCCGAAGTCGACGAAGCATCCCGACCTTGTAATCTCAGCTATTTCGGCGCCGCGCCACAAAGAGCTCTTTCCAATAAAGTGCGTAGCACGTTCTCCTCTGCTTCTGAGATCGGGTTGAGGATTTCACTGATCGTCTCGGAGACGACCTGCTTGAGCGTAGCAACGACCCGTTCGCCATCCTGCGTCAATGACACGAAACTCACGCGCGCATCGTCAGGCGACCGTTTGCGCTCCACTAACCCCTTCGTTTCAAGAGACCTGATTGTTCGTGTCATCTGCGATTTGTCGCGCGCTACCTGATTGGTCAATTCGTGTAGGCTAGGGCTGCCCATGTCGGACAAAGTAAGAAGAACAATGCCGCCACCCGGACCGACTTTCTCGGTGTCGAAGGCATGGGCTTTGGATTGAAGGCCGAAGTGGATGCGTCGCATGAAGCGATCAATCAAAAGGGCCAGTTCTGCATCTTGCATAGAAGTACTTTTGTTGACAATGTCCACAAATTGTAAAAAGTGGACAACGTCAACTTATCTACCCCGAAACGGGTGCAGACGAAAGGGTACTCGCATGGACCGTCGGACCACACTTCTTCTCAGGATTTCGGCGGTGCTTTGGGTCATCTGGGGACTAGTCCACATGTTCGCTGGCTTCATGACAATCTCGCAAGATGCGGGAGCAGCTGTGGCAGGGATCGCAGATGCGCTCGACCCATCCCTACTTGCGGGCGAGTATCACCCTGCGGTCGGCGCAGTCTTGAACCAGCACGGCTTCAACTTGCTTTGTATCGGTGCCTTTACGGTCGTAGGTGGTGTGATGATCTGGCGACATTCAGTTGTGTTCATCTTTATGACGGCCGTGGTTGGCTGGGTCACTGACGTCGGCTATTTCGTCTTCATGGACCTAGGTGGTTTTGTGCACTTCGTACCAGGGACGGTGATGACGATTTTCTCGTCAGCCGCTGTCATCGTGAGCTTCTGGGCGTACTTTTCCGGAATGCGCCGCGCAAGCATTTAGTCGGCAACGCTGGATGCGTACGATGAGCGACATCGACCGGATTGTAGCTTAGTCCCGCCACGCCGAAACCTGCAGTCAACGCGACAGTGCCGGCGCAGCGAATGTCTCCTTAGACGGGCTGCATCGCAGCGGTGGGAGTCCTCGGCCGACGGCAGCTATGGGCCGCCCGCCAAAGGCGGCCCAAAGTTAACTCACAATCAGCAATGTGCGTCAGTTGCAATTCGAAGAGACGTTGCTCCGAAATCGCTCCAAACCACTTCTTAGTTGGTCAAAGTGAACGATGATGCCAGCGTCGAGCAGAACGTTAACACTGCTCAATTGGTTGACGCAGCCATCCGCAGTTACCGCACTTAGGACTGCCTGCAACTCAAGCGCTTTCGCTCTTTGTGATTCATCGTCCGCTTGGCGAGCGAGTTGTGCATCGAAGCGAGCTGTCTCCGCAATTTCAACTGTACGAGATGTGTAATAGCCAATCACCCCAGCCACCAGTGCGGCTGCTAAAGGACCAAACACTACGGCTCCCCAAGCTACGAAATTCTTCGATTTGATCTCGGCAGTTCTCAAAAGCGTTTCTTGCTTCCATTTAAGCTTCTCAAAGCGCAGTTTTTTCTCTTCAATATCAGCTGCATTGGGCATTGCTCGCTTCCTATCCGTTAATGTGGCCGCATGATCCATTGCTGTTGTACAACTCAAAGAGTTTCGCGGCCGAATTCCAATGAAATCAGATAGATCATGCTGAATAAGGCAGGTATCTTAGAAACGTTGGGCACCTCAAAGAGGTTGAATCGATGAGGTTTTTCTCAAACTCAATACTGGATTCGTGATAACAGCTATCCAGTAAGCTACACTTTCGCATGGTGACCTCGTAGAAGGTTTTCTGGTAATGTTGATCCATCGCGATAGCCGGCGGCTACAAGCTCAATCAAACCGAAGGAGGTCCGGTCGGAAGTGCCGCGGTTCAGCATCTCATATCACCGACGAACGGCAGCCTGGGGCCGTGACCGTCGCCGTATAGCCGATATGTGTTCCAATACTGCGCTGTCTCTGAAGTGCGCGAAGAGCTCAAACTGAACAATGCTACAGCGGGGAGGAATTTAGCCTATCCTACAAGTACTTCGACTTCTGGAGCGGGACGCACTGGATCGACGTACTCGTAGCTGTCATCTCCCAGGTCACCGATGTCGTCGATGTTTTCAACAGTGAACTCGCTTCCCCAAGGATCAAGTCTTGCTTCTCGCCCTGATACAAAGGCCCGTTCTCCAGGATTCACTTTCTGCCATTTCTCCCAAACACGATCAATCGCGGCATGATGCATCCAAAAAATTATGTCGCTTGGTGAAATTCGGGTGTTTGCCATATCGCCACCGATCCAGTTGTGGCCAGGACCATGTTGACCCTGGCCAGCCTCCAATTGGCGCGAGAAAACGTAGTAGTCTCCCTCGAATGTTTCGAAAAGCTCTGTCAGCGCATCGCTGGAAAACCAAGGTCTGTCAGCTTCGGAAGTAGGTTCAATTCCAGGCAGAAGCCCTAGGTCCCGTTCAGTTGATAAAGCAAGAAAATTCCTGACCCCTACCAATCGACCTTGATCATTGTCCCAATCCCAATAAGGCAAAGAAAGAGTGTTATCGATCTTCCTAAGTTCGCGCTCAAATGCGATTAGATAAGCTCTATGCCAAGGGAGAAAACGCCGAAAACCAATTGGCCCGTACATGGCGCCATGCATTCTATGCCTTGAGCGCACGAGCCCGTCAGGATCCTGAACCTGGTCCGCGTGAATTCTAACGAGACGTTCGTAAGTGCCTTCGTCAATCATCTGCCTCACAGCGGCTCTAAAATCTGACCAACGCCCAAATTCAACATTGCTTTCCCGTACTATCGCCATGGTGGCCTCCTCTTAAATTAGATGAGAATAGTCGAAAGTGACCGGCGTTCGTCAACACCTTGTCCGTTCGCATCGTCAGCGTTTGAGCTGCTGCACATCGTTTTCGACTACACTCAACGACGGCTACAGCGAATGATCCGCACCGAAAACGAATGACATGGACCTTAGTGCGGCCACAGCAAAAGAGGAATTGTCCCGCGATGTGTAGTTCGAACCACTTCAGGTTTTGTGGTTGAAGCGAATGGCGGGAATGTGGGCCGCAAATGCAGCATCCCGAAGTTGTGCCCAAGGTGGGCTAAGGGCCGTACAGGATCGAACAAGTGATTGAGATCGCAAGTCAAATCCCTATTGCCTCGTTGTCGCGCCAGGCTTCAGTTCGTGCAACCTGTTGTGATTGCTAGAATTTGGCCCAGGCATTCTTTGCAGGTTGTGTGTAGCGCTCGAAAGGAGTTCTTTCCCGCCTTCCGGCCTCGCGTTGAATGAAGTTCAGTATTGAAAAGTAAAAGTTTGTGATCGCTCCCCCGTCGCTGTCTTCGAGCCTCCCAATCCCGTGGTCAAGGTGTATCAGTCCACGGTCTAGGACGTACACCAAATCAAGAACATGATCGGAACCACACGCAGATGATAACCGACCCGCTTCTTGTTTTAGCCAGTTGCTTGCCGCCAAATCTGTCTCGTATGCAAATAAGCAATGAAAGTAACGAGCCGTCTTCTTACTTGAGGCCTTTGAGCTTACGGCATTGCCCGCCAATGGTCGACCGAATGGCTTTAAGTTCCGCAGTTTTCGAGCGGCTGTCACGCTCTTTTCTATTTCCGCCTTCGTAAGTTTCGACTTCACTTCGATAGACGACAACAGTGCTTCCGCTGCAAGAATATCTGCTCCCTCAGCGCGGAAAGGGAAATCTACCAAGGAATCGTAGAACATCAGATCAAGCTGTGGACTGGAGTTTCCTTGTAGATCCACAACCTCACCTTCGGTGACGGAGTAATGTCCGGGGAGTTGTTGACGAAAGAAATTGCCGAGTACGCCTTCACGAGCAGATCCTTTGTTCCCTCGGTGGAGCACATTTTGGGTCTTGAGAAAGGAAAGCCCAAACTCTTTTACTGCCGCACCAAACTGGGGGTTTAGGTACGGCGTTCGTGGCAGCTTCTTTATTCCCATCCACAGGCACCCTTGATTATTACAAGCCCAATCTTGCCTGAAGATATTCTTCGCGCAAGCGCCCCTTTCGCCATAATTGCGAAGGCCCGAACCGATAAGTCATAGAGTGATTGCCGAGAGATTTTGCGCCAATGGCGAATGTCCGCAAAGCGGGCTGCAACTGCAGCATCCGGGGATGCGCTGAGTGTCTGGAATGGGCCGTTCGCTACGACACGCGGAGATCGCCTTGAGGCTCTATTCACAAATGAAGTACTGCCCGTAGGTCGGGTCATACGTGAACGCTTCCTGCTGCATGGCAGTCGCTCGCACGACGGGGACCAAGCGACCCAGATACTCCTCGCTACCATCGCTCAAGAAGCACAGCGTGGCTTTTGGCCGGTCGCGAGCATCAAAACTGTGGATATGCAAGAAACTCTCTTCCGCGTTGAGCCAGGGCCGGATGACCTCAAAGTCGTCCATACGTGAAATGAACGATTGCTCAGACCTGCCTTTGTAGCGGCCGAGCAAGGGCTTGGCCGGCACCTGGGCCGCAGCCATCGCGGCTTTGAACGCGTTTATAGTGACCAATTCCTGGCCGACGCAGTAGAGGAAGTATGCGCGCGATGATGAGTGCGGGTGAACGGTCATTGCATTGGCTCCTTGCATTTGGAGCCTTTCAATCTTCACACAAAGGCGGACTTGTAACCGTTCGCTATGGTCAGGAATGGTTGGTGACGTTCAGATATGAGCCGTGCTGCGCAACTGATCACATTTCATTGCAGCGTGGTTTTGCTGCGTGAGGCCTTAACGCGACAGCCGAAGAGGCCTGCAGGAGTGCCTCCAATGAGCAACTGAGCACTTGGTCGTTTGAGTTGGGTGGCCAGGTTTGCAACCCCAGCCACCCTGCTCCTGATGATCAGGAGTGTTGTCTAGGTCTTCATCGGCGCTTCAGACGCTCTTCGAGCCAGTCCAGCACTTCACTCTCAACCCAGCCCACCCGGTTCGGGCCCAGCGGTACCCGTTTGGGGAATTCACCTGCCTTCTCCAGACGGGCAATGTGTTGCGGTGAGTATAGAACCAACTCTTTCACCTGACGCTTCGAAAGTATCCTAATCACGAACTCTCCATGATTGAAGAGCATCGCGATGCCCAAGGTTGACAAAACCTAGGTGCAATAAGCCTAATCGACGCCCTTTGCGCCGACAATGCTACTGAATCAGTAGCGAAGGCTTCTTAGTGCAATGTTTTTCTGAGGCAAAAGTGAGGCAAAAATCACTTAGTCGGCGAATCTTCTACTCTAAGTCTTTGATTTCATGGTACCGCCTCCCTGGCTTGAACAGGGGACCTCTGGATCCACAATCCAGCGCTCTAACCAACTGAGCTAAGGCGGCACGGGGTTACGGATACCGCTCGGTCTCCGAAAACCGTGGCGCTAGCTAGCATGGCGGTTTTCACCTCGCAATACGAAAGGGCTTTGGCGCGCATCCCAGTTTGATCGGCCCGCACTTTTCAACAAACCGCATGATCCTTCGAACGTCGACTGCAACCGCGAAAGCTTGCCCGTGAGGTGACTTGCGGACAAATTTCGCGCGCTTTGTCCTTTTGCCCCGCTCCCACCCGTCATGGAGGTGAAGTGGCATCGTCCCTTCGATCAACAAAGGAGTGAAAGCAATGATCAAATCCGCCCTCAAAACAAGCGCGCTGGCCACCATTCTAGCGCTCGGCGTTTCGACCGCACATGCGGAGGATCTCTCTGGCGGGGAGATTGCTGTGATTTTGTCCATCACCACGCAGCCGGAGCAGCGCGAGGTCCTCGTCGATCTCTGGGATGCACATCTCAGGGACCGGGCGGCGGCAAGCGAAGACCATCTCAGCTATATCCTTGCCTTGGATATGATGGACCCAAACAGAGTGCACATCACCGAGGTTTACGCCTCTCAAGACGCGTTTGAGGCCAATTCCCAAGCGCCGTGGTTTGCCGCCTATATGGAGGAAGTCGGACCGCTTTTGGCGGGTGAGCCCGTCTTTGCAATGGCAACGCCGCATTGGGTGAAATGAGACATCGTCGGATAGGGGCGGGCCATGGGTCAACCTCTATCGGCGTCAGACGGCGGACAGGCTGAAATGGCTAAACAGGCCGGTTTGCCAACAGATCGCGCTGGCTCTGCAGGTAGCGCCGCAGCGCGGCTTCTTGGGTTAGCGCGATCGCATGATCATAGGCCTCAAGCGCAGGCTCCGTTTCGCCCAACTCGCTCAAGAAAAAAGCTCGGGTCGCTTGGGCCGGGGCGAAGGATGCCCGCGTTTTCTCTTCTATTGCGGTAAGCGCTTCCAGCCCTGCCGTCGGACCAAGCGATTTGCCCAATGCGGCCGCATATCCAACACTCGCCCCAATCGTTGGCGCGACACGTGATAGCCCGAGGTGAAGCTGAACCAAGGCCTCCCAATTCGTGACACCAGTACTGATGCGATCCGCATGGACGGCCTGGATGGCGGCCTCAAGCTGGAACCGGTCAAAGCTGCCTTGAGCCTGCGCACGCTCCAGATAAGCGCGTGCCAAATGCAGCAAGTCCAAATCCCATAGCTTTGGGTCCTGTTCTTCCAGGGGTACAAAACTGCCGTCCCGAACTCGGGCGTCTTCGCGCGAGAGGGTAAAGGCGATAAGCGCACAAAGACCCAAAACCTCCGCATTCTCGGGCATCAAATCGGCCATCAGCATCGCCAGATAGAGGGCTTCTTCGGCAAGCTCGCCCGCACCCAGCCAATCGCGCGAAAACGCGCCATAGATCGCTTCGAGAACAGCCGACACGCGCGGCCCGAGCGCGTCTTGATCGGGGATCTCAAAAGCGATACCGGCGTCTCGGATCTTGCATTTCGCACGGACCAGTCGTTTGGCCATCGTGGCATGGGGGACAAGAAACACCCGGGCGACGGCCTCCGCATCGAAACCAAGCACCGTCTGGAGCATCAGGGGCGTATGGATCCGGGCATCGATCGCGGGATGCGCGCAGACAAACATCAGCTTTAAGCGTTCCTCTGGGAAATCATCGGGCGGTGGCTCTGCGACGCCCGCCTCTGGCACCTCGTCGTGAAAGTCCAGCCGCGCATCGCGGCGCGTCATGTCAATCAGGCGGTTCCGCGCAACGGTCAGCAGCCAAGCCTCAGGGTTCTTTGGCATCTCGTCTGGCCAGTGGATCAGAGCCTTGGCGAAGGCATCCGACAGCGCGTCTTCCGCCCGCAAGATATCGCCCGTGCGGGTCGAGAGGATCGCCAAAAGCCGCCCGTAAGACGCGCGCATGACATCGGCCATGCGCGCCTCTGGCGTCATTAGCCTTCCATCGCGGTGGGCCGGATTTCCACGGCACCGTATTTGGCCATGGGGCATTTCTTGGCCCAGGAAATCGCGGTGTCGAGATCGGGAACGTCCACCGTCATATAGCCGCCCAAGGTCTCCTTGGATTCCGCGAAAGGCCCATCCTGGATGCGGTTGCCACCCTCCGAAACCGTCGTCGCCGAGCTCACCGGTTGCAGCCAGTCCGTCGCCACAAGGATGCCCGCCGCCTTCAAGCTCCCGATATAGGCCCCGAACAGACCCTTCAATTGACCAAGCTCCTCAGGCGGCACATTCGCAAAGTCTTCGGGCCGCGAATAAGTCAAAAAAGTATAACGCATCTTCGTCTCCAGTTGTCGAAAGCATCACCGCTTTCATCGACATGACGAACCATGGCACAGCAAAAGGACATCGGTCGAAAAAAATGCCGCAAGCGCCCTGAGGGCTGCGGCAGGAGCCATTGCGATCTTTTGGAGCAGCACCGGGCACGGCGAAACTTGCCAGGTCGCGCCCCGCACGGTAGGCCCGCCGCTCAGCCTGGCAAAAGGAAAAGGCCGATGGGCATCAACAGCGAACACGACAACGCCGCCGATCTGCAGATCGGGCCGACCAATATGGGCATGGTCCGGCTCTATCTTTTCGGCAACGGCATCGACCTGCCCCTCGACTTTGAGCCTGAGGAGGCGGAAGAGATCGCGCAAGAGATCCAAGCCGCCGCCAAGGCCGCCCGCGCCATGGCCAAAAAACGCTAGGCCTCTAAAGCGCCGGATCGTGGGTCAGGCGCAGCCGCTCGGCCGCGATGCGCGCAATCTTCAGCGTCATTGCCTTGCGGCGCGCGGCGGCCAGGCGACGTTCCGGCGCGTCACGCACGATCTCGGCGCCATAGGCATCGGCCAGGATCAACCCGGTCTCTAGGGGCAAAAGTTCGGACGGGAAGGCCTCATCCACGGCCCAGAAAAACCGGTCGCCCCATTCTAGATAGCCCTGCCATTTGTGATCCGAGGTGAAATCCGCGCGGCTCGATTTGCATTCCACGATCCAAATCTCGCCCTTGGGACCCAAGGCCAGCACATCCAGCCGTTTGCCGCGCTCGGGCACAAATTCTAGGACGCTGGCAAAGCCTAGCTCGGCCAAATGGCGCGCGACACCCCGTGCCAAAAGCTGCCCCGGTTGGGCTATGGGATCGGAAAGTTCCACGGGCTCAAGCATGGTGCATCTTGGAACATTGCGCGAACAAGATCAATCGCCCCGAGCCCTGAGCCACACGCCCTTGCCCCGGCATGGAACGCGGCTTATCTCGTGGATTGGCGGTTCTACCCTCCGCGTCATTGGCAAAATTCCGGTGGCCTTAAGCAACTCCGAGGGAGCTGGCTCTGTCCGGGCCCTGGCCCGGTTACCTGGTGCCCACCTGTATATACAGGTCCTCGGGAATTCACGCCCGACGGTTGGTGTGGTTCCGCCACTTTTCCCTTGAGGGACGCCCTCAGCGCTCAGCAAATGCCGCGGGCTGGGCCTCACGCGCCATGTGATCGAGCACTGCGTTCACAAAACCCACTTCCCGGCTATCGGGAAAGAAAGCGCGCGCGACCTCCACAAACTCGCTGATCACCACTTTCGGCGGCGTCTGCGCATGGGTCAGCTCCGCGCCACTCGCCCGGAACAGCGCGCGTAAAACTGGGTCGATCCGGTCGATGGGCCAACTTGCCTTCAGCGCACGATCGGTCATCTGGTCAATCTTGGCTTGGTGCTCCAACGCGCCCTCAAGCAGTGCCCGGAAAAGCTCAACATCCCCCTCCGACAGCTCTTCGCCGGCCACTTCTTGGCCAAAACGATGGCTTTCAAACTCCTGCCGGACCCGATCCAGCGGCAGGCCCGCCGCCTCCATCTGATAAAGCGCCTGCACCGCATAAAGGCGCGAGGCGCTGCGCATCCGGCGTTCTTCGTCGCGGCGGCTCATTGAGGGGCTGTCCCGCTTTGCGCGATCTCGATGACACCCGACCCGTCCGGACCACCCTGTCCCTTCGGCTTGAAACCCACGCCCTTGCTCGGCGTGCCGAACCGGCGCGTCAGAGCCACCAGGTGGAGCGCCGCCGCAGCCGCACCGCCGCCCTTATTCTGGCCGCGCGCATCCGCACGCGCCTGGGCCTGGGCGACATTTTCCACGGTCAGGATCCCGTTGCCAATACACGCCCCTTCCAGGCCCAACAGCGTGATCGCCCGGCTACTGTCATTGCAGACCGTCTCATAATGCGTCGTCTCGCCCCGGATCACACAGCCAAGGGCTACAAAGCCGTCGAAATGGCCCTGGCGGTAGGCGATGCGGATCGCCGTCGGGATCTCTAAAGCGCCGGGAACTTCGATGACCTCGGCCGTGCCGGACACCTCGGCGATCACACCCTTCGCGCCCGCCAAAAGCTGATCGGCGATCTCTTTGTAATAGGGCGAGATCACCACAGCGAGTTTCACCGGCATCTCAAAACGCGGTAGCGGCAGCTCATAGTGGCTCACCCCCGCCATCAGCCGAGCTCCGAGATGCGGCGCGTGCCGGTGATCGACAGGCCATAGGCCTCCAGGCCGACGATCTTGGGCTTGGGCGAGTTGGTCAAAAGCACCAACTCGCTCAGCTCCAGCGAGGACAGGATCTGCGCGCCCAAACCGTATTGGCGCAAGGTCTGCGGCGAGACCTCGTCATCGGTGACAAGCTTCATGGTCAGATCGCGCAGCAGGACCAAAACGCCGCGCCCCTCATCGGCGATCAAACGCATGGCATCGGCAAATTCACCCGCCCGCCCGCGAGGCCCATTGCCCACGACATCGAGCATCGGGTCGAGTGCATGCATGCGCACCAAAACCGGCTCAGGCGTGGTGATATCGCCCTTGATCAGGACGATATGCTCGGCGCCCTGGGTCTCATCGGTGTAAATGCGCATCTGCCATTCACCGCCGAACTCGCTTTCGATCGTCTCCTCGACGCGGACGCGGACCAGGTTATCGTGGCGGCGGCGGTAGGAGATCAGATCGCTGATCGTGCCGATCTTGAGCCCGTGGCGCTGCGCGAAGGCGATCAGGTCGGGCAGGCGTGCCATTGAGCCGTCTTCGTTCATAATCTCGCAGATCACACCCGACGGATTCAGCCCGGCCAGGCGCGAGATATCGACGGCCGCCTCAGTATGGCCCGCGCGGACCAGGACCCCGCCCTCCCGCGCGCGCAGGGGAAAGACATGGCCCGGCGTCGCGATATCGGCGGCTGTGGCCGCGCTGTCGATGGCCACGGCCACAGTGCGGGCGCGGTCGGCAGCGGAAATCCCGGTCGAAACCCCCTCGCGCGCCTCAATGGATACGGTGAACGCGGTCTCATGACGGCTGGAGTTCTGGCTCGCCATCAGCGGCAGGCCCAGGGCATCGATCCGCTCCCCGCTCAGCGTCAGACAGATCAGCCCGCGCCCATGGGTCGCCATGAAGTTGATCGCATCCGGCGTGGCCATCTGCGCCGGGATCACCAGATCGCCCTCGTTCTCACGGTCCTCGTGATCGACCAGGATGAACATCCGGCCGTTGCGGGCATCTTCGATGATCTCATCAATCGAGGAGATCGCATCGGCCCAATCCTGCTCGACCGGGCCTGGTTCTTCAAAAGCGGCAGTCATAGCGGCGCGAGCACTCCTTACGGTGTTCCGCGCGAGATAGTGCATCGCGTCCCGCTTGACCAGAGAGCGCGACGCCGCGTCCAGAGATGAAAAAAACGGCCGGCACATTGGCATGCCGGCCGCGGCTAAGCGCGATTTTCTGAGGGGGACCCGCGCTTAGCTTCTCTTGCGGCGGGCCGCGAAGGCCATCGCGCCCAGACCAAACGCCAAAAGCGGCAGCGAGGCGGGCACCGGCACCGGCGCGATTTCGATACTGGCCAACAGCTGACCCGCACCGGGCACCTGATTGATCGTCGTTCCGGCCACGGTGGGTTGACCAAGCAAGAAGCTCAGATCGCCCGCTTGCTGCACCGTCTCAAAGGGCGTGTCGGTACGCGCGCCACCGGCCGAGGAGAATGCCGCACCCGAGCCATCATTCGCCTCGGTCCCGGAATCCCAAGCCTGATTGCCGAAAACCTCGATGGTCTGGGCCAGAACACCGCCCGTGTCTGAGATGATCTCATAGGCCATCGGGTCCTCGTTGCCGATAAACGTATCATTCGACGGGATGATCATCGAAAAGAAGCTCAGGAAACGCTCATTGTCGGGATCCACGCTGAAGCGGACGGTCGCGGACTCACCTGGGTCAAGGACGGGCGGTCCGCCGAAGCCTCCGGGATTGGCGCCTACGCCTGTCGAAAAGGCCCCGGCCTCCCCGATCAGACCGCTGACATCGCCCTCTTCGGCCAGGGCTTGCAGCGCGCCGCTTGACCGCTCACCGGCATCGAAGGCGTCAAAGCTGCCATTATGGGTGACGAACAAAAACGGCGTCAGGAACAGACCCCCGGTTTCGGCCTCATTCGTGACGGTGATGTCAAACGTGGCGGCGTGGGCTGTGCCACCTGCCAATAGAGCGCAAAAGGCCAGCGCGCTCGCGGCCAAGCCGCGGCGAGTTTTAGGTAACATCGATCTTCCTCATTTAATGAACACGCGACTCCCAGCGGTCGCGGGATGACCCTAGGCAGGCTTCAAGCAAAAGGCTTGTCACTTCGCCTCACGAAGTGCGGCGTAAACATTCAAGCTGAATAACATCGCTGTGAAATGCGGCCTGGCGAAAGCCGTCAGTTAGGCTCAGCCCGCCCAATCCTGAAGACGCGCCACATAGCGCGCCAGGGTGTCGATCTCGAGATTAACGCGCCCACCTGCTTTGATGTCACCCCAGGTGGTGACCTCTTTGGTATGAGGGATCAGGTTGATGCCGAACCGTCGGCCCTCGACCTCATTGACGGTCAGCGAGGTGCCGTTAAGCGCGACCGAGCCCTTGGGCGCAATGAACCGTGCCAATGCCTCGGGCGCCTCGAAGGTGAAGCGCGTGCTGTCGCCCTCATCCTCGGCGCCCACCACATCGGCCACACCGTCGACATGGCCCGAAACGATATGCCCGCCCAGCTCATCACCCACCTTGAGAGAGCGCTCAAGATTGACGCGCTGCCCCTCCTGCCAGGTGCCCAGCGTCGATTTGTCTAGGCTCTCGGCTGAGATATCGACGTCGAACCAGCCGGGCCCAAGGCTCACCGCTGTCAGGCACACGCCATCACAGGCAATTGACGCGCCGATCTCAATCGTGGTCGTGTCGAAGGCCGTGGCGATGCGGGCGCGCAGGTCACCGCGGCGCTCCAGCGTCTCGATACGGCCAACATCGGCGATGATGCCTGTGAACATGGATGGCTTCCTTCTTGGCTCCGGCACGGGTCAAAGTCTCTGCACACAGTCTCTGGGCACAGTCTTTGGGCACGGTCTTTGACTTGCCTGGAGGTAATGCGCCCGCACCGCCCTGGCAATACGAGGCCCGGCTTGCCGCGCCCGAGGTCCCTGTGACACTGTCCAACCATGGCCGCAAAGATGCACACCAGCGGAACCCGCCGGTTCCTGTTCCTGCAAGGACCGCACGGGCCGTTCTTCGGCCAACTCGCGCGCCGCCTTCAGGACCTTGGCCACCACTGTCAGCGCATCGGCATCAACCAGGGTGACCGCGCCTTCTGGCCCCGGCGCCTGCCCTACACGGCGTTCCGCGCGCCCCTTGGCACATGGCCCGAAACGCTCGCCGCGCATCTGACCCGACACGCGATCACCGATCTGGTTGTCTATTCCGATGCGAGAGCCTTTCACCGCGACGCCATCGCCGTCGCACGAGAAACCGGGCTGCGCGTCCATGTCTTCGAGGAAGGGTATCTGCGGCCTTATTGGATCAGCTATGAGCGCGACGGCGCGAACGGCAATTCCGCGCTGATGCAGATCACCCGCGATCAAATCGACGCTGCCGCACCGACCGCGCAAAGCCCGGCGCGGCGGGTCCCCGCGGTTTGGGGCGCGCTGCGACAACACATCTTCTACGGCGCGCTTTATCATTTCTGCGTGCTGGCGCTCAATCACAGCTATCCCGCGTTCCGTCCCCATCGCAGCCTAGGCACTGCCGCTGAGCTGCGCCTTTACCTTCGCCTCATGGCCGGCCTAGCGCCCCGGCGGATCGAACGGGCCCTGGCCGAGCGACGCATCGCGCGCCTCGCCGTGCCCAGCCATTTGGTGCTGTTGCAGCTGGCCCATGACGCCAGCTTTCGCGACCATGGCCCATTTGAGACCGCCGCCGAGTTCATCCGCACCGTCCTGCAAGGCTTTGCCGAAGGTGCACCGCCGGGCCATCACCTGATCTTCAAGACCCACCCGCTCGAAGACGGGCGGGAGCCCATTGCCCGGACCATCCGCACCGAGGCACAGGCGCTCGGGCTGGGCGGGCGCGTGCATGTGCTGCACGGCGGCAAACTGGCCCGGCTTTTGGATGAAACGCTCAGCGTGGTCACCGTCAACTCCACTGCCGCGCAGCAGGCGCTCTGGCGCGGCCTGCCGGTCAAAGCCTTCGGCGAGGCGGTCTATTGCAAGCCCGGTTTTGTCTCGGATCAGCCCTTGGCCACGTTCTTCGCCGCGCCCCAGGCGCCCGATCTGCCGGGTTATCTGCGGTTCCGGGAGGCACTTTTGACCAGCAGCCAGGTGCAGGGGAGCTTTTACGCGGCTGCCGGACGGCGGCAATTGCTCAAAACCCTGCCCGATCGGATGCTGGACCCTGCCGGGCCCTACCAACATATCGTGTCCGAGGCGGTCCAGGCCCGATATATCGTAGCTGGAGACGGGCATCGTGGCAAAAGCGCACCAACACCATCCCTAAAAGTCGTGCAATAATAAAACTATAGCGACATTGGTAAGGTTTCGTTAACTATCTCGATCAAAAGACTGAGGCAGATTTATACAAAAAGGAGCCCAACGATGGCTTCCCCAAGAGTGCGCGCTATTGCGTTGTTGCTTGTCGTGTCGACGGTGGGCGCTTGCGCGCTGCCCCGTATCGGTCCCAATCGTAACGAGATATTCCAAGGCTCCGTGCAGAATGAGGGCGACGCATTTGTCGTCGAGGTCAATCAGCGCGTGGTTGAGGCGACCTCGGTCATCGAAGCGCTCGGTTTCTCTTCCGGCTTCGTCAATGCAGGGATAGCGACGACCGAGGTAATCCAACCCGGCGATGCCCTGACGCTGACCATCTATGAAAACGTCGAAGACGGCCTGCTGGCCCCCCAGGGCGCTTCGGAATCGACGCTCGAAGAGGTGCAAGTCGACGACAGCGGCTTCATCTTCATCCCCTATGCCGGCCGGATCATGGCGGCGGGCAACACGCCCAATTCGCTGCGTGAGCTGATCACGCGCAACCTCGACGAACAGACCCCCGACCCGCAAGTGGTCGTGCGCCGCGCAGCCGGCGATGGGGCGACCGTGTCGATCACCGGCGGCGTCAGCCAGCAGGGCATCGTGCCCATCGAACGTCCCACGCGCTCGCTGTCTGGCGCGCTCGCGGCGGCGGGCGGTCTGGCGATTGAGCCCGATATTGCGCGCATCACCGTCGTGCGCGGCCATCACCGTGGCACGATCTGGTTCAATGACCTCTTCGCCCATCCCCAGCTTGACGTGGCGCTGCGCGCCAATGACCGCATCCTGGTCGAAGAAGACACCCGCACCTACACCGCGCTCGGCGCGACGGGTCAGCAGGCGCTTGTGCCCTTCGACAGCCAGTCCATTAGCGCGCTCGAAGCGCTGGCGACCGTGGGCGGTCTCAATCCCGGCCTGGCCGACCCGACCGGCATGTTCGTTCTGCGCAATGAGCCCGAAGAGGTCGCGCAGACCGTGCTGGCGCGCCATGACCTTGTGGGTTCGCAGCGGATGATCTACGTGCTCGATCTGACCCACCCAACGGGTCTGTTTGAGGCGCGCGATTTCATCATCCGCGACGGCGATACCCTCTATGTCACCGAAGCGCCCTTCGCCCAATGGAGCCGGATCCTCGGCGCCTTCACCGGCACGCTCGGTGCGGCAAGCTCCGTCAGCAACATCGCCGAATAGCACGACCCAAGACCAAGACCTCCTGATGCGCGCGCCTGGCCCTACGGCCCGGCGCGCGTATTATTTTAACGCGGGCTTTCTCGCGCAACCGCGCGTCCGGCGCATTCTCCAGCTTGCGGGCATCGAGGCTGTGATCGGCAAACCGGGGCCAGACGATGCGGTCCTCGTCTGGGGCCATTCCCCCTATGCCGGACGCGGGGAGGCCGTGTCGGAGGCCACCGGCGCGCCCGTGATCCGCATCGAGGATGCCTTTTTGCGCTCGCTCCATCCAGGCCGCATGGGCGAGCCGCCGCTCGGCCTCGTGATCGACGCCAAGGCCGCCTATTTCGACGCGAGCCAACCCTCCGAGCTCGAGGATCTTCTGGCGAGCCACCCCCTCGACGACACAGCACTTTTGAACCGGGCCCGCGCAGCCATGGCCCGGATCGCAGACGGACATCTGAGCAAGTTCAGCGCCAATGACCCGGGGCTCGCGCCCCCCGATCCGGGCTATGTCCTGGTCATCGATCAGACGCGCGGAGATGCCTCCGTCAGCCACGGCGCCGCCGATGCCGACAGCTTCCGCGAGATGCTCTACTGGGCGGCGGAGGATCACCCCGGAGCCCGCATCCTCGTCAAGCCGCATCCCGAGACGCTTTCCGGCGGGCGGGAGGGATATCTAAGCGCGGAGATCCTGGCGGGCTATGGCGACCGGATCGAAGTGCTCGACGGCGCCCATAGCCCGCAAAACCTCTTCGCGGGCGCCCTGGGCGTTTATACCGTGACCAGCCAAATGGGGTTTGAGGCGATCCTGGCCGGTCATCGCCCCGTCGTCTTCGGTCAGCCCTTCTATGCGGGCTGGGGCCTCAGCGATGACCGCAAGCCGCTCGCCCGCCGCACACGGCGCCTGACCCGCGCACAACTGGCCGCGGCCTGCCTGATCCTCTATCCGATCTGGTACGATCCCTATCGTGACGCCCGCGGTGAGATCGAAGACGCGCTCGGCGCGCTCGAGGCTGAAACCCGCGCCTGGCGCGAGGATGCCCAGGGCCATACGACCTGGGGCGAATGGACCTGGAAGCGGCCGCATCTGAGGCATTTTTTCGGCGGCTACGGCCCAGTCAAATTCGCCAATTCGGAAAGCCAAGCCATCGCGGCTGAAAAGCCGATCCTGCTCTGGGCCGGGGCCGAGACAGACGAGCTCAGGGCCAAATGCGACGCGCTTATGCTGCCGCTCATGCGGATCGAGGACGGCTTTCTACGCTCACCGGATATTGGCGCCAAACTGATCGCGCCGCTCTCGCTGGTGCGCGATGACCTAGGGATCTATTTCGACCCCTCGCGCCCCAGCCGTCTGGAGGCGCTGATCGCCAAGGCCGCGCAGATGCGTCCCGAGGCGCTCGGTAGGGCCGAGGCGCTGCACCGGGCGATCCTGAAAACCGGGGTGACGAAATACAATCAAGGCAGCGCGCCCGATCTGCCCGACGCGGCGGGACGGGAAATCGTCCTGGTGCCCGGCCAGGTGGAGGCCGATGCCTCGATCGAGAAGGGCGCCAGCGGCGTGAAAACCAATGCCGCGCTCCTGCAAGCGGCCCGCGCGGCCTTTCCCGAGGCGATGATCCTCTACAAGCCGCACCCGGATGTGGAGGCGGGCCTCAGGCTCGGCGCCGTACCCGAGGAGATCCTGGCAGAGGCCGCCGATCACGTGGTCCTCGACACCGATCCCGGCACACTTCTGGGTCAGGTTGACCGGGTCGCCACCATGACCTCGGGGCTCGGCTTCGAGGCGCTTTTGCGCGGGGTGCAGGTCACGACATTTGGCACGCCGTTTTATGCCGGTTGGGGCCTGACCGAGGATCGCGGCCCCGTCCCAGCCCGCCGCGCGGCCCAGCCCAGCCTGCCCGCCCTTATCCACGCCGTTCTGATCGCCTATCCGCGATACCTGGACCCGGTGACGATGCGCCCTTGCCCACCCGAGATCGCGGTCGAGCGCCTGGCCCAAGGCACCGGCTTTCAGCGCAGCCTCAAACACCGGGTCCTCGCGCGGTTGCAGATCTGGCGTGGCCGGTTTTTCGGAGCTTGGCACTAGCGTCTCAGACGATTGCGCTTGGCCCCAGCGCGGGAGCCTCCGGCGGGAGTATTTAGAGAAAAATGAAGTTTGCGGGCTGGGGCCTTGGGGCTTAGCCCAACTCGCGGCGAGACCAGAGGCTGAGGCTGTCTGGCCCGATGCTCCGGCAGTCGCTCAGCTCGAAGCGGCTCGCCTCGCTCAGATGCGCAAGACCCATGGCGCCCAGGCTCGGCAGGCCCTCGGCGCCGATCATCAGGCCCGCTTGGAACACTGCAAGCTCGTCGACCAAATCATGGGAGAGGAGCGCCGCGGCCAGATGCCCCCCGCCCTCACAAAAGACCCGGTTGAGCCCCATTGCGCCAAGCGCTCTTAGCGCCGCTTCTGGGTCAAGCTGGCGCCCGGCGCCGATCGGCACTTCTTGGAGCTGCGCGCCTGCCTTTTCCCAGGCCATGCGGGTTTCTTCCGGCGGGTTCGGGCCGTGGAGCAGGATCACCGGCACGTCCCGCGCGCTCTGGGCCAGTTGCCCGTCCAACGGGATGTCCAAGCGGCGCGATAGGACGACGCGCGCGGGCTGTGGCAGGGGGCCCAGATCGCGCACCGTGAGGCCCGGATCATCGGCCCGCGCCGTGCCCGCCCCCACCAGAACCGCGTCATGGCGCGCGCGCATCGCATGGACCAGGCGCCGCGCCTGCGGACCTGTGATCCACTGGCTTTCGCCCGAAGCAGTGGCGATCCGTCCGTCGAGCGAGCTGGCCAGCTTGAGCGTCAAGCTCGGACGGCCCCGGCTCAGACGGCTGAAAAATCCGGCATGGGCGCGGCGGGCCGCGGCCTCGCAGCAGCCCAGCGTCACCGCGACTCCAGCCGCTTCTAGCCGTGCCATGCCCGCGCCGCTCGTGCGCGGATCGGGATCGGCTATAGCGGCCACCACGCGCGCGACACCAGCGCGGGTCAGCGCCTCCGAACAGGGGCCGGTCTGACCCGTATGGTTGCAAGGCTCGAGCGTGACATAGGCCGTGGCGCCGCGCGCGGCCTCGCCCGCCTGGGCCAGGGCCACCACTTCGGCATGGGGCCGCCCGCCATCGGCCGTGCGCCCGCGCCCGAGCACGCGGCCATCTTTGACGATCACGCAGCCCACAGCAGGGTTCTCCGCCGTCCGTCCTAGACCCCGCGCGCCCAGGCTCAGCGCCAGGCGCATCCAACGCACATCTGCCGCCGCAACGGCCATGGGGCTAGCTGTCGGTCGGGGTGGGCGGCGCCAGCTCTTTGAGGAAATCCTCGAAGTCGTCTGTCGCTTGGAAGTTTTTGTAGACGCTGGCGAAGCGGACATAGGCGACCGTGTCGATGGCGGCGAGACGCTCCATCACGATCTCACCGATGATCTTCGAGGAGATGTCGGTGTCGCCCATGCTTTCGAGGCGGCGCACCATGCCCGAGATCATCTGATCTATGCGCTCGGGCTCAACCGGGCGCTTTTGCATCGAGATACGGATCGAGCGTTCCAGCTTATCGCGGTCGAAATCCTCGCGCTTGCCGTTGGATTTGATCACCACAAGGTCGCGCAGTTGCACCCGCTCATAGGTCGTGAAACGTCCGGCACAGGCGGGACAGAAACGGCGACGGCGAATGGAAACATGGTCCTCGGCCGGGCGCGAATCTTTTACCTGCGTATCGACATTTCCGCAAAACGGGCACCGCATCTGGCACTTCCCTCTGCAATTGGCGGACGCGATAGCGCCCTGATCCCCATCTATCCACAGGCACTATAGGGACGCGCATAGGGATTGGGTAGAGTGGAATTGCAGCCACATGATCTTGCGGGAAAAGGCGTGGCATTTCTCCCCAGGGACACGGCCAACAGGGCTGTTACCCTACCGTCGCAAACCAAGGAGCAAGGGAGCCCCATCATGAGCGTCGCACGCGTCACCGAAATTTCCGCCACATCGCCCGACAGTTTCGAGGCCGCCGTCCGCGTCGGTGTCGACCGGGCCAATGCCACCTTGCGCAATGTCACCTCGGCCTGGGTCAAGGAACAGCGCGTGGCGGTCGAAGACGGCAAGATCGCCCATTACCAGGTCAATCTCATGGTGACCTTTATTCTCGAAGATTGAGGAATAGCCCGCTCCTCTACCCGCTGTCGGCGATAAAACTCATCGCAATGCGGCGGGTATGGGGGGCGGCGCGGTGCTCGAGCAAATAGATCCCCTGCCAGGTGCCTAGGACCATGCACCCAGAGGCCACCGGAATGCTGAGCGAGACCGGCAGATGCGCGGCCTTGATATGGGCGGGCATGTCGTCGGGCCCCTCCGCTCCGTGACGGATCCAGGCCATCTCGGGCCGGTCGGCCTGGGGCACGAAGCGGTTCAGCCAGTCCATGAGATCGCGCTGCACGTCCGGGTCTGCGTTCTCCTGGATGAGCAGGCTTGCGGACGTGTGGCGGATGAAAAGAGTCAAAAGACCATCGCCCGCACGGATCTGCCGCAGCCAACCCGCGACGTCGGCGGTGACATCGCTCAGGCCCGGGCCGGGCGTGTGCACGCTGATCTCACTCAGCGGCATGGCTGCTTAACTTCCGGCTTGGCCCAGCATCAACCGAAGCCCCCCAATCCTTGAGCCCCGCCTCCCCCGCTGGGCTCAGCGCATAGGTGCCCAGCGCCACCCGCTCGAACCAGCCGTAGTGATCGTCGCGCATAATCGTCGTGGCGCGGTCGACACCCGTGGCGGCTTTGACTTCCGCGCCGCGGGTCGGGCCGTTCTGGGCCAGGTGCCCGGCACAGGCCAAGGCATCCTGGCGGTAGGCGGTCATCAGCTTCCCGCGCGTCCCGCCCGCATTCGGATCGCCCTGGCGGCGGGCAAACTCTTTGAGCAGCCGGGCCTGGCGCGGTTTGGATTTGCGCGGCGCGTAAGGCCCGGGATCGCAATGGGCCAGAACCGCACCGCTGGCCGGATGCACCGTAAGCACACCGAGGCCCAACCGTCGCGCCAGGCTCACATTGCGCTTGAGCGCGCGCTGAAAGGCCAGCCCCGGGCCGCGCCGCACCGCCAGATAGACCGCGTCGCTGATCGACAGCCGCGCCAGGCCCTGGTGAAACAAGGCCAGGGAAAATCCCTCCTTCAGCTCCACGATCACCGGGGGCTCTTCGCCGCGGCAGGCCACCACATCCGCCCCGGCAATCTCTGCCTTGACGGTATAGCCCTGTGCCTCGAGATACGCCTTGATCGGCGCATATAGCTCGGTTTCTTGCCCCATGGCCTGACCTTAAAGCGCGCCGTCGCGCCTGTCACCCGCCGGGTGAGCTCCGCGGCATGCCCCAACAACCACCGCAAAGCGCGGCGCACAGGCTTGACACCGCCGACACCGTTTCATACCACGCGCGGCAACCAAGGCGGTCGAACACCCATTCGGCGCCTTTTTCGTTTTCGATCCGAGGTACTGCTCATGTCGCGCGTCTGCGAATTGACCGGAAAAGGTCCGATGGTTGGCAACAATGTCAGCCACGCGAACAACAAAACCAAGCGCCGTTTCCTGCCGAACCTGACCGAGGTGACGCTGGGCTCGGATCTGCTGGACCGCCGCTTCCGTCTGCGGATTTCGAATGCCGCGCTGCGCACGGTTGATCATCGCGGCGGGCTCGATGCCTTCCTGCTCAAGGCCAAAGATGCCGAGCTCTCGAGCAAGGCACTGAAGATTAAGCGCGACGTCGAAAAAGCGCACGCGACCACCGCTTAAGGCCGCAACGCGCCGCACCATCGGCGGAAAAGCGCACGTTTTACAATGGAATGCCCCGTCCGCCTGCTGGCCCGGGGCATTTGTCATTTTGTCGCTAGGACAATGGCTTAATCGCACCTATCTGTGGTTTGTGATGCGACGCGTTGTGCACATCCTATCTGCCTTCGGCCTGGCTATGGTCCTGGCGCTAACCAGCGCTGCGATGGCCGTGGCGCGGGCCGAGATGAGCCTTTTCGGCACCGTTTCCTTCTGTCAGGGCGCCCATATCGTCGAGGTCAAGCTTGGCCCGGATGGTCGCCCAATGGAAGCCGATCCGATCTGTCCGGATTGCGCGATGGGGGCCCTGGCCCTGCCAGAGCCCACAAAGCTGACCACAGCAACGCCCGCATCACGGGTCATGAGTTCCCATGGCTGGCAACATCTGCAGCCTCGCCAAGCGGTTGAGGCGGCAGCGGCGCGGGGGCCGCCGGCACAGCCATTTCCGGCACTTAACCGGATTTCGTAAAGCCAACCCAACTCTCAATTCAGAGGCGATATTATGTATCCCAAGAAACTGCTGACCGCGGCCGCTTTGGCTGCCCTTTTCCCCGTGGCCGCTTCGGCGCAAATGATGGTCGAAGACGCCTTCGCCCGCGCGTCGGGCCCCGACGCTCCAACCGGCGCGGCCTTTTTCATGCTGCACAATATGGGCGACAGCGATGACCGCCTGGTCTCGGCCAGCTCTGACATCGCCGAGCGCGTCGAACTGCACACCCATGAGGAAAACGAAGACGGGCTGATGCAGATGATCCATGTCGAAGAGGGCTTCGAGCTGCCCGCCGGCGACACGCTGATGCTCGAGCGTGGCGGCAACCACGTCATGTTCCTGGGCCTCAACCAATCCTTGATGCAGGGCGATGAGGTCGAGGTGACGCTCACCTTCGAAATGGCTGAGCCGATCACCGTGATGATCCCCGTCGATCTAGAGCGGGGCGCCGGCATGGGCCATGGCGGGCACGGCGATCACAGCGGCCACGGCGATATGGAAATGGATGCCGACATGGAAATGGACGACAGCCACGACCACAGCCACGACCACAACCACGACAGCTAGGGCTAGCACAGCTCCGCAGTGACCCATCCCATGGCCGGGCTTTTACGTGGCCGACACTCCTACCGCGACAGCTCCGCCACCCAAGCGGGCACCGTCCGCGTCGCGGGCCCCGCAATCACCCGGTCAAAGAGGCCCGGGATGCGGCTCGGCTCCAGATTGATTTCAAGCGTCCGCGCCCCAAAGGCCCGCGCCTCCTCGACAAAACCGGCGGCGGGATAGACCTCTCCGGAGGTGCCGATCGAGACGAACAGATCGGCCTTGGCAATCGCCTCGGCGATCCGCTCCATGTGATAGGGGATCTCCCCGAACCAAACGACATCGGGCCGCGTGCCCGGGCGGCTACAGGTCGGGCAGAGATCGCTGGGCTCCATCCGCTCGGGCGCGTCCCAACGCGCGCCACAGAACTGGCAGAGCGCGCGCATCAACTCCCCATGCATGTGGATCACATCTTTCGAGCCGCCTCGCTCGTGCAGGTCGTCGATGTTCTGCGTTACCAGCGTCACTGCGCCATCGGACCGGCCCGCCAAGTCAGCCAGGGCCGTATGGGCGGCGTTCGGGCTGGCCCCGGCGGCATTCTCGCGCCGCGCATTGTAGAAGTTGTGGACCAGGCCCGGATCCCGGGCAAAGCCCTCGGGCGTGGCCACCTCGGCGAGGTCGTATTGCGCCCAAAGCCCACCCGCATCACGAAAAGTTCCCAGCCCACTTTCAGCAGAAATCCCTGCCCCGGTGAGAATGACGATCCGTTGCACCACCCGCCTCGCGCCCCCGCCTTTTGCCTTTTTAGCCTTGCCCCTGCCAGACCCTACCGCGCCGGGCGCAAAAGGCCAGAGCTGCTAGCCGCAGATGTCCTCAGCCGTCTGGATGAAATCGCGGTAGCGTTCCCAGAACACCTCATCGCGGCGGCGGTTGGATTGCCGCGTCTCCTGGGCCGAGTGCGGATCGCTGAAAAATCCTGCGGCGCGCTCCTGGTCCAGCGCCGATAGGCTCAACTCGGCGGCAGCCCCGATACAGGCGCAAAGCTCGGGCGTTGCGGCGTCGCGTCCGGCTTGGCGGCAGGCATCGGCCACCGCATTGGCGCGGGCATCGGACGGCAAGACGCTGAGCATCAGGCCAATGCCAAAGAGCCCCAACCAGGGCACCCGCCCCCTCCGTCTCAGCCAAGCCGTCATTCATGTCCCCAAAAATCACCGCCGGCCGGACCATAGGCCGAAATGCACGCCCTCAAAAGGGGCGGCGGGTCTTCAGGCAATTGACGGAGACAGATGGGTTACCCCAGCGTGCGCATCCAATGCTTAGAGGCCACGATGACCGCGCGCAGATGCTCGGCCTGATCGTTGAGCCAATGGGCCGTCGCCAGCCCCCCCGCCTTGCCGATTGCCTGGGCGTATTCCTTGGCTTTGGGGTCCATCGACTTGCCCATCCAATGGGCCACGCCGATCTCCACCGAGCTCAGCTTTTTCACCGCTTTGCCCACCAGAAACGGCTGCGGCTGGGCCGACTGGGTCTGTTTGACGATCGTGTCGAGCGGGTCTTTCAAAAGCTTCACCGCCGCAAAGCTCGCCGCCACGTTCTCACGGTCATCGGGTTCTTCGTCGTCTTCGACCTCGCTCAAACGCTCGCCCGCCAGGACCGCCTCGAGACAGCGCACCGTTGAGATCACTTCGATCCGGGCGCGCGCCTCGTCGATTTGACGCGCCACGCTTTCGGGGGAGTTGCGCCAGTATTTCTCCGGCACATTGACCACAAGGCGCTGCAGATACCACGACATCGGCTCCCCAGTGACGGCACCGTCAAACCAGGCCGCCCAAAAGCGCCAGACACCGCCGGGAAAGACACTGACGCGGCCCGTGCGATAGAGATCAACCATATCGGCCAGCATCTTTGGCCGCTTGATCGGCGCCACGGCCAGCTTGTCGGCGGGCAGGGCGGCATCGGCATAGGCCCCTTCGAGGACCGCGAAATAGGCGGGATCATAGCCCGCGGCGGCGGCACTTGCGGTCTGCGCGGCAAAGGTCACCGCGGCGCGCGCAGCCTTGGGCCCACGCAAAATGGATTGCGCCGCGGCCTCGGCGGCATAGGCCGCGCCTGCGCGGGCGGTATCATCGACCGCGTCCAGATCGACCGGGCCCGTGCGCGGGATCTCCAATTCGGCCATCTCACCGGCCATCACCGCAGCCTTGCGCGCGACTTCCTCGGGCACAGCCGACGGCATCCGCGCCGCCAGACCCGCCGTCATGGTCGCGCGAAGCGTGCCCAGCAATTGCCGGTCCAGCGCGTCCGAGGGCTCATCGACGATAAACGCAAAGGGCAAAATTCGCATGACCGCGCGATGGGCAATCGCCGTCGACACCTGCGCGGGCGCCTGCTCCATCCAATCATGCAGTTCCTGTTCCGTGCGCAGCCCCACCGCGCCCTCCGCCGAATAGCGATCCAAAGCCATAGTTATTCACACCACGTAAAATTACACAACGCGTGCAAAATCCTCGCTAAAATGGGCGATTAGATGGCGGAGCGGGTGAAAAACTTGGGCTGAGATGGCGCGAATTCCGCCATGAGAGAGACCCGGGCGGCAAGCTTCACTTTTCTCCAAATACTCTAAAACCGACGTCAGCAACGGACGCTTCCATCAGGTATCCATGCGCGCCTAGACCTCCAACGCAAAAAAAGGGCTCGCGAGTTTGAGATCAAACGGAACTGATGTTGGCAGGCGCTCAAAGGCTAAAGGCGTGCTGGACGGAGACATCAGCCTCCGTCACCGCCCTGCCCAAGATACCGCCAAGCTGCGCGGATCTTACCCACTATTTTTGCTAGCGTTTCTGCCTCCTCGAAGCCCTTTTTGACGAGATCCCAATGCATCCAAATCCCAGTGCATCCAAATCCCAGTGCGTCCAAATCGTCGTCATCCAATTGGCCAGCCGGATACGCCGCCAACGCGGCATGCACGCCTCATCCGCCAATATCCACTCTACATCGCTCTCCACGATCCCGCGCGCTTCGGTATCGAGCTCTGGTGCGGTAATCTCTGGGATCGACAACAATTCTTCGCGCGTGAGCGTCTGTTCAATCGGTGCGTTGTCACCCGCAATCCGGGCGCATTCGGCCTCGGCGTCTGGCTCCATCGCGCACAGCTCGTCAACGATCACCGCCAGCGCGTTCTTGAGATTAATCAGCGCGACCTCCTCGGGCCCGGGGCTCCAAATCTCACCGGGGATCAGCGCAATCTGCTCATAAAGCTCCAATTGCTCTGCAAAACGCCCGGCCATCGCGCGGTCATACCACTCAGCCCAAAACGTCCACGGCCCGCCTGAACGCAGAAGATCTGACCGCCCCTCTGCCCAAACTTTGAGCTCACGGCTTAACTCCGACTGACGGTTATCCGCAGCGATCAAGCCTGCGGCACCGCCCGAGATCTCAGCGTCCGAAAACCTCTCGCCGCCGTTGCTGTTCCAGGATGAGATTTCGGTCGCGGCTTTTATCGCGGCCGCGACGGCCTGGCCTTTAGCGCCTGCCGTATCCACTTCGTCTAGAACTGCATCAGCCACTGTCGAGAAGGCGCATACACCGGCCGAGTTTGCCGCATTAATGGCTGCTACGTAGAGCGCTCTATCGCGGTCCTCTACTGCAGCTTGTTCAAGCGCTTCATTGGTGTTGACCCGAACACTCGAACTAATCCCTTGCGCCCGGCCAAACGCAGAACTCCGATCAGCGTCATAGCTCGTTTGCAGAGCGGCAACCCCAGAAGCGACCAGCGCCTGAAGCACCGCCAAAACGTTTTGCTCTGGCGTTTTGCTCAGATTTGTCTGGCCCGTAACGAGCGGAAGCACCCTTATTGCGGCCCGAAATGCGATTGCACAACAGACCTCGCGACTCTGTTCTTCCAGCCAAGCGCGAAACTCCTTTTCGTCCTCAATTGGCAAGCTAAAAACCTCGCGCAGATATCCCTCGCAGCCTACCTTAGCTTGCTCCGCTCTCAACCCGTTATTGTCTCCAGAATAGTCAAATCTGGCTTTACGACTCGGGAACCTTCCGCGTGACAGCCCTTACCCGCCCCGACCGCGTCCAAGCGCCTCTTCTGCGCGGCCGCCCCGGCCCTTTTTCTCCTGATGCTCTGCGTCTCCGCGCTGGCCCGAATCTTCGCGCTCCTGACGTCCTAGCTTCGCCGAAAGGCGCAAGAAAGCCCATCCCAAAGGCTCTCGCCGCCCCGCCAGCCCAGGCGCCAGCTCGCGCCACCCGCGCGCATCCCCTTTCCCGCACCCCGCGCCTGCTATATCTCCCCTGCAAGCGCTCCTCAGACAGGCCACCCGAATGACCGACCTCTCCCGCATCCGCAACTTCTCGATCGTGGCGCATATCGACCACGGCAAATCGACGCTCGCGGACCGGCTTATTCAGCTCACCGGCACCGTGGCCGAGCGGGACATGCAGGAACAACTCCTCGACAGCATGGATATCGAGCGGGAACGCGGCATCACCATCAAGGCCAACACCGTGCGCATCGACTACCCGGCCAAGGACGGCCAGACCTATATCCTCAACCTCATCGACACGCCCGGCCATGTCGACTTCGCCTATGAGGTCAGCCGCTCGATGCGCGCGGTCGAAGGCTCGCTCCTGGTGGTCGACGCCTCCCAAGGGGTCGAGGCGCAGACGCTCGCCAATGTCTATCAGGCGATCGACGCAGATCACGAAATCGTCCCCGTCCTGAACAAGGTCGACCTGCCCGCCGCCGAACCCGACCGCGTCCGCGAGCAGATCGAGGATGTCATCGGGATCGAAGCCCATGACGCCGTCGAAATCTCAGCCAAAACGGGCCTCGGCATCCCCGACGTGCTCGAGGCCATCGTCCAGCGCCTCCCCGCGCCCCAGGGCGACCGCGACGCAGCCCTCAAGGCCATGCTCGTCGACAGCTACTACGACCCCTATCTCGGCGTCGTCGTCCTCATCCGCGTCATCGACGGAGAGATCCGCCGCGGCGACCGCATCCGCATGATGTCGACGGGCGCCAGCTACGGCATCGACCGGCTCGGCGTCTTCAAACCCGCCATGCAGGACATCGACGCGCTCGGCCCCGGGGAGATCGGCTTTCTCACCGCCTCCATCAAACAGGTCCGCGACACCCGCGTGGGCGACACCATCACGCACGAGAAAAAGCGCGCCGAAACCCCGCTGCCGGGCTTCAAACCCTCCCAACCCGTGGTCTTCTGCGGCCTCTTCCCGGTCGATGCCGCCGATTTCGAAGACCTGCGCGACGCCATCGACAAACTGGCGCTCAATGACGCGAGCTTCTCCCACGAGATGGAGACCTCCGCCGCCCTCGGCTTCGGCTTCCGCTGCGGCTTTCTGGGGCTGTTGCACCTCGAGGTCATCCGCGACCGGCTCGAACGGGAATACGATATCGAGCTCATCACCACCGCGCCCAGCGTGATCTACCACATCCACATGAAGGACGGCGAACGCCGGGATCTGCACAACCCCGCCGACATGCCCGACCTAACCGTGGTCGATCATATAGAAGAACCGCGGATCAAAGCGACGATCCTGGTGCCCGACGAATTTCTCGGCGATGTCCTCAAGCTCTGCCAGGACCGGCGCGGCATTCAGCTTGACCTGACCTATGCCGGAACGCGGGCTATGGTGGTCTATGATCTGCCGCTCAACGAAGTGGTTTTCGATTTCTACGACCGGCTGAAATCGGTGACCAAAGGTTATGCGAGCTTTGACTATCAGATGATCGGCTATCGCGAGGATACGCTGGTCAAGATGCAAGTCCTGGTCAACGAAGAGCCGGTCGACGCGCTGTCCATCATGGTCCACCGAGACCGCGCCGAAATGCGCGGCCGCGCCATGTGCGAGAAGCTCAAAGACCTCATCCCCCGCCACATGTTCAAGATCCCGATCCAGGCAGCCATCGGCGGGAGGGTGATCGCGCGTGAGACAATTGCGGCCTTGAGAAAGGACGTGACGGCAAAGTGCTATGGCGGAGACGTCACGCGGAAGAAAAAGCTGCTGGAAAAGCAGAAGGCGGGGAAGAAGAAGATGCGGCAGTTCGGGAAGGTGGAGATTCCTCAGTCGGCGTTTATTAATGCTTTGAAGATGGATGGGTAGAGCCGCTCATTCTCGAAAGAACAAAGCCTTCATTACCATGTACAGCCCGCTAGGCGTATGTAGCCCGCTCATTAGGTGGCTGACGATATCGAGTTCAAAATCAATGGTCACTCGAGATTGGTAGCTCGTCCGCTTATCGACCCTATGCTTCTCAAATTCTTCAATTGCATTGTGGCACAGCAACCAGGCCACGTAATAATGCTGTCCGTCGAAAACCATCCGCAAGGTCATATCATCAGCCGACTTGAGATCGCCATAGACTTCAAGCCAAGGATCGGGATCGTTTGATTTGTCAAAAGCAACAAAAGGGCATTCAGACAAGCAGTACAACAATATGCCAAATACTTTGAAATGGCTCAACGCTGTGGTCCCCGTCGGCATCGTGCCGTATGTAAGCCACTCTGTTCGAAGCAGTTGCCATTCTCGATGCGCTTTCAAAAGCTCGATCTCATTGATAACACAGCGAAACCCGCAACGAGCCGAAAGAGTGTGGCAAAATCGTCCGACAACCCGATCGAATGTTGTGAAATCATCGAGCTTCGCGACAGGATCAGACCCTAGCGACCCTAACGCCCCATCTGCAATACCCAACGCACATCCCTTTATGCAACGCCGCAAAAATCAGCGAGCGTCGTCCGTGGACTTATCTTTTTGTGATGTCAAGCGCTCGGCCACGCGATCAGAAGTCGTCTCGACGGACAGCTCAAAACTCCAATCGTCCGGCATGTTTGGCATGCCGTTAGACTGAAAGGTGCGAAAGATGTTATCGCCCCTTAAAACGCGTCTCCTATCGCGTGCTTGCCAGTCAGTTGCGTATTGCATGTTCAGCTTTGCCTTTTGATATGGGCGCGCAGTAGCGCATCCATGGATCCCCCCGCAAGGTGTTCCCTTGTTACACTAGGTCGCAAAAAGTAAACAACCCGTTACGGCCGTTAACCGGCCAGTGCGGCATGAATATGACGATTCGCTAGCGAGCGCACCCTAAATGCCATGCCATCACGCCGTATGCTACTTGCCATCACGCCGTATGCTAAACGGTCGGTCGCATAAATTTTTGCCTGCCTTTGTCGGCCTTGGTCAAGCAACCCGTCCTCGACATATTCCTGCAATGCGCCAACCAAACTGCCGCCCGCGGTCCGCCGGCGGCTTGTTACAAACGCATTTGCTGAGATGCCGTGAGCGCCAAAAAACGATCACACAAGAACGATTTTTACACTTCAAAAGTGACAAGGACCGAAACAGTATTTTTCATGTAACCGGCAGAGAATATTGCAAAAAGTATGCAACCAACGCTTTTCAGTTCTCTGCAGGGCTCCACCGTTAAGACCCACATTTATTTGCTTTGGACTTAGGCTTTCGGCGTCGAAGCTAATCCGCGGCGAGCGTTCTGCGCGCGCAATCTCCCGCCGCACCGCAGCAACCGCCCCAAGCCCAAATCCGTCTACCCCGCTTCTACCCCGGTTCTACCCCAATTCTACCCGCATTCTACCACCCCCTCAGGCGCCTCTCCGCGTCCCTTCGCACCCGCAGAAAACCCACGCACTATCCCGAGACCTGTCCACCTTTTCATCCACAAGAAATGTCAGGCCAGACTCACATTCCCCCTTGCCCGACTCGGGTGTCTCGGGGACCGTGATCAAACCAACGCGGATCAATGATCATGAGTTGGACGGCACGGTCCGAGGGGTGCGCCGGGGGAGAGAGCCGCGAGGCTTTTCGAACCAGACACATCCTGTAACCGCCCGAAATCGCAGGGCTTTTCGGAGCAATGTGGTGGAGGTCGGAAAGGAGCGGGTCGGGGTCGGTCGGGTGTAAGCTCGGCGGATCAGCGGGCGTAGGGATGCGTTCCGCAGCGCGGTTTGGCTTCGGCCAGGTTGGGTGAGGAGAGGCGGGCCTTCGGGGTCGTCAAAGCCTCGCAGCGATGGAAACATCGCGGCAAATCTGGGTCGAAAACCCTCCTGGGGGGATCGGTTCAGGAAGGCGTCAGGGTGTGTCCCTTGAGGGCATATTGCATAGACCGCGTCTAAGCACCTGGCGCCTTCTACCTATCTGATATCACGGCAAAAATTTACGGGGTCGCCCGGCCATATGCCGAGTGACCCCGCCGTCAGTTTTGCAAACCGCGTCTTTTGCACCTGTACGCGTGAGATAGGCCACAGAACTCTGAAACACAACAAAATCTTGGGCTCAGATCCGTCGAAACCCGATATATTGCGGTCAGGTGCTCAAAAATGCCTCAACCGCCGCCTCGAACTCCCGCGGCTTCTCCGCATGCAGCCAATGCCCCGCTCCGGGGATCTTTGCAAAGCGCGCCGCCGGAAATAGCCGCTTGATCTCCGGCCTCGCCTCCGCCGTCACATAGTCCGACGCCGCACCACTTAGAAAAAACGTCGACCCGTCAAAGCTTTGCGCAAAATCGGGCCAGCCTGTGATTGCGTCCATTTGATCGCTCAGCGCATCCAGGTTAAGCCGCCACGCTCGCCCCGAAACGTCCAAACTTTGCAGCAAAAACGCCCGCACCGAGGCCTCCTCGATCACACCCGCCAAAGCCGCATCCGCCTCCCCGCGCGAGCTCACCTGGCTTAGATCCAAGCTGCGCATCGCCTCGATCAAATGGGTCTGCGAATGCCCATAGGTCACTGGTGCAATGTCGGCGACGATTAGACGACGCAGCAACTCAGGGCGGTTCAGCGCCAGGGCCATCGCCGCCTTCCCGCCCATCGAATGGCCCAGAACATCCATCGCCTCGCCTTGCGCCTCGATCACCTCGGCCAGATCACGGCCCAACGCGCCATAGTCATGCATCGGGTCCCAGAAGGAGCGGCCGTGATTGCGCATGTCGACCGTGATCACCTGGCGCGACGCACTCAGCCGTTTGGCGATCACCGACCAATTGCGCGCTGAGCCAAAGAGGCCATGCGCGATCAGGAGACGCGGTGCCGAGCTCGGCTCACCATGGGCATACTGTTCGATCATTCATCCGCTCTAAATCGCCGAGCCGTGCCTGGCTAGATGTCGGTTTTGGACATGACGCCACGGCCGATCCTCGACGCAATGAGGCAAACGGAGGAGGGTCGCATGAATATCGGCTTTATCGGCTTGGGCAATGTCGGCGGCAAGCTGGCCGGGACCTTGCTGCGCAATGGCTGGCGGGTCACGGTTTTCGACCTCGACCGCGAGAAAATGGCTGAATTCGAGGGCCTTGGCGCGATCCCGGGCGAAGGCCCTGCCCAGATGATGGCGGAGAATGACGCCGTCATCACGTGCCTCCCCCGTCCCGATATCTCGGCGCAGACGGTCGAGGGGCTGGGCGGATTGCTCGAGGCGGTGGGCCCGGGAAAAACCTGGCTTGAGATGAGCACGACCGACGCAGAGGAGATCAAACGCCTCGGTGCCAAGGTGATCGCCGCGGGCGGTGAAGCCGTCGATTGCCCGGTGTCAGGCGGCTGCCACAGGGCAGGGACTGGCAACATCTCAATCTTCGCAGGCGCGACCCGCGCGAGTTTCGAGCGGGTCTTGCCGATCCTGACCACGATGGGCCGAAGGGTTCTTCACACCGGCGATCTGGGCTCGGCTTCTGTTTTGAAAGTCATCACCAACTATCTAGCGACCGCCAATTTGGTGAGCTGTTGTGAGGCGCTTGTGATCGCCAAAGCCGCAGGGCTCGATCTGGCGACGTCCTATGAAGGGATCGCGATCTCTTCTGGGACAAGTTTTGTGCACGAAACCGAAAGCCAAGTGATCCTGAACGGCAGCCGTGACATCAGCTTCACGATGGATTTGGTGGCCAAGGATATCGGCCTGTTCCAAGGGCTGGCGGATGCCGCTGATGTCGCGCTGGATATCAGCCCGAAACTCATTGAGATCTTCGAAGACGGGATCGCGCAATATGGCCCGCGAGAGCTGTCTCCCAACATCATCCGGCGGCTGGAGGATCTCACCGGCCTACGGATTACAGCGCCGGGTTTTCCCGCCGAGATGGAGGACGACGAGCCCGAGGCGGAGGGCGCGGAGGTCCATATTCGGCGCGGTTGACTTTCGCATCACGCCACCTTGCGATAGAGCGCGGTCATGTTGCGAGATGGCGACCCCGATGAAGTGATCGAGCGGATCACGCCCCAACCCCTGCGCCGGACTTTGGCGACCGGGTTTTCGGGCGTTTTGGGCACGCTCCTGTTGTACCTCGCGGCGGCTTTCCCCCCTGCTGATCTGGCCTTTCTCATACTGCTTGTCGGCCTTGGCGCCGGGGCGCTTTTTCTATCCTACCGGATTTGGGAGGCAACGGGCGAAGTGATCGAATTGACCCGGAATGAATTGCGCGAGGCAAACGGAAGGGTCCTTTGCGAGCTCGACAATGTGGCCCTGGTCGATCGCGGTTTTTTCGCGTTCAAACCGGCGTCGGGTTTCATCTTGAAGCTCAAGGATCCCATGACGCCTAGGGTTTATGCGCCCGGTCTTTGGTGGCGGTGGGGTCGTTTGCTGATGGTCGGGGGCGCCACGGCGGGGCGGCAGGCCAAATCCGTTGCGGATCTGATCAAGGTGATGATCGCCGATCTGGACTAGCCGGGTAGCAACCTAGCGTTTGATGTTGAGCGTCTCTTGCGTCATATCATCGGCCACGTTCACCAGTTTGACGCCAAGCTCATAGCCCGTCTGCACGCGGATCAGGTTCACCATTTCTGTGGCCAGATCGACATTGCTTGGAGGGAGACCTTGGCGGTTCGCTTGCAATGGCGCTGCCGCCAACGGTGGCTGGGCGGGGGCCTGGTTGGGGACCACATCGCCCGTACGGATATCGGTGCGCTGATAGCCCGGTGTGTTCGCATTGGCGATATTGCGCGCCGTCGAGGCGGCCTGCATCGCGCTCGATTGCATCAGGCCCGTGCCGATCAAAAAGGTGTTCATCGCTCCAACCCCGCAAAAGACCGCCCCGACCCGTCGCCGGTGTCGCCGGAAAGTCTGAAAGTTTTGTTAACGGGATGGTTCCTTCAGTAACCGGGGCGGCGTTAGAGACCCTTGGCCTTATAGGACTGCGCGACACGCCGGATCGAGACGAGATAGGCCGCCGTGCGCAGATCCGGCACGTCTTCGCGATTGTGCCATTCCTCCCGCATGGCGTTGTAGGAGGCGCGCATTGTGTCGTCTAAACCCGACCGCACCAGCTCCAGCTCGCCCGCGCCGCGCAGGTACTTTTCCTTGAAATCCGGGCTGAGCGTCCAGCCGATCCCAGTGTCACGGGATAGCCGCTCCAGCTCTTCTACGATTAGAGAGTGGCGCGATTCCTCCTGGCGTCGCTGCATGCGGCCAAAGCGAATGTGGCTCAGATTTTTGACCCATTCGAAATAGCTGACCGTGACGCCGCCGGCATTGGCATAGAGATCGGGGATGATGATTGTGCCCTTTTTGCGCAGGATCTCATCAGCGCTGGCCGTAACGGGTCCGTTGGCGGCCTCGATGATCAGCGGCGCTTGGATGCGGTCGGCGTTGTCGCGGTGAATGACCCCCTCCAGCGCGGCGGGGATCAGGATATCGCAGGCTTCTTCCAACACACCGCTGCCGTCTTCGATGAAGGTGCCCTGTGGGCTGCCCTTGACGCCGCCATGCCCGGAGATCCAAGCGCGCAACCCCTCGATGTCAATGCCGTCCGGGTTGTGGATTGCGCCATCACGCTCGATCACATGGGTGACCATCGCCCCGTCTTCTGCGGTGAGGAATGCGGCCGCGTGATAGCCAACATTGCCCAGGCCCTGCACGATGATGCGCTTGCCCTGCAAGCTGCCGCTCAAGCCCGCTTTGGCAATGTCCTCGGGGTGGCGGAAAAACTCCCTGAGCGCGTATTGCACGCCGCGCCCCGTCGCCTCGACCCGTCCCGCAATCCCGCCTGCATGGGGCGGTTTGCCAGTCACACAGGCCTGCGCATTGATGTCAGAGGTGTTCATGCGCGAATATTGATCGGCCATAATCGCCATTTCACGCTCGCCCGTGCCCATATCGGGCGCCGGGACGTTTTGCGCAGGATCGATCAGGTCGCGCTTGATCAACTCATAGGCGAAACGCCGGGTGATCTGCTCAAGCTCTTCCTCGTTGAATTCACGCGGATCGATGCAAAGGCCGCCCTTTGAGCCACCGAAAGGCGTCTCGACCAGGGCGCATTTGAACGTCATCAATGCCGCGAGCGCCTCGACCTCGTCTTGGTGGACATTGCCTGCGTAACGGATGCCGCCTTTGACCGGCTCCATATGCTCGGAATGCACCGCGCGGTAGCCGGTAAAGGTCCGGATCTCGCCGCGCAGGCGCACCCCGAAGCGCACGACATAGGTGGAGTTACAGACGCGGATTTTCTCTTCCATTCCTGGGGGCAGATCGATCAGCGCAGCGGCGCGATTGAACATGGCTTCGACGGATTCCCGAAAACTCGGCTCGCTGCTGGTCATCTTGTTCCTCCCACGGGCTATGCGACCACGGCCATATTACCGACACCAAAATCGATTAAGCCGTGTGGGTTGGAGCCGAACACAGCGCAGCCAGAAGGGGCAGGTGACACGCCGTCACGGCCTTGGAAAACTCGCCCGGCACGGCCATTCAGGGTTCGTTTACGCTTTGCAAACACCGCGTTTCCAACCTTCCTCTGCCCCAATGTCGCCTTTTTTGGATAAGAGGGATCGCCGTTGACGCCGGTTTGCAACCGCACCTTTGAGATTGATGGAGAGCGGAGAGATGAGTTTTAAGCTGCCCAAGTTATTCCGCCGCGACGCGCAGGCTGCTCAGCGCGACCGCCGGGATGCTAAGAATTTCCTCGTGAACGACGAAGGGACCGTTACAATTTTCGGCCTGATGATGTTTGTTCTGATGGTTGCCGCTGGCGGTATCGCCATCGACATCATGCGCTATGAGACGCAACGCGTGCAGCTTCAATACGCGCTTGACCGCGCAGTCCTGGCCGCTGCCTCAATGAACCAAGAGCTCGACCCCGAGGACGTGGTGCTTGACTACATGGCGCGCGCGGGTCTCGAGCGTTACCGGATTGATGTGCGGGTCGATCCCGGCGCCAACTTCCGCCGCGTGACCGCGACCGCCGAGATGGATATCAACACCATTTTCATGGACATGTTCGGTGTGCGCGCACTCACCTCGCCGGCGGCTGGTGTCGCGGAAGAGACCATCCTGAACACTGAGATTTCCCTGGTTCTCGACGTGTCGGGCTCGATGCGCGGCGCCAAGATTGCCTCGCTGCGCAGTGCAGGCCAAGACTTCGTTGAAACCGTGATGCAAGCCAACGATCCAGGCACCGATGAAATGACCGTTTCGATGTCGATCGTTCCCTACAACGGGATGGTCAATGCCGGATCGCAGATCGCATCGGTTTACAGCTTCGACAGCTCACATTCGCAATCCACATGTGCGCTCTTTGAGCCCTATGTGAACGAATTCAACGCTGGTGACTTTGGCTCGACCGCATTGTCCCCGACCCAGCCTTTGGACCGGATGCAGCGCTTCGATTACTACAACCAGTATCGCTGGCAGAGCTTTGCCGATCCCTATTGCCCCGAGGACGATTTCCTCGCGATTATGCCTTGGTCCAACGATGTCGGCGACTTGCAGACCTATATTGGCAACCTGCCTGCCGAAGGTTGGACCGCGATTGATGCGGGTATGCGCTGGGGCGTGGCCTTGCTCGATCCGTCCGCGCAACCTGCGCTGACCGGGCTCGGCACCGCAGTGCATGAGGATTTCGCGGGTCGGCCAGCTGCCTATGACGACCGCGAGACGGTAAAGTACCTGATCTTGATGACCGACGGTGCGAATACCGAGCAATATGACCTGCGCGATCGCTTCCAGGGTAACTCGGTGCTTTACTACTATGAGCCCGACGACACCTACTCCGTCTACGTGCCGCAACTCGATGAATACTACATCACCGTCGGCGATTACGGCATCAGCGGCGGCTACTTCCAAGACACCGTTTATGATCCAAACCTGACCGACTCGACCGTATCGGCACAGGTCCCGTGGGAAGAGCTTTGGACCAGCCACACTGCGCGCCGTTTGGCCAGTGAGCTCTACTACTGGCCCTATTACTACCGTGGCGTGACGGATGATTATTGGGACGTCTACACAGACTCGCTTGAGCTGTTGTCGGGCGACGAGAACTTCCCGAACCTAAACGGGCTGCCATACCCGCCTGAGCGGGCGCAGCAGGCCGACGCCAATCTGCAAGCCATGTGCGATGCGGCGCGGGCTCAGGGGATCATCGTCTTCACCATCGCCTTCGATGCCCCACAGCGTGGTCGTGACGCGATGCGCTCCTGCGTGGGCGAGATGAACGGCCCGAACGAGAGCGGTGAGCAATTCTACTACAATGTGGAAGGCTTCGACATCGAGCAAGCGTTCGACTCGATCGCCGCGACCATCAACAGCCTTCGGCTGATCCAGTAACCAATTGGGTTCTGTTATGAATATCACCAAACTTGCCCGGCGGTTTCGCCGGGCAGATAAGGGCACTGCGACGCTGGAGTTTGTGATCGTTTTCCCGATCATCATGATCCTGCTGATCGCGACGTTCGAAACCGCCATGCTGCTCACACGTCAGGTGATGCTTGAGCGCGCGCTTGATAATTCGGTGCGCCTGTTGCGCCTGACCAACGATCAGGCCGTCTCGACCGCACAAATCCAACAGCATGTCTGCCAAAACACGCTCGTCCTACCTGATTGCAGTGATGTTTTGGTCGTTGACCTGCGCGTGGTGGAGCCGCCCGAATACGAGCTGCCGGCTGAAACCTCGCTTTGTGTGGATGCCGACGGTGTGGTCAACCCGGCGAACGAATTCCGCATGGGTCAGCGCGATGAATTCATGCTGATCCGGGTCTGTGCCGAGGTGCAGCGCATCCTGCCCCTGTCAGGCTGGGGTCTGAACCTGACGCGCGACAACAACGATAATCTGCACATGACGTCTGCCTCGGTCTTCGTGAACGAGCCGACCGTCGCCACAGGGCCTTAGATAGGGTGACTGCTATGTTGAGCCTTCTTAAGCGTTTCACACGCAAAGACGACGCCGCTGTCGCCTTCGAAGCAGTGATCATGACGCCGATTCTGGCCTTCATGTTCGTGGCGAGCTTTGTCTTTTTTGACGCCTTCCGCACCTTCAATACCTCCGTCAAAGCGACCTATGCGGTGGCGGATGTGATCTCCCGGCAGGGAGAGGCAGATGTCTACGAGTCCGATATCCGCGGTCTGGCGAACATCTTTCAGCACATCACCCGCAACCCGAATGGCTCGGCAATCCGGGTGACACAGTTGATCTATGACGCCGATACCGACGACTACTCGTTCGAAGGATCCTTCGCGACCAATGGTCGGACCGAGCTGCGCGCTAGCGACATTCCAGACCTGCGCGACCGGATACCGGTAATGAGCGACGGAGACGCGGTCTTGATCGTCGAGTCCTGGATCCCCTATCGCCCCGCCTTCGATGTTGGTTTGGGCGCGTTGGAGTTCAGCAATTTCACCACGACGCGTCCGCGCGTCGGCCGTATCCCCTTCAATGACGGCGATGACCCGGCCTGCGTCAGCTGCAATTGGGGCGAGACACCCGATCTTGGGGACGGTGATACGACCGGCTCCCCGACCAATTCCTGAGCCCCTCATTCCTGAGGCTCAAACAAACTCTTTTTCGGACGCGGCGGGACCCACCTGCCGCGTCTTTTTTTCGACTATCCCCAAGACAGTCACGCCCGGCGCCGCTCGTCACCTGGACTTGCTCCCGGCGCTCCGCGATAATTGCGCCATGGCGCTGCCCCCGGGATTTTTGGATGAGCTGAGGTCACGCACCTCGATCGGCGATGTCGTCGGCCGCAAGGTCGTGTGGGACATGCGCAAGTCAAACCAGGCCAAAGGCGATCTCTGGGCGCCCTGCCCGTTCCACCAGGAAAAGACCGCCAGTTTCCACGTCGAAGACCGCAAAGGCTTTTACTATTGCTTCGGCTGTCACGCGAAGGGCGACATCTTCAAATTCGTCCAGGAAACCGAGAATGTCGGCTTTATGGAGGCGGTCGAGATCCTGGCCCGTGAGGCCGGGATGGCGATGCCAGCGCCCGATCCGCAAGCCCGAGAGAAAGCCGACCGCCGTACCGAGCTTGCCGCGGCGACCGAGGCCGCTGTGCAGCATTTTCGCCTGCAGCTGAAAACGCAAAGTGCCGCGGCCGCGCGAGACTATCTCGACGGAAGGGGATTGAGCGCAGCCACGCTGGAGCGGTTCGAGATCGGTTTTGCTCCCAATCAGCGCCAGGGCACCTTTCAGGCGCTGACCGGCAAAGGGATAGAAGCCGAGAAGTTGGATGCGACCGGGTTGTGCACCACACCTGACGATGGCGGCGCGCCCTATGACGCGTTCCGCGACCGCATCATATTCCCGATCCGCGACCCGCGCGGCGTGGTCATCGGCTTTGGCGGCCGTGCGATGGACCCCAATGCGCGGGCCAAATACCTCAACAGCCGCGAGACTGAGCTTTTTGACAAAGGCCGCGCGCTCTACAACCACGCGCCCGCCCGAGAGGCGGCGGGCCAGGGTCAGGCCTTGATCGTGGCCGAGGGCTATATGGACGTGATCGCGCTGAGCCAGGCGGGTTTCGAGGCCTCGGTCGCGCCGCTCGGCACGGCGGTCACCGAAGAGCAATTGCGCCTGATCTGGAAAATGGCCGATGAACCGATCATCGCGCTTGACGGTGATAAGGCGGGGCTGCGCGCGGCCATGCGGCTTATTGATATCGCGTTGCCGATGCTCGTGCCGGGCAAGACCCTGCGCTTTGCCTTGATGCCGGAGGGTCAGGACCCCGACGACATCCTGCGCAGCCAAGGCGCGGGCGCGATGCAGGCGATCCTAGATCAGGCGCAGCCGATGGTTGCACTCCTGTGGCGGCGCGAGACCGAGGGCAAAACCTTCGACACGCCAGAGCGTAAGGCCGCGCTGGATCAAACCCTGCGTCAGGCAATCGCCCGCATACCCGACCCGTCCGTGCGCCACCATTACGGCCAGGCGATCAATGATTTGCGGTGGCAGGCCTTTCGGAACGCGCCAAAAGGAAGGATGCGGCGCGGCTTTGATGCCGGCCCGAGCGAGGCCACGCAAGCGGCGAAAGGCTCAGCCCTTGCGGGAGGCGCGTTCGACGAAAATAGCCTGCGGATCGGCCTGATCCTGGCCGGTTTGCTGCACCATCCGGCGCTGATTGATGACTTCGAGGCCGAGCTTGAACGGCTCGACGCCGCCGATCCGGGACAGATCGCTCTGACCGATTACCTTCTGGCAACTAATTTGCGCGACAAAGAGGCGATTTTTGAGGAAATAAAGGCGAAAAACCTCGGCGCTGCTCTTGAAGGACTGCTTGGTCAGCGCCACCTCATCATTCATAGCTGGATCCGCGCACCAGACCGGGCCGACACGGCCAAACTCTGCTTGGCAGAGGAATTTGCAAAGCTGGCGGCGCGACGTGGCATCGAACATGAGTTGTCGGAAGGGCGGGAAGAGATTGCCGCTTCGGACGGCAGCTCTCATTTGCGTTGGCGGCTCAACCAAGCCGTGGAGACACGACAGGCCGCCGAACAGCCGCAAACAAGCGATGGCACCGGTGACACGCATGACCTTGAAGAGATTCGCGCTCGCTTCCGAAATGTGGTGCAAGACGCGGGAAAGAACATAAAAGAAGGGTGATTCGGGTGTGCGAATCAGTGATTCGCGCTATATGTGATCGTTAGCAAAGACAAACGATGCCAGGGCAATCGACCGAACGCCAATTTGAAGGATGTCTTAATGGCCAAAGATACCGACGACCGTAAGCAGGACGGGGACGAGGCCGAGATTAGCTTGGACATGAGTCAAGCGGCGGTGAAGAAGATGATCGCCGAGGCGCGCACGCGCGGCTACATCACGTATGATCAGCTCAACACGGTCCTGCCGCCTGATCAGGTCAGCTCGGAACAGATCGAAGACGTGATGTCGATGCTTTCAGAAATGGGCATCAACGTCATCGAAGACGATGAGGCCGAGGAAGACCAAGAGGGCGCCGCCAAGGGCACCGAGGTTGTCGAGGCATCCACATCTCGTGAGGTCGCTGTTGCCGCGTCCGAGACCGAAAAGCTCGACCGCACGGACGATCCGGTTCGCATGTATCTGCGCGAGATGGGCTCGGTCGAACTGCTGAGCCGCGAGGGCGAAATCGCCATCGCCAAGCGTATCGAGGCGGGTCGCAACACGATGATCGCCGGGCTTTGCGAAAGTCCGTTGACCTTCCAAGCCATCACGATCTGGCGCGACGAACTTCTCGACGAAGACATCCTGCTGCGCGACGTGATCGACCTTGATGCGACGTTCGGGCGTTCGATGGGCGAAGACGACGAGGAGCCGGTCGTGGGCCAAGCCGGTACCGCCACAGCCGAGGCCCCATCAACCGAGGCGAAGCCTGAGGCCGAGCAGGAGCTCGATGCCGACGGCAATCCGATCAACAACGATGATGAAGACGATGAGGACGATCAGGCCAATATGAGCCTGGCGGCGATGGAAGCCGCGCTCAAGCCGCACGTCCTCGAGATCCTGGACCGCATCGCTCAGGACTACACGCAGCTCTCTGAGATGCAAGATCTGCGCATCTCCGCGACACTGAACGAGGACGGCAGCTTTTCGGAAAAAGACGAGAAAGCCTATCAGGCGCTGCGTTCTGAGATCGTCGAATTGGTCAATGAGCTGCATCTGCACAACAACCGGATCGAGGCGCTGATCGACCAGCTTTACGGCATCAACCGCCGGATCATGTCGATCGATAGCGGCCTGGTGAAGCTTGCCGACCAAGCGCGCATTAACCGGCGTGAATTCGTCGAAGAGTATAAGGGCCACGAGCTCGACCCGTCCTGGATCGACCGGATGATGGAAAAATCTGGCCGCGGCTGGCAGGCGCTTTTTGACCGCAGCCGCGACAAGATCGAAGAGCTGCGCGGGGATATGGCCCAGGTTGGTCAGTATGTGGGTCTCGATATCAGCGAGTTCCGCCGCATCGTTGCGCAGGTGCAAAAGGGCGAAAAGGAGGCCCGCCAGGCCAAGAAGGAAATGGTCGAGGCCAATCTGCGCCTCGTGATCTCGATCGCCAAGAAATACACCAATCGCGGCCTGCAATTCCTGGACCTAATCCAGGAGGGTAATATCGGCCTGATGAAAGCTGTCGATAAATTCGAGTACCGCCGCGGCTATAAATTTTCGACCTACGCGACCTGGTGGATCCGTCAGGCGATCACCCGCTCCATCGCTGATCAGGCGCGTACGATCCGCATCCCGGTCCATATGATCGAAACGATCAACAAGCTGGTGCGGACCGGCCGCCAGATGCTCCATGAAATCGGCCGTGAGCCGACGCCGGAAGAGCTGGCCGAAAAGCTGCAGATGCCGCTTGAGAAGGTCCGCAAGGTTATGAAGATTGCCAAGGAGCCGATCAGCCTCGAGACGCCCATCGGCGATGAGGAAGACAGTCAGCTGGGCGATTTCATCGAGGACAAGAACGCCGTTCTGCCGCTCGATTCAGCAATCCAAGAGAACCTCAAAGAAACCACGACCCGTGTCCTCGCTTCGCTCACGCCGCGCGAAGAGCGGGTGCTGCGCATGCGTTTCGGCATCGGCATGAACACCGACCACACGCTTGAGGAAGTGGGTCAGCAGTTCAGCGTCACGCGAGAGCGGATCCGCCAAATCGAAGCGAAAGCCCTGCGCAAGCTAAAGCATCCGAGCCGAAGCCGGAAGCTGCGGAGTTTCTTGGATCAGTAGGTGGATTATGTCTCAGGCCGTCAAATCCGCGATTGAGAACCAAACAAAGACAAATCGGTTTTCGCGAGCGCTTAAGAGCACAAAAATCTCAAAGGCGAGCTCAGTAACGAAACGCGTACTCAAAGAGACGGTATCGGATCATCGTGAAGCCTTGGAGCGGCTCGCAAAACGCTAAATGCGGCATTACCGAGTTACATTGGCCGACGCGCTCTCCGCGCATTTCGACGCGTTGTCTACGGGCGGTGGGCGTGACGGCGCGGTGAATGAGCACCTTCTTCAATCCGCTCTCGCACGCCCTTATTCGGGCTATTATAAACCGATAGCTTGTAAGGCAGCGGCCCTGCTGCACGCCGTTGTCAAAAATCATGCATTCACAGACGGAAATAAACGCACAGCATTTTTATTGATGGAACTTCTGATCCGCCGCAGTGGCTATTCCCTGGTACTGAGGGAAGGCGACTTGATCGACGATATGGTTGTTGCAGTTGCCGATGACACGATGCCTTTGGATGACCTCGTTACATGGCTGCGGCAAAGGCTCGTAAAATCCGGGTGACGGCCGCGCGTACGGAACTAAGCTAAAGCGCGAGCAACTACGCGGAGCCGCACAAAATGTCCCTTCTCAAAAAACTTTTCGGCGGCGGATCGGGCGGTGGCGCGAAAGGCCCGGCATCTGAGGATTATAACGGCTTCCGCATCACGCCCGAGCCCGCCAAGGAGGCCGGCGGTTTTAGGATCGGCGCGCGGATTGAGCGGGAGGCCGATGGCCAGACGCAGACCCACATGATGATCCGCGCCGACGTCTGCCCCAGCCAGGACGAGGCCATTCGGGTCTCACTACTAAAGGCCAAATCCCTCATTGATCAGCAGGGCGAGGCGATCTTCCGCTAGCTTCGGCTCAGATCGTCCAGCGCTTTGGCGGCCGCCGCCTCGGGGCTTATTTCTCCCCGCGCCACCGCCTCGGCCAAACGGCTCAAGCCCGCGCGGACGCCCCGCTCACGCAGCCGCGCCAGTAGCCCCTCGCGCACGTCTTCCTCGAACCAATGAACGGCTTGCGCAGCCCGGGTCTTGCCCCACCAGCCCGCCTCACGCCGCCATTCGGCCAGCGCCGTCATCTCGTCCCAGGCCGTGTCCAAACCGATCTCTTCCAGCGCTGAAATCGCCATCGCCTTGGGAAAGTCCTCCGGGTCCTGGGGCCGCTTGCGCAGCAGGTGCAGCGCGCCGGAATAGTCGGCCACCGTGCGTGTCGCCGTCGCCTTCAGATCGCCGTCGGCCTTGTTGACCAGGATCAGGTCCGCTCGCTCCATGATACCGCGTTTCACGCCCTGAAGCTCATCGCCCCCCGCAGGCGCCAAAAGCAGCACGAAGAGATCGCACATCTCAGCCACCACGGTTTCTGACTGCCCTACCCCGACCGTCTCGATCAGCACCACGTCGAAGCCGGCCGCCTCACAGAGCGCCACCGCGTCCCGCGTGCGGCGGGCCACGCCGCCCAGATGCGTCGCGGAGGGCGAGGGACGGATAAAAGCCTCCGGCATCCGAGACAATCGCTCCATGCGGGTTTTATCGCCCAAGATCGAACCACCGGACCGCGCCGAAGACGGGTCGACCGCAAGGACTGCCACGCGCAAGCCCCGCGCCACGAGCATGGCACCAAAGGCTTCGATAAAGCTCGACTTGCCCACACCAGGTGTGCCTGAAAGACCGATCCGCAGCGCCTCACGCCCAGCACCTCGCAGGGTCTCGAGCAGGCCACGCGCCTGATCGCGATGATCGGGCCGGGTGCTCTCGACCAGGGTCACCGCCCGCGCCAAAGCCCGCCGGTCACCGTGCAAAATGCGCGCGCTCAAGGCGTCGTGGTCATTGGTCAGGGCGGAGGGGTCTTCCATGGACGTGGGGCCTATCATCTTGGGCCGGGATCGCAGCCTGGCCAACTGTGCGGATCGCGGCGCCCTTGTCCAGAGCGCTTAGAGCGCCAGCCAGCAAGCACGGGCTCTTAAGCATGGGCCCATTGACGCGGACAGCGCGCCACGTGCCAATGGGCCATACTTGCGCTTGAGCCTCCGCCGACCATGTCCCTGCCTATCGACCATGTCCTGCCTGAACTGGCCGACGCGTTGTCCGAAGCTGGTCGGGCGGTTCTCGAAGCGCCACCGGGCGCGGGCAAAACCACCGGTGTGCCCTTGGCGCTTTTGCGCGACGGCCGGTTCGAGGGCCGGATCATCATGCTAGAGCCGCGCCGCCTGGCCGCCCGCGCCGCAGCTGAGCGTATGGCCGATCTCCTGGGTGAGCGGGTGGGCGACAGGGTCGGCTTTCGGATCCGCGGGGCGCGCAAGATCGGGCCGCAGACGCGCATCGAAGTGGTCACCGAGGGTGTCTTTACCGCGATGATCCAGCGCGACCCGGATCTGCCTGGGATCGGGACGGTCATCTTCGACGAATTTCACGAGCGTGCCTTGCAAGCCGATCTGGGCCTCGCGCTTGCTTGGGAAGTCCGCCAAGCGCTGCGCCCCGATCTGCGCATTGTGGTGATGTCCGCGACGCTCGATGCCGCGCCCGTCGCCGGCTTGATGGACGACGCGCCGCGGATCACCAGCGCGGGCCGCGCCTTCGCCGTCACCACCCATTGGCGCGATGCCCCACCGCCGAAGGGCCAAAGCCTGCCGCGTCAGATGCAGGACCTGATCCTCAAGGCTTTGGAAGCGGCCGAGGGTGGGATCTTGGTCTTTCTGCCGGGCCAGCGTGAGATCGAGGAGACCGCCGGGCTCCTGCGCCCGCATCTGGACAAAGAGGTCGCGCTTCACGTCCTCTACGGCACCCTGCCCGCCGCGCCGCAACGCGCCGCGATCACGCCTGAGCCGGATGGCCGCCGGAAGCTGGTCCTGGCGACATCAATCGCCGAAACCTCGCTCACAATCGCCGATATCTCCATGGTCATCGACAGCGGCCTGGCCCGGCGTCCGCGATTTGACCCCGGCACTGGGATGAGCCGGCTTGCCACCGAGCCGGTCAGCCGGGCCGAGGCCGATCAACGCCGCGGCCGCGCGGGCCGGGTGCAGGCGGGTCAGTGCTGGCGCAATTGGATGAAGGCGGCCGAGGGCGCCCTTCCCGCCTTCGCACCACCCGAGATCGAGCGCGCCGATCTGAGCGATCTGGCCTTGCAACTTGCGCTGTGGGGCGGCGCCGATGCTCTGCGATTTCTAAACCCGCCGCCCCAGGCCGCCCTGGCCCAGGCACGCGATTTGCTGGTTCAACTTGGCGCGCTCGACAGCCAAGGGCGGATCACCGATCACGGGCGCAGCCTCGGCCGGGTACCGGTGCATCCGCGCTTGGCCAAGATGGTGCTGGATGGGGGGCGAACGGGGGCAGAACTGGCCGCGCTCCTCTCTGAGGCCGATCCCACGCCAAGCGCAGGTGCCGATCTGTCGCTGAGGTTGCGCGCGCTCAAATCAGGCGATCGAGCCTATGGCGCCATCAAAGCGCAAGCGCGCCGTTTGGCGAGTTTCACGGGCGACACGCCGTCTAACTACAGCGCGGCGGAGGCCCTGGCCCTGGCTTATCCCGATCGCCTTGCGCAGCGGCGTCCGGGATCTCAGCCGAGCTATCTTTTGACCGGCGGGCGCGGCGCACGGCTCAAACCCGAGGACAGTCTGGCGGCAGACCCGTATCTCGTGGTCTGCGACCTTGACGCAGCAGGGCGTGAGGCGCGCATCCATCGCGCCCTGGCCATCACGGAGGCTGAGTTGCGCGCCGTGTCCGCAGAGCGCATCGCTTGGCAGGATGTCTGCCGTTGGTCCGAGCGCCACCGCCGGGTTGAAACCCTACGCCAGGAAAGCTTGGGCGCGGTGGTCCTCAATGAGGTGCCCTGGCTCGACGTGCCGGATGAGGCCGTCACAAAAGCCGTGATCGAGGGCATCAGACGCCTCGGCCTGAGCTGCCTGAAGTGGACCGACCGTACCAAGCGGCTTCGCGCCCGGATTGCCTTCGCGGGCCTCGCGGATATGTCTGACGAAGCGCTGACCGGCGGGCTAGAGCATTGGGCCGCGCCCTATCTGATAGGCAGGAAGAGCGCTGAAGATCTCCGCAAATGGGATCCGTTCGAGGCGCTTTCGGCCTCGCTAAGCTGGCCCGAGCGCAACGAGCTTGACCGGGTGGCGCCAGAGACCTGGCGAAGCCCGCTCGGGCGCGGCGTGGCTATCGCCTACGGCCCAGAGGGTCCTGAAGTATCGGTGCGCCTCCAGGAGGTGTTCGGCGTGACCGAGCATCCACGGCTTGGCCCGGACCGCTTAGCGCTCCGCTTCGTGCTCCTGTCGCCCGCCGGTCGATCGATCCAAATCACAGAAGATCTGCCGGGCTTTTGGCAAGGCTCCTATGGAGATGTGCGCAAAGACATGCGCGCGCGCTATCCCAAGCATCCCTGGCCGGAGGACCCAAGTGAGGCCGCGCCCACCCTGCGCGCCAAGCCGCGCGGATCATAGGCAAATTAGGTCCGGGACGCGGCGCCAACAGGGCTTTTGGCGAGCGACCCTGAAATGGGACCGGGCTCTACAGACGTCGGCGCAATGGTGCGCTGTTTTGCCGAGCCGCAGGTAGGAGGATGCTCGCCAGCGAACGCAACAGCGCTTGGGCAATCCGAGCACAGACGCCGCTAGAGGCTGCGGTCTCAACCGCCTTGTGAACGCGTTCGGATGGATCATCACCCGGACGACGCCTGCGCCTGGACCAAAAGGCCTTACCCCATCCCGCTAGGGGGCCGATGGAAGGGGCGGCGGCATCGGCCGGAAAGCGCGCGCGCCAGCCGCGTGGGAGCGGCAATCCGGCCGCCTCCGCCTCCCCCAACATCCAGCGCAGCGAGACATTGGCCAGCGGCCGGCTTGCCCTGCGCCCGCCCAATTGTCCGCCGACATCGCCATGATTGCCGGCAAACCACATTTGCTGCACATCGCGCTTTTGCCCGTCGGTCCGCCACAGAACCGGCTCATAGGCGGCGCGGCTTTCATGGAGCGCCAAGGCGTGTCGCGCGGTCTGGGTCGAAGGGCCCAGGGCGTGACCGTGGAAAGGGTGGGGCGTGCCCGAAAACCGCCAGATCACCGGCCATCTGAGGCCAAGTGCCCGGACGGTGTCGTAAACGCCCAAAAAACGGATCGGCGCGGAGGGGTGGCAGTGCCTGTCGCGCAGCTCCGCCGCCGCCGCTCCGAAGGGGTCGCGGCGGTAAAGCTCATAGATCCGTGCAAGGCGGTCCTCCGTGATCTCTTCGGCGCGCAAAAGGCCCAACTGGTCGATCAGACCGGCAAGCGAGCGCACGGCATAGGCCCCGCGCGAATAACCCATCAGCACGATCGCATCGCCCACGCGGTAATTGCGCGCCAAGAACAGATAGGCGCGGCGGATCTGTCGATTGATCCCGATCCCGGCCATCACCTCATGGGCACGTCGGAGACCGCGCCATTGGATGCCAGGCTCATAGTAAAGGGTCAGCGGGACGGAGGCCTCGAGGTCGCGGAGCAGTCGGTAAGTCAGCCCGATATTGGTCTCACACCCAGGGCTGAGGCTCGACATGGTGCCGTCGAGCAAGACGACATGGGAGCGTACGGGCTCCAGCCCGTCCCGGGCCGCAGCCGCCGGAGCAAGATCGCGCGCTTGGCGCGCGTGGCTTGCCTCAAAAGCGCGCATGTCTCCGCCATTTGGGTTTGGCCCGGGGCATAGATCAGGTCTCCTTCAAGGTGTCGCAATAACGTATCTTTCCAAAGACATAGTTACCCGGAGGCCGAAAACCGCGCCGAGGCCGCGCACAGCCTGTCACGTCTGGGGGAGGTTTGTAACAGCGTGCTCTCGACGTTCGCGTGCGGCTTCGCTAGATCAAACGCCGGACCATCAGCCGTATGAGCGCCCGCCATGGATAAGACCTTTGACGCAAAGGGACGAGAGCCCGAGATCTATGCCCGTTGGGAGGCCGAGGGCTGCTTTGTTGCGGGCGCGAACGCTAAACCGGGCAAGCCCGGCTTCACCATCATGCTGCCGCCGCCCAACGTGACGGGCGCGCTGCATGTGGGCCATGCGTTCAACCACACTCTGATGGATATCCTCGTGCGCTGGCACCGGATGCGCGGCTACGACACGCTCTGGCAGCCGGGCCAGGATCATGCGGGGATCGCGACTCAGCTGCAGGTGGAGAAAAAGCTCAAGGCCGAGGAGGGGCTGAAGCGCACCGATTTGAGCCGCGAAGACTTCCTCAACCGCGTTTGGGCCTGGAAAGAGGAGAAGGGCGGCACGATCATCGAGCAGATGAAACGCCTTGGCTCCTCCTGTGACTGGGGGCGCAACGCCTTCACCATGTCCGGCGCCCCGGGGGCGCCCGAAGGCAACGAGGGCAACTTCCACGACGCGGTGATCAAAGTCTTTGTCGAGATGTACAACAAGGGCCTCATTTATCGCGGTAAGCGCCTGGTGAATTGGGACCCGCATTTCGAGACAGCCATCAGCGATCTGGAGGTCGAGAATGTCGAAACCGCCGGGCATATGTGGCATTTCAAGTACCCTTTGGCGGGCGGCGAGACCTATGAGTATTTGGAGAAAAATGAAGAAGGCGAAGTGATCCTGCGCGAAGAGCGGGATTATATCTCGATCGCCACGACGCGGCCGGAAACGATGCTGGGTGACGGCGCGGTGGCGGTGCATCCGTCTGACGCGCGCTATGCGCCCATCGTGGGCAAGCTTTGCGAGATCCCGGTGGGGCCGAAAGAACATCGGCGCTTGATCCCGATCATAACCGATCACTACCCCGATCCCGACTTTGGCTCAGGCGCGGTGAAGATCACGGGGGCGCATGACCACAACGATTATGGCGTCGCGGCGCGCAACCGCATTCCGATGTACCGGCTGATGGATACAAAGGGGCATATGCGCGACGACGGCGCGCCCTATGCGGAGGCCGCCGCCCGGGCGCAGGCGATTGCCGGTGGCGCGGAATTCAACGGGGCGGAGGTCGACAACCTGAACCTCGTCCCCGACCACCTGCGCGGGCTCGACCGGTTCGAGGCGCGCGCGCGTGTCGTCGCGGAAATCACCGAGGAAGGCCTGGCCGTCATGACCCGCGCGGACGATCCGCGCCGGGGCAGCGAGGCCGTGAAGCCCGACGCCGAGGGTGCAGACGAGATCGTCCCGCTGGTCGAGGCCAAGCCGATCATGCAGCCCTTCGGCGACCGCTCCAAGGTCGTGGTTGAGCCGATGCTGACGGATCAATGGTTCGTCGATGCCAAGAAGGTGGCCGCGCCCGCTTTGGAAAGCGTCAAATCCGGCCGGGTCAAGATCCTACCCGAGAGCGGAGAGAAAGTGTTTTACAACTGGCTTGATAATATCGAGCCCTGGACGATCTCGCGCCAGCTCTGGTGGGGGCATCAGATCCCGGTTTGGTATGGGTTCGATGGGGAAACGAGTTGGGAAGGGCTGAGAAGCTTGGAGAATATCGGATCCTCAGCCCCGAGCAAAGCAGTCACTTGGCAGGATATCGTTACTACTTCGAAAGATGCACCAGAATTTTGTGCCCCAAATGCTCCCGCAGCGGTTGGGCTGGCGGAAAATCATTACGGAACGGACTGGAAAGTCGTCGTGGTGACGGATGCGCAAGTCGCATTCGAGGAATTCAAGAAATGTGCACTCGAAGGCAAAAAGGTTGCTCCAATTTGGCGCGACCCCGACGTCCTCGACACCTGGTTCTCTTCCGGCCTCTGGCCCTTCGGCACGCTCGGCTGGCCGGAGGCCACCGATGAGCTCAAGCGCTTCTTCCCCACCGACGTTCTGATCACCGGGCAGGACATTCTGTTTTTCTGGGTCGCGCGGATGATGATGATGTCGGAGGCGGTCCTGGATAAGGAGCCGTTCCACACGGTCTATCTCCACCAGCTTGTCCGTGACGAGAAGGGCAAGAAGATGTCGAAGACCACCGGCAATGTCATCGACCCGCTGGACATCGTCGACGAATACAGCGCCGACGCGTTGCGCTTTACCAACGCCTCGATGGCCGCGCTCGGCGGCGTGCTCAAGCTCTCGCGGGAGCGGATCGCGGGCTACCGGAATTTCGGCACCAAGCTGTGGAATGCCGCGCGCTTTGCCGAGATGAACGATTGCGAACCGGTGGCGGGCTTCAATCCGTCCAAGCTCAATCAAACGGTGAACCGGTGGATCGTGGGCGAGATCGCCCGCGTCCGCCTAGCCCATGACGCGGCCCTGGACGAATACCGCTTCAACGACGCGGCAAACGGGCTCTACGCCACCACCTGGGGCACGGTCTGCGACTGGTATTTGGAGTTTGCCAAGCCGCTCTTCGCCTCGGACGACGCCGCCGTGGTCGCCGAAACCCGCGCGACGCTGGCCTGGGTCATCGACCAGTGCCTGATCCTGCTCCACCCCGTCATGCCCTTCATCACAGAGGCGCTCTGGGGCGATATCGCGGCCCGGGACACGATGCTGGCCCATGCCGATTGGCCCGGCTATGGCGAAGAGTTGGTCGATGCCGCGGCCCAGGCTGAGATCGGCTGGGTGATTGCCGCCATCGAAGAGATCCGCTCCGTCCGGGCGCAGATGGGCGTGCCAGCGGGCGCGAAGGTCGCCCTGGTGCATACCGGGCTAAGCGCGGCGGCCAGCGCGGCCTGGAGCCAAAATGCGGCGATGATCGAGCGCCTCGCCCGGGTCGAGAGCCTGGCCGAGGTCGACGCCCTGCCCAAAGGCGCGGCCACGCTCAGCATCGAAGGCGGTGTCTTCGGCCTACCGCTCGCCGATCTCATTGACGTGGCGGGTGAAAAGGCCCGGCTGGAGAAGAACCTCGGCAAGCTCGCCAAGGAATTGGGCGGCTTGCGCGGGCGGCTGTCGAACCCGAAATTCGCCGAAAGCGCGCCCGAAGAAGTCGTGGAGGAGACCCGCGCCAATCTTGCCGCGCGCGAGGCCGAAGAGGTCAAGCTCAAGGCCGCGCTCGACCGGCTGGCCGAGATCGCATGAGCGACCCGCGCCTGACGTCCCTGGTCGCAGGCCTGCCCGCGACAGTGCCCTTCGTCGGTCCGGAGACCCAGGAGCGCGCCTTGGGCCAGGGCTTCGTCGCGCGGATCGGCGCCAACGAAAGCGTCTTTGGCCCCTCGCCCCATGTGCAAGAGGCCATCGCCAATTCTGCATCTGAGGCCTGGATGTACGGAGATCCGGAGGCACATGAGCTGCGCCAGGTGCTGGCCGCCCATCATGGGGTTCCGGCTGAGGCGATCATGGTAGGCGAGGGGATCGACGGGCTGCTGGGCAACCTGGTTCGCCTGTTGATCGCCGCTGGCGATCCGGTCGTGACCTCTGACGGCGCCTACCCGACGTTCAACTACCATGTGGTGGGCTTTGGCGGGGACTTGCACAAAGTGCCCTACCGCGACGATCACGAAGACCCCGAGGCGCTGCTGACCCAGGCGCGGGAGACCGGCGCCAAGCTCCTCTATCTCTCTAATCCCGACAATCCGATGGGCTCATGGATTGCCGCGGAGCGGATTTCCGCGATGATCGAGGCTATGCCCCAAGGCGCGCTTTTGATCTTGGATGAGGCCTATTGCGACACGGCGCCCGCCGAAGCTATCCCGCCGCTCAACACCGGTGACGCCCGGGTGATCCGCATGCGGACCTTCTCCAAAGCCTACGGCCTGGCCGGGATGCGCGTGGGCTATGCCATCGGCCACCCAGACCTGATCGCGGCCTTCCACCGGGTGCGCAACCATTTCGGCATGGGGCGGGTGTCCCAGGCGGCCGCGCTCGCAGCTCTGCGCGATCAAGACCACCTCGCCCGCGTGGTCTCTCAGATCGAGGCCGCGCGCAGGCGTATCGCCGAGATCGGCGCAGAGAACGCCCTTACAGCCCTGCCCTCGGCGACGAATTTCGTCGCCCTCGATTGCGGCCGGGATGGCGCCTTTGCCCGCGCGTTGGTCACGGCCTTGGCCGAGCGCGGTGTCTTCGTGCGCATGCCCTTTAGTCCGCCACAAGATCGCTGCATCCGGGTGTCGTGCGGCACGAAAGACCAACTCGACCACCTGGCCCGAGTGCTTCCCCAAGCGCTCAGCGCAATCCGCTAAAAAGCCCCTTCATTTTTCCAAAAATACTCACGAGCACTGAGCGACCCCAGTGCGCGTCCCTCAGCCAATCGTGCCGGTCCGTGCCACAAGCGCCTCAGCCTTCCGCCAAAGCCGCGCTCGCCGCCGCAACCCCGCCCGGGTCATGCGGGATCTGCAGCGCCGCCATCCCGGTCTGAAGCGCGCCCAAAACGCCCATCACCATATGTGCATTCACATGGCCCATATGTCCGATGCGGAACATATCCTCAGGCGCGTGTCCGCTCTGCTCGATGCCGCCCAACGGAATGCCCAAGGTCACACCGGCGACATCGGTCATCCAAGCCCGCAGCCGCGCCGCATTGCCTTGGGGCAGAATGATCGTTGAGACGGCATGGCTGCGCTCGGCGCGGTCTGGGATATTGCAGGCGATCCGGCCGCCCTCGCCCCAGCCTTCAACAGCGCTCCAGACTGCCCCCGCCAGGCGCGCGTGCCTCTGCCAAACAGCCTCGAGCCCTTCCTCATGCAAGATCATATTGAGCGCCTCTCGCAGGCCATAGAGGTGATGCGTCGGCGCCGTGCCGAAGAAAAAGCGGTAATATTCCTCAGGCTCCGTGCGCGGCCGCCAGTCCCAATAGGGCGTGACTAAATCGGCGCGGTCCCGCGCCGCATCTGCCTTGGTATTAAAAAAGACAAAGCCCATGCCCGGCGGCGTCATCAGGCCTTTTTGGCTGCCGGTGACCATCACATCTACACCCCAAGCATCCATCTCGAAGGCGTCACAGGCCAGACACGCGATGTTATCACACATCAACAGCGCCGGATGGCCCGCCGCATCCAGCGCCGAGCGGATCGCCGCGATATCGTTTTTCACGCTGGTCGAGGTGTCGACCTGAACGGTCAGGACCGCCTTGAAGCTGTGCGCGCCATCGGCCTCCAGCACCTCTTGCAGACGCCCTGCATCGACCCCGCTCACCGTGCCAAAATCGAGGATCTCGGTCTCTACGCCCATGGCCCGGGCGATCTCACCCCAACCAGCACCGAAGCGCCCAGTGACCAACACAAGCACTCGGTCCCCGCGGCTCAGCACATTGCAGAGCGCCGCCTCCCAAACCCCATGCCCATTGGCGATATACATCGCCACGTCGCCATCCGTGCGGGCCACAGACTTGAGGTCCGGCACGAGGCTGCGCGTCAGATCGACCAGCTCTCCGGTATAGATATTGGGCGCGGGACGGTGCATCGCCTGCAGCACTCGGTCCGGCATCACCGAGGGGCCCGGAATGGCGAGGTAGTGGCGACCTTGGGATAGGGACATGGGGGGTCTCACGCTCCTTTTGTGTCTTGGCCTGAGAGCTAGGCGGATGGCCCGGCTTGGTCAATCGCGCCTCGTGCCAAATCGTCCCCTTGGGATAGGGCCGGTTTGCCCTTAGATGGAGCTATGATCGATCCTGCCGAAAAAAGAAGCGCCTTTCATGGATGATGCCCATCCCCCCGTGACCACAGCCGTGACCACAGTTTCCACCGCGCCGACTCGGGCCGTCATCCGGGTCACCGGCGCAGACCGCGTGGGGTTTTTGTCGAACCTCGTCTCCAACGATCTCAAAGGTCCCGGCCAAGGCCTGAGCTATACCGCGCTGCTCACGCCGCAGGGCAAATACCTCGCCGATTTCTTCGTGCTGGATCGGGGCGAAGATCTGCTGATCGACGTCGCGCAAAGCCTTGCGCCTGTGCTGGCTCAGCGGCTGAGCATGTACAAGCTGCGCGCGGATGTGGGGCTAGAGATGACCGAGCTGACTGTGTCGCGGGGGCTGGGCACGGCGCCCGAAGGCGCCTGGGTCGACCCCAGGCACCCCGAGCTTGGCTGGCGCGCCTACGGCCTCGAGGCCGCGCAGGAACCCGGCATCGACTGGGACGCGATCCGCGTCGCGCATTGCGTGCCGGAAACCGGGATCGAGCTGATCTCGGGCGAAGGCTATATCCTGGAGGCCGGGTTTGAGCGACTGAATGGCGTCAATCACCGCAAGGGCTGTTATGTCGGCCAAGAAGTGACGGCGCGGATGAAGCACAAGACCGAGCTTCGCAAAGGCCTGGTGACCGTCGAGATCGAGGGCGAGGCCGCGCAGGGCACTCAGATCACCGCCGAGGGCCGCGCCGTGGGCACGCTTTACACCCAAGCCGGGGGCCGGGCCATTGCGCATCTGCGCTTTGACAAGGCGCGCGATCGTGAGCTTTCGGCAGGGGCGGCCACCCTCCGCTGGAACGGCACGCTGCCGGGCTAATGGCTCAAATTCTCTGAGAATTTAACTCCAAGCTTCGTCAGAAAAATCGCATCGCGGCGCGCGGCGTCAGCGACCCATTAGGGGATTTCCCTTCAATGAAAGGCTCCATCGCAGTTCAGAAGGAACACTTTGATGCTACAAATGTATGGCGCCATGCAGGGCGCGTTCGCCGCGGGCCGGGCCGTGGGCGAAATGCAGGAAAAGATCGTCCAACGGTTTGACCAAGACCGCTCGGGCGATCTGTCGGTCGATGAAGCGGCCGGCAATGACCGCCTCGCCCGGAAATTCGCACGGATCGATGCCAATGAAGACGGCGCCCTCAGCACGCAAGAAGTGGGCGATTTCCTCAGCCGCCGCGTGGCGCGGGACACGTTCGGCGGCTACGGCAGCGGTTTCGGCGGCGGCTTTGGAGAGTTTGGCATGGGCGCGCTCAACCGCCTTTCGGGCTATGCCGCGAAAATGTCGATGGAAGATTTCCTGACCGAGCGGGCACAACCCAACCCTGGGGCCCCAGCTGACGCCGCTGCCGTCGAGACCTTCGACGCGCTTGACGGCGACGGCGACGGGGCCCTGTCTGACGCGGAGATCCAGGCCGAGATCGCCCGCAAAGAGGCTGAGATGGCCGCGGAAGCGGCGCGTCAGGCCAAGATCGACACGGTTAACCGCATCGACACGGACGGTGACGGGGTGCTTTCCCTGGCCGAGTTGCAAGCCGAGATGGAGGCGCGTCAGGCGGCCAAAGCCGAGGCTGAGTTTGACGCGCTCGACTCCGACGGCGACGGCATTTTGTCGGACGCCGAGATTGAGGCCGGGATCACGTCGCAGACGGCGGCGGATGACACCCCGCCCGCGGCGCCCGGTGAAACGGCACCAGCGCCTGTCGCCGAGGCAGATATGGCTGATGGCGAAGCGGCCAAAGAGGCGATGCCAGAAAATGCACAGGCCAACGGCGTGGAGATGGCGAGCGAAGAGCAAGCCCCCGAACCCGCGCAGGCTGTCAGCCCAGACATGGCTGCATCGGATGAGAGCTCGCCAAAGCCCGCCGACGCGATGCAGACGGCCGCCAATGCGTCTGACGGCGCGATGCCGGCCGAAACCGCGGGCGCCGCGCAAGCCCCAGGGCAGGCCCCGGAACAGGTCCTGTCGATGATCGAGAATGTCTTTCAAACGATGATGGACAATCGCGGCATGTCCGGCGATGTCGGCGCCTTGAGTCAGAGCCTGTATACCGAGGCGCAAGACCTGCTTCTGGATCAGATGCAGAACGCGGCTGATTTTGCCGCCAACGCCTATGGCGACACTGATATCGCCACAGATGATGCTGTCACCGATGAGCGCGCGCTGACTTAATCCTTCGCGCGGCCCCATGCCCCATGCGGGCCGCGCAAAACGAATGAAACTGTCCTAGCCATCGCTGCCTGAGATAGGCCCGACATCCTGAGCAAGGTGTAGGCGAATGGGGCCGCGCACGTTGCGCAGATCCACGATCTTCCCGCGTTGGCTCGCGACGAGGTCAAGGCCGAGCGCGACCCGGCGCACCCTGCCCATCAGAGGCCGCCAATCCACGGCCAAGGCACGGGCAACCTCCGATGGGCAAAAGCTCTTGTCGGGCGCGCGCTGGTGCGCAAGTGCCATCAAACGCGCGGCAATCTCGGTATCGCTCGGCTGGGTCATGGCGTATCAAGCCGCCCCTTCACCGATCTTGTCCTGGGTCCGAAGCTCGAAATCGGACGCGTCGTGCCGCTCCCAAAGTTGTCCCTCGGGGGGACCGAAGGTGCGGTTGACCATCGCGCCGCGTTGCACGGCGGGCCGGGCATAAAATCGCTCCGCCCAGGCGACCACGTTCTTGTAATCCTGAACCGCCAGGAACTCACCCGCATCATAGGCCTGCCCCATGGCAAGCCGCCCATACCAAGGCCCGATCGCCATATCCGCAATCGAATAGCTGTCGCCCAGGATCCATGTCTTGTCCGCCAAATGCCGGTCGAGCACGTCCATCTGCCGCTTGCTCTCCATCGCGTAGCGGTTGATTGGATACTCCATCGGATAGGGCGCATACGCGTAGAAATGCCCGAAACCGCCACCCAGAAACGGCGCCGATCCCATCTGCCACATCAGCCAGGATAAAAGCTCGGGCCGCTCCTCCGGGGCGCCGAGAAACGCACTGAATTTCTCGGCCAGATGGAGCAGCATAGCGCCGCTCTCGAAAAGCCGCACCGGCGTCTTGCCTGAACGGTCCATGAGCGCGGGGATCTTGGAGTTCGGGTTCACTTCGACAAAGCCCGAGCCAAACTGATCGCCTTCGCCGATCCGAATGAGCCAGGCGTCATACTCCGCCCCGCTATGTCCCGCCTCCAGAAGCTCCTCAAACAGCACAGTTACCTTTACCCCGTTGGGCGTGCCGAGCGAATACAGCTGAAAGGGGTGCGCGCCGACCGGCAGCTCTTTGTCATGGGTGGCGCCCGCGATGGGGCGGTTGAGCTTGGCCCAGGTGCCACCGCTTTCTGCGTCCCAGGTCCAGACTTTTGGCGGGGTGTATTCCTCTTGGCGCTGGGTCATTGCGGCTCTCCTGTTGGTGTTTTTCATCAGGTAAGACGCCCGGCGCGGAAACCCAAGCGCCGGGTGTCAAAGACGTTTGTACAGGCCAATAGATCGGCGCCGCGCCCTCAGCCCGCCGCTTGATCAAGCTCACTGAGCGCGGCGTCACAGCGGCCGCAGACATTGGGGTGCTTATGCTTGCCCACATCGGGCAGGATGCGCCAAGAGCGCTGGCACTTCTCCCCTTCAGCCTTGCGGAACACCACCGCGACATCGGCCGTGTCCTCCAGCTTGAAGGCACCCGCCGGGGCTGCCTCAGTCGACAGCGCGATCTGCGAGGTGATGCAGACATCCTCGAAATCCACGCTCTCAAGGATCTGAGCCAAGCCCTCATCGACAAAAACCTCGGGCGCCGCTTCCAGGCTCGAGCCGATCACCTTATCGCGGCGCTGGACCTCCAGGGCCGAGGTCACAACGCGCCGAACCCGGCGCACATTGGCCCATTTCTCGGCCAAAGCCGCATCGGCCCAGGCGGCGGGCGTCTCGGGGATGTCGACCAAATGCACTGAACTTTCCTCACCCGGGAAGCGCTCAAGCCAGACCTCCTCCATCGTGAAGACCAAGATCGGCGCAAGCCACGTGGTCAACCGGTGGAACAGGATATCAAGAACCGTCCGCGCGGCGCGGCGGCGCAGAGTGTTGCCGTCGCAATAGAGCGCGTCCTTACGGATATCGAAATAGAAGGCCGACAGATCCGTCGTCGCGAAGGTAAAGACCGCCTGGAACACGCCCTGGAAATCATAGCGCTCATAGCCGTCGCGCACTTGGGCGTCGAGTTCGGCCAGTCGGTGCAGAACCCAGCGCTCAAGCTCGGGCATATCCGCCGCCTCGACCCGATCCGCCTCGCTGAAATCGGCGAGCGAGCCCAGCATGAAGCGCATCGTGTTGCGCAACCGGCGATAGCTGTCGGCGACCCCTTTCAGGATCTCTTGGCCGATGCGCTGATCGGCGGTGTAGTCCGACTGCGCCACCCAAAGACGCAGGATATCGGCGCCGTACTGATCGACGACCTCTTGCGGCGCGATGATGTTGCCCTCGGATTTCGACATCTTGCGCCCCTCTTCATCGAGGGTGAAGCCATGGGTCAGCACACCGCGATAGGGCGCGCGGCCATTGGTGCCGCAGCTTTGCAAGAGCGAAGAATGGAACCAGCCGCGATGCTGGTCAGTGCCCTCCAGGTATAGATCAGCGATCCCGTCCGGCGTGCCGTCCTCGCGGTCGCGCAGCACGAAGGCATGGGTCGAGCCGCTGTCAAACCAGACATCGAGGATGTCGAAGACCTGGGTATAGGCCTCGGGGTCGTGATCATTGCCGAGGAACCGCGCCTTAGCGCCGGGCTTGTACCAGGCATCGGCGCCCTCAGTCTCGAAGGCCTCCAGGATGCGGGCATTCACGGCCGGGTCGCGCAGCAAGTAGTCCTCATCGCTAGGCTTGGCGCCGACCTTGACGAAACAGGTCAGTGGCACGCCCCAGGCGCGCTGACGGCTGAGCACCCAATCGGGCCGAGCTTCCATCATCGAGTGAAGCCGGTTGCGCCCGGACTGCGGGGTCCAGGTGACGTTGTCGATCTCGGTCAGCGCGCGTTGGCGGATGGTCTTGCCATGCTGGTCCTGGCCATCGCCCACGTGCTGGTCGATGGCGGCGAACCATTGCGGGCGATTGAGCCGGATCACCGGCGCCTTGGAGCGCCAGGAATGGGCGTCGGAGATGGTGATGCGTTTGCGCGCCAGCAGCCCGCCGACCTCGACCAGTTTGTCGATGACGGCTTTGTTTGCATTGCCCGGTTTGCCATTCGGGCGGATGATCTGCTCGCCAGCAAAAAACGGAAGATCCTCGCGGAAAGCGCTGTCATCCAGAATGTTGTAGGTCAGCGGCAGGCCGTAGCGGCGCCCAACGGCATAGTCATCGTCACCGTGGCTCGGCGCCGTATGCACAAAGCCCGTGCCCGCGTCGTCCGTCACATGATCCCCCGGCAGGAGTGCGACGGCGAAATCCCATTCAGCCCCGGCGCCGTCCGCACCGCGCAAGGGATGCGCGCAGACCAAGGGCGCAAGCTCTTCCGCGCCCACATCGCGCAGGCGGCGATACATGCTGTCGTCCAGGCGCATGGCCGCGAAGGCCTCCTCGGCCAGCGCATCGGCCATGACATAGCGATGCCCGATCGTGGCCCAGCACTCCTCGGGGCGGCCCGTGACCTCATAGAGGCCATAACTGATCGTCGGGCCGAAACAGATCGCCCGGTTTTGCGGGAGCGTCCACGGCGTCGTCGTCCAGATCACCACCTTGGCGCCGTCCAGATCGCTCGCCTGCAGGGCCGCTCCGTCCTGCACCGCGTCAAAGCGGCCTCCATCGGCCAGATCCTGTCCCATGCCAAAGCCGGGCTTAGGCACGGGTAGCGCGCCGACCACATTGAACGGCACCCAAACCGCATCGGTCTGCCGGTCCTTATAATCCACCTCGGCCTCGGCCAGGGCGGTCTTTTCCACCGGCGACCACATCACAGGCTTGGAGCCCTGATAGAGCGTGCCGGTCATCAGGAATTTCTGAAATTCCTCGGCGATCACCCGCTCGGCGTGGAAATCCATCGTCAGATAGGGCCGCTCCCACGCGCCGGTGATGCCCAAGCGCTTGAATTCCGCGCGCTGAACGTCGATCCAATGCTCCGCAAAGCGGCGGCATTCTTGGCGAAACTCGACTACATTGATGGCGTCTTTATCCTGACCCTTTTGGCGGTACGCCTCCTCGATCTTCCACTCGATCGGCAGACCGTGACAGTCCCAGCCGGGGATATAGCGGCTGTCGCGACCCATCATCTGCTGACTGCGCACGACCATATCCTTGAGGATTTTATTCAGCGCGTGGCCGATATGCAGATTGCCGTTCGCATAGGGCGGGCCGTCATGCAGACAGAAGATCTCGCGGCCCTCCTGGGCACGCAGGCGGTCGTAAACGCCCAGCTTTTCCCAGCGGTCGAGCCAGTCAGGCTCTCGCTTGGGCAGGCCCGCGCGCATCGGGAAATCGGTCTTGGGCAGGTTCAGAGTGGCCTTGTAATCGGGGCCCTCGGGACGGCTCTCATCGGACATGATCGGGTCTGTCTTTCGAAAATGGAGTGGATCGTGGACCGCTCGACGACGCAGAACGCGCCAGGGCGGCAGGCGCTAAATGCCGGCGCGTCAGGGTATGAGCGCCGGGCCGATAATTCGCGCGAAAGGGTGCGAAGTGTGATCCATGGGCCGCTTATAGGCCGGGGGCTCAGGGGCATCAAGCGCGGTGCGTGCAGTCGGGCGCCACGGCACAACCTGTCGCATGGGCAGGCCGGGATCGCCCGCTAATTTCGCCATATGAAAGTTGCAATTGTGGGTGGCGGGATCGGTGGACTGGCCGCGGCAGCGTTGCTGTCTCAGGACGGCCACGACGTCACGGTTTTCGACCGTTTCGAAGAGGCCAAGCCGGTGGGCTCGGGCCTGATCATCCAACCCGTCGGCGCGGAGGTTCTGCGCGCAATCGGCGCCGATGACGCGATCCGTCTCGGCCAACCGATCCGCAGGATGCACGGCATCGAAACGGTCAGCGGACGCGACGCCCTGGACGTCGCCTACGGCGCCACGCCCGACCGGCGCGGGCTCGGCATCCACCGTGCAACCCTGCACGCCGCCTTGCTCAGCGCCGCCCAGGAAAGCGGAGCCGCGTTTGAGCTTGGCCGGGAAGTGACGGGGCGGGATGGACAAAAGCTGACCTTCGCCAACGGCGCGGCGGAGGGTCCCTTCGATTTGATCGTTGATGCCAGCGGTGCGAGCTCGGCCCTGTCCCCGCTCCAGGCCAAGCCCCTGCCCTTCGGCGCCATCTGGGCCACAGTGCCCTGGCCAGAGGAGACCGAGCTTTCCCCCGTTGAGCTCAGCCAGCGCTATGAACGCGCTGAGAAGATGATCGGCGTGCTGCCCATCGGCTATCTGAAAGACACGAGCGAGCAAAAATTGGCCGCGATCTTCTATTCCCTGCCCCGCGACCGGGAGGATGCCTGGCGGGCCAGCGATTTCGGCTCTTGGCGGGAAGACGTCATCGGGCTTTGGCCCGCGATGGAGGCCTTCTTGCCCGAGGGCCTCAGCCATGACGATTTCACCTTCACGCGCTACAGCCACGGCACTTTGTCCGCACCTTATGACGACGGGATCGCCTATATCGGCGACGCCGCACACCGCGCGAGCCCCCAGCTTGGCCAGGGTGCGAATATGGCGTTGCTGGATGCGCGGTCGCTGCAACTGGCGCTGCGCCGTGCCTCAACGTTAGAAGAAATGCTCAGGCAGTATGCCGGGGCGCGCCGTTGGCATCTGAGGCTCTATCAGGCGGCATCGGCGGCCTTCACACCGCTTTACCAATCCGAGCGCGCCCTGCCCGCGCATCTGCGCGACCGGATCCTCACGCCGATGGGCCGCTGGCCCGGGATGCGCGGCGCGCTTACGCGGCTGGTGTGCGGGGATCTTGTGCCACCGCTGCCTTCGTTGATGCCGCGCGCGCCTGAGCCAGGCCAATCGCCCGTTCGCGCGCGATAACGTAAAGCCCCGCTGCGATCGTCAGGCAGATGCCCAAGGCGGCCAGCCCGTTGGGGAGCTCCTGAAAGATCAGCCAACCCACAAAGGTGGCGACTGGGATCTCGAGATACTGCATCGGCGCCAGGGCCGAGGCCTGGGCAAAGCGCAAGCTCGCCGACATCAACAGATGCGCGAAGGCGCCGGTGACACCAAGCGCCAGCAACAGCCAAAGCGTTTTGTCCGTGGCCGCGACCCAGGCGAAAGGCGGCGGGTTACCCAGACCAGGCGGCATGGCCAGCATCGGCAGAAGGATCGGCAGGGCCACCAGGGCGGACAGGCCCTGCATTGCAACCGGCTCGATATCTTTGGCCATGGCCCGGGTGATCAGCATGAAAATTGCAAAGACGAAGGCCACAAGCAGCGGCAGGATCGCGGGCCAGCCCACAGCCACAAAGCTCGGCTGCACCACCATGAGCGTGCCGCAAAAGCCTACGGCACAGGCGATCATGCGACGCGCGCCCACCTCCTCGGCCAGAAAAAGCTTGCCCAGGATCAGCAAGATAAAAGGCATAACAAACGCGATGGCCACCGCGTCGGCAATGGGCAGGAACCGCAGAGCGGTGAACATCAGCCCGATGCCGGCAATGTGGAAAATCGTGCGCATCAGCGTCAGCGCAAGAACCCGGCCGGACGGGAACAGGACAACACCCATGGCGAGCGCGAGCGGAACGAACATCACGGCCTGCGCCCCGAACCGCACCAGGATCAACTGCAACAGCGGGATCTCGTCACCAAGGATCTTAGCCAACGCATCGGACATCGGCGCCAACGCGCAAAAGCCCAGCATCAAGGCGATGCCCAAAAGCGGGCGGTCTGCGGTGCGGGCGGTCTGGGTCATTGTCGGACTGTGTCACGCCGCGCGGGACTTGTCAGGGTCTGGCAGCAGCGCTCAGGTTTGTTCGGAGCCGGTTTGAAAGAGGCCCGTTAGCGCGCGACGAATAAGGCCCGTCACCGCCGGTTTACGGCCAGGGCCAAAGGCCATGGGGCGGCACACTTCCATAGCGGCGACGCCGACCCGCGCGGTCAAGGCACCGTTGACCAGCCCTTCACCGAAACGGCGCGAGACCTTCGACAGAAACGAGCCCCCGGCAAGCGAGCCGATAAGATCATCGCCGACAGCGACCGCTCCAGTGGCCACCAGATGGCTCAGCACAGCGCGGGTCAGCCGCCACGCGCCAAAGGCCGACCCACGCCCGCCATAGATCTGCGCGATGCGCCGAATCATCCGGAGATTTGCCGTCAGCGCCGTCAGCACATCGGCCAAGGCGATGGGCACGAAGGCGGTAATCGTGGCGACCTGGCGCGCGGCGGCCTCGATCTCAACCTCAGCGGCGCGATCGAGCGGTGCCAGAAGGTTGGTCTCGAGCGCTGTGAACAAAGCGCCGGTGTCGAAGGCCTCATCGCGGGCTTGGGACGCGGCCTCCAGCCCCAAGCGAAGCTCGGGCCGCGTGCGGTAGAGCGCGATCATCTTACCGGCTACAGATTTCGCGGTGCTGAGCTCCTCCTGGGCAGCGGCCTGGTCGGCCAGTTGGCGCAATCGGTCCAGCCGACCGAGCCGGGCGAACCCGGCCAGCTCACGCGCCGCCAAGCCCAAGGCCGCCAGACAAAAGGCGGCAAGCAAGGCTGTGGCGACATAGCCCAAGACCGGAGAACTCGCGAGAAGCGCCGTGACCCACTGCCAGGCCGCCAGCGACAGCGCAAAGCTCAAAAGCCCGCTGAGGCTCCACCAAAACAGCCGGCCGAGGCGCGAAGGCTTGCGCGCGGCGAGGCACGCCAGATGCTGCATCGCCTCTCCGCTGGGCGCGTCAGACGGCGCGTCGGGTGGGGGCGGCGCGGAGGCGGGATCGACATCCGGCTTAGCCGCGTCGCCATCGATTTCGATGATGACGGGACCCTCAGAACGCGCCATCAGAGCCTCCCCCCGATCAGAAATTCCGCCGCCACGTCCAGGCGGATATGCGGTGGTCCATCCCCCGGTTTGAGGCTCAGCTCAGCGGGCTCGAACTGCATCGCGGCATAATCCTCGGCCAGCCATGTGCCCGCGCCCTGACCCGGGCCCTGTCCTGCACCCGCCAGAAAGCTCTGCGGGTCGTCGGGCAGCCGGCCAGGATAGAACGCCGCCTCCTTACCGCTGGCCAGGGCTTTGCCTCGCACCATGCCAAGCTCCGCGCCGTTATGGGCGCGCGTTTCCTCGACCGTGGCCCTGAGTGCGGCGATGGCCAAGGCCTTGGTCTGCGCGCCCGCGAAATCCGCCCGGTCCCGCGCGTCGCGGACTAGGGCCTCGATCAGGGCAGTGAAGGCCGCGTGCTGGCTGTGATGCAGGTGGTCGGCCTTGGTCGCGGCAAAGAGGATCCGCTCAACCCGCTGACCGACGAGACTGGAGAGAAAGCTATTTTGGCCGGGGCGGAACGCGCGCAGGATCCCGGCCATCGCACGGCGCAGATCTTCGAGCGCCTCGGGGCCTTGATGGACCGCCTCGAGCAAATCGACCAAGACGACCTGCCGGTCAATGCGGGCGAAATGGGCGCGAAAGAAGGGCTTCACGACCTGCGCCTTATAGGCCTCATAGCGGCGGGCGAACTCCCGCGCGAGCGATCCGCGCGGTGTGCCGGAAGCGGGGAGCGGTGCGAAGGTCAGCGCGGGGCTGCCCTCTAGCTCGCCGGGCAGGAGAAAGCGGCCCGGTGTGCAATCGGAATACCCGGCCGCGCGCAAATCCTGGAGATAGCAGGACCATGCCTTGGCCAGATCCCCGGCCGCCATCTCATCAAATTTCGCCGTTCCATCGGCCTGCATCAGGGCTGCGGGTGGGGACGGGTCCGTTCGCGCCTCTGCCCGCTCCAACGTCTCGCGTGACCAGGTCGCGAAGTCCTTTTCGAGGAGGCCGAGATCTAGCAGCCATTCCCCGGGATAATCGACGATATCGAGGTGCACATTGCGTGCGCCCTGCAGCCCGGAGAGCAGGCCATTGGGGCGCACCCGAAACGACAGGCGCAATTGCGAGACCTGCCGCGTGCCCTCGGGCCAATGCGGCGCGTCCCCCAACAGAGCCGCGCGGTGGCGTTCGTATTCAAAGCGCGGCACCGTGTCGTTGGGCTGAGGCTGAAGAAACGCCGCCTCGATCCGGGCGGCGGCTGCAGCCTGCAGCCCTTGCATCCTGCCCCGATCCAGCAGGTTGGCCACCAGAGACGTGATGAACACAGTTTTGCCCGCACGGCTGAGACCTGTCACGCCGAGCCGGAGCGTTGGTTCGAAAAAGGTTTCTGAGACGCTTTGACCAGCGCCTTCGATCGCGCGTCCAACCGCGTCTGCCAAACTGCCAATGATCACTGCCCGGGCCCCGTCGTCTTGTCCCTTAGACAATAGTCACGCCCAAGGGCCGCGAACAGACCCCTGAGAGGGGGAAATCGCGCCCGGGCTGACACAGGGGCTAACGCAAGGGTGGTTTGCCGCCGCCGGACAGATGCGCTAGCGCAGGGCCATGCCAAGATACGCCATGCAGATCGAATATAACGGCGCCCCGTTCGCGGGCTGGCAGCGCCAGCAGGATCAGCCGAGCGTTCAAGGCGCTCTCGAGGCAGCACTTGCCGCGCTTGAGCCCGACCTTCCATCCATGGCTGCGGCGGGGCGCACCGATGCGGGCGTGCATGCGCGCGGCCAGGTTGCCCATATCGACATGGGTCAGGACTGGTCGCCCTTTCGTCTGTCGGAGGCCGTCAATCACCATCTGAAACCCGCGCCGGTCGCGGTCACCGCCTGCGCCGAGGTCGACGGCGCCTGGCATGCCCGATTTTCAGCGGTTGAGCGGCGCTATTTTTTCCGCCTGATCGCCCGGCGCGCGCCGCTGGCGCTTGAGGCGGGATTGGCCTGGCAGGTCAAAACACGCTTGGATTTGGACGCGATGCGCGATGCGGCTTCAAGCCTAGTCGGTCAACACGATTTCACGACCTTCCGCGCCTCGATCTGTCAGGCGAAATCCCCTGTCAAAACCCTTGATGAGATCACCATCGAGGGTCGAGACCTGCCCGGCGGGACCGAAGTCCACATGCATCTGAGGGCACGCTCCTTTCTGCACAACCAAGTCCGCTCAATTGTCGGCAGCCTGGAGCGGGTCGGCGCTGGCGCTTGGGCGCCCGAACGAATTGGCGAGGCCCTTCGCGCGCGCGACCGCGCCGCCTGCGGGCCCGTAGCTCCGCCCCACGGTCTCTACCTGATGGGGGTGCGTTATCCCGAGGATCCTTTCGCATGACACCCACGCGACCGATCCCGATGCTCAAGGACGTGGTCCTGGTCGGTGGCGGGCATGCCCACGCCCTGGTCCTGAAGGCCTGGGGCATGAAGCCGGTGCCGGGCGCGCGGCTGACGCTGATCAATCCGGCCCCGACGGCGCCCTATACCGGGATGCTGCCAGGCTATGTTGCGGGGCATTACAAGCGCGACGTGGTTGCTATCGACCTCGTGCGCCTGGCCCGGTTCGCGGGCGCGCGATTGATCCTGAGCCGAGCCGAGGCGCTGGAGGCGGATCAGGGCCGTTTGCATGTCGCGGGGCGCGGGGTGCTCGAGTACGATCTGCTGTCGCTGGATATCGGCGTGACGGCAGACATGCCCGATATCCCTGGGTTTGCCCGCTATGGCTTGCCGGCCAAGCCGATGGATGTGTTCGCCAAGGGCTGGGACGCAGCGCTCACCCGCGGCGCGGTGCGTGATATTGCAGTGATCGGCGGGGGCGTGGCGGGGGTTGAGCTTGCCCTGGCCGCACAGCACCGCGTGCCCGGGGTGCGGGTGCGGATCCTGGAGCGTGGCCGCGTCCTGGCCCCTCTGCCCCCGGCAAGCCGCGCCGCGCTTCTGTCGGTTTTGAAGTCGCGCGACATCGAGATCCTCGAAGATGCTGACGTGGCTGAGATCCGCCAGAGCCATTTAAGCCTGAAAGACGGCTCTGAGATCGCAGCAGATATTGTCATCGGTGCCGCGGGTGCGCGGGCGCAGGCCTGGCTCGGGGTAAGCGATCTGACCACCCAAGCGGGCTATGTTAGCGTGCGGCCCAGCCTGCAAAGCCTGTCGCACGGCAATGTCTATGCGGCGGGAGATTGCGCCGATCTGTCCTTCGCCCCGCGCCCCAAAGCGGGCGTTTTTGCAGTGCGTGCGGCGCCGGTTCTGACCGCAAATCTCCGCGCGGCGCTGACGGGCGGCCCACAGCGCACCTTCCGACCACAGCGCGACTATCTCAAGCTGGTCTCACTGGGCCGCCAGGAGGCCATCGGCGAACGCGGAGGGCTGCGGGTTCAGGGCGCCTGGGTCTGGCGGCTCAAAGACCGGATCGACCGCGCCTTCATGCGCAAACTGACAGACTTGCCCTCGATGCCAGCGCCGACGGTTCCCAAGGGTGCGGCGAAGGGCGTGGCGACCGCGCTGAACGCGCCGCCCGTGTGTGGCGGCTGCGGCGCCAAGGTCGGTGCGGGCGCACTGGCCGAGGCTTTGGCGGCGATGCCCTCAACCACACGCAACGACATCGTGCAAGGCGCGGGCGACGACGCCGCGATCCTGAGCATCGCGGGCCAGGAGCAGGTCATCACGACCGATCATCTGCGCGGTTTCGCCCTTGATCCCGCCCTTGTGGCGCGGATTGCCCTGCACCACGCGGCGGGCGATGTCCTGGCGATGGGGGCCGCGCCGCAGGCAGCCCTAGCGCAGATCATCCTTCCACCAATGGCGCCGCGCCTGCAGACGCGCGCCTTGATTGAGGTCATGGCCGCTGCGGGTGGCGCCGCCGCTGAGCTAGGCCTGGAGATCGCCGGGGGCCACAGCACCGAGGGCGCAGAGCTCAGTATTGGTTTCACCGTGACGGGCCTTTTGTCTGCGCCCGCGAAAACCCTGGGCGCTGCGCAGGCGGGTGATGTACTCGTCTTGACCCGACCAATTGGCAGCGGTGTGCTGTTGGCTGGCGAGATGGCGATGCGGGCCAAGGGGGCTGATATCGCGACGCTCTGGGCGACACTCTGCCAACCGCAAGCTGAGATCGCTCGGGCTTTGGCCCAGCACGCCCATGCGATGACCGATGTGACGGGCTTTGGGCTGGCGGGACATCTTGGCGGGATCTGTCGCGCCTCGGGCCTTGGCGCGCGGCTCGATCTGGACGCGCTGCCCTATTTTTCCGGCGCGCGGGATTTGGCCGCGCGCGGTGTCGCGTCTAGTCTGGCGCCGTCCAATCGGACAGCCGCGGCACCGCTCCTTACGGATCTCGACCAAGCCGCAGACGCACTGATGTTCGACCCACAAACTGCCGGGGGTCTACTGGCGGCCGTGCCCGAAGCCGTAGCTGATGAGGCGATCGCGGCCGGCGCCTGGCGGATCGGTCAGATGCTAAAAGGACCCGCGCGGATCGAGCTCAGCTAAGTGTTCTCAGCCGCCTTGAGCCAGTCGGTCAGGCGCGTTGCAAGCGTATGCAAATCCGCCTCCGCTAGGCCTTCGGCCTCGAACCGGGCCAACACGGGAGAGGGGTCGCGGCGGCGCAGGCGGGCATAGGCCGGATCGTAATGGCGCTGCGCCAGATCGGCGGCTAGGGGCACCCATTGGCGCGACCGGGCCATCGCTTGCCAGCCCTCCACGACCTCATGCCCCTGGATCGGGCGCAAGAGGTCGAGACGGGCGCAGAGGTCGTCTACATTCTCGACGATGTCGGCATAGACCTCGGCCAAGTACCGCGCCCGGGCGGTCTCCGGCGCGCTGACCAAAAGGCGCGGGGCCGAACGCATGGCCTTCCACAAAGCGGGCGGCAGGCGCAGATCCCCGATGCGAGCCGATTCCGCTTCGATTAGGACGGGGCGCGCGGGATCGAGCTTAAGGATCGCCATGGCCAGCGCGGTCTCGAAGCCCTTCTGCGCGGGCTGTCCTTCCGCGACCGGCCCAAGCGCGGAGCCGCGATGCCGCGCGAGCCCTTCAAGGTCGATGACCTGCCCGCCCAATTCCGCGACCCTATGCAACAAAGCGGTTTTGGCGGTCCCAGTATAGCCGTCTAGCCGGATCACGCGGTGGGGTAGCGCGTCGCCATAAAGCGCGTCTGAGACCAGTTTGCGATAGCTTTGATAGCCGCCCTCGAGCGTCGCCACGCGCCAACCGATCGCCGCGAGGATGCTCGCGAACGAGCCCGAGCGCTGTCCGCCGCGCCAGCAATAGACCAGGGGCCGCCAGGCGCCGTCTCGCTCCATCAACGAGGTCTCGATATGGTCAGCTGCGTTGCGGGACACGAGCGCGGCTCCGATTTTGCGCGCCAAGAACGGGCTTTCCCGGGTGTAGATCGTACCCACACGCGCGCGTTCTTCGTTGGAGAGAACCGGCAGGGAGATCGCACCGGGCAGGTGGTCCTCGGCGAACTCGGCCGGGCTGCGCACGTCGATCACGGTGTCATAGTCTTGCCAGGCCTGATCGGCGAGATTTGCCAGCGCCAGCCGTGTCATCGCGCGTGTGTGGGCGGCGCTGCGGTCAGAGCGCCTCTCCCTTCATATGGCGCAGCCTTTGGATCAGGCTGGACGTGTCCCACCGCCCGCCGCCCAGGGCCTGTACGTCGGAATAGAACTGATCGACCAGCGCGGTGACCGGCAGGGTCAGACCGAGATCCTTCGCTTGCGACAGCGCGATGCCGAGGTCTTTGCGCATCCAATCGACCGCAAAGCCGTGATTGAATTCATTGTCGACCATGGTGCCCGCGCGGTTTGCCAGTTGCCAGGAGCCGCCCGCGCCTTGGCTGACCAGATCGGCCACTTTTTTGGCGTCGAGCCCGGCTTGCATGGCCATGAACAGGCCTTCGGAAACCGATTGGATGGCACCGGCGATGCAGACCTGGTTGATCATCTTCACAAGCTGGCCCGAACCCACCGGGCCGAAATGCACGATAGCTTTTGCATACGCTTGCATGACCGGTTCGGCGGTCGCGAAGTGGGCGTCCTCACCGCCGCACATGATGGCGAGTTGGCCGTTTTCGGCCCCTGCCTGACCGCCAGAGACCGGGGCGTCGACCCAGCCCAGCGATTTGGCCGCGCCTTCGGCGGCGAGCTCTTTGCTGACAGCGGCGGAGACGGTGGTGTGATCGACGAAAACCGCGCCCGACCCCATGCCAGCGAAGGCGCCATCTTCACCCAGAACCACGCTGCGCAGATCGTCGTCATTGCCGACACAGGCCAGGACGAACTCAGCGCCTTCGGCAGCCTCACGCGGGGTGGCGGCGGCACTCCCGCCGTTGCGGTCGGCCCAGTCTGCCGCTTTGGCGGCGGTACGGTTATAGACCGTGACGTCATGGCCCGCCGCTTGCAGATGCCCTGCCATAGGAAAGCCCATCACGCCCAAGCCAAGGAATGCCAGTTTCGCCATGTGTCGCCTCCGTCAATGCGTTGGTCCACGACCTAGCAGGCCGGACCGATGGCGACCAGAGGCCGCGCGCCATCCCTCAGCCCTGGCGGCCCGCAAAGACCGAAAGCTCGATCCCTTCGGCCTCGAGCGCCGCGCGCACCGAGCGGGCGATCGCGACGGCTTCGGGCGTGTCGCCGTGCAGACAGATCGTGTCAATTGAGGCCGGGATCTTCTGACCGGCCTCGGTGATGATCGCGCCCGCTTTGACCATGCGAGCGATACGAGGCCCGGCTATGTCCGCATCGTGGATCACCGCTCCGGGCAGCGAACGGTCGACCAGGGTCGCGTCATCGTTATAGGCGCGGTCGGCAAAGATCTCTCCGGCCCAGGCACAGCCGAGGGCGCGGACGGCGGCCTCCTGCTGGGTGGCGGCGAGGACCATGATGATAAGGTCTTGATCGACGCTGAGCGCTGCCTCATAGCAGGCGGTCGCAAGCGCTTGATCCTCGGCGCACATATTGGCCAGCGCGCCGTGCAGTTTGAGGTGGCGGACCTGTCCACCGGCGGCGCGGGCCATCGCCTGGGCCGCGCCGACCTGATAGCGCACCATATTGCCGAGGGTCGCGTGGGGCACCTGCATCCGGCGGCGGCCAAAACCCTGCAGGTCGTCAAAGCCCGGATGCGCTCCGATCCCCACATTGCCCGCGACGGCCAGGCCCATGGTTCGGGCCATCACATCCGGGTCTCCGCCATGGAAGCCACAGGCGATATTGGCCGAGGTAACAATCTTGAGAAGCGCCTCGTCATCGCCGAGGCGCCAGGCCCCGAAGCTCTCGCCCATATCGGCGTTCAGATCGACGCTGAGCGGCATGTCAGTCCCCCTGGTTTTGCGCGGGCTTGGTGTCGGCTTCTTGTCCAGTGATCATGCCGTCGATCAGCCGGTAGTCCAAGAGATTGCCGATCTGACGCGGATCACGGATGAGCGGGCGGGCGCGGGAAGGCAAGGCGCGGATTGCCTCGGCGGCGCGCCGCTCAATCTCCAGCGCTTCTGGCGTCTCGATCCAGGCAAAGCGCAACTTGCCACCGGGTGGTGTTTGGGCGGCGCGGGCGAGATCGGCGGGAAGGATGGTGGCGATCCGGGGATAACCGCCGGTTGTCTGCGCTTCGGCCATCAAAAGGACCGCGCTGCCATCGCCGGTGATCTGGATGTCGCCGGGTTGGGTTATCTCGGACAGAACCGAGAGGCCGCCAGGCAAGGCGAAACCGTCGCCATCATGGGCAAGGCGGAGGGCCATTCGGTTGGAGCGGGGATCGCGGGTGAATTCAGTCGCGGCGAGGCGGGCGCGAAGCTCAGGCGGGAAGTTTTTGGTTTGGGCGGTGGGAAGGATGCAAAGAATGCCACCGGCAAAGCGATCATCTGGGTCGAGTGTCTTGGCCTCAACTGGGCCCGTCTTCTCTGCATGAAGTACGCAGCCCTTGGTCAGCGCCGCGCCGATTCCGGCTGTGAGATGCGCAGAGCGCGCGCCCATCTCAAGCGGTGCGGCGATGCCGCCCGCGATGTGGAGATAGCCGAAGCTTCCGGAGAGGCAGGGACCGATCTCCAGGATCGCGCCCGTTTGCATCGCGAAGCTGGAGGGCCAGGGCAAAGGGCGCCCGTCGAGCGTGGCCCGCATCGGCGCGCCGGTCAGGGCGAGGCCGAGATCCGCCAGCGCCTCAAACCGCCCGCCCATCCCGGCCATCTCCAGCGCGGCCTTGTCCAGCGCTTGGCCCAGAAGAGCCGCGCCTTCGGCGAGAGCCAGGCGGTCCATCGCGCCACCGCGAGAAAGCCCGAGGCCGAGATAGCCCGGCCGCCCGAAATCCTGGATTAGGCAGGCGGGACCGGCGGAGAGGACGCGAAGGGCGGGGATCATGCGATCACCTCGGATGTCGCGCCGCCGAGCGGGTCATCCGATGCGATAAGGCTCTCGATCCGGGCGGCATCGACACCCACCAGTTCGACCTCATCGCTGGGGCTGAGCGGGATTGGTGTGTCGGATTGCGGTGCGAAGGGGCGGAAGGCTGTTTGTCCGACATGGCTCCACCCCGTAGGCGAGGTCTTGGCGAAGAGGACGAATTGCCGGACCGCCAAGCCCACTGCGCCGCCGGGGATGCGCGGATTGAGCTCGCTTCGACGTGGGATGTCCCAGCGGGACGGGAGGGCGCCGAGATACGGCTGACCCGGCGCGAAGCCGAGGGCCAGGACGCGGACTCGGGCGGTTGAGAGCTCATCAATTGCGGCGGTCTCTGACAGGCCAGCCTGCGCCGCAACTTCGGCCAGATCCGGGCCATGGGCGCCACCCCAGGCACAGGGAATGCGCCAAAGGGTGCGCCCAGGTGGAAGATCGGCCTCGGACCAATCCTGGGAGGCCAGCAGATCAGCCACGCGTGACCGCAAAAGGGCGATGTCAGCGGCCAGCGGATCGAGGCGGAGAAAGGTCGAAGCCAGCGCGCTTGAGACCTCCTCAACGCCCGGCAGGGCCTCAGCCTCGAGCCCTCCTCGAAAGGCCAAAGCGGCCCGATTGGCCTCGGGCGAGAGCGTGTCTGAGAACCGCACAAGCAAACCGGTGATGCCCATGGGCAAAATGTCAGGAGCGAGACCCATGTCGGCGGCGTAGCATTTCGACCGCAGGGGTTAAAGCGCGCGGCTCTCCTCGCGGCGGTTGCGCCAGAGGCGGTGGCTGAGCACGCCTATAAAGTTCACCGTGAGGACGAGGATGATCGTGGGCGCAGGGGCGCTGTCGATGAAAAAGCTGAGATAGACGCCAAGGAACATGCTGAGCGCGCAAACCAGCACGGATACGGCCAGCATCGCTGCAAGGTTTCGCACTAGCAGGAAGGCGATGGCGCCGGGCGCGATGAGAAGACCGATGGCCAGGATGAGCCCGGTCGCCGATAGGACAGCGACGATGGTGAGCGACAGGGCCGTGAGCAGACCGTAGTGCAGCCACCCGGTCGCCAGCCCGCTGGCCTTGGCCTGGGCCGGATCGAAGGCATGGAGCATCAGATCGCGCCAGAACACGAGAAGGCCAAGGCTGACGATGACCGAAATGGCCAGTGCATTGATCAGCTCAGCCCGATCCACGCCGAGCATGTTGCCGAAGAGAATATGCTGCAGGTCCGCCGTGACCCCGAGCGCGACGTAGAGCACAAGGCCGAGCGCGAACATGCCCGAAAAGACCACGCCCATGACCGTGTCCTGTTTCACGCGGCTGTTTTCATCGAGATAGCCAGTGGCGATCGCGCAGGTCATACCCGCAAGAAAGGCGCCGAGGATCAAAGGCGCACCAAAGATATAGGCCAGCACGATGCCCGGCAGGACCGCGTGGGCCACCGCGTCGCCCATCAAGGCCCAGCCTTTGAGGACCAGAAAACACGACAGCATGGCCGTGGGCGCCGAGACGATCAGCGCAATCAAAAATGCGCGCTGCATGAAGGGGAATTGCAGGGGGAGGAGCAACTCTTCGATCATGGCGTGTGGTCCGCGATCCCGGGAACGATCCCAGGCGCCGATGCGCGTGCCGCGCGCCGGCGCATGGCCATGAGGCCGTGCTTAGGTGCGAGTAGGAAAGCCAAAAGGAACAACGCGGTCTGCATCAAAACAATGATGCCGCCGGTCGCACCGTCGAGAAAGAAGCTGATATAGGCACCGAAAAAGCTCGACCCCGCGCCGATCGCGACCGAGATGACGATCATCCGCTCGAACCGATCGGTCAGCAGATATGCTGTAGCGCCGGGTGTCACGACCATCGCAATCACAAGGAAAGCGCCTACGGTTTGCAGCGCCGCCACCACACTGGCCGAGAGCAGCGTGAAAAAGAGCGCGCGCAGAAGCGTGGGGTTCAGCCCGACCGAGCGGGCATGGGTCTCATCGAAGAAAGCGACCAGGATATCGCGCCATTTCAGCGTCAGAATGGCGAGGGAAATCCCACCGATCAGCGCCAATTGCAGCGTATCGCTGGGCGTGATGGCGAGGATATTGCCCATGGTGATGGTCTGCACCGAGATCCCCACAGGATAGATCGACACGATAAAGAGCCCGAGCCCGAAAAAGGAGGTGAAGATCAGGCCGATGACCACGTCTGTCTTGAGGCCCGCCCGTTCGGACAAAAAGAGCATCGCGAAAGCCGCGAGACCGCCCGAGAGGAACGCGCCAAGTGCGAAGGGCAGGCCCAGAAGATACGCACCCGCCACGCCCGGCACCACGGAATGGCTTAGCGCGTCGCCGATAAGCGACCAACCTTTGAGTGTCAGAAAAGCCGAGAGAAACGCACAGACCGCGCCGACCAGGGCCGAGACCCACATCGCGTTGGTCATATAGGCGTAGGCGAAGGGCTCTAGCAGCACGTTCACGGGCATGCTCGGCTCATGACTTGCGCTCACCATATTGCACGAAGGGCCGCTCATCGTCGGTCAAGATCGTGACCTCACGTGTGTCATCGTCATCATGCAGATCAGCTCCAGAGAGCGTGAAGCGGCGCAGAACCCCGCCAAAGGCCATCTGGAGATTTTCGCGCGTGAAGGTCGTCTCGGTCGGGCCATGGGCCAGAACCGTGCCCTTGACCAGGATCGTGCGGTCACAGAATTCCGGCACGGAGCCTAGGTTGTGGGTCGAGACCAGCATCACCCGGCCCTCATCGCGCAGTTCCTGCAGGAGGGCCACGATCTGGTCTTCCGTCGTGACATCGACGCCGGTGAAGGGCTCATCGAGTAGGATCACGCGGCCATCCTGGGCCAGGGCACGGGCGAGGAAGACGCGCTTGCGCTGACCGCCCGAAAGCTCTCCGATCTGGCGCTTTCGGAACTCGACCATGCCCACGCGCGCAAGTGCTGCCTCGACCGCACGGTGATCAGCGGGCTTGGGGCGGCGCATCAGACCCATATGCCCGTAGCGGCCCATCATGACGACGTCTTCGACAAGGACCGGAAACTGCCAATCCACCTCTTCAGCCTGCGGGACATAGGCCACGAGATTTTCGCGCAGGGCCTGGCGCACATCGCGGCCCATGAGGCGGATCTCACCCGTGGCGACGGGCAGAAAGCCCATGATCGCCTTGAAAAGAGTGGATTTCCCGGCACCGTTGACGCCGACCAACGCGCTGACCGAGCCGCGCGGCACGTCGAAGCTAGCATCATGGAGCGCGGTTACGCCGTTGCGGTAGGTCACCGTCACGTCGCGGGCATAGATGCCGCCGCCCGGAGCCTCGGGCGCGCTTTGTGCTTCGGCGGTTTCCGCGAGGTTTTGGACCCGTTGATCCACTACTCCAGGCCGTAGCCCGCGACGATGGTTTCGGCCGTGACGCGCAATAGGTCGAGGTAGCTGGGGACCGGGCCGTCTGACTCGGACAGGCTATCGACGTAGAGGACGCCGCCGTAAGCCGCGTTAGTTTCGCGGGCCACCTGCTCGGCCGGGTCGGTCGAGACGGTGCTTTCGCAGAAGACGACCGGGATCTCATTGTCGCGAACCCCGTCAACGACCGCGCGAACTTGTTGCGGAGTGCCAACCTGATCGGCGTTCATCGGCCAAAGGTAAAGCTCCTGCATTGCGAAATCGCGCGCCAGATAGCTGAAGGCCCCCTCACAGGTCACGAGCCAGCGCTCATCTTCGGGGATTTGGGCCACAGCATCGCGCAGGGGCTCGATCGTGGCGCGCAACTCATCGGCGTAACGGGCAGCGTTCTCGGCATAGAGCTCGGCATTGGCCGGGTCCTGTTCGGCAAAGGCGGTTGCGATGTTGTCGATATAGATCAGAGCGTTCTCAAGCCCCATCCAAGCATGCGGGTTCGGCACGCCCTCATAGGAGCCCTCGGCGATCGGGATCGGATCGATCCCCTCGGACACCGTGACGGAGGGCACATCGCCGAGATTGGCGAGGAACTGTTCGAACCAAAGCTCAAGATTCATGCCGTTCCAGAGGATCAGATCCGCCTCGGACGCGCGCAGGATGTCGCGCGGCGTTGGGGAATAGCCGTGGATCTCGGCGCCGGGCCGGGTGATCGAGACCACATCGGCCGCGTCCCCCGCGACGTTTGCGGCAATATCTGCCAGCACAGTGAAAGTGGTCGCCACGACCATGCGATCCTGTGCGGCGATCGGCGCGGCGCTGAGCATCAACGCGGCGGTGGCTGAGAACTGAATACGGCGCATGGCTCACTCCTGCTGCTTGTTGCAGCTGATATTGCGAGTCGTTCGCAAAAAGTCAAGAATTTTGCGAACGATTTGCAACTTGCCTTAGGGCAGCAGCCTCCGGCGGTGGAGTTGGAAGAGGTAATTGAGCCGGTAGCTGAGCCCCTTGCCGGCGCGTTTCAGCGCGCTTCTCGGATCGTCTTGGACCGCGGACCGACGCGATTGCCCGACGGTCTGTTCGGCGCTGACCTGATTGCCAAGCGCGATTGGTGCGGGCCGAATCTCTGTGATCGTTAGGCCCTTCTCCCAGAAGAATTTCATGTCCTCATCGACCGGCCTCATGAAGGGGAGGGTCTGCGCCACAAGCCGCTCGGCCGCCTGGCGCCTAAGCGCATAGCCCAGCATCATGGTGGGGATACGGTAAGGCTCACCGATAACAACATCGCCGATCAGGCGCCGCGGTCGCAACAATTTGCTATCGGGTCGCAGACTGAAGAGCTTGACCATATCCCAGCGGCCTTCATCCGCCGCGAGACCTAGAAGCGCCGCGCTGAGATCGCCCGTGATCGTGAAGTCATCTTCGAAGACAACGCCGCCCGGCGCGCCACTTTCCACGATTTTTTCCCAAGCCTTAAAGTGGCTGAGGTAGCAGCCGATTTCAGGAGCGGTCATGGGATGTTTTGCGTGCTTGGCGTTGCCGCGCGGATCGTAGCTCCGAGCAATTCGATCAGGCGGCAATTGCCGTCCGTTGACGGCGGGAACGCGGATCCAGGTTTGATCGTGTCGCCGCAGCTCCGCCGTGGCAGCCTCAAGCCGTTTGACGTCTCGTTCAAGATTGATCAGGAAAACCGGCCACGCCGCCATGATGCCACCCCCTCCAGGGGAGCAAGCAATACCACGCAGCATTGTCGGTGCAATGCGCGCGCCACATGATCGGCGGCGGCGCGCCGAACGAAGCCTAAACGACGTCTAGGATGCCGGGGGTCAGCGGTTTGGTTTTGTAGGAGTCGATGGCTGGATGCGCTCTGGCGCGCTCTTGATCCGCAGGATTGATCGAGTGCGAGACCATGATAACGCGGGTATGACCCTTCAGCTCAGGATAAAGCGACGCGAAGCTGTCGGCGAACTCGAAGCCATTCATCCGCGGAAGGTTGATGTCGATGAGGATAAGGTCGATTGCCTTACGGCTCGGCGACTTCAGATAGCTGACAGCCTCCTCCGCATAGCTAAACTCAATTACCTCACATCCTGGGTGCGCCTTGCCCAGCATCCGTCGGGCAATAAAGCGATCCATCGAACTGTCGTCGATCACTGCAATTGTTGCATTCGCCGTCAAAACTACGCTCCTTCCAAGGTGAACGTAAACGCGCTCCCCCCGCCTTTGCCTTCAGAAACGGAAATTTCACCGCCATGCGTTCGGATCATCCGCTCTGTCAGCGCTAGGCCCAGCCCTATCCCCTCATAGTCATCTTCCGTATGAAGACGCGAGAATAGCTTGAAGATGTCTTCGCGGTACTCTTCCGGGACGCCGATCCCGTTATCTTCTACCGTGATGATCACCCGGCCATTTGGCCCTTTTTTTGACGACACCGTTACAATGCAATCACTGTCGGCGTTACGATATTTCAGGGCATTTGTCAAAAGATTTTGGAAAACCCGCGAAATCATTCCGCTCGACGCTTTTACTTTAGGAAGCTTCTTAGAGTTAATTTTTGCACCTGATTCCGTAACCTTTTCCCGCAGGTCGTCGAGACATTCACTGAGGATTAGATTTAGATCCACGATCGAGAATTCCGGTCTTTCATCCTGAAGGCGCGCGTAATCTAAAATCCCGCGGATCCGAGCCTTCATACGCGTCACTGACACACCTAGAAAATCAACCAGCGTTTGCGTCTCCAACTCGAGCCCGCCGCCGAGATCGTCCACTAGGATGCTCAGAGAACTTTCGATGGTGTTCATCGGCTCCAACAGATCATGCGCAGCGACAAAGGCGAAACGCTCGATCTCATCTGCACGCTGACGAACAGCTGTTTCACGGTTTTTCAACGCGGTGATGTCGACATGGGCGCCCATCATTCGCAGGGGCGCGCCTTCCGGAGACCATTCCACCACGCGACCGCGGCAGATCACCCAAATGATTGAGCCATTCTTGTGTATATAGCGGACTTCTTGGTCGTAGGGGATAATGCCCTTCGATTTGACATGCTTGTCAAAATTGCTGAGCGCCACTTCCAAGTCTTCGGGATGGATTATTTTTTGCCAAGCGTCAGGGCTATTCTCCATTTCATCATCTGCGTATCCGAACATACTTTTGAACCGGGGGCTCATGTATTCGTAGTTATCTTGAATATGCCAATCGAAATATCCGGCCGCTTCGCTTTCCAAGAGACCCTCGAGGCGATCTCTTTGGCGGAGAACTTCTTGCTGCAGAAGATTGAGTTGGGTCGTATCGATAAACGTAATAACTACCCCATCAATTTCATCATCACCGTCTTTAAACGGTCGCACCCTCGCGACGGCAAAATCGCCGTCCTTTGTCTTAACTTGGCGGGTAAACTCTTCACCCATCTGACAGGCCTGTTCGGCATCTTCGAGAAGAGTGTTGAGGGTGTTCTCTACCAGATTTGCGGAAAAATTCGCCAATGGGCGCCCATAATCATCTGGTGACAATTCGATATACTTCCGGAAAGCAAGATTGAAGCGGCGAATGCACAGTTGAGAGTCTAGCAAAATCACCGCCAGATCTGCTCCGGTTAGCAAGTTCTCAATATCGGCCTGGGCATCCTCAAGTTGATGGATCTTATCCGCATTCTCCGCATTAACAGTATGCAACTCCTCGTTAATGCTCTGCATTTCTTCGTTGTTTGCCTGCAATTCCTCGTTCGACGCCGTCAGTTCCTCATTTGTGGTCTGAAGTTCTTCGTTCGAAACGCCCAAGTCCTCGGCAGTAACACTCAACATTTCTTGGAGTGCTTCGATTTCAGACTCAAGCTGCCCTATCAAAGCGGGTTGCACCGCAGCTCGATCGGCACCGTTTCCATCTCCGACGGCCACAGTTGGTGGCTGCGAAACCTGGATCATAAAAAGATATGCGGTTGGGTAGGACTCCCACTCGATTTTTTGGCTGTAGACATCGACGTAATTCGAGTCCGGATCCTCCAACAGTCGGATTGATCGTTTCTCCCCTGCTCCTTCGGTGGATGCGCGGCGAAAAAGAAGCGAAATCGTACTGCGGAGGCGTCCGGTGACAAGCTCCACCAAGTTCGAGGAAAAGGCATCCTCCGGCATCGAGAGGTACCGGCGATAGTCTCCAAAAGTTTCTACGATATGCCCATTCTCATTTAAAATGAAGACGGCTGTGTTGAGCTGCATAAGCAGCTTAGGAAGAAACGACGTTGTCTCTGAATTCTGCCTCTGGATTTCGCGCGTTGCGATCCGACGTGCCCTTGGCATTGGCGTGAGACCCGCATGAAGTAGAGGAAGATGTGCCCCTGATCGCGTGTTCGGCAAATCAACAGGCGCCTTTCGTACGTTCTGAAAAATCCGCCCCGGGCCGCGCATTGCGTCGAAACCGGCCGAATTCCGGCCAATATTTTCGGCAGCACCTAGAAATAAAAATCCATTTTTGCGAAGAGAGAATGAGAATACGGAAAGTACCTTTTTCTGCATCTCCGGGCTAAGATAGATCATCAGATTACGACAGACGATCAGATCCGTTCGCACGTAAGGCGCATTCTCCAAGACATTGTGGGAGGAAAAAATCACGCGGGATCGAATGGATTGAGAGATATGAAATGATTCACCATGGAACGTAAAGAAGTTCTGCTCACGAAATTCATTAGGAATTTCATCCAAAGTCGAATTTGGATACACACCTTCCTTTGCGATGGCGATGGCAGACGCATTCACATCACTGGCAAAAACACGGAATTCCGTCTCGATTTCATTGCGGCGCCGATAGGCTTCGATCAGAAAAGCGATCGTATAGGCCTCTTCACCAGTGGAACAGCCGACCGACCAAACTTTGACCGTTTCGCCCTTCTTGGCATTCGCAAAAATTCGCGGCAGGTACTCGGCCTCGAGATCGCGCCAAGATGGCAAATCGCGGAAGAAATTGGTGACGCCAACCAAAAACTCTCGGTAGATCACAGACACTTCGGATGGGTCCGCCCGAGCAATTTTGAGATATTCACTCACTGTATCGCATTTACGCAAGACCATCCGCCGGGCAATCCGGCGCTTTAGTGTCGGCTCCTTGTATTGGGAAAAGTCGATATCCGCGGTTTCACTTATCAACTTTAGAAGATCGGCAAATTCACTTTCCGCTCCTTCAAAAAGCGTGTCGACGCTGACAACACCGCCTTCACGCATTTGCAAGTAGCGCTGAAGCTCCCCGATCATCGCATCGGGCGAGCAGACCAAGTCAACGATCTTCGTACCGATCGCGGCGCGCGGCATGCCATCGAAGGCGGCTGTTTCGGGATCTTGGACCAGGACAAATCCGTCGCGATCTTTGATGCCGCGTAGGCCCCGGCTTCCGTCGGACCCCGTGCCCGACAACACGATGGCGATGGAACGCTCGGCCACCGCTTCAGCCAGGGAATGAAAGAACAGGTCGATGGGCAGATTGAGCTGTGGTCGCGGCGAGGGATCGACCAGCGAAAAGCGCAAACCGTTGACCGGCGCGACCACACCCTCTTCGGCGGCCAGCGATATGTCATCCTCTGTCCCTTGGATCACGACGTTGGATTTCGGAGGGATCAAGTAGATATGACCAGACTCGATCGGCATATGGTCAGCCACTTCAGAGACCGGCATGATCGTCTCACGGCCGAGGATATCGGACATCAGAGACTTATAGTCGGGCGATAAATGCTGAATTATAACAAAGCTATGGGGAAATCCGGTTGGGATCTGTGAGATCAGTTGCTTGATCGCGTCAAGACCGCCAGCAGAGGCGCCAACGCCGATCAAATAAAACGACTGATCAACCTCACCTATGGAGCGGGAGGTTCGAGCCGATGCGGCGTCTTGACCGTCATTTTGCATGTCACATGCCCCCAATTTGCGCCCCGGTCCGAGTGGTCGCTGACGCATGCTTTTAACCACTACCGAACCGCGACATTGCTGGCTCGGTCAACTATTTCGTGTCACTTTAATTGGTTAACAAAAGGTTAACACTTTTGACCGATACAGGTGCTAGTCTAAGCGGCGGAGTCGCAGATTGACGAATGGCCGGTCGAAGCCACAGCTCGCAACATTGCGGCCTAGTCGGAACGATTTTCTGAAGTCTGACGTAGCGCGTGGTCGTGGGGCGCCCGACCCCTGGCTCAGCCCTGGCGTGCGGCAGCGAGCCCCTCCTCGGAGAGGCCTTCTAGCTTGGGCATCAGGGACAAAAGCCCTTTGGTGTAGCCGTGGCTGGGCTGGGAGAACAGCGTCGCGGTCTCAGCAACCTCGACCAGCTTGCCGTCTTTCATCACGCCCACGCGGTCGCACATCTGCCGCACAACCGGAAGGTCGTGACTGATGAAAAGCATGGTCAGGCCCAGGTACTCCTGCAGGTCCTTTAAGATGTTCAGGATCTGCGCTTGGATCGAGACATCGAGCGCGCTGGTCGGCTCATCGCAGATCAGAAAGCGCGGCTGCGTGGCCAGGGCGCGGGCGATTGATATCCGCTGCCTTTGCCCACCGGAGAACTCATGCGGGTACTTTTTGCCAGCTTGAGCGCCCAGGCCGACACGTTCGAGCAATTCATCAACCCGGTCGTAAAGCGCCTCGCCGCTCAGCAGGCCGTGATGCTTGGCCGGTTCGGCGACAATGTGATCGACGCGCATGCGGGGATTGAGGCTGGAATAGGGATCTTGGAAGATCATTTGGATCTGACGGCGGTAGTTGACCGGCACCCCGCCCCGCGCGCCGGTGACCTGTTGGCCGTCGAAGGACACAGACCCGCCATCGACCGTGTAAAGCCCCGCGATCATCCGCGCGATGGTGGATTTGCCAGAGCCGCTTTCACCGACCAGGCCGAAGACCTCGCCCTGGCGGATGTCAAAGCTGACATCATCGACCGCCGTCAGGTAGCGCCGCTTGGACGGCAGAAGCGCACCTTTGGTCAGAAAGCGTTTTGTGATGCCCTTTGCGCGCAGAAGCGGCTGATCGCGGTCCACTTCAGTGGACGGCCAGTTGCGGGCCAGATCCTCGATCTCGAAGGCCGTTTGCCGCCCGCCGTAGCTGACCAGCGGAAAGCGGGCGAGTTTGACCTGGGGCCGCGGCACAGCGGCGATCAGGGATTTGGTATAGGGGTGCGAGGGCGCGCCGAGAACCTGCGCGGTCGGCCCGCTTTCGACCACCGCGCCGCGATACATGACGGTCACGCGGTCCGTCGTGTCGGCAATTACGCCCATATCATGAGTGATCAGGATCACGCCCACTTGGCGTTCGCGCGTCAGCTCTTTGATCAGCTCGAGGATCTGCGCCTGAATCGAGACGTCGAGCGCGGTGGTCGGCTCATCGGCGATGATCACGTCGGGCTCTGAGCAGAGTGCAAGGGCGATGACGACGCGTTGACGCATCCCGCCAGAGAACTGATGCGGAAATTGGTCGAGCCTGAGCTCCGCTTGGGCGATCCCGACCCGGTCAAGGAGGTCAACGGCGCGTTGGCGGGCGCCGCTATCGGACAGGCCCAGATGCGCCTGGATCGTCTCGGTCAATTGCTGGCCGATGGTGAACAGCGGGTTGAGCGAGGTCAGAGGGTCTTGAAAGATCATTGAGATCTTTTTGCCGCGCAGCGATTGCATCGCCTCAGTGTCTAGGCTTGAGATCTCGTCACCGCGCAGGCGGATCTTCCCGCCTGCCACGCGCCCGGGCTGATCGATGAGGCCCATAACGGCAGCACCCACGGTGGATTTGCCCGCGCCACTTTCGCCCACCAGGCCGTGGATCTCTCCGGGCTCGACGCTCAAGTCGGCGGCGTCGACCGCGCGAAAGATATCGCGGCGGTTGGGGAACTCAACCACGAGCTTCTCGATATCAAGCAGCGTCATGGGAGACCGCCTATCGAAGCAACACGTGCCATCACCTGAGCCTCGGGTTCAGCGCGTCGCGCAGCCAGTCGCCCAGCAGGTTGACCGCGAGCGCGAGGACCAAAAGCGTGCAAGCCGGGAAGAACAGGATCCACCACTCGCCCGAGAACAAAAAGCCCTGCCCGATACGGATGAGCGTGCCGAGCGAGGGCTCGGTCGGCGGCGCGCCCACGCCCAGGAACGACAGCGTGGCCTCTGCGATGATCGCCAGCGCGAGGGAGATCGTGGCGATCACCAGGACGGGCGAGAGCACGTTGGGCAAGATGTGCTGGCCCATGATGGCCAAGGGCGATCGGCCAATCAGGCGGGCGGCCTGGACGTATTCCTTGTTCTTTTCCACCAGGGTCGCGCCGCGAACGACGCGGGCGAACTGCACCCAGTCGCTGAGCCCGATGGCCAGGATGAGCACCCAGATTGCAACTTGATCGCGGTACTCGATCGGCGTGATCCCCTTGGCCACACCGAAGATCAGCATCGCCACCAAGATCGATGGGAAAGTGAGCTGCACATCGGCGATGCGCATGATGATCGTCTCGGTCCAGCCACCGATATAGCCCGCCAAAAGCCCCAGGCTGATGCCAAGAACCATGGCGAAGGCCACCGCCGCAAAGCCCACGAAGAGCGAAATCCTGAGCCCAAAGAGGATGGTCGAGAAGACGTCGCGGCCTTGGTCGTCGGTGCCCAGAATGAAACTTTCTCCGGTAAAGGCATTGGCCTCCCCTGGCGGGGTGAAGCCGTTCAAAAGGTTCAAGGTCGCCGGGTTAAACGGGTCATGGGGCGCAATGAGCGGCGCGAGGATCGCTGAAAGGATCAGCACCAGAGTGACCGCGGCCGAGATCAGCGCGACAGGCGAGTGCCGGAACGCCCAGGCCAGATCGCTATCCCAGGCCATATAAAGCCGGGAGCGTGGCTGAACCTCCGGTTTGGGTGCGGGGATATCGGCCATCAGGCGCCTGCCTTGGAATTGTCGATCCGAAGCCGCGGATCGATCATGACATAAAGGATATCGACCAGCAGGTTGATCGCCACGAACATCGCCGAGATCAGCATCAAATAGGCGGCCATCACGGGGATATCGACGAACTGGATCGCATTGATGAAAAGGAGCCCCACGCCAGGCCATTGAAAGACGGTCTCGGTGATGATGGCAAAGGCAATGATCGCGCCGAGTTGCAGACCCGTGACTGTGATCACGGGCACGAGCGTGTTCTTGAGGGCATGGCGGAAATTGATCACCCGCTCTTTGAGGCCGCGCGCACGGGCGAAACGGATGTAGTCTTGGCGCAGAACCTCGAGCATCTCCGAGCGGACCAGTCGCATGATGAGCGTCATCTGGTACAACCCCAGCGTAATCGAGGGCAGGATGAGAGCAACAAGCCCCTCTCGCGTCAGAAACCCGGTGCTCCAACCACCTAGATCTGTCACTTCTCCCCGGCCAAAGGAGGGGAGCCAGCCAAGCTCCACCGAAAACAGGTAGATCAGAAGGATGCCGATGAGAAAGGTTGGAAGCGATACGCCGATTAGGCTGGCAGTCATGATGATCTGTGAGGACAGTCCATTCCGCCTGATGGCCGTGAAAACACCCAGCGCGATCCCCAAACCAAGGGCGAACAGGCCCGACACCGCCGCAAGCTCAAGCGTTGCCGGAAGCCGTTCGGAGATCACCTCGGCCACGGGGCGACCTTGGCGGTAAGAGATGCCGAAATTGCCCTGGGCTGCGTTTTCTAGAAAGCGCCAATATTGCACCACGAAAGGCTGATCTAGACCGAGCTGCGTGCGCAGGCGCTCGACATCTTCCATCGTGCGCTCTTGGCCCAGCATATTGTCGATGGGATCGCCGATAAAGCGGAACATCGAAAACGCCACAAGGCCCGTGATCAACAAGACCAGGACCGACTGCGCAACGCGGCGTAGGATGAAGGACAGCATCGTTACCTTGTGGTCCGGCGCCCTCAGCGGGTCAAGCAAATGCGGCGCTCATTGCGCTACGTGACCCGGGATTGGTGCGAGAATGGGCAGCCGCAACCCTTGCTGCAGCCGCCCTTGGCGATATCAGTTCACGGTTATCCAGCGCAGGATGACGAAATCATCAGGCCGCTGGGTCAGGCTGACATTGTCGCCAGTGCCCCAGAGGAGCGGCTGCACATACATCGGCAGGTAGACCGCGTCGTCTTGCACGATCTGCGCCGCCTCATCGAGCATGGCTTGGCGCGCACCATCATCGATTTCGGACTGGATCATCGGCAACATCTCGTCGATGCGCGGGTTGGAATACCCACCGAAGTTCCAAGTGCCAAGGCGCTCGCCATTGGTGTGGACCAGGAAGCGGATCGGGTGTTCCGCATCGAAGGTGCCGGGCGACCAGCCGAGCAGATACATGTCGTAATTGTCCGCGCGCAGCTCAGGCCAATAGTTCGAGACCGGCATTGCGTTGAGCGAGGCATCGAGGCCGATCTGCGCAAGCATGCCCACAATCGCCTGGCACACCGCCTCATCGTTGAGGTAGCGGTCATTGGGACAGCTCAGCTCAAAGCCGAAACCATCCGGATAGCCCGCCTCTGCGAGCAGGGAGCGCGCCGTGTCGAGATCGACCTCAGGGCGCGTATCATTGGCGGCTGAAAAGCCGCGCATTGCAGGGCTGACAAGCTGACTGGCCGGCTCGGCAGAGCCGCGCATGATCGTTTGCAAGATCGCCTCGACATTCACCGCATGGCCTACCGCCTGACGCACGCGAACATCGGCGAAGGGGTTCTCGTCGCCCGCATTCGCACCGCCAAAGAGCACCTCGTGATCGTGGGCGAAGCCGAGCATTATCACACGTGCCTCGATCCCTTGGATCACCTGAACGCCCTCGGCGCCATCGAGCCGGGCCGCGTCTTGGACCGGGACCGGGTTGATCATGTCAATATCGCCAGACAGGAGCGCTGCGACACCGGTGGCCGCGTTTTGGATCGGGGTGACGACAACCTCGGTCAGGTTATGCTCCACCTCTCCCCACCAGCCGTCGAAGGGCACGAGGACCGTTTCAAGATCGGGCTGACGGGATTGCAGTTGAAACGCGCCGGTGCCGTTGACATTGAGCGTGGCGAAGTTTTCTTCGTCCCGCGCAGGCAACTCAGCTCCGTTTTCGGTCGACCAATCGCTGTCCATCATCATCCAGTTGGCGATGCTGTCAGGGAAGATCGGCTGTGGTGACGTGGTCAGGATATCGACGGTGAAGTCATCCACTACAACCACGTCAGACACGGACGAGAACCAGCTTGCCACATCCGAGGCCTCAGACGAGGCGCGCTCATAGGAAAAGCGTACATCGGCCGCATCAAACGTCGCGCCGTTGTGGAACGTCACACCCTCGCGCAAGAAAAAGCGCCAGCCTTCGCCCTCGCCAATCGGCTCCCACGAGGTGGCGAGCGACGGCTCAATCGCCATGTCGCGGCCGCGGCGCACGAGGCCCTCATAGACGTTGTTGAGAAAGCCCAGAACCGGCGCGGAGCTGACCGCGTGGGGGTCCATCGTTTGCGGATCGGTAGCGGGCGCCCAGCGGAAGGTCTCGGCCTGGGCGGGCAAAACCACAGCCAGGGCCAGAACGCTGGCGGTCAAAAATCGGGTCATAGCAGGCTCCCTGCAAGGTTTATATGTGTGGCGCACGCGTCACCGCTTTAGGGTGGCTGGCTTCTCGGATAGGCACCATGGCCCGTGGCATCAACAGTTCGTGACAGCCCCCGGGGCCGGTTAAGCGAGAGGAACGGCCCGGATGGCAAACCACCCGGGCCGCGCCTGGGCTTTAGTTGGCCTCGAAGTACTTGAACTTCACCTGGTCGTCGGCATCCACCACTGTGCTCCAGCCGCTGGAGATGCCCCAGTTCAGAACCTGGTTGTGGATCGGCAGATAGATGAGCTCATCCTCGGCCATCTCCCAGAGCGAGGCGATGGTCGCGTCACGCGCCGCGAGGTCGGTCTCAGACGACAGGCTGACGATCATCTCATCCATTGCGCCGTTCGAGAAGCCGGTTCCATTCCAGGAGCCGCGGCCTTCGTTGCGGGTGTGATAGAGGAAGTTAAAGATGTACTCGCTGTCATAGGTCGGCACACCCCAGCCCAGCATGTAGAAGTCCGTCTCACCGTTGGCGATCAGCGGGAAGTGCTGGGCGCGCGGCAGAGCCGAAAGGTTCACGGTGATCCCGATCTGAGCGAACATGCCCACGGCGGCCTGGCAGATCGCTTCATCGTTGATGTAGCGGTCGTTCGGGCAGTCGAGCTGGATGGTGAAGCCGTCGCCATAGCCCGCCTCTTCCATAAGAGCGGCGGCCTGCTCCAGATCGGTGTCCGGGAAGCCGTCGAGCGCTTCGGTCCAGCCATTGACCGGCGGGGGCATGATTACCCCAGCGGGCGCCGACTGACCGCGCATCACCACCTGCTGGATGGCCGCGCGGTTGATCGCGATATTCATCGCCTCACGCACCTGGGGCGAGGCGAAGGGGTTGGAGCCGTCGACATTGTCGAGGCTGAGATCCTCGGCGCCGACATTTAGACCGAAGAAGATGACCCGGTTTTGCGCGGCGGTGATCACGTCGATCCCGTCCTCAGCGGCCACACGCTCAAGGTCTTGCACCGGCACGTCCTGGATATAGTCGACCTCACCGGTCAGCAGCGCTGCCACGCGTGTGGCCGGGTTCTGGATCGGGGTGAAGATGATCTCCGACGCCGCCAGCGGGAACTCATCGATGCCCCAATAGGCCTCATTCAGGGTGAAGACGCTTTCGACATCCGCCTCACGGCTGGCCAGGACGTAGGGGCCGGTGCCGTTGGAGTTGCGCGCGCTGAACGTGTCTTCACCACCCGCGTAATTCTGCACCTCGACGGCGCCATTTTCCGTCGACCAGCCCTCGTCCATCATAAAGATATTGGTCAGATTATTGGGCAAAAGCGGGTTCGGGCCGTCAGTTTCGATCTCAACCGTGAAGGGGCCAGCGGCACGCACTTCGCTGACGCTAGAGAGGAGTTCCTTGAAATTCGAGAACTCGCTCATCGCTCGATTGAGCGAGAACACGACGTCGGCGCTGTCAAAGGCCTCACCGCCATGGAAGGTCACGCCCTCGCGCAGGGTGAATACCCACACGTTCGGATTGTCCGCGGACGGCTCCCACGAGGTGGCAAGCGCGGGCTCCATCTCGCCCACCATGTTGCGGATAATGAGCGGCTCGTAGATCTGGTGGTTGAAGGTCGTGGTTGGGCCTTCGTTCTGGGCGTGCGGGTCTTGGGTGAGCGCCTCCGCGGCGCGCGCCCAGCGCAATGTGCCGGCATGGCCGTCGGCGAAAGCAGGCAAGGCCGTGCCCGCCAAAAGCGTCGCGACAGCAAGGCTTAGTCTTATTGTCATGGAAAACTCCCTCGGTTTTGTGATTTGAAGATGAGTATGGCGATGATTTTCGGCACCGCAAGCACACCTACACATTCAAACGGCCGCGCTTGGCTATTGTCCCGATGAGCGTTCAGCACGACGTCATCATTGTTGGCGGCGGGCCGGCGGGTGCGCAATGCGCGCTGTGGCTGACCAAAATCGGCGTGTCCTGCTTGCTTTTGGAGCCCGATCGCATCGGCGGCCTGCAGGCACGCTCCCCCTATACCAATTCCTGGCTCTCGGTTGTCCAAGCGACGACGACAGCGAAATCCGTCGCGAGCAACATGCAGAAAAATCTGACGTCCCAAGGCTGTGCCCGTCTCAGGGCAAGCTGCCGAAGGATTGAGCGTTCGGACACCGGGTTCGGGGTGATTACGGAGCAAGGCCGCATGGAGGCCCGCTTTGTGGTGCTGGCGACCGGCACGCAGGAGAAGACGGGAGGGCTCGAAGGCGATCCGAGGGCGGTCATCGGTCTTATTGGTCTAGACGCGATCGAGGGGGCGCCCGGGCGCGTCGCGATCCTGGGGGGTGGGGATGCGGCGGCAGAGAGCTATGCCATCCTAAGCGCCGCCGGGACGGTCGACCTGAAGGTTTTTGCGCGCAGTGTCCGGGCACGGCCCAATCATTGGTCTGCGATCGCCGCCGAGAGCCGATATCACGGCCCCTACAAAGTCGGCGACGGCGTGATTTCTTACAGGCACGAGCGTTTTGAGTTCGACCGGATGATTGTGTGCTATGGCTGGCAGGCCGCCCTGCCCGAGCTCTCCTTTGAGCTCGACGTGACCGAGGCGGGCTATGTGCGCGTGGACGCGGATATGCAAACCTCGCAGACCGGCGTCTTCGCCATAGGTGACGTGAATGAACGCCCCTATCCTTGCGTCGCCACCGCGATGTCGGATGGCGTTTACGCCGCCAATGTCATTCAATCGGTGCTCCATGAATCTCGCTAACCAAATCCAAATCATCTATGTGCCCCTCTGGGTGCGGGCGTTGATCGTCGCGCTGGTGTTTGGCGCTTTGGCGATCAGCGGTTGGCTGTTCTACAGCGCATTGGTGGCCGGTCAGAGCAGCGATCTGATTGCGGCGGCCACGTATCTGCTGGCGATCGTTTTTCCCATTCTGATCGTGATCATCGTGATCGGCGGGGCAAGTTTTGGCGAGGCCTCGATCCGGCAGCGCACGCAGCGTATGCTGACCGAGACTATTCCCTATCACCTTCAGTTTTTGCCGGAAGAAACCCGGAGCTTTGTCGATTTTCGCGCCTTTCGCAAAGCGCCGGAGACGCGGCGCGAGGAGCTGGCTCGGATCGCGATGTTTTACTCTAAGGGCCGCTGCTACGCCGATTACCGGATCACTGCCACGCTGGACGACCAAGACATCGCACTGGAGCTGCGGGTTGAGTTGAATGTGAAGCGCGCCAACGTGAACGTCTCGGTTCCGATCGAGCGGATCGATGCCTTGCAAGCGCAGTCCAGTCAAAGCGAGGACCGCGTCGCATTCCTGCGCAGCTGCTTCAAGCATTCGCTCAGTGCTGAGGCCGCCGAAGTGGCCCGCCCCGATGAGGTCGGCAAAGGCAATCTGGGCTACCGCTTCAAGGACACGCCCCTGACCCGCCGGGTGGATGGGGTGGACTATTTCGTGATTGTAGCGACTACTGCTTTGCCCGACGATGCAGTGTGGAACCCGTCCGAGAGGGTCTTTTTTGCCCAGGATCTGATGTTCATGATCCGATCCTTCCTGCAGGAATATCCGGCGCTTTTTGACAAGGACCCGAGCAATGCCTAGCGCTCTTATCACCGGCGGGGCAAAGCGGTTGGGGGCAGAGATCGCGCGTGACCTGACCCTGAGTGGCGGGGCAGAGCGTTTTCGCGTGGCGGTGCATTACCGTGGCTCCCGCGCAGAGGCCGAGGCGCTTGCCGCCGAAATCGCAAGCGACGGCGGCGAGATCGCACTGTTTCAGGGGGATCTGTCAGATCCGGCCCAGGCCCGCGCTGTGGTCGAGGCGGCGTCCGAATGGGCGGGCGGACTCGATCTTTGCGTCAACAACGCCTCACAATTCGTCAATGACAGCCTGCTGGAGCAGCCAAACGAGGCCAGCCTTGAGCATGTGGCCGTGAACCTCGTCGCGCCCGAGATCATGGTGCAGCATATGGCGGGCCAGCGGACAGCCCAGCAAACGGGGCGCGACAGCCTGGTGATTAATATGCTCGACAACAAGCTTTTCGCGCTCAACCCGGATTTCCACTCCTACACGCTGAGTAAGATGGCGCTGAAGAGCATGACTGAAATGGCGGCGATGCAGTTCAATGGCCGCCCTCGCGTTTGCGGAATTGCGCCGAGCATCACCCTCATCAGTGGCAAGCAAAACCAAGAGAATTTCGAGAAAAGCAGCCGCATTAATCCGCTGGAACGCCGGGTCTTGCCGCAGGATATCTGCGCGGCGGTCCGATATTTATGGCATGCCAAGAGCAGCAACGGGCAAATCATCACGATTGACGGTGGCCAATCCCTGATGAGATTACCGCGCGACGTTGCATTTCTGGTCAAGGACGGGGCCGTCGATGGCACGCTATGAGATCATCCTGGAAGACGTTGAGATCGAGATGTTTCTCGGCCTGCATGCCTTTGAGAAAGAGAGCATGCAGCGCGTCATCATCACGGTCCGAATTTGGACCGGCGATCTGGATTGGCGCCAGGGCGAGTATCTCGACTATGACAACGTGATTGCGTTTATCCGAGAATTGAAAGGCGCGCGCATCGAAACCCAAGAAGAATTGCTCGAGCGTATCCACAGCCATGTCCTGTCCCTCGGCGCGGAAAAGGCAGAGATCTATTCGCGCAAACCGGATATCTTTGTAGACGCCAAATCCGTGGGTCTCAAACTTTTAGACTAGGTATGTCTTGGATGGCTCGCACGGTGGTTATGCACACTTGCTCATTGGTCACGCATGGCTATTGTCGCGATAAATGATTGAGACACTTAGCATTTCCAAGAAACTGATTGCGTGTACGCTCAGGCTGTCGCTGGCTATTTTTTGTCTGCTCGGCGCTTTTATCGGAGGTTCAAGTGCTGCGGCGCAGGAGCGCGCGCTTGAGGCGCCAACGCAAACCCAATCCTCTACGGATTACACCCGGTCCATCCGCCTCCGCGGCATTGATCACGAGGTGATCTATTTTGATCCAGAGGCCCCCGCGCCGCCGCTTTCAACCGACTACAGCACGCCCGAGCCGCAAGAAGGCGATGACCTAGGCGAGGTGATCGGCCAGACCCGAACAGCCTTTAACTTTCTGGGTTGGATCGCTGCGGGCATCCTGGCCGTGATCATCTATGTCTTCATCCGTTCTGGTGGGGCGATGTCGCTGTCTCTACAGAAGACGGCCGAAAACACGTCGACGGCCACGCGGATCCGCGAAAGTGCCGAGGTAATCGGGGATGACCCGCTGGCGGGGTTTGATGCGATCCTGGCCATGCCCGACCGTCGCGACGCGATTGTCGCGCTGACGCGGCGCGCCCTGTCGGATTGCCTGGCCGCCCAGGGGGTCTTGCCGCAGCGGTCTTGGACGGCGCGCGATGCGCTGAGGCGCTTGCGGCTGCCGCCTGAAAGCCTGTTACTTTTGCGGGCCTTGGTGTTGGACAGTGAGCGCGTGCAATACGGCGACCGCCCCATGACGGATGCCATTTTTGAAAGCCATGTCAGTGCGATCCGCCCCATTATGACGGGAGGCGCGGTATGACCGACACCCAAGCGCCGAGCGGGCGATCCCGCGTAGATCTGATCTTTTTCGGCGGTGTTCTGTTGATCGTGATCCTAGGGATCGCGATGTTTTCGGCGAGCCGACAGCAGGACCTCCGCGCATCGCCCACGGGCTTTGACGGATTGCAAAGCTGGTTGGGCGGCAATGGCCTGACGACGCAGAACTTCCTCGGCGGCTGGCGTGTCGATCAAGAACAGGTCGATCTTTTGATACTGCCGCTTTTCGATAGTGACCTGGGCGCGGCGCGGGAGATCCCGCGCACGGAGGAGGAATTCCTGCAGCAACAAGACGAAAACGATGCGATCCTCACGCAAATCATCCAACGGGCCGAACGCGCGCAAACGCTGGTGATCTTACCCAAGTGGCGTAGTGGTATGCGGCTGACAGGCCTCGCGCACCCAGAGCTGTTGATCGAGCAGGCGCGGCTCAATCGGCTATTTCAGACGCTCACGGGGCAAAGTGACGCCCGCGTGACGCGCAACCGCAACGCATTCACGACCTTTTCTTACGAGCTGGAAGACGGCATCAGAGCCCGAGCGGAGCTTTACGCCGCCCAGACTGTATCGAGCACGGAATGCCGGCCGATCCTTGGCACCCGCGCAGCAATGGTCGTCGGTGAATGCCCGCTCGGCGACGATAAAACGCGCGCCATCGTGGTGGTTGACCCGGACCTGCTCAACAATCACGGTCTCGTGTTAGGCGAAAACGCCGTCATTGGCGCCGACCTTATCACTCAGTTGGTGGCCGAGCGCCGCGCTGAGACCGATGACGAGGGCCTGATCCTGATTGATTACGCGCGGCGGAATTGGCTCTATGAGGCGCGCTCGGCCCCTGTGCGTGAGCGGAGCTGGTCCGATCTTCTGCGCTTTTTCGAGCCGCCCTTCACCCTGTTATGGCTTGGGGCCGGGATCTGCCTGTTGATCGCGCTCTGGCGCGGAGGCTTGCGGGATGGTCCGGTGCGCGCGCTGTCGCGTCGCGCAGGGATCAGCAAAACCTTGGCGATCTCGGCCCGCGCGCGCTTGATGCGTCTGACCGGTCAGGACGGACGTCTGGTCAACGCCTATGCCACCGCCCGGGTCGCGGCCACGGCCAACGCCTTGCTGGGGCCGGCCCATGGCCCCGCCTATTCCAGCGACGCGGCGTTTCAGAAATACGTGGCGCGCCGTCATCCGCGCCTGAGCCCGAGATTGAGTGAGATCCTCGATCGCGTGCGCACCCTTCCCGACAAAATCGCCGCATCGGAGGCGGCGCATTTGGTTGAAGACCTTGAAACCATCCTAGAAGACATCGCCCATGACACTTGAAACACTCGCCACCCGAGCAGACGCCCTCCGCACTGAGCTTGGAAAAACCGTTCTCGGTCAAGAGGATGCGATTGATCTGCTGTTGACCGCGCTCTTCGCCCGCGGGCATGTCCTGCTGGAAGGGCCGCCGGGCACGGCGAAAACGCTTCTTGCCCGCAGCTTTGCCGCAGCTCTGGATCTGGAGTTCGGGCGTATTCAGTTCACCCCCGATCTGATGCCCGGCGACGTGCTGGGAACGTCTATTTTCAACTTCAACAGCAATGAGTTCATCCTGACGAAGGGCCCCGTCTTCAGCCAGGTCCTGCTTGCCGATGAGATCAACCGCGCGCCGCCGAAAACCCAAGCAGCGCTGCTCCAGGCGATGAACGAGCGCGCGGTGACGATCGACGGCACGGATTACGATCTGGGCCGGGAATTCATCGTGATCGCAACGCAAAACCCGATCGAACAACAGGGCACATATCCCCTGCCCGAGGCGCAGCTTGACCGCTTTTTGTTCAAGCTCAACATCGAGTTTCCGGACGAAGCGGTGGAAATGGCCATCCTGCAACAACACGCTGCCGCGCCGCTCGATGCGGGTCAAGAAACGGGCGGGATTGAGCGGGTGCTCGGCGCGAAAGCGATGGCGGAGACGCGGGCGCTGATCGACACGATCATCCTGAAGGACGACATCTTGAGCTATATCCTGCGGCTGGTCCGGGCGACGCGCGAAAGCGACGACATCGCCTTTGGCGCCTCGACTCGAGCGGCCGATGCTCTGGCAGGGGCGGCGCGTGCGGCGGCAGCGCTGGCCGGTCGCGATTTCGCAATCCCGGACGACGTGAAGCGCCTGTTCATCCCGGCGCTGCAACACCGGATCGTTCTGGGCCCGGCCGCCGAGATCGAGGGACGCGCCGCTTCGGATGTGCTCGAGAATATCGTCAATCAGATCGAGGCGCCGCGCTGATCCGCCCAACGCAAAAATTGCTGGCGCTGGCCCTGGCGGCGCTTGGTCTTAGTGCGATTTTCGTCGCGCTGGGTGAGGTCTGGCGGATGGCGCCCATGTTCCTATGGCTAGCGCTTGGCGTCTACGTCCTGGCCGATCTGTTCCTCAGCCCGCGCCCAAAGCGCGCCTTGGCCTTCGAGCCGCCTGCCGAGGTTTATGTCGGCGAGGAATTTCCCCTTACGCTTGAGGTCAGCAACGCACCGGTGAACCTGCGCGGACGCTGGGATTGGCCAGACGGGATCGCGGGGCCGGACGACTTTTTCTTTGTGCCCGCCGAGGATGGCGTCGGCCGCGCGCAACTTGGCGTGACGGCTCTCAGACGTGGGTCCTGGTCACTCGATCAGCTTTGGCTGTCTTGGATATCAGCCTTTGGCCTGATCCAAAGCGTGCGTCGGCTGCCGATGGATCATGCCGTCCGGGTGGTGCCCAATATCCGATCGGTGCAGAGCGGTGAGATCTCCACTAAGGTCGCTTCGAACCTCTACGGGGTGAAGGAAAACCTGGCCGTTGGCGAAGGCTCAGAATTTCACCAATTGCGCGAGTTTGTGCCCGGGATGGATGTCAAAACCATCGACTGGAAACGGTCGGCCCGGGCGCGAAACCTGATCGCAAAAGAGCTTCGCGCCGAGCGCAATCACCATGTGATCCTAGCCCTCGACAACGGCTATCTTATGGCTGAGGAAATCGACGGCATCCCCAAGATCGACCACGCGGTGACCGCGGCTTTGGCCACCGCATGGGCTGCGGCAATCGGTGGGGACCTTGTGGGCTATTACTCCTATGAGGTCCGCCCACGGGGGTTCTTCGTACCAGAGCCTGGGCGCGCAGCCTTTGCACGGATGCGCTCTTGGACGGCCGATTTAGACTATGTCACGCGCGAGACCAACCACACGCTCGCCCTGACCGAGCTCAACGCGCGGTGCAAAAAGCGCAGTTTGATCATCATCTTCACGGATTTCATCGACACGACCTCGGCCGAGCTTTTGATCGAGAATATCGGCCTGATCGCCAAGCGGCATCTGGTGGTTTTCGTGGCGATCCGCGACACCAGTGTGGAGAAGTTGGTCGAGCATGCGCCAGAGGATATGGACGGGGTCGCGATGCTGGTCGCGGCAAATCAATCCATTGCCGAGCGGCGCCTGGTCCTGGAACGGCTCAGCCGTTTGGGGGTGACGATCATCGACGCCAAACCAAAGGCGATCACGGCGAAACTGATCTCGACCTATCTGGAGATCAAAGCGCGGGAGCTGATCTAGCATGGAGAGCGGCGTTCTGATGCGGTCGGCCCGTTTTCGCGCGGAGCGTGAGGCCGATTGGCGACGGCTGGAGACCCTCACGAGCGTCGCAGAGCGCGGCGGGCTGCAACGGATGGACTTCGAGGCAGCCAAGGAATTGGCAGCGCTTTACAGGCAGGCCACGACGTCTCTGGCCATCGCCCGCGAGATCTCTCTTGATAAGGCCCTTTTGGAATATCTCGAGGCCCTTACGGCGCGCGCCTATCTCAGCGTTTACGCGCCGCAGGAACGCCTCGGCGGTTTGCTGACACGGTTTCTGACCCGCGGCGCGCCTCAGGCGATGCGGCGGTGCTGGTTCTTCCTGCTCTTGGGATTTCTGGCGATGTTTCTGGGCGCTTTCGTCGGCTATCTTTTGTATTTCGAGAATGCCAGTTGGTTCTACGTTTTCATGCCGCCGGAACTGGCGGGGGGACGCGGGCCAGATGCCTCGACAAGCTATCTGCGCGGCGTGATCTACGACGAAAGCCCCGATGCCTCGGGGCTTGGAGCCTTTGCGACATTCCTGTTTTCCCACAATACGCGCGTGGCGATCTTTGTCTTTGGCCTGGGCGTTTTCGCCTGTGCACCGGCTTTCTTGCTGACCTTCTATAACGGCCTGATCCTTGGTGCGTTCTACGCGCTGCATGTGGAGCGGGGCTTGGGCTATGATCTGGGCGGCTGGCTTTCCGTACATGGCGTGACCGAGCTTTCGGCGATCTGCATTGCCTGCGGTGGCGGTTTGAAACTGGGCGCGGCGGTTCTGTTCCCGGGCGACATGACCCGGGGCATGGCGTTGCAAGTGGCGGGCCGGGATGCGGTGAAGATTGCCCTGGTCGCCTCGATTATGCTGATCGCTGCGGCGCTGCTCGAAGGCTTTGCCCGGCAATTGGTGCAAGAGGCCTGGCTGCGCTACACGATCGGCTGGGGGATCGGGGCGCTCTGGCTTGCCTGGTTCGTCCTTGGCGGGCGGCAGAAGTCATGAGGCTCTGGCGCCGCAAAGACCGCGACGCGCGGCCGGACCCAAATCAGTTGCAACCGCCCGAAGGCGTGCCGCTCTACCTGCCCGTGGCCGGTGTCGGTGTGAGGATGGGCGCACAGATCACCGACATCGCGATCACCAGCATTGGCGCGCTGGCCTTGGTCCTGGTCGTCTTCTGGCTCGATCTGGCCAGCCTGAACACGATTGGGGCGATCTCCTCGCTGATGTTTTTCATCGTGCGCATCCCTTATTACGTGGTGACTGAGCTGATCTGGAATGGCCAGACGCTAGGCAAACGGATCATGAAGATCAAAGTTGTGGCCCATGATGGCGGACCGCTGACGACCTATGGCGTGGTGCTGCGCAACCTGATGAAAGAGGCGGAAGTGTTTTTGCCGATGACGCTTTTGCTGTCGCTGAACGCACAAACGCCGATCAGCTCCCTGCTCGCACTGGCCTGGACAGGGATGGCGTTGGCGATCCCCATCATGAACCGCTACCGCCGCCGTCTTGGGGACTTCATGGCCGGGACGCATGTGGTCCATCTGCCGCAGCCGCGATTGCTGGACGATCTCGCGACCACGACCGCCGCGTCGCCGCAAAAGAAAGCCCGGTTTACCTTCTTGCCGCATCAGTTGGACCATTACGGCACCTTTGAATTGCAGACCTTGGAAGGTTTTTTGCGTGCTGACGGCGCAGCAACATCGCAGATCGCCTTTGATAAACGCAAGGAAACCCTGGCCGCGATCGTCGAGAAGATCCGCGAGAAAATCGGCTATGCAGATCCCATAGGCCCGGCCGATCATATGGCCTTTCTCAATGCCTTTTACTCCGCCCAGCGCGCGCATCTGGAGCAGCGACAGCTCTTCGGAGATCGGCGGGCGGACAAGCACCATTCCAAGGCTGACGAGGACGCCTGAGCTTCCGTCAGATTAACCATAACGCGCCACAGGAAAGTCGTATTTCGCCGATTTACCGAAAGGTGTATCATAGGCTTACTATTGCTCAGCGATCCGCCAAGCCAGAGCCGAAACAGAAAAACGACGTACAGGACCAATTATGACAGATACAGTTACCACGGGCGGCAAAGCACCGCTCGGCGTGGGATCCATTATCAGCGAGAGCTTTTCGATCCTTTTCGCGAATTTCGTTAAAGTGTTGATGATCGCCTTTATCCCCACTGTCGTGGGCCTGTTGATCAGCGGCGCCTTTCTCGGCTTTGGCGTAGCCTTGGGTATGGAAGACCCTGCCGCGACCTTGGACCCCAACGATCTCGGCGGCTTCTTCGCTGGTATCGCAGTTGCGGCCGTCATTCAGATGGTGATCTACGGCCTGGTCATAGCTTTGATGGTGCAGCTTGCCTATGACGCGATTGTCGGGCGCCCGGTGAAACTGGTCGAGTATTTTGGCCCCGCCCTGCGCGCCGCGCTCCCGATTGCGGTTCTCACATTCGTGGCAACTATTCTCTACGGGATCGGCTTTGCGCTTCTGATCGTCCCGGGGCTATGGCTATACGCTGTCTTTAGTGTCACCGCGCCCGCCGTGGTGATCGACAAAGTGGGCTTTGGCGGTCTGGGCCGCTCGGCGCGTCTGACGAAGGAATATCGTTGGCCCCTGGTCGGTCTGTTCATCGTCATTCTCATCATTGTTTTTGCCGTATCGATGGTCGCGAACTTCGCGGCAATCGCGACCGGCAGCATCGCCATCGCCCTGGTAATCAGCGCTTTGATCAATTCGATCGGCTCTGGTCTCTTGGGGATCAGTTCCGCCATCGCCTATGCCCGCCTGCGTGAGATCAAAGAAGGCGTTGGCGTGGAGCAGATCGTCGAGGTCTTCGACTAGGACCCACGCTAAAATATCCAGGCGCCAGCGCTTTGATCGGCGCTGGCACCACCCTTTGCGGGCAAAGGGCGCCCGCACACCCTTGGCAATCGCCTGCGCGTTGGCTAGGTAGCCTCGGTCAAATATCCAAGCGGCATTGGCGCCGCCGGAGGAGCCGAGATCGAACCGTTTGAGAAAATATCCGGCGTTGCCGCGCCCATGCCGCTAATCAATATCGACACCGATATGATCCTGCCCAAGCAGTATCTAAAAACGATAAAGCGTTCTGGGCTCGGCATCCATTTGTTCGAAGAGATCCGCTTTCATCGCGATGGACGCGAGATCGAAGACTTCGTGCTCAACCGCCCGGCCTATCGCCAGGCGAAGATCCTGATCGCCGGTGACAATTTTGGCTGCGGCTCAAGCCGGGAACATGCCCCATGGGCGCTCAAGGATTTCGGTATCCGCTGCATCATCTCAACCAGCTTCGCCGACATCTTTTTCAACAACTGCTTCAAGAACGGCATCTTGCCGATCACCCTTCCACAAGAGCAAGTCGACATCTTGATGGAAGACGCGACGCGCGGTGCTAATGCCGTGATGACCGTTGACCTTGAAGCCAACCAAATCACCAGCTCGGATGGCGCGATCATCGCCTTCGAGGTCGATCCCAATCGCCGCCACAACCTCCTGAACGGTCTGGACGAGGTGGGTTTGACACTCGCGAACCTCGACCGGATCGAAGCCTATGAGGCGCGGGCGCAGGCACAATATCCATGGGTCCATCAGCCGGGCTCACAAAAAGTAGAGTGACGACATGAGCAAGACAGCGACCGATAAAATGATCCGGTGGAATGGCGGCGTCCAACAAGAGGCCGTTGATCTTTTGAGCGGGAACGGCGCCTGCATCGTGAGCCCGACCAAGGTGGGCTATATCGTCATGACGTCTGACGCCGCCGGGCTCGAGCGGAAGTTCTCGGCCAAAAACCGCAAGCGCAACAAGCCTGGCGTGGTGCTGTGCGGCTCGATGGAGCAGTTGCGCGCGCTGGCGGAACTGAATGCGGAGTTCGACGCCTTTTATCAGGCGCATTGGGACCGCGACATCCTGCTGGGCTGCATCCTTCCTTGGCGCAAGGACGCGCTGGAGCATATTCCGGACGATGGATCGCGTGAGCTGATGATGGACGGGCGCGGCACAAGCTGCTTCGTGATCAAATTTGGCACGCCGTCCGAAAACACGGTCCATGCGCTGTGGCAGGATCAAGGGAAGCTGGTCTTCGCCTCGTCTGCCAACCCGTCGGGCAAGGGCAATCGAGGCCTGGTGGAAGGGATCGGCGAGCGGATCGAGAATGAGGTCGATCTGATCGTCGAGGCCAACGATTATGTGGCTTCGATCCAGCCGGGCGCCGATGAAAAAAGCCGCTATGAGCAGGGTGTGATGGTATCGGGCGTCGACGCGGAGGGCGCGATGGTGCCGCTGCAAAACGGCGACCGGGACGTGACACCGGGCCCCGTTTTGATCCGTAAGGGGCTGGCCTGCACCGAGATCATGGAGCTGATGAGCGAGCATTTCATCAGCTGGGATTATCGCCACGGCCACTACTACTGAGCCGCCACAGCGCGCATCGGGTCGAAAATGGCACGAGCGCGGTCCGATTTCGGGCGAATTGACGGGGCGCTCAAAAAAGATCGTTGGATTGGCCAAGCTTGACCTATGCGCGGCCCTGTTCCGTCCTAAACGCGCAATGAGAACATCGTCACGATAAACGCGGGAATGCAGAAAAATCCGTCTGCGCGCTCACGCGTCTACTCCCGCCCCGCGCATTGACCTTTCTGCCCGCCTGCAGATGTAAAAGCGCCTCGACACAGACAGCGGGGCGCAGAACAATTGGCACTTTCAGAGAGCTTTTTCGACCGGACCCATACCGGCCCGACGCCCGTTGCAGTCGCAAATAAGCGGCGCGGCGCGGAGATCGCGGTCCAGGACATCAGCCATAGCTACGGGCGCGGCGACGCCGTGCTCGATGGAATCGACTTTGCGATTGAGCCGGGGTCGGTCGTAGCACTTTTGGGCCGTTCTGGTTGTGGAAAGTCGACGCTGCTACATATCCTGGCTGGCCTCACCCGGCCAAGCTCCGGCAACGTGGAGATCTCCGGCGCCCGTGTCAGAGGCCCGTCGCCCAAATGGGTGATGATGTTTCAGGCCCCGTCTCTCTATCCGTGGATGAGCGTGGCTGAGACAGCAGCTCTGGGACTGCGCTTTGGCGGCCGTATCCAAGACGCAAATCAGCGCGTGCCGCGCATTCTCGATCTGGTTGAGCTGACGGAGTTTGCCGATCGCAACGTGCAGGACCTGTCGGGCGGGCAACAGCAACGCGCCGCGCTTGCGCGGTCTTTAGCAACCGACCCGGACGTTCTTCTCCTCGATGAGCCTTTTTCAGCGCTCGATATATTCACCCGGCAGGCACTTCAGCGCGATGTCCGCGCCATCGCCCGGCGCATGGGCATGACCGTCGTTCTGATCAGCCACGATGTGAGCGAGGCCGTGACCATGGCGGACCGCGTCATTGTCATGGCCAGCGGGCCGGGCCGCATCTCCGAGGATGTGACGCTTGATCTGTCAGAGGCTGACCGCAACGACCCGGCCTCGGACGCGCTCACCCATGAAATCTCCCGCGTCTCCCGCGCCTATGGCGCAATCGCGGCCAACCTGAATCTGTCTTCTCCCCACAATTCTGGAACTTTCCCATGACCGATCACTTCGAAGAAGAACATGCCTGGGCCGAGCAGGCCTATTCCGACGATCTGAACCGTCGCCAAGCGCTGCAGATGTTGGGCGCGGGTGGCTTGTTGACGGGACTTAGCGGCCTGGCGTCGAGCCTACCGACACGCTCCTTCGCACAGGAAGATGAGGTGGTGCGGATCGGCTATATCCCGATCACCGATGCCACCGCGCTCTTGGTGGCCCATGCCAACGGCTATTTCCAGGACGAAGGTCTGGAGGTCGAAGAACCGACGCTGATCCGCGGCTGGTCCCCCCTGGTCGAGGGCTTCGTCGCCAACCGCTTTAACCTGGTGCATCTGCTCAACCCGATCCCGGTTTGGATGCGCTATAACAACAACTTCCCGGTCAAGGTGATGTCCTGGGCCCATACCAACGGCTCGGGCATCGTGGTCGGCCGCCACACGGACATCGAGGATTTCAGCCAGTTGGGCGGCAAGCAGGTGGCTGTGCCGTTCTGGTATTCGATGCACAATATTGTGCTGCAATATGCGTTGCGGGCCTCGGGCATTACACCCGTGATCCGGCCTCAATCTGCGCCTTTGGCGGCGAATGAATGCAACCTTCAGGTTCTTCCTCCCCCAGAAATGCCCGCCGCTTTGGCCGCGCGGAACCTGGACGCCTATATCGTGGCCGAGCCGTTCAATGCCTTGGGTGAGATGCGCGCCGGGGCGCGCATGCTGCGCTTTACCGGCGATATCTGGAAAAACCATCCCTGCTGCGTGGTCTGCATGCACGAAGAGGCCACGCAAGCGCGACCGGAATGGACGCAAAAGGTCGTCAATGCCGCTGTGCGCGGGGCGATCTACGCCTCGGAGAACAAGACTGAAGTCGCCTATATGCTGTCGCGCGACGGGGCGGGGTATCTGCCCGCACCGGCGGCTGTGGTCGAGCGTGCCATGACAACCTATGATGCGCCGGATTACCGCGAGAGCGGCGCGGTCCAGCATGCCTCGGAATGGGAAAACGGGCGGATCGATTTTCAGCCCTGGCCCTACCCATCGGCGACACGGCTGATGGTCGATGCGATGCGCGACACGGTCGTGGCGGGCGATACGGCATTCCTGGCTGATCTCGACAGCCAATTCGTAGCCGATGATCTGGTCGATTACACCTTCGTCCGGCAGGCCCTGGACCAAAATCCGGCCTGGCTCAACGATCCGTCGGTCAATCCCGGCGATCCGTTCAACCGCGAAGAAATCCTGCGGTTATGAGCGTCAGCACCGCGATACCGGTCGGCGCGCGCGGCTTCGCTGGCGCGCGCTTTGCCGGGCTTTTCTGGTCAATCATCGGCCTGGCGGTCCTACTTTTGGCTTGGTGGCTGGGCGGGCGGATCATCCAGACTGATCCCGACCTCTTCGTCTTTGCAGAGTTTGCGCCGGAGCCAACGCTGCGTGCGCTCTATGCCATCGTTGCAAATGGCGAGGCCTGGACAATGATCCTCCCCTCGCTTTGGCGGGTCGGGGCGGGGCTCGGCTTTGCCGCTGTGATCGGTGTCCCGGTGGGCATCGCCATCGGGCGGATGCCGGTTCTGCGACAGATCACCAACGCGCCCTTCCAGCTTCTGCGCATGATCTCTCCGCTCAGTTGGATGCCCATCGCGGTTCTCGTCTTTGCCACTTGGGACGGCGCGATCGTCTTTCTGATCTCGGTAGCGACGGTCTGGCCGATCATGTTCGCCACTGCCGCAGGTGTGCGGCGGATCGATCCAAGCTGGCTCAAGGTAGCGCGCAATCTTGGCGCGGGACCAGTGCAGATGCTGACGACGGTGATCCTGCCCGCGATCGCCGTCGATGTCCTGACCGGGTTGCGCCTCGCGCTTGGTGTGGCTTGGGTGATCCTGGTTCCGGCCGAATATCTCGGCGTCACGTCTGGTCTCGGCTACGCGATCAACGATGCCCGCGACACGCTTGATTACGCGCGGCTCGGGGCCGTCGTCCTGCTGATCGGCGTGATCGGTTTCATTCTCGATTGGCTCGCCTTGCGCGCTATCGCCCATGTCAACTGGGTCCGCGAAAGCGGCCACTGAACTCACCAAAGGAGACACCTATGCCCGATGACAATATCGTTTTGACCGGCTGCCTGACCCCAATCGACAAGGGTGGGCTCGATGATCTGATCGCGAAAAGCAAAGCCAACCCTGAGGCCATCAAGACCGTCGCTTGCCGTACTGTAGCAGAAGGCAAGTTCCGCCACGCGAACTATATCCGCGATCTGCCCGCCTATATCGTCGACGAGCCGCCCGCACTGTTGGGCGAAGACGCGGCGCCGAATCCGTCTGAGGCGTCGCTCGCCGCGCTCGGCTCCTGCGTCGCGGTTGGACTGCACGCAAATGCCGTCGCTAAAGGCTGGATTGTGCAAAAGCTTGAGATCGCGCTGGAGGGGGATCTGAATATCTCCGCTGTTTGGGGCACCGGAGATCTGGGCGAAAAGCCGGTTGGCTTCACCGATGTGCGCCTCAAGGTCGACCTGGTCGCCGAAGGGATCGACAAAGCCGAGGTCGACGCCCTCGTGAACCATGTCATCCAGTGGTCGCCCGTCTTCAACACCTTCGCCCGCCCGGTGAACATGGTCGCTGAGACAGCCTGATCCTCCAATCCCAACCGACATTAGGAAGTCACGCCGATGAACATTGCCCTGCCGATCCCGCGCGTTGATTTTGGCGCCGTCGATCAGACCGTTCGCGAGACGCTGGCCCCAATAGCCCGGCAAATTGACGAGGACCGCTTCTATCCAGAGGCGGTGCTGCGCGACTTGGGTCGTGCTGGAGCTTATGGCTCGCACCTCACCGGCCCCGATGCGCCGACCGATCTGGGCCCGGCAATCGAGGCGACCGAGCGGGCGTCGGAGGCGTGCCTGTCCACGGGCTTTTGCATGTGGTGTCAAAACGCGCTTGGCTGGTACATCGCCAGCTCGGACAATGATTGGTTGAAGGCCCATGTCCTGCCCGGCGTGGCGAGCGGCGAAAGCCTGGGCGGGACCGGCATGTCGAACCCGATGAAGTCCTTTGCTGGGATCGAAAACTTGAAACTTCGCGGTCGCCGTGTCGAGGGAGGCTACCGGGTGAAGGGCTCCCTGCCCTGGATCTCAAATCTGCCCGAAGGCGGCTGGTTCGGCACGGTCTTCAGCGTGCCCGAAGAGGACAAGGTGGTGATGGGCATTTTTAAGGCCGATCCGAACGAAGGGATCAGACTGCGCCTCGATCACGATTTTCTGGCAATGGGCGGCACGGCCACTCAGGCGGTCGGCTTCCGCGATGTGTTCATACCCGAAACCCAAATTATCGGCGATCCGGCCGCGCCGTTTATCAAGCGCATCCGTGCCGGATTTGTGCTGATGCAATGTGGCATGGGTCTGGGCATCATCAAAAGCTCGATCGATCTGATCCGCCGCCTCGAAGGTCCGCTGGGCCATGTGAACCGGCATCTTGAAAAGCGCGCGGGCGGGCTTGATGCGTCTTACCAAGCGCTACGGCGCAGGGTTCTAGAGCTTGCCAAATCGCCCTACGATCCAAGCGATGAAACATGGGCGAAAGTGCTGCAAGCGCGCCTAGAGTGTGGTGAGGGGGCCGTGGAGGCCGCGCATTACGCGATGCTGCACAGCGGCGCGCGTGGCTATGTGGCCGGTGCCGAAGCGCAAAGGCGCCTGCGAGAAGCGTATTTCGTGGCCGTTGTCACCCCAGCCACCAAACAACTAAGAAAGATGTTGGCTGAGCTTCCGGTGGCGGGGGCGTAGTCCGCGCGCCCTCCCCCGTATAGCGCTTGACAGGTCGGTCCGTTTGCGGGAATTATTTTTCTGGAAAAAATAATTATTCGCCGAAGGCGTGTTGGGAGGAACATGTACTTGGGAGTGGATCTCGGCACGTCAGGGCTACGCGTCCTACTGGCCGATGACAGGGGGAAAGCGCTCGGCTCGGCCAGCGCCGATTTCACAGTTGAAAATCCGCGTCAAGGATGGAGTGAACAACAACCCTCGGCCTGGATCGAGGGCCTGCGGGTTGCTCTTTCCAAACTGAAACAATCCCATGGCGGTGAACTGGCGAAAGTGCGCGCGATCGGCCTTTCGGGGCAGATGCATGGCGCGGTCGTGCTGGATGCCAAAGACGCGCCATTGCGACCGTGCATCCTTTGGAACGACACGCGTTCCGCCAAGGAAGCCGCACATTTCGATGCGCTGCCAGGCGTGCGAGAGCTTTCGGGCAATATCGCCTTCCCGGGCTTCACGGCACCCAAGCTCATCTGGATGGCCAAGCACGAGCCCGAGCTGTTCAGCCAAATCGCCAAGGTGATGCTGCCGAAGGATTATCTGCGGCTTTATTTGACCGGGGAACACGCGACCGAAATGTCGGATGCGGCGGGCACCTCCTGGTGCGATGTGTCCGGGCGGGAATGGTCTGACACCCTGCTCAGCGCGGGCGGCATGCGCACTGAGCAGATGCCCAGATTGCTGGAAGGGACCGCGCCTTCGGGAACGCTTAGACCCGCGATCTGCAGGGAGTTTGGCCTTCCGAGCACGACCATCGTCGTGGGTGGTGCCGCCGATAACGCGGCGGCGGCCTGCGGCTCCGGTTGCGTCGAGGAAGGCCAGGCCTTCGTTTCGCTGGGCACATCGGGCGTCATCCTCGTGGCGCGCGAAAGCTGTGAACCCGCGCCAGATACAGCCGTGCATACCTTCTGCCATGCCGTGCCTGAGCGGTGGTATCAGATGGGGGTGATCCTCGCTGCGACGGACGCGCTCAATTGGCTCGCGCGCCTGGTGGGCGAAACGCCAGCCGCTTTGGCTGGTCGCTTGCCCGATCTGCCGAAAGCGCCCAGCGCGATCCAATTCGTGCCCTATTTGTCGGGTGAACGGACACCGCATAACGATGCCGATATCCGCGCCTCATTCGTCGGGCTCGATATCGCCCATGACCGCGACGATCTAGTTGCGGCCGTCATGCAAGGCGTGGGCTTCGCACTACGCGACTCTCTTGAAGCCTTGCGCGGCACCGGTGCTAAGATCGACCAATTGCTGGCGGTGGGCGGCGGCACACAGTCGAGCTATTGGCTACACACACTCGCGGCCATTCTGCAAACACCGCTGCTGCGCCCAGCAGAGGGCGAGCTTGGCGCGGCTTTGGGTGCCGTGCGCCTTGCTATGGTGGGCGACGGCCACAGCCTGAGCGAGGCCATGGCGCAGCCGGACGTGGCGCAAACCGTTCAGCCACAAGCAAACCTAAGTGACGCCTACGAGGCGTCCTATGCCCAGTACCGGGCCCTCTATCCCAATATAAAGGCAGCCCTGTCATGAGCTCTGATTATTTCGCCGGCATCGACACGATCCCCGTTGACGTCGGTGGTGAACCGCAGTCCCCGTTAGCGTTCAGGCACTATGACCCGGACGAAGTCGTGATGGGCAAGCGGATGGAGGATCATCTGCGGTTTGCCGTATGCTACTGGCACAATTTCGTCTGGCCCGGGACCGACCCCTTCGGCGGTCAGACGTTTGACCGGCCCTGGTTTCCGGCCGATACGCTCGAGCTTTGCCAACAGAAGGCCGACGCGGCGTTTGAGATGTTCCGCCTGCTGCGCGCGCCCTATTTCTGCTTTCACGATTTCGACATGCGCCCCGAGCATGAAAGCCACGCCGACAATGCCCGCGACCTGGAGGCGATGGCAGATTATTTCGCCCAGAAGATGGAAGAGACCGGCGTCAAGCTGCTCTGGGGCACGGCGAATATGTTCTCAAACAAGCGCTTTATGAGTGGGGCCGCAACGAATCCGGACCCCGATGTCTTCGCCTATGCCGCGGCCACTGTGAAATCGTGCATGGACGCGACGCACCGATTGTCAGGCGAAAATTACGTCCTTTGGGGCGGGCGCGAGGGCTATGAGACCCTGCTCAACACGGATCTAGCGCGCGAAGATGCGCAGATGGGGCGGTTCCTCAATCTGGTGGTGGAGCACAAGCATAAGATCGGATTTGAAGGCACAATCCTGCTGGAGCCGAAGCCGCAAGAGCCTTCGAAACATCAGTACGACTTCGATGTGGCGACGGTTTATGGATTTCTGAAACGCCATGGCCTCGAAGCGGACGTGAAGGTGAATATCGAGCAGGGACACGCGATCCTGGCCGGTCACACTTTTGAGCATGAGATCGCGCTCGCCCAAGCTCTGGGGATCTTTGGCTCGATCGACATCAACCGAAACGATTACCAGTCCGGCTGGGACACCGATCAGTTCCCGAATTCAGTGCCGGAGGTTGCGCTGGCCTATTACCACATCCTGCAAGGGGGCGGTTTTGGGACGGGCGGTACGAATTTCGACGCCAAGCTTCGCCGTCAATCCATCGAGGCCGAAGATCTGTTGATTGCTCATATCGGCGGTATGGACGTCTGCGCGCGGGCGCTCAAAGCGGCGGCGGCGATGATTGAAGACGGCGCGCTGTCCGAGTTCGTGTCTGAGCGTTATTCAGGCTGGGGCAGCCCGGAGGCGCAGGCTATGCTAAGCGGGACGCAGTCCTTAGAAGAGATCGAAGCTCGCGTGCGCGCCCGAGATCTGCAACCGACGCCCCGGTCTGGGCGGCAGGAACTGCTGGAAAACATCGTCAACCGCTACGTCTAAGGTCAACGCAGACGGCGCTGATCCTACGGGCGTTCTAAGATTAGACGCTGGTTAACGGGCAGAGCGGGGAAGTCGGTGACGCCGCCATTCGGCCAATGGACGGTAACGTCGACGGTTGCGGCATCGGCCAGGCCGAAATGCAATGGCCCGGCCTGTCCGCCAGCATGACCGCCTCCAATCGTACGCTCTTGCGTCCAAAGCATTTCGCCTGCGCGCACGTCGACATAGGCACCAATAGCGTTTGGGTTGGGGCCCGTCTGTCTGAGATCGACAGAGAGCCAGGCGCCGTCGCTCTCGGTGACATTCTCAAAAACTTCCATCGGCGCGTTGCGATTGACGACCGCGATATCCAAAAGCCCATCAGCGTTGAAATCGGCCAAGACCGCGCCGCGGGATCGCGCCATAGAGGAGATCCCCGCCTCCAGGCCAACCTCAGCGAAGGTGCCGTCTGGCTGACCGCGCAGCAGGTTGTTGGGATCCTCCATCGCCGCGCCTGGCATCTCCTCGACATTGCCCTTGGTCACGAACAGATCCACCCAGCCGTCATTGTCCATATCTCCAAAGGCCGGGTGCCACCCCGTCGACGGCCGTTCGTCACCGCCGGTATACGGCCTGTGCGCTGTCACGCCGCGATCAAATGGGGCATCAGTATAGGTGGGGCTTTCGAGCGACGGGTCGCGAAATTGCAAGCGTTGATCGCCCATCGAGGTCAGGTAGACCTCCGGCAGGCCATCGCCCGTGATGTCCTGACTGGCGATGCCCATGCCCCAGAGCTGATGCCGCTCCCAACCATCGGCCTGGGTGTAAAGGCGCGGCGACGCCTCCATCGCCCAGAGCTGCTCGGCCCCTTCGCGGCCGTAATAATGCCGGTCGTTGGAGACGCGAAGATCCGCCCGTCCCTGTCGTGCCCAATCGGTAAACAGCATCGAAAGCGCGCAATATCCCGGCTCCAGCAGGCTGGGCGGGGGATAGGCCCAGTCGTCAGGCCGGTAGAGCAGATTTGCGTCGCAAGCACCGAACGGCCCGTCCGGGTTGGAACGATCAACGTAATTGCCGAAGGCCAGCGTGGGCAGGCGTGCATCGACCTCCCAAGTGGCCGAAAACGCCGTGGTCCATCGCCCATCCTCGGACAGCGGCAACAGTTCAGAGGCCTCAAACGTGCAATCGCCGCGCCCGAGGAAAAGGCGATTTTGGCCAACGCGAAGCATGACCACGTCAAGGTTGCCGTCACTGTCGATGTCCAAAGGGTAGCTTCCGGTCACACCGGTCACACCAAGCGCGCTGTCGTGCGCTTCAAATGCGACGGTCCCGGCGCTCAGGTTTAGGAACAATTGCGCCGGGTTCTGCCCACCGGCGGCCAAAATCTCGGGCAGACCGTCGCCGTTGCAATCAAAGCTCGCCAGACCGCCGCCGACAAAGAACTCCCACGGGCCGCCGTAAATATGATCTGAGATTGGCCGCGGCTCAAAGATCGGTTGCGCCCAAATGGGTCCAGCGACGCAAAGCGCCGCGGCAAAAACGTCAAGCCGCATCACGGGATAGGTCCTTTATTTTGAGAACAGTCACTGCTTCGATGGCGTAGGCCGCCGCGCCCTTGGCCCACATCAGATCGCCCCATCGGTGCACGCGGATCTCGGGAAGAGGGGCATCGACATGGACGACGCTCTCCCTAACCCACTGCAACAATCTTTCGCCTTCGAAGAAGTCGAGTGAGGCCTGTTCACCGGCGAGGATGACCAACTTGGGGTCGAAGACATTGATCACGTTGCTCAGCCCCATGGCCAGCATTTTGCCGGCACGCTCGAAAATGCTATGCGCCGTCCGATCGCCAGCTTTGGCGTGATCGTAGAGCGAAGCGACACTGTCCTGGGGCATCCATTGGCCGTGCACCGAAGCCTCCCTCAGAAGGGCGTAATCGCCGACATAGGCCTCAAGACAGCCCCGCTGTCCACAACGGCACATCGCGCCGTCAAGCTGCACCTTTGTATGCCCAAGTTCGGCGCCGCAACCTCGCTCCCCGCGATAGATCTTGTTTTCGAGAACGATGCCCATGCCGACGCCCTGCTCGATCGTCACAACGATGAAATCCGTCTCCCCGCGCCCTTCGCCGAAATGCTGTTCCGCCTTGGCGACGAGATTGGCGTCATTGTCGAGAAAGACCGGCATCTCAAGCACTTGGGCGAGAACTTTGCCGAGCTCCACATTGCGTGTGTCTAAATTCGGCGACCAATACACGTAGTTGCGCTCCGCATCGATCAGCCCGGCAAGGCCCAGGCCAAGGCCCGCGACATCACTGATCTGACGCCCGGCCCGCGCGCAAGCCGTACGCAGAACATCGCGCACCATCTCGGCAAGCCCTTCTGCTGAGCGGCGACCCTTTTCGATGGTCTGGCTGTGCTCCGCGACCGTTTCACCAATGAAGTCTAAAAGCACGACCGAGATCTGTTGATCAGCCACTTTCATACCGGCAACCAGGAACGCATTTGCGCGGACCTGCAGCGCGACCCGGGGCCGACCACGCTTGGCCGCGCCTGGCACGATGGCGGGCTGCAATTCCTCAATCAGCCCAGCCGAAAGCAACTCGGACGTGATCGTTGTCACCGTAGCCGGGCTGATCTCCGTACGCTTCGCGATATCGATCCGGGCGATCCTTTCAGACTGACGAATCGTCTCGAGGACCTGCTGGCGACCGCTCTCTCTTTGGTCCTGCATATTGCCAGAAACTCCCCTTGGCCGTTCGGCTGATCCTCATGCATTTCACGCCTGTGAGCGCGAAATATTCAAGCTGTTCAGACGATTCCACTCTGCCAGCATATTTAATTTGTGTCATGAAAAAAATCTGATACTGATCTTGGGGCACGGCGTTCTGGGTCTGTATTGATCGATGAGCCCGCGCTGATACCAAGGGAGGACATCATGAATATCAAATCACTTCTGGCCGCGAGTGCTGTGTCTGCGCTGGCCGCGACATCGGTTTTCGCGCAGGACATCACAGTCGGCGTTAGCTGGTCGAATTTCCAGGAAGAACGTTGGCAAACGGACGAAGCAGCCATCGTTGGCGCGCTTGAAGCCGCGGGCGCGGCCTATCTGTCGGCCGACGCGCAATCGTCGTCTGCCCGTCAGCTTTCGGACGTGGAAAGCCTCATCGCGCAAGGCGTCGATGCACTCATCATCCTGGCGCAAGACGCCGCTGCCATCGGTCCCGCCGTGCAACTGGCCGCCGATGAGGGGATCCCGGTGATCGCTTATGACCGTCTGATCGAGGATGATCGCGCATTCTACCTGACCTTCGACAATGTCGAGGTTGGCCGGATGCAAGCGCGTGAGGTTTTCGCAGCCCAGCCCGAAGGCAATTACGTGATGATCATGGGTTCGCCCACAGATCCCAACGCCGACTTCCTGCGCGGTGGCCAGGATGAAATCCTTGCTGAAGCCGTGGCAAGCGGCGCCGTCACGATCGTTGGCGAGGCCTATACTGACGGCTGGTTGCCAGCCAATGCTCAGCGCAACATGGAGCAAATCCTGACAGCAGCGGACAATAACGTCGATGCGGTTGTCGCCTCCAATGACGGCACTGCCGGCGGTGTTGTGGCAGCCCTTGCCGCGCAGGGCATGGACGGAATTCCGGTCTCAGGCCAGGATGGCGATCACGCGGCGCTCAACCGCGTGGCGATGGGCACGCAAACTGTGTCGGTCTGGAAAGATGCCCGTGACCTCGGCCGTGCAGCCGGTGAGATCGCGGTGGCCTTGGCAGGCGGCACGATGATGGCCGATGTCGAGGGCGCGCAAAGCTGGACCTCGCCGGGCGGCACCACCATGAACTCGCTGTTCCTGGAGCCAGTTCCGATCACCGCGGACAACCTGTCAGTCGTGGTCGATGCAGGGTGGATCGAGCTCGAAGCCCTGTGCCAGGGCGTGACCGACGGCCCTGCCCCCTGCAGCTGATCTTGTAGCAGATTTGCCCTAGGCGATCTGTCACACAAGATGCTCAAGGCACTCCGCCCTATCGATGGCGGGGTGCCGAACCCCATACGCATCGTTTGCTCTGGATCCTGACATGACCGACGCATCCGCTCCGCTTCCCGTTGTCGAGAAAAGCTTCTTTCAGAAACTCGGGCTCGATGCCCGACTTCTTGGGATGGTGGGCGCTTTCATCATTTTGTGCGTTGTGTTCGATCTTATCACGGGCGGGCGCTTTCTGACGCCACGCAATATCTTCAACCTCACAATCCAAACGGTCTCGGTCGCGATCATGGCCTGCGGCATGGTCTTTATCATCGTCAATCGACACATCGATCTGTCCGTGGGTGCGCTTTTGGCCACCTGCTCAGCTGTGATGGCGATGACGCAGACAGAAATCCTACCAGAGATGCTGGGCCTTGGGCTCAACCATCCGGCGACCTGGATCGTGACCATCCTCGTGGGCCTTGTCACCGGGGCCGTGATCGGTGGGTTTCAGGGTTGGCTGATCGGCTATTTGGCGATTCCGGCCTTCATCGTGACGCTCGGCGGGTTCCTCGTCTGGAGGAATGTGGCTTGGTTTTTGACCAATGGCGCCACGATCGGGCCGCTTGACTCAACCTTTTTAATCTTCGGTGGGACAAACGGCACCTTGGGTCCCGGTCTGTCCTGGGTGGTGGGTGCGCTTCTGGCGGGCGCGGCTGTCTGGGGCCTGTGGTCGGCAAGGCGCGCCAAACTGCGCCATGGGTTCGATGCCAAGCCGGTTTGGGCCGAGATTACCCTGGGCGTATTAGCGATCGGCGTCATTCTCGGCTTTATCGCAATCCTCAACGCCTACATGATCCCTGAGCGTCGGCTAGAGCGAATGTTCACTGCCCGTGGCGAGGTGATGCCCGAGGGCTTTACCCAGGCCTACGGATTGCCGATCTCGGTCTTCATCCTGATCGCTGTGGCCATCGTGATGACCGTGATCGCGCGGCGCACGCGCCTGGGCCGCTACATCTATGCGACCGGCGGCAACCCCGACGCGGCAGAGCTTTCGGGGATCAACACCCGGCTTTTGACGGTAAAGATCTTCGCGTTGATGGGGGTTCTCTGCGCGCTGTCGGCCGTCGTCGCCTCGGCGCGCCTCGCCAATCACACCAACGATATCGGTACGCTGGACGAATTGCGTGTGATCGCTGCCGCTGTGATCGGTGGCACCGCTTTGGCCGGTGGGTCGGGTACGATCTATGGCGCGATCCTTGGCGCGTTGATCATGCAAAGCCTCCAATCGGGCATGGCGATGGTTGGGATGCCGACGCCTTACCAAAACATCGTGGTGGGCGCGGTCTTGGTTCTCGCCGTTCTGATCGACACCATCTATCGCCGCCGCCTGGGGACACGCTGACATGACTAAGCCGCTTGTCGAATTGCGCAATATGTCGATCTCGTTCGGTGGCGTCCGTGCCGTCGATGATGTCAGCGTCGATCTCTATCCCGGAGAGGTCGTTGGCCTTTTGGGCCACAATGGGGCGGGCAAATCCACGCTGATCAAAATGCTCTCGGGCGCCTATGCCCCCGATAGCGGGGAGATTTATATCGACGGCGAAAAGGCGACAATTACCAATCCCCGTGAAGCGCGCGATTACAACGTCGAGACGATCTATCAAACTCTGGCTTTGGCCGACAATCTCGATGCTTCCGCGAACCTGTTTTTGGGGCGTGAGCTGACCACCCCGCTCGGCCTGATCGATGAAGACGCGATGGAAGCCGAAACACGCAAAATCATGGGGCGCCTCAATCCCAATTTTCAGAAATTCAGCGCCCCTGTCTCGGCCCTGTCGGGCGGTCAGCGTCAATCAGTTGCGATCGCACGTGCGGTCTATTTCAACGCCCGCATTCTCATCATGGATGAGCCGACGGCCGCGCTTGGCCCGCAAGAGACCCAAATGGTCGCCGAATTGATTGAACAGCTGAAATCCGAGGGGATCGGAATTTTCCTGATTGACCATGACGTGCATCAGGTCATGCGGCTGTGCGACCGCGCGAGTGTCATGAAGAACGGCAAGCTGGTCGGGACGGTCAACACGGCCGATGTGACCGATGACGACCTTCTGGGCATGATCATCCTGGGAAAATCCCCTGGGGAGCGGAGCGGAACGGCTGAAACCGTCTAGCTGCATGGCCGGGAACGTATTTCCCTCAAAAATCACATTGGCGATCAAGGCCGCACGGGCCTAGTCTCCGGGAGCGCCGTGATGCCGGCTTTGAGGAGAGCGGGATGAATATCCTTTTCATCATGTATGACCAGCTGCGCTTTGATTTTCTCTCCTGCGCCGGTCATCCATATCTTCACACGCCCAATTTCGACCGGGTGGCGGCGATGGGGGTGCGGTTTACCAATGCCTATTGTCAGTCGCCCGTCTGTGGCGCGAGCCGGATGAGCTTTTATACCGGGCGCTACGCGTCCTCGCACGGGGCGCAGTGGAACGGCTTTCCGCTCCGCGTTGGCGAGATAACACTCGGCGATCATCTGCGTGCAGCCGGCATGGATACATGGCTGATCGGCAAGACCCATATGAAGGCCGATGCTGAGGGGATGGCGCGTCTGGGCCTTGACCCCGACGGTATCATCGGCGCGCGCCAGGCCGAGTGCGGCTTTGACATTTGGGTTCGTGACGATGGTTTGTGGGGCCAGGGGCCCGACGGATTTTATGACGAGAAACGGAGCCCCTATAACGAATACCTCAAATCGAAAGGCTATGATGGCGAAAATCCCTGGGCCGATTACGCGAATGCTGGTCTGCAAGATGGACAATTGGCTTCGGGCTGGATGCTGCAGAATGCCGATAAGCCCGCCAATATCCGCGAAGAAGACAGTGAGACGCCATGGCTGACGGACCGGACGCTCGAGTTTCTTGACGAGGCGCGGGGCCCATGGTGCGCACATGTGAGTTATATCAAGCCACACTGGCCATATATCGTGCCCGCGCCCTACCACGCGATGTACTCTGCCAATCAGGTCAGCGCGCCAACGCGCGCCGAGGTTGAGCGGGAGGATGCGCACCCGGTTTATGCCGCCTTCATGGGCAACAAGATCGCCGCTGCATTCCAAGATGACGAGGTCCGGCAAAAGGTGCTCCCCGCATATATGGGGCTCATCAAGCAATGCGATGATCAGCTTGGTCGGATCCTCGCGCGCCTCGATGAAACCGGCGCGATCAAAGACACTATGATCGTTTTAACGTCTGACCACGGCGACTATCTGGGCGATCACTGGCTCGGTGAAAAGGATCTCTTTCACGAGCCTTCTGTCAAAATCCCCATGATTATTTATGACCCTCGAGCCAAGGCGGATTCGACACGGGGGGACACCTGTGACGCTCTGGTTGAGGCAATTGACTTAGCGCCAACTTTCGTCGAGGCCGCAGGCGGGAAAGTTGCCGATCACATCCTCGAAGGGCGCAGCCTGCTGCCTTGGCTCCAGGGTGAGGCATCAGACTGGCGGTCGTTCGCGATCAGTGAATACGACTACTCGGTAACGCCGATGCGAGATGTTGTGGGTGTGTCGAGCCGTGATGCGCGCCTCTTCATGGTGTTCGACGGGCGTTTCAAGTTACTCCACGCCGAAGGTGGCTTCCGCCCGATGTTGTTCGATCTCAAACAAGACCCCAACGAGTTCTATGACCTCGCCAAAACCGACCAACATGAAGATGAGATTGATCGGCTCTACAGTTATCTCGCGGCTTGGGGTCGGCGTCTTTCACAACGCGTGACGCGGTCAGAAGCGGATATTGAAGGGATGCGGGGCCGCTCGGCACGGCGGGGAATCCTGCCATTTCTCAAAGACGGCTCGGAAGTGCCCGACGCGCTGACGCAGAGATACCGCGGCCCTGTCCGGCAGACCTACACTCTCAGTCCTGAAGTTACCCGGGATGAAGATCCAGAAACATAAGCGCGGGTCAGTGAAGAATGGTCGGTACTCGGGTCTTCTCTGTGGGGACGCGGTGTTGGTCCGATCGTGCCAGTTGAGCCTTATTGAAGTGCAATCTGGGCTACGAATGTTTGACCCAATAGAGCCGTCACAGGATTTATCCTGATCTTGGCCCTTTGGCCTTTGGCCCCTCCAGATGCAGTTCGATTTTTTTTGATTTCAAGGACGAAAACGATGTCACCCGAGCAAAGGTGATCTCACCGGCTTACCCGGCCAAAATATCGTATTCCGAAATGGTTAGGACGCCTTGGAAACCGGTGCGAAAGATCGGTTGGCCGGGATTTTAAGCTGGGCATGTGTGGTTCGCGTTCCGTCTTTGACGGACATGTCAATGCTGCCGTTCAAGTTTTCTGATAAGGCCATTATCGCATTTGAAAGTGCTTCATCGGCTGAGGCTTTACGCACCCTTACCGAAAAACCCTCAACACCAATATCAATTTCACTTTGCTTATCTTTCAAGGCTGATTGGCAGGAAATACGCAAATGTAGATCCCGCTCTATGAGTTCGGAGTCTATCGAAACACTGATAGAAGTATCGTCATCACCGGCATTCTGTGCGGCCTCTCTTATCATATGGACCGTCAAGCGAAAAAGATCGAGCGGATCACAGATCACTGGGGGCATTCTCTGATTTCCCATATCAATCCTTAATTTGATATTTTTAGGAACGACGGAAGCAGCGACCTCCATTGCTGTATTCAGCACCTCCGAGGGCGCACACGGCTTATCGTTTGTATCGGCACCGCGGACCGATAGGTCCTTTTCCAGCAATGCTTGACACATGTCTAAAGCAATTCCAGAAAATCTGGTCGCCTTGACTATGCCATTCATCTGATCCTTCGGACTTGTCGATGCGGTTGCATATTTCAGTGATAACTCTGTGGCAGCAAGCGGCGCCGATATCTCATGCCCAATACGCTCCATACGGTTGCTCATCTCAATCTGCGCCTGTTCTGATAAAGTCTTTGAGGCGTCTGCAAAAGCCCACGCCTCCTCTGTTTCTTCAAGCGCGGAGAACGCTTCTTTTTCGCGCTGCCTCAGCGCATCATTAGCTTCCGCGACTTCGTCGAAGGCTTGCACAATTGTGCGGTGCGCGGGCCGAAAAATTAAAAATGCTTCTAGAAATAATGCCAGAATAGCGAGAGAGTACCCGATCAGCGATACATGTTCGACAAGGGCTGCATTCTCTTCGGCCAGGGCTTGGTAAATGGCTACGGCGTTATTCAATCCCACCAAGAGCTCGGTCGCTCCAAGCTCATTCATCTCAAGGATCGCCAACTCACGCTGTTCCTGATTGCCGCTAATGAGAATATCACCCGCTGCAAGAAACGCGTCTATTTTTTCAGCCAGCCCGGGCTGCTCACCGCTGCCAAAATAAATTTCAAGCAATCTTGGATCCTGAGCACGAACCAAGAGATCATGATAGGCGGCTTGAAACTCGCTATGTGCAATCCTCATCGAAGATAGCGCTACACTATCGTTGAGGTCTGAGGCTAAATATAAGTTGGCGTAATTCAAAATGCGCTGTGATAGCATTCGCTGTCGGCCTGACTTATTGATATCGGCAGCCATTACCGCGCTGTCCCCTCCGACAATGACACCTGCAAAATGGGACGTCGTTACCAAGGCGAAAATCAACGCCAAGGCAAGAACATAGTTTTTCCAGATCTTTCGTGGGTCAATATCTGCTAGACTTGGCATTTTTTCTCTCGATTTCAGATAATGGCTCGGGCAGGAAGTTAAAAATAGTCTACAAGTAATCAACTCAATTTGCGAAAACTCTCAATCACACCTCTACGCCAAAGGTATTCGAGTTTTCGATTTCGATCTCATCGATGCGAGAGACCTCGATTGGCCCGTTAAGAAGATCACTATTCGCGTCCGTCAAGAGTGTTTGATCAAGTGTTTCGCTGCCTTGCATGATACTTTCGAAGAGCTCGACCACATCAGATTGTGCGCCTCCGTCTCCTTTGTTCATGAACTCATGCAACGGTTCTATTGTGAAACCCAATGCCAACTTCGCTTCGCCGCCAAGCGCCGCCTGCGCAGTCACCACAGCGTCTACGTCACCAACGAAACCCTCAGGGGTCTGTATCGATACTGGGAGATTGTGCAGTCCGGTTATGTCAACTTGACCGCCAGCATCTGCTTCCATAGCCGCGTCACCGAGTTTAATGGATGTACCTGGTGGCAAATCACTTATCACGACGGAACTGATACCCGGCGCGTCGAGACCTAGGGTTAGATCAAAGCTTTGACCACTTACCGCCTGTAAGGAACCGACGGCCTCACCGGACGCCGGTGAGACCGGCTGCACGCCGTCCAAACCGGGTCCAGCCCAAATGAGTTCAGGGAGGTCCCCTGGCTCTTCGCTGACATAGAGGATCTTGATGCTATGCAATCCTGCGCTTAGCTCAATCTCACCCAAATTGGCTGCGAAACTCCGCTGATTGGTGACGGTCTCGATAACTGGGACGCCATCGATGACAACGTTGGCGTTCACGCCGTTCGGCAAAGAAAGATCAAAGATACCGCCTTGGGTCGTTTCGATTTGACCAGTCACGAGAACGCCGTTCACTTGCTCCGTCCCTGCGTCCTCGCCCGGAATCGTCACCAGTTCCTGGCGAAAAAGTGTTTCTGGCGAGAAGCTTAACGCCGACGGCTCGTCAGCTTGATCAATAACTGCCACGTCGAAGCCGAGCACGCTGACCATGCCATTTGTTCCGACGACTTCAACGCTGACCGTCAAACTCTCAGCATCTTCAAAATCGAGGGCAACGCCATCTTTCAACTTGAGCGATCCGTCAGTGATTTCAAAACGTGCGTCGGAGACAGACATTTCCCGAACTTCAACGTCATTCGTGATATCCAGCCTACCGACAATGGCTCCCGCCGCGCCTTCGATGACATATGGGCCGTCTGGTAGCGCGATGTTGGCCATGTCGCCGAAGATATTCGACACGTCGAAGTCCAATTCCCCGCGCCAGGGCATGCGTTCCGAAGTGACGCCATCGGCGAACCGGCCACCTTGATACTCTACCGCTAGCCCTTCGGCCTCAATTACATTTCCATCGATCGCGATCTTGTCGACCAAGAGATTTCGATCCCCAACATTCCGGCGATAGGCATCGTTGGGAAAGCGCACCTCCACAGTTTGAAACCCACCCAACGGCATTTCCAGGTCAATTGAGACGTCTTTCCAGACCACCTCATCACGACCGCCGCTTAGATCGTATTTGCCATCGGTGGTGGTTTCTCGGGCCCAATCGACCTGGCCTCGGCTCACAACCTTTCCGTCGACGACGATCACATAGGACGGGTCGCCTCGATAGGCCTCCCCGGCCAAAGTGACGTCAAGGGTAACAATATCGCCAACTTCAGGTAGCGTAGACGGCACGTCCGGACGTTCCGCCAGAAAACTCAAATCCGGCGCAGGCTCATCGATGTTTGCCACTGTAATTTCAAAGTTCTGCGTCTTTGAATTTCCACCACTATCGGTTGCAATGACATCAAAGCCGACTGTGCCGCCGGCTTCGTGGTCGAGTGCCACGCCCTCCTTGAGCTTGACCACACCGTCCACCACTTCAAAGCGTGCATCGCTCACCTCGAAGCTATGGCTGTCGCCAATGTCTGGGTCCTCGACCTGCAACATGCCGATCACCGCGCCAGCCGCGTTTTCCGCGATCGTGCCCGGTTCGGCCACAAGAGTGAGGTTGTCGATCAGAGCGCCGTAACTGTCGTTATCGCCTTCCGGCTCTCGGAGTTCCAAGACATCTTGCCCCGTGCCAACCACCTGCATCTCAAAGTTCGTCCAAACGGCTGTTTCGGGATCGATCGACTGGACCAACTCTCCATTCCAGTAGACCTCGACCGTGTCGGTGCCCCCGGATAGGCGTTCGCGAATATCCATACCCAATCGGTAGATTTGGCCCGGTTGTGTGTCGATGGATTGTGAGATGCTGTCCACGCCACGGCCATGGTCAAGCTCCATGTATTGGTCGCCATCTGAGGCTTGCCAACCCCTCAACCGGTCCCAAACCTCGTGGCCATGCGTATTGGACCAAGCCCCTGATGGATCTTCGTTGAATCCACGCCAGCGGCCTTGGGCAAGCTCAAACTCCTCAAAACTCCCATTGCGAATTAGGTTTTCAGATGGGCTTGTGAGTGTGATCGACGTCGGCCCCTCGTTCACATCGGCTACGTCTATCTCAAACCGCTCGGTACGGCTCAGCCCGCCCGTATCCGTCGCCGTCACGTCAACCGCGATCTGTGCCGCTGCCTCGTGGTCCAGCGCCACGCCCTCGCGCAGCCGGAGCTCGTTGCCCACGACCTCGAAGCGCTCGTCTGAGACCGTGAAACTGAGGCTGTCGCCTGCATCCGGGTCGACGCCCGAAAGCACGCCGACGACCGCGCCCGATGCGTTCTCTGAGATCGGGCCGGCCTCAAGCGAAACCGCGCTCGGCCCCTCGTTCACATCGGCTACGTCTATCTCAAACCGCTCGGTACGGCTCAGCCCGCCCGTATCCGTCGCCGTCACGTCAACCGCGATCTGTGCCGCTGCCTCGTGGTCCAGCGCCACGCCCTCGCGCAGCCGGAGCTCGTTGCCCACGACCTCGAAGCGCTCGTCTGAGACCGTGAAGCTGAGGCTGTCGCCTGCATCCGGGTCGACGCCCGAAAGCACGCCGACGACCGCGCCCGATGCGTTCTCTGAGATCGTCGTGTTGTCTATCCGTACACTCATTGGTGGTCTGTTCGGCGCGTCGGGCGGCACTTCCACTATGAATTCTCTCGGCCCCGAAGGCGTAGAATACGTGACCGCGACCTCGACCGGTTCTTTAGTAGTGTTCTGGAATTCCAACGGATCGAGGACCAATAGCCTTCCATCTTCAATCTCAAAGCGTTCGTCGATAACGCGCAATGCAGATGCGCTCTCACCTTCCACGGAGGGTATCACGATATTTGCCACAACCACTGGCCCAGCACCAACCGAAGCTGTCGATGCAAGCGCTTCATCTTGTGGGGAGGCCACCACGCTTGCGATGGCGTCGGGCGTCTCTGATCCGCCCTCTAGTGCGGATCGAAAATCAGTGTGACCGTTATGGGTATCACCAGAGTGGATATTTGCATTCGTGCGTCCACTTGTTTCGCTTTGAACTTGCCCGTTTACATTGACCTGAATATGCGCCGTTCCTTGCGACCCGAGCGCCTCGGTCCAATTACGTGCGTCGCTTGCGGCCGCTGGTGAGCTTTCAGCCGCAGCTTCGACATCTTTGGCAGTCTGTTCGCGCGTCTCGTTTCGTGGGTTCGGTGGTTGTGCCATAGTGACGGTCTCCGCAAGCCTCAGACCCGGCATCCAATATCGCAATTCTATGAATTCACCAGGAAAGTATTTTTCAGAATTAATTAAAATTACCTTTCGTTTTCCGCCGGTTTGTCAGGGAATTTAATATTCCGCTAATCGAACGGCGCTTAATGCACTGTCAACACTGCGGCAGGAAACACATGTCTAAACGAGCGCTTGAACATGAAATTGCGATACCCGCGGCGCCCATCTCGGTTTGGGTGTCATCGTTTACACTAGGCTTGCTGGGTTTGGCTATGCCTCTAGTGATGCTTCAGATTTTTGACCGAGTTATCCCAACTCAAGCGACTCAAACTCTCCTGGTTCTGTTTATCGGGATGGTTGGGGTAGTAACGGTTGAGGCTGTCCTAAAAATACTGCGGGCTAGAATTCTCGCCCTCCAAGCGGCGAATTTTGAAGCACAGCTTCAAGATCGCTTGACGTCCATTCTTTTCGACCCACGACAAAATAGTCAGAAGATTACTGCGCACCGCGCCCAATTTGGTTTGCAGGCGATATCAAAGTTACGTGATTATCTCTCAAGCCCCGGTCGTCTGGTGATAATCGATCTGCCTTTTGCCGGAATCGCCATTATGGTGATCTATGTACTCGCTGGAAATTTGGCATTGGTTCCCGTCATCGGATTTATTTTTCTACTCGCGTTGACGCTCGTAGTGAGACGTGTCCAGCGGCACGCTCTTGAAAGCCGTAGTGAAGTTGATAAACGCCGCATCGATGCTTTTCACGCAGCATTAAAACACAACGCGGTCGTGAAACTCAACCAACTGGAAATTGGCCTTCATTCTCGTTTCAAGGCGGATCAGGCACGCTTTGCACGAACCAATCAAACAGTGATGCTATCGAGCAATTTGATCCAAGGTCTGGTCCAGGGCCTTGGTCTTGCTTTCTCGCCCGCGATTGTTCTTGTTGGCGGCTTTTATGTGATCGCCGGTGATATTGGAATGGCAGAGCTTGCGGCGTGCACAATGCTCAATGGTCGGGCCACACAACCTGTGATGGCCGCTTTGCTGCAATGGGCATCGGGTGAATCCTTTCAACAGACCCTTCGCGAAGTCGCGTCGATTACAGAGCATGAGTTGGAAATGAAGCCGATCAAAGACTTGCCGCGTTCGGCTATGTCATTGGAATTTGCTGATGTAACACTAAGGGCGGCCACCGCCGGGCGGGCTATTTTACGCGATTTCTCACTGCAGCTTGAGGATGGCTTTTCTGTTTTATTGACGCGCAGTAGCGGCCATGCACAGATCGTCTTTGAAGCACTATTGGGCGAGCGCAAACCGAATACTGGGCGTGTTCTCCTTAACGGCGAGCCGACGCATGACATGGTCGGCTTTCGCGGTGCCAACATGCTCGTATGTGTCGACGATGAATTCGTGCCATTTGAGGGAACAATCATCCAGAATATTGCTTTGTCGGAAGACGGAGACACGATTGAGCGCGCTTATCGCTCCGCAGAACTCCTCGGCTTAGAAGATGATATAAACCAACTCCCCAATGGCTATGACACCGATCTCCAAAAGAGCGGCTTCATGGAAGGGTCGCGTGGTTTCCTACAACGGCTAAACATCGCGCGCGCGCTGGCTTGCGACCCCGGCATATTGCTTTTCAATGACGCAATGAACGCAATGGACAATCACCGGCAAATTCGAACCGCCGCAGTTTTACAGTACATCGCGCAAGATTGCCTTATTTTAGCGTATGACAGCAGCGAAACCCTCGATAGCTTTGCTGATCGCACCATCGATCTGGCGAAAACTAATTCAGCTCACACGTCCAAAAGCCCTGGAGCGCATAAACGTAAGTGCGATGTTAAACGCACACAGCCGAGCACCGATGACTACCGGAAAGCATTGGTAGAGCCATGATGGAGGCAACGCCCCAGAGAAAATTTGTTCATCGAGCCTCTGACAATATTCTGGCGGCTGCGAAGCGTGTAGGGTGGACCGGCGCTCAATATCAAATCGCGCTTGCAATGCCCCATACTGGGAAATCGCTCAATTTGAGCGAATACGCCGAGACGATCCGCAACATCGGGTTGAACGTTGCTGCGAAACGCCGCCGACTCTCGTCACTTAGCGCAGAGGAGCTTCCGTGCCTATTCGAAGATTCCAACGGCACGGTCGGCCTGTTGGAAAAAGTAGACCGTGACGGAGCATGGATCATCTGGGAAAATGCGCCCGCGGTGACTGTAGATTCACGGCCACGCCGCAAGGTCGTGATGCTACTAGTTCAGAAAATCAATACATCGACAGAAAAGGCCGAGCTTCCGATCCGCAAAGTGATCTATGAGCAGCGCCGCTCGATCGCGATGGTCATTGCGACCACCTGTATCATAAATCTCATTGGCCTTATCTACCCGTTTATCGTGCTTTCAGTTTATGATCGCGCGTTGCCAGCGGAAGCAACCAACTTCTTGCATGCCCTGATAATTATTGCCGGGCTTGCCTTTGCATTAGATCTTGCTTTGAGGGGGATCCGAGCGTGGCTGTTCGGTGCTTTTGGCGCGCAATTGGAACGTCAATTAAGCCAAGCACTCTTTCAAAAGCTCATATGGCTTCCACTTCAAAATATCCAAGCAGCGTCGCTTTTTCAGCAAATGCAGCGCGTTCGCCAATTCGATGCAATCCGTGACAGTATGACGGGCGGCTTTCTACTCTCGGCAATAGACCTTCCCTTTGCCCTTTTGTTTTTAGGAGTCATAGCGTTATTCGCTCCAAACGTCGCCTTGGTAATTCTTGGTGGGCTATCTTTCATGGCTGCGATTGCGTGGCCAGTCATCAAGATTCAAACGCGCCTCGCTGAATACGCGGGGCGTGGGCGGACTGAACACGATCTGCTCGTTTATCAAACATCGCAAAATCTTACAAATGTGCGAATGCTTAATCGGCGTAGTGAGTTTTCTGCGCGGTTTCGCACCGCGGGCACGACTGCGACCCAGGCACAGATAAAGCTGCGTAGCTTTGAGATCGCCGTCGATACTGTGGGCCAAGCAATCACCGCTCTCATTGGACTTGCCGCGATTGGTTTGGCGACAGTGTCCTCAATGAATGGTCAAATTTCATTTGGTGCATTGATCGTGGTCATTACGTTGGTTTGGCGTGCTACTGGATCAGTGCGCTCTTCTTTGAGCCATGGGCAAAAATTCGCGTCCTTAGCGGCAACCCTGCGCCAAGCCAATGCGGTGCTGAAACAAGAGAGCGAGATGCGGCGCAAAGATCTGCAAGGGCGCATGAAGGTCCTTGAAGCGCCTTTGACAATGAACAGCGTTTTCATGCGCCACAGCCCGGTCAGCGCCCCAGCCTTGGTCAATCTGAGTTTTCGTATCGATCCGGGAGAGCTCGTAGCTCTCACCGGGCCAAGCGGTGCTGGGAAATCGACGTTGATTGGGCTTCTCGGCAAGCTGTACAGCCCGAGCACTGGCGCCGTCACTATCGGTGATATAGACTATCGGCAATTGGCGGTCGAAGATATTCGGCAGGCAGTGGCAATTGCGGGATCAGACAATTGGCTCTTCAATGCGAGTATCCGCGAGAATTTCGAAGTTTCCTGTCCTGGCCTTACTGAAGAAAAGATCATGACCAATTTGAAGCGGGTCGGATCCCACCGCGATCTGCGTCGTTTGGTCGACGGGATCGACACGCCCATTGACGCAAAGATGTTTAAACGCATGTCAGCAGCCCAACGGCGGTGCTTTTCTTTGGCGCGGGCGCTCTGTCGACCCGGCCGCCTTATTGTCCTAGACGACGCGATGAGCGGATTGTCGAAGGCGCGGGCAGATGAGGTTTGGGCCGGTCTACAAAGCTTGCCTGAAGAAAAGACCGTAATCGTAGTCACGCATCATCTCAAACACTTTGAAAGTGCCGACCGCATACTTTGCCTGAAAGACGGTCGGCTGGTTCTAAACGATTCCGGACCTGCCGCCGCAGCGAAAACTATCAAGATATTGGAAAGGTACTGAGATGCCCCGAAAGTCCTCGGCCAAAGCAATCAACAGTCATATTTCCGCTATTCCGATTGCCTTCGCTGCTATGGCTATATGCTGCGCTGTCTTCGCCGCAGTAATCTGGGCGTCGCAGACCGCGCTACCTACCATTGCTAGAGCTCCCGGACAAATTGGACCAATGCAAGGCTTGGTCCAGATAGACCATTTCGACGGAGGTATTGTACGAGACATCCGGGTGTTGCCCGGCGATGTCGTCCGTGAAGGCGACCTCATTGCTGTGGTCGAGGATCCGAGTTTCATAAATCGGCGCGAGGTTTTACAACGCGAAATCAGCGGTGTTTCTGCTGAAAGAACTCGCGCTGAGCATGTTCTGCTCAACCTTGATAGAAGCGAGCCGGCTGTCAATCGACCCGTGCTAGAGACAGCACCGGCAGGAAATTCGCCCCTCATCGAATACATAGTGGCTCAGGATCACGCCTTTCGTGCGCGTCGTGCCAGCCTTGTGTCACGCACGGACCACCTGCTACGGGAAGCGGAAGTTGCGGCCAGAGTGCGCGACAGTGTTGTTCAGCGGGTGGAGGCCGCTGAAATCAACTTTGCCAATAGCGAGCAGATTTTCTCACTCGGGCATATCAGTCGCGCGGAACTTGACGCTCGCAGAGCCGCGCTTTTTGCTGCCCGAGAAGATCAACTTGCCGCTGAACTGCGGCTCGTGGAGATTGAGAATAGCACTGCGCAGGTCATGTCCAGCCTCGCAGAAGCGGAGGCAACTTGGCGAGAAGAGCTCCATTCAACGGTTTTCGAAATTAGCTCAGAATTGGCTACTCTCGAAGCTGAACTGATCGCACTTTCAGAGCAGCGGGAACGCTTTGAAATTACTGCACCGCGAAACGGTATTGTCCAAAACGTACATGTCGGCTCTGTTGGCGCAGTCGTTCCGCCGGGAGGAAGTCTTGCTGACCTACTTGCGGAGGACGATCATCTCGTTGCAGTCGTACGGCTCAGTCCACGCGACATTGGCCATGTCAACCTTGGCTATCGCGTTCGCCTACGTGTGACGACATTTGATTTTCGCCAGTTCGGAGGAATTGAGGGCCGCGTCGTCGCTCTTTCTCCTACAACCGAACTAGATGAGCAAAATGTACCGTTCTTTCGCTTGGTCGTTGAACTAGATAGCACGTCAGTAGGAACCGGTGAACTTCAACGGCAATTGAGTGCTGGAATGGAGGTTTCGGCTGAAATTATAACCAGTGAACGAACAGTTTTAGCGTATTTCTTTTCCCCTGCGGAGCGTATCTTATCGACGTCTCTACAGGAACGATAGTTTAGCATGGTTTCGCCTCACGTATCGCCAGACTTGAGCATCCCCAGTTATCTAGACACTCGCCCGTTTCAAGGTCGGCTGCCTGATCTCAGTGTCAAAAGGCGTCAGCATGTCGTTGTTGGCGTTTTTGTATTTCGCGTTGTAGATAAGCTAGAGATATTAGACCATGTCTCGCCGCGCGTCGTCGCGCGTTGGATCGGCATTCCGCCTAATCCGTTCTCGCTTAAACAGCTGGCATGAGCTTTCGGCCACAGCATTTTCCGCTAACCCGTAGGCGCATACAAAGCATGCTGCCGGGAGGGAACAGTTTCCGCGCCGGCTCATGCTAACTTCCAGATTGTGCTGATGGGGGAAGGTCTGCCACTCCCGGCTGGTGAACTGTGATACCTGATCCGAGTGGAGCGTGACCCTTAAAAGCTTTGTGCGCCAGATCGCCATGACAAGCGCCTGCAAGGCGAGATCAGTCGTCATCCTGGCTTGGGCTGACCTGCCGATCACGCGGCGTGAGAGCAGATCGACGACAATGCAGAAGTCCGCTATCGGGCCGCTATCGGTCGGAGGCCCATGCCTAAAGCCAGCCCTCATGGTGCGGATATCGGCGACTACCATTGCCCGGCGGGCGAATTGGCAAAGCCAAATTTGCCGAGAGGGGCCCCCAAGTCTGGCCCAGCGCTGACGCCTCGAAACACTGCTCCAGCCTATTCTCAGCCACAACGGCGGGCTTGCCGCGACAACGCCTCAGGCGACGTGGTTAGTCGATCTGGGCGGCAACTTGCTCTACGGACGCCAGCCGGACAACACGATTCTCCGAGGTGCGTTTTCCCTGGAAGCGCAGGTCATCCCACAACTTGCGATAGCCATATACCTTGCCGATGTCGACCAAGGCCTGCCGGATTAGCTCGGTTTGGAGCACATCGTCCTGAGCACGCCCGCTCAGCGATTCCTCGAGCAATGCATAGAAGCCGCTGGCATCTGCCCTAAGCACCCGGCACATGGCCCGTACCGAAAACTCGGTTCGAAGAGCCTCTCCTCTCGGTTGATTTGCAGTGCAAATCGCCTGGCGGGCAGTGGATGAAAGCGTACCCGCATTACACTCTCGCAAGAGGTACGCGTTCGTCCGTTGTCCTCGGACCAATTGCGGAAAATGGTCTCACTCTCTTTTAAGACCGTGCTCTTAGGTTAATCGCGCCAGCTCTCGCTTCGACCGGCGGATCTCCGTCGCTAGTTCGTCCCTATGCTCCCGAGAGTAAACTTGCTTCGAGAACTGCGCCTTCCACTTATAGATCTTCTTCGTGCTCACCCCAAGGTGTTCATCTTCCCAGGCGACAGGATAATCCCGATTTACAACATGGCTGACCGAGTACCTCTTGCATTCGTTGCTGAACTGATTCTGCTCTGACATCTGTCTGCATTCTTGGTTCTTAAATATCCAAGCAGAGCATCTAGCAAAGTAGTGACACCTCAAACCGCGGCTCTCGATCCGCTAAAGACTGCAAATCGTGCCAAAAGTGTCGAAATCCACGGTGTGGCACAGTGATCAGATTGTCCGTCGTTAGATGATATGGAACACTCGGACCGTGTAACGAGCCGAGGCGCTGGCTTGTTTCTATTTCAGTCTATGCCGCTGTCTGACGATGCAGCAAGCGGCGCTTTTCGGTGGTCTGTGCTGTGATCACCTTTCGCTTTTTGATGATGGTCTCGGCCCTGCCGAAGTAGACGTCGGCTAGTGTCGGATTGCCGAGGCTCTCGTGGTAGCGCCGGTGAATGTAGTGCTCGACAAAGTCGGCGGTGGCCTCCTCGGGTGCACCGAGAAGGTAGTAGTTCTCAAGAAGAATGCGGTTCTTAAGGGTTTGGTGCCATCGCTCGATTGGAGTTACTCCGGTTTCGTGGACGGCTATAGGCTTAGAGATTCCGGCCCTTAAGCGGCGGTCCTTTCGTAGTTGATCGGCAGCCTGTAACCCAAAGCTGGGTGTCGGCGCGAGGAATTGTACCGACCTTCGATGAACTCGAAGAAGGCCACACGAGACTCAGCCTTGGTTTTGAACTTTCGGCGGTCGGGCAGCTCACATCCGAGCGTCGCCGAGAAGTTTTTACACATGGCATTGCCGTAACAATCACCAACCGATCCCATCCACGGGCGGACGCCCGTTTCCGTGCAACGCAGGCCAATAGCCACTGACGTGTATTGCGATCCTTGGTCGCTATGATCCATGCCCTGGTCAGGCTTGCGATGCGTCACGGCCATATTGATCGCTTCAATGACAAGCTGTGCCTTTTGGTCTTTGCCCATGGCCCGGCCAATGATGCGGTGACTGAAGGCATCCAAAATGACGGCCAGTTACAGAAATCCCGCCCAAGTTGGCACATAAGTGATTTCAGCGGCCCACAATACGTTCGGCAAATCAGCGTAGAATTTGCGGTCGATTAGATTACTTGCGGGCCAGGCCCGCGGATCGCGTTCTGTCGCAACCACGAACTTGTGGCGACTGACGCCCGTCAAGCCTTTGGCTTTCATAAGGCGTTCAAGACGCTTGCGACACACATGGACGCCTTCGTCAGCGATTTCAGCGTGAATGCGTGGCGCACCATAGGTCTGCTTTGATCCCTCATGTATCCCGTTGATCCGGTCGGTCAGCGTGTCATCAGCAACCTGGCGATTACTAGGCAGGCAGTTGAAAAAGGCCTAGAAACCGCGGCGGGACTCACCGAAGGCACCCGACATTATCTGGACAGAATATTCGGCCTGGTTGGCGGGCATAAACTCAAAGCCTTCGCGATGTCACGTCGTTTTGTGAAAATTAAGCTGCGCCCTGTGATAAGATATCCCGTTCTTAGCCAAGCTACTTCACTTCCCGACGAAACTGACACAACTCTTCCAAATCGGAACCTGTCAAGCGTTCTTCGTTCTCCCCGGCATCAGCACCGGCTTGTTTGACCCAATCATGCTTCGCAGCTGCGCACGGCTCATAATCCCGCGCCAGACTCGCAAAACTGCGACCAGCTCGCGCAATCGCAACCAACTTATCCCTAAATTCCGTCGGTTACGGGTTCGTTGGCCATGGGCCTCAGATCGATGGCGGTTTCTATGGCTTAATCTCGGCATGAAAAACGCTCTGCTTGATCGGCAAAAAAGTGTCCATAAACCGAGGGAATTCTATATCTCGCCTTGGGTATGAGCATGGTTCGGGGCGCCACGGACATGATCCATTCCCTTCTGCTCAAGCCAACTGGCGAAATCGCCATAAATGTAGGATGTGCCATTGTCGCTGAGTAGCCTCGGCCGATGCGGCACAGTCGCAGTCGGAGGCCGCCAGAACATCCTCAAGTGTCGCACTCGACCATTGTCCTAGGACCAATGGCAGACGCGGTCTCGCTGATGTCATGGCCTGCGCGAACGAGGCAGGAGGCCATACCTCTGCCCATCATCCAGAGCCCTAGTCAGCCTGGTTTCGCCATTGCCATTTTTCCCTCCTTGTGAGGCGATCAGGCCTTCCAATCGATTTTGCATAAACAGACGTCGGCGGTGATCTGTTCCGTCGAAAGGGCATTTGTTGGCAAGCCGCACGTGCGCAACGCAAGGCGCGAGGTCGCCTCCAACTCTTCTTTAACTTGGCAGGCGCCACCAAGTTCTTGCCTGCAACGGACCGGTCTTTGATTGACCGATATCACGACGCTGCGCCCTCCCATTGGCCCGCAAGCGGGCCCGGCCATGGCAGCTAGACGGGGCATAAAGAAGGAATGCCGTTCTACCTTGCAGAGTTGCATGATTGCGAAAGGCGCGCGCGTAGGGCGGTAGAATGTCGTCTACATTGAGGTCGGGGAGCAGCGACCGCGCGATAGCGTAGGGCGCATAGACATGAGCGACAGCGCCTACAGCGCTTTGCGTCTCTTGAAATGCATTGAGCAGCGGCACCTTGTTGGCGGTTATTTGCCGCATGCCAAGCGGCTCTTAGCATGAAATGTCGCCAGCCGCCCGGGGTCCAGGCGGCCGAAACTTGTCCCCATAGGTGATACCAACAGGCCCCTATCCTCGGTGTAGGCATAGATGTTGCTAGTACTGCCATGGGTTAGCTTGAGATCGTAGAGGAACTTGCTTAGAGGGCGGACCTCCTCTCCAAACGCGCTGTCATGCACGGTCGTTGGCCAAAATGTCGGCAGCTTTGGCGAAAAAATCCTCGGATCCGAAATTGCCGGACTTCAGCGCGATGTTGAGTTCTGGCCCGGCCGCCAAGGCGGGGACCCCTGGGTCGATCTCAGGCCCGATTTCGAGCCGCGCTAGATTTAGCCCTTCTACGACGGCCCCAGAGGTTTCACCACCCGCCGTAACGATGCGCCCGACGCCCGCGTTGCGGGCGTGCCGGGCCATTTGGGCGAAGAAGGCCTCCAAACGCTCAGAGGTATGGGCGACGCCGAACCGGATTTGGGCCACCGCAACGCCATTGGGATCAGCAGAACTGGAGATCAACGGCACGCCAGATTGGTCCATCGCCCAATCGATCAAACCCTTTGCGTCGACCCGGTCTTCGATCACATCTTGCGCCAAAAGCTCACGCACAGGATGGGACTTGGCATGATGTGAAACCTGTGCCCGGGTGGTGCTCGAGCAGGAGCCGGACAGGGCCAAGGCGGGGCGTGGCTGACCGCACCAAGAGTAGGATCCAGGACCTATGCCGAAATTACCTGGCAAGCCCAGAGCGATTCCCGAACCACCGGTGATCAACCGCAGTTCCTTGGCGGCCCGTCCGATGTCGAGAAGCTGCGCATCACTGATCGCGTCAACAATTATAAGGCGGTGACCGGCCGCGGCCTCACGATTGAGCGCCTGCTGGATGGCCTCGGGGCCGGATTGAACATCTTGCGCACTAACATGCCCGATCGAGCCTGTGGTTTGGTGGCCCAGCCAACGGCGCAGATCGGGATCACTCATCGGAGTGAGCGGATGGTTTTGCATCCCGGATTCATTCAGCAGGCGATCATTGACGAAAAGGTGGCCCTGATAGACGGAGCGGCCCGTTCCCGGAAAAGCGGGGCAGACGATCACCTTTTGGGCATTCAGGGCATCGGCGAGTGCTTCTGCCACCGGTCCGATATTACCGCCTATGGTTGAGTCGAATGTGGAGCAGTATTTGAATACGAATTGGCTGCATCCTTGGCGTTTGAGCCAGTCGAGTGCCGCTAAGGATTGGCGGATCGCCGCGGACGGTGCGATAGAGCGGGACTTCAAAGCGACCACACCGGCATCGATGTCAGGCTCGGCATTGTCACGGGGGACGCCGACATATTGTATGGTGCGCATACCGGCCTTCGCCAAGGTGTTGGCCAGATCGCTTGAGCCAGTGAAATCATCGCCGATGCATCCGAGCTTCATCGCAGTTCCAATCCATCAGACTCTGTTGAGGCCGAGGCCTGACAAAAGCTCGACCAAGACGTCGCGGGCATGTTGGCGGTGAAGCTGATGCTGCCTCCTGGCACGCTCTGCGTCGCCGGCGCGAATCGCTTCATAGACTTCCCTGTGGTCTTCGTTGGATTTGGTCGGAAGCGGGCGAACATAGAGTGTCACCCAGCGCGCCCGGCGTACCTGATTGCTCATGCGCTCAACAATTTCTTCGATACGGCTGTTGCCCCCCAAACGCACGAGCTCGCGGTGGAAATCATCATCGGCCAGTGCCCAAGCGCTGCGATCTTCGCGGCCGATGGCAAGGTCCATCCGCTCAATCGCATCGGCCAATTCGGCGAGGTCAGTGTCCCGATGACCCGCCTTTGCGGCATTCTCTGCGGCCAGGCTTTCAAGCGCGGTTAACACATCATAAATCTCGCGCATATCGTCGGGAGACACCGGAAGAATACGCACTCCTTTGCGCGGGCGCACCGACAGCAGGCCTTGGCCTTCGAGCATGACCACAGCTTCCCGAATAGGCGTGCGTGACATGCCCAACCGCATAGCTAATTCGGTTTCCAGATGATCAGAGCCGGGTGAAAGATCTCCAGAAAAGATCAATTCCCGGATAGCCCTCGCAGCCCGCTGAGCGTTTGATTGTGTTTTCTCGGGTCGCGCGTCCATGCTCATACCAAGTCGATCTTTCTACCTGTGGCATACGAAGTATAGATGGCCTCTTCTATCTCGATAACCTTCAAATATTGGTCGGCTAAATTTTCGATCTCACGCAATCCGCGCATACCATCGATCACATGGCTTTGCAGCGCGTGGACGCAGTCGCCGCCAAATTCATCGCTTTCGTCCGGTGCCATAAGCGTTTGATAATCAGATGTTCCGAAGGCGCGGTGCTTCAACGACCCGTCGCCTCGCAATTCAATGGATCCTGTGGTGCCTTCCATCAACGCTTCTCCCATGGTTCGACGCATATTGTCACTGGAATGGTCCAGCAAGCGATTGCCGTCGAAAGCAGCGCGGATGTCGCCTTCGAAATCAAAAAGGATCATACCTGCATCCTCGCCAGCGATGACCGGATTAAAGCGCCGCAGATCAGCGTAAACGGCCTTGGGATCTCCAAACAAAAAGCGAAACGTGTCAATCCAATGCACCGCGGTTTCATGGACTAAGAACCGCTCCATCTTTTGGAAGTAGGGTTGTCGATCGAGATATGCTCCATCCCCTTGCCCATCTCCCGGCCGCAAACGGAAAGTCATCTGCAACGGCTGCCCAACAAGGCCTTCATCGATTGCCGATTTAATCCTTCGGTACCACGGTTGAAAACGAAAATTCTCATGCACAATTACGGTCGCACCTAGGGATTTCGCTCTGTCCGAAATTGCCGATGCTTCTGACAAGGATTGGCAAAAGGGTTTTTGGCAAATGATCCAACGGACACCCTGGTTGAGCGCAGTCAAAATTGCGTCGGTGTGAGCCTGCGGCGGAACGATGATATCGAGCAGGTCCGGCTGTGTGGTTTCCAGCAAGGCGTCAAGTCTGTCATAAGCACTGACCCCTGTTTCTTTCGCTTTTTCGAGATCGGTGTCGCAGACACCTGCAAGTTGGACTTCTGGTATGCGCTGCCAACTGCGCAAGTGAAATTGACTAAAATATCCCGCTCCAAGGCAGGCCACTTTAATCGGAGCGATCCACCCAGCGTTCATTCGACAAAAAGACTTTTCAATACGGCGCCCGCCACTTCCTCGGTGCTTGCTCCGCCGCCCAGATCCCGAGTTAGACAAGACCGATCGCTGACAACGGCATCAACCGCATCCCTTAAGCGTCGCCCATCGTGCCGCATCTCTTCTACGTCGTGCTGAGAACCTAGCCATTCAAGCATCATTGCGGCAGAGAGTATCATAGCAAGCGGATTTGCAATTCCCAACCCGGCAATGTCAGGCGCAGAGCCGTGGCATGGCTGGAATACAGCATGCTTCTCGCCGATATCCGCGGAAGGGGCGAGGCCTAATCCACCCATTAATCCAGCGCCCAGATCCGATAATATATCGCCGAACATGTTTTCCGTGACCATGACATCGAAATCCCATGGCCTTTGCACCAGCCAAAGCGCCATGGCATCGACATAGGCGTGATCCGTTAACAAGCCAGGCCAGGCTGATGCCTCTTCATCAAATATTTTTCGGAAAAACGCGAAGGCGCGAAACACATTCGCCTTATCGACACATGTCACGCGCCCCGGCCCGTCACCCGTCTCCTTTCGCTGAGTTGCGAGATCAAAAGCAAAGCGAAATAGCTTTTCAGACGTCTCACGCGTGATGCGTAAGGTTTCCCGGGCTTCGGCCTCCCTCACGTCCCCCGAACCAATTGAGTAGAATAATCCCTCCGTACTTTCGCGGATTAGGACGAAGTCCACAGATTTGTATTTCGGCAACTTCAGAGGGCTTACCTGGCCCGAACGGATGCGAACCGGACGGACCCCTGCGAATAAGTCGAGCTCCATCCTTAGTTCGATTTGAGGGCTGATTTCTGTCCCATCGGAGTAGCGAATATCCGGCAAGCCCATGGCCGAGAGCAAAATTGCATCCGCGTTCCGCGCGCGCTTGAGCGAAACCTCCGGCAACGAAGTTCCAGTTTCGGCATAGTGCCGCGCGCCCGCGGGTAAATCGAGTAACAGCAAGTCATAACTTTTCGCTGAACCTGCAATTTCCCGCAAGATCCTCAGAGTAGGGGCCATGATTTCTGGTCCAATGCCGTCCCCGTGGAATACCGCGATTTCAAATGGATCTGCCGTCATTTTTTTCTCGTTAGGTCGACTGCCAGATTGCTCTAGCAGATGGGTAGACATGTGAACTTGACAGTGTCAAATTTAATGCATACTTTAAAAAATGCAACAAAAAATGCACTGCATTGGGAGGAACGCCAAATGACACTGAATAGAAGAACACTGAAGGCTCTGATTATGGGTGCGGCGGGTCTTGGCCTAGCCGCATCGAGCGCAACCGCTCAAGAATATCCATTCCGCGACATCACCACAGCCGTTGTTTGGGGCGCCGGTGGCGGCACCGACACGATCAATCGGATGATCATGGCGGAGATGGAAGAATTCCTGCCAGTTTCGATCAATGTGATCAATCAGACCGGCGGTGTCGCGGGCTCGAACGGGATGGTCTATGTCTCAAACCAGCCTGATGATGGCTACACGCTTGTTGGCCTGTCGGAATCCAATGTGACGGCGGCGGTGCAAGGCGGTTGGGATCAGAGGTTCGACTATTGGTATCCGTTCATTGTTGGCGGCTCGCCCGATCTCGTGTCAGTCCCCGCCGACAGCCCGTATGAGACGATCGAGGATTTGGTATCTGCTGCGCAAGGCGCACCCGGAACCATCCCCGGCGCTGCCAGCGGTGCCGGTTCTATCCACCATCTGAACCTTCTTGCTTTGCAGAATGGTGCTGATGCGGAATTCCTTTTCATTCCTTATCAGGGCTCTGCCCCGGGTCAGGAAGCGGCAATTGCTGGTGAGGTTGAGTTCGTTGTGACCTCGCTTGCCGAGCAGGCGCCGTTGATCGAAGGCGGTCAGCTTCGGCCGCTCGCAATGCTTACTCCGGACAGCGCAGAGATCGCCGGTATGACCGTGCCTTCGGCCTTCGACATGTATGAAGGGCTCGACCAGTACCTTCCGCTGATGCAGGCCATTGGTTTTGCCGTTCATTCCTCGGCGCCCGACGATGTGAAAGACGTGCTGGGCGAGGCGTTCTCGCAAGCTATGCAAAGCGAAACCGTTGCGACCTGGGCAGAGGCCAATAATTACGCAATCTCGGGTGCTTTCGGAGAAGAGGCGCAAGCGATTTTCACCACGCTCGAGTCCAATTTCGCCTACACCTTGCAGGAGCTTGGCGCGGCGACCGTAGACCCATCCTCCCTGGGTATCGAAGCGCCCTAACCCCAGCAGTTGGGCGTCGACGCGCGCAGCATATGTTGCGCGCGTCATCACTTTAGGGGAGGTCGGCCAATGGCCATGAATGAAGATCAAGCGACCCTTCGCGCGCGGGATTTTTGGGCAGCGCTTTTTCTCATTGGCTTTTGCCTTTTTATGTTAATCGAGACGCTGACGATCCCAATTTTCGGAGAAAATCGCGCCGGGGTCAGCGGCGCAGATTGGTATAACTCCGCAGCTATCCTTCCCTTGGGAATTTATCTCAGCCTATTCGCGCTCGCGCTCCTTTTATTGATCACATCGATCCGCGCGGGCGGCGCGCGGCGAGCGCTCTCTACCGTCGGCATCGGATGGAATCTAACCGAAGCCGCACGTGTGATCACCGTCGTTGCGATCATTGCCAGCTACATCGTCGGCCTAGTGCCGCGCGTGGATTTCATTATTTGCACTGGCCTTCTCATCACCTCTTTGATCTTTGCCTGCCACGGGGGCCATAGCGGCAGGGCATGGATCGCTTTGGTCTGTATTCTTTTGCCAGCCGGGTTTGCACTATTCCTATTCCCGGCTCAAGCGGATTGGCGATCTCATATAGATGATTGGGTGACATTAGTCTTTTGGCTTGGGCTAACCGCTATTGCACTTTGGGTTGGACGCGAGAGCCGCGCGACACGGGTCATTCCGGTCATTGCTGTCCTCACCCCAGTCATCTTAGTGACAGCCATGGCCTTTGGCTTCAGGCAGAATGTGCCTGCTCGAACTGGGCTTCTGTTCTCGCAGATCGAGTATCACTACTTCGTTAATCTCCGCCCGCTATGGAGACAATGACGTGGAGTTCTTTTTCTCACAACTTTCTGGCTTCGGTGTTCAATTCGCCAATCTGGTCGCCGATCCGGTCACCTATATATATCTGATTTGCTCGGTCTTCCTGGGGATTACCTTTGGTGCGCTTCCCGGTCTTACAGCCACACTCGCGGTTACAATTCTCACTGGTTTTTTCGGCAATAAGATTCCGCTCGATTACTCATTGGTCGCCCTTTTGGGCGCTTATGTCGGGGCAATCTATGGTGGCTCTTACCCGTCGATCCTTTTGAATATTCCCGGAACCGCCGCAAGCGCCGCCACCGCCATGGACGGCTATCCACTTGCCAAAGCGGGCAGAGGGGGCGAGGCGCTCGGACTTACCACAACCGCGAGTTTTATCGGCACGGTGATCGGAACCCTCGCGCTTTTGGTATTTGTATGGGCGCTTTTGCTCATGTCGCAAAATATCGCCAGCCCGGAAAAGGCCATGTTAGCCTTATTCGGTATCCTGCTTTCAGGCACGCTGATGAGCGAGGATTTGATCATAAAGGGATGGATTTCCGGCCTGATCGGATTGGCGATGGCGATGGTCGGCCTCGATCCCCTTTTGTCAGAACCGCGCTACACGTTCGGCTGGTCCTACTTGCTCTCTGGCTTTCAAGTGGTGCCGGTGCTTATGGGCGCCTTCGCAGTACCTCAAATTATCGAAGGTATGCGGCACCTCCAAACCGGTGACATGGCCACGTTGCACGGGCGCATTGTGCCCAATCTCGCCACAGTCCGGCGCTTTCTACCCACGATCGGCCGGTCTGGCGTGATCGGCACCGGCGTTGGCGCCCTACCCGGCGTTGGCGAGGATGTGGCCGGCTGGGTCAGCTATGGGGTAAGCAAGACCGTCAGCAAAGAGGGCCATAAATTCGGCAAAGGCAGTCTCGAAGGCCTTCTATCCTCGGAAACGGCGAACAATGCTTGTATTGGCGGGGCGTTGATACCGCTACTTGTTCTAGGCATTCCCGGGTCACCGCCCGCGGCGGCGCTCATGGGCGCGTTAAAAATCAATAACGTTATTCCAGGGCCCACCATCGATCCGAATCTAATTCTGCAAGTCGTCGCGATTTTGCTTCTCGCTTCCTTCACAATGTTCCTGATGGGCCTTTTTGCAGCACGTATCTTCATCTTGATTCTGAAAATCCCGCAAACCCTTTTCCTACCCATCGTCATGGCGCTTACGACAATTGGCTCTTTTAGCGTGGGCGGCGGAATAAATGATCTCTACCTAATGCTCGGCGTCGGCATTGTGGCATATTTCATGGGTCTCATGAAATACCCCATCGCGCCTCTCGTGATTGGAGTCATTCTCGGCGGCTTACTCGATGAGACGCTCCGGCGCTCTCTGCTGATCTCAAATGGCGATTTGTTGGTCTTTGTCTCGCGCCCAGGATCAGCCATTCTCTTGGCCTTGAATGTCGCCCTTATCATGAGCCAATTGCCTATCGCTAAGTGCTTTTTGGCAAAGTTTGGGAGTAAGAAGGATTGATGTTCGCCGTTACAGTCGACTTCAAAACTCGTGAGCAAGTGGCGGAGGAATTTCTATGCTTGGTCCGATCGAATGCTGAAACCTCACTCCGGTTGGAGGTAGATTGTCTGCGATTTGACGTTTGCTGGAACGAGAACGACAAAACGCAGATCTTCTTATATGAGCTCTATCGCGACAAGGCGGCCTTTGAAACGCATCTTTCGACCGCGCATTTTCGCACATTCGACACCGCAGTGGCTGACATGTTACTTGATAAGTCAGTGAGAGCATTCAGGCAGGTTGGCTAATGGAATTCTGGGAAGTCCATGCGGTAAAATACGCTGAAAGAAATGAGCGCATTCGTGGCGATAGCTTTATTTTTGATGAGCGACACGAGGTACCCCATCCGATGGACTATTTCATGTGGCTCCTGCAGCGGGGGGAGCAGATGATCCTCGTCGATACCGGCTATGACGAAGAAGAGGCTCGATCGCGGCAACGGCCGATCCTGATGGATCCGCGTGCGGCTTTGGCGCCACTTGGGGTTGTGCCTGAGCAGATTACCGAAGTTATCGTCACGCACTTGCACTATGATCACGCAGGCGGCTTGCATCTATTTCCTAATGCACGGCTGCATTTGCAAGAAGCCGAAATGAGTTATGCGACGGGCTCCTGCATGTGCCATGAAACGTTGCGCATGCCGTTCACCGCAAACCATATCTGTGAAACAATAAAGCGGCATTATTCCGGAAAGGTAGCCTTCTACAACGGCGACGCTGAAATTGTCGACGGTGTAACAATTCACCAAATTGGGGGCCATTCTCGTGGTTTGCAAGCAGTACGCGTCAAGACTACAGCGGGTTGGCTTGTTCTTGCTTCAGATGCGGCTCACTTCTATGAGAACTACGAAACACGAAAACCCTTTCCAATCGTTGTCGATCTTAAGGACATGTTGGACGGCTTTGAGACGCTCTTGAAACTCGCGTCGTCAAGTAGTCTAATTGTTCCAGGTCACGATCCGCTCGTTATGCAGCGTTTCCCAGCAGGTCCGTCAGATCACATCGTAAGACTTGACCATGGACGCAGGGAATAGATGAACTCTTTAATCGTAAGGTAGAAATTTTTATCGTATTCTATAACTGTAAATAGCGGGCCATAGTGTTTGAAGTTATAAAAGATGCGGGCAAGTATGATCTTAATCTTCCACTTTCATCCTCCGCAATTAGCGGAGGTTGTGAGTGACACTCCTTGGGTTGATTGGAAGCTCTCAACACCGCTAACTCTACGAGAGTAGTGCATAGGCCAAGCGCGGATCCCTAATCTATTTCATGCGCGCTAAACAGGTTCTAAATGAGCCAGCCGAGCGCGAGATTTCCCATCTTGAGCGCTCCGAGGTGTGGAGGAAGCGGATGGCTTTTTCCCAGTTCTACATTGATTAGGCCATGTCCTTCGGTGAGCATCTGCACTTTGACGAATTTTCCGTGCCCCCCAAAATTGCGCAAGGTGATCACCAAGTTGGGTACGCGGATCGACGTGATCTTCGCAATGGATTTGTCTAACGCCACAGCACCGCTGTGTGAATGGATTACCGATCTCAACGAGGTCTCGCCTCATAGTATCGATAATCCAGTGTTTCCCGCCACGTTGCTTAATGCAGGCTTAGACAATGGCCTCCGCTTTTGGCTTCACCAACGGGCACGAAAAGACCGCCAAACCGGTCCGCAAGATCGTCCACGCCGCCCTCGAAGTTGGCGGTTTGCCTGCCTACGGCCCGCACGCATTCCGGCATCTGCTGGCCGCCATGCTACGAAGAAAAGCATAACCGAGGTTGAATTCATCGCCAACGCCCAAAATCTTGACCAACCGGCCCGCTACCCCAGTCTTGCATCTATTGGTAGATAAGCAGATACGATCAGCAACACCTGATCACCGGGGAAAGCGACTGACTGACGATAACTTCGGATGGATCAGCAGATTACGAATGTAGGAACAAAGGTGGCAACAAGGCTCGCACCGCGAGTTTTATTCAATTCAAACAATCTACCACGCCGGATTAATTTGTGGAGACTAGTTCGGCCTTTAAAAGGCCTTAACGTCTGCAACTATGTATTTTCTATCTTCCAGTAGTAATTTTGCCATAAAGAATACGGTGACCGAAGCGGAATGGGCGGGAGTCATACTTTTGCCGTAGGGGTGAGAAGACAGTTTTGATTTCAAGAGAGCGATTATTACCTATTGGTCTTAAAAGTCTGCTTGTTCCAGAGTTGCATCGCACCTTAGGATCGGTTCGAATATCTTTTCGACGCCAGATCATTCGAAGCTAACGCCTAACGTCAAAGAAAAGCACTATGCGTACTTTTGAGACGCTTAAGCCTTCGATTGCTTTACACGTCCGGCGACAACATACGAAAAACAAGAGGACGCAAAATCAATCGCGCCCTCTTTTTCAGTGCCTTTCGAACACGCCTACGGTCTCGAAGAACCGTAGGCATGAGAAGCAAGATCGCGATTATTCGGCCGCGACTTTTTTCGCCATCAACGCCTCTTGCTCACGCTTCTTCCTGTAGTAGCCGGGCTCGGACGGCATCGGATTACGGGAACCCACAGCTTCCGAGATCGAACTGAACCCGTCTGTCTTGAGCATCTTCGCCATGCCACGGTTGATCTCACCCATGGCTTGGGGCCCGTCGAAGATCATCGCGGTGATCATGTGAAGCAGGTTGGCGCCGGAGGTGATCTTCTCGTAGGCGTCGCGCGCTGTGAAAACGCCCCCTACGCCGATGATTGTGATTTCACCGCCGGTATAGCGGTAGGTGTCGCGGATCATGGTGGTTGCCAAGCGCTGAACTGGCAAGCCGCTCATGCCGCCTTTGTGGTATGCCAGATCGCCCTTGATTTCCTTGCCACCTTCGCCGGCAGGTTTGGCCAAGTTGGTGAGCACGACACCCTGGATGACATCTTTGTTGTCCATGACCACGTCAAGCGTATCTTCGAGCTCTTCCCGAGAGAGATCCGCCGCAAGTTTTACGTAGACAGGGCGACCGGGCACATGATTTTTGCGTACCGCTTCGCAAAGCGGTTGCAGATTTTCTTTGAGGGCGAAGGGCTCACCGTCGCGCGTGTTCGGGCACGAGATATTGAGGGTCGTGTAATGCCCAATATCTGCGAACTCGGTGTAGGTCTTCATGTAGTCCGCAATGGACTCCTCGAGGATGAAGTCCTCGGTCACATTCGACTTCGCCGCCGATATCCCAATCGGGATGCGAAAGTTCACGTTTTTCAGACGTTTTGCGATTTTCTCGGCGCCTTGGTTGTTCAAGCCGTACCACACCAGGATAGATTTAGATTTCTTCATCCGGAACAAGCGTTTGCCAGGGTTTCCTGCTGTTACTTCACCAGTAAAGGACCCGAGCTCGGCCAAACCAAAACCCAATTCCGGATAGATCGATGTAAGCTCACCGTCCTTGTCGAAACCGGCCGAAAGCCCCACCGGATTGGGGTAGTCGACGCCGTCGACAGTCGTGCGTAGGGATTCGTGCTGGTAATTGAACAGCAGCGCAGTCAGCCCCCGCGTCAGCCGGTTTGAGCCGAGAAATTTGCCCACCGCCTTCAGATTGGCGTGAGCTTCTTCTGGTTCCCACAAAAAGATCAGGTGTTTGGCAACGCCTGTGTAAAGAAGCCGCATAACTTTATTGCGACACCCGACGATAAAGCTCAGCATAGCTCAGCTCCTTCCAGTTGATTTGCGGTTTGAACCTTCCTGGATGCGTCGACGCTCTCGCATGCGGAGCGTGCGTGTCCATAAGTGGGCGTGCATGCGGTGAACTCTGCCGCAGACTTTGCGCCATCAGTTTAGCAAGCGTTGAAGTCAATGTCAGCCATCAGTCGCATATATTTGACGATAACATCGAAAAATAGCGCATGATATTTGCCGCAGGGGGCAAAAACTGCCATTTGTGATCACAAATTTACCTCCGAATTGCCCATCAGCGCGAATCCTTTCGGTCGGGTTGTCGCAGGCAGGTGCTTTTGTGATCACATTTACAGGTTCTTGCTATGCGGACAGAAATCCGCCAGACTTCCGATAGCTCTGGTCGCTACAGCCACCCAGCAATAAACATGCATGTAGGCTGTGTTATGGCACGCGCACTCGTCGCTCATCTGGGCTTTTCCGATCTAAATGACACCGAAGCACAGCTTGTGCGATCGTTTCGAGAGTGGCTCACGCAGTCTTTGTCGAATAAGCGTAACGGACCGACGTCGCCGGTGCTTTCTTCTCGGATACAGCCAATCACCGATGCGCAAATTCTAGAGTGCTTTGAAAAAGCGCAAAGATCGCTCCCCGATTTTAGAGGCGCATTCAACGCTCTCACGGTGCAAGAAGAGATTTTGCTCGACGAGATTTCGCATCATCTGGATGCCGCGCGCCTGACGAGCAGCATTGATCGCCTCGGGCAGGATGCGCCAATTTATTGATCTTGCCCGATATCTAAGGCACCGTATCTAGCCTCCCGTAGCGAGATCATTTTTCCGATGAGGCTGGACAGTGGATAGCCGGACTGCTTTTGCTCGGGCCATGTCCGACAAAAGCAAGAGCTTATTCCCGGGCTTCGAGTGTCTGTGCCAGGCGGTTGCAGCGGGCGAGATCAGATTGCGCTGCGGCGGCTCTGGGCCGCCGCTCGTTCTATTGCACGGAAACCCCCAGACCCACCTGATGTGGCACGCGGTGGCTCCTTCGCTTGCCCGAGAATTTACGGTCTACTGCCCCGACATCCGGGGCTATGGGATATCCCCAAAGCCCTCTAGCCGTGCCGATAGTGGAGCCTATGCAAAACGCGCCATGGCCGGAGACATATTTGAGCTTATGGATCATTTTGGCCATGCCCGCTTTGCGATTGTAGGCCATGACCGCGGCGCCCGTGTCGCACACCGCATGGCCATCGACTGCCCGGAACGCGTCACGAAACTGGCGCTTCTCGATATCATACCCACCATTGAACATTTTGAGCGTACGGATATGGCTTTTGCACGCGCCTACGCCCATTGGTTTTATCTCGCCATGCCGCGGCCCTTCCCGGAAGAGATGATCGAGGCTAACCCGGAGCGGTGGCTTGAGCGCCATTGCGGGCGTCCAATGCCGCCTGAAGACCTTTTCCACCCCGAAGCGCTGGCAGACTACCGCGCCTGTATCGCTGATCCGGACGTGATCACTGGCATCTGCGAGGACTATCGCGCTGCGGCGGGCATTGATCTGGAGCATGACAGAGTCTCACGGGAGACAGGTCGCCGGATCGACTGCCCCTTGCTCGTTCTCTGGGGCGAGACCGGAATTATCGAGCGCTTATACGATCCTCTTGCGATCTGGCAGCGCTATTGCACGACTGAGGTCCAAGGAACATGCATCAAGGGCGCAGGCCACTATCTGGCCGAGCAAGCGCCAGAAGATGTCTTGACCCATCTCTTCCCATTTTTGAGTTCCTAGGCCGTGTTGGCGTTCTTGCTGACGGTTCTATTGCTGTTGGGCACACCGGGGCCTGGCGTCTTAGCGCTGGCAGGTGTTGGCGCAGCTTTTGGTAAACGGAGCGGGTTAGGGTTCTTTGCGGGCCTGCTTTTGGGCCATAACTTAATATCGCTGGCTGTTGTGGGCGGTCTGGCCGCGGCCTTTTTGACGATCCCGGCGCTTGCCACGGGATTTGCCGTCCTCTCGGCGCTCTACTTGCTGTGGCTTGCCCTAAAAATTGGATCAGCGGGCTCGAAGTTCGAGTTTGCACAGCAGTCTTCGGCCCCAAGATTTCTCGATGGCATCCTGCTCCAAGCCGTCAATCCAAAGGCCTATGCTGTCAGCCTCGCGGTATTTGCAAATTTTAACCTCGATTACGGCAGTCCCGCCGTGGAAATTGTATTCAAATTCATCGCGTTTAACGCAGTTTGGATCGTCTCACACGGGACGTGGCTCGCGCTGGGCGTGTGGCTAAAGCAACTCGGATTCAACGCGCGCATGCAATCGCGGATCAACATCGCTCTGGCGCTTGCATTGGTCATCGCGGTCTTGCTGATCGTCTTTGCCAACGGCTTTTGGCTCTCAAGTTCGACAATATAGCTTTGACGTAAAGGCACGTGGTTTTCTCGATCTTTATGTTAGACGACTTTCGGATCGAGCCACCCAAAATGCAAATGCATGGGTTGAGCGTGACGTAATTTCCTCGGCGGCCGCGTCTATCAGCTGGCTCTGATACGGGATATCATCATCCTTGACCTCCGCAGGTGAAGATCAGGTAAACTGAAATCGAGGACGTTTGAGCGGACCAGGTCACTATCAACCAAGAGAGTTGAACTTGGCGTAGTTTCTCGCCATTATGCCAACCGCTAGACAGTATTCCCATTCAGCTAAAAACAAATGACCGGTGCCCCAAGGCGACTTTGCCTCTGGCGCCTCAGCAGCTAGACGCGCGCGCGTTTATGATGTGATGGATCGATATGTTTAGCTCTCAACTCACTGAAGATCAGATGGTTCTTCAAGATATGTCTCGGAAATTCTCCGCCAATGAAATTGCGCCGGTGGCCGCGAAACATGACCAGGATAGCTCCTTCCCGGTCGACATCGTCCAAAGCGCGATAGAGCTTGGCCTGATGAACCTGACGCTGGACCCGGACTATGGCGGTTCGGGGCTGAGCATGTTGGATGCGTGTATCGTGGTCGAAGAACTCGCAGCTGGATGCGCGGGGACAACGACGTCACTTATCGGCAACGATCTGGGGCTGGCGCCCATCGCCATCGCGGGCACCGAAGTGCAAAAACAGCAATTCATCGCGCCGGTGATTGAGCAAAAGGGCCTGGCCTCGTTTTGTTTGACAGAGCCGAGCGCCGGGTCGGACTTTGCCGGCGTCCGGTCCAAGCTGACCAAGGTCGAGGGCGGGTATCGCCTTAACGGAGCTAAGCAGTGGATCACCAATTCAGGCTATGCCAAGCAATTCGCGGTTTTCGCGACACTCGATGTGAGCCTACGGGAAAAAGGCATGTGTTGCGTCATCGTTGATGCCAAGGCCGATGGCGTGACTTTGGGCAAGCACGAAGACAAACTGGGACAACGGGCCTCCGACACAAGGGGGATCACGTTTGACGACGTGTTTATCTCGCAAGCCAACCTTGTCGGCGCGGAAGGCAAAGGATTTGAGATTGCCATCGCAACGCTTGATCATGTGCGCCCCCTGACCGCGTCGATCGCGGTGGGCTTGTCGCGCCGCGCATTCGAATTTGCGCTAGAATACGCGAAATAGCGAAAGCAGTTCGGCCAGCCCTTGACGGAATATCAGATCATTCAGGCTACACTCGCCGACGCTGCCACAAACCTTGAGGCATCCCGCCTGCTGGTGTGGCAGGCCGCGGCCAAAGCCGACCGCGGGGAACGCAACGTGCTGGCCTCGACGATGGCCAAGAGCTTCGCCGCCGACGCCGCTATGCAGATCGCAACAGACGCCGTGCAAATATTCGGCGGCTACGGGTACATGAAAGAGTACCCAGTCGAGAAACTTATGAGGGACGCGAAATTTTCTCAGATCCACCAAGGGCCAAATCAGGTTCAGCGCCTGAACATCGCCAGAGAACTATTGGAGGCTGGTTAACCCAGAACAAATAGCAAAGCCCCCAACGTCTTGAAAACACGGCGCACAGGAACCGACCAACATGGGAAAATACATAACAGAATGCATCGGCACTTTTTTCCTAGTGCTTACGATTACGCTCGCAGTGGTGACCGCACAGCCGATGGCGCCCTTGGCCATTGGCGGCACGCTGATGACCATGGTATATTTGGGGGCCATATATCCGGTGCGCATTACAATCCCGCGGTCTCGCTGGCCGCGCTGCTCCGCGGCGCGCCAACCTTATTTGACTTTCTGCCCTATGTTGCCGTGCAGGTAGCCGCAGCCATCGCCGCGGCGGTGACGGGCAAATTCATCACGGACGGATCGGTGCCCATTGCACCTGGCCCGGACGTAACCTTGGTCTCTGCGTTTTTGGTTGAGATGCTCTTCACGTTTACCCTAGCGCTCACGGTCCTCAACGTAGCGACCGCGAAGGGTACGGCTGGAAATTCGTTTTACGGGCTGGCCATTGGTTTTGTGGTTGTTTGCGCAGCGTTTGCGGGCGGTAGAATTTCCGGAGGCGCCTTCAATCCGGCGGTAGGCATAGGGCTTTCGGTCGGGTCGCTGTTTACCGGAACAGGCGGAGGCATGGTCTGGTTATACATCGTGGGACCGCTCATCGGCGGAGCGCTCGCAGCGGTGGCCTTTAAGTTGCAGGGCAATGAAAACCTTGACGGCTATCACTGCCGCAAAATCGAAGATCAAATGCGTTCAAGCTAAGCACCGGAGATTTGACCTGTGGCAGCGCTGATGAGGGAAAAGGTGGTGCGGGTGCACCACTGGACCGATACCCTGTTCAGCTTCACCACCAGCCGCGACCAGGGCTTTCGCTTTAGGAACGGCCATTTCACGATGATTGGCCTGCGAGGCGACAATGGCCGGCCCCTCATGCGGGCCTACAGCATGGCCAGTGCAAATTATGAAGAGACCTTGGAGTCTCTCAGTATCAAAGTGCCCGATGGTCCTTTGACGTCGCGCTTGCAGCATCTCAAAGTCGGTGATGAGATCCTTGTCAGGCCCAAGACTTCAGGAACCATGGTAGCTGAGGAATTGCTGCCGGGAAATCGATTATTCTTGCTCAGCACGGGCACCGGCCTTGCGCCGTTTATAAGCATTATCAAAGATCCTAAGATCTACGAGGCCTATGGTAAGGTGATCCTGGTGCACGGAACACGCCTAATCGCGGAACTTGCATACCAGCATTACATTACCGGCACGTTGCCGAAGGACAAATTCATCGGTGACGTCGTTTCGCAAAAGCTCACATACTATCCCACGGTCACCCGAGAGCCCCACATCAACACGGGCCATGCGACGGACCTGATCAAAAGCGGCGCGCTTACCGCACCGCTCGGCATAGCCCGACCTAGCTCCAACACGGATCGTTTTATGCTCTGCGACCGTACCAGCATGCTCAAAGGGATGAGCGAGATACTCAATGAACTGGGTTTCGCGGCGGCTTCCGAGCAGCAAATGGGTCACTACGTCATCGAGCGCGCCTTCACAGAGCAATAGAAAGCGCGCGCTTCTGTCAAATTCACCGCTATTGAAACAGGCTCATGGACACCTCCCATCTCGCAGCAATGAGAATTGGTCTCGTTTTTTGGAACAGACACCGGTTACACCTAGGAAGTCGGCGAAAAGATCGTGAAGCGGTTTTCTGTTCTCGGATGCAATGTCGCTGTTTTGGACGTTGGCATCTGCGAACTCGATCAATCGCAGACCTATGATCTTTTGATTATGGGAATTCCATCTTGGGACTTCGGTGGAATTAAAACCGATTGGGAAGACCTCGAAGACGAATTCATGGAGAACGATCTCAAAGGTAAAACGGTGGCTCTCTACGGGTTGGGCGATCAACAGGGATTTGGAGATTACTTTCTCGACGCCATGGGCTGGTTGCATGAGCGAGTGGTAAAATTGGGCGCATCAAAAGCGGACCACTGGCCGGTTGACGGCTAAGATTTTGAAGCGTCGCTTGCGTTGACCGAGGACAAATCTAGGTTTGTCGGTCTGGCGATTGACGAAATGCAGGAGAGTGAGCTCACTGACGAACGAGGCAATAAATGGATGGCGCAAATTATACGCGAATTGAAAGCTCGATAATTCTGTGGGTTGAGCAAAAAACAAACCTCTTTCTTCAGCGTGAAGTAAATTATAAATCGTAACCGGATCTGTGAAGCTAAAGCTTCGTAGTTCGGGTCAGATTTTCAACGTTGGACGGAATTGGGGAATCATTCCCTCTTGATGTTGGAAGTGGATATCAATGCCTCGAGCGTCGGAACCTGTTCAAGAGAGTCAAGCGCTTAATACTTCGTCCCTTCGGAAGGGACTTATTTGCTGCCTAGGAGGCTGGGGTACTGCTATCTACATCTCGAACGTTTTGACTGCACCAAGTAGATGCCCGCTTCGAGGCCAATCTCCCGGATGCAGCACTCCGCCTCAATAGCAGTGATCCACCGTCGGCCGCCATTGAAGGCGGCCAGTTTCCACCGGATGCGGCAATTCCATTGCACTCCACGGGAAGCGATTAAATGGCAGAATTCTATCGGTCATGGGTGAACGGGAATGCGTGCCGATATCACTCTTGCTCAACGCTAGAACGGTAACCGGACAGGGTAGAAATCCCGAGCGATCATTCGAGCGGAATTTGCCGATCGACACTTGTCAAAAGCCGCTGAAATGGGCATCCTTTGGATGCGGAAAATCCGCAAAAAAGGCGCCCTAGTAGAACGGCAAAAAAACCGATGAGCTTTTACGTTGGGCTCCGCCCTAATATTCGCCAATCCGTTTTCTTCGACGCCACCGTTGCAGACGGTGTGCGGAGTTTTGGCGTCTATAATCATATGCTTATACCTCATCACTTTGGGGACATAGATGCCGAATATCACAATCTTCTAGCGAATGTTGTGATTTGGGATGTCGCAGTTCAACGTCAGGTGCAATTGCAAGGGCCCGATGCGGGAAAGCTGGCGCAGTATCTAACGCCACGGAACTTGGATAACACCAGGATTGGGCAAGGCCGTTACGTTCCCCTGTGTGATTATGAGGGCTGGATGATCAACGATCCGGTGCTGCTCAAATTGGCTGACGATTGTTATTGGCTGTCAGTTGCCGACAGCGATATTCATCTATGGGCCACAGCCATCGCACGAGAACGACGTCTGGATGTTTTCGTCGATGAACCAGACGTTTCGCCGCTTGCCATCCAGGGGCCCAAGGCGACTGATCTTGCAGTCAAACTCTTTGGCAAAAGCGTAAAGGATATGCGTTACTTCGACTTCGAAGAGAAAATGCTCTGCGATATTCCGTTAATCCTGGCGCGTGCAGGCTGGTCCAAACAGGGCGGTTATGAACTCTATCTTCGGGATGGATCGCGCGGAACAGAGCTTTACGAGATGGTCAAAGCGGCGGGTGCAGAGTTTGGCATTGGTCCCGGTGCGCCCAACCATCTGGAGCGTATGGAGCATGGGCTGATCTCCTATGGCACGGATATGCGCTGGCAAAGCCATCGGGCAAACCCATTTGAGATGGGTCTTGGGGCGCTTGTTGATTTGGATAGCGGATATGACTTTGTCGGACGTTCTGCGCTGACGCGGATCAAAGCCGAGGGTCCGAAGCGGCTGCGATGCGGCTTCAAGATCGAGGGTTTTCCAGAGCCGAAGGGAAGGTCCGAACGTATCGAATTTAACGGTGAAGATATCGGGTACATGACCGAATATCTTTATTCCGAGCGTATCGGCAGCACGATCGGTGTGGGCTTGATCCCGATCAATCTGTCAGAAAACGTAGAGGTCTTCACGCTTAAGCATCCCGACGGCGATTTTGCAGCACGCATCGCGCCGATGCCCTTCGTCTGATTTTCCGTCTGCGCCTTAAAAGTGCGTAGGCTTCCATTTATCCAACGCCTCGCGGAATTTCGCCTCTTCACCTTCACGCATACCGATATTGGTTTGGGCATAGGGGAAATTTCGTGCGGCAACTTCCTGGTGAAAGGTGCCCAAAGCCTCCACCCTTTCCTCTTGAATTTGGCGGTGCAGACGTCCCACATGACCAAAAGCATGGGCATGCTTGGGCGGTTTTTCCTCTTCACTCGCTTCACCGCAGATGTCAGCCACAAACGAGAAAACTGCATCGCCCCCCGGGCCGGAGCCGAGGGAGAATGTGACAACGCTCGTTTTTGTATTAACGGCCGATAGCACTTCTTCAGCGATGCACTCGGCCTCAACGGCAAAAACGCCAATATCTTCCATGCGTTTCAGCGTCTGGTAGATTTTCATCGCCTCCTCTGCCGTGCGGCCCCATGCGCGCAGGCCGCCACAGTGATGGCTGAAGGTTGGGATCAGTCCGATATGGCTTTGCACCGGAATACCGTCGCGGGCCATCCGTTCCATCACGTCAAACGAGCGAAGCGTATAATACATATCAGCGCCGGCTCGCATGGCCTCATAGGCGTGGGCAACAATTTCATCATCAGAGCCAAACTGAGCCCAAGTTGATCCTGCACCGGTGAAAATCGTCGGCGCGATCCGGCGCACATCGGCCATCTGTTCGGTGCCCACGACAAAGAGGTCAATTCCCGCAGCGACACAGGCCTCAAGTTCGTCGTTATTGGCTGGATTCGACATTGAGAGGACTTTCCCAGTCCCTTTCAACGCCTGGAGATCAGCGACCGTGAAGTTACGCCTCACTGGGTTGCGGCTAAAATCGTAAAAGCGTTTCATGCAGCAACCAAAAGGCCGGGGAGGCCGGAGATTTCGCCGTCGCGGATCACATCCTCCGCATAGGCCTTTCGGCTGAAAACCTCATTCACCATTGGCTCGAAAAAATCGAGCGGCTCCATCGGGTATTCGGGGTCAAAGCTTGATTGATCCCAGTGCTCACAAAAGGCTGCACAGGTTTCAAAAAGTGGGTGATCGCGATATCTGTCCCTGGCATTGCGGTCCCAACCGTAGTGGTGACCGTAATAAAGCGTCTGGAACAATCCGTGGTGCTCGACGGTCCAGGACACTTCCCAACGCACAAAGGGCCGGATGACTTCAGCGGACATCCTGTCATGGTTTTGTGGGGCGAGCCCGTCGCCGATATCATGCAGCAGCGCGCCAACCACCCAATCAATATCGGCGCCCGCGCGAAATGCGCGCGTGCCAGATTGCAAACCATGTTCCAGACGGCTGATTTTATACCCTTCAAGGGTAGCTTCACCGGCGCGGCGCAACTCTTCTAGGATTCTACTTCCGGTCATGGCGAGAAACGGTTTCTCCAACCGCTCTAGCATTTTATAATCTTCCTGTGTGCCGTCCTTCATGGCTGTAAAGCTGACGGTCTTGCGCTCATGCATTCGACCCACTTTCGTACATGTCAACGTCTTGCGTGGCGCCAGCGGCGAGGGTCTGGGCCTGTCCATCTAGGATACGATCATAGAGCGCGAGATCGTTGGGATGAAAAAGCCCGCGAGGCCCTGCGATACAGTCCCAGCCGCCGGCGGGGATTTCGCCACGAACCGGCATCGCCCAATCTCTGCCCGGCGCATGATCGCGCACTTCGGGCGTTACATATCGAATTGCCAGACCAATCCTTCGGTCATCGCTTCCGTTTGCACCCGAGGCATGGAAACAGCGGCCGTGGTGCATGGACATTTCCCCGGGATTCAGCGGGCCGTGCATGGCCTTCGTTTCATCAATGCCAGCAATTTCCTGGCCGCGGCTCAGGAGATTGTCGTCCGAAAACGTATCCTCGTGATCCACGATACCGCCTTTGTGGCTTCCGGGAATAAAACGCATACAGCCCGCTTTGACCGACACGTCTGACAGGGCCACCCAAGCGGTCACCTCGTCGTCGGTTTCACCCATGCCCCAATACGTGATGTCCTGATGCCAGGAGACCGTCTTGGTGCTGTTCGGCTCTTTGATGAATAACTCTACAGACCATGCCAACAGGTTGGGTCCGAGCACATGCTCTACCGCGTCGAGGATCGCAGGCGTGCGGGCGAGCTCTGCCAGCAGCGGGATCACTACGTGCCCGTTGACGCGAAAAAACTGGCCAAGGCTATGGGCGTCGGCGCCAGCGCTGTGGCTGGCTTCAAGATCCTCGATGGCATGCCGGATTTCGCCGACACGCTCGGAGGAAAAGACCGGTATGCCCGCGACAAAACCGTCGGCGCGATAGGATTGGAGAAATTCGGGTCGCGTGTCTAGCATTGGTACCTCCCATGACCCTGTTATCATAGCGCCTATTTTTTGCGCAGGAAGCTATGAGTGTTGCACCTAAGGAAAAGCTGAGCTTATCCTTGCTGATGGCGAAGCGTATTCCATCCCTAAATTGGCTTAGGGTCTTTGAAGCAGCAGCGAGAACCTCTAGTTTCGCGCGCGCCTCCGAACGCCTTGGAATGTCACCGCCCGCGGTCAGCCAACAGATACGCGCTCTGGAAGAGCACTTGGGCAGGCAACTCTTCGAACGCAAAGCGGCAGGGGTTTCGCTCACCGAAGCTGGCCGCGGTTTGCTTGTAGTTGCTAGTGACGCAATCGGACGTATGGAACAAGCAGCCGAAGTTTTAGGAACCGCCGGTTCGCCGCCGCTTGTAATCGGAGTATCCCAAACGCTCTATGTTGGATGGCTCGCCCCAAGACTGTCTCGGTTTTTTGATACAAACCCAGACGTGTCGTTGGATTTCCGCTCCCTATTGGGGGCTGAGATACCGCCACGCGATGCAGTTTTTTCAATTTCCTTTGGTCAACCGCCGCCAGGTACAGAGAGCATAGCGCTGTTTGGAGAGCGCTTAGTCCCCGTCGCTTTGCCACATATCGCCAGTGAAATACGGACACCCGAAGACTTATCTGAGCATATACTTATTGAAGTCGCCGACCACCGCAAAAATTGGACACAGTTATTGGATGTGGATTTTCTTCCCTCCGATATCCGAAAAATTCAAGTGGATACAACGCTTGCAGCTCTCTGCCTGGCAAAGGCAGTCAGTGGTGTTGCGCTTGCACGCCCTCCGGCAAGCGACGATCTCGTAAAGACACTTGGTCTGGTCCCATGCGCCGAAATAAATCCGGTTAGAGGGGTTGAATCCTATCATTTGATTTCTTACTACGGCTTGGTTCTAAGCCGGGACGCGCTGCGATTTAGAAACTGGATAGTCAAACAGGTTGAATCGACCTCATTTTAATATTCTGGTTTTCGGCGCTGCCGGTCAAGCCGCCTATTTCTATCAAAATATCGGATGATTTTTGCGTTGCCAATTAAATCTGATCCCTAAGCTAGGATTTGCTGAAAAATGCAGCCTAGTAAATTACTTGTACTCTTATGGGGTTTGGACACAGCCCGCTTCTTGGCCAGAAACTCAGTCTTGTTATCGTTGTGTTTGGGTTTGTCGATTTCGATAGGTAGCCGGGCAAGTTTGGCGGCTAGGTGGGAGACCCGCTAAGAGAACATTGCGTCAACGATGCCGTAAATTCGCCCAGTTCTCGGATTTTAACAAGGAAACGGGCAAAGGTTTCTTCTTTCTGCCAATCCATCTATTACACTTTTTTAGATTTAACATGTTCAACGAAAACGTTTGTGTCTTCGGGTCTTTTCGTCTTCGACTTCGTAGCATCGTGCATAACGCCAGCGACTACTGGGCAGATTGGGGGTTTGAGCAACGGAGAGGTTCTGGTTCATCGAAGCTAATTTGGAGCGAAAATGAATAAGGTTGGAGGGAAAAGAAGGGCGTCCAGTGGACGCTTTTCCCCTAACAACGGAACATCGAAAGATGCCGCTGACAAGCTGGTCAGAGGCATCAAGCGGAAGATCCTCAAGCGCTAATCGGCTGAAAAGAAGTTCAGGATCGTCATGGCGGCATTACGGGGTGAGGAGAGTATTGCTGCGCTGCGCTGCCGCGAGGAGATAGCTGAGAGCCTGTGTATTTCTGGTCAAAGGATTTCCTCAAAACTGGGAAGAACCGCTTTGCGAGTGACACGGCGCGACAAGCGATATCCCCTGAAGTCAAAGAATTACTTTTGGAATCTTCCGCCCTCAAGGAAGTGGTCGCCGAATTGACGCTGGAAAACCGTTTGCTCAAAAAAAGCATGATCAGACCCACTTGGCGGAATGTTTCGCATTCGCCTGTCAGGCAATAGATGGGGGGTCCGACGAATGAGATACCCCGCTCAGAGAAGCTTAAGAGCGAGGCATTTGTCCGGCATTGGTCCGAGGAGAATGGACGAGCCGCACGGTCGAAGCATCGCACCCGCCAACCCGACAAACCCTGAAGTTGCTCGGCATCACCATCAGCACGTACTAAGGCTGGCATGCCCGCTGGAGCGACGGTGGCGTCGATGCCTTGGTCGATCGTTCCCCACGCCCCAAGTCAGTGTGGAACCGCATCCCGGACAAAGTACGCGAGGATGTTGTCGATTTTACCTTTTAGCATGTGACCTGACGCCGCGCGAACTGGCGGTGAAATACACCGACGAGAAGCGTTAGTTCGTTTCGGTATCATCCCTGTATCGCATTCTCAGCGCCGAGGATTTGATCACGGCACCGGCCCATGTCGTGACCCGGGCAGCCCCCTCTCGGTAGATTGCTTTGCAATCGCCTGCCGGGCATTGGATGGGTTCCGGGACAAGACAACCAAGCCGAACGAGCTCTGGCAGACGGACTTCACCCATCTCAAGGTCATTGGCTGGGGCTAGTTTTATCTCAGCGCCATCCTTGACGATCACAGCCGTTGCATTATCGCTTGGACGCCTTGCACCACGATGAGAGCCAAGGATGACGAGACCTTGTTCGCCATTGGTTCAAGAGCAATGGTCGAGTGACACACTGGAACTGGCGTTGGAGGCCTCGGGCTGCGAGTGCACAAGCCAAGGCTGCTCAACGAGTTGCCCGTTGAAGGCGCCAGTGGTCCAAGCCCAATGGGCGACAGCGCTCCCTACGTCGCCGACGACTTCGCTGACTATCTCGATGACAAGGGCATGGATCACGTTCACGGTGCGCCACATCATCCGCATACGCAGGGCAAGATCGAGCGCTGGTATCAAAAGATGAAAACCGGGTTCTGCTAGAGAACTAATTCTTACCCGGTGATCTTGAGAGGCAGATTAATGCCTTCGTCGATCATTACAAAAACCACCGCTACCACGAGAGCCTGGCCAACCTAATCCGCGCCGACGTCTATAATGAACGAGGAGCGAAGATCCTGAAGATGAGAGAGGAGATCAAGATACAGACAATCCGAGACCGTCGTTTGCAGCACCAATCCGCGGCCGCCTAAACTGAAACTGAACCAGAGCTTCCGCTACAAAATCGCATCAGAATTCCGAAAAACTCTGACGACGGACAAGATAAAGTGGCGGAGACGAAGGGATTCGAACCCTCGAGACGGTTTCCCGCCTACTCCCTTAGCAGGGGAGCGCCTTCGACCACTCGGCCACGTCTCCGCCGACCCGTTTAGGCTAAGGGTCGCAGCGGGGCAAGACCGCATAGGCCATGCACACTCTTCGACGTGAGATCGGTTACGGCTCCGCTCAGATCAAGCGTTGAACAGGAAGTGCATGACGTCGCCGTCCTGGACGATGTAGCCCTTGCCTTCCGCGCGGAGCTTCCCGGCATCGCGGGCGGCTTGTTCGCCGCGCAGCGCCACATAGTCCTCAAAGGCCACGGTTTCCGCCCGGATGAAGCCCTTTTCGAAATCGCCATGGATCACACCGGCTGCTTGCGGCGCAGATAGACCAGCGCGGATCGTCCAGGCGCGCGCTTCCTTGGGACCTGCGGTGAAATATGTCTGTAACCCCAACAGATCATAGCCTGCACGTATCAGCCGGTCCAACCCGGCTTCCTCAAGGCCCATTTCGCCGAGGAATTCCTTTTGTTCTTCAGTGTCCAGCTGGCTGATCTCTTCCTCGATCTGCGCGGAGATCATCACATGCGCCGCGCCTTGCGCCTCCGCCATCGACACCACCCGGCTGGAATAGGCGTTGCCCTCTGCAGCGTCCTCTTCCCCGACATTGCAAACGAATAGGATCGGTTTGGCCGTCAAAAGCTGCAACATTTGCCAGGCTTTTAGGTCCTCAGCGTCGATCTCGACCGTGCGCGCAGGCTGACCGGCTTCCAGCACGCGCTGCGCCTCAAGCAGGAGCCGCTCCTGCTGCTTCGCCTCCTTATCGCCGCCGCGCACTTTGCGTGATAGATTCAACAGCCGCTTCTCGACCGACTCCAAATCGGCCAGCATCAACTCGGTTTCGATTGTGTCGGCATCCGCGAGCGGGTCCACACGCCCGTCGACATGGGTGACGTCTTCATCCTCGAAACAGCGCAGGACATGGGCAATCGCGTCAACCTCGCGAATATTGGCCAAGAACTGATTGCCGAGCCCCTCGCCCTGCGCCGCGCCTTTCACGAGCCCCGCGATATCGACAAATGTCATGCGCGCCGGGATGACTTGAGCCGAGTTGGCGATCTCGGCCAGTTGCGTCAAACGCGCATCCGGGACGGCTACATCGCCGACATTGGGCTCAATGGTGCAGAACGGGAAATTAGCCGCCTGCGCAGCGGCGGTTTTGGTAAGTGCATTGAAAAGCGTCGACTTGCCGACATTCGGCAGCCCGACAATGCCCATGCGAAATCCCATCATCTGCTCCTATAGGCGGCTCACGCGGCCTTCTAGGCAAGTGCTCTGCGAAGGGCAATGAGCGTGCCGATCACTGGTATTGATTTTCCGTCCCCGGTGCCGCACACCGCGCGGATAGCAAAAACAGGACCGACCATGTCACGCATCACTCAGCGTTTTTCGTCTTTGGCCGCGCAGAACAAGAAGGCTTTCGTGGCCTATATGATGGCCGGCGATCCTGATTTGGAGACGTCGCTTGAAATCATGCTCGGCCTGCCGGAGGCGGGCGTGGACATCATCGAACTGGGTCTTCCGTTCACCGATCCGATGGCTGATGGGCCGACGATCCAACTGGCTGGGCAACGCGCCCTGGAGGCGGGACAGACGCTAACCAAGACCCTCGAGATGGTCCGCCGATTCCGCGAGCATGACAGCGACACACCGATTGTTCTGATGGGCTACTACAATCCGATCTATTCGCGCGGGGTCGACACATTCCTAGCTGAGGCGAAAACCGCCGGGATCGACGGGTTAATTGTTGTCGATTTACCGCCGGAAGAGGATGAAGAGCTCTGCCTGCCAGCCATGGCAGCTGGAATTGACTTCGTCAGGCTGGCCACGCCGACGACAGATGCAGAGCGCCTGCCTCAGGTGCTGCGTAACACAAGCGGCTTCGTCTACTACGTCTCAATCACAGGGATCACCGGGGCCGCTGCTGCCCAGGCCGTTGATGTTGAGCCCGAGGTCGCGCGCATAAAAGAGGCGTCGGGCCTGCCGGTTGTGGTGGGCTTCGGGATCCGCACACCTGAAGTCGCGCGGGACATTGCACGGGTTGCCGATGGCGCAGTCGTGGGATCTGCAATTGTCAGTAAGATAGCCGAACGGGTACCGACCAAGGACGTGTTGGCTTTCGTCGCCAGCTTGGCCGCCGGGGCCCACGAAGCATAGACCGACGCTTGTCCGTTGCCAAACTTCGCCTGCTGCTATTCCGCGATCAGCGGCGCCGCGGGCGCAAGGTCACGCTCTGGCTGGCTGTAGACACGGTCGCGTCCTGCGCGCTTGGCCGCATAGCAGGCTTGATCGGCCAATTCCAAAGCGCGCTCTAGACGGCCGCCATTCAGATGGGCAACGCCGATTGAGATCGTCGCATGGCCGAACGCATGCTTGAGATCTCTTGCGCTGGCCGAGCGCAGCCGCTCTGCAATCGCCAAAGCTCGCGCTTGCGGGATATCCGGCAGTAAGATGACAAACTCATCGCCGCCGACCCGGGCAACTACGTCGTGATCGCGGGTCGCAGACAAAAGGATCTTGGCCGTACGCTCCAAGAGTTCATCGCCTGCGGCGTGGCCCAAACCGTCATTGATCTGTTTGAATTTGTCGATGTCGATATAAAGTAGCGCCGCGCTTTCGATCCCCTTGCGTCGATTGTCAAAGCCCCTGCGGTTGTACAAGCCTGTCAAAGGATCCGTCTCAGCCTCAGACTGATAAGTCGCCGCTTCCTTGCGCAGACGGTCATGCAACCGGACGATCTTTCGAGCGATCTGTCCGGCGCGGTTTGCGGGCTGGCCGGGCTCGGCGCCAAGCAAAGCCGGGGGATGATCCGCTGCCAGGCTTTGCAGGTTCTTCTCGATCTGACGCAATGGGGCAAGGATGGTCATCACAGCAAAACCGAATATTGCAGAAGCCAGCACAGCGCTCATCGCAGCAACGCTCAGCAAGACGCCCGCGCCCGGCTCTACCAAGAACAGCAAAAGCCCGGACTGCATCATCAAAGGAAAGACAATCGCGCCTGCGCCCAAAGCGGCAAGCTTGCCGATTGCAGACCGCTCAGTCCACCAACACCGCAGGCTCTCGGGAAGACCGGATATGCGCATGCTACCTCTCTTGGATCAGCAGAGCCGAAGACTCGATTTAACTATTGGTTAAAATCTCAGTATTTGGTGAACAGATGGTTAACGCAGAGGTAACCTATGCTTGCTCGGCGCCGATCCGCCGAGCCGCGTCACCGCGCCTTATGGCGCTCTCCAACGCCAACGCTTAAGCGAAATCAAGGGCGGAAAAGTCAGGGACACGCTTAGCAAATGCCAACCATAACAAATGTAGATGACCTCAAAGCGATCTACCGCCGGCGCGTGCCGAAGATGTTCTACGATTACGCCGAAAGCGGCAGCTGGACCGAGCAGACATTTCGCGAGAACACCTCGGATTTCCAACAAATCCGCCTGCGCCAGCGCGTTGCGACAGACATGGCTGGTCGCAGCACGGATGGCCAGATGCTGGGCGAAAACGTGGCGATGCCCGTGGCCCTTGCCCCGGTTGGCCTGACGGGGATGCAATCGGCCGATGGGGAGATCAAGGCCGCCCGTGCGGCCGAAAAGTTTGGTGTGCCGTTCTGCCTGTCGACGATGTCGATTTGCTCGATCGAGGATGTCGCGGCCAAAACCAACCGGCCGTTCTGGTTTCAGGTCTATACCCTGCGTGACGACGATTTCATGCAGCGCCTCTTCGAACGCGCCAAGGCCGCGTCCTGTTCTGCCATCGTCATCACGGTCGATTTGCAAATCCTGGGCCAGCGGCACAAGGATATCAAAAACGGTCTCTCTGCCCCGCCGAAGCTTACGCCCCGCGCTTTGGCAAATCTGGCCACCAAGATCCCTTGGGGGCTCGAGATGTTGGGCACCAAACGGCGCTTTTTCGGCAATATCGTCGGCCATGCCAAAGGCGTCAAAGACCCCTCCTCTCTGGCGAGTTGGACCGCTGAGGCATTTGACCCCTCACTCAACTGGGAGCGGATCGCGCAATTCAAAGACTGGTGGGGCGGCAAGGTCATCATCAAGGGCATTCTCGACACTGAGGATGCACGCCGGGCGGTCGATGTCGGCGCGGACGCCATCGTCGTGTCTAACCATGGCGGCCGGCAGCTCGACGGCGCGCTCAGCTCGATCCGGATGCTCGAGCCGATCGTTGAAGCCGTCGGCGAGCAGGTTGAGGTTCACATGGATAGCGGGATCCGCTCAGGCCAAGACGTGCTCAAGGCGTTGGCACTTGGGGCGAAGGGCACCTATATCGGGCGCGCCTTCACCTATGGCCTCGGCGCGATGGGACAGGCGGGCGTGAGCAAGTCCCTCGAGCTTATCCAGAAAGAGCTTGAGACGAGTATGGGGCTTTGTGGAGTGCGCAAGGTAGACGAGATCGATCGGCACACCGTTTTAGTGCCGCGCCATTTCAGCGGGGATTGGGCCTAGTTTTTGACTGGCGCAGCCCCCAAACTAGCGCGGGGATCGGCACGGCGATCAGGGCGACCAAGCCCAACGCGGCCGGTAGACCAAAACCCTCCGACAGCGTTCCCATCAGCGTTGGAGTGAGAACATAAGCGGCAAAGCCGATGGCCGAGACACGCGCCACCGCATCCGTGCGCCGATCAGGTGGGGCTATGCGCCCGACAAGTCCCAGCGCGAGGGGCGCAAGGACCGAAACCCCCAGCCCCACGAGGCCAAAGCCCATATAGGCCGGACCTGGCGACACAGCACCGGCCGCAAGTAAAAGGCCCAGCGCCGACATCGCCGCTCCGCCGATCATCAGGCCGGACTCCGGCACCCGATGCGCCAAAAGGTGACCGCCGAAACGCCCGACAGCCATGCTAAGACCCAAAAAGGCCGGCCCCAATGCACCTTCGACAGGGCGGCCGCCAAGGCTCCGCTCGATATGCAAGGCCGACCAAGCCTCAGTGATCGTCTCAAGACCAAATGCGATCAGCACGATCAGCCCGAGAATGACGATCCCCCGTGTCGGCAAAGGCCCCCTGCCCGTCTGGGCCGTCTCGGGCGGCGTCCACTGGGTGCGCGCAGCAAGCGCGATGGGCACTACAGCCATGCCGATCACGGTGAGGATCAAGATCGGGGCGAGTGCGATATCGCGTAGAATGCCGGTTGCGATGGCGCCGAGAACATAAGCCAGTGAATAGATGCCGTGCGATGCGTTCATCAAAGGTCGCGACAGCTTTAGCTCCCGCTCGGCCAAGCGCGCATTGGTCAAGACATCGAGCAGGCCCGAGCCAAAGCCCAGGCCGAGAAGACATAAGAAAAACCATAGTGGCGTGGGCGCAATGGCCGTCAGCAGTGCTGCGAGAACGACTAGAATTCCAGAGGCAGTAATCGACCGCTCGCGCAGCAGGCGATCCAACGGTGCAGCGAGCCACATCGTCACCAACAGCCCGGCTGACCCGGCCGTCAAAAGGACTCCAAAAAGCGCGTCACTGACCCCGAGATGCGCCTTGAATTGTGGGAGCAGCGCGCTGATCGATCCCCACATCAAGCCCAAAGCAACGAAGCCTAAGACCGCAGGTGAAGCGGCGCGAATGGCGCTGATCAAATTCATCGTCGCCAGCCCTGCCACTTTGACCGGCACGCGGCAAGAACTGGGCCGACCTCGGAGCCACGTTTGCTCTCTTTTCTTTCTCCCCCATCTGCCCTATACGCCGGCCACCAACCCGGGCCGACACCCTTGGAGGCGGCCCTCATCAAGGAGAGATTACATGGCTGGTGAGATTCCAGATCTTATCGCCGAGGCACGCGCGGGGACAGGCAAGGGGGCCGCCCGCCAAGCACGCCGCGAAGGCAAAGTGCCCGGTATCGTTTATGGCGGCGGGGTCGATCCGCTGCCCATCCAAATCCCCTTCAATGAGTTGCTTAAACGGCTTAAAGCAGGGCGCTTCTTGTCCACTTTGTTCAACATGAAGGTTGAAGGCCAAGACGATGTGCGGGTGATCTGCCGCAACGTCCAGCGTGACGTCGTCAAGGACCTGCCGACCCATGTCGACTTTATGCGCCTGCGCCGGACGAGCCGGGTCAATCTGTTCATCCAGGTTGAGTTCATCAACGAAGAGAGCGCGCCGGGTATTAAACGCGGCGGCGTGTTGACCGTTGTGCGCCAGGAGGTCGAGCTTGTCGTGACCGCAGACGAGATCCCCGAGAGCGTCGTCGTAGATCTGGACGGTCTGGAGATCGGCGACACCGTCACGATCTCAAGCGTCAACCTACCCAAAGGGGCGCGGCCCACGATCGACCGGGACTTTGTGATCGCGAACATCACCGCGCCGTCTGGTCTGCTTTCGGCAGAAGCGGAAGAGGGCGAAGAGGGCGGCGAAGAGGGCGCGGGAGAGGCAGCGGAAGAAGCCTCCGAGGAGTAATCCTTCGATCACCGAACAAATAAACCCCCGCCCAACCGGCGGGGGTTTTCGTTTGCGCAGGCCATGCTTGCCAAATCTCTGCGCAAGCTGGCATCTAAGGCGCATGAGCAGGGAGCGTGCCGATGCAACTCTGGGTAGGTCTAGGCAATCCGGGCGCGAAATACGCAAGCAACCGACACAATATCGGCTTTATGGCCGTAGACCGGATCGCGGCCGGACATGGTTTCAGCCCTTGGCGGAGCAAGTTCCAGGGCGCCCTATCCGAAGGACGGCTGGGGGGCGAGCGCGTCACATTGCTCAAACCCGAGACCTTCATGAATAAGTCCGGGCAATCCGTCGGAGAAGCGCTGCGCTTTTTCAAGCTCGAACCCAGTGATCTCCTTGTCTTTCACGATGAGCTTGACCTGGCGCCGGGGAAGCTCAGGGTCAAACAGGGCGGTGGCCATGCCGGACATAACGGGTTGCGCTCGCTGCACGCCCATGTGTCGGAGGCCTATGGCCGTGTGCGTTTGGGCATCGGGCATCCCGGTCACAAGGACCGCGTGCCCGGCTATGTTCTTTCGGATTTCGCGAAAGCGGATGCGGCCTGGCTCGAGGATCTGTTGGCTGGGATCGAGGATGGCGCTGGGCATCTGGCCCAGGGGGATCAGGGCCGCTTTATGAACGCGGTGGCCCTGCGCACGGCCCCGCCACGAAGCTCGGACAAGCCGGCCGCGAAACCGGCGAAGGCCCCGCCAAAAGAGACGGCAGCCTCACCCGAGGAGCCTAAATCAGCGTTGCAAAAGCTGATGGACAAATTCCGATGAGCGAACGGTTGCGTGCCGCGTTTCGCTCTCAGGCCAAGTCATGTGCACACCTCGGATCACCCTTTATGGGCGCATGGTGTCAGCTTATGGCCGAGCGCCTCGCACCGGGTGATCCCGTGTCTGATCGGCTTTTGGATTGGTCGGGTGACGTAACATCTGCCGGTCAGTCGGTGCCTCTGCGCCTGGCGGGCGCTTTGCATGCGCTTGTGCTTGCCGGGCGTGTTCCCGATCTTAAGGCCAGTTTTCCGCCCACCGCATTCGCACCCGATGCGATTTGGCGGGCCACAATGGCCGCGTTCGAAACCGAAACGGACTGGCTGATGGCTTGGCTCAACAGCCCACCGCAAACCAACGAAGTCCGGCGTTCCGTGGCTCTGATGACAGGCGCCCTGATCCTGTCCGAGCGGTTCGGCCTACCTTTCGTCCTAAGTGAGCTTGGCGCGAGCGCCGGTCTGAACCTGCATTTTGATCGCTACTGCCTCGAGGTGAACGGCGCGCGTTTCGGGGCAACCGATAGCCCGGTCCGCCTGATGCCCGACTGGCAGGGGCCAATGCCGCCCAATGCCGATCTGCACATTGCTGATCGGGCGGGCGTAGATCTTAATCCGCTGGATCCCAAGGATGCTGACGACCACCTTCGTTTGATGGCGTATATCTGGCCGGATCAACCCGATCGCGCGGCACTGACGCAGCACGCGATCGCGCTATCCTCGGCGCAGGTGAAAAAGGGGGACGCGGCAAGCTGGCTTGGCGAGCGGCTCAGCGCGGCCCGTCACGGCCATCTCCACCTCGTGACCCATTCGGTCGCTTGGCAGTATTTCCCCACCGAAACCCAGAAGGCATGTCTCGCGTATCTGGACCACGCGGCGGCACATGCCAAGCCTCAGTCCCCCCTCGCGCGGCTGTCGATGGAGGCGGACGACATCCCCGGAAGCGCGGCCCTTTGCCTGCAGGTTTGGGACGGAGAACATCATCAAGGCGCCGTCGACACCTTGGCCCGGGTCGACTTTCACGGGCGCGCGCTATCCTTTGACGAGCCGTCAAAACTCTGAGGAGGCACGACCATGTCCCAGCCCGCACCGCATGCAAAAGCGGCCTCGATCAATGTGCTTGGGACGGAGCTTGCCTCCTGCTCTACCGATCCGCTGACGGGGTTCTACCGAAATGGCTGTTGCGACACCGGACCGCTCGACGCGGGCTCGCACACGGTGTGCGCGGTGGTGACCGAGGAGTTCCTGGCCTTCTCGAAATATGTGGGCAACGACCTATCGACGCCTCGTCCGGAATACAATTTCGCAGGGCTCAAACCTGGTGATCGCTGGTGCCTGTGCGCCAGCCGCTTCATGCAAGCCCACGAAGAGGGTGTCGCGCCCCAGGTCGATCTGGCCGCGACGCACCAAAAAGCCTTGAACGTGGTGCCAGTGGACGTGCTCGAGACTTACGCGCTCGATTCGTCGGGCGATTGACCGCCGTCGATCATCAAATCCTCAACGAATAAGCCCAACAGCTCCGTGCGAGAGGTCACGCCCGCCTTGCGATAGATTGCAGCCGTCTGGGCCTTCACCGTACCCTCCGAGGTCTGCCGAAGGCCCGAAATCTCGGCAAGGCTCATGCCTCTTAAGGCGAATTGAGCCACGTCCCGTTCAGCCGGTGTCAGTTCCCATTGCTCGAAGCGTTCCTCCATAAGCTCCCAGAACGCCCCTGATGCCGCTCTGAGCGCGCTTTCGGCCCGCCTAGCGCGTCGCAAAACGGTCCGTAGATAGATCGCGCCGACCACGACGCCAAAGATCAAACCAACGGCGGCCCCGATCTCGATCAGCTCATGGATCCGCCAGGGGATTGGATCGAAGGGCAGACCTAGAACCGAGAGAAGGATCTCGGCCACGAAGAAGATCGAGCACCCAAGCTGAACGGCAAAAACGCTTAGGATGATCCATTTGCGAGACATCTGGGCTCAATCACACTCAATCATCATCGTGCTCGTCGCCGCCGTCATCGTCCCCACCATCATCATCGTCGTCGTTATCGTCGTCACCATCATTGTCGGACGATCCGTGCGACCCTGTGCTTTCATCCTCACCGCTTGTTCGAGTACCGGCACCGGTGCCACCGTTCCCACTCAACGCGTCCTGATAGATGAAATCGCGCAAAATTGCGCCATTGCGTGGATCGATCACCACTTCGCGCTGATCGGAGCCTTTGCGGGCGATTATGCGCACCCTGCCGAGAAGAGTGCGCGTTTGGCGTGTTAAACGCCAACCTTCGCTTTCGAGCCGGGCGATAATTGCATCGACGGGCGTCTGCGCCTCGGCCAGGCCAACAGAGGAGGCAGTTGCCAGCAGACCCAAAAGCAAATCGCGACGACGCATCATGGCAGGCTCATCCAGTCGGGGTCGACACGGGCGACACTCTGCCGCCCGCTCGCGCTGATTGCTCAGTCATCATCATCATCATCATCATCGTCGTCATCTTCGTCGTCATCGTCATCGTCGTCGTAATCGTCATCATCAAAATCATCATCATCATCGTTATAGCTCCACTGCGCAGATCCGCCCTCGCCCAGCAGACGCGTCAAAAATTGGCCGAGATCGGCAACTTCGACAAAGGCCTCATCCTTGTTGGCATCCGTAAGGAAAACGAAGGGCGCAGCCTCAGCGGTTCCGCTAACAAGGCTGAGGGCCAAAGCGGTGGTTGTAAGATAACGTTTCATCGGTCTCTCCATTTGCAAATCGCCGACACGTCATGTGCCGACGACCGCAAATCAAGCGCGGGCTGGGTGTCCGAGCCATCTGCCTGGAGTTTATCCGAAGGTCTATGGGCCTCTGGTTTATGGGAATAAACCTGAGTTTATCCGCCCTCGCCCATCTCCCAACCGAGCGCACCGGCCACGGTGAAGATGTCCTTATCGCCACGCCCGCACATATTCATGCAGATGATATGATCGCTGGGAAGCTCACCCGCGATCTTGGTGACATGGGCCAAGGCGTGAGAGGGCTCCAGCGCCGGGATGATGCCCTCGGTCTCACAGCAGAGCTGAAACGCATCCAAAGCTTCGGTATCGGTGATCGAGACATATTGCGCCCGACCGATATCGTGGAGCCAAGCATGCTCGGGCCCGATCCCGGGATAATCCAGGCCAGCCGAGATTGAAAAACCTTCGAGGATCTGCCCGTCATCATCTTGTAGAAGATATGTCCGGTTGCCATGCAACACGCCAGGCCTGCCGCCGGTCAGGCTGGCACAATGTTCCATCTTGGCATTCACGCCCTTGCCACCGGCCTCGACGCCGATGATCCCCACATCGGGCTCATCCAGGAACGGATAGAAAAGACCCATAGCATTGGACCCACCGCCAATCGCCGCGATGAGCGTGTCGGGCAGACGCCCCTCGGCCGCCATCATCTGCTCACGGGTCTCCTTGCCAATGATCGCCTGGAAATCGCGCACCATGGCCGGATAGGGATGCGGCCCTGCCACCGTTCCAATGCAGTAAAACGTATCGCGCACATTGGTCACCCAATCGCGCAAGGCATCATTCATCGCGTCCTTCAGCGTGCCACGGCCAGAGGTGACGGGCACGACCTCGGCCCCCAACAGCTTCATGCGAAAGACGTTCGGCTTTTGGCGCTCCACATCGTGGGCGCCCATATAGACCACGCATTTGAGCCCGAACTTGGCGCAAACCGTCGCCGTCGCCACACCGTGTTGACCGGCGCCCGTTTCCGCGATGATCCGAGTCTTGCCCATGCGGCGCGCCAGGATGATCTGGCCAAGCACATTGTTGATCTTGTGCGCGCCCGTGTGGTTGAGCTCATCGCGCTTAAGGTAGATCTTGGCGCCGCCCAAACGCTCTGTCAGGCGCTCAGCGAAATAGAGGGGGCTGGGCCGACCGACATAATGCGTCCAAAGGTGGTGCATCTCATCCCAAAAGCTCTGATCGGTCTTGGCGATCTCGTATTGACGCTCAAGCTCCAGGATCAGCGGCATCAAAGTCTCAGACACAAAACGCCCGCCGAAATCGCCGAAACGACCGCTTTCATCTGGGCCAGTGGTGAACGAGTTCAGGATGTCATCGGGCATGCGCCGCGCCTCCAATTTGGTCAACCAGTGTTAGCTCGGACGGCCGCAATTGGCCATGCCTGCGCCATTCAAAAGTTACTCGGGCAAAAGTTACTCTGACAAACGGCTCAACCGGGGCTTGGAACGAAGGATAGGGCCTCGGCGAAGGCCGCAATCAGGGCCGGATCCTTTTGACCCGGCGCGGTTTCGACGCCCGAGCTGACATCCACTTGCCGGGCCCCAGTCGCCTGCACGGCCTGGGCCACATTGTCCGGGGTCAGGCCGCCGGCAAGAAGCCACGGCACAGGTAGATCGAGGCCCTGCACCAAGCCCCAATCGAAGGCCACGCCGTTGCCGCCCGGCAAGTCGGCGCCTTCGGGCGGTTTGGCATCGATCAAAACCTGATCGGCCACCCTCGCGAAGGCCCGGACACGCTCAAGATCAGTCCGCTGTGACAAGCCAACAGCCTTGATCACCGGTAGGCCGAAGCGCGCTTTGACCTCGGTCACTCGCCCGGGGCTTTCCGCACCATGAAGCTGTAGCGTGTCGACCGCGCCTGATGCCGCGATCTCCTCAAGACCCGCGTCATTCATATCCACGCAAAGACCGACCCGCGCGATGCCCGGCGGGACCAGGCGTGCCAGGTCGCGCGCTTGCGCCAATGTCACAGCGCGCGGAGATTTAGCGAAAAACACAAACCCGACATAGGCCGCGCCAGCGGACACAGCCGCGTCGATATCGGCGGGCTTTGACAAACCGCAGAATTTAATGGCGACCGGCATGGGGCTCAGCTGCTGCGCGCGGTATCGTCCAAAAGCGACAGGACCTCATCCTGATCACCGCGCGTCTTTCCTTTGAGGTCATCCATCTCACGCTCAAGCTTGGTGCGCGCGCGCCGCTCCTTGCTGGCCTCGGCGCGGTATCGATGCTCCCGCAGCCATTCCAGAATGTAGCCCAACACGAGGCCCACTAGGATCCCTGCGAAGATGACGACAAATAACGGCAGTTGGATATCATAGGTCCAGTCCATCCAACCGGCGAGCCCTGCAGGCAACAGCGAGAGTGTCACGGACTGTTGGTTCGCCAAAGCCGCGATCACGAGTCCAACCAGGATAACGGCCAACAGAAATAACTTGATCAAGCGCATGGTAAGCTTCCTTTCCCGTGCAATCGACCTAGCCCAGGACGCTCGGCAATGACCAGGGGAATAGCTGGCTTAAGGGTTCAGCCGATCCCGCAGCAGCTTGCCCGCCTTGAAAAACGGCACGTGCTTTTCATCGACAGAGACACTCTCGCCCGTACGCGGGTTGCGGCCGGTTCGAGCGTCTCGTTTCTTGACAGAAAACGCGCCAAAGCCGCGCAGTTCAACGCGGTCGCCATTGGCCATGGCTTCGATGATCTCTTCAAAGATCGCATTCACGATGCGTTCGACATCACGTTGGAAGAGATGTGGGTTTTCGTCAGACAGCTTTTGAACAAGCTCGGAGCGTATCATGCATCCCTCCCAGGCAGCGTTGCGCGAATATAGGCGATCAAGCCTGCGTAAGAAACTGGAAAGACGCGGGATTTTAGCCCCATGGGGACGCTTTCACGGGCAAGAAAAGCGCAATCGCTGTGGTTTTCGCCTCGCAACGCCCCGGGACGAAGCCTGCAGCCAGCTCTGATTCGGGCTCTTTGTCAGGCCAAGGGCTCCACGAAGATGGCCCGGAAATCGTTCACATTGGTCAGAGTGGGCCCGGTCACAATCTGACCACCGGCCCGCCCCCAAAAGCCGTGCGCATCGTTTTGAAGCAGGGCCTCTTCGGCTAGATTGCGCAAGCCGCGCAGGCTTTCCGGTGTCACCATAGCTCCCGCGACTTCTTCCGCGCCATCGACGCCGTCCGTGTCGCAAGCAATTCCATAAATTCCCGGGGCACCCTGCAGCGCCAGGGCAAGCGCGAGGGCGTATTCCGCATTCGGCCCGCCAGAGCCGTCACCAGTTCGGGTCACGGTGAGCTCTCCGCCTGACATCAGCACGCACGGCCCGCTAAGGTCTCTTTGCAAGCGAATGGCCGCTTGAGCATGGGCCTTTGCAATGTCGCGCGCCTCTCCCTCGACCGCGTCACCGATCAGGCGCACCTCTACCTTTTGGTCCTGCGCCAATTTCGCCGCCGCCGAAAGCGATTGCGACGGTGCTGCATAAACGATCGTTTCCGCACGCGACAGCCGTGGGTCGTTGACATGCGGGGCGTCGTTGGGCGCATCCAAGGCCGCTCGGATCGATGCCGGGATTGAGATCTTCAATCGCCGCAAAATCTCACTCGCATCCAGCGCGCCGCTTGGCCCGGCCACTGTTGGACCCGAGCCAATGAAGAGCGGATTATCACCGGCCACATCGGAAATGGCCAAGCACAGCGTACGCGCGGGATAGATCCGTGCCGCGAGGCGCCCACCTTTGATCCGGCTAATCGCGCGCCGCACAACGTTGAGCTCATGGATCGGCGCGCCCGAGGCCAGCAATGCGGTGCTCAGCTCTTGTTTTTCTGTTAGTGTGATTCCACCCGCCGGCGCGACGAGCAGCGAAGATGCGCCGCCCGAAATCAAGATGAGCGCAAAGTCGTCCTCGGTGAGGCTATCGGCAAGCTCCAGCATGCGCTTGGTCGCGCGCATGCCGCTTACGTCGGGAATGGGATGCGATGCCTCCACAATCTCGACACCCTGACAGAGGCGCCCATAGCCGTAGCGCGTGATCACCAGCCCTTCGCACGGCCCCCAGACCGCCTCAACAGCCTCAGCCATGCGCGCTGAGGCTTTACCGGCGCCCAAAATAACGACGCGTCCCGAAGGCTTTTCCGGCAGGTAGTCGGCAATGCTACGCATCGGGTCGGCGACTTCCACGGCGCGGTCGAACATCTTTCGCAAAAGGACTTCGGGATCCATGTCTTGTGTCTTTCTCAGCGCCCTCACTCGCGGCGGTGATAGACCTTCCGCATTGGCCTGTCGATCATTGCGATGGTGAACTGGGATTTGGCGACCCCTGAAGGACTCGAACCCTCAACCTGCTGATTAGAAGTCAGCTGCTCTATCCAGTTGAGCTAAGGGGTCGCTATTGGCGGTGTCGCGGATTGGCTCGACCGGGTCAATGCCAGCGTCATGAAGACACTCTCTGGATCCTCGACATAGGCGCCAAATGGCGGGCAAAGCTCGAAGCCATAGCGGGCATAAAGCCTTCGCGCCGCCGCCGAGGCGTCACGACTGCCCGTCTCCAGCCAAATGTTCTCAAAACTCTGGCACTGAGCCTCAAAAAGGACCGCCTGCATCAAGGCAGACGCAAGCCCCGAGCCCCGCGCCACCGGCAGCACATGCATTGACTTTAGTTCCGCAGCGTCTGACGACAGCGCCACGAGGGCGGCCATCCCAACCGGTTCACCAGTTTCCACCTCGCGCGCAACGAAAAACGCGGCGGAGGTGCCAAAGAGGTCATCGGCGCTCAGCTCATGGTTGCTCTCAGACGGATAATGCGCGGCGCCATGGGCAACATGGGCCGCAAAAAGCGGCGCAAGATCCGCCGCACGTGGATCACTTAGCCGGATCTCATAGCCCTCGGGCGTGCTCATTCCGCCGCCTCGGCCGGGCTTTCATAGGTCCGGCGATGCCATCGCTCAATCCGGCGGCGCAGTCGGGCGCGCTCGGGGTCTTGCTTAAGCTCTTCGATCCGATTGACGTGCCAGGCAAACGACGCCGCGTGTAGATCGCGCAGCTCTGGATCGCGCAACCAGTCTTGACGCAAAGCCTCGACCCTCTCGGCAAAGCGCAAGGCCGTACCGTCTTCGACTTCGTTGATGTCGTGCACTCGCCAGTATTTGAGATTTGCGTCACTGCCCCGATTGGCGTTGCCGCGATCCGATTGAACCAGATAGGCGTCCATCGAGCGTACCGCGTAGTGGTTAATTTGAGCGAGCGCGCCGCTCCAATAATTCGGGGGAAAAGACTTGGGGATGCTGCTGGCGAGTTCTAGGTCGATCGGCACGCCGCCCCCGTTGACCCAACAAAGATCATCCAGCCCGCGCTTGCGCAGCTTCGGCGCGTGATTGACGATCCGGCGCATGGGCGCATCGCGCCGAACCAGAGTTTTGATGCCCAAACGAGAGCGACGGTCAGCGCCCTCCGCGCGCCAGTCAAAGGCATGTGTGAATTGCCGGATCTGTAGCGCGTCTTGCATCTCCCGCTGACCCTGACTGCCATAGGGGATCTGCAGGAGTGATATCAGTTGCGCGTCCGGCGCAGCCGCAAAAAGATCACTCAAAGCTCCGTCCCCGGCCCGGACTGCGATGAACTCATCGGCGTCGATATTGATGTGCCAGTCTGAGCGGCGGATCCGCGGGAAGGCATTGATATAGCGGATCAGTTCCAGATGGTGGGCGGTGCTCCCAGTGACGGTGGAGGGGTTTGGCATATGCCGCACGATCCCCATCTCGTCGAGACGCTCGAGCATCTGATCGCTACCATCCGCGCAAGCATTGGTGAACACCAGAAAATCGTTCACCCCGATCAAATGGTGATAGGCGAGCCATTCGAGGATGTATGGCCCCTCGTTCTTCATCGGTGTGATTGCCGTAATACGCATCGCGCCCGCGCCCCTGGTGTGAGCCTCAGGCTAAGCCATCAAGGGCCGGTCGGTCACCCCAAAAGCGGCTATGCGCCACTGTGCGTGCTGGGTCAACTTTTCGGGAAGGTTCGTCAGGCAGCAGAGGGTTGTCGACAAGCTCCGAGGGAGCGAGGGGTGGGGTGGGTGGTTCGGCGCCTACCGACAACCGCATCTGCTGCTTGCCCTGTGACGCTAGCGAGAAACCGGTTAAAAGAAGGTTAAGATTTCGCAGCGATTTCGATTTTTCCCACTTGGCCGATGCCTGTGCCCGTTGCCGCAACTTGCAGGCAGGCGCGCGGCGCTCATATTGATATGTGAGAGATCTTTTCCCGCCTGACGCGTCAGCAAACCTGGATCCGACCGATGCATAACAACTCCCCGCAAGCCATGCCGCCCTCGGACCGCGATGTCAGCGTCGCGGCGCAGCGCGAAAAGCTCGAAGGCGGCAAACGCTTTGTGATGCATACCGAGTTTGAGCCGGCGGGCGATCAGCCCACGGCCATTGCTGAGCTGTCTGAGGGCATCAACTCCTTGGAACAGGATCAGGTCCTGTTGGGCGCGACCGGCACCGGCAAGACGTTCACCATGGCTAAAGTGATCGAGGAAACTCAGCGCCCGGCCATAATCTTGGCGCCCAACAAGACCCTGGCCGCTCAGCTTTACGGCGAGTTCAAAGGCTTCTTTCCGGAAAACGCGGTCGAGTACTTCGTCAGCTACTACGACTACTATCAGCCCGAGGCCTATGTCGCCCGCTCCGACACATATATCGAGAAGGAAAGCCAGATTAACGAGCAGATTGATCGGATGCGCCACTCGGCCACCCGGGCCCTGCTCGAGCGGGACGATGTTGTGATCGTCGCCTCGGTCAGCTGCATTTACGGTATCGGCTCGGTCGAGACTTACGGCGCGATGACACAAGACCTGCATGCTGGGCGCGATTATGATCAGCGCAAAGTGATGGCCGATCTGGTGGCGCAGCAATACCGCCGAAACGATCAGGCCTTCGCGCGCGGAAGCTTCCGCGTGCGCGGCGACAGCCTGGAGATCTGGCCGGCCCACCTCGAAGACCGTGCCTGGAAGCTCAGCTTTTTCGGAGAAGAGCTCGAAGGCATCACCGAATTCGACCCGCTCACCGGCGCTAAGACCGACACGTTCGATAAGATCCGGGTCTACGCCAATTCGCACTATGTGACGCCGCGCCCGACGATGCAGCAGGCGATGAAAGGCATCAAAGCCGAGCTTCAGGTGCGCCTAGATCAGCTTGTCGGCGAGGGCAAACTTCTCGAGGCCCAGCGCCTGGAGCAGCGCACGAACTTCGATCTCGAAATGCTGGAGGCCACAGGTGTCTGCAACGGGATCGAGAATTACTCGCGTTATCTGACCGGTCGCGCACCCGGTGAGCCGCCGCCGACGCTGTTCGAATACATCCCTGACAATGCCATCGTCTTCGCGGATGAAAGCCATGTGAGTGTGCCGCAAATCGGTGGCATGTATCGCGGCGACTATCGGCGCAAATTTACCCTGGCCGAGCATGGCTTTCGCCTGCCGTCCTGCATGGACAACCGCCCACTCAAATTTGAGGAATGGGACGCAATGCGCCCGCAATCTGTGTTTGTCTCGGCCACGCCAGCGGCCTGGGAGATCGACCGTTCAGGCGGCGTTTTCACCGAACAGGTGATCCGTCCTACCGGCCTTCTTGACCCGCAGGTTGAAATCCGCCCGGTCGATATGCAGGTCGATGACCTTCTTGATGAGGTTAAGAAAGTCGCCGCAGACGGCTTCCGCGTCCTGGTCACGACGCTGACCAAGCGCATGGCCGAGGATCTGACAGAATACCTGCACGAACACGGCGTACGCGTGCGCTATATGCATTCCGATATCGATACGATCGAGCGTATCGAGATCTTGCGCGATCTGCGGCTGGGAGCCTTCGACGTCCTGGTGGGCATCAACCTGCTGCGTGAGGGTCTCGACATCCCCGAATGCGGCCTTGTGGCCATTCTGGATGCCGACAAAGAGGGGTTTTTGCGCTCGGAAACCTCCTTGGTGCAGACCATCGGACGCGCCGCGCGGAACGCCGAGGGCCGAGTGATCATGTATGCTGACAAAATCACCGGCTCGATGGAACGCGCGATGCGCGAGACCGACCGCCGCCGCGCCAAGCAGATTGCCTATAATGAAGAGCACGGGATCACGCCGGAAACTGTGAAGAAGAACGTCGAGGACGTTTTGGCCGGTCTCTATAAGGGCGATGTGGACATGAACCGCGTGACGGCGAAAGTCGACAAGGCCAATGTCGGCGCGAACCTGCAAGCACATCTCAGCGCGCTCAAGGACCAGATGCGCAAGGCGGCCGAGAACCTGGAGTTTGAGGAAGCCGCCCGGATGCGCGACGAGATCAAGCGCCTGGAAGCGGTGGATTTGGCCGTTGCCGACGACCCCCTGGCGCGCCAATCAGCCGTCGAGCAAGCGGTGGAAGACGCCGCCAAGGCCGAGGGCCGGAGTACGGCGGGTCGGCCTGGGCAGAGGGGCGGGGTGAAGCGGCGGAAGAAGCGGTCGGGTTAGCTCGGCGTCAGCACAAGTTGCTACCCTCACCACCCCAACGTCCCCGGCCCGCCCTTCACGATCCCGGTCAAGTTGTCCGTCACCCAGCCACCATAAAAATCCCCTGGCTGGGCGCGGACCTTTAGGCCCGCGACCTCGGCGCTCTCGAAATGCTCGGGGTAGAAGCTCAAGTAGTCACCGATCGGCTCAAAGCCCGGGCTGGGTCTGGGATAGCTCCAGCCAATGCGTGGAAGAACGACCTCGCCGATCTTGAGGCTCCAATAGCTCGCCTGCCCCTTCCACTCGCACCAGGACGATCCGCGGGCAGGGACAAGCTCGGCGATGATAGACCCTACCGGGAAATAGTAGGTCGGCGGATGGTGCGTTTCGCAGACCCGCCAGGCGCCTTCGGTGTCAATGACGCGGTGGCCAGCGGCCTCCGCGGTGATGCGATAGGGCGCAGGCTCTAGAAGCGGTGGGCGGGGGTAGTCTTGAACATGTTCAGTGGGTAGCGTCATCGTGGTGCAAATAGACCGACGCGCAGAGAGCGCCACGGATTTGGTAGACGGATTTGGCCTTGCCTTCCTCCGCGCTAAATACCCGTCATGCGTATGATCCCTTTTCTGCTCGCCCTCACCGTTCCACTTCCCGCCGTTGCTTGGCAGGCGTCAAGCGAGGCCGGACTTTGCCGTCTCACCCACCAAGAGCCCGGCCATACGGTTGAGCTGACCTTCGACCCGTCGGGACCGCTCTACACGATTACCCTCTCGGGTGAGGAAGCATGGCCAGAAGCCTCAGTATTCGCCATGCAATTCAACGGTCCCCGGCCGATTTTCATTCAGACCGGCGCGCAGGTGCTCAGCCCGGATAGGCGCGTGCTCACCGTTGCGGATCGGGGTTTTGGCAATGTTCTAGACGGCTTGCAATTCAACACCACCGCGCGAGCAAGCTTGGGGACGCGCGAAGTTGAGATTTCGCTCGACGGGGCCGCACCGGAGGTCGAAGCCTTCCGCACCTGCGGGACGGCGCCAACCGCCTAAACGGTCGCTTGATCTGCCGCCGCTTGTGCGCCCGTGACGGCAATCATTTTGTAGATGTCCTCGGCCGAACAGCCGCGCGATAGATCGTTGGCCGGACGGGCAAGGCCCTGGAGCGTGGGCCCGATGGCGATAGCACCGCCAATGCGCTCGGCGATCTTGTAGCCGATATTTCCAGCTTCGAGATTTGGAAACACAAAGACATTGGCCTGGCCAGCGACCGGAGAGCCGGAAGCTTTGCGTTCCGCGATTTCAGAAACCATGGCCGCATCGAATTGCAACTCACCATCCATGGCGATCTCGGGCGCGCGTGCCTTCGCAAGGGACAAAGCCTCGCGCGTTGCATTGATGCGTACGTGCTGCGCACTGCCGAGTGTGGAGAAGGAGAGGAATGCGATGCGCGGCTCTTCCCCGGTGAGCAGGCGTAGGGACCGCGCTGAGGCAATCGCGATTTCGGCCAGTTCGCTGGGCGATGGCTCAACCACCAGGCCGCAATCGGCAAAGATTACCGCACGGTTTTGGGGCGGCGGCAATTGCATCAGAAAAAAGCTCGACACCATCGATTGATCAGGCGCCGTCCCGATGACCTGCAAGGCGGCGCGCACGATATCGGCGGTGGCATTGACCGCGCCCCCGATCGTGCCGTCCGCATCCCCTTGCCTGACCGCCATCGCGGCAAAGACCAGGGGGTTGCGCATCGCCTCTGCCGCGCCGGGCAGATCCACGCCCTTGTGCTTGCGCAACTGGTGAAAGGCCTCCGAATAGGCCTGGAAATGCGGCGATACCTCGGGGCTGAAATGGCTGACGCCCGTCGCCGCCTGCCCGAGATCCGATCCCAACAGGATGGGCTGCGCCAAGCCTGCGGCGGCGGCTCTTTCAGCCGCCGCGCGCACGCGAGGATCATTGCCCTCGGGGAAGATCAGCCGCGGCTTATGAGCCCGGCAAACCTCCTCGAGACGTGTGAAAACCGCCGGGGGGCTTTGCTCAGACACGCTTAGAGCGCGGGCTCTTGCGGCATGAAATCGGCCGGATTGATACCCGCGACCGAGACCGGCTTTTTCATAGCATCGCGGCGGAACGGCTCGCCCAGCTCTTGGTTCAGAACCACCTCAATAAAGGTCGTCACGCCGTCTTCCATTTGCTCTTTAACGGCGACATTCAGAGCATCGGTCAGGGCGTCCATGCCGGTCACCTGCACGCCCTTCAGGCCGCAGCCATCGGCGATCTTGGCGTATTCCACACCCAGATTGAGCTCGGTTCCGACAAAATTATCTTCGAACCAAAGCGTGGTGTTCCGCTTTTCCGCGCCCCACTGGTAATTGCGGAAGATGATCATCGTGATCGGCGGCCAATCGTTACGACCGCAAGCCGTCATTTCGTTCATCGAGATGCCAAAGGCACCGTCACCCGCAAAGCCCACGACCGGCACATCCGGGTTGCCGATCTTGGCGCCCAGGATTGACGGCAGGCCATAGCCGCAGGGTCCAAATAGACCGGGCGCAAGGTATTTGCGGCCCTCGTCAAAGCTTGGATAGGCATTGCCGATGGCGCAGTTATTGCCGATATCCGAGGAGATGATCGCCTCACGCGGTAGCACCTGCTGAATCGCCCGCCAAGCCATGCGCGGGCTCATACGGTCGGGCTCACGGTTGCGGGCACGCTCGTTCCAGCTTGTACCGTCGTCGTCTTCCTCATGGTCCATCGACGAGAGCTCCTGCGCCCAAGCAGATTTCGCTTGCGCGATCGTGGCCTCGCGGTCGGCCCGTCCAGCTTCGCCCGCGTTGTCAGAGAGACCGGCTAAAAGCGCCTCGGCCACTTTCTTCGCGTCACCCTGGATACCGACATCGACGCGCTTGGTCAGGCCGATCCGATCCGCGTTTATATCAACTTGGATCAGCTTGGCGTTAGCGGGCCAATATTCGGTCTGATAGGCCGGAAGCGAGGAGAACGGGTTGAGCCGCGTGCCTAGGGCCAAAACCACATCGGCCTGCGAGATCATCTTCATGCCCGCCTTTGAGCCGTTATAGCCCAGCGGCCCGCAAAAAAGCGGGTGGTTTCCCGGGAAAGCATCGTTGTGCTGGTAGTTGCAGCAAACCGGTGCAGACAGCGCCTCGGCGAGCTTAGCGGAAGCCTCAATGCCGCCCGACAAGATCACACCAGCGCCGTTCAGGATCACAGGGAATTTGGCCTTGCTCAAAAGCTCGGCCGCCTTGGCGATGGCCGCCGCGTCACCCGAGGGATGCTCGATCCGCACCACTTGCGGAAGATCGATGTCGATCACTTGTGTCCAAAAATCGCGCGGCACGTTGATCTGTGCGGGCGCAGAGCCACGGAAGGCCTTGAGGATCACGCGGTTCAACACTTCGGCGATGCGCGAGGGGTCGCGAACTTCTTCCTGGTAACAGACGCAATCGGAGAACAGGCGCATCTGCTGCATCTCCTGAAAGCCGCCCTGCCCGATGGTCTTGTTGGCGGCCTGCGGTGTGACCAGCAGAAGCGGCGTGTGGTTCCAGAACGCCGTCATGATCGGCGTGACGAAATTGGTGATGCCCGGGCCGTTTTGGGCAATTGCCATCGCCATCTTGCCGGTCGAGCGGGTGTAGCCATCCGCCGACATGCCGGCATTGCATTCATGGGCACAGTCCCAGAACTTGATACCGGCCGCCGGGAAAAGGTCCGAGATCGGCATCATAGCCGACCCGATGATACCGAATGCATGCTCAATTCCGTGCATCTGCAGGACTTTTACAAAGGCTTCTTCGGTCGTCATTTTCATGTCGGCGTTCCCTGTCTGTTGGGTCAATTACATCTGGAGATACCGGCGGTTCTCTCCTAACCTCGACAAAATCATAGGGCCAGGCACCCCATTCGGATAGCGCCAGTTTTGCCGCAGGCGCGTTTCCTAAGCAGGCTTCGGATATAGCCGATCCTAGCCCTCTGAGGCTTAGCCGAGGGAGTAGCCTGCGCCGCGCACCGTTCGGATCGGATCACCCTCGCCCGCTTTGCGCAGGGCCTTTCGCAATCGCCCGATATGGACGTCCACGGTGCGGCTATCGACATAGATCTCTCGCCCCCAGACCCGGTCGAGCAGCTGCTCTCGGCTCCAAACGCGGCCTGGCCGTTCCATGAATGTGGTCAGCAGGCGAAATTCCGTTGGCCCCAGCGCCACTTCTGTCTCCTCGCGGAACACCCGGTGGGCGGCCAGATCCACGCGAATGTCCTCATAGGTCAGCGCCTCGGAGGTGGAGGCGGGCCGGATGCGGCGCATCTGGGTGCGCAAACGGGCCAAAAGCTCAGCCACGGAATAGGGTTTCGTGACATAATCGTCCGCACCGATCTCAAGCCCGCGCAATTTGTCGACCTCCTCGGACCGGGCCGAGAGCATGATGACCGGGATGGCCGCCGTGTCGCGACCGGCCTTTAGCTGACGGCAGACCTCGATCCCTGACAGGCCCGGCAGCATCCAATCGAGCACGACCAGATCGGGCGGCTCTTCTTGAACAAGCAGGAGCGCTTCGTCGCCGGATGCAGCCGTTTGTACAAGATAGCCCTCGGCCGCGATGTTGTAGACGAGCACTTCGCGCTGAGCCGGTTCATCCTCCACCACCAAGACCGTGGGTTCGCCCGCCATGGCCTAGCTCACCACACCCTCATAGGGCGTTCGGTCTTCTTTTTGGCGGTCCTCGTCGGGCAACTCGCCTGTGACCATGTAAATCACCTGTTCGGCTATCGAGGTCACGTGATCGCCCATGCGTTCCACGTTCTTAGCGATGAAGTGCAAGTGCATACAGGCGGTGATGTTGCGCGGATCCTCCATCATATGGGTCAGGTATTCGCGGAAGAGCGCTGAATACATCTGATCGACCTGATGATCGCGCGCGCGCACGTCCTCGGCCAATTCCGCGTCGCGCTGAATGTAGGCGTCAAGTACGTCCTTAAGCATCACCTCAACCGATCCCGCCATCCGCTTGAGCGCGTGAGCCGTGCCGTTGATCGGCTGGGTTTGGATCAGCACGGTGGAGCGTTTGGCGATGTTCTTGGAATAGTCACCGATGCGCTCGAGATTTGCAGACAGGCGGAAGATGCTCAGGACAGTGCGCAGATCGCTCGCTGCGGGCGCACGTAGTGCGATGATCCGGGCGGCTTCCTCGTTGACCTGAAGCTCGAGCTCATCAATGGCCTTATCGGCGCGACGCACGCGCTGCGCCAGTTCCTCATCGCGGGTCTCCAGCGCGGTCGCGGCATTCAAGATGCTCTCCTCGACCAAGCCGCCCATTCGCATGATGAGGGCCTGAATCCCCTCGAGATCTCGGTCAAAGCTGGAAACGATATGCTCTTGTGGCATGTGTTTTATCCTTGTGTGCGCGGCCTTTAGCCAATGCGCCCGGTAATATAACTCTCGGTACGGCTGTCGGACGGGTTGGTGAAAATTTGCCCGGTATCACCGAACTCAACCAACTCGCCCAAATGGAAGAAGGCCGTGCGCTGGCTAACGCGGGCGGCTTGCTGCATCGAGTGGGTGACGATCACAACCGAGAAGCGCGACCGCAGATCATCGATCAGTTCTTCGACCTGGGCCGTCGCGATCGGATCAAGCGCCGAACACGGCTCATCCATCAAAAGAACCTCGGGGTTGGTCGCCACGGCGCGCGCGATGCAAAGGCGCTGTTGCTGACCGCCCGACAGGCCAGTGCCCGGCTGGCCGAGGCGGTCTTTGACCTCCTCCCACAGGGCTGCACGCTCCAGGCTATCCTGCACGATCTGATCCAGAGTGCCTTTGTCCCGCGCAAGGCCGTGGATGCGCGGGCCATAGGCGACGTTGTCGTAGATCGATTTCGGGAACGGATTGGGCTTTTGAAAGACCATGCCGACCTTGGCGCGCAACTGAACGGGATCGACCCGCTTGTCGTAGATATCCTCACCATCGAGCGTGATCTCACCGCTGACGCGCGCCACGTCGATGGTGTCATTCATCCTGTTCAGACAGCGCAGAAAGGTCGATTTCCCGCAGCCCGAAGGGCCGATGAAGGCGGTCACGGTCTTGTCGGCAATATCCACATCCACGCTTTTGATGGCATGGGTGTCGCCGTAGAAGACATCGACGTTGCGGGCGCTGAACTTCGTGGCCGCAGCCTCCAAGTCGGCCTGTGCAAAACGCATATCGTTCATATCGCTATCCTCCATCGATCACCATCTCCGCTCGAATTTCCGCCGCAGAAAGATCGCCAAAATGTTCAGGGCAAACAAGAGCAGCAGCATCACAAGGATGGCCGACTGGGCCAAACCTTCGCGCACGGGGGCGTCCTCGTTCTGAGCAAACAGATAGACGACGGTCGGCATCGACTGTGTTTGTTCCAGAAGGCCGCCATTGAGAGGCGACGACAAAAGCTCGGCCCCGGTTGAGACCGACAACCCGATGAGCAACAGCGGCGCGGTCTCTCCCAAGGCTTGGGCAATCCCAATGATCGTCCCGGTCAGAATTCCGGGCGCCGCGAGCGGCAACACATGGTGAAACGTCGTCTGCATCTTGGACGCACCGACACCTAGCGCTGCATCCCGGATCGACGGTGGCACGCCCTTCAATGCCGCGCGCGTGGCGATCACAATGGTCGGCAGCGTCATAAGCGATAAGACAATCCCTCCCAGAAGCGCGGTGCCGCGGATCGAATTGCCAAAGCCCAGATCGGTCAGCGTGAATAAGATCGCCGCGCCCAGGATGCCGTAGACGATAGATGGCACCGCCGCGAGATTGGAGATGTTGATCTCGATGAAATCGGTAAGGCGGTTCTTTGGCGCGAATTCCTCAAGATAGATCGAGGCCGCGACCCCAAAGATCAGCGAAAAGACCAGGACGACAAGCATCATATAGAGCGAGCCCATCAGCGCCGGGCCGATCCCCGCGACCTCTCCAGATTGGCTGTAGACATTGCTGAAAAAGGCCCAGCGGAAGCCGCGTTCGATCAGGCCGGCCTCGACCATCGCGTCGATCAGGCGAAGCTGTGGCTCCTCGATGCCCGGGGGCATCTGGGCCCGGCCTTCGCCCGACAGCTCACCAGACAGATACCGCGTCACGGTCAGAGCGATGGGGATATTTACCGTCTCAGTCGTGCCGATCAGATTGAGGTTGGCGGCGACCCGGTCGCGCAAGTCGCGGCGGTTGGCGGCAAAGATCAACTCAGACAGATCGCCATCGGCAAACTCGGCCGTGTCGATCCCTGCGCCTTCTAAAGTGCGCCTCATGGAGCCCGCGAAAATGCCGCGTTCAAAGCCCGAACGCAGGCTGACGCGGGAGACGGTCTCCGACGTCGCCTCCCCCTCGTCCGGGGTCAGGATCTCAGGGTCGTATAACAGCTCAATCTGCGCTTGATACTGCCATAATGCGGGCAAGCCGCGTGATACGATCGAGAACAGCAGGACCGCCAGAAAGAACAGCACCAAGCTGATCGCGGCGAGCCCAAAATAGCGCAACGCCGTGCCCTGCCGGTGGCGCTTGCGCACTTGGGCGGGCGTGACGAACAGCGAGATCGCTGGCTTGGGGGCGGGTCCGGCGGAAAGATCAGCCATTACTCATATTGCTCCCGATATTTGCGCACGATCCGCTGCGCCAGAAGGTTCAGGCCCAGCGTGATGAAGAACAAAGTGAAGGCGAGGGCGAAGATTGCGACAACGTCGATAGAGTCGAAGCCCGACCCCTCGCCAGTCAGAACCGCCACGATACGCGTGGTCACAGTGACGACGGCGCCGAACGGGTTCGTTTCCAGTCCTGTGACATTCGACAAGGCCCCCGCAGCCAGCACGACGATCATCGTCTCACCGATGGCCCGGCTCGCGGCCAGAACAATCGCGCCGACAATGCCGGGAAGGGCGGCGGGCAGGATCACTTTGATGACGGTCTCCGACGGCGTGGCGCCGAGGCCCAGTGAGCCGTCGCGCATCGCCTGGGGCACGGCGTTGATCACGTCATCGCTGAGCGATGAGACGAAAGGCACCAGCATCATGCCCATGACGACGCCCGCTGTGACGACTGACACGGTGTTGGGCATCGTACTTGCGCCCACGACCGATCGCAGAAACGCACCAATCGTGACGAGGGCGAAAATGCCGTAGACGATGGTCGGAACGCCGGCCAGGATCTCAAGCGCAGGTTTCACCCAGGAGCGCACCCGAGAACTGGCGAATTCCGACAGGTAAATCGCTGCCAAAAGACCCAAAGGTACGGCGACGAGCAAGGCGACCACCGAGATATAGAGCGTGCCCCAAATCAACGGCAGAAAGCCGAGCTGCGAGGCGTAGCCGCCGTCGCGCCCCTCCGGCACGCCGACCACGTCCCCGGCCGGCGCCCAGGTCAGACCGGTGAGAAACTGCACCAGCCCGTATTCGCGAAAGAAGGTAAAGGACGGGACGGTGACTGCAGCCAGGATCGCCACAGTGGTTAAAATCGCCACCGATGAGGCGAAGATCAAAAATGCCATTGTCCAGCGTTCGACCGAAAGGCGCGCGCGAAAATCCCGCTTGACCCGGCTTAGCGCCCAAAGAAAGCCGACGACGGCCAGGCCAATCGCCAAGAGCGGACCGATCACGGCGAGGGCGTTTTGAAAATCGCGAAGGCGCAGCGCGATCTCAAGCAATGTTGGTGAGACTGCACCGAAGACCGGGAAGCCCTCGGCCTGCAAAAGGTCGGCCAAGCTGTCAGGATTGGTCGCGACTTCATCCGCTGTTAACGCGGCCGACGCGATCACCCGATCAAGCGCAAGGGCCAAGCCTTGGGCATTGGCCACGAAAAGCGTCTTGCGCCCGTCTTCGCGCACGTCGATCTCACGCTCGCTGAGCTCGGCGCGCTCGTCTTGGGTCAGCCGGATCTCATCAAGATCGTTCGGCACAATGGCGGACGCGAAAATGTTGGCTGCAAGACCCGACAAGAAGGCCCAAAGGATGATGACTGAGAAGGCGGGCACGAAGCTGCTCAAAGCCGTGTGCCAGCCATGTTGCTTCGGAAGGGAATGGAGGACACCCGGGTCACCATCCGCCGATTTCACTGCCCGCGCGCGCCCGACGAAGAACCCGATGATCGCGATCACGGCCACGACCAACGCCGCATTGCCGAGGTTGAGGAATGTCGTCATCGCGTCGCAAGACCCCCTGCCAAGTTGCGCCCGTCACTTTTGGTCGTAACGCGGAGGGACGGTCCTTGGATCAGGACCGCCCCCAAAGTGTGTGCCCGATTGTCGGGCGGCTTACATGCCTGAGACCATCTCCTGGGTCGCGGACAGGTCCGGGTCCGGCACCAGGCCGTATTCGGCCAGCGGGCCATCGGGACCCGCAATATCGTCGGAGATGAAGAACTCGACATATTCTTGCAGGCCCGGGATCACGCCCAGATGCTCGGCTTTGACGTAAAACTGCAGGGGACGAGAGACTGGGTATTCACCCGTCGAGATCGACTCCACAGACGGGACGATCCCGCCCATCGTAGCAACCTGCAGGCGGTCGGTGTTGTTCTCGTAAAAGGACAGACCGAAGACGCCGATGCCGGTGGGCGTGCTGTCGAGATTGGCAAGCGTCTGGGTGTAATCGCCCTCGATATCGACCGAGGCACCGTCGGTACGCAGCGCCATGCACTCTTCTTCTGCGGTGTCCTCATCGACGCCGGCATCCAGCATCGCCTGGAAGAAGCCGCCCTGCTCACAGCCGGCCAGCACGACGTTCTCGTCAAAGACTTCGCGGGTGCCGTGGTTCGTGCCGGGCACGAAAGCGTTGATCGGTTGATCGGGCAGATCGCCTTCGATGCCGAGGCTTTGCGCGACTTCTGCCACCTGGGCCCAGGACGTCAGCTCATTGGGTACCAATTCCCCGTCAAGGAAGTGGTTTGCCGCGAGGCCGACATACCAATGCGCGGGCTCGAAGGCGAATTCCGGCCCGGCGATGTCCGAGGCGAAGACGATCCCGTCATAGCCAAAACGGATCTCGATCGGCGTCACACCGTTTGCGGCGCAGACCTCAAGCTCGCTGTCCTTGATGAGGCTCGACGAATTGGCGATGTCGAGCGTACCCTCACCCACGCCTTCGCACAGAAGGCGGCGACCGGTCGAGGAGCCGCCGCCCTCAACCACGGGCGTGCCGAAGTCGAACTCAGCGCCAAATGCTTCGGCCACGATGTTGGCATAGGGCAGGACTGTCGAAGAACCGGCGACCTGCACATTCGTGCGGGTTTGCGCCCAGGCTCCGGTGGCTGCCAAAGCCGTCAGTGCCAGTGCGGCGGCCGTTGTGTTTGCGAAAGACATATATCTTTGTCCCCTGTTAATTCACATCCGCGGTCGTGCAGATCACGGCGCGTGGCGGTCAGCTAGGCCGCTTCGGCAATGCTTTTGTGACAGTTGCGTAACAGTTTTATGACAATGCCAGCGGCGCGTGATACGGACCCGACGTCAGCCGCGTTATGGCCCGTCCAACGGTTGGGCACGGGGATGTGACTGGCCTCTTTTTGCCGCCTGTGCGACGGCTGCGGCCGATCAGGGACAACAACGATTGACGGAGACAGGGATGCAGACATTCAAGATGGGATTGGCCCTTGCGGCTTTGGGGCTTTCAGCGGCCGGCGCGCAGGCGGATACTGCCGATGGCGACAGCCTGATCGGACAGGATTGGGACACGATCGTCGAGATGGCCCGCGGCGGTGAGGTCAACTGGTTCCTGTGGGGCGGAGCCGACAACATCAATCAATATGTCAGCGGCTATCTCGGCGGCATTTTGGAAGAAGAGTACGGGATCACGCTCAATCGCGTAGGCCTTACCGACACCGCCGACGCGGTGAATCTGGTTCTAGGCGAGGCGGAGTCCGGCGTCACCGATGCGGGCTCGGTCGACATGATTTGGATCAACGGTGAGAATTTCCGCACCATGCGGCAGGCAGATCTGGCTTGGTGCGGCTATCTAGAAAGCCTACCTAACAACGCGCTCGTCAATTGGGACAATCCCGCCATCGCCTTCGATTTCGGCGTGCCGGTCAACGATTGCGAGGTGCCCTGGAACCGCGTCCAATTCGCGCTGGCCTATGACAGCGAGGCGATGGACACGCCGCCCGCCGATATCGAGGCTCTGCTGGCCTGGATCGAGGCAAACCCCGGCCAGTTCACCTATCCTGCACCGCCCGATTTCAACGGCTCTGTCTTTGTGCGCCACGTCTTCTATCACGCCGCAGGCGGGGCCGAGGCCCTGCTCGGGCCATTCGATCAGACGGTCTTTGACGAGATTGCCCCCCGTGCTTGGGCGATCCTGAACGATCTGGAGCCGCATCTGTGGCGGGAGGGGCAAAGCTATCCAACCTCAATCACGCAGCTCAATGATCTCTTCGCCAACAGTGAGGTTGCCTTCACCTTCAATTACGATCCCGCACAATTCGGCTTGGGCGTGGATGCTGGCACCTATCCTGAGACGGTACGATCCTACGGTCTGGATAGCGGGACGATCGGCAACACGAATTACACGCTGATCCCGGCCAATTCGCCCAACAAGGCGGCAGCGATGGTTCTGCAAAACCTGATCCTGTCGGCGGAAGCACAATTCGAAAAGGCTCAACCTGAAATCTGGGGCGCCGTGCCCGCCATTGAGATCGACCGCGTCTCGGCCGATCTTCAAGACGCGTTCGCAACTCTGCCGCAGCACCCTTCGGTCGTCACACCACAAGCCCTGGCCGAGGCCGCGTTGCCTGAGCTTCAGGCCGAGTGGATCTCGGCCATCGAGGCGAGCTGGATCGAGAATGTCGGGCGCTGATCCACGTGACTGACCGGGTGCGCGTCGCCCTTCTGCTTGCGCCCGCCCTGGTCATTCTGGGCGGGCTCTTTCTGGGCGGTTTGGGCGTCGCGGCTTTGCGCTCCTTTGGCTATATGCCGATCCTCGGTCTGACCGAGCCGAACCTGGACGCCTATCGCACCATCCTGACCGACACCGCCCTTTGGCAGAGCCTCGGGCTCAGCCTTTATATCGCCGGCACCTCCACGCTTATTTCAGCCGTTTTGGCCGTGGCGGCCGCGCTTTTGATCCGCTCAATCGGGCCCGGGCGGCGGGCGTTGACGTTCCTGTTTCAACTCAACCTCACAATGCCTCATCTGGTGGGTGCAATCGGCGTGCTGCTTTTGCTGTCACAATCGGGCAGCTTTGCGCGGTTGGCCTTTGCCGCCGGCCTGATCGAGCGACCGGGTGAGTTCCCGGCCCTGGTCTATGACCGCGCCAGCATCGGCATCATCGTGCAATATATCTGGAAGGAGCTTCCGTTCATTGGCGTGATCGTCCTGGCCAATATGCGCGGCCTGGGCACCGCCTATGAGAACGCGGCCCGCAGCCTTGGCGCCAGCCGATGGCAAGCCGTGCGCCATGTCCTCTTGCCAATGATTCTTCCGGGGACCGCCGCGGCCAGTGCGATTGTCTTTGCCTTCGTCTTTGGCGCCTATGAGATCCCGGCGCTTTTGGGCACGCATTTTCCGCAAGCGCTGCCGGTTCTGGCCTACGATACCTTCACCGATCCGGACCTGACCCGACGCCCCGAGGCGATGGCCATGGCGATGCTGATCACGGCGGTCTCCGCCCTGTTGATCTGGGCTTATATGCGTCTGCTTCGGGTCGGCGCGCGATGATCTGGGGCAAACGGCTGGCCGCTCTGGTCCTGGCCACGGCGCTTCTTCTGCCGCTGGTGCCACTGGCGGTCTGGTCTTTCGCCCGAGGCTGGCGCTTTCCCGATCTCCTGCCCCAGGCCTGGAGCCTCAGGGCTTGGGCTTACACGTTCGGCGATATCTCCGGCGCGCTCGGCGCCTTCTGGCAAACGACACTGATCGCCTGCGCCACGACCGTGATCGCGATGGCGGTGGGTGTGCCCGCGGGTCGGGCTCTGGGCCTTGCGCGGTTTGGCGGTAAAGCCATGGTCTATTTGCTTGTCCTCGCACCGGTTATTGTGCCCGGCATTGCGACAGCCCTCGGGCTGCACGCCGTGTTCTTGCGCCTCGGGCTGACCGGCTCCGTCTCTGGGGTGGTGCTGGTCCATCTGGTGCCGGTTCTTCCTTACGTCATTCTGGTAAGCGCCAGCCTCTTCGCGAATTACAACCTCGACTATGAACGTCAGGCCCGTAGCCTGGGCGCCTCTGCCTGGCAGGCCTTCTGGCAGGTCACGCGGCCGCAAGTCGCCCCCGGCCTGGTCGTCGCGGCGCTCTTTGCGTTTCTGGTCTCTTGGAGCCAGTATATCCTGACGCTCCTGATCGGCTCGGGCCAGGTTCAGACGCTCCCTTTGCTCCTTTTCAGCTTCGCCAGTTCCGGACGCAATGACATCGCCGGAGCCCTGGCGATCCTTTATATCCTGCCTGGTATCTTGATCTTGCTGGCCAGCTCCCGCCATTTGGCGGCGGGAACGGCAACCCTAGGGCGCACATGACCGCACTCCGTCTCGATGCGATCAGCAAAGGATATACCAGCGGCAGTACCGTCATCGACCGGGTCTCGCTCGACGTGGCGGCGGGCGAGATCTTCGCCCTGCTCGGACCATCGGGCAGCGGCAAGACCACCCTGGTCAAGATGATCGCGGGCTTCGAGGAGCCTGATCGCGGCGGGATCGAGATCGCAGGTCAGTCCTGTCTCGGCCAGGCGCCCGAACGGCGCGGCGCGGTCCTGGTGTTCCAGGATCTGCTGCTCTTCCCGCATCTGAGTGTCACCGACAATATCGGCTTTGGCCTGAAGATGCGCGGCATGACGCCCGCAGACCGGTCGGCCAAGGTAACCGAGATGATCGCGCTGCTGCAGCTTCACGGCTTGGGGGGCCGCAAACCGTCAGAACTTTCCGGCGGTCAGCAACAGCGCGTGGCCCTTGCGCGCGCGCTCGCGGTCTCACCTGACATTCTGCTGTTGGACGAACCGATGTCAGGCCTCGATCAGCATCTGCGTGAAGAGATGGGCCAGACGATCCTCGGTCTTCAGTCCCGCACCGGCGTCACGATCATCCTGATCACCCATGACCAGGCCGAAGCGGCCACGATGGCCGACCGCATCGGCGTGCTGCTGGAAGGGCGGTTGGAACAGGTGGGGCCACCGCGGGAGCTGTATAACCGCCCGGCAAGTGCTGCGGTTGCGCAGTTTCTGGGTGGGCGCAATTTCATCCCGGGACAAGTCAGGTCAGGCATCTTCGAAAGCGGGCTGGGTCACTTTGCCTTACCCGAAACTTCTGCGGGCCCAACATGGAGCGCTGCGAAAGGCCTGTTGACGATCCGTCCGGAGGCGGTGCGCCTCGCCCCCGCCGCAGGGATGCCACTTCATGAAAACTGCCTGTCCGCACAAGTTACAGCCACGCGCTTCACTGGTACCGCCGTATTCGTCACCACAGCGACCGAAGGGCAAAGCCTTTACGTTGCCCTCTCCCCGCAAGACGCCGCGGGTCTCCAGCCAGGGGATGCAGTCAAGCTTCACCTCCCAGCCGACGCACTTTGGGTCGTGCCAAACCCGGCCTAGCGGCCGCTACCGGCAGCGATCTCTAACTCGGCCGCGATCTGGCTCGCCCATTCGCCGATGATTGGGATGAAATCGATCTGCGCAAGCGACCAGGCCATGACCGACAAAAGCAAACCACCGCCCAAGACAGTACCTAAGCCGAAGGCGAGACCGCGACCAAATTGGAACGCCAACAAGCGTGGGACTGAGTTCTGCACGCGAATGAACCGATGTGCGTTCAGCGTCGCAACCTCGGCGCGCAAGGCCGCCAACTCATCGCTCAAGTCGCGTTCAGAGGCTGGCTGCGCCGCGCCGGTACGTCCGTCAGGCACGGGGTTTTCGGGTGGATCAGACTGTTTGTTCATGCCGGCAGGCTAGCCCGGGCATCCCCTGTCTCGCTAGTCGTTAAGCGGCCCTATTTGGGGCAAACCACCATTTCCCAGGCCAAACCCGATATTGACCGTTTTGCCGGTCCCTAGCCATTGCCCGCCCGAATTCGCCGACATCATCGAAACAGCCACCGCCAACAGCACCAGAATCAGCAAGACCATCGGCCAATCCTGGACAAGCGAGCCACCCGCTTCTTTGATGAATGTGCGCAATCGGGTCATACTGACCTCACTCGTTACCCTGTGGCCGCCAACACGCGGCATGTACCAATTATGACTGAAATAAGAATAGGATATGGCTGCTTTGGGGAAAAGCACTTCAATTGGAACCAGTATTGGTGAATTGTTTCCGAACTGCTTGATAGGCGACGGCGCAGACGGCGTTGGCCAAGTTGAGCGATCGAATATGCTCGGAGCGCATCGGCAAGGCATAGTGCCTATCGGGATAATGAGCGAGTATAGCACCCGGTAGGCCTTTGGTTTCGCGACCAAAAATCAGATAGGCATCTTCGGGATAGGCAGCGTCATAGAATGAATGCGCTGCATCGTCCTCAAAAAAGAACAGAGCGTCAGGTGATGGCCGCCTTGCCTGCAAAAAGTCCTGCCAACTCGCATATTCACTCAAGCGGACATGGCGCCAGTAATCCAACCCGGCGCGCCGAACGGCCTTCTCCGTGATCTCAAAGCCCAGCGGGTGGATCAGGATCAGCTCCATATCGAGCGCCACACAGGTCCGCCCGATCGTGCCGGTATTGCCCGGGATCTCGGGGCTCACCAAAACGATTTTCATGCGCGGGGTTTGGGCCATGGCCCCGCCTAAGCCGCGCAACGGACCAACGCAATGGATCTGCTAATGAAAACCATCGCTTGCGCGGTCTTGCTTGCGTCTGGAAGCGATTTATTAACGATTTGTTAACCTTCGGCAGGCGTTGCTACTCGCCGATGTTACGAGCGTTTTTAGGCATAGGGCTTACGGCCCTTTTTGGTGTGGGCTCCGCGCAAGCTGGGCCTTGGGCGCGTGAGCAGGGCGACGTCTTCTTATCCTTCTCCCTGTCGAGCGCGTCCTCGCGAGACCAAATCGCGGCAGGAGCGCTAGATCCAGAAAACTACCTAAGCGCCTATGCAGAGGTGGGCCTGGGCCGTCGCTTGACACTAGGTTTCGATCTCGGCGGTGATGACGACAGCAGTCTGAACACGATCTTCCTGCGCCGCACCTTTACGCCCCCCAACAGGCCGCTTCAGATCGCGGCTGATCTGGGCTTCGGGCGGCGCGAAACCGAGGGCGGCCTGGGCGAAGAGGTCACGGATGTGTACCGGCTCGGCTTCTCAATCGGGCGCGGCTTTGGGCCTGCTGCCCTCGATTGGCTCCCCTTTCTGCAACCCTCAGGCGGCTGGATGTCGCTGGACACAAGCTATCTCCACCTCGCCGAAACTGGCGATGCGATCGTCGAGGCCGAAGGTACGCTGGGCCTGAACATCACCGGAAATTTTGCCGGACTTTTACAGCTCCAGGCCGAGCAATTTCCCATCGGCGACACCGTCGTCACTCTCACCCCCAGCGTTCTCTACCGGATCAGAGGCGGCCCGATGAGTGCTCAAGTTGGCACCCGGATAGGGCTCGCGGGCTCAGAGGAGGTTGGGCTACAATTGGGATTGTGGCGGGAGTTTTGAGCGCGTAGCCAAGGGGCATGGCAAAGACCGAAGACCCCTTCCGCGCGGTCGATGACGAGGCACGCGCCCAAGCCCGCGCATTGATCACCGAGGCCCGCTATGGCGCACTCGCAGTGCTCGAGCCGGGTTCGGGTTCGCCATCGGTCAGCCGCGTGGGGCTTGTGCCGGGGCCCGATGGCGTTCCGATGACCCTGGTCTCGGACCTCTCACCTCATACCCAGGCGATGCGCGCCCATCCAGAAGTCTCGCTCCTGTTGGGGGAAGCGCCCGGGAAGGGTGATCCCTTGGCCTATCCGCGCATCACACTGCAGTGTCGGGCGGGTTTCGTCGACAAAGCGCCCCTCGCCGAGCATTTTCTAGAACTCTATCCAAAGGCGCGCCTCTATTTTGACTTCGCTGATTTCCACCTGGTCCGCCTCAATCCGCATATGGCCCTGCTGAACGGCGGCTACGGCAAAGCCTACAAGCTCACGCGCAAAGATATTATATAATATCTTTTATAAGAATGGACTGGCCGTGAATGAACGCGACCAGCCTATTCGTGTCTCATCGCAGATCTAAGCCTAGAGCCGGTTCGCGCTCGCCGTGACAATGGCCGAACCTTTGACCGCTTCGGACCAGTTCAGCCTCAGCGCGGTGGCGTTCGGCCCATGTCCAGTCGTGGCATAGGGAAGGGTGTAGATCGCCGTGTCCGACGTGTTCGTGATCGCGCCCTGGGGCGTCATCGCCAAGGTCGTCAAAGCCTGCCCACCAAAGGGCAGCATCTCAGCCAGATCCGCCTGCCAAACCTGCTCGACACTGTTGGAATTGATCGAGACAGTCACGGGATCGCCCGCCCGAGCGGTGATGCCGTGGAAGGTGTTGCCCGACATCTGCAAGCCCGCCGTGCGGCTCATATCCAGGGTGAACAGCGTCTCATCCACCATCTCGACCCGCTCCAAAGCCTGGCCGGCGGTCTGCTTGAAGAGGTTATCGTTGATGGACAGCCCATTGATGTAATGGTCCTGGCCATAGGGCTTGATCACGATAAACCGGAACCAGGGCGCCGAGCCGGATGAGAAAAAGATGTTCCCAGTGATCGACATCCCGTGAAAGCTGAACTCTCCGTTCAGTTCGGGCTCAGCGTCATGCTCATTTCCCCATTCCAAACAGCAATTGTCGATGTAATTGCCCACCACGGTCGTCTTTCCATTGGTCTGGGTGAAGATGATCCCCGCGGAACGCAGGCCGTCGGTCTCGCTATCGCCCTGGAAAAAATGGTTGTGCGAAACGATATTGCCAGTTCCTCCGATTACGCCGAAATGGCGAAAACGCACCGCGCGGTTGTTGCGGATCTTTGCATCGCCGTCATTAACGTTGAAAGCAATCGATACCCGGTCTTGAACGCGCAAGTTCTGCTCGTTGGACAGGAATTGGTTGCGGTCGATCTGCAAGCCTTGACAACCGGTGCCCGCCGAGGTGATCCCGCGATCCTTCGGCCCAGTGAAAAAGCAATCCTCGATCTGCGTCACCAACCCGCCGATGGGCAGCATCAGCGCGCTGCAGCGGCCCGCGCACAGAAACTCGACGCTTTTGATCCGAAAGCGCTGGAGGTTCTGCCAGCCGATCATATCGAGCAGGTATTTGAAGCGGCGGAAGGTGTAGCTCTGGCTTGTCGGGGCGCCCCAAAGCGGCGCACTCAAGGTCAGCGTCCCTGTCGCCTCGTTCTTGGCGGTCACATAGACTTCGCGCCCGACACCTAAGGGCCCCGTCACCAAAGATCCAACTTCGATCGATGAGATATTCGAGATGCCGGTCAATTCGCGGCCATTGGCGTTCGACCAATTGGCGGTCGCGGTCACCACAGTATCGTCCCAGGCGCTGCTGGTGTCGGCACTTAACTGCCCGTTCCTCAGCACGCGGCGGTTGGCATAGGTCGTCTTGTTGCCGACCACGCCTTGAAGATCGAGCGGCGCGTCCAACACCACCCGGCGCCCGCGCATATCAAAGGCTTCATGCTCAGATTGGTTGAACAGGGTCTGAAGTCCCTTTTTCAGGCCCAGCACCTCATCCCCGAACGCATCGGCATAGCTGTCGAGTTCGTAATTCTGGGCCAGCGACAACCGTGTCGCATCCGCCATCATCAGCGTGCCTTCAAAACGCACCGGGCTCGTCATGCTGAGATTCGCGCCAATGAAATAGCTCCCTGCCGGCACCATGACCGAGCGGCCGGACGCGTCCGCATCGGCGGCCAGGAACGCGGCGCGATCATCGGTCGTTCCATCGCCCATCGCGCCATAGTCGCGGACATCGACCCAATCCATCAACTTGCGATGAAAGACCGAGGTCGCGTCTTCGATGCGGATCGACTCGATGCGGATCGTGCCGCCATTCGGCCCCGTCAGATCGAGACCGATATAGCCGTAGGCCGCCGTCTGGCCCCAGCTCATGTCGACACCGCCGCGCGCGCCCATGCCGATGATCGCGCTCACTTCGACGACCTCGCCATAGCTGCTCAGCGTGGTGACCGGTCCGGTTTGCTGCACACCGGTGATATTCGAGTTCGTGGTATCGCCCGCCCAAGCCGCGATGCGTACATTGGGAAAGCTGCCGGCCAGGCATTTCACACGCGCTGTTACCCGCAGGTACAGGCCCGGACGGATCGGCGTCTGACCCATATAGCGAAGCTGCGTTGTCGCATCGACCTTCTGGATCTCCAGGCAGGTGCCGAAATCCTGATCGGCGGTGACCAAAGCGGCGTTGATCGCACCGGCATAGGTGTCCGAGCCCGGCGTGCCGTCTTGACGCGACCAAACGCTCAGCCCGTCCGCAAAGCTTGGCGGCATCAGCAAAAGACCGTCCGTGATCACTTGGTTCATGGTTCAACCCTTTCCGGCGCCAGCCGCGCACAAGATCGGGCCCGCCTCGGGCCTTTGCCCGGCGAGCCACTCGAATGTCCAATTGTTGGGAAGACGGCCGTTTCAAAGGCCGGATCACAGTCAGAACTACCGAAAAACGGTTACAGCGCCGTTAACCAAAGCGGGAGCACCGTGACTCACACGTAGCGCATCACCGGACTTAAGCGGACGGTCGCGGGCTTAGGCCCCGACGCCAGGAACCTGCAAAATCTGCACGCCATTGATGCGCCAGCCATTCTCGGTCTCGATCATCGCGTAGCCGAGCCAGTGCACCTGACCCGCGCCGTCAACCACTTCGACACGCTGTACAATCAATCCGCCCAATGTCTGCAAGTCGATGAAGTTTACATCTCGCGGCGTCCACACCATGGGATAGCCGTTCTCGACCATGCGCCCGAAATTCTCGGCCGAGCCAAACATGCCCTGGATGTTCGGGCTAGCGAAGGTAAAGGCCTGCGCCACGTCACGTTCGAGGAAGGCGTCCATCTGGCCGCGGATCGTGTCTTCAATCCCCGGATTGGGCTCAAGCATGTCCTGAGAAACCGCTGGAGACGCGAGAAACCCGAGCACGGCCATCGCAGCCCCAAAAAGCGTCCAGGTCAAAATCCGCATGCTTCACCTCCTGCGTTGCAAACCAAATGGTAGACGCGCACAACGCGAGGTCAATCCGAAGCCTCAGGCCACATCCCCAACGGCCAATGCCCCAGACGCGCCGCGCTCTAGCAGGTCAATGCTGTCCGCCAGGCCGTAAAGCGCGATGAACCCACCAAAGCGCGGGCCCTGGCTTGCGCCCATCAGCACCTCGTAAAGGGCCTTGAACCAATCGCGCAGCGGCTCAAAACCATGCGCTTTGCCCACAGCGAACACGATCGTCTGCAGAGCTTCATCCTCCACCGGTCCTGTATACTCGGCCAACCGCCCCGCCAGATCCCGCATCGCCTTGGCCTCATGCGGCGCGGGCGTGCGCGGTTGGCGGGTGGGCTTCACGAAGTCGTTGAAGTACCGCACCGCAAAGCCCGCCGCTTGATCGAGGCCGGGATGGCTCTCAGGCGTCGCATCCGGCGCATAGCGCTGCAAATACTTCCACAGCGCCGCCCGATCCTCGGCCCCGGACACACTCGCCAGGTTCAGAAGCATCGCAAAGCTCACCACCATGTCAGACGCCGGCACGTCGCCGTTGTGGATGTGATAAACCGGATTGGCCGCCTGGGCCGCGGGCTCCTGCCCGGGATAGGCGCGCAACTGCTGATGGTATTCATCGACAGCCTTTGGGATCACATCGAAATGCATCCGCTTCGCTGTCTTTGGTTTTTGATACATGAAATAAGACAGGCTCTCGGTAGCTGCATAGCTTAACCACTCATCGATTGAGATCCCGTTGCCCGAGCTTTTTGAGATCTTGTGCCCCTGGTCATCGAGAAATAGCTCATAAGAGAAATGCTGCGGTGGCGTGCCGCCCAATGCCCGACAAATCGCATCATAGATCTTCTCGTTGGTGGCATGCTCCTTGCCGTACATCTCGAAATCCACGTCCAAGGCCGCCCAGCGCGCTCCAAAGTCAGGCTTCCACTGCAGCTTCACGTTGCCACCCGTCACGGGCAGCGTCCACTCCCGGCCTTCTTCGTCGTCAAAGGTCACTTCGCCACGCGCCGCATCGACATGCTTCATCGGCACGTAAAGCACGCGGCCCGTTTCCGGATGGATCGGCAGAAAGACCGAATAGGTCTGCGCGCGTTCCTCGCGCAAAGACTTGACCATGATATCCATCAGCCGGTCGTAGCGCTCGGCCGCGCGCAACAGGATCTCGTCGAACCGGCCTGAGCCGTAGAATTCGGCCGCTGAGACGAACTCATACTCGAAGCCGAACGTGTCCAGAAACCGCCGCAGCATCGCGTTGTTGTGGTGGCCAAAGCTCTCATGGGTGCCGAACGGATCGGGCACGCGCGTCAGTGGCCTCTGAAGATGCTCGGCCAGCGCCTCCTGGTTTGGCACATTGCCCGGCACTTTGCGCATCCCGTCCAGATCATCGGAAAAACAAATGAGCTTGGTGGGAATGTCCGAGATCACCTCGAAGGCGCGGCGCACCATCGTCGTGCGCAAAACCTCGCCAAAGGTGCCGATATGCGGCAGGCCGCTGGGCCCGTAACCGGTCTCGAACAGCACATAGCCCTTTTCCGGCGGGGCAGACTTGTACCGGTCCAGGATCCTACGCGCCTCCTCAAAGGGCCAAGCCTTGGATGTCAGTGCCGCCGCGCGGATATCGCTCATGCTCTCGGTTCCCGAAAAAGTGCAGGCGCTTCCCCTATTGCGGCGCGCCAGCGAGGTCAATAAACCGGCCTTATCCCACCCAGATATAGCGCGCCCCGCGCCAGGAAAGCAGATGTCTGAAACCCATATTCTCTCCCCGCAAGACGCGCTCGTCGCCATCATGGTCGCCTGTTCTGTCGCTGATGAGCTGATCCGCACGTCTGAACTTTTGACCATCGAAAGCGTCGTCAACCACCTGCCGATCTTTGCCGATTACGACACCGACCGCCTCAAGCCCGTGTCGCAAAGCGTTTTTGAGCTGTTCGAGGAAGAGGACGGGCTCGACGCGCTTTTCGGGCTGATCAAAGGCGCTCTGCCCGAAAAGCTTTGGGAAACGGCCTATGCCCTGGCCTGTGACGTGGCAGCAGCGGATGGCAAGCTAGATCAGCCAGAGCTGCAGTTTTTGCAAGAGACCCGGTATCAGCTCACGATCGACCGCCTGCACGCCGCCGCCATTGAGCGGGGCTCAAGGGCGCGCCACTTGGTGATCTAGGTTCGTTCAGGCGCCGTAGCGCATCGCCCAGCTTTCGATCAGCGATTGCTGCAGCGCACGGGCACGCCGCGCATAGCTGCGACCGCCGTCAGGGCGTTCCATCTGATCGGGCCGCAGGGCCTCCCGGCGCGGCATGTCTGCGCAAAAGATCGCAAATGCCAGATCGCGCCCCTCGGGCGTGGTGGCGTACCCGGCAAGGCTAGAGACAAAGTTCAGCGTCCCGGTCTTAGCCACAACTGAAATCGGGTGATCGGCCACCAGGCGACCATTCGTATCACGCATCGGGACCGTCTTCATCAGGTCGCGCAACCGCCCCTGAGCACCGGCCGCAACCAGCGCCGTGACCATGTCGCTCGCGCGAACACGGCTCCGATCGCCCAACCCGGAGTGATCGATGAAGTGCGGATTGCGGGCACCCAGCCGGGCGCGCATCCAGTCCGACATCGCCGCGGCCGATCCAGCCAAATCCTCGGCGCCCGTACCGCCTTGCGCCGTAGCACTCAGACCAACCGCCTCGGCGGTGATGTTGGTCGACCAGCGCATCATGCCGCGCAAGATATCCTCCAAATGCACGCTTTGATGCTCGGCCAAAAGGACCGCGCCCTCGGGCCGTTGCTCGGCCGCGTCCGGCCCATCCAGAACGATGCCGCGCGATCGGCACAGGATCTGAAAAACCTCTGCCGTGTAATCGGCGGACCGCCGCACCGGGAGCCATCGGCTCCCCTCTCCGCCCAGAGCCGACCGGGCGACGGTCCACAATTCCTGTCCGTTCTCCTCGGCATAGGTGTAGACAGGCCCGCCGCGATCCTCGACGCGCATACGCTGCACGGTCACGGCGGGCCGTATGCTCTCGGAGCGGGCATCCATGCGCACGTCATAGCCCTGACCCTGGCGTTCCCACTCGAAATGCACTCGGTTGAAGTTGAGATTGAGGGCACCGACCGAGGGGTTATAGCCCACCTGGACCGGCTGCGCTGGGTCGATAGCCCGGATATGCGGCAGGGCCGCTGTGGCCAGTTTCAAACGGCCTGTCACTTCCCGAAGACCTGCCGCCTGCAATTGCCCAGCCAGGGCGTGCAGATCATCGGTCAGCAGCGTGGGGTCGCCACTACCGACCAGCCAAAGATCGCCCTCTAAGCGGCCATTGCGTAGGGTACCATCGGCAAACACCTGGGTCCGGAAGCGATAGGCGGGCCCCAAACGGTCCAAGCCGTAGGCGCAGGTCACAGCCTTTGCAACACTCGCCGGAGGCATCCCCACAAGCGCATCGCGCAGGTCCAAAAATTCGCCCGTCCAGGCATCGGCCACGGCAAAGCACACCCGCCCGCCCATAGCTGCGGCATCGATGAGATCCTGGGCGCTGGGTGCGGCGCGGCGCCAAAGGCCGTCTGGACGTGGCGCGGGAAAAAGCGAGCGCTCAGGCGCTGAGGCAAAGGCCGGACTCAAGGCCGTCACCGGGCCGAAGGAAACCGCGCCTCGAAGAAATTTCCTACGTGAAATCATCATAAAACTCGCAAAATCGTGCTCACCTTACAGCGCCTCTTGCGGCATTCTCAAGGCGTGACCGAGGATTTGTGATCGCTCTGCCTGAGGTCGACCCGCTAAGCGCGCCAGGCTCCAGATCGCCGGATCTCAGACGAGGAAATGTCGCGCATCGGCACGTTAAGAAAGCACCAACTCGGCGCCGCTCGGCGGGCCAAGACCGGCGCCGCAGCAGCGGGCAATTTGGCAAAGCTATAGCATTGCGCAGCGGTAGAGGTGCGCGCCGAGATACGCTCTCCCGGTCGCGCCATAACGGCCACTGGCACCGTCTCCATGATCGCGCGCCAATTTTGCCAGCGGTGGAACTGCGCGAGATTATCTGCCCCCATCAGCCAAACAAAATGCACGTCCGGGTAGTGTCGCCGCAGCGCGTCAATGGTCTCGGCGGTATAGGTCAGCCCTAGCCGCGCCTCCAGATCGCTGACATGGATGCGCGGGTGCTGGACCAGGCCGCGCGCGGCCGCCATGCGCCGCTGCAGATCCGCCGGTGCGTCTCGTTTGAGCGGATTGCCCGGAGTGACCAGCCACCAGATCGCATTGAGCCTCAGGCGTTTAAGCGCCTCACGCGAGATATGCACGTGGCCGCTATGGGGCGGATCAAAAGACCCGCCCAATAGGCCAACTGTCATACGCCCTTCCGCTCTGGGCCACCCTTGTCGCGCCATTGGCCTCCCCTCACCCGCGCGCTCGCGCTTCGCGCCGCGCGGGGCCAACCTCTGCATGGTGCGCAGGCACGTCAAGCACCACAGACCGCCAAGACAAGTGTTGAGATAAATTGGCCAGGACCCGAGCCCGCAATTTACGTTTCCTCAGGACAGTGGGCCTACACCCTCGAGAGCGAGGACCACGGCAACTTCATGACTTCATCCATGTCTCAGCTCTGCCTGTTTGTGAACGACGCCGTGTTTGCCTGGGCGCCCGGACAAGCAAGCGTGCCCTGGGTTTTCAATCTGCTCGGCATGCCCTTGCCGCAGGAGTATTGGATCGCGCTCGCGATCGTCTTCTCAACGCTATCGCTTCTCGGCCTCCTGGCACGCGCCCATTTGCGCAAGCACCCGTCCCTCTTTCTGCCTTGGCGGAATAAACTGAACCTCGTCAATGTGATAAACGATGAACGTTTGCTTAAGTTCATCACACAGAACACCTTCGACGGTATCGTCATAACACAAATGGACGGACGAATCCTTTGGGCGAACAAGGCCTATTGCAAGATCATGGGCTGGCCGATCGAAGAGGTGCTGGGCCGCAAACCGCAGGAGTTTTGCTACCCGCCCGATCTCGAAATGTCCCCCGAACAGGTCGAAGCCTTTCACTTCACGCCAGATCACCCGGATCTGGGACGCGTGGCGCGCTATGAGAACATGCGGCGCAACGGGGAGAGGTTTTGGCACGAGCTGACCAGTAAATTGGTCGAGCCAAGCCCAGGGGTCTTTCTCGTGGTCATTGTCGGTCGCGACGTCACGCGGCAAGTCGCCTATGAGCAAAAACTCGAGCGCGCGCTCGATGATCTGGAATATGCCGCGACCCATGACGCGCTCACAGGGCTGGCAGACCGGCGCATGCTTTTGGCGTTTACCGACGGGCTTCTCAGCCGCCGCGATACGGGTCAACACGGAATTGGCCTGCTCCATATCGACCTCAACCATTTCAAGGTGATCAATGACCGCTACGGTCATGCCGCCGGCGACGCTTTGTTGATCCACGTCGCCGACGCGATACGGAGCACGATCCGACAAGATGATCTTGGCTGTCGCCTTGGCGGGGATGAATTCGTCGTCGTGTGCCCGGGCACGGCCGATTTTTCAGTCCTTGAGGAGCTTGCAGCAAAGATCATCGATGCGATCAGCAAGCCCATTCCATGGAACGACCAGGCCCTGCGCTGCTCGGCCTCGGTGGGGATTGCGGTCGACGTTGACGGGACCATCCCAAATCAAGAGTTGATCCATAATGCCGATTTCGCGCTCTATCAGGTCAAGCGAGACCGGGACCACCCGATCGCGTGTTTCGACGCCGAACTGCATGAGCAACGCGCCTCAGAGGACCGCCTCGTCGCGGATTTCGCCCTCGCGCTCGACCGCAAAGAACTGCACTTCGTGCATCAGCCGATCTTAGACGCCTCTGATCCATCTCGCTGCAAGTTTGAGACGCTCGCGCGTTGGACCCGGACCACCGGAGAGACTGTGCCGCCGGACGTCTTCATGAAGTTTGCTGGGCGCTTGGGGCGTCGGGCAGAGGTCGATCTCGCCGCCATGCGCGAAACCGCCAACATTCTGGGCGAGCTCAAGCGCCAGGGTATCCATGCACGCGGCACCTTCAACAGCTCCACCGACAGTCTGGCCCTCATAGACCTTATCTCATCGCTCGATTGGGAACGTGACCGCTACGACCTCGACAGTGACCAGATTGTCATCGAGGTCCTCGAGACAACATGGTTCGGCAGCGACATCAGCGACAACGAAGCCAGTAGATCCATCTGCGCGCTCAGGCAATCGGGCTACGATGTGTTCCTGGACGATTTCGGCGTCGGCTATGCCGGGCTAGGGCATCTCGACACACTCGGGGTCACTGGCATCAAGATCGACCGCAGTCTCATCTCCGGGATCCTAAAAGACCGCTCCGCACGGATCATCGTCACGTCCTTGCTGCGGCTCAGCGAGGAATTGGGCCTCGAGGTTGTCGCAGAGGGCATTGAAGAGCAGGAGCAATTGGAGACCCTCGTAAGTCTCGGTTGCAACTGGCACCAGGGGTTTGGGATCGCCAAGCCAATGCCCCGAGAGGAGCTGATCCCTTGGCTGCAAAACGCCCGCAAAATCGGGATGGCGACCTCATATGCTCATGAGCGCCCGTCACCACCCCCCAAGGCTGGAAACGGATAAACGGGCCAGCCACAGCGAAGGACTTAATTCCAACCGCCACCGCTCCGACCAACGCTTGCGCGGTGTAATACTGACCCTCGCCCGCGCCCCACACCGATTGCGAAGCGACCCAAGCTCAGCTATCTGACCGCCAAGCAGCGGAGGAAGCATGGCCAGCTACCAATATGTCTATCACATGGACGGCGTCTCAAAGACCTATCCTGGCGGTAAAAAGTGCTTTGAAAACGTCCGGCTCAGCTTTCTGCCCGGCGTCAAAATCGGCGTGGTCGGCGTAAACGGCGCTGGTAAATCCTCGCTGATGCGTATCATGGCGGGCCTCGACACCGATTTCACTGGTGAGGCTTGGGCCGCTCAGGGCGCGCGCGTAGGCTACCTCCCGCAGGAGCCGCAGCTCGACGAAAGCCTCAGCGTCCGCGACAACGTCATGCTGGGCGTCGCCGCGAAAAAGGCCAAGCTCGACCGGTTCAATGAGCTGGCGATGAACTACTCCGACGAGACCGCCGATGAAATGGCGGCGCTGCAGGATGAGATCGACACCGCCAATCTCTGGGACCTCGACGCCCAGATCGACGTCGCCATGGAAGCGCTCCGCTGCCCGCCCGACGAAGCGATGCCCGAGAACCTCTCAGGCGGGGAGCGCCGCCGCGTCGCTTTGTGCAAATTACTCCTCGAAGCGCCCGACATGCTGCTTCTCGATGAACCGACGAACCACCTCGACGCCGAAACCATCGCGTGGCTGCAACAGCACCTGATCGATTACAAAGGCACCTGCCTGATCGTCACCCATGATCGCTATTTCCTCGACGAAATAACCGGCTGGATCCTCGAGCTCGACCGCGGTCGCGGCATCCCCTATGAGGGCAACTACTCCGCCTGGCTCGAGCAGAAGGCCAAAAGGCTCGAGCAAGAGGCGCGCGAGGACAAATCACGTCAAAAAACCCTCGAGCGGGAGCTTGAATGGATCCGGCAAGGCGCCAAAGCCCGCCAATCAAAACAGAAGGCGCGGATCGACCGCTATGAAGAACTCGCCGGTCAGTCCGAGCGTGAAAAGCTCAGCCGCGCCCAGATCATCATCCCCAACGGCCCTCGCCTGGGTCAAAAGGTGATCGAGATCAACGGCTTAAATAAAGCCTATGGCGATAAGCTCCTGATTGAGGATCTCAGCTTCGCGCTCCCGCCCGGCGGCATCGTCGGTGTCATCGGCCCCAACGGCGCGGGCAAATCCACGCTCTTCCGCATGCTCACCGGCCAAGAGACGCCTGACGCCGGAGATCTGGAATACGGCGACACGGTCGAACTTGCCTATGTCGATCAATCCCGCGACGCGCTCGGCGCTGACAAAACCGTCTGGGAGGAAATTTCCGACGGCGGTGAGGTGATCGAGCTGGGCGACGCGCAGATGAACTCTCGCGCCTATTGCTCCGCCTTCAACTTCAAGGGCGGCGACCAACAGAAAAAGGTGGGTCTGCTCTCAGGCGGCGAACGCAACCGCGTCCACATGGCCAAGCTGCTAAAATCCGGCGGCAATGTCCTACTGCTCGATGAGCCGACCAACGATCTCGATGTCGAAACGCTCCGCGCCCTCGAAGACGCGCTGACCGAGTTCGCGGGCTGCGCCGTCGTCATCAGCCACGACCGCTTCTTCCTTGATCGCATCTGCACCCACATTCTCGCCTTCGAGGGTGAGGCGCATGTCGAATGGTTCGAAGGCGCCTTCAGCGATTACGAAGAAGACAAAAAGCGCCGCCTCGGCCCAGACGCGCTGGAGCCCAAGCGGGTGAAGTACAAAAAGTTCACCCGCTGACATCTGGCCGCTGGGCAGGGTCTAAGTCCGATCCCGATTGCCAAAGGGCGTTCCGCGCCCCTAGACTTTGGCATTTGTTAAAGGATTGGACCGATGCGTTTGCTCAAAATGCGGGGCCTTCTCGCGGCTCTCGCCCTTACTCTCACCTCCTGCGGCACGGTCGATTTCGACAATCTGCCCAGCGGACGCTTCGAAGGCGTGCTGCACGTTGTCTGGGTCGGAGAGGGCGATCCAGGGGCGGGCGACGGGGCTTTTATCTACATCCCCGATCCGGTCCGCCCGCTCAGTTTCATCCGCACCAATCCGGACGCCACCATCACCCGCATCACGCCGCCCGCGCTCAAGACCGACGGCGGCTCGATCCCGCGCCCGGCGCAGCTGTTCAACGGCTTCTCACCCTGGGGCTACGGTCCGGCCTATATCGTGCATGACTGGCTGTTCGTGGCGCGGCATTGCCTGAGCGACGAGAACCCCGACCCCGTCTATCAGCCCTATGCAGCGGTCAGTTTTCAAGAAAGCGCCGACATCATCGCCGAGGCGATTAAAGCTCTGATTGACCAGGAACGCGTCGCGCCCAACGATATCGCGCCGCGCGTGATCTCGGGCACTGTCGCGGGACCGATCTCCCGGTCGATCTGGAATGAGACCGGGCGCTGCGCGGACCACCAGGTCGACGAGGATACCCTGGCGTCTGCCAATCTCGGCCTCCCGCGCCCGCCGGGTCTTCGCACGCTGCGCGGCCTTAACCTGCCCACAGATGTCCCCGCCGGCACCACCGTGGCGACTTTCAGCTTCTGATTGAACCCAAACGCACCGGGCCTCGTCCTACTGGGGTAACCCCCTTACTAGGAGGCGTATCCCGTGCCACAGTCAAAACCACCCAAACCGAACTCCGCCCAGAAGCCCCCGCCGCAACCGACTTCGACACCCTTCCGCTTCACCGATTGGGCCAGTATCTGAGGCAGTATCTGAGCCTTAGCGCCCGGCAACCCGGTCAAATCGAACCTCTTGGCTCGTGCCACCTCGGCTGAAGGTCCCGGAAAAGCTCTGTGGGCCCACGGCCGTCACCATCACCACCGCATCGCCCAGCGCGATGACGTCACGGTTGACCTGCACCTCCACTGCGCTGGCTTGGCCGGTGCAGCCGGGATCGAGACTGCCGCGCACTTCGCCACCCCGACGAAAGGCCCTGACCCCTAGAAATTCCAAAAGAGCACAGGTTTGACCGGCCTGGCCCTGATAGGTCCCGGGGGTGATGCCCAAAAACGGCGCCGGGCCCGGGTCATTGCGACCGCAGGCCGTCAGCCCCAGAGCTGTCAAAAAACCGATTGCCGCCAAAACCCGCATGCCGTGTCTCCCGTCTACCGGGCCGCTCTGCCCGCCGAACCAGGGGCTTGTCAATGAGACCTTACCGGACACCCTCTTGCGCCGGATAAGCACGCAGGGCACCATCATACCCGCCCGCGGTACCTTTTCGAACGGAGTTAACGATGCGCGAATTGCTGTCCACATTGTCGCTGATCGCCATTGGCAGCGCGGCCTCGGCGCAATCGGCCGAAGAGATCGAGTTCGCCAGCGCGCTTTTGGCCCCGCTCAATGCCCTGTCTGTCGAGTTCAACCGAGAGGTTTGCGGCTGGATCATCCAGAACCCGGACGGCAGCTTCACGTCGACGAAACACAGCTGGGGAACCGAGGCCTCGTGCCTCTCCCTGCCCATCGAGCCTGGTCAAAACGTGGTATCGTCCTGGCATACCCACGCCGCCTGGGCACTGGGCTTTGACGGCGAAGTGCCTTCGGTGACCGATGTCGAGGGTGACATGCGCGTGGGCGTCAACGGCTGGGTCTCGACCCCCGGCGGACGGCTCTGGTACGTCAATGGCCAGACCGGCGACATCCACCAGGTGTGCGGCCGCGACTGCCTTCCAACCGATCCCAACTTCTTCCCCGAAGAGCACGGTCCAGTCGAAAAATCCTACACTCTGCAAAGCCTTCGCGCGCGCTTTGGGATGTGACGGCAGGGCGCCCCACGACCTAATTCGGCTTTATCCCAGCTGTGAGAACTCGGTCCTGCCAACGTCCTGAGATCCCCCTTCAGTGCTCCTCCCGATCCGCCAGAAATGTGCGGATATCTAATTTGTCTTTCTCCTCCATCGACACATAAATCAGCGCCATATTGGTCCGTTCGCGGATCATCTCGCCGGGATAAGGCAGATAGCTCAACTCGCGAGAACCAAAGGACGGCGAGGCCGTGCCCACCTGCCATTCCGTCGTCAGCTCCACATCCACAAGCTTCAAAGCCGTTTCGCCGGATTGGCCAGGTCGCTCCAACGGCACGCCGGCCAGCTTTAGATAGGCCGCCTTGTCGCTTGCCTGCACGAAACCTTCGATGAACTGTGCGGTCAGAACCTGAAGGTCCGCTGCCTGATCCTCGGGTTTGAGATGCGATTGAAGGTAATCATTGTGGCTATGGTTGTGGCCGATATGACCACCCACGATATCATGTGGCATTGCACCACCTCCTCCGGCCAACCTCTTCCCCGCGCGGGATCGAGACGGGTTTGTCGATATGGGGTTTGTGGGCGCCAAGCTTGCCTGCGGCCACCAGACTTCCCAGGACATCGACCACAACGCGGGTGCCCATCAGCGCGGTGATGTCGGATTGGTCATAGGGCGGCGAGACCTCGACAAGCTCCATGCCACAGATCCCCTCGGACGCGACCTTGGAGACCAGGGCCAGCGCCTCGCGCGGTAGGAACCCGCCCGGCTCGGGCCAGCCGGTCCCGGGCACGAACCCGCAATCGATGGAGTCGATGTCAAAGGACATATAAACCATGTCGACCCCGTCCCACGCCATCTCCAGCGCCATCTCTGCGGTCTTGTCGACGCCCATCTTCTCAACGTCGCTCATAGTTAGGATATTCGTCTCCCGCTCCCGCGCTGTCTTGACCGCATCACGCGGCACCTGCCAGCCGCCGATACCCACTTGCACCAAGTTCTTGGCCGGCACATTTGGCAAGTTGGTGGAATGGAACCACGGCGTCGTGTGCATACGCTCATCAAGGTCCTTTTCCTGGATGTCCGCGTGGCGGTCGAAATGCACGATGCCGATTTTCTTCGACGTGCATTCGGCAATTCCACGGATGCAGGGAAACCCAATTGAGTGATCCCCACCAATCATGATTGGCAGAGAACCACTGGAAAATACATGGCTGACCGCACGGCTGATCTGATCGAATGACTTTTCGATATTGGCTGGAATGGTGAAAACATCGCCCGCATCACACAAAGTCATCTGCTCGCGCAGATCGACGGCCATCTCGTAATTGTAGGGCGTGTATAGCGCCGAGATACGGCGGAGCGCTTGCGGCCCGAACCGCGTACCAGGCCGGTAGGTGGTGCCTCCGTCGAACGGGATGCCCAGCACGGTGGCGTCGTAATCGGCCACCTCGGTGACATCCTCGGAATAGGGCGCGTTGAGGAAGGTGGCGATGCCCGCGTAATGCGGCAGCTCTCCGCGCGCGAAGGTCGGGATGGTCTTGTCTTCGATGCTGTCAGCGCCGGTCAGGCCCATATGCAGCGCCCATTTTCGCTCTTCGGCCCAGCGGCCACCGGGGATATCGGCCTCTGCCTGCATCGCCTGCCAGCCTTGCATGCGACTGAGATCAGGATGGTGGTAGCGCCGGTCGTCGCGCCCCATCAGGGCCGGGTTATGTGTCCTAGTGCGGGACGAGAACATTCGTGTTTTCCTTCAATGTTTGATAGGGAATCCCGTTGTCGCGGGCATCGAAATCGTAGGTGATCGTGGCGGCGTTCTTCTCGGGGTCTTCGGGGTCCCAGACCGGCTTATCAAAGGCCCAGACGCGGTCCCCCAATTTGAACGCCTCCTCCAGATCGTGGGTGACCATGAAGACGGTCATGCCGGTCTCATCGCGCAGCTCCTGGAGGAAATCGTGCATCACGATCTTGGTGCCGGGATCCAGCGCGCCGAAGGGCTCATCGAGCAATAGGATCTTTGGATCCCCGGCCAACGCCTGGGCGATGGCAAGACGTTGCAGCATCCCGCCCGACAGGCTGGCCGGGAACTGCTCGGCCACATGGTCAAGCCCGATCCGGGCCAGGGTGACGAGGGCCTTTTGGCGCTCGGCATGGCGCTCGGCGCGGGACAGACGCCCGAAAAAGGAGACCCCAAAGGCCCGGGGCGCGACCAGGTTATCGACCACGCGCATATGGGGAAAAACAGAGTATCTCTGGAACACCACGCCCTGGTCACGGCCCGGCTCCTGCACCATGGGCGCACCGTCAATTTCTATCGTCCCAGCCGAAGGTTGTTCTTGTGCAAGAAGCAGCCGAAGGAAGGTGGACTTGCCGCAGCCCGAGGCGCCGACAATCGAGATAAATTGCCCCCGCTCGACATCCATATTGATATTTTCGATGATCGTGCGAGGCCCATAGCGTTGCGCCACCCCGCGGATTTTCACAAAACTCACAGCGCTTCTCCATCCCAGGGGAAGGCGCGCTTGGAGATCTGGCGCAAAGTGTAGTCGATGAGAAACGCCAGAAGCGTGATCCAAGCCACGTAGAACAAGATCACATCCATGGCGAGGAAGCGGCGCACTAGAAAGATACGGTAGCCGAGGCCTTGTTCGGAGGCGATCGCTTCGGCGGCGATCAGAAACAGCCAAGCGGGCCCAATCGCGAGCCGTACCGAGCCGATCAGGCGCGGCAGGATCTGCGGGATCACCACGCGCAAAGCAATGGCCGTGGACGTTGCGCCCAGGGTTTGGGCTTTGACAAATTGCTCAACCGGCAGATCGATCACCCGTTGCGCAATATCGCGGATCAAAAATGGGCCGATGCCGATTACTATGAGGGCGATTTTGGCGGTGTTGCCCAGGCCCAGCGTGATGAACAGGATCGGCAGGATCGAGAGCGGCGGGATCATCGAGATGACGGCCACAAAACTGCGCAACGTAGACCGGACGTAAGGAATAAGGCCGATGGCAACACCGAAGACCAGGCCCATCGCGGCGGCAATCCCGACCCCGGCAAACAGCAGCCCCAGGCTTGAAACAGTGTCGAGCCAAAAGACGATCTCGCCCGAGCGGCGGTCTTCCTGTGTCATCAGGCGCCAAGCGGTGCTGGCCAGTGTCGAAGGCGCGGGCAGGATGCGGTCCTGCGGGTTTTCGGCCAACCGCGCGGCCGAGGCGGTCATATAAAAAACCGCCACCAGCGCGAAGGGCAGCGCCACCAATAGAACGCGCAGCGCTGCCCCCGGTTTTTTGTTGATCCAGCGCATATTGGGCTTAGAGATCGCCGTCCGCCGCCATCTGCATAAAGCTCGGATCAAAGCGCAGCTGAATGTTCTCGGGATCGCCCGTCGTCACGCCGCCGGGATACTCGATGCCGACGAAGTCCGCGCTTGGCGCGCCCTCGCCCAGAATGCCCTGGTCAAACAGAAACTCGGCCACAGTCACCATCGTGTCGGGCAAGGTCTCGGATTCGACGAACGCCACAGCATCGGCGGGATCCCAGAACATCTGGGTCGAGGCAAGCTGTGCGTCATAACCCGCCAGATCCGTGCCCGAGGCTTCCGCCATGGCCTCGCGCGCGGCGATGCCTTCTTCACTGTCCGCGGACATGATCGTCATCAGCTCATACCACGCCCCCACAAGCGCCCGGCCGAAATCCGGGTTCTCGGCGAGGGTGTCGGTATTGACTACCATCATATCGATGATCTCACCGGGGATATCGGCGGAGGTGAACAGCGACGTGGCGCTGGGATCTTCCAGGATTGTCGAGACCAGCGGGTTCCAGGTCACCACGGCCTGGACATCGTCGGTCTGAAAGGCCGCAATCATATCCGCGTCCGAAGTGTTGATCACCCCGTCAAGGTCGCGCTCGGCAAGGTTCACGCTATCGAGCGCGCGGGCCAGCAAGTAATGCGAGACCGACAGCTCCACCAGATTCACGGGCATCCCGGCAAGATCTTCGAGACCGCCCTCACCCTTCAGGATCACCGCGTCATTGCCGTTGGAGAAATCCCCCACGATCAGCGCTGTTGTGTCCACGCCCGAGCCTGAAGGGATCGACAGCGTGTCCATATTGGTCGCGCTTACGCCGTCAAATTCGCCTGCGGTATAAAGGTTGATCGATTCCACGTAGTCGTTGATCTGCACGATCTCGACATCGATGCCATAGCGCTCGGCCCAGCGGTCCATGATGCCGCTCTCTTCCAGATAACCCCAGGGCATCCAGCCCACATAGATCGACCAGGCAACGCGGAATTCGGTCCGCTCTTGCGCCTGAGCAGCGATGGGCGTGACAGCCAAGGCGAGCGCCGCGGCGGTGGCGGCAAGGGTGGGTCTTAACATCTCAAATCCTCCGAACATGTTTCACCAAACATTCGGCCAGGCATTGAGAAGGTCGGGGAGCGGCCGAACTGGACGCGCATATGTCTCCCGGGATTTTGGCCCGCCGTGTACCGGGCGGAATTTGCCGCTCGGCTGCATTTCTCGGACCAGACCCCAGTGTGATGGGCGGAACCCTAAACGCTCTGCGCGCGCTCAGTTCGGGTGAGGGTTAACAGGAGGTCAATTCATCAGCCGCATTTGTCAGCGATCCCGCCCCGTCGCCCAAATAATGCGCGCCTTTTGCAGGCACTGCCGCGAAAAGCGGCGGGGTTGGTCCCGGGTTGGTCCGGGCGGAGCTAGCTCCGCAGCCGCGCGAAATCCGGATCATAGGGCGAGGGCGCGATCACTTCGGTCGGGACGAGATCGCCGCACAGATCAAGCTCCATGACCTGCCCGACATCCGCCAGTTCCGGTTTCACGAAAGCATAGGCCAGGTTGAGCCCCACCCGGTGCCCCCAATCCCCTGAGGTGACCGTGCCAACCACAGTCTTGCCATCCATCAGCGAGGCGCCGCCATGGGCAGGCGCGTGGTCTGCAGCGACCTTCAGCGTCACGAGCCTCTTGCTCGGCCCGATATTGTGACGCTGTTGCAGCGCGGCCTTGCCCACGAAATCCCCCTTGCCCAGCTTCACGAAGCGGTCGAGACCGGTCTCAAAGGGGTCGAACTCCGTCAGAAGATCCGATTTCCAGTGCAAAAACCCCTTCTCCATCCGCATCGACTCGACCGCCCTGGCACCAAAGAGCTTGAGCCCATGGGCCTCGCCCGCCTCCCGAAGCGCCAGATAAGCCGCATAAAGCGAGGCATTTGGCACGTGGATTTCGTAGGCCAGCTCACCCGAAAAGCTCACGCCCAGAACCGTAGCAGGCGCGAAGCCCACGAAACACTCCCGCGCCGACAGCCACGGGAACGCCTCCCGCGACCAGTCCCCGCGCGCACAGGCCGAGAGCACATCGCGCGCCTTAGGCCCCGCCAGCACCAGGATCGTCTGATCGTTCGTCAGGCTGCGGATCTGCACGTCTTCGCCCGGGCGTAGATGCTGCATGAGCCAGTCCATATCGTGAAACTCCGCCGCCGCGGCCGAGCCGTACCAGTTGCGCGCGGGCCCACGATCCGAGGCGGGTAGATTGGCAATCGTGGCCTCGCCCTTCACCATGCCAAAGCTGTTGAGCAGGTAACCCAGGCCGACGCGGCCCTCCCGCCAGGTCACGGCGCCACAGAACATGCGATCAAGGAAATCATGCCGATCCGCGCCTGTGATCTCGAACCGGTTGAAGCCGTTCACCTCGCACAGCCCCACATTGCTCTGCACGTTGCGCACCTCGGCGGCGATCACGTCAAAGGCCTCGTCGAAATCAAAGCTCAGGCTGGGATGAAAGTCGGGGCTCGGCTTGATGTAATCGACCCGCTCCCACCCGTTCACCACCGTAAACTCCGCGCCTTCCGCCGCAAGAACAGGGGTCAGGGGCGTGGTCTTGGCACTCCGCCCCGCTGGGCGATGCTCATGCGGGAAATGAAAACGAAACTCGTTTTGGTAGTCCTCGATCGCCTTGAGACAGGTCAACTCGACATTGGCATGGCCAGTGAAACGCCGCGGGTCGATCACCCAGGTGTCATAGCACGCCTCACCATGGACGATCTGTTGCGCCAAAAGCCAGCCATGCCCGCCACCCTCGCCCAGGCCCGCGCGCAGTCCAATGATGCAAAACGCATTGCGCTTGCCAGGGATCGGCCCCACCAGCGGCGCACCGTCAATCGTATAGGTGATCGGCCCGTTGACGATGGAACGAATGCCGGTCTCCTCCAGGGCAGGCATCCGTTCAAAGGCCCCGGCCAGGACGTCCATCACCCGGTCCAGATCATCCGGGCAAAGCGCGTTGACGAAGTTCGGATCGATCCCGTCCATACCCCAGGGCCTGCAATCCTGTTCATAAAACCCGACCAGCAGACCGCCTTTTTCCTGGCGTGAGTAATAATCCGAGATCGGGCAGCGCAGGAGCGGCATCCGGTGGCCCGCCTCAGCGATTGCGGGGATATCCTCGGTCAGGAAATACTGATGCTCCATAGAGGCGACCGGATGGTGCACCCCCATCATCGCGCCCACCTCATTCACCCGGTAGCCGCAGGCGTTCACCACAATATCGCAATCGATATCGCCCTTTTCGGTGTGCACGGTCCAAGTGTCGTCCTTGTGCTGGCTCAGCGCAGTAACCGGCGTGTTGCGATAGACCTCGGCCCCCGCTTTCCTCGCATGAAAGGCCAGCGCCTGGCACAGCTGCGCTGGGTCGATATCCCCATCCAGCGGATCCCAAAGCCCGCCCAGCAGGTTTGTGGTGGAGATCAGGGGATGCCGCCGCGCGCATTCCTCCGCGTCGATCACCTCAAACCCCACATCCATCCCGCGCGCCATCGAGGCGAAATGGCGATAGCCCTGCATCTGGGCCTCGGTATTGGCCAGGCGAATGCCCCCATCCGCGTGATGGTAATTGATCGGATAATCGGGATTTTCCGACAGCGTCTTATAGAGATTAATCGAATGCGTTTTGAGCCCGACCATCGTCTGGTTCATTCCGAAATTCGTCACCTGCGCCGCCGAATGCCATGTCGTGCCGCTGGTCAATTCATCCCGCTCGACCAGAACGACATCGCTCCACCCCTCTTCGGTCAGGTGATACAGGGTTGAGCAGCCAGCAATGCCGCCGCCGATAACGACCACTTTCGTGCGGGATTTCATTTGAGCCGGGCCTCCAAATATTCGGTCTGTACAAAACAGCGGATCGGCCCCGGTTCGCAATGTCTTGATTATTGTTCAGACAATATCGAAATTGTATTTCAACTTTATGAGATTACGCGGCCTTTCGATTGAGTTTTTGCCCGTGGCGACGCTTCCTTCCCGAGCAATTCGGACCGCTAAGGAAAAGCCCATGACCACCAAACAACGGCTAAAGCGCAGCGGTCGCAGCGGGCGTTTGGCCAAGCGCGCCGCAAAACCCGCCATAGATCCCTGTCCCCCCGGCCAAGTCGGCGGCGTCTACCGGCCGCTCAATGAGGCCGATCTCAGGCGCATCTACGACACGGCGTTGGACCTTCTGGAAAAGCTCGGGATCGGTGAGGTCCCCGAACGCCTGCAAAAAGACCTCATGGCCATCGGCGCAAGGGACAACGGCGCGGGCCGCTTTGTCTTTCCGCCCGCCCTCGTCGAAGAGGCGATCGACCAAGCGGCCAAGACCTTTACCCTACATGGCCGAGATCCGGCGCGATCCATCGAGGTCGGCGGCAACAAGGTCTATTTCGGCACCGGCGGCGCTGCGGTGCAAACGCTCGATCTGCACACGCAGCAGTACCGGGCGTCAACCCTGGCGGATTTGCATGATTTCACCCGGCTCCAGGACACCTTGGCCAATGTGAGCTGGTATACCCGGTGTTGCGTCGCGACAGACGTCCCGAACAATTTCGACCTCGACGTGAACACAGTCTTCGCGCTGTTGAAAAATACCACCAAGCCGACTGCGACCTCCTTCACCCTCGCGGACTACGTAGACCCCATCGTCGGCATGCTCGATATTGCGGCGGGCGGGCCGGGAGAATTTGCCAAACGGCCCTTCATGAAGGCGCATATCAGCCCGATGATCTCACCGATGCGCTACGGTGAAGATGCCGTCGATGTGCTCTATGAGTGCATCCGGCACAATATCCCAATCTCCTGCATCACCGCGGCGCAGGCGGGGGCAACGGCGCCGGCGACACTGGCCGGGTTTCTGGCGCAATCTCTGGCCGAAACGCTGGCCAGCCTGCTGATGGTCCATGCGATCCGGCCCGGCTATCCAATGGTCTTTTCCAATTGGCCATTTGTGATTGATCTGCGCACCGGCGCGTTCTCCGGCGGCAGCGGAGAGACGGCGGTTCTCAACGCAGCCTCCGCGCAGTTGTCGAACTGGCTGGGCCTGCCCTCCGGCGTCGCCTGTTCAATGACCGATGCCAAGGCCATCGACGCGCAATACGGCATGGAAAAGGGCATCACCTCAATGGCGGCGGCCCTCGCTGGCGGAAATCTGATTTATGAGAGCTCGGGCATGACCGCGTCGCTTTTAGGCGCGAGTTTCGAGGCATTCGTTCTCGATGATGAGATGCATTCCAACACCTACCGGGCGCTGCGCGGGATCGAGGTAACAGACGACAATCTAGGTTTTGAGGCGATCTGTGACGCGGTCCTGGGTGAGGGGCATTTCCTGGGCGGCCATCACACCTACGCGGCGATGGAGCGGGACTATTTCTATCCTACCCTCGCCGACCGGGAGGCGCCGCGAAGCTGGGCCCAAAAGGGCGCGCAGGATGCCTGGGGCCGCGCGCGGGACCGGGCGCAAGCGATCTTGCGAGACCACACCCCCGAGTACCTTACCGCCGAGCAGGAGGATGAGATACGCGCGCGTTTCGAGATCCTGCATCCCTGACGAAACGCGCAGAGCCTCAATTTATCAGCGTGAAGCTATCGCCGAGCCAGGGCTGTTCTTTGGTTTGGTGCGATATCGCAAATTTGGTGATCAGGCGGCGCATCTTGGCATCGATCAAGTCCAGAACCGACCGCGAACAATCCGGCGTCGACAGGATCGACAGCGTCCGCGCAAAGCTCTTTCCCGGAAATTGATGCATGGCGAGCTTCGCCTGAAACCGCTTGGCGCGGGAAAACAAAAGCGGCGTGGTGATCGTCCACCCGGCTCCGGCGGCGACCATGGCCATCAGGGTCTGGTTGTTGCTGCACTCGAAATTGGACGTAGATGTGAGGCCCAGGCGGCGCAAATGCGAGGTGATTTGCCGCGCGATCAAAAGATTGCTGGAAAACCTGAGGAAAGGCAGATCGGCACGTCCCTCGACAACATCCAAGACAGACCAGTCTGTGCCTCGGGGCATCACCACGACAAACGGGTCACGTAACAATTCCCGGCTTTGCAGGTCGCGCAAATGCTCATGCGGGGCAGATGTGATCCCAAGATCAAGGTGCCGATTGCGCAGCATGTCGATGATCGTTTGGCTCGTCTCGGTTTGATAAAGAAAATCACATTCGCGCATATGCTGGGACAGATACACCGCCAATTCCGGCACGATATCGCTGTCGAAATCTTCGATCGTGCCAATCCTCAGAAGGCTCGCCTCGGACAGACTACCGGCCGAGGCTTCGGCCTTCGCCTTTCGGATCGTGAAAAGCGCCTCATCGATGTTGCGCAGAAACACGGCTCCTTTCGGCGTCAGCACCATCGGCCTGCGCGTGTGGTTGAACAGCTCAACACCCAGATGCTCCTCCAAACTGCGCAAGTGATGAGAAACCGTGCTGACCGACAGACCCGTCTCCTTAGCCGCCGCCCGCAATGATCCCAACTGCGCCGTGGTTTGAAACAGCTCAAGCGATTTGAGGTTTAGGTCTTTCTTGCTCGCAAGTCGCGGCATGGGAAGTGCCTTCGCGCGTCAGGATGTTGTTCGCAAAAGGTGCGACTTTAGATGCGAGCTTGTCAAACAAAGGCACTACCGGGCAAGCTGGCTCGCGTCTTTTTTCACGCATCTCAACGCCTCCAAATGACCGTCCACCAGCGCGATCTCCCCGTCCGTCAGCTCTTTTGCCCGCGGATAAATCGGCGCGGTCCGGTCATCCAGCACATGGGCGGGCCAGCCATCGGTCGTCGCAAAAAAGCGGCTAACGCCATCCGGGCCAAACTCCGCCAGGAAACCCTGCACAACCGTGTCGAGATAGCTCAGAAGGACCGGCTGCGACGCGTCACCCGGAACCAGATGCACCGGGTCGGTCTGATAGACCTCAACACCCACAGCAGCACCCCCGTCCGCAAGATCGACCTCAACAGGCTGCCTCAGATAGGCCTGCTCCCGCAGATCAAGCGCCGCCCAGTCCGCGCCCGGCACGCGGGCGATCAGGCCCTCGATCTGCCCATTCTCCACGGCATGCACGCTCAAAAACCGCAACCCCCTGAGCCGCGTCGGCTGCCAAATGCGCCGCCAGCCCGCAAGCCGTGCGCGACGCGCGTCGGGATAGGCATGGGTCTGCCGGTTCACCAGGCTGCCATAGCCAAAGAAATGGGGGTCTTGCATGCAATCGGGGATGCATGAGCCGGGCTGCGACCGCAAGACCCTTGCGCGGCGCCCACGCCTCGGCCATCGTTGCAAGTGTAAGGGAGACGCTGATCCCCGGATCAGGGCCGAAGGAGCAACCGCCCCGGTAAACTCTCAGGCAAAGGGACCTTACAACGCATAAAGTCTGGAGAGTGGGGCCGCGCGCCTCCGCCGAAGGGATAATGATCTCAGGCAACAGGACAGACGGGGCATCGAAGCTCGTCCCTCGGGGCGGATGGATGATGCCGGGCACGCGCCTGGTTGGCCGGGAGACCAAGGTTGAAACGCCTGCCGCTACATCACCTGCACGAAAGCCTCGGCGCGAAGTTTGCCGATTTCGCCGGGTGGACCATGCCGATGCAATATCCGCGCGGCATTATGGGCGAACATCTGTGGTGCCGGGATCAAGCGGGTCTGTTCGATGTCAGTCATATGGGTCAGCTGCGCGTGGATGCGGATCAGGTGTCGGCGCTCGAGGCGCTGATGCCGGTCGATATCCTCGATCTGGCGCCGGGGCGGCAGCGCTATGGCCTGCTCACCAATGCGCAAGGCGGTGTGCTGGATGATCTGATGCTGGCACGCCTGGGCGATGAGATCTTCATCGTCGTGAATGCAGGCCGGGCGGAGGCGGATATCGCACATCTGACCGCCCATATCGACGGCATCGCGGTTCTGTCCGATCGCGCCCTTCTCGCCGTCCAGGGACCAGCCGCCGAAAGCGTCGTGGCGGCCCACCTGCCCGAAGTCACAGAGATGCGCTTCATGGATGCGCAACAGCTCGACTGGGACGGCGCTGCGCTTTTCGTGACACGCTCCGGCTATACCGGTGAGGACGGCTTCGAGATCAGCGTCCCTGCAGCGCGGGTCGAGGCTTTCGCGCAACTTCTTTTAGAAGATAAACGCCTAGAACCTATCGGCCTGGGCGCCCGCGACACGTTGCGCCTGGAGGCTGGGCTGCCGCTCTACGGCAACGATCTCGACGAAAACATCAGCCCGGTTGAGGCCGGTCTGGCCTGGGCAATCTCCCGCAGCCGCAGGCCGGGCGGCGCGCGGGCGGGCGGCTATCCCGGCGATGACGTGATCGAAGCTCAGATGGCCGATGGCGCATCCCGCCGGGCCGTTGCACTCAGGCCCGAGGGCCGGGCGCCAATGCGGCGCGGCGTGACGCTCTATGATGCAGCGGAAGGCGGGCGCGCAGTGGGTGAAGTCACCTCCGGCGGTTTCGGCCCTACCGTCGGCGGCCCCGTCACACTTGCCCTGGTGGAGGCGAGCATGCCGACAGACGCATCGCTTTGGGGCGATGTCCGGGGCAAATTGCTGCCAGTCGCGCAAACTGCGCGACCCTTCGTTCCACGCGGCTACAAACGATAAGTCAGGGAGAGGTCCATGAAATTCACCGAACAACACGAATGGCTCCGCGAAGAGGACGGGATTATTGTCGTCGGCATCACCGAACACGCCGCAAGCGAGCTTGGCGATATCGTTTTCATCGACCTGCCCGAAGAGGGCGACACCGTGTCGAAAGACGATGAAATCGTCGTCATCGAAAGCGTCAAAGCAGCCTCGGATATCCTCGCACCCCTCGATGGAGAAATTACCGAGATCAATTCGGTCTTAGCCGAAAATCCCAGCCTCGTGAATGACGACGCGATGGGGGAAGGCTGGTTCTTCAAAATGAAAATCGAAGATAGCGGATCGCTCGATCAATACATGGATGAGAGCGCCTACAAGACCTTTATCAGCGCCTAAAACAGGAGAGCCACGATGCCCTGGACAGCGACGGATTACGACCCAACGGATTTCTCGAACCGGCGCCATATCGGCCCGTCTCCGGCGGAAATGACTGAAATGCTGTCACAAATCGGCGCAAGCGACCTGGAGACCTTGATCGATCAGACGCTGCCTGAGGCGATCCGACAGGATCTCCCGCTGAATTGGGCGCCGATGTCCGAGGCGGAATTGATCGCCCATATGCGCGGCATTGCCTCGAAAAACAAATCGCTGACCCACATGATCGGGCAGGGCTATTACAATACCTTCACGCCCCCGGCCATTCAGCGAAATATCCTGGAAAATCCGGCCTGGTACACGGCCTATACGCCCTATCAGCCTGAAATCAGTCAGGGCAGATTAGAAGCGCTTTTGAATTTCCAAACCATGGTCGCGGATTTAACGGGCTTAGAAATTTCCAATGCCTCGCTTTTGGATGAAGCGACGGCCTGCGCCGAAGCGATGGTCATGGCCGAGCGCGTCGCGAAATCGAAGGCGCGCAAATTCTTCATCGACGAAAACTGCCATCCGCAAAATATCGCTGTGATGCGCACGCGGGCTGAACCGCTCGGCATCGACGTGATAATCGGCGCACCAGAGGACTTGGACGCGAGCGGGGTTTTCGGCGCGATCTTCCAATATCCCGGCACATTCGGCGGCCTCAGCGATCCAAGCGCGCAAATCTCTGCCCTGCACGAACAGCGCGCCGTGGCCATCGTGGCCAGCGACCTCCTGGCCCTGACCCTTGTCAAAGAGCCCGGGGCAATGGGCGCCGATATCGCCGTGGGATCGGCCCAGCGCTTCGGCGTGCCGCTGGGCTATGGCGGTCCGCACGCGGCCTTCATGGCCTGTCGTGAGGCCTATAAGCGTTCGCTCCCCGGGCGGCTGGTCGGCGTGTCGGTTGATGCCCATGGCCACCGCGCCTATCGCCTGTCGCTGCAAACGCGCGAGCAGCATATCCGGCGCGAAAAGGCGACCTCGAATGTCTGCACGGCGCAGGCGCTTCTGGCCGTCATGGCCTCGTTTTACGCGGTCTTCCACGGGCCCACGGGCCTCAAGGCAATCGCTCAGCGCGTGCATTTGGGCGCCGCGCGGCTGGCCCGCTCACTGCAGGCCGGGGGCTTCGAGCCTGAGGCCGACGCCTTCTTCGACACGATCACCGTGCCCGTCGGGGCCAAGCAAAGCCGGATCATGGCCGCCGCCGTGGCCCGCGGCATCAACCTGCGCGATGTGGGCCAGGACCGGATCGGGATCTCGATCGATGAGACGACAACGCCGGAACATCTCGAGGCCGTGGCGCGGGCGTTTGGGGTGCTCCTCCTCGGGCCGCAGAGCCTTCCGGCGATCCCTGATGCGCTGCTGCGTCAAAGCGATTACCTGACCCATCCGATCTTTCACATGAACCGCGCGGAATCCGAGATGATGCGCTACATGCGCCGTCTAAGTGACCGCGATCTGGCGCTCGATCGGGCGATGATCCCACTGGGCTCCTGCACGATGAAGCTCAACGCGGCCGTCGAGATGACGCCGATCACCTGGCCCGAGTTCAACGCGATCCACCCCTTCGCCCCCGCCGATCAGGCCGAAGGCTATGCCCAAATGCTCGAGGATCTTTCCGCACGTCTATGCGAGATCACCGGCTATGACGCCCTCTCGATGCAGCCTAATTCCGGTGCCCAGGGCGAATATGCCGGGCTGTTGACCATTGCCGCCTATCACCGGGCGCGGGGCGATACCGAACGGAGGGTCTGCCTCATCCCGCTCTCCGCGCATGGCACCAACCCGGCCTCGGCGCAGATGGCGGGGATGGACGTGGTCGTGGTGAAGGCCGCCGAAAACGGCGATATCGATCTTGAGGATTTCCGCGCCAAGGCCGAGGCCGCCGGAGATCGCCTCGCCGCCTGCATGATCACCTATCCCTCGACCCATGGCGTCTTCGAAACCTCGGTGCGCGCCGTCTGCGAGATCACGCATGAGTTCGGCGGTCAGGTCTATCTGGACGGCGCGAACCTCAACGCGATGGTCGGCCTGTCAAAGCCGGGCGATGTTGGCGCCGATGTCAGCCACCTGAACCTGCACAAAACCTTCTGCATTCCCCATGGTGGCGGTGGGCCCGGTATGGGGCCGATTGGGGTTAAGGCGCATCTCGCCCCGCATCTGCCCGGCCATCCCGAACTTGGCGGCCAAGCCGGGCCGGTCTCGGGCGCGCCCTATGGCTCGGCCTCGATCCTGCCGATCTCCTACGCCTATGTGCGCCTAATGGGCGGGGCGGGCCTGACCCAGGCGAGCCGGGTCGCGATCCTAAACGCCAACTATATCGCCGCGCGTCTCCAAGGGTCCTATGACGTGCTCTATACCGGCGAGGGCGGGCGCGTGGCCCATGAATGCGTGATCGACACACGCCCCTTTGCCGAGCATGGTGTCACGGTCGATGATATCGCTAAGCGCTTGATGGATAGCGGTTTTCACGCGCCGACCATGAGCTGGCCGGTGGCGGGGACACTGATGATCGAGCCGACGGAATCCGAGACCAAGGCCGAGCTTGATCGCTTCTGCGATGCCATGCTGTCGATCCGCGCCGAGATCGCCGAGATCGAGCGCGGCGCGGTGGCGGCCGAGGCCAGCCCGCTGAAATTCGCGCCCCACACGGTCGAGGATCTCGTGGGCAAGTGGGAGCGGAGCTATAGCCGACAGGAAGGCTGTTTCCCCTCGGGCTCCTTCCGGGTGGACAAATATTGGCCGCCTGTAAACCGCATCGACAACGCGTTTGGCGACCGAAACCTCGTCTGCACCTGCCCGCCCCTAGAGAGTTACCAAGACGCAGCGGAGTGAGCGGAGCGGGGGCCTGGACCCAAGCTCAGTTATAAAACTCGGCGATCTCGTCATATGTCATGCTGACGGGGATCTCGCCGTCGAGCCCGGGCACGAAAGCCGGATCGCTCGGCAGGCATCCGATGCCGCATATTTGCGAGGCGACGATGACCTCTTCGGCGGTGTCTATGAACCAGAACCGGCCGCCGGGCGTGGCGACATAGCCGTCAATGCCCTCGGCCTCGTCGCCTTCCAGATCGTCGATGGATGGCACTTCGCTGGAGAAGTCCTCGGAAAATCCGCCATGGGTGTGAAACGACGCAGTAGCGATGACAACGTCGCCATCGGAGGCGACCAAGCAAGAGCCTTCATCGCCGCGTGAAATGGGTGAGCTCACCAATTCGCCTTCGCTGTCGAACCCCACGACACCGCAATATTCCCGGTTTTCGGCAAAAGAAGCCCTCTGCAGCTCCGAGAGGATCGAACGAACGAAGGCTGCCTCCTCCGTGTCCGATTTTTCCACGCGCGGTAAGGGCTCGTCTTGGCACGCGCCCAACACAAATGGAAAACTCAAGGCGGCAAAACGGCAAAGCTTCATAGTTCTGGACCCATGCAAAAAATCCGGCGGCGCAGCACGCCCTAAACTGAAAGCTGCGGCCCGGCCAAGCAAGAGGTTTTGGGCCTGAGCCGCGGTGTTTCTACGGCAAATGCGCAAGCGCTGCGGTGGTCATATATCAAAGCCAAGCGGCAGGATGAACCTGCCCGAAACAGCAACTCAACCGCCTGCTACCTTTTGTCAAATCTGGCACAGGGATGCAGCACGTTGGCCGCGCCATCCGCATACGCCAATCAATCCGGCATCAAGCTTGCCGAATAATTCTTCCGTTCTCGCACACGCAATCAAAATGCACCTGGTCTAAATCAATTTTTCCAATATCACCGGTTGGTTTGTGAAATAAAAATCCCTGCAATTCGTCGCAACCTAGTTCCATGAGAATCTCGGATTGCGCCTCTGTTTCAACTCCTTCCGCAACCACTTGGGTTTCCATCGTCCGAGCCATCGAAATAACGCAAGCGATCATGCTTTTCTTCTGGCTGTTGGTATCAATCTCACTGACAAGATTTCTATCTATTTTCAGACGTTTCGGCCTAATGTTCAGCAAGGCGATAATGGATGCGTGCCCACTGCCGAAGTCGTCCAAATCAATACCAATACCCATATCGCGGATGGCATCGAGATTCCATTGCAGGGTTGGATCAGGATTATCGAGAAATGCGGATTCCACAAGCTCAAGCGACAACCGATGGTAATCGATTGGCAATTCCGCCAGATGTGAGAGGAAATCCGGCTCCCGCAAACGGCTGGCCGAAAGATTGACCGACAGATTGACGTCACCCAATGGTGCAATTTCCTTGGCGGCCCGGTTCAGGATGATCTCATCAAGACGCGCTGTCAGCCTAAGCCCCTCTGCGATGGGTATAAAGTCTGCCGGAGCCAGCAAGCCATAGTTGGGGTGCTGCCACCGCGCCAAGGCTTCAAACCCTGCGATACGGCCGGTTCGCGTCGAAATCTTCGCTTGAAAGAAAGGAACAAGCTGGCGGTCTTCGATCGCGTTGGCAAGATCACTTGACAGGGCGCGTTCGCGCAGATGTTTGGACCGCATCTCGCAGTCAAACACTTTGAAACTGTTGCGCGCTGTTCGCTTTGCCTCATAGAGGGCGGCATCGGCTTCGCGCAGGAATGCATCCCCATCTGAGGTATCTCCGGAACAGACCGTAACACCCACGCCGACACCGAAATTGCAATTTGCGTCTTCAACTTGAATGGGTCGACCGATAGAGTTTACCAGCTTTCTCGCCAGGCTCGCCGCGCTCGCAAAACCGTCCGAAACCGGAACTGCGGCCAGAAATTCATCGCCCCCCGCCCGCGCGACCAAAGCGATACGACCGAAGACGTCGTGCAAACGCTTAGACACTTTTACAAGAACGGCATCGCCAACCGCATGGCCGAAAGTGTCGTTGATCGGTTTGAACCCGTCGATATCCAAACAGAAAATCAGGACATCTTCGCCGTGTTCGCGCGCCGACTTCAGCAATTCCGGAAGCTTAACGTCCCAGGCGCGACGGTTATCGATCTGGGTCAGAGGATCGCGAAGCGCTTGCGCAGAAAGGACGCGCGTGGCCGCTTCCAAACGAGACGCTTTCTCCGTTAGCTCCTCTTGGGTATCGCGCAGATCTGTGACGTCGACGCGTGTGCCGACGATATCTCCTGAGGCCAGCGTGACACGTTCAACGCGGACAGCGCGCCCATCGAGATCATGGGTTTCGTCCGATTGCGCCCCACTATGATGCAGGTCAAGCCGGTGCCGGACCCATTCCTGTTCGGTCATGTTGCCATCGGCTTGTCCGTGACGGTAGATCGTTCGCGCAAGCTCCTCCATCGTCAGACCAACTTGGATAATGCTGGCGATGCCGCCCAGCAACTCACGATAGCTCTCATTGCACACGACAAGTCGGTCGTCGCGATCCCAGATGCAAAAGCCAACCGGCAAAGCCTCAAGGCCTTGGAGGATACGCTCATAGGCGGCTTCGGCACGCTCGGCGCGCGCGCGGTCGCTTTGCGCGGGATCTTCAATCAAATCGGCACCTTGTCGTTTCCAAACCTTGGACCTGGTGCCTAAAGGCTCAGCGTAAGGGCAATGTTAACTCCGCCCCGGGACGTTGCAGTGCAATACGAAGATTGAAAGACAAGGTTTTCGAAAATGCGATACGGCCGCCGGACGCTGGCCCAGAGTCACCGACGGTGATGCAAAAGTTGCAGCGTGCGCACTTCGCGTTGAAACGGCTCGGCCTCCCGCTCTGCGCTGGCCTCATTGATCAGCCGCCGCGCCAGCCAGGCCGACACAAAGGCGAAAATCACACCACCCAAAGCTTGGCCGATCAGCACACCCGCCGCGCCCAGGATCGACGCCCCCACCCAGACGAAAGGCAAGGTGCCCAGGGTATTGCGGCCCCAATTGATCCAGGTCGAATAGTAGGGGTGGCCCAAATTATTGAAGGCCGCATTGCCCACGAAAATCATGCCGTTGAAAAAGAAAAACAGGGCCAATGGCCCGCAGAACAAGAATACGATCTCACGCGTGAGCCCCTCGGCCTGGAACATATCCGCGATGGGCGCGCGCAGTACAAAAAGGATAATCGTCGCCACGCCCACCACAATGCCGGTGAACATCAGCGCTTCTCGATAGGCCTTGCGCACCCGGCCGCTATCGCCGGCCCCGTAATTCTGCCCCATGATCGGCCCCACCGCGCCCGACAGGGCAAAGATCACCCCAAACGCCACAGGCGTCAGCCGCGCGGCAATCGCCATACCCGCCACCGCCTCCTCGCCGAACTGCGCCATGGAGCGGGTGACAATCGCCTGGCCCACTGGCGTGGCCAGCTGGGTCAGGATCGCCGGGAAGGCAAGGGTCACGACCGGCGCGAAATCCGCACTGAGGCCGGGCAAGCTCGGCCGCGCCAAAGCGTCATGGGATTTCAGCAACGGATAAAGCGCCACCCCGGCAATCGCAAAGCGCGCCGCCACTGAGGCCAAGGCCGCTCCGGTCAGCTCCAGATCGAGCCCAAAAATCAAAATCGGATCGAGCACCGCATTCACCGCACCGCCCGCAATCGTCGCCATCATCGAGCGCCGCGCATCGCCATGCGCCCGCAAGATCGCCCCGCCGACCATACCAATCAATAACAGCGGCAGGCTCGGGATGATGATCGCCAGATACCCGACCGACAAATCCAGCGTCACCCCGCTCGCCCCCATCAGCGCGGCCAACGGCGCCAAGTTCGCCCAAACCACCGCGCTGAAAGCCGCGCCAAACACCACGCCCAGGATCAGAGTATTGGTCGCCCGCCGCTTGGCGAGCTCCCCGTCTCCCGCGCCCAGCGCCCGCGCCACCAAGGCGCCCCCGGCAATCGCCATGCCGATCCCGAAAGACGAAGTGAAAAACAAGATCGCCCCGGCATACCCAACCGCCGCAGCCAGCTCTTCCTTGCCCAACATCGAGATGAACAGCATGTCGACCAGATCGACAATGAACACCGCCATCAGACCGACACTCGAGGTCAGCGACATCACCGTGATGTGCCGAAACAGCGACCCGGTTAGAAATTTCGCCTGGACATCCGCCATGGCCTAAGCCGTCTCACAAAAGCGAACGCAAAGGCAAACGCTAACTGCGCGGCCTAGAGGGTCGGACGTTTCTGCAGCAACGCCATCACATCGGCCATCTCCGGCCCCCGGTCGCGCCCCGTAATCGCGCGCCGCAGCGGCATGAACAGGGCCCGCCCCTTTCGCCCCGTGCTCTCGCGCAGGGCACTGGTCCAAGCGGCCCAGGTTTCCGGCCCATAGGGCGGCTCGGGCAGGGCGGCAAAGGCCTCGGCCACAAAATCGCGGTCTTCGGCATCAATCAGCGGCGCGCCCGATTGTGTCAGAACCTCCCACCAATCGGCCACCTCACCCAACGTTTCGATATTTTCGCGCGCCATCGCCCAAAAACCCGGCGCCACATCATCGGGCACACCCAAGGAACGCAACCGCTCTGCCGCTGCCTCATGAGGCAGCGCATGCATCATCCGCGCATTGAGCGGGCGCAAATCGGCGGCGTCGAACTTGGTGGGTGCCGCACCGAACTGCCCCAGGTCAAAGCCCGCGGCCAAAGCGTCCAAATCCTCAGCCAGCTCCACGGGCTGCGATGAGCCCAACCGCGCCATCAGGCTCAAAACCGCCATCGGCTCGATGCCCCCCTCGCGCAAATCCCGCAGCGCCAAGGTCCCCAGCCGCTTGGACAGGGCCTCCCCTTCCGGCCCGGTCAAAAGCGAGTGATGCGCAAATCGCGGCGCGTCCTGGCCCAGGGCCGCCATGATCTGGATCTGCGTCGCGGTATTGGTCACGTGGTCCGAGCCGCGCACCACATCCGTGATCCCCATCTCCAGATCGTCGACAACCGAGGCGAGCGTATAGAGCACCTGGCCATCCTGCCGGATCAGCACCGGATCCGAGACGCTGGCCGCATCGATGGAAATCTCGCCGAGGATGCCGTCCTCCCAGGCAATGCGCTCCCGCTCCAGCAAAAACCGCCAGACCCCCTGGCCGCGCTCCGCTTTCAGCGCCGCCCGCGCGTCGTCATCAAGGGCGAGGGCAGCGCGGTCATAAACCGGCGGCTGGCCCATATTGAGCTGCTTCTTGCGCTTCAGGTCAAGCTCGGTCGGCGTCTCGAAGGCCTCATAGAACCGCTCCGCCGCGCGCAGCTGATCCGCCGCTTCGGCATATCGGTCCAGCCGCGCCGATTGCCGCTCCTCCCGGTCCCAGGTCAGGCCCAGCCATTCCAGATCCTCGCGGATCGCATCGGCAAAGGCATCGGTGGAACGCTCGGGATCGGTGTCGTCGAGGCGCAGAATGAACGTGCCCCCCGCTTTGCGAGCGATCAGATGATTGAACAACGCCGTGCGCAGATTGCCGACATGCAGAAAGCCGGTGGGCGAAGGGGCGAAGCGCGTGACAACCATAAGGGGGCTCTCCGATGTCGGGCGGGGTGGACGGGTGGCGGGTCGAACCGGTGGCTGGCGGGACCAACGGCGGGCGCAATCCTCTTTCACACGGCCCCGCAATTGTCCAGATCGGGCCCCTCCCCCAGATCGGGCCCTTCTAACGACCCACCCAACCGCTCCACTCCGACAATCTGCTCGCCAATCGCACGGCCGATCCGTCCTGCCTCTCACCGCGCCCGAGACCGCGTTCACTCCGCGCGCCCCCCACCAAAAAAGTCACGTCCCCGCTCGAAAATCCCGCCACCCCGAGCAATCAACCGCCCCTTCACTTTTCTCCAACCGCACGGAACCCACATGCAAATGCATTAATACCCTTGTCCAATCCGCGCGCCGCTGTCCCAAACAGCCTGCCCATCCGAACGATGCCCCGCCCACCAGTCCCCGCCAATCAATTGCTCCCGCGCCGCACCGAGCCGACATAACCCCACCCGATAACCCCGCCCGTCTGGGCCGTCCCACCCCTTCACTTTTCTCCAAATACTCGAGCCCCGCCTCTGACCCCTAGCCTGTCCGTCGCAAAAAACGGCGGCGTCCTTTATCTTGGCGCCCTTTATCTTTCCCATAGCGTGCAGCCTTTAACCCGCATCAAGGCGTGACCGAAATGTCCCGAGAGCGCGGAGCACGGCCGGGTATTTCGTGTCTCAGGTTAAAGGCTGGACGCTTGAAATACTTGAGGCCCGATCCCCGGCCCTGAGCACTCCGCTCGCACCTCCCCGCTATTCGGCTATAACCGGGCCATGGACTGGTCTACGCAAACCCCGCCCGATCTGGCCGCGTTCGAGGCCTTGGCCGAGGCCACCCGCGCGGCGCTCCCCGGTCCGTTCCGAGCGGCCGCCTCCGAGGTGGTGCTTCGGATCGAGGATCTGCCGGACGAAGAAACGCTCAAGGAGATGTCTGAGACATCGGGCTACGATCTGACCGGGCTCTATGAAGGCATCCCGCTGCCTGAGAAATCCGCCAGCGATCCGCAGCCCTTTCCAGATGTGATCACGCTCTATCGCCTGCCCATCTTGGCCGAGTGGTGCGAGCGCGGCGATATCGCCCTGAGCCATCTCATCGAGCACGTCCTCGTGCATGAATTCGCACATCATTTCGGCTGGTCGGATGAGGACATCGCGCGGATCGACCGTTGGTGGGAATAGCGCTCAGCTCGGGCTGACGTGATACATATCCCCAAGCCTGTCCACACCAGCACGGATCAATTCGGCTAAGATATCCACATTCACATCGGCAAGCTTATTGATATAAACGCAGGCTTTTCCGGATTTATGCTTACCAAGACGGGACAAGATACCCCCAAAATCCTGATAGCCCGGCATGATGTAAAGCGACAGCCGCGCAGCGCCCGGGCTGAACCCCGTGGCCAGCCAATCCCCCTCGCGTCCGCTTTCATAGCGATAGTGGTAGCTGCCATAGCCCACGATCGCCCGGCCCCACATCTGCGGTTGCCATCTCGTCACCTCCCGGAAAAGCCTGTCTAGCGCCAGGGCGTCGGCGCGCCGGGTCGGATGCTCGACCGCCTCCAGAAAGGCCGCGACGCGCGCCTGATCTGAAGAGGGGGATGTCGGTGTCATAGCTGATACTGCGCGGGCAAGCACCTAAAAGGCCAGCGAATTCGGGCGCGCGGACCGCATTCCGCGAAGCGCCGAAAAAATCTACCCCGGTTCTACCCGGGTTCTACCCCAGTTCTACCCGCTTTCTACCGGGCGTTTTTTGGGCGTTTTTCGGGGCTTTCAAAGGCGGCGCGGCGGGGTCAAACCCGCTCGCCCTCGTCAAGCTTTTTGAGGAATTTCTGCGCACTCGCCAACACAGCATCGCGCTTGTCGTCCGCCATCCTATCCCAGGTCCGATACATCTGCGCCATGCGCGGATTACCCTCAAAACGATTGCGATGTCGGTGCAGGAAATACCAATAGAGGTAGTTATACGGACATGCCTTATCGCCCGTCTTTTCCTTGACCGAATAGGCGCAATTCTTGCAATAATTCGACATTTTATCGATGTAGTTGCCGCCTGAGACATACGGCTTGGACGCGACCACACCGCCGTCGGCAAACTGGCTCATCCCGATGACATTTGGCGCCTCGACCCATTCATAGGCATCGGCGTAGACAGCGAGATACCATTCATGCACAGCATGCGGGTCAAGCCCCGTTAGCAAGCCGAAATTCCCTGTAATCATAAGGCGTTGTATATGGTGCGCATAGGCATGATCGCGGGTCTGCCCGATTGTATCGGACAGGCACAGAATGTCGGTATCTGCACTCCAAAAGAACTCGGGCAGGGCGCGATCATGGCCCAGCTCATTACGGGCGGTATACTCCGGGCCTTCGTGGAAATAGATGCCGCGGATATACTCGCGCCAGCCGATGATCTGGCGGATGAAGCCCTCCACCGCATTGATCGGCGCATGCTCGGTTTCATAGGCCTCAATGGCCGCGTCACAGACCTCACGCCAACCCAGAAGACCAGAGTTGAGGTAAAACGAAATGACTGCGTGATAGAGGAACGGCTCGTCGGTCAGCATCGCGTCCTGGTAATCCCCGAACTTGGGCAAGCCGCCATCGATGAAATGCGCCAGTTGCTCCAGCGCCTGCTCGCGATCAGTGGCAAACCAAAAGGGGTGTAAAGTCCCGAAATGCCTGCCAAATCTCTCCTCAACAAGCTCCAAAACCTCTTCGACGACCGCGTCGGGTTCAAAGCGCAGCGGCCCCTCAAACTCGATCTCACCCGGCGCAGGTTTCCGGTTGTCGTGGTCGAAATTCCACTTGCCGCCCAAGGGTTTGGCGTCTTCGTCCAAGAGATAGGCGGTCTTGCGCCGCATCTCCCGGTAGAAATACTCCATCCGCAGCTCTTTACGCCCCTCCGCCCAATCCTCGAACTCTGCATGGCTGCACAGAAACCGGTCGTCGGGAAACTGATGCACCGGGATCGGTGCCTCTTCCAAGGCGTTGATCAAACGCCATTCCCCCGGCTCAGTCGCCAGCACTTCCTTGGCGCCGCTCTCCTGCGCGCGGCGGAGTAATTCGCCAACAATCGAGCCGCTCGTGTCGTCATCGTCCAGACGCGTATAGCGCACATCCCATCCCGCCTCGCCTAACCGCTTGGCAAACTTTCGCATGGCGCTGAAAACGAAAGCGATTTTCTTGGGGTGATGCTGAACATAGGAGGCCTCATCGACCACCTCGGCCATAACAACGGTGTCGGTCTCTCGGTTCGCCTCGCCCAGCGCAGACAAATTCTCAGAGAGCTGGTCACCGAGGACCAAGACCAGCCGGGTCACCAGGGCACCTCGGCGCCGGAATAATCGTAGAAACCACCCGATTGCGGCACAATCAGTCGCTCCATCACGTCACATAGGTTGGCCGCGGCCTCAGCCGGTGAGGTCTTGCCGTAGCTTGGGTTGTAGCCGGCGGTGAAGGTTGTATCGACGGTGCCAGGATGCAGCGCCGCGACGACCGCCTCGCGATGGGTGCGACCAAGCTCTACGGCCATGCCATGCACGATCTGATTGAGGGCCGCCTTGGAGGCGCGATAGGAATGCCAACCGCCCATTCTATTGTCCCCGATAGAGCCAACCCGAGCCGTCAGAACACCCGTCACGGACCGGCCCGTCTTGGGCAACAAGCCGGGTAAGAACGACAGCAGATGCGCCACGCCAACGGTATTCACGGCAAAGACCCGCGCCATCGCCGCCTGCTGGAGCGTCTTGATCTGTTTCTCCGGCTCACCGCCTTCAGGCGCCAAGATACCGACCGAAATGAATACCGTCTGGAATGGCCCGTCGAGGCCTCCCATCACACGCTCGACCGATTCCGGATCGGTCACGTCCAAGCCATCCTCGGTCCGCGAGAGCGTGGTTACCCGCCCGCCGCGGAGGCGCATTTCGTCTGCGACCGCATGGCCAATGCCATGCGCCGCGCCAATCACCAGTGCGTCAATCATGATGCTGCCAAGTAAGGCGCACCGCCACTTGGTCAATCGAGAGTTCGAGCAAAGCATAGAAGGTCACCCGTCCGAGCCACGCGAAACTTTTGGGGCTTCCAAAACGCGGCGCGATCGGCAATATCGGCATTATGGGCTCCGGCAGGACATATCTCACCTCATTCGCAGCGCCCGCTGCGGCGCCGCTGCTCGCGCTCCTTCTCCTTAGCCGCCTCTGAGCGTGCCCTTCGGCGCGACCGCTCAGGGGAGAGACAGCGCCAACGACACCTCAGACCCAGCTAAGGACCAGGCAAATGAGCCAGAACAAAGTCTATATTTTCGACACCACTTTGCGCGACGGTGAGCAAAGCCCCGGCGCCACCATGAGCCACGACGAAAAGCTCGAAATCGCCACCCTGCTCGATGAGATGGGCGTCGATATCATCGAGGCGGGTTTCCCCATCGCCTCGGATGGGGATTTCGCAGCCGTCTCGGAGATTGCCAAAAACTCGGAAAACGCCGTCATTTGCGGCCTGAGCCGCGCGAATTTCAAGGATATCGACCGCTGTTGGGAGGCCGTGCGCCATGCCAAGCGGCCGCGCATCCACACGTTCATCGGCACTTCGCCCCAGCACCGGGCTATCCCGAACCTCACGATGGACGAGATGGCAGACAAGATCCACGACACGGTCAGTCATGCGCGCAATCTCTGCGACAACGTGCAGTGGAGCCCGATGGACGCGACACGCACGGAGTGGGACTACCTCGCGCGGGTCGTTGAGATCGCGATCAAGGCCGGGGCGAGCACAATCAACATTCCCGACACTGTGGGCTATACCGCGCCGCGCGAAAGTGCGCGCCTGATCGAGCGATTGATCGCGGAGGTGCCCGGGGCCGATGAGGTGATCTTCGCGACCCACTGCCACAATGACCTTGGGATGGCGACGGCTAACGCCCTGGCTGCCGTCGAAGGCGGCGCGCGACAGATCGAATGCACGATCAACGGCCTTGGCGAACGCGCGGGCAACACGGCGCTGGAAGAGGTCGTGATGGCGATGCGCGTGCGCGGTGACATCATGCCGTTCGAGACGGGCGTCGATGCCAGCAAGATCATGCATATCTCGCGCCGGGTTAGCACGGTGTCGGGCTTCGCGGTTCAGCCGAACAAGGCGATCGTGGGCAAGAACGCGTTTGCCCATGAAAGCGGGATCCACCAAGACGGAATGCTGAAATCAGCCGACACGTTCGAGATCATGCGGCCCGAGGATGTGGGCCTGAGCGAGACCAATATCGTGATGGGTAAGCATTCGGGCCGGGCCGCACTGCGATCCAAGCTCAAGAATCTGGGCTTTGAGATGGCCGACAACCAGCTCAACGATTTGTTCGTGCGCTTCAAGGCCCTGGCCGACCGCAAGAAGGAGGTCTTCGACGACGACCTGATCGCGCTCGTGACAGATGCGGGCGCGGGGGATGTGGACGCGCATTTGGAGCTGAAATTCCTGCGCGTGATCTGCGGCACCGAGGCGCCGCAATCCGCAGACCTTTTGCTGCGCGTGGGAGAAACGGATCACCAAATCACCTCCCAAGGCGACGGCCCGGTCGATGCGGCCTTCAACGCGGTCAACACGCTGTTTCCGAACCAGGCCGTGCTGCAACTTTATCAGGTGCACGCCGTGACCGAAGGCATGGACGCCCAGGCCACGGTGACCGTGCGCGTCGAGGAAGATGGCCGCATCGCCACGGGCCAATCGGCGGACACGGATACCGTCGTGGCCAGCGTGCGTGCCTATGTGAACGCGCTCAACCGTTTGATCGTGCGCCGAGAGAAGACCGGCGGCGACGTCAAAGAGGTCAGTTATAGGGATGTGGGGTAAAAGATGACATCACCTTTCGCGGGTATCGCAACCGACGACATCGCTTCGCATTACGCCGAATTGCGCGCAGAGATTGAGCGCGGGCTGGGGCAGCCTTTGCCAGAAGGCCAAAGCACGCCTGACCGCCTTCGGGAGGCAGAAGCTCTACTTGGCGCCTCCTTGGGTGCGGAAGCCCGCGCCTTTCTCGCCCTTCTCAGTGATCTGGTCGAGGCTGACGCTTGGGAGGCCGCGCTCAGCGGGATCGGCGTGGTGAAGGCCGATGAGCCGGTCCCTTATCGGTTTCAACTTCGCGCGCTGTCCGAGCTTGATCCCCGGGAAGAGGGCCTGGGCTTTATGAACCTGTTTGAGGATGACAAGCTCGCGACTGTTTTTTCGCTGCCTGTTGCGGATGCCAATTCGGTTCGTGGCGGCATCTTGGGTTTGTCTTATGATGCGAGCGAGAACGAACTCAGTTATTCTGGACGGCACAGCTCGATGCAGAGCTTCGCGCTTAGGTTTTTCGGGCCAAAGATCAGCCCCGGGCAGGCCGGTATGGGGTTCGATATCGAAGACCCAGACAATTTCGTGGCCGAGGCGGCCGCCTGCCTGGGCACCCCGGCTGAGCTTGGCGGCGGCGCCCTGCACTACCAGTCCAGCTCATTTTCGGTTATTTACGAGCCTATCGGGGTGGTGAACGTCCATATGACAGTGACCGACCCAGAGAATGCTCCGGAGCTGAGCCCTGGCTTTCTGGCGGAGATCGACTTCACCGAAGAGGGTTATAAAAAGGCTTTGGAACGCGCCCGAACCTGACGCGTTTGGCCCGCCCTGGATCAAACGACGACATCAGCGCCGCAACGCTTGCTTCAGGCCTCCCCCTTTACGCCCCTAGGCCCTAATGCCTATATGCAGCCCGATTTAGGGTGTTGAGTCTTTCGCGCCCGATGGAGCGACACGGGACACCCTACATGGCCGGACCTTTTGGCAGCCTGTTCAGCGCGGATATGGCTATTGATTTGGGAACAGCGAACACGCTGGTCTATGTCAAAGGGCGCGGGGTCATCCTCAATGAGCCCTCGGTCGTGGCCTACCAGGTCAAAGACGGGGTCAAGAAAGCCACGGCCTTCGGCGAGGACGCCAAGCTGATGCTGGGCCGCACGCCGGGCTCGATCCAGGCGATCCGGCCGATGCGCGACGGGGTGATCGCGGATTTCGACGTGGCCGAGGAGATGATCAAGCACTTCATCCGCAAGGTTCATCGTCGCTCTACCTTCACCAAGCCCAAGATCATCGTCTGCGTCCCCCACGGTGCCACGCCTGTGGAAAAACGCGCAATCCGGCAATCGGTGCTGTCGGCAGGCGCGCGCAAGGCAGGTTTGATTGCGGAGCCCATTGCTGCGGCCATCGGGGCGGGGATGCCCATCGCCGATCCGACAGGTTCCATGGTGGTCGATATCGGTGGCGGCACGACCGAAGTGGCCGTCCTGAGCTTGGCCGACATCGTTTATGCCCGCTCGGTGCGGGTCGGCGGTGACCGCATGGATGAGGCGATTATCGCTTATCTGCGGCGCCAGCAGAACCTGTTGATCGGCGAAAGCACGGCCGAACGGATCAAGACCGCAATCGGTACGGCGCGAATGCCGGACGATGGGCGTGGCACCTCAATGCAGATCCGCGGACGAGATCTTTTGAACGGCGTTCCCAAGGAGACCGAGATCAACCAGGCGCAGGTGGCCGAAGCCCTGGCCGAACCCGTGCAGCAAATCTGCGAGGCGGTGATGGGTGCGTTGGAGGCGACACCGCCCGATCTGGCCGCCGATATCGTCGATCGCGGCGTCATGCTGACCGGCGGCGGCGCGCTGTTGGGAGAGCTTGATCTGGCGCTGCGTGAGCAAACCGGCCTGAGCATTTCAGTAGCCGATGAAAGCCTGAACTGCGTGGCGCTTGGTACGGGCAAAGCGCTGGAGTATGAAAAACTGCTCCGGCATGCGATAGATTACGACAGCTAAACCGCCCCTAGTGGGAGCCTGCCATGGCGCGAGACCGCGACGAGGACAGTTATGCCCGCCCTGTGCGCCGTCTCTTGCTGACGGTTCTCCTGCTGTGCCTGTTCTCGCTCACACTGATCTGGCGCATCGATAACCCCCGGATGGAGCGCCTGCGCGCGGCGATCACGGACAGCGTCGTGCCAAATATGGAATGGGCGATGGCCCCGGTGACAGGTGCCGCGCGGATGGCGGACAATTTTCAGAGCTACACAAGGCTCTATGAGCAGAACCAAGAGCTACGCCGGGAACTGCAACAAATGCGCGCCTTTCGCGAGGCGGCGATCCAGCTTGAGCAGGAAAACGCACGGCTGCGCGATCTGGCCCGGGTGCAGCTCGATCCCGAACTGACCTATGTAACCGGGGTGGTCTTGGCCGATAGTGGCTCCCCCTTCCGCCGCTCGCTCCTGCTGAATGTCGGCGCGCGGGACGGCATCCTGAACGGCTGGGCGACGATGGACGGCTTGGGCGTGGTCGGCCGGATTTCGGGCGTGGCCGACAGCACGTCCAGGGTGGTCCTGTTGACGGATGCCAATTCGCGCATCCCGGTCACGATCCAGCCCTCCGGGCAACAAGCGCTGTTGACTGGCGACAACAGCCAGGCGCCGATACTGGAGTTCATCGAAGATCCGGAAGATGTCTCGCCTGGGGATAGGGTGGTGACCTCGGGGGATGGCGGTGTGTTTCCGCCCGATTTGCTGGTGGGTCAGGTGGCAGTGACGCGCGATGGCCGGATCCGTGCGCGACTTGCCGCCGATTACGGGCGGCTCAATTTCCTGCGCGTTTTGCGAAGCCATCCCGGCTCGACCCTTTTGGATACGGGCGATATCATCGGCCCACCCTGGCCATTGGAGCCCGAAGCGGCAAGCGAGAGCGGCCCTGATCCCGCCCCCTCAGAGCGGGTGCAAGATCTGATCGAAGATGCAATCGGTGGCGACACTTCGGGCGAGGACACTCTGGGCGAGGGATCAGACGACAGTGACGCGCCGATCCCGGTCCCTGCGCCGAGACCGCGGGCCGAAGTGACCCAGTGATGGGCCGGGCCGTCTGATGGATAGACAGGTCTGGTATATTTGGAGTACCCGCGCGCTGTTCATGGCACTGGCGCTGGTAATCCTTGGGCTGCAATTGCTGCCCCTGGGCCTGTCCGATACGGGGCTGCCGCCGCCTGATTGGCTATTGGCCTTCACGTTGGCTTGGCTCTATCGGCAGCCGGTGGTCATGTCGATCGGCATGATCGTGGTGGTCTTCCTGCTGGCCGATTTCCTGCTGCAGAGGCCGCCAGGGCTGTGGACAGCGCTGGTTCTTTTGATCACGGAATGGCTGCGGCAGCGGCGCGTGACCCTGACCGAGGTCAATTTCCTGATCGAATGGGGAAGCATCGCGGGCGCGGTTCTGGCGCTATTGCTCCTTGAACGGTTTGTTCTGTGGATCTTGGTGGCACCGCAGACCTCGCTTGGCCTTTCCCTGATGCACGGTCTTCTGACCGTGGCGGTTTACCCGATTGCCGTGGCGGTCTCGCATTACGTCTTCAGAGTGCGTAAAGTCGCACTCTCAGACGCCGAAACGGCCTGATTCCGGCACCAGACCCGAGACCCGCCCAAACCCGAGACGAGCGATGAAACGGACTCAGCGCGAAAACGAAGACAGCGCCCGCCAAATCACCCGCCGCAGCCTGATCGTGGCCGGGCTGATGGGGTCCGTGTCAGCAGTGTTGGCTGTGCGCCTGCGCCATCTTCAGGTCGAGCGGGCCGGTGATTTCCGCCTGCTTGCCGAAGAGAACCGCATAAATATCCAGATGCTGCCACCGGCGAGGGGCCTGATCTATGACCGCAACGGCGTGCTGTTGGCGGGCAATGAGCAGAACTATCGCATCGTCATTCGGCGCGAAGAGGCAGGCGACACCGACGCTGTGCTCGACCGCTTGTCAGATCTGGTAACGCTTGATCCCGTGGCGCTCGACCGGGTGCGCGAGGAGATTGCCAATCGGCGGCCCCATGTTCCGATCACAGTCACCGATCGCCTGAGCTGGGAGGAATTGTCGTCGGTGGCGGTCAACGCGCCGTCTCTGCCAGGGATCACGCCGGAGTTTGGCCTGAGCCGCGTTTACCCGCTCGGCGCCGATTTTGTGCATGTGGTGGGCTATGTCGGGCCGGTCTCGGACTGGTATCTCGAAACCACAGGCGACACCGATCCGGTCCTGCAGATCCCTGATTTTCAGGTGGGCCGCTCAAACATCGAAGCGCGGATGGAAGACCGCCTGCGCGGAGAGGGCGGCACGCGCCGGGTCGAGGTCAATTCCGAAGGCCGGGTCATGCGCGAATTGCGCCGCGATGAGCCGAGCTCCGGCGCCGATCTGCAACTGAGCATAGAGGCACGGCTGCAGAACTATACCGAGGCGCGGTTGGCGGGCGAAAGCGCGGGCGCGGTGATCTTGGATACCGAGACGGGCGATATCTTGTCCCTTGCCTCCGCACCCACGTTTGATCCGAACCAATTCGTGCGGGGGATCAGTCAAACGTCCTGGGACGGGCTGTTGAACGACACCTACCGACCCTTGGCCAACAAGGCGACGCAGGGCCTCTATCCGCCGGGATCGACCTATAAGATGATCGTCGCGCTTGCCGCGCTCGAGGCCGGCGTCGTGGACATTGAGGAAACGGTCACCTGCGACGGGTTCATCGAATTTGGCGGCCGGAACTTTCACTGTTGGCGCAGGGGTGGGCACGGCCGCGTCGATCTGGTCGAGGCGATCTCGCAGTCGTGTGACGTGTACTTCTACGAGCTAGCGCAGCGCGTGGGGATCGAGGCGATCTCAGATATGGCGCGCCGGTTGGGATGCGGTGTGGAACACGACCTGCCGCTGTCGGCGGTGGCGCGCGGTTTGGCCCCGACCATGTCGTGGAAGCGTATAAATCGGGGGGCCGATTGGGTGGTCGGCGATACGTTGAACGCCTCGATCGGGCAGGGTTTCGTGCTTGCTTCGCCGCTGCAATTGGCGGTGATGACGGCGCGCCTGGCTACGGGGCGGGCAGTCGAGCCCCGTGTCGTGCGCAGCATCAACGGGATCGAGCAACGCGCCGGGACGCCAACCGATCTCGATGTGGCGCCCGAGCATCTGGAGGTGATCCGCCGCGCCATGTTCCGCGTCACCAACCACGAACGCGGTACGGCATTCAACGCCCGGGTCGAGAGCGAGAGCCTGGCTATCGCCGGCAAGACCGGCACCAGCCAGGTGCGCAACATCACAGCCGCCGAACGCGAAGAGGGCGTGACCGCAAACGAGGACCTGCCGTGGGAGCGGCGGGACCATGCCCTTTTTGTAGGCTATGCCCCTTTCGAAGCGCCGCGCTATGCCTGCTCGGTCGTGGTTGAGCATGGCGGTGGCGGTGCTGCGGTAGCCGCGCCGATTGCCCGTGATCTGTTGTTGCGAACCTTGACCGGAGACGTGCCTTCGCCAGAACTTTATCCGGCCGCGCAACGCCAAGAAGTCCAACAGCGCCATGATGCGATGCAGCTTTTGCCGCTTGATCCGCTGCCCCGGACCACCGGGCCTCGCAATGACCGGGCTTAGGCAGATCGCCCCATGAGTTATCTTGAGTACTCGCCCAAAACCACGCCGCACGGCCTGCGCAAGGTATTCTATTTCAATTGGCCACTCATCGTGCTTGTCACCACGGTTTCGGCGATTGGCTTCATGGTGCTGTTCTCCGTCTCCGGCGGCTCAATGACGCCCTATGTCGAGCCGCAAATGCAGCGTTTTGGCATGGGCCTGATTGCGATGTTCATGATCGGCTTCGTGCCGATCTGGTTCTGGCGAAACACAGCGGGCCTGGCCTATGCTGTGTCGATCGCGCTTTTGCTTTGGGTTGAGTTTCGCGGGATCACCGTGGGCGGCGCGCAGCGTTGGATCGATCTGGGCTTCATGCGGCTGCAACCGTCGGAAATGGCGAAGATCACCGTCGTGATGCTGTTGGCGGCCTATTACGACTGGCTTCCGCGGTCGTATCAATCGCGGCCGCTTTACGTGCTGATCCCATTGGTCCTGATCTCGTTGCCGGTGCTGCTGACCCTCAATCAGCCGGACCTGGGAACCGCGCTTTTGATGCTTGTAGGGGGCGGGGCGATCATGTTTTTCGCAGGCGTCCATTGGGCCTATTTCATCGCTGTGATCGCGGCGGGAGGCGGTCTTGTAGCGGCTGTTTTCGCTTCGCGCGGTACGGCGTGGCAGCTCTTGCAGAACTATCAGTATCAGCGCATCGACACCTTCCTCGATCCAACCTCTGACCCGCTGGGCGACGGCTATCAGATCACCCAGTCCCAAATCGCGCTTGGATCAGGCGGGCTGCATGGGCGCGGCTTTATGGAAGGGACGCAGTCACGGCTGAACTTCTTGCCGGAAAAGCACACGGACTTCATCTTCACGACCCTGGCAGAGGAGTTCGGCTTTGTCGGCGGTGTCTCCCTTTTGGTGCTCTATCTGCTGATCCTCGCGTTTTGCATTTTCACTGCGATCCAAACGCGCGACCGTTTTGCCTCTCTTGTCAGCCTGGGCGTGGCGGTGACCTTCTTCCTTTATTTCGCGATGAATATGGCGATGGTGATGGGCTTGGCGCCGGTGGTGGGCGTTCCCTTGCCGCTGGTCAGTTACGGGGGATCGGCGCTTTTGGTGTTGATGGGGGCCTTTGGCTTGGTGCATTCGGCGCATATTCACCGGCCGAGATAGCCCATGCTCACCTTGTTGTTCACTGACCGCCCGCAGCGCTGGCCAAAATTCGAGGCGCCATTGCGCGCCGCGTTAGATGCCGCTTGCATCGGCCCATACCGTTTGAGTGACAGTGCCGATCCAGCGGAGGTGGATTACATCATCTTTTCGCCCAGCGGCGGTCTTCGAGATTTCACGCCCTTCACCAATCTTAAGGCTGTGCTGAGCCTTTGGGCCGGGGTGGAGAGCATCGTGGGCAATGACACGCTCCGGGTGCCGCTGACGCGGATGGTGGACCAAGGCCTGAGCGAGGGGATGGTCGAATGGGTGACGGGGCATGTCCTGCGCCATCATCTGGGCATGGACCAGCATATCCTCGAGCAAGACGGTGTTTGGCGCGGGCATGTTACCCCACCGCTGGCTCGGGACAGGCAAGTGGCGATCCTGGGTCTGGGCGCACTAGGCCAAGCCTGCGCTAAGATGCTGGTCGCGCTCAATTTCCAGGTATTGGGCTGGTCGCGTGGCCCGAAATCAATCCCGGGCGTGAGCTGTTTTCACGGCGAGGACGGCTTGCGGGAGGTTTTGGCAGGCGCTGAGATCTGCGTGCTGTTGCTGCCCAACACGCCCCACACCGAGGACACGCTCGACGCCGCGGCGCTCAGGCTGATGCCGCAAGGTGCCGTCATTCTAAATCCCGGGCGCGGCCCGCTCATCGACGATGACGCGCTGTTGGAAAGCCTCAACAGCGGGCATATCGGGCACGCGACACTGGATGTTTTCCGGCAAGAGCCACTTCCACCAGAGCATCCGTTCTGGTCTCATCCGCGCATCACGGTCACGCCGCATATCGCGGCTGAGACGAGAGCGGCGACTACGGCCACAGTGATCGCGGAAAACATACGGCGGAACGAGGCGGGTGAGCCGATGCGGTTTCTTGTCGACAGGGATCTGCAATACTGAGCTTTAGAGAAGCTTCGGCGGCTTGGCCGGGTCCATGCCGGGCGCCTCGGGCGTTGCTTGTGTCGGCGGCTCTGGCACCGCGAAGGCCAGACCCAGCTGCCGGATTTTGGCCAGGCGCGGATCGCCGTGGGCCAAGCCGGTGACATCCAGGCGCACATCTTGTCCCAGAACGGCCAGGGCCTGTGCGATGGATCGGCTGAGCTTGGCCGCATCCGCATCGCCGATATCGACCAAGACAAGCACCAAGCCCCGTGCGCCAAATGCCTCAACTGTGCCCACCAGAACGGCTTCGCTGAGCACACCACCGGCCGTGGCCAAGCGCGCATCAAGCGCTGCAATCAGCTCGTCGCTTGCGGCAGGGCGTTCCAGCCGGGAGAGCGGTCCAGTCAATTCTTGAGTTTGACCAGCCAGGCGCGCCGAGAGCCAGGCCGCATCCTCGGGCGCCATCATAAACTCCGCGCCATCGGTGCCGAAATTGATCCCGAGGCCCAGCCGGCTCGACGCGACGAGCTCAATCAACTCGGCCCCCGGAAGGCCCAGGTAAAACGATGCGCCTGCAAAATCGGTTAGGCGCTGTTCGGTGTCGAAAGCCAAAACAACCGGGCCATCATCGAGCTCAAATACGCGTGGCTTCACGCTCTCATCATCAGGTTCGGCATCTAAAAGCAGGAACAATTCGACAAGGGAGAGCCGGTCGAAATAGGCGCGCCGCAGCCTGTCGGCCTCCGGATCGGCCCGCATCGCGCCAAGCGCTTCGTCGAGCGGCGTCATTTCAAGATCTCTTGCACCCGGGCGCGCAGGGCGGGCACGACTTCCGCCTCGAACCATGGATTGCGTTTGAGCCAGGCGGTGTTGCGCCAGGAGGGATGGGGCAGCGGCACGACACCGGGCCAGAGCGCGCGCCAGTTCGCCACCCGCTCCCGCACACTGGTGCCGCGCCCTAGGTGCCAATCCATCGCGTGAGCGCCGATCAACAAGGTCATCTTAAGGTCAGGCACGTGACGCAGCACCCGGTTGCGCCAGGTTTGGGCACAGATCTTCGGCGGCGGCAGATCGCTGCCGCGGTTGTCATAGCCCGGAAAGCAAAGCCCCATCGGCAGGATCGCCACGCGGGACCTATCGTAGAATGTGCCCTCATCCAGACCCAACCAATCGCGCAAACGGTCGCCGGAGCGGTCGGTGAAAGGCTGACCCGAGGCATGCACGCGTGCCCCCGGTGCCTGCCCCGAGATCAGGATACGGGCGCCAGGCTCCACCCAGAAGACGGGCCTAGGCTCATGACCGGTTGCCGTGGCGCGAAACCGTCCCGAGCATAGGCGGCAGTCGCGGATATCGCGCGCAAGTGTCTCGAAGTTTTCCGCAGCCATTTCCATACCCAGAGCCTTAGCGTGGCGAAAAATAAAGAAAAGGCCTCGACATGAAATCTATATTTCTATAAATATAGAATCATGAAAATTTCTGAACCCACCCCACAAATCACCCTCGCCGCTTCCGCCTTCGCCGCCCTTGGCTCTGAACAGCGTTTGGCCATCGTCAAACGCCTGGTCAAGGCCGGGCCGAGCGGCTTGGCAATGGCGGATCTCGGCGACGCGGTCGGGATCACTGGATCGGTCCTGACGCACCATCTCAAACAGCTTGTCGCCGCCGGATTGGTCCGACAGGTGCGCGACGGGCGGCGGATCCTTTCCTCGGTCGATTTCGACGCCGTGCGCGAATTGTCGGAGTTTATAATCCTCGAATGCTGCGCCGATGTGATCAGCCCTGAAAAAATAGGTTCCACAGGGGCGTCCCATGGCTGATCTTTCCCAATCCCCCAGTGTCGTTTGGACCTCGTGGCAGCGCCTGGACAAGGTGATCTTGGTCACCGGCCTCGGCATCGCGGCCTTGGCCATTCTCGACAGCGCGGCCTTGGAGCCGGTCATCGCCGATATGCTCAACAGCTTTCTGGGGACCCTGCCCTTCATCATGCTGGCCGTTCTTTCCCTGGGCTGGATGAAAGCGAGCGGGTCAGAGCGGTTGCTGGAAGGCGCGTTCAACGGCGCGGAGTTGCCAATGATCGCGGTGGGCGCACTTGCGGGCGGTCTGTCGCCCTTTTGCTCCTGCGAGGTCATCCCGTTCATCGCGGCTCTGTTGGCCGCCGGCGCCCCGTTGGGGGCGGTTATGGCATTCTGGCTGGCCTCTCCCTTGATGGACCCAGCCATGTTCTTTGTGACATGGGGCGGGCTTGGGGTGGAATTCGCCGCGGCCAAGGTCGTAGCTGCGATCACGCTGGGTCTGATCGGCGGCTTGGCGGTGAAAGCCTTGAGCGCGCGTGGCGCCCTGGCCGATCCTCTGCGGACTGAGACCTCAGTCGGCGGCTGCTGCGGCGCCAAGAAGCTGAGCCTGAACTGGGCGTTTTGGCAGGAACAGGACCGCCGGGCGGTCTTTGCCCGCACCGCCGGTTCGAACCTGCTGTTCTTGGGCAAGTGGTTGTTGCTTGCCTATTTCCTCCAAGGCCTTTTGATCCGGTATGTGCCTGCGGATCTGATCGCGTCCGTGATCGGCGGTGACGGCGCAGGGCCGATCCTGTTGGCAGCATCGGTCGGCGCGCCCGCCTATCTCAACGGCTATGCCGCGGTGCCCTTGCTCGAAGGGTTGCTGGCCCAGGGCATGAGCGATGGCGCGGCGATGGCCTTTATGATCGCGGGCGGTGTGAGCTCGATTCCGGCAGCGGTTGCGGTTTGGGCCCTCGTCAAGCCGCGCGTTTTCATGATCTATCTGCTCCTTGGCTTTCTTGGAGCGGTCCTGGCCGGGCTCAGCTGGGGAGCGGCGGCTGCCTGGCTGGCGTGAGCCATTGCCGCACCCCCCATTTGTTCAATTGTTCGGTAATCCTTCATCCGCTAAGCCTCCCGCCATCAGACCAGGAGCGCTGCGCCAATGTATCGTGTATGGGATTTCATCTCACAATATTCGCTGTTCTTGATCGGCGGAGCGATCATCGCCCTGATCTGGGCCAATATCGACGCCGATAGCTATCATCACTTCGTAGAGTTTGCTCTAATCGATGATTTCTTCATCGGGCACTTGCATGTCGATGAGGCCGGGCATGCGCACCGCACGTTGACGCTGCATTACCTGGTGAACGACGTCTTGATGGCGCTGTTTTTCGCGATGGCCGCCAAAGAGGTGTGGGAGGCCGTGGTGCTGCGCAACGGCTCTCTGCGCGGGAAGAAAGCGGCCACGCCGCTCTTTGCGACCGCTGGCGGTATGATCGGTCCGATTGCCGTCTATCTGGGCCTTGCTGCGATCTTCGGCTCAGAGACCTACAGCGCCGTCGCCAATGGGTGGGCGATCCCGACTGCGACGGACATCGCCTTTTCCTACCTTGTCGGACGCATGGTTTTTGGCGCAGGCCACCCCGCGGTGCGGTTCTTGCTTTTGCTGGCCATCGCGGACGACGCGGCGGGCCTGCTGATCTTGGCGATTTTCTACCCCTCGGCTGAGCTTGCGCCGGAATGGCTGCTCCTGAGCGTGGGAGCTGCTGTGGGTGTTTTCGTCCTGTTTAATTGGTTGCCGCGCCGGATGGATCGCGGCAATCAACTGCGCCCCAACTCGAGCTGGGTGCGCAAAGCTCTGAGCTTTTGGCCCTATGCCATTGCGGGCTGCCTAAGCTGGTACGGCTTTCAAGAAAGCGGTCTGCATCCCGCTTTGGGGCTTTTGCCGATCGTGCCGACAATCCCCCATGCCGACCGCGCTTTTGGGATGTTTGCGGAGGCCGAGCAACACCTGCACGACTTGCTAAACCAGATGGAGCACGCGCTCAAAGTTCCAGTAGAGATCATCCTGGGCCTCTTTGGTCTGCTGAATGCTGGCGTTGAGTTCAGCTCGATGGGGCCTGCCACATGGCTTGTCCTGATGGGCCTGATCGTCGGAAAACCATTAGGTATCTTTATATTTGGCTATATTGCTGCGGTGCCGCTCAGACTTGGGATTCCACAAGGGATGCGTCTCATCGACCTAGTGGTGATCGGGTTCGTGGCCGCGATTGGGTTTACGGTATCGCTCTTTGTGGCCTCGGTCGCTTTCGAGGGCGGCGTAGTCCAAGACGCTGCAAAGATGGGTGCACTGCTAAGCTTTTTTGCTGCGGTGATCGCAATCTTGTCGGGCAAGGCCCTGCGCGTGCAAAGGCAAGACGCCTAGCATAGGCGCCTTTCCACCGACCTTTTGCCAGGATGCGCGCGCGCTTGCCGGCCCGGTGTTCGGCCTTGGCAGCGCCGCATTTACGCGCCATACACCAAAAAACCGTGTGAAAATAAACCTATTAACAATAACGTCTGGTGTAGGGGCGCAATTGAGAGGCAAGAGCGGACCACGATCCGATGCTGGAATTCATAAATGTGTCGAAATCCTTTTGGACGGGGACACAACGCAAAGTCATCCTGGATCGCGCCTCCTTTGAGGTGCCCCTTGGGCAGTCTCTCGGCATTCTCGCCCCCAATGGCACGGGCAAAACGACGCTCGTCAACATGATGGCTGGCCTTGAGAAACCCGATGAAGGTGAGATTTACCGCAATTGCCGGATCTCTTTTCCGCTGGGGTTTATGGGCGGGGTGATCCCAAAGCTCTCGGCCAATGAGAACGCCCGCTACATCGCGGAGCTGTACGGTCTCGACCCTGATTATGTCTCGGCGTTTTCACGCTGGCTCTGCGGAATCGAAGAGTATTTCGACAACCCCATGGGCACCTACTCGTCGGGAATGCGTGCCCGGGTGATGTTCTCTTTGATGCTCGCGCTCGAGTTCGACATCTATCTAATCGATGAGGGGATGCCCGCTTCGGTGGATGTGGAGTTCAATCGCCGGGCGGGATCGATCCTGTCGGAACGATTGAAGGCGGCGACGGTCGTGATCGTCTCGCACCAAGCTGATATTCTTGCGAAATTCGCACAGCGCGCGGCCGTACTGAAGGATGGTGCATTGTACCAATTCGAAACTCTGGAAGAAGCGAAGCGGCTTTATGACTACGCGACCTAAAGGCAGGAAATTCCGCATCCGTCGCGGCTTTGGCGCTGCAACCGCCGGCCAAGCGGCCGAGGATCGCTCGGATGCGGCGGCCCAGGTTGAGCCTTCGCCCTCCCCTGCTCAATCACAGCCAAGCGCGAAGATGCAAGCAGCGACCGAGAACGTGCCCCCTGCGCGACCAGATGCGAGCGCCACAGATGGTGGGAACCGGCCGGAACATGCCGGGAAGGCACCTGCACACAAGGCCGAACCGGCCAGCAGCGAGGCGGAGGCCGCCGAAGCCGGACCTAAAGTTGAAACAGACCTCGACGCGATCAAGGCGGAGGGTCTGAGCGGTCGGCAATTGCGGATGGCGCGTCGCACCGCGCTAAAGCACGGGATCACGGTCGCGTCGGATTATGATGCGGTGCGCCAATTGCGCCTGCGCGGAATCGATCCATTCGCCAGATCCAACATGCTCGAGTTGATCGTGAGCGAAACTGCTGGCGACGCTGCGGGGGCGAGCGCTGCGGTTGCGGCTGGCCTACCGGCGAAACGGTCAAGCTCTGATCCCGCACTGGTTTCGCAAGGCGCACCAGCACTTCCTGCTGGCCCTCTCGATGAGGACAGTCGCGCCGTGGAGATCATGCGCGTGCAACGCGACATCGCGCAACGCCGACGCCGCAGGTTGACCCTCTTGGCGGCACGCCTGTCGTTTTTTGTGCTGTTGCCAACCCTGATCGGCGCGATCTACTTTTACACGATCGCGACGCCGCTTTACGCGACCCACACCGAGTTTAAGATCGACAAGAATGAGAGCAGTCCCGCCGGGGGCGGCGGCTTGGGCGGCCTGTTCGGCGGCACCGGCCTGGCCACGGCGACAGACTCGATCACCGTGCAAAGCTTTTTGCAAAGCCGTGAGGCGATGCTGCGGCTGGATGAGGAACTGGGCTTTCGTGAGCACTTCTCCAACCCCGAGATCGACGCGCTGACACGGCTTGCCCCGGATGCCACCAATGAGGACATGTACCGTGTCTACCGGCGCAACCTGACCATCGGGTATGACCCGACCGAGGGGATCATCCGGCTTGAGATGCGCGCGACTGACCCCCTGACCAGTCAGGCCTTTTCAGAAGCACTGATCGGTTACGCGGAAGAACGTGTGGACCAAATGAGCCAACGCGTGCGCGAGGATCAGATGGCGGGCGCCCGCGACAGCTATGATGACGCCGAGCGCCGCATGGAGCAGGCGCAGCAACGGGTGCTCGAGCTTCAGGAACAGCGTGGCGTATTGTCGACAGAGGCGGAGGTTTCGACCGTCTTCAACCAGATCTCGACCTTTGAGCTGCAGCTTCAGGAAGATCGTTTGCGTCTGGCGGAACTTCTCTCGGTGGGGCGTCCAAACCAGACACGCGTGGATGTGGCCGAGCAGAACATTGCGCGGCTCGAGGAGATCATTGATGACCTGCGCAGCGGCTTGACCGACGCAGGCGGCGATGAGGTGTCCTTGGCGCGGATTTCCTCGGAACTGATCGTGGCGCAGACCGACCTTGAGACGCGGCAGATGATCCTGGCGCAAGCTCTGCAGAATATGGAAGCCGCGCGGATCGAAGCGACGCGCCAGACGCTCTATCTGTCGATCGGTGTCTTCCCTGTGCCGCCGGATGCGCCGGCCTATCCCAAGGCGTTGGAAAACACGCTCCTGACCTTTTTCGTCTTTGCCGGGATTTACCTGCTGTTGTCGATGACGGTTGCGATCCTGCGCGAACAGGTGTCTTCGTAGCCGATGACCCAAATTCAAATCGGCCAGGTCACCTGCGGCAATGACCAACCGCTCACGCTTATCTCAGGGCCGTGCCAGCTTGAGTCGCCCGAGCATGCAGTGATGATCGCCGAGACGGTCGCCGCCGCCTGCGCGGCGGTTGGGGCGCAGTACATCTTCAAAGGCAGTTTCGATAAGGCCAACCGAACCTCGATTTCGGGCAAGCGCGGGCTCGGGATCGAAGCAGGTCTCGAGGTCCTACAGGCGGTCAAAGAGACAGTCGGTTGCCCCGTGCTCACCGACATTCATAGCCCTGAGCAATGCGGCCCCGTCGCTGAGATTTGCGATGTGCTGCAGATCCCGGCCTTTTTGTGCCGTCAGACCGATTTGCTGATTGCGGCTGGGGAGACGGACACTGCGATCAACGTCAAAAAGGGGCAGTTCCTGGCGCCCTGGGATATGCAGAACGTCGTGGCCAAGATTGAGAGCACGGGCAATGTGCGCATCATGCTGACGGAGCGTGGCGCCTCCTTTGGTTACAATACGCTTGTGGCGGATATGCGTGCGCTGCCGATCATGGCGAAGACGGGCTATCCAGTGGTGATGGACGCGACCCATTCGGTGCAACAGCCCGGCGGCGCGGGCACATCGAGCGGCGGGCAGCGCGAGTTTGCCCCTGTCATGGCACGGGCCGCCACTGCGCTGGGCATCGCCAGCGTCTTCATCGAGACCCATGAAGACCCCGACCGAGCGCCCTCGGACGGGCCCAACATGATCCCACTCAACCAGATGGCGGATCTTGTGAAGACCTTGATGGCGCTTGATCGTATCGCAAAGGCTGCGCCCGTACAAATTTGACAACCTCTTGCGCCTTTCGCGCTGCGCGAGGTCGCATTAGCATGGCGCAAAGTCACTTTCAGGGCGGTGTCATGGTCCGACGGATCCTCCTTTTTATCGCGTTTCTTGGGTGTGTTTTTGCTGCGCCGGTCCACGCGCAGACCGAGCAAGCCCAGGGCGAAATCGCCGTTGAGACCACCGTCGCCGATGACGCCGCGATCGCCAGCCGTATCCGTGAAATCTTGGCGCGACTTGAAGGCTATCAGAATGTCCGCGTCGGCGTCGCCGACGGTATCGTTACATTAGGCGGAGATATCCTGGAGCCTGGAAGTCCCGAGGCGCTCGATGAGCTTGTGGCGCGCGTGGAGGGGATCGTTGCGGTTGAAAACACCACGGTGATGAACACCGACGTGATTGAGCGCCTGAATCCCGCCATTGAACGGATGCGCGACCGCGTCAGCCAGATTGTCGCCTGGACGCCTCTGCTTTTGGTTTCGATTACGGCCGGTATCTTGCTGTTTCTTCTGGGCCTCACGATTGCGCGGGCCAAGCAGCCCTGGGACAGGATCGCGCCCAACGCCTTCATCGCCGACATCTATCGGCAAATCATCCGATTGGCATTCCTCGTGGGCGGCATCGTTTTGACGCTGGATCTGCTCAACGCCACGGCATTGCTCGGCACGATCTTGGGCGCGGCAGGGATCGTTGGCCTGGCGATAGGTTTCGCCGTCCGCGATACAGTCGAAAATTTCATAGCCTCGATCATGCTGTCGGTGCGACAGCCGTTTCGGCCCAAGGACCTTGTCGAAATCCAAGGCGATACCGGTCATGTGATCCGCCTGACCAGCCGTGCGACGATCCTGCTGTCACTGGACGGCAATCACATCCGCATCCCCAATGCGACAGTCTTCAAATCCCGAATCGTGAATTTCAGCCGCAATGACGACCGGCGATTCACGTTCCAGCTCGGTGTTTCAGCGAATGCCGACGTCGCCGAGGCTTTGCGGATTGTGTTGGCCGCATTGAACGACTTGCCCTTCATTCTTCACACACCTGGACCAGCCAGTTGGGTAGAGGATCTAGGTGACAGTTCGATCAACATAACCGGGGCGGGCTGGATCAAGCAGCATGAGACAAGTCTTGCCGCTGCGAAGGGCGAGGCAATCCGCCTTGCAAAGAGCCGGTTGGAGCAGGAAGGCATAACACTGCCTGAGCCCACTTATCGGCTGATCACCTCGAGCGCGGAGATTCCGGCGCCGGCGACTAAGCCCGCACCGGCCGCCGAGCTTCCCGCTCAAATGATGGAGGCTAACGAGACCGATGACCTCAAGCGCATCGTCGACGCGGAGAGGGAAATGAACGAGGGCCAAGACCTTTTACAACGAGAAGCGCCGCAGGAATGAGGCTAGCGGATTGCGCTGCATTTTAGGGCTGCAAGGCCTTGATCATGCGCCAGACCACGCGTATCACCCCTGCCACAGTTGGGGTGTAGCCAAGTGGTAAGGCAGCGGTTTTTGGTACCGTGTATCGTAGGTTCGAATCCTACCACCCCAGCCAGGCACATCTCCCACATCTTCGATATCATTTGACCCAGCGCCATTATCGAGGCGGTTCAAGCTGAGAGTGGCGAAAACCAGCGTCTCGGGTTTGGGTACCATCGAAAATAGCTATAGACTAAAGTTAGCTCAAAAATGGTGCCAGATTTGTTCCAAACCATATCAAGGCACGAAATGCCGCGCCGACATTGGCAAAGTGAAGAATTTAGAGGCTGCCTGCTTCGGGTTAGGTCCGCACCACGCGGTCTTCGCAAAGACCCTGAGTTGCAAGGAAGCGAACGAACAAAAGAGTGAGGCTTTCGCGCCGAGATTTATCGGGCCAAACGGCAAAGATGCCGAGTTCACGCAGGTGCCAGTCAGGAAGTAATTCGATGAGGCGACCCTCTTCGATACCCTGCTTTGCGAGGAAGGAGGGGAGGATCGTCACACCCATATTGCGACAAGCAATGTGGTAAAGCGCATCGATGCTATCGACCTCTAACTGGGCGCGGCCCGTTACCTTCTCTTCTTGTCCATCGGGTCTTGTAAAGGTCGTTGTGTCCGCGCGGTTGCGATAGCGTATCCAATCCCAATCCTCGAGATCGGCCGGGCGAACCGGCTGCTCCCGGTTGCTGGCATAGCCTTTGCCAACCACCAGCATACGCTGGCCCACGGCCAGTTTGCGCGACATCATTGAGCTGTCATCAAGCCAACCCACACGGACGTTTAAATCAAACCCGTCATCTATCAGGCCAACGACATTGTCCGTATAACTCACAGACAGCGCAACGTTTGGGTGTTGCTTTGCGAAATCCGCGACTGCATCGGACAGCGCTCCAGACGACAAAAAGGCTGGTATCGATATTCGGATCGCACCCACCGGCTCTACGGAAAGTCCGCTGATCTCGTTGAGGCCAGCTTCGGCGCTTCGCATCATCTCGACGACACGCCCGTAGAATATGCGGCCCTCGCTGGTCAGCGCGATTTTGCGGGTCGTCCTGTAAAGAAGTGTCACGCCCAAATAGTCTTCAAGCTCAGACACGGTTTCGCTTACCCGAGACGGTGAGAGCCCAACTTCTTTGGCGGCCGCCCGGAAAGAGCCTTCATCGACCACGCGGGCGAAGACGGCCATCTGCCTGAGATGATCGATCATTGTTCGGCCTCACCAAATTAACTCCTCGGATTTTGATAAATAGTCGAAGAGTTACATTCTGAATAGGCTGCTGATCACAGACGCCATCGCTGTCCCGCGCCGCGCGCACTTTGCCATATCGGCCGAGAGGGACCGGCCAGCCAATCAACCATGAGAGGGAGAACGACCATGAAATGTCTACAAACCACCGCGAGCGCCGCCGTATCGGCAGCAATGGGTTTCGCCTTGGCCGGTGCCGCGGCTGCCCAAGAGCTTGAATTCGCTGGTGCCCTTGAGTTTTCGGACGAAGGCACGCTCTTTGTGGGCGACAATCACCAAGGTGCGATCTACGCGTTCGATATGTCAGAAGCGACCGCGCCCGAGCAGGTCGTGCCAGTCAATATTGGCGACATTGATGTCAGGCTTGCCGATGTTCTTGGCATCCCAAGCAGTGCCTTGGCGATCAACGATATGGCGGTCCATCCCATATCGGCGGACATCATGATCTCGGTTTCGCGGATCGCTAATTTTGAGTCCGCCCCGGCAATCATCCGCATCACGCAGGCAGGGGCCATCGAAGTGCTGGATCTGTCGACTTTCGAAGTGCAGCGCCAAGCGCTCGACAATTTCCCAGACCAGGAAACCACATTCCGGCCCCGGGGCTTGGGGCAGATGCCGCCGCTTACCCGTGACGCCGCCAAGGGAGAGATCCGACTGAGCTCGCTGGCCATTATGGATATCGAGTTCCACGAAGGGGAGCTTTTTGTCTCGGGCGTGGCGTTCGACAACTTCCTGTCAACCTTGCGTCGCATGCCTTACCCGTTCACAGGCGCGCAATCGATGGCGAGTGTCGAGATGTATCATATCTCACACGATCAGTACGAAACCCGCGCGCCGATCCGCGCGATGTCGATCCAAGAGGTCGATGGCCGCACACAGCTTATCGCTGCCTATACTTGCAGCCCGATTGTGCTTATCGACCTCGAAGAGATCGTGGATGGCGCTGAAATTTCGGCCCGCACGATTATGGATTACGGCAACGGCCAACCGCTTGACATGGTGGAGTTCAACCTCGGCGGCGAAGAGATGCTGTTTCTGACCAACAACAGCCGACAGCCCCATGTCTTTCCGGTGTCCGGCTTTGCCGATGCGACGGTCTGGGGCCCGGATGATTTCCCGCGCGGCGGCCAATCCGACATGTCGCCTTTGATGCCGGTCGGTGAATTCGGAACCTCCATCATGTTCGATGGCATGTCGCTGCAAATTGCCCCGCTTGGCGATCAGCTTTTCGTGTCTCTGACGCGTGACCTTTATACCGGCAATCTGAATATGGACTCCAACTTCAACGGTTTTCCGAACCGGCTGCACAACTTGGTCGCGGAGTTCGATTTCCCGCAATACTGGGCCGAGCAATAGGCGTCGGAGCCAAGGGTGCCATGAAACGCAGCCCGCAGATCCTCTTGCTTTGGGCGGCGTTTTTCGCGACCGCCGCCCTGGCCGATGAGGCCGTGCTCACCCTTCCAGAGTCGGCTGCGTCCGCGATCACACTCACGGTTGGAGAGGGGTCTACGGACCTCTCTCCCGAAGACATCCTGCGGGTTTACGTGGGCGCTGCCGCAGAGTGTTGCGCAGGTCAATCGCCGATCGCCGGTCGGTATTCTGTGACGGATGGCGTCATCAGCTTTGAGCCGGCCTTCGATTTTCTCGAGGGCTACCCCTATACCGTAGCCACTTGGCAGGGAGAGCTTGCCGAATTCGTGGTGGGATCAGCCACGACGGTCGCGCCGCCGGAGGTTCTTGCCATCTACCCCAGCGGGCCATCCCTGCCTGAAAACACCCTTAGGTTTTACATTGAATTCTCGGTGCCGATGATGCCCCACCGGGCGGAGGAGTTCATTAACCTGGTGGATGCCCAGGGGCGCACCGACGACCAGGCATTTATGAGCTTTACCCAGGAGCTATGGGACGCGGATCGCACCACCCTGACCCTCTTGATGGATCCTGGCCGCATCAAACGCGGTGTGGCTCAAAACCTCACTCTCGGCCCGGCCTTGGAAGAGGAGCAGAGCTATTTAATTGTCGTTGATCCTGGCTGGCCGGCGGCCAACGGATTGGCGGTGGCGCCCGGTTTCGAACGCCCCTTCAGCGTGGGCGCAGCACTGCGCAACCTACCCAGCGCGCAGGCGTGGGAGATCTCAACCTATGAAATTGGCACGCGAGAGCCGATCTCAATCACCTTCGATCGCCCCTTTGACCGTTTCCAAACGCTGAGCAGCATCACCATCGTTGAGGCCACGACAGGTACCTTGATTGAGGGCGTGGCTTCTCTCGGCGACGATGAGCAGTCCTGGCGATTCGCACCTAGCCAACCCTGGAGCGCAGAGAGGCTGCACTTGGTCGTCGATGCGCGCCTGGAGGACGTGGCCGGAAACAACTTTCGCGACACGCTCGACCATACCTTGGAAACCGAGACACGCCAGATTGATGAGATCATCGTCCCGCTCACGGCGCGGCCCTAGGCTGCGCCGTCGATTGCTCGGCCAGGCCGATCAGTCAAACTTGAAAAGAGGCGATAATCCCCGAGTGGCCCGGGGAATAAGCTGGTTTCACCAAACAGTTGGACAGACCAGATGAGAGCCGCCGCCACATTCAAGACCGAGCAAGGCACCCGCTACCTGAGCAGTCTTTGCCACCATTTCGGACGCAAAGTGCAGACCACCTGCAACGCCAATAACGCGTGCATCCTCTTCGATTTTGGCCGCTGCGACATGCGCGCCAATGCGACCGAGATCGAACTGATCGCT
>JBCBCN010000004.1:0-333317 GCA_038530555.1 Pseudomonadota bacterium | reverse complement strand
TCAAACGCTTACGCTCAAGCAGGACAATATCGCGCCAGCCTTGCTTGGCCAGGTGATAGGCCACCGAACAGCCCACCACGCCGCCGCCAATGATGACCACGCGGGCGCTTGTCGCAATCTCAGTCATAGCTTGATTCCTTAAGACCAGACACTCGCCGGGATAGAGCCAGAGACGGACCCATCTCCCAAGCCCTTTTTCACCGATTTTGGTTTTCAAAATGCCTAAATTTTCATCTGAAAATAGGGATTTCCACTGCAAATAAGGAGGGATGGCTTGTGCCCCTGCGTAAACTGGTCGCATCGTTTGGGGTCGACTGGCCCTATCCGCGTGCATAGCGTTTCGCCAGGACGGTACTAACCACTCATATTTCCGCGAGGCGAGACATGACCCTGGACGACGCGCATCTTAACGATCTGAGCCCGATCATCGAAGCCGATCGCGCCCATGTCTGGCACCACCTGTCGCAGCACAAACCCTATGAGACCGCCGATCCGCGCATCATCGTGCGGGGTGAGGGGACGCGGGTCTGGGACCAGCACGGCAAAGAGCATCTAGATGGTGTTTCGGGGGGTGTTTGGACGGTCAATGTCGGCTATGGCCGCAAACGGATCGCCGACGCGGTCCATAAACAACTGATCGAACTGCCGTTTTTCGCAGGCTCGGCTGGTTCGATCCCGGCCGCGCGCTTCTCGGAGCGGTTGATCGAAAAGATGCCGGGTCTGAGCCGTGTCTATTTCGTCAATTCTGGCTCCGAGGCAAACGAGCGGGCGTTCAAGATCGTCAGGCAGATCGCTCACAAGCGGTATGGCGGCAAAAAGCACAAGATCCTCTACCGCGATCGCGACTATCATGGCGCTACAATTGCCACGATGTCAGCGGGCGGCCAGGAGCAGCGTAACGCGCAGTACGGGCCCTACACGCCCGGCTTCGTGAAGGTGCCGCACTGCCTGGAATATCGCAGCCAGTGGGGCGCGACGGAGAATTACGGCGAACGCGCCGCGGACGCCATCGAAGAAGTGATCCTGCGCGAGGGCCCAGATACGGTCGGCGCGCTCTGCCTGGAGCCGGTGACAGCGGGTGGCGGCGTGATCGTGCCACCCGAGGGATATTGGCCCCGCGTTCAGGAGATATGTCGCAAATATGATATTCTGCTACATATCGACGAGGTCGTCTGCGGCATGGGTCGGACCGGCGAATGGTTCGGCTATCAACACTATGGAGTTCAACCAGACTTGGTCTCGATGGCCAAGGGTGTGGCCTCGGGCTATGCCGCGATTGCCTGCCTCGCGACAACCGAGGATGTGTTCGAAATGTTCAAGTCTGACGCGAGCGATCCAATGGATTATTTCCGCGATATTGGTACCTTTGGTGGCTGTACGGCCGGTCCTGCCGCAGCGCTGGAGAACATGGCGATCCTCGAAGAGGAAGAGCTGTTGGCGAACACCACGGCTATGGGCGCACGGCTGATCGACAACCTCAAAGCGCTGTCCGAAAAGCACGCCGCGATAGGCGATGTTCGGGGCAAGGGCCTGTTCTGCGGAGCCGAGCTTGTGGCCGATCGGGAGACCCGGGACCCGGCAGAGGAGAAGTTGGTCCAGGCCGTCGTCGCAGATTGTATGGCGCAGGGCGTGATCATCGGCGCCACCAACCGGTCACTGCCCGGCTTCAACAACACGCTGTGCTTTAGCCCGCCCTTGATCGCGACGGCCGATGAGATCGACCATTTGACCGATGCGGTCGATGGCGCCTTGGGGCGGGCTTTCGGCTAAGCCATTGACGGAACGTCAGGATATGCGGCACCCTTTGTGATAGGAGGGGCCGTTATGATCCTGATTTCCGGCGCAGGGATCGCCGGGCTAACACTCGGACTGACGCTGTATCAAATCGGCGTGCCGTTTCGCATCTTTGAGCGCGCACCGCGGATCGAAGCGCTCGGCGTTGGCATCAATGTGCAGCCCAACGCCGTGCGGGAATTGTTCGATCTCGGGCTGCAAGAGATGTTGGACCGGGTTGGCCTTCGCACGGCGGAGGTCGGGTTTTACGCTAAGACCGGGCGGGAGATTTGGCGCGAGCCCAGAGGTCTGGATGCGGGCTATCGCTGGCCGCAGTTCTCCATTCATCGCGGTCGGTTACAAGCTGAACTTCATGCAGAATTGCTGCGCCGAGCGGGGCCGGATTGCGTGGTCTGCGACGCTCAAGGCGTAGGCTTCGAGCAAACTGAGCAAGGTGTGACCCACAAGCTTGCGGATGGGCGCCGTATTGATGGCGCGCTGCTCATCGCCTGTGACGGTATTCATTCCGCGATCCGCCGCACGCTTTTTCCCGACGAAGGCGATCCGCTTTGGAGCGGCGCGGTCCTTTGGCGTGGGACAACGAAGGCCGCCCCATTCCTGAGCGGGGCCAGTGTCATCATCGCGGGCCATGATCGGCAGCGCCTCGTTGCTTATCCGATCACGCCCCCCGCTCCGGAGACTGGGCATGCGGTGATCAATTGGATCGCCGAGCGTAAGTTTGATGCGAGCCAAGGCTTCCGCCGAGAGGATTGGACACGCAATGCACAAAGGTCTGATTTTGCGCCGCTTTTTGACGCGTGGCGCTTTGATTGGCTGGATGTTCCCGCGCTGATTTCAGGGGCGGGAGAGGTTTACGAATACCCGATGGTCGACCGCGATCCGCTGCCGCGTTGGACGCATGGACGGGTCAGCTTGATGGGCGACGCGGCCCATCCCACCTATCCCGTCGGCTCGAATGGGGCGAGCCAGGCCATCGTCGATGCACGGGTTTTGGGCGCCGAGATCCTGCGCCACGGGGTCGGAAACGCCGCGCTCGAAGCTTACGAAGCGCGGATGCGACCGGCCACGACACAGGTGGTTCTGGCCAATCGCGGGGCCGGACCGGATGCGATCTTGGAGCGGGTCGAACAGCTTTCGGGCGGTGACTTCGCGCATATCGATGACGTGATCCCCCGGGCTGACCTGGACGCCCATGCCGCGCGGTACAAAGCGGTGGCCGGCATGTCGATCGAGGCCGTGAACGCCGCGGAACCGACGATTTCAATGTCTTAACGGGCTTACGCGCAAGCGCCACTTTATGTCCTTCGGTCAGGGCGTAATTTGGTTAACTTAAAGTGTGACAGAAGGGTCAGCGAAGTGTTCGACGACTATCTGAGTGACGCAGAGATCGCGGCCCTTGTCGCGCCCGAGCGCGTTTTGGCAGCTATGATTCAGGTGGAAAAAGCCCTTGCCCGTGTGCAAGCCACGCAAGGGATCATCTCGCAGTCCGCCGCCGATGAGATCGTGGCCAGCGAGCCAGGGATCAAAGTCGCGGCTCTCGCCGCCGGGACTGCGCGCGACGGCGTCCCCATACCCGCATTCCTCGCGCTGTGGCGCAAAGGGTTGAGCCGGGAGGCGGCGGATGCGCTCCATTTCGGCGCAACCAGTCAAGACATTCTCGATACGGCGCATATCCTGTGTTGGCGAGAGGCGATCAGCGTTTTGCGTCAGAGGCTTAGTGCGGTTCTCGACGCGCTTACCGAGCAGGCGGACCGGGGCGCAGGCTTGGTCATGGCAGGCCGTACGCGGGCGCAAATCGCTTCTCCGATCACGTATGGTTTGCGCGCAGCGCGCTGGGCACAGCCCCTGATTGCACTCGAGGCGCAGGCGCCGCTTGTGCTTGATGAGCTCGCCCGCGTTCAGCTTGGCGGCGCGGTTGGGGCCAATTTGGTGCTGGCGCCTGCGGGTGATGCCGTGACCGCTGCATTGGCCAAGGCTCTGGATTTGCGGACTTCTCTTCCCTGGCACACGGATCGCACTGGTATCAACGGCGCGGCGCAGTGGGCGGGGCAAATCTCTCAAGTGCTGGCCAAGATCGCGGGGGATGTTTTGCTTGTGACGCGGTCGGAGATTGCGGAACTGCGCCTGTCGGGAGGGGGCGGGTCTTCCGCCATGCCGCATAAGCAGAACCCGGTCACGCCCGAGGCGATCGTTGCGCTCCATCGCCTGGGGCAGGGTGCGCTTACGACGCTGATGGACGCGCCCCATCTGGAAGAGCGTGACGGCGCGGCCTGGGCCGTGGAATGGAGGGCGGTTCCGCAGGTCCTGATCGCAACCGGCGCGGCCTTGCAACATGCGGCCGACATGCTTGCGCGGCTAGAGCCCGACGGCGCGCGTATGGCGGCGATTTTGAGCGAGCATCCCGGAGTCTGGGCCGAATTGGCCGCGTTGGACCTGTCCGCATCGCGACCGAAATCCGAGGCAGTTGCCGTTGTAAAACAATGCCTTGCGGCGGAAATGCCCCTGATGGATGCCCTTGCTCAGGCCGCTCCGGATATCGATTGGCCCGCGCGCCTGTCGCCGGAGCGGATCATCGCCCCTTGCCGAGATTTGGCCGCTGCGATCATCCGTGAGCGGGGCTAGGCCCAGAGCCTAAGCAAAGAGGAAATCGTCCCCACCCAGGAGCGCGCGGTCTGCGTCTGAGACTTGGGCCAGGCGGAGGGCGAAATTGGCGGCGGAAACATCAATTTGAAAGCTGCCCGCGCCCGTTGCTGTTTCGGAGATGTCGAGATCGCCAAACCCTGCGACCGACCAGGCGCTGATATCGAGGAGGTCTTGCCCGAAGGTGAAGTCCATCACCGTGTCGAAAGCGCTGGTTTCGGCCGCAAAGACGAAGGTGTCGTCACCCGTGCCGCCGAAATAGCTGTCGGCGCCTGCGCGCCCCTCAAGGCGGTCGCCGCCGCCGCCGCCCCAGATCACATTCGCGCCGCCATCGCCGCGCAAATCGTCGGCCTGGCCCGTGCCTTGCAGGTTTTCGATGCTCACATAGCGGTCGCCAAAGGCGTCGTTGGTGTTGGCGCTGCTGTCGGCGAGGTCGGCGACCAGGCCGAGGCCTGAGGTCCAATAGGCTGCCCGATCCGTTCCCGCGCCACCGTCAAGAACGTCCGAGCCCATACCACCCAAAAGGATGTCATCGCCCGCTTGCCCGGACAGTCTGTCCGCGCCAGAGCGGCCGTGGATCACATCGTCGCCGGTGCCGCCCCAGATCCGATTGGCGTCATTGTCGCCGCGCAGGTCATCGTCGAAGCGTCCGCCCTGCAGATCTTCGATTGAAACGAAGCGATCACCAAAGGCTTCGCCGCGATTGGCAGTGCCAAATTGAATGTCAACGGTGACGCCGCTTAGGGCGTTCCAATAGGCCGCGCGGTCTATCCCTGCGCCTCCATCAAGCAAGTCGCCGCCGCTTCCACCCAGCAGAATATCGTCGCCGTCTTGGCCGCGCAGAGCGTCGTTTCCGGCGCGGCCATGGATCAGATCGATACCACCCCCGCCCCAGATCGAATTGGCGCTTCCATCCCCCCTGAGATCGTCGCGGAAGCCTGTTCCTTGCAGATTTTCTACTAAAATGAAGGTATCACCCGATGCGATACCCGTGTTGAATTGACTAAATGCCAAATCGGCCGTCACACCCGCATCCGCGGTCCAATAGGCGGCACGATCGATGCCATCGCCGCCAATGAGAGCGTCCGCCCCGGCGCCACCGATGAGGATATCGGCGCCGTCGCCCCCGTCTAGCGTGTCATCGCCGTCGCGACCAAAAAGGAAATCATCGCCCAAGCCGCCGCTCAGAAGGTTTGCGCGATCATCGCCGCGCATATCATCATTATGACTGCTGCCGGACAAGCCTTCAATCTCGCTATAGCTGTCGCCCGCCGCTTCGCCAGTGTTGAGATTGGCGAAGGCCAGATCGACGATGAGCCCGCCCGCAGCCGCGCCATAGCCCGCGATGTCCTGGCCCTCTCCTCCGTCGAGGTCATCCGCGCCGAGGCCGCCGATCAACAGATCCGCGCCCGCGCCGCCGCTCAGAGTGTCGGCGCCTGCATTGCCCGTCAGGGTGTTGTCGGCGTCGTTGCCCGTGACAGTGTCATCCCCGCTTCCGGCGCGGGCATCCTCGATGACTGTGCCGCGCGCGATCACAAGGTTACCGGTCTCGCCATAGACATTGCCGATGCCTTCGGCGCGCAAATCGATGACCTGATCGCCGGTATCGGTGGAGAAATCGATCAGGTCATGGCCGCTGACATCATAGATCGTCAGCGCCGATCCAGGTGAGCCGTCGAGCACGTCACCCGGGTCCGATCCTCCGACCCAGGCGTCAAAGAACTGCGCCAAATAGGCGCCGTAGGTGTTGATCGTGCCGCCCGCAAAGCTTGCGCTCCAGCTATGGCCCAGCCCGTAGGTTGTGGCCCCCGCCGTGGGGGAGGTGACGGCGTCGGGAGTGCCGTAAAGATCTTGCAGCGCGATAATATCGGCCATCATCGTGGTCACGGGATAGGCGAGACTGGCTGAGACGGTCGTGTTTTCGGTCTGGCTGAAATAGGACATCACCGAGAGCTGATAGCTGTCATTGGCGAAGGTCTCATCGCTGCCATAGCTGGCGCGACCGTTATAATCGCCCTGATGGCCCAGACCGAGCGCGTGCCCGATCTCATGGACATAGGTCAGGAACGGATAGTCATCGAGTTGCGTGCCATATTGGTTCAGCCAGCTTTCCGAGACATTCACAAAAGCCGACAGCGTCGTGCCGTTCGAGGCGCTATAGCTGGCGAAGGCGCCGCTTTGATCGTCATCGAAGGTCAGGGCCGCGACTTCCGCATCGGACACGATTGTGAATTGCACATCCGCGACGGCCTCAAAGCTCTGCATCGCCCATTGTGCCAGGCGTTGGCCGTCTTGCGTGAGATCGCCGATATAGGCGGTGATCGGCGCGCTGTTATTGAAGGCGTGGCGGCTGCCGCCGAAATCCTCCCAAAACCCATCGGTCAGGTAATCCGCGAGTTGATCGAGGCTGCCTTCCGGGCTTGCGCCGGTGTTCAGGCTCGCGCTCATGAGATAGGAGCCGCCCGCCTGATCGGCCCAGCCCGCCGCCGAGAGGTAATAGGTGCCGGTGTCGGCGGCGGTAAAGTTGAGGCGGCTTTCCAGCCCCGCGCCACCATCATCGTTGAACTCCAAAAGCGTGCCACTGGCATCGTAGAGGCGCAGAAACGGGTCGGGCATGCCCTCGCCATCGGTGCCGCTGATCAGATTGAACTGATAGGCCGTGCCCGCGCTCAGCGTGATCTCGACCCAGTCGCGATCGCCCGCACCATTCAGACGCCCCGCGAAGGTGTCGCCTACGGCCATGTCGTATTCGGTCTCGACGGAAGCGGCCGCATCGAAGCGCTCGCTTTCGTAAACGGTGGCACGGGTTTCGTGATAGGGGCAATCGGGGTCGAACGGGCGAAAGGCTTGGCAGATTTGGCACATTTTCCGGGCACGCAGGTGGGCTTAGATGAGCTCTGCAAATGGCCCTGGCCCCGCGTCGTGCGGGTGCAGAAATCTGGGCATGGCGGCGACATTTCAGGAAAAATTAAACGACCTTTCCAGTTTCCTGGCCTGCCTGGGGGCCGTTAACGCCTCGTTCACCTTTGCCGCCTGTGGGCCATCGCCACCCGTTTTGCGCTTGCACCCTGCAAGGCGCTCGCGCACTGCTTTGCCATGTCCCCACCCAAACCCGCTCTCGACACTCTGATCGCGCCTGCCGTGGAGGCGGCTCTGGACCTGCCACGTGGCGAGCGGCACCTCATCGCGCTGGCCGGTCCTCCGGCGGCGGGCAAATCCACCCTGGCAGAGAGCATCGCCGAGGGGATCCGAGCCCGGGGCCGGGCGGTCAATGTGGTGCCCATGGACGGCTTTCATCTCGACAATCGTCTTCTCGAGGCCCGCGGGCTTTTGGCGCGCAAAGGCGCGCCAGAGACCTTCGATTTGGCCGGATTTACCCGGATGCTCGCGGCGATGCAGGCGGGTGGTGAGGTGATCTATCCGCTCTTTGATCGGGAAAGTGACCGCGCGATTGCCGGGGCAGGGTTATTGCCTGAGACGGCCGATTTGGTCTTGGTCGAAGGCAATTACCTGCTGTTCGACCGGCCCGGCTGGCGCGATCTGGCGGCGTTTTGGGCGCTGACGGTGCGTCTGACGGCGCCCGAGGCGCTGCTGCGGGAGCGCTTGATCGGGCGTTGGCGGCGCCACGGCCTCGATGCACAGGCTGCCACCACCCGGGCTGAGGCCAATGACCTGCCCAATGCGCAAGCCGTGTTGCGTCATGCGCTGCCCGCGGATCTGGAAATCGCGTCGGTTTAAAAGCACCGTTTAGATGCGGGGGCCGTCAGTCATGCGGCGCTTCGAGTGCGATGTCGATGAGGCCCGAACGCCGCAGGGTCGCGGCCGGATAGGTTGGGTCCTCGATGATGCGCCTGAGCGAAAAATCCGGCTCCAACCGACGCAGGGCGGCCAGAACGCGGGCCGCTTGATCGGGCCGACCCCCGGCGCGGTGCAGCACATAGAGATGGCGCATCGGCGCGCGGAAGCCCGGCGCCCTTGCATAGGCCGCCTGATAGTGCCGCGCGGCATCCTCATGCCGCCCCAAGGCCATCGCCGCCAGGCCTGCCAGCGCCTGCCACCAGGGCTGAAAGCTCGAGCGTCCGGCGATATCGGCCCCTTTGCGCGCCGCCGCGAGCGCGGCCTCAGCGCTGCCCGCCCGCAGATGGGCGCCACAGATCGCGGCATAGGCAAAGGCGTTATGCGGCGAGGCATTGAGCGCGTCCTGGGCCAGGGCATAGCCCGCCTCCGGGTCGCCATCGAGCATCACCCGGATCTGGCTCGACAGGGCCAGCACGAGGGGGTTGGGCTCATGGAACTCCAACGCTTTGCGGGCAAACTCATCGGCCTCGGCCGACAGCCTGTGCCAATCGGCGTCGACCCGTTCGACGGCGGCGATCTGGCAAAGCTGCGCGCGCCAGGCATAGGCGCGGGCATTAGGCGCCTGATCGATCACGCGGGCCAGGATCTCATTGGCCTGCGCCACCCGCGCGCCGTCAAAGGTAAACATCGCGCGGGCGGCTAGGGCCATCTGACTGTCGGCCCATGTCGCCGCGTCGCTGCGCCGGGGCGTGCTGGCCGCCGCGCCAAAGGCTGCATCGGCGGTCTGAAAGGCCAGCTGCGCGAATTCCGGCGCCTCCAGATTGTCGACCGCGCTGCCCGCAAGGCTCGCCGAGCGCGACCAATAGACCTTGCCCGAGCGGCTGTCGGACAGGGAGACACGCAAAAACTGATGACCGTCGCCCGGCAGGCAATCGACCGTGACGGTAAAGCCTCGGTCGGGCACGGTGATCTCGGTCACGCCCGCGCCCGCGGAATAAATGTCGATCTCAGCAAATTCCGCCACCAGCCCGCCGATTGCATCGGCCAGGGCGTGGCTGACAAAGCCGGGCGCCGTGCCGACGGCGGCGACGGGGTTCAGGATCAGGGGCAGGATCGCAGGACTGTTTTGGCCATGGGCGGGTGTCACGGCCGTCGCTGCCACCGCGCCCGCGCCGCCCACGTAACCGTTTTGGGCGCTCGCCTCCAACGCGGCCAGATCCGCCGCCTGCCCGTGCGCCCGACTGGGCGCTCGGATGGCGCGTTCTTGGCGCAACCAATCCTCAAAAGCCGGGTCCGGGATGTCGACCCCTTCAAGATATTCGCGGCCCTGGGCGCTGGCGTCGCGGTCGGCGGCGCTGTCGGGCTCGATCCCGTCGACCCAGACGGCCTCTCGGTCGGCGCAGAGCCGGTCGGCATCCTCTCCCAGAGCACGCCGGATCTGCATCAGCGCCTGGCGCAGCGAGCCCGCCGCCTGATCGGCACCGCGATCTGACCAGAGCCGGGATTCGAGCCAACGGCGGGACCGCCTGCGCTCAGGTACCGAGGTCAGCATCGCCAGAACGGCGCGCGCCTTGGCGCTGCGCGGCGTGCAATCGTCGCCGCGCTGATCCAGCAATCGCACTGTGCCAACCAATTGCAGCCGCATGGCCCCTAACTCCTTCCCGCCAAGCGCGACTATGGCGGGGGCTTGCGTGAATTGCACGTGAATCCCGGCGCTGCGACCGCGAAAAGGCTTGCTTGCAAGGGCCTTGATGGGCTGAGCTTGACGCGGGAACTGGCTCAGAGTGAGGGGAATATGTCTAATCTTGGTGTTCACGGCGTGCATGGGGTGCACGGTGTTCATGGTGTGCACGGGGTGCATGGCGTCCACGGGGTCCACGGCGTTCACGGTGTGCATGGCGTGCACAGCGAAGGCGGCTCGTCGGGGTCCCTGTCGTCTGGGATGACCTTCACCGCCGAGGCACTGACAGGATATTGGAACGGCACCGCAGAGGCGGGCTATTGGAATGGCGCCAACAGCTATGGCCCCTCGACCGACCGCCGCCAAGAGCTGCGCCGCATCGACAGCCTGGAGCCTGCCGCGCGGATCAATGTGCTCGCCGATGAGGCGATGAGCCTGTTCCATGTCACACCGGGCGCGGAGGGTCAGATCGTGGTCTCGACCAATCGTGGCGCGGGCGGGGCGGCGGGCGATGAGGTGCGCGCTAAGATGCTCTCGCTGGTGCCGCCCGATCTCGACGCAATCTCGAGCCAGCTCGAATATCTGCGCCAGGGCGCAGATCTGCGCTCGGACCGGATGAATGAGATCCTGACCCAAAAGGGCGACATGCTGTCGTTTTATGGCGCGCAGCAGCACCTCAATCTCTATGGCAAGCGCTGGACGGCAATCCTGCTCCACGCGCTTTACCTGGCCGTCGCGGCCCAGGAGCAGCGGGTGAAACACTTCTGCACCGTGCCCCGGCCCATCGATCTGACCCCCAAGGTGCAGCCGGTGATCCAAACGCCCGGCCATTCGAGCTATCCCTCTGGCCACGCGACCGAAGCGTTTTGCTTTGCGGTGATGCTGGCCGCGCTTCGGCGCAAGACGACCAAGGGCGCTGAGGGGAGCTTTGCGGATTGGCTTATGGGGCAATTGGCCAAACCCGCGGCCGATCAGGGCGCGGCAGATACGGCTGAGGATTGGCTGATCTTGCTCTTCCGCCTGGCCACGCGGATCGCCGAGAACCGCACAATCGCGGGCGTGCATTACCCCGTCGACAGCGCCCATGGTGCGATCTTGGGCCTGAGCCTGACGCTGGGCTTTATCGCGCATTGCGAAGGCGGCGGCGGCGAACAGCCGGTCTTTGACGCGGTGGGCAACGCCTGGTGCACGGGGGAGACGGCGCCTGGAGACTTCACCCTGTCCAACTGGCGCGCCGAAATGGTCCAGAACGGGCGTTTGGAGAAAAAAGGCACCTACCGCGTTGCGGCCAATGCGCCGTGGCATTCGCTTCCGGCGGTTTGGGAAGCGGCGGTGGCCGAATGGACCGGCGAGGCGGCTTACACGCCCTGATGGCCGGTGAGGGGTGGCGGGTGAGGTGTGGCTGGGGCGCGTCCCGGCCTGACCCTAACTATCAGGTGGTGCCTGCTTTTAGTTGCCTGGGGCCTCCGCATCATCCAAGGACGCGGCCTTGGGTATAGGCCCGCTGACCGGCCAGATTGCCAAAGCCCAAGATCGCATCGCGATCCGCCGCGCGTGGGCGTGACAACAGCTTTTGCAGCGGGATCGCCGCCGTGGGACGCTGAGCGCCCGCATGGTATTGCGCCCAATACTGCCGTAGCCAAGCCCGCGCCACGGCCGGTGCCGCAACCGAGGTGCCCGATAGGCGCGCGGTCGAGCCGCTGATCACGCCTGAGCCCAGACGCCCGTACAAATTGGCCCCGTCGCCTGCCATCGCACACAGATCCGGCCCGGGGCTTTCCTCGGCCCGGCGCGCGGGCAGTCCGTCAATGGCGGCGCCGGCCGGCAGACCTTCGGCCGAGAACAGGTTCGAGACCATCTCCTCTGGGAACCCAAGCCGCGGTTTGACCGCGCCGACAAAACTCATTGATGCGCCGCTCGGGCTCGCCCAGGCGCCGGCATGGGCGACGGCGGTGCCCGCGCGTGTCACCGGGCCGCCCGCACCCATAGCCAGGACATCGTGGTCATAGGGCTCTTCGGGCATGATCCAGTCGCGCGTTTGATAGTCCCAGCTCCAGGCCGCTGGCCCATCGAGCCAGCTTTGCCGCCCGAGCACCCGGTAGCCCGCCGGGCTGTCGTCGCGCTGAACATTGGCGGTGACAAGCGCCTGACCCGCGCTCTTGTGGAGGCGGACCTGCCAACGTCCGGCGGCTGCGGCGGGGCCGCCTTCGCGCCGCGCCGTGGGGGCTGTGGCGATGAGGATGCCGACGCTGCCATCGTTGTCGTGTGGTGCGCCGCCGAGATCGCCAAGCGCCAGGATCGCCGCCTGGGGCAGGCCGTCGGGCCCGCGGCTTATGAACCCGCCCATCGCCTCGGTCCAGCTAAGCTGAATCGCGGGCGGACCGGCCCTGGGCGGTGTAATGGTTAGGCGCATATCGGCGATATCACCCGGCGCTGCGCGCAGCTCCAGAAAGCTCGGGGTGTAATCCTCCGGCAGGATCCGCCAATCCAGATCGAGCGGCGTTTCCGGGCTCAACCCAGCGCGCGCCGACAGCTTGTCGCGATGCGAATTGCCATAGGCCAGCGACAACCTCAGATCGCAGCCCGTGATCAGGCGATAGGCGGCGACCTCATAGCTGAGCCATGACGCCATGAAGCTTGAGGTATCTCCCGGCCCGGCGAGCGATCCGAGGCTGAGATTGACGACCAGCGCACCGGCGCCATTGCCTGCATTGGCCTTGAGCGCTTCTAAAAGGATCCAGCGCAGGCCGGTGACGACATAGCGCCCGTTGAGCCGCCCGGACGTGTCCGCGATCGCCGCCGAGGGCAATTGCACTGCCAAAAGCCGCGTGGCGCGTTCGTCTATCGTATGGGGCTGATCCTCAAGCTCAGGCTCGGGCGTGACACCGGCCATCAGGTCTAGGACATGGGCGCCGTGGCTGACACGGAAATCGCTGCTCGCCCGCTCGGTGATCGGCACGAGACCCGCATTGACGCCCCGATAAACCTCGCGCTCATCGTCCTGGGCGATCATCTCGTTGATGTCACCCTGGCTCAGCAGGCGCCCGATCTCGACCTGACCTGGCTCGGGCGCTTTGATCGATTGCAGCCAGACCCCGAGAAAGCGGGTGCGGTCCGTGCTTTGCCCCGTGTCTTTCCAAGTCAGCGCGTTGAGATAAGCGATGCCGTCATCGATCACGCCGCCGATGGGTGCGCACAAAGCCGTGGCATCGCCGGGCAGATAAGCGCGCGGTGTCTCAGTCGGCAGGCCAGAGGCATCGCCGCCCTCTAGCGGGGCGCCGACATGGAGCACGTCCACAAAAGACAGCGCCTCGACCGCCGCGATCTGCTCGCGCTTGGCATAGGCCACGAGTCGAAAGCGCCAGCGGCTCACTTGGCGCGCGGCGATCACGGCGAGGTATTCGGTGAGCAGCCGGTCCATTTCATGCGGGGCAGGGGTCAGGCCGGCGCGGCCCATGGTAAAGCGGCAAGTATCGATCTCAGCCTCGGCCTGATCGGCGGCCACATCCGCGAGGCTTAACCGTAAAAACAGCGACACAGTCTGCTGACCGGCCTGCGGACCCGCCTGGCCCGCTTCCCAATCGCTATAGCCGCGCCCGGTCGCGCCGGCCTCAATCCAATTCGCCATGAACCTACCCCCTGTTTTCGCCCCGCCCAGAGCAGTTATCCCGACGCAGCCTTCCCATAACGGCATTGCGCCGTCTTAGGCTGCCACCAAGTGCCATCCGGTTCACGCAAAATCCCATTTCAGGCATCCTTTTCGCGGCTTTTTCACGCAAAGCCCCCTCCCTTCTCGCGGGCCCTTCACGCCACGATAGCGCAACGGCGGCACGATAGCGGCGATGGCGAAATGAGGGTTTCGCGCTCCAAGCGATAGGGAAGAAAAAATGTCGATACATACTGACCCAAGGCTGGGAACCGACCTGCCGGTTTTCGATGCCGAAACGCTCAATGGGGAGCTGCGGCCCGCCCGCGCGGCGATCAACACCGCGCTGATTGGTGCGCCGCGTGGCAGCTATGGGGCAGAGGCCCAGCCGCTGCAAAACGCCGAGCTCGAGCGCTTGCTCGAAACCGAGGATCTGGGCCCTTTCCAGGCCACCGGTCTCAAGCCCGCCATTGCCGCGTTGCGGGCCATCGTGACCGATATCTCGCTTGAGCTTCCGGATATCTATGAGCGATTGGGGGCCGATGAGATGTTGGCTTGTCGCCGGGTGCGCGGCTCAAACGCGATCATCTCTAACCATGCCTGGGGGATCGCGATTGATCTGACGATCGATGGTTTGCGCCACGCGCTGCCGGGCTCGCCGCAGTTTCAGGCGCTGATGGATCTTTGGCCGATATTCAACCGCCACGGATTTTACTGGGGCATTGCCTTCGGGCCGCAGGACGCCTTTCATTTCGAGGCCTCTGATCAGCTTGTGCGCCGTTGGGCTGAAGAAGGGGCATTCGGCAAGATCGAGAATGTCGTCCTTCCCCGGGCATTGAATTACGGCGATCGCGGCCCACAGGTCAGGCATCTGCAAAAAGCGCTCAACACCGTGCTGCGCCCGCTCAGCATCTCCGAGGATGGTTTTTTCGGCGGTGATACGCGGATGGCGGTGATCGCGCTGCAACGCAAGGCGGGCCTGCCGCCCACCGGCGCCGCGCCCAAACCCGTGCTCAGCGCCCTTGGATTGGAACTTTAGACGGATCTCGCGATTTAGAAGTCAGGCATAGGTCATCGGAATATGACGATTTTGAACACACCGGGCCGGGGTGAGATCGGCGCAGGGCTCGCGCGGGATCATTACCGCGCCGAGACGCCGGATCTTTTGGATCGCTGGGCGCCGGTCTCCGATTGGCTCTGGGCGCGGAGGGCGGCGGGTTTGCTGGCGCAACCGCGCGTCTCGGGCTCCGCGCCCGGGCGTCAGGCGGCGGGCCAAGATGCGCAAGGTCTGGAGCTTAGCGGTCTCGATTTCGCCGCCCGCGATCACCTGAGCCTGGCGGCCCATACGGAGGTCCGCGAGGCCGCAGCCGAAGCCCTTGAGCGGTTCGGCCCGCATGCGGCGGGGCCACTTCCGGGCAATGGTCAAAGCAGCCTCTCCGTGGCGCTGGAAACCTGTTTGGCCGAGTTTCTCGCCTATGAGCATGCGACGATCTTCGCCAATGGCTGGGCGGCGGGGCTGGGCGTGCTGCGGACGCTTTTGACCGCGCAGGATCGGGTCGTCTTGGCAGGCTCGGCCTGGCTTTGCATGCGACAGGCGGCGGAATTGGCGACGCCGAATATCGCGACACTGTCCGAGATCAAACCCGCCGCGCTGGAAAGTCTGCTGGCCGAGCTGCGCGCACGGGACACGCAAGCGGGGATACTCGTGATGACCGAGGCGCTCGATACCGGTCAACGTCAGCTAGCGCAGGTCGGCGCGTTGCAAGATGTCTGCGACGCCTATCGCGCGACGCTTTTGGTGGATATCAGCCGCGATCTGGCCGCAACCGGTGCGACCGGGCGCGGGGTTCTCGAAGATCAGGACATGTTGGGCACGGTCGATGTGGTCACGGGCTCGATGGCGCGGTCCCTGGCCTCGCCCGCGGGCTTTGTCGCCTCCAACCACCCGGCCTTGCGCGATGCCCTGCGCCATGTCGGCACGGGGCAGGGCTGCTCCAGCGCGCTGCCCCCGGTTCAGGCCGCCGCGGCTTTGGCCGCGCTCAAGCTCGCGGCAGGGACCGAGGGCGATGTGCGCCGCGCCCGGATCGGGCGCAGTCTCAAACGGCTGCAAACGGCTCTGAAGCAGCGCGGGTTCAGCCCATTGCCCACCTGCGGCGCTGAGATCAGCGTGGCAGCGGGGGACTTGGCGCAGGCGCGCAGGCGCCAGGCTGCGGCCCAATCCCTGGGCGCGGTGATCGGCCTTGAGGAGGGGGATGGCGGGGCCTGCGAATGGCGACTTCAGATCCAAGCGGCCCATGAGTTGAGCGATTGCGTCGCCCTGGCGGAGCGGATGATGCAGGCCTGCGTTCTGGCCGACCGGGCGCATTGGACGCCGCCTGTCCTGGGCGCCTGAGCGCGCCCTTCTTCTCGATCTTTGCCGCCCCCTTGATCTTTTGGGTGTGGTCTCCAATGTCGGATGGGCAACCTGCGAGAGGTCCATGCCCGATACCGGAGGCCCCATCCATCGCGACCCGGTCTGCGGCATGCAGGTCGATCCCGATGCTGGCAAACCGACCGCCCGCCATCACGGGCGGCTCGTGCATTTCTGCAATCCCAAATGCCGGGACAAATTCGAGATTGAGCCTGGCCGGTATCTGACGCCCGACGGTGACGTGGTGCCGCAGGCGCCCGTCGAAGCACCGCCGGGCACGCAGTTTATTTGCCCGATGGACCCAGAAGTGCTCGAGGATAAGCCCGGCGATTGCCCGATCTGCGGTATGGCGCTGGAGCCCGCGCTCCCCTCGGCCGATGACGGCCCGCCGCCGGAACTGATCGATTTTCGCCGTAGGCTGTCGTTTGTAGGCCCTCTGGCTTTCGCGGTCTTCGCCACGGAGATGGCGCTCCATGCGGGCGTGCCGGTGCCCGATGCGCTGGGCCATCGCGGTCTGGCCTGGCTGCAACTGGCGCTCTGCCTGCCGGTCGTAGCCCTAAGCTGGCCGTTCTTTCAGCGTGGCGCGTCTTCGATCCTGACCGGGCGGCTCAATATGTGGACGCTGATCGCCATCGGCACCGGCGCGGCCTTTGCCTTTTCGCTCGTCTCACTGCTCGCGCCGGGGCTCTTTCCCGAGGCGATGCGCAGCACCCGTGGTCAGCCGCCGGTCTATTTCGAGGCCACTGCGGTCATCCTGGCGCTCGTTCTCGTGGGCCAGGTTATGGAGCTAAGCGCGCGGGAGCGCACAGGCGACGCGATCCGCGCTCTATTGCGCCTGAGCCCTGAGACCGCGCGGCGCGTAGCACCCGATGGCAGCGAGACAGATGTGCCGCTTGATACGGTGGTGCCGGGCGATCTGTTGCGGCTTTTGCCCGGCGCGGCGGTGCCCGTCGATGGCCGGGTTGAGAGGGGCGAAAGCGATCTTGATGAGGCGCTTTTGACCGGTGAGGCGATACCCGTGGCCAAGGGGCCGGGGGATGCCTTGATCGGGGGCACGATCAACGGCGCGGGCAGTTTGGTGATGCGGGCAGAGGCCGTCGGCGCGGAGACACGGCTGTCGAGGATCGTGGCCCTGGTCGCTGCGGCGTCCCGGTCCCGCGCGCCGATCCAGAGCTTGGCCGACCGCGTGGCGGGCTGGTTCGTGCCGCTTGTCCTCAGCATCGCCGCGCTGGCCGCGTTTATCTGGCTGAGCGTGGGCCCCGAGCCGCGCGTGAGCTTCGCCATTGTCGCGGCGGTCAGTGTTCTCATCATCGCCTGTCCCTGCGCGCTGGGCCTGGCGACGCCGATGTCGGTGATGGTGGCCACGGGGCGCGGGGCGCAGTCCGGCGTGCTGGTGCGCGATGCCGCCGCCCTGCAAGCGCTCGCTGAGATCGACACGCTGATCCTGGACAAGACCGGCACCCTGACCGAAGGCAAGCCGGTGCTGGAGGAAATCATCCCCGCCGCCAGCCCCGCCGCAAGCCCAGCCTCCAACCACGAGCGCGACGGTATTCTGGCACTGGCCGCCGCGCTGGAGGCGGGCTCCGAGCATCCTTTAGCCCAGGCAATACTCGCGGCGGCCGAAGGGCTCGCGCGGCCTGAGGCCGACATGCTCCGGGCGGTGGCCGGCCGGGGTGTCACGGGCGTTGTGGGACAGCAGTATTTGGCCCTGGGCAATGCCGCGCTTCTAGAAGAAAACGCCATCGAGCCGCCGCCTGAGGCGCGCGCCTTAGCCGCAAGCCACACCATGATGCACCTAGCCGATACCGGCGCGGGTCGCTACCTCGGCAGTTTCGCTTTGAGTGACCGGATCAAGCCCGATGCGGCAAGCGCGTTGCGAACTCTCAGGTCCGAAGGCATCCGCCTGGTGATCGCCAGCGGCGACGCGTCCGGCCCGGTGGCGCAGGTCGCCCAAGCGCTGGATCTCACCGAAAACTATGCCGGCCAAACGCCCGAGGACAAGTCGGCCCTCGTGGCCCGGCTCCAGGCTCAGGGCGCGCTTGTCGCGATGGCCGGAGACGGGGTTAACGACGCCCCGGCCCTGGCCCGCGCCGATGTCGGCATCGCGATGGGGCAGGGGGCCGATGTGGCTCTGGAGAGCGCGGGCATCACGCTCGCCGCCGGGGATCTCGCGGCGCTGATCCGTGCGCGCAAACTGGCCCGGGCGACGCTCAGCAATATCAAACAGAACTTGGTCTTCGCGTTCTTCTACAACAGCGCGGGCGTGCCGATCGCCGCCGGAGCGCTCTATCCACTGACGGGTCTGCTGTTGTCGCCTGTCCTGGCGGCTGCGGCGATGTCGGCCTCCTCGCTCTGCGTCATCGCGAATGCTTTGCGCCTGCGGCACACGCGTCTGTGATTCCCCGTTGCGTTTTCGACTGATTGGTCAATCCCCAGCCTTTTCAGTGGATTGTTCCGGATACTTGTCCTATCGGCTGAATTTCGCCGAGAAACCTAACCCAAAAGACAGGTCTCGCGATCCATCCAATTCGACTAAAACACCGCCAGTAACCAGTGCTGGGGTAGTAACGCGTTATATGTGGGGACGGTACCGTCACCAAAGACCCGGTCCGAAAGGACCGGGTCTTGTTTTGTTTGGGCTATGGCGTTTGGCGGCGCAGGCTCACGCTTCCAATACGTAAACTTTATCGGCAGTCATTTTGCCTGAGAATCATCCGTTGTCTCGCTTTGATCGAGTCGCTCCACAAAGATCAACGCCACGCATTCTGACCCTGTGATTCCCCGAATTATGGCGCAAATGTGTCAGGAAAATATCAGAAAAATGTCTTTCTTGACCAAAACGTCAGCACACAGGGGATTTCGGCATATTGTCGACAATTTAAGACAACTCGACCTAACCAAAAAGACAACTATGCCGGATCACGCGTCTGGGAGTAGAAGATGCCCAAGTAAAGAGTTCTGGGGTTTGTGACGAGTTCGCGGGTAATTGGTAACGCGCAAAAAGGGCCCGGTCGGCAACGACCGGGCCCGTCTTATTTTACCGACCAAAATTTGATTTAGCGGAACAGCAGATCGTGCTCCGCGCCTACCTCATCCAACAGCTTTTGGGGCAGCAGGCACTGCGCCTCGGCCAGGATCGCCTCCTTGCGGGCGCGCGCGGTGCGCAAAAGGTCGGGCTGATCGGCTTCGAGCCATTCCTTGGGGCTCATCCGGTTGCCAGAGCTGGGATAGACGTAATCCCGCTGCATCAGGTGCAGCGTCTGGTCCGAGCCGAGGTAATGACCCGGCCCGCCCAGGCAGACCTGGCGCATCACATCGAGCGAGATCGCGTCCTCGGTCACTTCGATGCCGCGGATGCATCGCAGGACCTGGCCGACCACATCATCGCCCAGGATCATGCTTTCGTGGCACATGCCCAGCAAAGAGGCATGCATGCCCACGCTTTCATAGACCATGTTCAAGCCCGCCAGACCGGCCAGCGCATTGGTGATCCCTTGCTCCCAACCGGCTTGCATATCGGGCAGTTTGCTATCCGACATGCCCGCAGCGGCGCCGCCGGGCAGGCCATAAAAGCGGTGCATCTGGGCGCAGCCCGCACTCAGAAGGCCCTGCTCGGCCGAGCCGCCGGACATCGCGCCCGTGCGCAGGTCTGAGACGAACGGCCAGGTGCCAAAGACCGCCGGATGCCCCGGCGTGATCGCGTTGACATAGACCACGCCCGCAAGGCACTCCGCGACCGCTTGCACGATGGCCAGCGGGATCGAGGCGGGCGCCGTCGCCCCGGCCTGGCCCGCCGAGAGGAGCAGGACGGGCATGCCACCGCGTATCGCACGCTCCATCGCGATGCAGCTTTCCTCGGCGAATTTCATCGGCGGGACGACAAAACAATTGGTATTGGAGACAAAGGGCCGGGCGCGCCAGGCTTCCTCCGAGCCCGCGATCTTATGTAAGATCTCCAGGCATACGGGCACAGTGTCGGGATCGGCAAACGAGGTGCCGATATGTTTGGTCGTGCCCGCCGTCGCCGCCATGATCGTGTTGACGTCGAGGCTCAGATTGCTCGTCGCGTCCCGGCACACGCACATGCGCTGGAAAAAATGTACATTCTCCAGATGCTGCGTGATGCGCGCGGAATCGTAGAGATCGCGGGCCGTACTGTCGCGGTAATCGAGTGTGAAGGGATCGACGGTGTGGACCGCCGCGCCTGCCGTGCCGAAATGCACGCGATCGGGCTCGAGTTTAAGGTCATAGGCCGGATCGCGGCCATGGAGCGTGATTGAGCGGCCCGCGACGGCCAGCATGTCCTCGACCAGGGCGTGGGGGAAGCGGATGCGGCCATCCTCGCCCTGGATCGCGCCTGCACCGGTCAGAAGCTCAACGCCCTGGGGCGGCGCATCGGCCAGCCCGATTTCCTCTAGCGCGTCCAGCGCCGCGCGGTGCATCCGCTGGATGTCCGCGTCGCTTAGGGGAGCGTATTGCCCGCCTTGGAGGCCTGCGCGGATCGGTTTGACATCTTCCGGCAGTGCGGCGGCGCGGGCGGCGACCCTGGCGGCGCGGCCTCCGGCCCGGCCCGAGCGGCGGGTTTTGGGCGGATCGGTGGTGATATCAGCCATCTGGGTTCGCTCCCTTTTCAAGTAATGCGTCGATGACGTCGCCGGATGCGGCTGTGCGCAGACCGTTGAAATCACCGCTTAAAACGCCCGTCATCACATCGTGGATCGCGGCATGGGTAACGCGGGCCATCTGAGAGCCCAGCGACAGGCGCCGGGCGCCCATCGCCGTCAGCTCCTCTAAGCTCAGTTTGCGCAATGGCCCCGCGAGCAGCGCATTGACCGGGGCCTCAACGGCCGCGATCACCTGCGCCAACTCCCGCGCGCCCGGTGGGACGGGCACATAGAGGCAATCTGCGCCCGCGGCCTCAAAGGCCTGGATCCGGCGGATCGCCTCGGCCAGATCATAGGCGCCGTTCATCACTCCGTCGGCGCGCGCCGTCAGCACGAAAGGCCGCCCCAGGGCGCGCGCCGCGGCGACAGCAGCGCGGATCCGTTCGACGGCGAGATCAAAGTCATAGGCCGGGTTGCCGGGGCTCATGACGGTGTCTTCGATGCCGCAGCCCGACAGGCCGATCTCCCCGGCGCGGCGGACGGTCTCGGCCACGTCCTCGGGCGCGTCGCCAAAGCCGTTCTCGAAATCGCCCGAGACGGGCAGAGGCGTGGCGGCCAGGATGTCTTGCGCATGGGCCAGGGCCTCATCGCGGCTGAGCGTGCCCATATCGGGGCGCCCCAGGACGAAGGCTTGGGCCGCCGAAGACGTGGCCAGCGCCTGGGCACCGAGGGCCGCCATCATCCGGGCAGAGCCGGCATCCCAAGGGTTGGGCATGACGAAACACCCCTGGGCGTGGAGATCTGCGAAACGTGCATGGCGGGCGGTGAGGCTCATGGCGCGTCGCCCGATGCCACAGGCCGCGCAATATAATCGTGCCAGCCGCCATCGGGCGGGCCTTGCTTTTTCCATCCGGCCTCGAAAAGCGCCGGGTCGAAAAGCTCGGCGAATTCTGCCTCCACGGCGGGGTCAGGCAGGCGGGGGCTGTTCACCAGATCATCGCGCAGCATCACTTGGTCGAAGGCGGCCTCGGCCTCGATCCGGAAGGTCCAGTCGAACTCGGTCGCGCCTTCGGTCTCGACCCGGTAGCGCGCCCCGCCCAGATGTGTCAGCGACAGCGTGGCCCGGGTCCAGAGCGCGTGACTGTCTTGCTGCACCGCGCCCGGCGCCTCAATGATTTGGCCCTTCGGCGTGCGCGCCTCGTCATAATCCAGCCGGTAGCCATCGAGCGCATTAAGCCCCCGGCTGCGCAACTGCGCCCGGCTGATCGTGAGCCACTCGGTGTAATAGGCGGGCTGCATACGGTAAGGGCCCAGATCGTCATCTGCCTTTACCTCGCGCGGCTCGGCGAAAAGATCGACATTCAGGCTGATCTGCTCTGAGCCTCCAAGGGCCGGGACAAAGAGCACGATCCGCGCGGTCTCAAGCGCAAAGCTCTGCTCGGGCAGCTCCCCCATATCGAAGTGGAAGGTGCCCGGCGCGCTCATAGCAGGGTCTGCTGGTGCCGCGCCCGGTGACCACCGTCGGGCAATGGCGTGACTGTGAGGGTGTCCCACGGGCGGCCTATGATCCGCTCCACCAGGGCTTCATCGCCATCGGAGACCTGCTCGAGCGAGACCGAGATATCGACCAGCGGCGTGGCGCAGTGCACGCTGTGGCCTTCGGTAGAGGCGCAACTCATCTCAAGGATGAATTGCCCATTGCCCGGTGCCTTCAGGGTCCAGCTCAGCGCCGCATATTTCGTGTGGTCCCAGTAGTAAAAGAACCCCGCCTCCGGGTCGTCCTTGGCATCTGGGGCGCTGCGGGCGGTTGCGAATCCACCCTGCGCATCCGGCGCGCCGATATCGCCGAGGCCAAAGTCGAGGCCCACTGGGGCCTCCCACCCCTCGGCACCGCGATCGTCCAGGGTCATCCCCGGCTGAGCCGCGGTGAGCGCGCCGCTGGCCCGAAAGCCAGCGCCGTCGCCGCGATGCAGCGTGATCTCGGCGCGGTGGAGGTCGAGCGCCATCGGGGGCCGCCCGTCCAGGGTCGCTTCAAAGAAGGACCCTGCCGCCATCTAGGCGCGCAGCCGCTCGTTGGCCGGATCCCAAAGGGGCCCGTCGGGTTGCACGACCGCCTTGCAGGTCTCGCCATAGATGTTGATGTCGAGCTCGGTGCCCGGCTCCGCCAGATCGGCGCGCACCATGGCCAGCGCCACGGAATGCCCGACCCGATAGCCCCAGGCGCCAGACGTCGTCTCGCCCACCACGTCACCGGCTTTGGAGATCGTCGACATATAGGGCGCGTCGGCCTCACCGGCCTCGACCTTGAGCGTGACAAAGCGCTTGGCCACGCCGCGCTGCTTTTCGCTCAGGAGCGCCGCCTTGCCAGGGAAATCCTGCGGCTTGTCGAACTTGATGAAGCGGTCGAGCCCGCCCTCGAGCAGCGAGTAATCGGTGCTTAGATCGCCCTTCCAGGCGCGATAGCCCTTCTCGATGCGCAGCGCGTTGAGCGCGAACATCCCGAAGGGCGTGGCACCCGCGCCTAGCACGGCATCATAGATCGCGGGCATATCGTCAAAGCGCGCATGGATTTCCCAGCCAAGCTCTCCTGCGAAGGAGACGCGGAAGAGGCGACAGGGTTGACCCGCGACCGTGGCGTCCTGGTGGCTCAGCCAGCCCAGGGACAGATCGGCCTGCGTCCCGATGCTCTCGAAGAGATCGCGCGCCTTGGGTCCGGTGACGATCAGCGTGGTCACTTCGGTCGTGTGATCGGTCAGGTTCACACCCTCGGGCAGGCCGTCCCGCCAGAGCACTTCGTAATCGTGCCACTGCGCGGGCGCCGCCGTGATCAGCGTGAAAGCGTCCTCACCCTTTCGGACCAGTGACATCTCCGTCAGGATCCGCCCCCTCGGGTCCGGAAAATAGCCCAGATTCATCCGGCCAACCTTTGGCAGGGCGCCTGCGATGCGGCCGCGCAGCCATTCCGCCGCGCCGTCGCCGCTCAATTCGAACCGGCTGAAGCCCGGCAGGTCCAAGACGCCGACACCGTCGCGGACGGCCTCGCATTCCTCGCGGACGCGCGCCTCCCACGGGCCCGCGCGTCCCCAGGTTTCCGTCGCTTCAATCGAGGTGTCATCGCCGTCTTTGGCGAACCAATTGGCCCGCTCCCAGCCGCCATAGGCGCCCATCTGGCCGCCCATTTCCACGACGCGCGCGTGGTTCGGGCTAAGCTTTTTGTCACGACCCGCGGGCCAGGCCTTCCAGGGGAAGTGCATGCCGTATTCGTGGCCATAGGTCTCCAGCGCCTTTTCCAGGCAATAGGAGTGATCGGCATAATCGGTGTAGCGGCGGGGATCGACGGCCCACATATCCCACTCGGTCTGACCGTGGACGATGTATTCGGACAGGACCTTGCCCGCGCCGCCGCCCTGGACGATGCCGAAGGTGAAGGAATGCGCCTCGAACGCGTTCTCCACACCGGGCATCGGCCCCACCATCGGCAGGCCGTCGGGCGCGTAGGGGATCGGGCCGTTGATGTTGCGGCCCACGCCGCCTTCGGCCAGGATCGGGACGCGCGCCATCGCATCCTCGATATACCATTCCAGGCGGTCAAGGTCGTCGGGATAAAGCTGAAAGCTGAAATCATCGGGCATAGGGTCGTCGGGCGTGATCCAATGCGCCTTGCAGTTGCGCTCATAGGGGCCGAGGTTCAGGCCATGGGTGTCCTGGCGCAGGTAATAGCTGCTGTCGACATCGCGGATCATCGGCAGCTTGCGGCCATGCTCGGCCGACCAGGCTTTCACTTCCGCGATCTCATCGGTCAGGAAATACTGGTGGGACATGACCACCATCGGCACCGTGCGGCCGCCATGGGGCTTGAACCACTCGCCCACACGCTGAGCGTAATAGCCTGCGGCGTTCACCACGTACTCGCAGCGGATCTCACCCTTCTCGGTCTCCACAATCCACTCGCCGTTTTCGCGCCGCACACCCGTGGCGGGGGTGAAGCGGTGGATCGCCGCACCCAGGTCTCGCGCGCCTTTTGCCATCGCCTGGGTCAGCTGAGAGGGGTCGATATCGCCGTCATAGGGATCCCACAGGACCGCGCTTAGGTCGTGGGTCTCAATGAACGGGTAATACTCCCTGACCTCATCCAGGGTGAGCATCTTCATATCGATGCCCTGATACTGGGCCATGCCCATCACCCGCTCAAACTCTTGGCGGCGCTCTTTGGTGTGGCCGAGCCTGAGGGCACCGGTCACGTGGTAGTTCATCGGGTAGTCGACCTTTTCGGCCAGGCCGCGATACATCTCAAGGGAGTAACGCTGCATGTTCAGCACGGCCCAAGAGGTTGAGAAGTTTGGACAATTACCCGCCGCATGCCAGGTCGAGCCGGCCGTCAGCTCATTCTTTTCAAGCAGGACGCAATCGGTCCAGCCCTCCATCGCCAGATGATAGAGCGCCGAGGTCCCAACGACCCCACCCCCGATGATGACAACCCGCGCTGTGGACGGTAGCTCAGCCATGCGGCCCCCCTGATGATGTTTGGATCGGGCGCCTTAAGCGCGCCCGTGCATACGCATTCACTTGAAATATCGCCCCAGAGCGGCACAAGGTCAATTCGGGAACCCCGATAGAACTGATCGGATATGCCGATGCAACGAGAATGGATCGAAACCTTCCTAGATCTCTGCGACAGCCGCTCCTTCACGGCGACTGCGGACCGTCTGGGCGTGACGCAATCGACGGTCTCGGGCCGGGTGGGCGCGCTTGAGCGGGAGCTCGGCGCGCGGCTGTTCCGCCGGGGCCGGGCGGGCACCGATTTGACGGAGGAGGGGGCGCGCTTTGCCCCCCATGCCCGGGACCTGCGCCTGGGCTGGACCGAAGCGCTGCGCGCAGTGCGGGAGCCCGCCACTGCCGCGCTGACCCTGCGGCTGGGGATGCAGCCCGATCTGGTGCCCGGACGGCTGCAGCATTGGCTGGCCGGGCTCAGGCGGGCGATGCCTGATGCGGCGCTTTATGTCGAGGCGGGGTTTTCCGGCTCGATGTGCGATGACCTGATGGCTGGTGTCCTGGATGTGGCCCTGGTCTTCACGCCTACGACGCATCCCGATCTGCATGTAGAAACCCTGGCCGATCTACCCTACCGGATGGTGTCGGACCGGGCGGCGCGCCTGGGCGATGTGGCGCTGGAGGGCTATATCCTGCCCGACTATTCCCAGGCCTTTCTGCGTGGTCACAACGCAGCTCTGCCCGGCTTTGAGCAGGCGCCCCTGGCCAGCGGTCAGACCGATCTGAGCCTGGCGATGTTGCGCGCGCTGGGTGGCACCGCCTATTTGCCCGAGGCCCTGGCCGCCGGGCTGATCGCCGAGGGGCGTTTTGCCCGGGTCGCGGGCGCCCCTGTTCTGAGCCAGCGGGTCTATGGCGCGACGCATCTGAAAAACCGCCACCGCTCTGCCCATCGCCAAGCCCTGCGCCTGATGGCCAAAGCGATGGACGGGGCAGGTGAGGCGGCGATTAGGTAATGACGTCCGGGCCCATGCGTCCGGTCCGCGCCTTAAGCCCGGTCAGATCCTCGGCCGCCGCGATCACGGAGGCCAGGGCCTCTTGCGGGTCGAGATCAAGCTGCGTCGGGTCGGTCTCGTGGCGTTCGAGATAGATGCGCACCGTCGCCCCGACCGTGCCCGTGCCCGAGAGCCGCACCACGACCCGCCCGCCGCCTTCGAGCGAAAAGCGCAGGCCCTGATTGCTTGACAGGCTGTTGTCGACCGGATCGCGATAGGCGAACTCATCGGCCTGCTCGATCGTGAGCCCGGCGGCTTCCTGTCCCAGCAGATCGGGCAGTTTCACCCGGAGCTCGGCCACCATGACCTCGGCGATACCGGCATCCACGGCCTCGTAATCGTGGCGCGTGTAGTAGTTGCGCCCATATTGGCGCCAGTGCTTTTCCATGATCTGGCTCACGGGTTCGCGCCGCTCGGCCAGGATGTTGAGCCAAAGCAGCACCGCCCAAAGCCCGTCTTTCTCGCGCACGTGGTCCGAAGACGTGCCCGCGCTTTCCTCGCCGCAGATCGTCGCCCGCCCGGCATCGAGCAGATTGCCGAAGAACTTCCAGCCCGTCGGCGTCTCATAGCAATCGAGGCCCAGACCCACGGCCACCCGGTCCACCGCGCCCGAGCTCGGCATGGAGCGCGCCAGGCCCTTGAGACCACCTTGATAGGCCGGGGCAAGGGTGGCGTTGGCGGCCAGCACGGCCAGACTATCGGACGGCGTGACATAGATGCCGCGGCCCAAGATCATGTTGCGGTCCCCGTCACCATCGGAGGCGGCGCCGAAATCCGGCGCATCCTCTCCCATCATGATCCCCATCAACTGGTGCGCCCAGATCGGGTTGGGATCGGGATGCCCGCCGCCAAAATCGGGCAGTGGCACGCCGTTGATGACCGAGCCGGGCTTGGCGCCCAGACGATCCTCGAGGATGGCTTTGGCGTAGGGGCCGGTGACGGCGTGCATGGCGTCAAAGCACAGTGTGAAGCCGCTCGCGAAGAGGCCTGCGATGGCGTCGAAATCGAAAAGCTCAGCCATCAGCGCGGCGTAATCGGCGACGGGATCGACGACTTCGACGACCATATCGCCAAGGCGCGTCTCACCCAGTTGTCTGAGATCGATGGGCGCGGCGCGGGCGATCTTGTAGGAGGTCAAGCCTTGCGTGGCGGCATAGATCTTCTCGGTCACCGCTTCGGGGGCCGGCCCGCCATTGGCGCCGTTAAACTTGACGCCGACATCGCCCTCGGGCCCGCCGGGATTGTGGCTGGCCGACAGGATCAGACCACCATCGGCGCTGCGCAGCCGGATAAGATGCGAGGCGGCGGGTGTGGAGAGCAGAGCGTTTTGGCCCACGATGACGCGCGCCACGCCCTCGGCCGCGGCCATGGCCAGGAAGGTCTGGGCCGCGCGGTCGTTGAAATATCGCCCATCGCCGCCCAGGATCAGGGTCTTGCCCACCGCCCCGCCGATCCCTTGGAATGTCGCTTGCAGATAGCTTTCGAGGTAATGCTCCCCCTCGAAAACGCTTGTTTGTTTGCGCAGCCCGGAGGTGCCGGGTTTCTGGCCGTCAAAGGGCGTGATCGAAATCGTCTCAATATCCATGGGCTTAGCTATGGGGGAAAAGGCGGCCGAAGTTCAACCAAATGGGCCAAGGTTTTGGCGGGGGCTCGGATGTCGGGTTACCGGGCGCGGCGGTCACTCCGCATCTCGGTGCGCGTCCGGTTCAGCTCCAGCCGCGCGGCGGCGTATTGCGCGCGACGCATAGAGGGGATCGTCACAGGCGCCGGGTTTGGCCGAGCCAAGACGCCTCGCTAACGCCCAAATCGATCACATTTTCAACAAGAAACAGTTTTATTCCACTGCGCGTGATGCACCGTCTTGCCGAACGTGACACCGCACTTTGGACCCTATGGGCGTTGGCCGCTGCTATTGTTTGCGGAGCCATCCTCTATGGGTATTATGACCATTTCTGGCACTCGCGGGATGAAGGCTACTTCGCCCATGCGGCTGAAAGGCTGCTGCAAGGAGAGGTGCTCCATAGAGATATCGGGACTCCGCATACCGGGATCATTCACTTCCTGCATGCCCTATCTTTTCAGATCTTCGGCGTGGACTTGGTATCGCTGCGGATCCTTCCCGCCATCAGCACCTGGGTGCAGGCGGGCCTGATTTTCTACATCCTTCGCGCGCGCGGCCCAATCGCGGCCTTCGCGGGCGCACTCGCCTTCAGCGCGGCGGCGTTTCCGCTTTTCCCGAGCCCGACGCAACACTGGGCCTGCCTCTTCTTGGTCGTGGCGACCATGGCCGTTGTGACCGAATGGCCAGGCCTCAGCTGGCGCAAGCTTCTTGTGCTGGGTGTTTTCTGCGGCCTCGTCTTCGGCCTCAGGCAGCCCACGGGCGTGTTTCTTGCCATGGCCGTCTCAACCGTCTGTTTCCTCCAGAAATCTGAAACCAGCCCGCGACCCGATCGCGAGATTTTGAGCCAGTTCCTCGCTCCCGTTTTCCTTCTCCTCTTCGCAGGCCTTCTGGCGCTCTACGTGAGATCGGCGTTTGACGCTGTCTCGATGCTGCTCTTTGCCTGGGCGCCGCTTTTGCTCCTGGTGCGCGTCGCGCTCTCACTGCGCGTGGTCAACCGGGACGCTCTGACCATCGCGGCATGCCTGTTGGCGGGGGCGATGCTGCCCCTGGGGACCTTGGTGATGTACCATGTCTTCCACGGATCTCTGGGCGACTGGGCGGCCAATAGCATTGGGAGTGCGCTCTTTCTCAGCTCGCTCGGCTATGTCGGCGCGGACAGCTATGCCAGCTATCTGATCGGCCCTGTTATCGCCGCCCTGCAAGTTCAAACACCCGGCGCCATCGCGATGAGTGTTCTTTGGGTCGGCCTTTTGCTTGCCGCGCCTTTGGTCGGGATCGTCCTGCATCGGCGTCTTTATTCCGGCCATCTGTCGTCCCGGGACCGGGGTCTTCTCATCCTCGCCGTGTTCTACTTTCTGGTGGCCGGTCATCATCCAGACCGGGTCTATTTCGCCTATATCCTCGCGCCGGTCCTACTTGGGGTGATCCTGATCACGCCAATGCGCGTGGCGCGTCGGGCGGGCGTCCTCGTGGGGGCCACGGCGCTGGCCATGCTCTTTTTCCAGGGCGCACAACCCTACGAGAGAGGTCAGCTTGGTGACTTCATCGGGCTGCGCGTCGAGACGCAAACGCGGCTGAACCTCGCGCGTGGCGGTCTGCATGTGACAGCGGCCGAGGCGCGCTTTCACGAAGACCTGGTGCAGTTCATCCAGGCGCACAGTGATCCCGATGAGCCGATCCTCGCTTTGCCCGGGAACGCAGACCTTCACTTCCTGGCGGATCGTCCAAATCCCCTACCCGGTGTGATGCCTGTCTACTCGGTCTATGATGAGGAGCTGCTGCGCGACACTCTGCAGACGCTCAGAGAGACACCACCACGCGTCGTGATCCATGTTCCCTACTTGCCCTATAACACTGTCTGGACTGACAGGATCATGCAGCACGTCACATGCGACTACGCGCTTGCCGGTGACATTGGCGGTTTTGTCCTCTACATCCTTGACACGGATCAACCGTTCCATGGCCGTGACCAGACTTGTGACGGCCGGACCGGTTCCTTCTCGGCGGCAGCCGCATCCCAGTAGAGCGCTTAAGCCGGGCGAGCTTCCGCTTCTCGCGAGCACCGGCCGTTTCGGGCTTCAAGTCGGTCTTATGCTGCGCTTACGAGATTTGCCTGACCGTCGGTGTGGGCGCTGGGCGTGAGGTTTGCAGGACGAACTGAGCATTGCCCTTACGGCCAGAAGCAGAGAATTTCATCATGATGGAAGAGTTTTTTTTAAGGGAGACTTGAGGTAGCAGCATGACGAAATCCACAACTGAAATCGGCAAAGAGTTATCAGAACGTTTGAATCCCGGCATGGAAGATACGCTAAACGCTCGATACGGTCATCTACTGCCAGGAATGGCTGAAGGAGTGGTCGATTTTGCCTATGGTCGACAATATGCGAGACCTGAACTTCCTCTGCGTGACAGGTACTTAGCAACCATTGCGGCCCTGACTGCGATTGGCGGGCAAACGAAACCACAACTCAAAGTCAATATCGCTGGTGGCAGGAAAGCAGGGCTGTCGCAAAAAGAAATAGCAGAGGTCATATGGCAGATGTCTTTGTATGGCGGCTTCCCATCAGCAATAAATGGGCTCAATGCCGCGATAGAGGTTTTTGACGAGGAAGAGGCTACTGCTTGATCGCAATCTGGCTTGGCACCTGCGGGCTCAAAGCAGACTTGCGCCCGGGGGCAGCAGGGCCTCGTTTCGCCTAAACCGTAGTTGCCAGTCGACCTTTCCCGTCTCGAAATCAAAGCGCGCGGCACGTTGCGCCCGGAGCTTTTGGGCGCGCGCTGCAAAAATCCCGCCATTTGCCGTAGCGGCGCGGTTGCCGCTCGGGGTGGGGGCGGATTAGGGTGACGCAAACGTCAAGGGAGGCAGATACGTGCCAGGTGGAATGAGAGATCCCAGCCGCTTACCCCAAGCGCTGCGCGGGTTGCGGGTGCCGGCGATTGCAGCGCCGATGTTTATCGTCTCGGGGCCCGATTTGGTGATCGCGCAGTGCAAGGCCGGGATGGTCGGCTCTTTTCCCGCCTTGAACGCCCGCGAGGCGCCGGGTGAGCCGTCCGCGCTTGAGGCCTGGCTCAAACGGATCACCGAAGAGCTCGACGCCTACAATCAGGCCAATCCGGACGCGCCTGCCGCGCCCTTCGCGGTCAATCAGATCGTGCATCGCTCCAACATCCGGCTGGAGCGGGATCTGGAGCTCTGTGCCAAGTGGAACGTGCCCATTTGGATCACCTCGCTGGGCGCGCGGCCAGAGGTAAACGAGGCCGCGCATTCCTGCGGTGGGATTGCGCTCCATGACATCATCAACAACACGTTTGCCAAGAAGGCGATCGAGAAGGGCGCCGATGGTCTGATCGCGGTGGCTGCGGGCGCGGGGGGCCATGCCGGGCCGCAGAGCCCGTTCGCGCTTTTGGAAGAGATCCGGTCTTGGTTCGACGGGCCGCTGCTATTGTCGGGGTCCATCGCCACGGGCCATGCGATCTTGTCGGCGCAGATTGCCGGGGCGGATTTCGGCTATATCGGCTCGCCTTTCATTGCCACTTCCGAGGCCAATGCGGTCGAGGATTACAAGGAAATGATCGTGGCCTCCGGGGCGGAGGATATTGTGACGTCATCGCTCTTTACCGGGGTCTCGGGCAATTACCTCAAACCGTCGATCACCCGGGCCGGGCTCGATGCCGACCAACTGCCCGAGGCCGATCCGTCCTCGATGAATTTCGGCGGCGCGGCCAAGGCCTGGAAAGACATCTGGGGTTCAGGCCAGGGGATCGGCGCGGTCGACAAAGTGGTACCCGCAGGTGAGATGATCGCCCGGATGGGCGCCGAGTACCGCGACGCGCTGGCCAAGATGAGCCGCTTCGCCGCCTGAGGGTGGGCCTCCGGCGCGAGTATTTTTCGAAAAGTGAAGGCGCGGCGGAGCGGTGGCTTTGCCGGCAGCGAGCTTTACTTTGCAGGGCGCGGCGTCTTTTCTGGTGGCCGAATGGAATGGAGGGAGGCGGGCCATGGGTCTCGATGAGCGCAGCGGGCAGGGCAGTGCGGGGCATATGGATCTCGGCATGAGCGACCGGGTGAGGCCGCTGGTCGAGCAGGTGCGCGCGATGGTCTTGGGCGAGATCGCGCCGCTCGATGCCGAATATGAGGCCGAGGTGGGTCGTCATCCCTCAGGTGACCGGTTCCAGCTCACCGAGCGGCAGATCGAGATCATGGAAGGGCTCAAGGCCGAGGCGCGGGCGCGGGGCCTTTGGAACTTTTGGCTGACGGACAGCGCGCGCGGCTATGGGCTGAGCACCGTGGAATACGCCTATATTGCCGAGGAGATGGGCAAGGTCGGGATCGCGGCGGAGGTTTTTAACTGCAACGCGCCCGACACCGGCAATATGGAAGTGCTTGAGCGGATGTGCAGCCCGGAGCAAAAGGCGTCCTGGCTGCCCGATCTGCTCGAGGGGCGGATCCGCTCGGCCTATGTGATGACCGAGCCGGGCGTGGCCTCGTCAGATGCCGCGCAGATCGCCCTTGAGGCGCGGCGCGAGGGTGAAGATTACATCCTAAATGGCGAGAAACACTGGATTTCCGGGGCGGGGGATCCACGCTGTAAGCTCTTTATCGTGATGGCCTGCACGGAGCCCCAAGCGCCGAAACATGGGCGGCACACGATGTTTTTGATGCCCGCCGATGCGCCTGGGATCGAGGTGTTGCGCCCGATGCGGGTGATGCATACAGACGACGCGCCCCATGGGCATATGCATATCCGCTTTACCGATGTGCGTGTGCCCGCGAGCCAGGTGATCCTGGGCGAGGGGCGTGGCTTCGAGGTGGCGCAGGGGCGGCTGGGACCCGGGCGTATCCACCATTGCATGCGGGCCATCGGGCAGGCGGAATACGCGCTGGAGCTAATGTGCAAGCGCGGGCTCACGCGCGAAGCGTTTGGCAAGCCGATCATCGAACTGGGCGCGAATTACGACATCATCGCCAATGCGCGGATGGAGATCGAGATGGCCCGGCTGTTGTGTCTCAAGGCGGCTTGGATGATGGACCATGCGGGTGTGCGCGCGGCACAGCCGTGGATTTCCAAGATCAAAGTGGTGGCGCCGCTGATGGCGCTGAAGGTCGTGGATGAGGCGATGCAGCTGCATGGCGCGAGCGGGTTGAGCCAGGATTTCCCGCTGGGCGCGATGTGGACGCGGCTCAGGACTTTGCGCTTTGCCGACGGGCCCGACGCGGTGCATCGCCGCCAGGTCGCGCGGGCTGAGCTGAGGAAGTACACCAAAAGATGAGCCTGCCGATGAGCCTGCCAATGGGCCTGGATGTGGGCGCGGTTGAGGCCTGGTGCGCGGCGCATGTGCCGGGGCTCCGTGGGCCCTTCACGGTCGAGGTGATCCGGGGCGGGCAATCGAACCCGACCTACGCGCTGGAGAGCCCGTCGGGCAGCTTCATTCTGCGCCGTAAGCCCATGGGAAAGCTGTTGAAATCGGCCCACGCTGTGGATCGTGAGTTCAGGGTGCAAAAGGCCCTCGCGCACTCCGATGTACCGGTGGCGGGCATGCTGGGCTATTGCGATGATCCGGGCGTGGTGGGGTCAGAGTTCTACCTAATGGCGCGGGTCCCCGGCCGGGTGTTTCAGGACCCACGCCTGCGCGAGTTCGAGACGCATCAGCGCGGGGCGTTAATGGCGGAGATGGCGCGGGTGCTGGCGGCGATCCATAGCGTGGATTTGGAGGCGGTCGGTCTGGGCGATTACGGGCCATGCGGCGCATATTTCCGCCGCCAATATACCCGCTGGTCCGAGCAATACCGCGCCTCCGAGACCGAGCCCCTGGACGAGATGGACGCGCTGATCGAAGCACTAGAGACGGCCTGCCCCGAGGATGACGGGCGGCTCAGCTTGGTCCATGGCGACTACCGCCTCGACAATCTGATGTTTGCGGAGGCGGGGACGGATTGCGTGGCCGTGCTCGATTGGGAACTTTCGACGCTCGGCCATCCCTTCGCCGATCTGGCCGGGGTGCTGATGCAGTGGCGCATGCCGCCGGGGGCGGAGGGGCGCGGTTTGGCCGGGGTGGATCGTGCCGACCTGGGCCTGCCGAGCGACGATGAGTTCCTCGCGCGCTACGGCGAGGCGGCGGGGACCGAGCTGCCGCGGGATTTCGGCCCCTATCTGGCCTTCGCGTTCTTCCGCATGGCCGCCATCTTGCAAGGGGTGAAAAAGCGCGCGCTCGATGGCAATGCCGCGGATCCGGAGCGCGGGCTGAAGATGGGCGCTTACGTGCCCGATTTCGCGCGGGCCGGGCTCAAGGCGCTCGGGGCGCTCGGGCTTTAGCGGGCTCCAAAGCAAAGGGCGGTGCAGGATCTCTCCCGCACCGCCCCAATTCTAAAGTGTCAAAGAGCGCCTTCAGGCGAGCTGCAGGTTCGTCGCGCTTTCGCGCCCGTCCCGGCCTGCTTCGACATCGAAGGTCACTTTCTGGTTGTCCGCCAGGTCGGTGAGGCCCGCACGCTCAACGGCGCTGATATGCACGAACACATCTTTGCCGCCCGATTCCGGGGCGATGAACCCAAAACCTTTGGTCGGGTTGAACCATTTCACGGTGCCATTGGCCATATCCGTGTCTCCTTAATAGGTGATACCCGCGGGAGTGCGGTATCGCGGCTTGGACGGTCTGGATCGAGAGACTGAAGCCGGTTGGGGAGACAGCGGGTCGAAAGAGAATAACGTCAGCGCCGCCCATGTGACAGAATTGGGGCGTTTTCACAAGTGACGATTGTTTGACAATCGGGGGTACCTGGCGCCGATTAGCGTTTGGGCATGGCCATATCGGCCAGGCGGTCAAGCTGCCAATCCGCGTCGCCCAGTTGCGCGTCGATCATCACTAGGCGCTTGGCATAGTGGGACAGCGGATATTCCCAGGTCATGGCAATGCCGCCGTGTAATTGGATCGCTTCCTCCGAGATCAGGCGGCCCGCGCGCCCGACAAGGTTCTTGGCCATGGCGACCGAGCGGGGGCCTTTGGGACCTTCCAGATCGGCGGCGGCCCGGATGTTGATTGAACGCATCTGCTCGAGCTCGATTGTTAGATCAACGGCGCGGTGTTGCAGCGCTTGGAAAGCGGCAAGCGGCTTGCCGAATTGGCGGCGGGTTTTGAGGTAGTCGATTGTGGTCTCGAGCATGGATGCGGCCACACCGACGGCCTCGGCGGAGAGCGCGAGGCGCCCGGCATCGAGTGCGGCCTCCAGCGCGGGGCCCGCGTCGCGCAGAAGAATGCGGGCGGGCGTGTCTTGCAGCATCACCTCCGCCGCGCCGCCGCCATCGACCATTGCGTAATCGACCCGCTCAGCCGCCTCTGCGGCCACGTCGAACAAGGCCAGCGCGCCGTCGAGCCAGGCCGATACCAAAAGCCGTGTCGCGGACGGCGCGCCATAGACCACGGATTTGCGGCCTTGGAGCACGTATTTGTCGCCTGTCGCGGTGGCCTGGGTGGTCTGGTCGGCCGGGTGATAGGGCGCCTCGGGCTCAAACACCGCCAGGGCCAGGAGGTCCTGACCGCTGAGCGCGTCCTCCAACGGCGCGCCCGCCGCCGCCAGAAGGCGCAGGCCCATAAGTTGGCCCAGGACCGGCTCGGGCGAGAGGGCGCGACCCAGGGGCTCAAAGGCCGCGACGATATCGAACCCCGCGCCACCCGCGCCATCGCCCATTCCGCCGGCGGTTTCGGGCACGAAGGCGTAAAACAAGCCAAGCTCGGCCAGACTGTCCCAGAGGGCGGGGCTGTGGAAGGGCGCCTCGTACGCCACGGCGTTGCGCGCCTCGGGGCTGCAGGCCTCAGAGAGCAGGCGCGTGAGGCTATCGCCCAGTAGGCGGCGTTCTTCGGAGGGCGTGAAATCCATCAGGAAAACAGACCCTTAGCTAGAATATTGCGCTGGATTTCATTGCTGCCGCCATAGATCGAGATCTTGCGGTTGTTGAAATAGCTCGCGGCCTCATGGGCATGGCCGTCGGGCACGAGCGCCATGTTGCCCTCGAGCGCTTCAGACGGGAACGGCGCCGCCGCAGGCCCCAGCGCGCGGCGTGCCAGATCGTTGAGCGCTTGGCGAATGATTGTGCCCTTGATCTTCAGCATCGAGGCCTCGGCCCCCGGCGCGCCACCCGCCTCAGCGGCCGCGAGCATCCGCAGATTGGTGATCTTCATGGCTTCCAGATCGGCTTCGATCTCAGCTAGGGCGCGGGTGAACCAGGGCGTGGCCGATAGCGGTGTGCCGCCGCGCCGGACCTCGCCCCCGAGCCGTTTGAGCCCCTCCAAAGCGGCCACCGAAAAGCCCGTCCCGGCGATGTTGTGACGCTCATGGCCCAGCAGGTATTTGGCGATGGTCCAGCCCTGGTTTTCGGCACCCACCAGGTTGCCGAGGGGCACGCGGACATCGGTGAAAAAGACCTCATTGACCTCATAGCCGCCCTCGATCAGGCGGATTGGCCGCATCTCGATGCCGGGCGTGTCGAGATCGATCAAAATAAACGAGATGCCTTCTTGCGGCTTACCCTCCGTGCTGGTGCGCACGAGGCAAAAGATGCGATTGGCGTGCTGGCCCAGCGTCGTCCAGGTTTTCTGACCGTTGACCAGATAGGCGTCCCCGTCGCGGATGGCGCGGGTTTTCAGACTGGCGAGGTCTGAGCCAGAGCCCGGTTCAGAATAGCCCTGGCACCACCAGTCGCGCCCGTCGAGGATGCGCGGCAGGTATTCGGCGCATTGCTCCTTCGTGCCGAATTTCATCAGGACGGGGCCGAGCATTTTGGTGCCGAAGGGGACGATGCGCGGGGCATGGGCCAGGGCGCATTCTTCTTCGAAGATGTGCTGACGGGTGGCGCTCCAATCCTGGCCGCCATGGGCACGCGGCCAAGCACCGGCGAGCCAGCCGCGGGCGTTCAAGATGGCGTGCCAGCGCTCCATATCGGTCTTGCTGAGCGCGCGGCCATGGCGGACCTTTTCGCTGAGCGCGTCGGGCAGATCGCTGGCCAAGAACGCCTTCACTTCCGCTTGAAAGGCCTGCTCCTCGGGCGAGTAATTCAGATCCATCGTGGGCTCCCTAGCTCAGCTCGGCGAAAGTGCCGCCGTCGCGGCTGAGTTTGGCCAGAAGCGCGGGCGTTTTCCAGAAAAACGCGTCGTCATCTGCGTAGCGCTCGATCCGCGCGGCCAGGGCCCCGGCGCCCAGCGTGTCGGCGTAGTGCAGCGGGCCGCCACGCCAGCGGGGAAAGCCGTAGCCCATGAGCAAGACCACATCGATGTCGCTGGCCCGGGCGGCGATGCCTTCGTCCAGGACCTCTGCGGCCTCAGTGATGATCGCGGTGAGGGCGTAGTCCTGGATCTCCTGCGGGCTCAGATCGCGTGGCGTGACGCTATGGGCCGCGCGGTCGGCCGCGATCAATGCGTCGAGCGCCGGGTTGGGTGGGGTGCCCTCGTCGCCGTCATAAACATAGAAGCCCCGCCCGGCCTTGCGGCCCAGCTCACCCGCCTCAAAGAGACGGTCAGCGAAGGTCACATAACGCTCCGCCGGGTCGCGGTCCGGCGCGCGGCGCTTGCGGTCGGCCCAGCCGATATCGAGCCCGGCCAGATCGAGGGTCCGATAGGGGCCCAGGGCCATGCCGAAATCCTCAAGTGCCGCGTCGATTTGGGTGGGCGTCGCCCCTGCCAGGACCAGGTGATCGCAGGCCATGCGGTAGCGCCGAAGCAAGCGGTTGCCGATAAAGCCGTCGCAAACGCCTGCGCGCACCGCCACCTTGCCCAGTCGCTTGGCCAGCTTGAAGCCTGTCGCCACTGCCTCGGCCCGGGTTTCGCGGCCAACGACGACCTCCAGCAGGCGCATGACATGGGCGGGGGAGAAGAAATGCAACCCGATCAGTGCGCCTGGATCGCGCAGGTGACCGGCCAGGCCGTCGAGGTCGAGATAGGAGGTGTTCGATGCCAAAAGCGCGCCGGGGCAGGCGGCCTCGAGCGCGCTCAGGACTTGGGCCTTGGCGTCGAAATCCTCGATGATCGCCTCGATAATTAGATCAGCGCCCGCCATGGCCGCGATGTCGTCACTGGTGGTGAGCTTGCAAGCCGCGCGCGCCTCGGCGCTGAGCTTGCCGCGTTTGACCGCGCCGTCGAGATTGCTCTCGATCTGCGCCTGGCCGCGCGCGAGCGCCTCTGGGGCGCGTTCGACCAGGGTGACGTTGAGGCCTACGATCAGGCAGGCGGTCGCGATCCCGCTGCCCATGGTGCCCGCGCCCAGCACGCCGATATGGCCGATGTCGCGCGGCGCGGCCTGGGCCTCGGGGATCTTGGCGGCGGCGCGTTCGGCGAAAAAGGCGTGGATCAGGGCCGCGCGCTGCGGGCTGGCCAAGCAGTCATTGAAGAGCGCCCTTTCAGTGGCAAGGCCCTTGGCGATAGGCCGGTGCGCCTCAGCAAGGGCGTCGAGCGCTTTGGACCGGGCCAAATCATGCGCGGGCAGGGCGGCGCGGGCGGCTGCCAGGTCGTCTTGGTCAAGCGTCACGGGCAGATCGCAGGTCCGCCGCGCGGTGAGCGTGCCGGAGATGAGGTGCCCTGCGGCGGCCAGCGCGATGGTGCGGGGCTCGCCGGCCTCGACCGCGTCGATCAGACCGGCCTTCAGGGCTGCTTCGGCACCGATGGGCTTGCCCGACAGGATCAAATCGCGCGCCGGAGCCAGGCCCATCAGACGCGGCGCCCGCTGCGTACCGCCCGCGCCGGGCAGGATCCCCAGGGTGACCTCTGGCAGGCCGAGCCGCGTGCCGGGCAGGGCGACCCGGGACTGCGCGGCCATGGCCACTTCGAGCCCGCCACCCAGGGCGACCCCGTGCAGGATTGCGACGACCGGCACGGCGCTCTGCTCGATGGCATTGCACACCTCCGGCAGGCTGGGCGCGCGGGGTGGTTGGCCAAACTCACGGATGTCGGCGCCCGCGATAAAACTGCGGCCTGCGCCGTAGAGCGCGATGGCGCGGAGGCCCGGTGTCTCAGCCAAGGCGGTGAGCGCCTCGAAAAGGCCCGCGCGCACTGCATGACCGGCGGCATTGACCGGCGGATTGTCGATCTCAATGAGACCGATATCGCGCTGGACCTCCCAGCGCACGCGCGCGTCCTCGGCCATGCGGCACCCTCCCTGAGCTTTGCTCCGTAGCTTTGCCCCGTAGCTTTGCGACGTCTATAGCCGCCTGGTCCGCAGGAGGCGAGAGGTGCTAACCCCGGCGCGCATGCGCCGTGGTTCAACCCGGCCGCAATTGACCAATGATGCGGCTCAGCACGAAGATCAGCGCGGCCGATGTCACGATGGCCGGTCCGGTCGGGAAATCGGCATAGACCGACGCGCCGAGCCCGAGGCCGACCGAGGCCGCCCCAAGCAATGCGGCCCAAAGGACCATCGCCTCGGGCCCTGAGACCAGGGTGCGGGCGGCGGCGGCGGGGATAAGCAGCATCGAGGTGATCAAAAGCGCGCCCACCACCTGGATCGCCACGGCCACGACAAGGGCCAAGCAGAGCGTCAGGACCAACTCCTCCCGCCGGGGCGAGAGGCCCGCGGCCTTGGCCAGATCGGGGTGCAGGGTCACCGTCAAAAGCGCTTGCCAGCGCCAGGCCAGAAGGGCCACGACCGCCGCCGCGCCGCCCCAGATCAGGCCCAGATCGGCACGGCTGACGGCGAGGATGTCGCCGAATAGGTAGAGCTCTGGGTCGATGCGCGGCCCGGTTGTCAGGCTAAAGGCGATGAGACCGAAGGCCAGGGCGGAGTGGGACAGAACGCCAAGCGCCAGATCCACGCCAAAGCGCTGATCGGCGAGGCGTTGCACCAGAAGCGCCATGGCCAGCGCGACCACGGTCACGCCCAGAAAGATCGGCATGGCGAGTGCGAGGCCAAGGGCCACGCCAAGTAGGGCGGCATGGGCGGTCGCGTCGCCGAAAAAGGCCATGCGGCGCCAGACGACAAAGCTGCCGAGGGGGGCGCAGGCCAGGGCGACGGCGAGACCGGCAAGGGCGGCGCGGCCCAGAAAATCATCGAGCATCGGGGCTATCCGGCATCAGGCGCTCGCCGCGGGATCATGATCATGATCATGATCATGGTGATGGCGATAGAGCGCCAGAGTGCCATGCGTGCCCTCCCCAAAGAGCGCGCGGTATTCCGGCGCGGCTGCGACCATCTCGGGCTGTCCCTCACAGCAGATATGACCGTTGAGACAAATGACACGGTCCGACGCGCTCATCACGACGTGCAAATCGTGGCTGACCATCAGAACGGCACAGCCGAGATCGGCCCGCACCTCCTCGATCTGGCGATAAAAGGCGGCCGCACCCGGTTGATCGAGGCTCTGGGTCGGCTCATCGAGGAGCAGGAGATCAGGCGCATCAAGCAGGGCGCGAGCCAGCAGGACCCGCTGCATCTGACCGCCAGACAGTGCCGTGATTTGGCGCGTGCCCAGTCCGACTGCGCCGGCGCGCTCAAGCGCCTCTGTCACACGGGTGCGGGCCTGACGGCGGGGTAGGTTTAGGAAACGGGCGACGGTCATCGGCAGGCTGGCATCGACATGCAGGCGCTGCGGCACATAGCCCAACCTAAGCCCCGAGCGCTGAGTGATCCGGCCTGTTAATGGTTTAAGAGCGCCGATCAGACCTTTGAGAAAGCTTGTCTTTCCCGAACCGTTGGGCCCCACGATTGTGACGATTTCACCGCGGGAAATGGCGAAACTGATATCGCGCAGCACGGGCGGACCGCCATAGCCGAACGTCACATCGGAGCAGCGGATGAGTGCCGTATCTTCCCGTATTGCCTCCGGCTGTGAGGTCCCGTCTTTCATTGCGGCTGGGGCATCGCGGTTGGCGCCTGGTTCAAGGCGCCGCGGTGTCGGTGCAAGCGGGGCACAGACCTTCGGCCTCGAGCACCTGATGCTCGATCACAAAGCCCGCATGCTTGGCTTCACGCGCCAGATCGGTGCGTTTGATCGAGCTTTCGGCGATGCTGTCACAACTGCGGCAGATCAGGAACATCGGCGCGTGATCGGGATCCTGCTCAGTGCAGGCGATATAGGCGCTGCGCCGCTCGATGCGGTGGGCGAAGCCGTTGCCAACTAGAAATTCGAGCGCGCGATAGGCGACGGGGGGCTGCGCCGCCATCCCCTCGGCCCGCAGCCGGTCGAGGATATCGTAGGCGCCGAGCGCGCGGTGTTCTTCCAACAGGATTTCCAGGATGCGACGCCGCACAGGTGTCAGGCGCAGCCGCTCCTCGGCACAGCGCGCCTCGGCCGATGCCAGCGCCGTTTCGACGCAGGTGCTGTGATCATGGCGATGGAAGCCCTCGTTCGGCATCGTGTCCTCTTGAGGTGTTATATTATATCAGATAACGCATACCCGTTCGATCACAATACCCGGGGAAAGTCCATGCGCAAACACTCGACACGTCTTCTGCTCAGCACCGGTTTGGTGGCCTTCACGGCGCCGATGGCGATGGCCGATGTGCCCCGCGTGGTGGCCGATATCGCCCCGGTGCATTCGTTGGCCGCGGCGGTCATGGAGGGGGTCGGCGCGCCCCAGCTGTTGTTGCCCGCCGAGATCAGCCCGCATGGCTTTTCGCTGCGTCCGTCCCAGGCGCAAGCGCTGCAAGATTCTGAAATCGTTCTGCAAACCGGACTGTTGATGCCGGGTCTTGCCGGTCAGCTCGACAGCTTGGCGCCCGATGCTGAAGTGATCAATCTGGGCCTCGTGGAAGGTGTGACGCTGCTTGAAGCGGCCGAGGGCCATGACCATGATCACGGCCACGACGATCACGACGATCACGACGATCACGACGATCACGATGATCATGCGGACCACGACGATCATGAGGAGCATGCGGAGGGCGAGGATCACGACGATCACGACCATGAGGAGCATGCCGAGGGCGAGGATCACGACGATCACGACCATGAGGAGCATGCCGAGGGTGAAGAGCACGACGATCACGACGATCATGCCCACGATGATCACGGCCATGACGACGACATGATGGATGCCTCCGCCGACAGCCTGCGCGGTATGGATCAGCATCTCTGGCTCGACCCGCTCAATGCCATCGCCTGGCTCGGTGCCATTGCGGAGCATTTGTCCGAGGCCGACCCAGAAAATGCGGCGACTTATCAAGCCAATGCGCAGGCCACGGCGGATGAGATTTTGGCGCTGGCTGTGGAGATCGAGGGCCAATTTGAAGGGCTCGACCCGTCCTTCGTGCTGTTCCACGACGCTTTCGCCTATTTCGAGGCGCGGTTCGATTATGCGGCGCTCGACACGATCGCCCTGCATGACGGGGAGCTTCCCTCGGCGGGTCAAATGCTTGAGCTGCAGGAGCTGATCGCGGGCAGTGAGGGCGTCTGCGTTCTGACCGAGCCGCAGTTCGATCCCGGGATCGTGGCCTCGCTGACCGACGGCCTGCCGGTGCAGGTCAAGCAGGTCGATCCGTTGGGTGCAGGCCTTGAGCCGGGTCCGGCGCTTTATCCCACGGTGCTAGGCGCGATTGCAGAGACCCTGGCCGAGTGCGGGTGAGACGTTGATTTAAGACGCGCGTCGGGACGCGCGGGGGCTCAGGATGCGCGGGCGAATAGATCGCCCGTGCCATCCGGCCGCGTCAGGTCCAGCAGATCGGGGATCACATCCTTGAACCGGAAAAAGCCGTGGGTCGCCCGGGGATAGCCGATCCGGTCCCAATCCCTGATCGGTATGATAAGCTGAATATCTTTCTCAGGCAGAAGCTTACGAAGCGTTTTTAATCTGGTTTTCGCCGGCCCTGTCGGCGTGTAGGGCGCGACGATCTGGCTGGCACCCGAGGCTTCAGCCCAACGCGCCAGCGCGACCGGATCGCGGCTGACCGGGCCTGCCGGGCCAAGCTTGTCGGCCCAGCGGGCGCTGGCGTCAGCGATGGCGCCCTCGGTGAAGGTGGTCACGTGCCCCGCGACCTCCGCATCGCTGCGCGCGTCATCGGCCAGAAGCGCGGCGTGGCCCAAGCTGTCGCCGGCGAACTGGGCCAGGAGGTAGCCCGGTGAGAGGTCTTCCTCGGTCAACAGGAACGCGGTGGGCAGGCTTGGGTCGATATAGTCTTGGCGCGGCGGGCTGCCTGGCTTGGGCAGGTCGGCGCCTTTCAATGGCCCGGCCTTGGTGTTGAGATCTTTTGGGCGGAACCGGCCAGAGGTGTATTTCGCGATATTGTCGGGCCGCGCGAGGTAGTGCTTGCCCCGCGTATGCAGCCCCGCCACCCAGCGCCAGCCCAGCGTGTTGGACGCGGGATCGCCGTCGATCAGATTGCGCAGGAACAGATCGGCACCCAGCTGCCAGGGCAGGCCGAGGGTGAAAATCCAGATCGAGGCGTACCACATGCGGGCATGGTTGTGCAGATACCCGGTCTCGAGCAGCTCTGCGGTCCAGGCATCGAGCGCCTCGACGCCAGAGCGACCATCCTCAGCCCGGGCCAGCGCTTTGTCGCCCGCATAATCCTGGCGCGCGCGGTCGCGACCGGCGACGTAATCGCCCCAGATCGAGGATCTGAGCTCAAGCCAGCCCTTCCAATAGGTGCGCCAGCAAACCTCTGCGATGAACTTCTCGGCCGCTTGCGGGCTGTGGCGGGCCAGGACGGCGCCCAACACCTCCTCCTCGGTGATCAGGCGGTGGCGAATATAGGGCGACAGGCTCGAGACATGGGGGTGGCCCTCGCCGGGCAGATCGAAGTTGCGCTTGGAGGCGTAATCGCGCCCTGCCTGGGGCAGGAAGCCCTTCAAACGGGAGAGCGCGGCGGTGCGATTGGGCTCAAACATCTGGCGCATCCTTAATCCGATCTTAACGCGCAAGAGGTTAGAGGGGCGCTGTTGGGTTTCAAGCCGGGGGGCAGCACGATGGTGCGATATAGGCCAGAGCGGCGCGGTTTGCGTGAGACGGGGCGCGATGTGGGCGGTTTGTTCGGGGCCAGTATGTTTGGGGCCAGTATGTCCGGGCATAGCGTCAGGGATCGACAAGCCCTTTTGGCAAGCCCCTTTACGAGCCTTTTCGCCAGCCTTTTTAAGGGGGCGCCCTTGCAGCCCCCCGGGTGGACAACTACCATCTTGGTCACGCGATCGGCGCCACCCGCTCAGGCCAGATGTCGACGCTCAGACCCAGAGGCAGGTGCATGACGGATCCCAACGAAATTTATATGAATACGCTCGTCCCGATGGTGGTCGAACAGACCAGCCGCGGAGAACGCGCCTACGACATCTTTTCGCGCCTGCTCAAGGAGCGGATCATCTTTGTGAACGGCCCCGTGCATGACGGGATGGCAAGCTTGATCGTCGCCCAGCTGCTACACCTTGAGGCGGAAAACCCGTCCAAAGAAATCTCGATGTATATCAACTCGCCCGGCGGTGTCGTGACCAGTGGCCTGTCGATCTACGACACGATGCAATACATCAAACCCGCTGTCTCGACCCTGGTTATTGGCCAGGCGGCCTCGATGGGCTCCCTGCTGCTGACGGCGGGGGAGAACGGGATGCGGTTCTCGCTGCCCAATAGCCGGATCATGGTCCACCAGCCCTCGGGCGGCTATCAGGGCCAGGCGACTGACATCCTGATCCACGCTCAGGAGACGCAAAAGCTCAAGACGCGGCTCAACGAGATCTATGTGAAACACACTGGTCAGAAGCTCGAAACGGTGGTCGACGCGCTGGAGCGTGACAACTTCATGGATCCGGTCGAGGCCAAAGACTGGGGTTTGATTGATGAAATCGTCGAAAACCGGATCGTTCCGGGCGAAGAGGATGGCTGATCCCCGGCCTGTCTGCCGGGGCTTGGCCCACGCATTTTGACATTGAGGCGCCCGGGCCGCTGGTCTAGGCTTTTGCAAAGACAAATGTGGTCGGGTTTCAACCGGCTCGATCTGGTCCAATTTCCGGGCCGCCCAATCGCACGGTCCCGCAGGGGCAGGACCTGACAGAGAAGGCCGAGGTGACTGAGATGGCGAATTCGTCAGGCAGCGACAGCAAGAACACGCTTTATTGCTCGTTTTGCGGCAAAAGTCAGCACGAGGTGCGCAAGCTCATCGCGGGCCCAACCGTGTTCATCTGCGACGAATGCGTTGAGCTGTGCATGGACATCATCCGCGAGGAGACCAAGAGCGCTGGCCTGAAATCCTCCGACGGCGTGCCGACGCCCAAGGAAATCTGCGATGTGCTTGACGATTATGTGATCGGTCAGGCCCATGCCAAGCGCGTCCTCTCGGTGGCGGTGCACAACCACTACAAGCGCCTCAACCAGGCGGGCAAATCCGATATCGAACTGGCCAAGTCCAACATCATGCTGATCGGGCCGACCGGCTGCGGTAAGACGCTGCTCGCCCAGACCTTGGCGCGCATTCTCGACGTGCCGTTTACGATGGCCGATGCCACGACCCTGACCGAGGCGGGATATGTCGGTGAAGATGTCGAAAACATCATCCTAAAGCTCCTGCAGGCCAGCGAGTACAATGTGGACCGGGCGCAGCGCGGCATCGTCTATATCGACGAGGTCGACAAGATCACGCGTAAGTCCGACAACCCGTCGATCACCCGCGATGTTTCGGGCGAGGGGGTGCAGCAGGCCCTTTTGAAGATCATGGAGGGCACGGTCGCCTCGGTGCCGCCCCAAGGCGGGCGTAAGCACCCGCAGCAGGAATTCTTGCAAGTCGACACCACCAATATCCTCTTTATCTGCGGTGGCGCTTTTGCCGGTCTGGAAAAGATCATCGCGCAGCGCGGCAAGGGCTCGGCCATGGGCTTTGGCGCGGATGTCAAAGACCCCGATGCCCGCGGCGTGGGGGAGCTGTTCGGCGAGCTTGAGCCGGAAGACCTGTTGAAATTCGGTCTGATCCCGGAATTCGTCGGCCGTCTGCCGGTCATCGCGACGCTGCAGGACCTCGACGAGGACGCGCTGGTCACGATCCTGACGCAGCCCAAGAACGCTCTGGTCAAACAGTATCAACGCCTCTTTGAGCTGGAAGATACGGAGCTGAAGTTTACCGATGACGCGCTGGGCGCGATCGCAAAACGTGCGATCGAGCGCAAAACCGGCGCGCGGGGCCTGCGCTCAATCCTCGAGGACATCCTGCTCGACACGATGTTCGATCTTCCGGGGACCGAGAATGTCGCCGAGGTCGTGGTGAATGAAGAGGCGGTCAAAACCGAGGCGCGCCCGCTTCTGATCTATTCGGATCGATCTGAGGATGAATCGGCCAGCGCGAGCTGATCGACCCCATCCGCGGACCTACCGCATCCAAAGCTTCTCGCGCTTGAGCGCATTCCTGATCGCTTGTTCGCGGCGTGGCAGGTTCGCGCGGTCAAACAGCGCGCGCGCTTTGGTGCCTTTGCCCTGATAGACCATCCGCTTCATCGGCTCATGCGCCTTGAGCACTTTCTTGAGCCAATTGGGTGCTGTGACCTCCTCCAAGGCGGCGACAACGTGGTCGCTCTCGCGCGCATAAAGGAGGGGAAGGGTGCGGTAATGACAGCTCACCCGCCCGTCGAGCCAGCCCGGCGGCAAGCTGCGCCCGCCGCCCAGCCCGTGGATCACCAGGGGCAGCGCGACCTGATCGAGCCAGGGATCGAGCGACTGACAGACCAGTGCGTCGGGCGGATCGTCGCGGATCGCCAGGGCTGTCTCCTCAAAGCGCGCGCCAAACTCGGCCGGATCGGCGCCGAAGAAAAAGCCCGCGTTGAAATAGAGGTAGCGGCGCCAGTATTCCTCGGGCTGGCTGAGGTCCAATGAGCTTTCGAAATCGAGGCCGAATTTCTCATAGAGCGCACCCCAAATCTCCGCATAGCCCGGACCGTAGAGCTCAATCCGGGGCCAGGTGTTTTCGCGCCTCAACGACGCTGACGGCCGGTCGAAATCAAAGGGCACCTCGGCGATCTCTCCTGTAATAAGGGTATCGCTGTCGAAGAACACGAAGGGCACATCCTGGGGCAGGGCAGCGAGGCCCTCGATCTTGTTGCCATAGGGATAGGCGGCGCCGAAATGGCGCGCCTCGAAGGGTACGATCTCGGCCTCGAGCCGGTCGAAAATGGCCCGGATACCGCCGTCCCAGATCCGCGGATCGGAGGGCCAAAGCGGCCCAGGTTGTGGCTCAAGGACGATCAGCCGACCGCGAAACCCGGGCGAGAAATGCCTCAGAGAGGCCGCAAAAAGCGCCGCCTCGTATTGCAAGCGCCCGGCCTGGGCGACGACCGCTATGGTGAAATCTGCTCGCGCCATCTTGCCTTCGGTCCCGCCCCGTTTCGCCCGCGAAATTCATCTTAAGCCTGCGGGTCGCTCTCGCCAAGCGCCCGGCTGCCCGTGGGTCTGCATAAACCAAATACGACCGCCGCGATGTCGCCCCTTGGGTGCAGCAGCTCCCGATCCTGTGCCAAACTGGAGGCGTAAAATTCCGGAGCCCAGAGCCATGACCCAAGTGATCCGCCACGCGCCCGACCCCAACCTCACGCATTGGCCAGAGCGCGTCGATCTGGCCGCCGCCTTTCGCTGGACCGCGCGGATGGGCATGCATGAGGCCGTGGCCAATCATTTCTCCCTGGCCGTGAACAACGATGGCACGCGGTTCTTGATGAACCCGGCGGGGCGGCATTTCGCGCGGCTCAAGGCCTCTGACCTACTGGAGATCGATGCGCTCGATCCCGCCACGATGGACCGGCCCGGCGCCCCCGATCCCACGGCCTGGGGGCTGCACGGCGCGATCCATCGCGACGCACCCCATGCGCGCTGCGTCATGCATGTGCATTCCATCCATGCCACGGTGCTCGCCTGCCTCGCCGACAGCACGTTGCCCCCGATCGACCAGAACACGGCGACGTTCTTCGACCGCGTGGTGATCGACGAAGGGTTTGGCGGCCTGGCTTTTGAGGAGGAGGGCACGCGCTGCGCGGGCCTTCTGGGTGATCCCAAGCGCAAGGTCATGGTGATGGGCAATCATGGCATCCTGGTGATCGGTGCGGATGTCGCCGACACGTTCAATCGGCTCTATTATTTTGAGCGCGCGGCCGAGACCTATATCCGCGCGCTGCAAACCGGTCAGCCGCTCCGCGTCCTGAGCCATGATATCGCCGAAAAGACCGCGCGGGAGATGGAAGACTACCCGGATATGGCGACGGCGCATCTGGCGGAGCTCAAGGCAATCTTGGACGCGGAAGGCAGCGATTACGCGCGCTAAGCCGGTCGTTTCGCTCTGGCCAAGACGGGCGCTTTTGCATACCGTTGCACATGAAAGTAACGACGACGATGCGGCACGAGCATGGCGAAATTCCTCATCCACATCCATTCCGGCCCCGCTGACCCGACCAAGGCAACCCTCGGCTGTCTTATCGCGGCGACCGCCCTTAAAGAGGGTCACGAGGTCGATGTTTTTATGGCCGGGGACGCCGTGCATTTGCTGGCGCCGGATTACGCCGAAGGGCTGGTCGGCCAGGGCACAGGTGCGCTGCGCGACCATTTGCCTGCAATCGCCGAGCGCGGCGGGCGGTTTTACCTGTCCGGCATGTCGGCCAAGGCGCGGGGCTATGACGACGATCTCCTAACAGATCACCCGGCCGAGTTCGCCATGCCCGATGTCCTCGTCCGTCTCGCGGCCGAGGCTGACCGGGTGCTGTGCTACTGAGCACCGAACTCGTAGTCTACCGGCCTTCATTTTTCCCAAAATACTCCCGCCGGAGGCCGGACTGTCTCAAGCGCTGTGACGTGAGATTTCTTGCGCGATCAGACGCTTATAGGCGGCTTGGATCCGCGCCATCACGGGCCGCGTGCCGTCGCCAATCGCGCGGCCGTCGATCTCGGCCACCGGGGTTTGCGCGCCAAAGGTGCCGGTTAAAAACGCCTCATCGGCGCTATAGGCTTCATAGAGCGAAAAGTTCTTTTCAAAGATCGGTATCCCCTCGGCCCGACAGATCTCGATCACCTTGGCCCGCGTCACACCGTTCATGCAGTAATCCCCGGTTGAGGTCCAAACCTCGCCGCGCCGAACGATGAAAAAGTTGCAGGCATTCGTCGTGTTCACAAAGCCATGCGGGTCAAGCATCAGCGCCTCATCCGCGCCCGCATCGACCGCTTGCAGGCAGGCAATCACGCAGTTGAGCTTGGAATGCGAGTTCAGCTTGGCATCCTGGGCATGGGGCAGACCGCGCACTTGCGGCACTGAGGCAAGCCTGAGGCCGCGCGGCGCGGGGTCAGGTTTGGAATGCTCCATGATGATCACCAGCGTCGGTCCCGAGCGGCTGAGGCTCGGGTGTTGGAAGGGCCGCGTTTTGACCCCCCGCGTCAGCATCAACCGGGCATGGGCGTCGCTCTGCATCCCATTGGCGCGGCGGGTTTTTTCCAAAGCCGCGAAGACCTCCGCTCGGGTCATTCCGACCTCGAGGCGCACCGCTTTACAACTGTCGAAAAAGCGGTCCATATGGGCGTCGAAAAACGGCCAGACCCCGTCGTGGAGCCTGAGCCCCTCCCACATCCCGTCGCCCAAGAGAAAACCGCTGTCATAGACCGAGACGACCGCTTGGTCCCGCGGCCGGAGCGCGCCGTTCACATAGATCAGGATCTCGGCATTGCGCGGATCCTCCAGCGCGTCATGGGTGGTGAAGGCGGGCTCAGTGGGTGCGGTGTTCATACGACTTGCATGGCCCGGCAAGGGGGTGTCTGGCAAGGGAGCTTCGCTGCCAGGGGGCTCTGCCAACCGCCCTGGCGAGAGCTTTGAGTATTTTTGAAAAAGTGAAGTCGTGGGGCAGCTCTGGGCCGGGATCACTCCGCCGCCAAAAGGGCCGTATTGCCACCTGCGGCGGTCGTGTCGATGCACAGATGGCGCTCAATCACCAGATGCGGGCGCAGGTCGGCGGCGGTGATCAGCGGCAGGATCGGACCGGAGCGGGCGGCCAGAGCCTGGCGCGCGGCGCGCAGATCGTCGCGCGCCGACCAAAGGGCCACGGCGTCGAAGCCGGTAAGTTTGCTCAGGGCATCAAGCTCGAGCCCCCCGTCGATCCCTTCCGCCCCGATGCCGGGCGCCACGGCCAGGGCGGTGCATCCCGCGTCGCGCGCCTGCCGGGCCTGCTCCCGCGCGGCCCCGGCGCTTGGCCCGAGGCAGAGAATGCGGCCGCGCGGATAGGCTGACCAGCGATTTGCCTCGCCGGTGGGCCCGGGCAGATCGGCGAAGTCTGTCGCCGCGTGTGGGCTGGGCAGCGCGGCCAGGGCTGTCTCCACCTCAGCCAAAGGCACAGAGCGAGCGGGCTCGGCCCCCGGGTCGGAAGCGCCTTGGTCTTCGGCGTAAAAGCGCCCCAGATAGAGCGGGCCACCGGCCTTGGGCCCGGTCCCGGACAGGCCTTCGCCGCCGAAGGGTTGGCTGCCGACGACAGCACCGATTTGGTTGCGGTTCACATAGACATTGCCCGCAGCGATCCGCGAGGTGATCTGTTCCACCCGGTCGTCGATGCGGCTGTGCAGCCCGAAGGTTAGGCCGTAGCCCGTCGCATTGATCGCATCGATCACGGCGTCGATCTCATGCGCCTCGAAGCGCGCGACATGCAGGACCGGGCCGAAGATCTCTTCGCCCAGATCGGCGATGCTGTCGATCTCAAGCAGGGCGGGCGCCAGGAAGAGGCTATCGGCGGGTGCCGCGCCCTGGTGCAGGAGCCTTCCCTCACCGCTTGCCTTTTCGATATGGGCGGCGATCTTGGCGCGGGCCTCGGCGGTGATCACTGGCCCGAGATCGGAGTTGAGCTGCCAGGAATCGCCCAAGCTCAGCTCATCCATCGCGCCCTTGAGCATGGCGATCATCCGATCGGCCACGTCGGCCTGCACATAGAGCACGCGGCAGGCCGAGCAGCGCTGCCCGGTGGAGCGAAAGGCGGACAATACGATATCGCGCACCGCCTGTTCGGGGAGCGAGGTGCTGTCGACGAGCATGGCGTTGAGACCGCCCGTTTCGGCGATGAGCGGCGCTTCGGGAGGCAGATGCTCGGCGGCGGCGCGGTGGATGATCTGCGCCACGCGGGTCGAGCCGGTGAAACAGATGCCCGAGATGCGCGGATCTGTGGTCAGCGCGCGGCCGACCTCTTCGCCCGTGCCGGGCAGAAGCTGGAGCGCGGTCTCCGGCACGCCCGCCTCATGCATCAGGCGCACCGCGAGGCCTGCGATCAGCGGGGTAGGGTCGGCCGGTTTGGCGAGGACCGCATTGCCCGCGGCCAGGGCGGCGGCGATTTGGCCGGTGAAGATGGCGAGCGGGAAATTCCAGGGCGAGATGCAAGTGATCAGACCGCGCGGCGCCCGGGTCGGGCTGCGCGCGGCCTCCGCGCCGTAAAAGCGCAAGAAATCCACCGCTTCGCGCAGCTCGGCCACGGCGTCGGGCGCGGCTTTGCCCGCCTCACGCGCGAGTAGGGCGAAGATCTCACCGGCATGGGCCTCATAGAGCTCGGCCACCCGGTCGAGGACGGCGCGGCGCGCGGTGGCGTCAGCGTTGCTCCAAGGCTGCGCCCGGCCCAAAGCGGCTTGGGCATGGGCGGCATTGGCCAGGCGCGCTGTGCCGACCGCGTCGTCCGGCCGGGCAGGGTTGCGGATGGTGACGGCCTCGCCATCCTCTGGGCCCACCTCCCAATGGCTCTCGGCAAAGGGCGCGCGCGCCGCCTCGTAGCGCGCCGCATCGCCCGGCGTTTGCAAGTCCCAGCCTGCGGAATTCACACGCTCCGGCGCGAAGAGCTCGGCCGGGTCGCGTAGAAGATCGGGCCGGGGCGCGCCCAAGGCCGCGAAAGGATCGGCGGCGATTTCTGTGGCGCTGACATCCTCATCGACGAGCTGATTGACGAAGGAGGAATTGGCGCCGTTCTCCAGCAGGCGGCGCACCAGATAGGCCAGCAGGTCGCGATGGGCGCCGACGGGGGCATAGATCCGGCAGGCGCGGCGTTCCTGACCCACGACCAGATCGTGCAGCGCCTCGCCCATCCCGTGCAGGCGCTGGAACTCATAGGCGCGGTTGTCGCCCGCGATTTGTAGGATCGCGGCGACGGTATGGGCGTTGTGGGTGGCGAATTGCGGATAAATGCGGTCGCTATGGCTCAGAAGCTTATCGGCGCAGCAGATGAAGGAGACATCGGTGGCCGCCTTGGAGGTAAAGACCGGGAAATCGGGCACGCCATCGACCTGGGCGCGCTTGATCTCACCGTCCCAATAGGCGCCCTTGACTAGGCGCACCATCAGCTTGCGGTCGAGGTCTTGGGCCAGGGCGTGGAGCCAATCGATGACGCCGCCTGCGCGCTTGCCATAGGCCTGAACCACCACGCCAAAGCCATCCCAACCCGCCAGGGTTTCATCGCGCAAGACCGCCTCGATCACGTCGAGTGACAGCTCCAGCCGGTCGGCCTCCTCGGCGTCGATATTGAGCCCCATCTGCGCCGCGCGGGCCTGACGGGCGAGCGCTGTGACGCGCGGGACAAGCTCGGCCATGACGCGTGCCTTTTGCGCCTCTTCGTAGCGGGGATGCAGCGCGGAAAGCTTGATGGAGATGCCGGGATTGGCGCGGGGGTCCTCGCCGTGGGAGCGGCTTGCCAGATGGGCGATGGCGTCGTGATAGGCCTGGAAATAGCCGCGCGCATCCTGCGCCGTAAGCGCGGCCTCGCCCAGCATGTCGTAGGAATAGCTGTAGCCCTTTTCCTCCTCGGTGGCGGCGCGTTTGGTGGCGGCTGAGATATCCTCGCCCAGGACGAACTGACTGCCCATCTCGCGCATAGCGCGGCGCACGGCGGCGCGGATCACCGGCTCACCCAGGCGTTTGAGCGCGGAATGCAGCGTGTCGGCCAGGCCGTCTTGGCCCGGGTCTTGCAGGACCTTGCCCGTGAGCATCAGCGCCCAGGTCGAGGCATTAACGAGCGGCGAGCTCGACTGCCCCAGATGGGCGCCCCAGGAAGACGGAGCGATCTTGTCCTCGATCAGCTCGTCTATCGTGGCCACATCGGGCACCCGCAACAGGGCCTCGGCCAGGCACATCAGCGCCACGCCCTCATCGGTCGACAGGCCGTATTCAGCCAGAAATACCTCCATCAGGCCGGGGCGGGCATCCTCGCGGATCTGCTCGATCAGGCGGGTCGCGCGGGCGGCGATGGTGGCCCGGGTGGCGGCATCGGGGGCGTGGGCGCGGCACAGCTCGGCGATCAGGGCCGCTTCGTCCGCGCGGTGCAGGCGGCGGATTTCGCTGCGTAAATCGGACAGATTGGAGGGGGCTGACTCGGTCATGGAGCAGAGGCTATCACTGCCTTGAATTGCCGCAAGTCTTGTGCGCCCGCGCTATTTCCGCCCAGTCGCAGCCAGGGAGAGGGCCGCGGCCAGGATCAGGCCCATACCGATCAGAGCCAGGGCATCGGGGACCACATCGAAAAGCGCAAAGTCGTAGAGCGCGGCAAAGACCAGGACGGAGTAGAAAGCGGGGGAAACGAGACTGGCCTCAGCCCGGCGCATCGATTGCAGGAAAAAGCCCTGGGCCGTCACCATGATCACCCCAACCGCGATCCAGGCGGGCCATTGCGCGGCACTGGGCATTTGCCAGAAAAACGCCGCCGCGCTCAGTGCGATCAGGCTGCCGACCCCGTTATTGATCACCAGGATGCGCAGGGGCGGCTCGGTATTGGTCAGGCGCTTGATGAAAAGCACTTCGATGGCCAGAAACCCGGCCGAGGCCAAGGCTAGGAGGCCCGCGATCTGGAACGCCTCGCCACCCGGGCGCAGGAGCAATCCGGCCCCGACAAGGGCCACGATGGCGGCGAGGGTTTTGCGGGCTGTCAGGCTTTCGGAGAGGAACACGACCGCCAAAAGCACGGTGAAAACCGGCGACAGGAAGCTGATCGCGGTGGCCTCGGCCACGGGCATGCGGGCGACGGCGGCGAACATCAGCGTGACACCGCCCCAGCCAAAGACGACCCGGGCGATATGCGTGCCGAGATGCGCTGTTCTGAGGCTGGGCCGGAGGGCTGGGCGCAGGGTGATCAGCGCCATGAGGGTCAGGAACGCGAAGCCGAAGCGCCCGGCGCTCACTTGGAGCGGGTGCAGGCCGCCCTCACCCGTGCCGAGGATCTTGGCCAGGATCGAGATGATGGCCACGAGCGCACCGGCCACGAACATCAGCGCGATCGCGAGCGCCGGATTCTGGGCCGGAGTTTGAGCCACGGATGGCTGATCGCCGGCGGGCGAGCGTGTCGAGGGCGTTGCGCTTGTCGCGCGTGTCTCAGGCATGTCCCGGCCATAGGCCCAAGCCGTCAGGTGCGCAAGCGCCCGCACCTCCAACTATCACCTCTTGGTCCTCGAACCTCTTGGCCCCCAAACATCCTGGCTCCCAAACCTCTTGGCCCCCAGACCTCTTGGAATGGCGAGGCAGGCTGCCTATCTCGGGGTCGGGCGGGTCGAGGCAGGCACAGGCGACCCAGACAAAAGCCGTCCGACTTTTTCCGTCTGCTTGAGGAGCGCTTATGCCCGCCGATATCCTGAAAAAAATCCTCAGACCCAAACGCACGCCCAAAATCCTGACCGTGACAGCCCGCGAGCAGGTCACGCCGCATATGATCCGTCTCACGCTGCAAAGTCCTGAGCTTGAGGGCGTCGATCCAGATTGTGCCGGGGCGCATTGCAAGATCATGGTGCCCGCTGCCGGTCAGACGCGAGAGGCCTTTGTGGCGCAACTCGAAGACGGGCCCAAGCCGATCACCCGCACCTATACTGTGCGCGCGGCCCGTCCTGCTCTGGGTGAGATCGACATCGATTTCGCCGATCATGGCGATGAAGGCCCGGCCTCGGCCTTTGCGCGCGCGGCCCAGCCCGGTGATGTGATGGGCTTCAACGGTCCGGCCAAGCCGAAGCTGACCGAGTTCGACGCCGATTGGTATTTGATTGCCGCCGATATGTCGGCCCTGCCTGTGGCGGCGGCGACATTGGAGGCCTTGCCCAAGGACGCCAAGGGCCTAGCCGTGTTCGAGATCACCACGGCCGAAGACCGCCAGGAGATCGACGCGCCCCCGGGTGTTGAGCAGCACTGGATGGTGCATGGCGATCCAAGCCAGGCCTCCCGCGCGCAGCTTGAGCTGATCGAAGGCTATGACTGGCCCGAGGGCCGCGTGAAGACGATGATCGCCGGTGAGAATGCGGTGATCCGGGATCTGCGGGTCTTGGTGCGCGCCGAACGGGGCGTGGACCGCAAAGACGGTTATGCGTCCGGCTACTGGAAGATTGGTCTGACCGAGGACGGACATCAGCAGGTTAAGCGTGGCGACGCCGAGGCCGATGAGGCGCGTATCGCCTCGATGAGTTGATTGAAGGGCTGACTGTGGTCTGAATGCGTAGTGGCGGGGTGGCTGCGCCCGCGCCCGTATGCTTTCGCGTGAAACGGCAATTGAAATCGGCCCGCCAAGCTGTCAGGCTATCCTGACAAATATGTGGGCCGCCATGTGTGAAATCACGATGTGTGAAATCACGCCGCCAAGTCGGCAACCAGACCCCGCCCCCAAGGCCCTGCCCCCAAGGCCACGGGCAACGACCGAAAAGGACGACGCCATGTTCATCGCCATGAACCGTTTCAAAGTGCCCGCCGAGAATGCCGAGGAATTCGAGGCCGTATGGCTCGGACGCGAGAGCCAGTTGCAGACGCTCGAGGGCTTCGAAGGCTTCCACATGCTCAAGGGCCCGGAGTCCGACGGCCTGATCCTCTACGCCTCGCACACCGTATGGTCGAGCCAGGAGACCTTCACCGCCTGGACCCGATCACAACAGTTTCGCGACGCGCATAAGAATGCCGGCACGACCCGCAAGCTCTTTGAAGGGCACCCGCAATTCGAGGGCTTCACCGCGATCCAGGAGATCGGCAAGCTGGCCGATCAGGCCGCCGAATAGCGGCACTTGGGGCGGTTCGATTTGGGCCGCCTCGGGCGAGCCCACTCAAGACACCAAGCGCAGCGCCGGGCGGTGCTGCGAAACCGGCGCAGGACCCATGGGATCGAGGGCGTCTGCCAGATCGCGAGCGGCGCGTAGGGTGGCCTCCTTGGCGGGGCCGAAGGACACCAGACGCGCCAAAAACGCCCGCGCGGCAAGCTCATCGTCGCGGCTGAACGCGGTCAAAAGCCCAAGGATCAACAATTCATCTGTGGTCAAGCCATCGCGGTCGATCGGGTCGAGCGGATCGTTATAGCTCAGCGGCTGCGGGCGGTCCGCACTCAGCATGACGACAAAGCTCTGCGCGCGATAGGCCAGGGCCAGGCCGCGCGCTTCGCCCCAGCCCCGCGCAGCACTTGAGAAGGCCAGGCGCCAGGCCTGACTTTCTGGGCGCTCCAGCGTGACAAGGACGTGGCGAAGCACCGGCAGCAGAGCCCGCGCCGTCGGGTCCAGATCGGCCAGTCGCTCATCGGGTTGATCGAAGGCGCCGCTCATGGCTCAGCCGCGCGGCGCGTGTCTGTTGTGGGGATGGGGCGGGCGAGCGGGCGTCACCGGAATCTTGACCGGGACGGGATCTGGCTCAGGTGTAAGGCGGCCCGGCAAAGCGGCGAGACCGTCCAGGATCTCTCCCAGCCGGTCTTTCAGGCGCTCGCCCAAGCTGGTCTTAGCGGGGGATCGCGGCATAGCCGGTCCTTTCTGATTGGGTGGGGGGGCGCGCGTACTGCGGCGCCTGGGTGCCGGGCAAAACGTCGGCCAGGGCTTGCATCGCGTCAAGCAGCGCGCCCGTCGGATTGCCCTCACACAGCATCATTGCCTCCACGCGCGCCTGGCCCATGGCGCCTCGGCGCAGGGCGGCAAAGCCTTGGATCAGGCGGCGCTCATGCTCAGTCAGGATGCGCGAGCAACCGGGGCAAGTGGGCGCGTTGAACATAAAGGTCGAGCGTCGCGCGCAGCGCATGGCGCGCAGGACATCCATGACGCGCGCGGCGATGCGCGGGCCATCGTCACCGAACAACGCCTGCGCGGTGTCGAGCCCGGCCATCCAAGCTTGGCTGTCGGGATGGGCAAAGCTGGAGAAATAGAACCTCGCGATATCAAGGATGCCGTGTTCGGCTGTATCCAGTCCGGCCTCGGCGCGCAGGCTGTCTTTGTCTTCCACGGGGCGGCCGCAGCAGGGATCGGGATCTGGTTCGCTCATGATCGGTCTTTGCTGGCTGGGCTTGGGGAGGTGAAGTTGTATACAACAGTATGCTAAAATGTCTTTCCGACTTTCTGAGTGTTTTGCTCGGAATAATCAAGCACGTCTATGAAACTCTGCTTTGGATATGGGCACAGCGCGGCGTCCCCCTTGCGCCGCAAGGGCGCTAAAGCGTTCTGAAAAAACAAAAACACGCGCTGAGCTGAAGGCGCTGCGGCGCACGGACGCAGCGCGGCGAAACATACCCTGGCAGCGACGCTCGATTACTCCGCAGCGGCCCCGCTCGTCGCGTCTGACCCCGCTCGCACGGCGCGCGGCATGCGTAGATTGAGCACCAAAAGCGCCACGACCGCAGCACCGCCCGCAAGGTTTACCCAAACGGGCTCAGGCCACATACAGGCGACGCCCGCAACGCCGGCCAGCGCGCGCCCGACCAGGCCCAGAGGTCGCTCCATACAGCCCTGAAGCGCCGCGGCCAGGGCATAAAGCCCGATCACCGCGAAGACGAAGACCCGCAGCATCGCGGGCCAATCACCGGACAAAAGCGGGGTATAGGCGAAAAGCACCGGCACGATGTAGAGGCCTTTGGCGAGCTTCCAGGAGGCCACGCCCGTGCCCATGGCGGGCGCCTTGGCGATGGCCGCAGCCGTGAAAGCGGCGAGCGCCACGGGCGGGGTGACATTGCTGTCCTGGCTGAGCCAGAAGATGATCATATGGGCTGACAGCAGCGCGGAGACGGCGATTTCCTGGGGCACGACCGCGTCGCGCAGGGGTGCTGCGATCTCAAGCGGCAGACCGCCCACGAGCGCTGCCGCATCTCGGTACTCCATCGCTTGGCCAAGCATCCCGGCCGCCTCCGGCGCGCCCAGCATCAAGATCGCCGTGGCCGACGGATCGAGCGTGCCTGCCGCCAGTTGCGCGATCACGAACTGGTCCGAGATCATGCCCGCAAGCGCCGGCGCCGAGAGCGTGGCGAGCACGATATAGGCCGCCGTGACAGGTAGCCCCATGCCGAGAACCAGACTGGCGATGGCGATGAGCAGGATCGCAATAAGGATATTGCCGCCCGACCATGAGGCGATCATCAGGCTGAATGTGTTGCCCACGCCTGCGGTCGCGATCACGTTGACCACCAGGCCCACGGCGCAAAGGAGCACGGCGGTCAGGACCATGGACCGCGTGCCCATGGCGAGCGCCTCAAAGACGGCGCGCGGGCCCATCGGGCTCTGCGTGAGCCAGCTCGAAGCGATGACTGCGATGATCCCGAAGACAGCCGCATAGGTCGGCGTGAAGCCCATCACCAGCATGGTGATCAAAAGCGCGATGGGAATAAGGAACGAGGCGCCGTTTTCGCGGAAGGCACGGCCGAGCGTTTGGCCCTCGGCGGGCAGTGGCGGGATGTTCTCGCGCTGCGCTTCGATGCGCACGAAGAAGGCCACCGACAGAAAATAAAGCAGGGCGGGCAGGGCGGCCATCGCGATGATGATCTCATAGGAAATCGCCGTGAAGCTGGCCATGACGAAGGCGCCCGCGCCCATGATGGGCGGCATCAGCTGGCCCCCGGTGGAGGCGGCGGCCTCGACCCCGCCCGCGAATTTCGGCCGAAAGCCCGCGCGTTTCATCAGCGGAATTGTGATCACGCCGGTCGAGGCGGTGTTGGCGACAGCGGAGCCCGAGATCGTGCCGGTGAGGCCCGAGGCGATAACGGCCACGATGCCCGGGCCGCCGACAAGCTTGCCTGCGACAGCGCGGGCCAAGTTGATGACAAACTCCCCCGCGCCCGAGCGGATCAGGAAGGCGCCGAAGATGATGAAGAGGAAAACGTAAGTCGAGGAGATCCGTGCGATGGTGCCGAACATCGCCTCGTCATTGTAGATCGAGCGGAAGGCGACGGTCTCCAGGCTGAGGCCCGGGAAGGAAAACACCCCGTCGATCCAGGCGCCCCAATAGGAGACATAGGTGAGCGACAGGACGATGAGCGTCGGGATCACCAACCCGGTCAGCCGCCGCGTCAGCTCAATCGCGCCGAGGATGACGATCACGATGGCGATCCAGTCCAGCGTGACCAAGTTCACGCCCCGGTCGTAGATGGCGTTTTCGGCATTGGCCAAATGCACCGCGCCGATGGCCACAAGCGCGCCGAAGACCGCGTCGAAAATCAGCGCGCCGCGCCCGCCGGTCGACCGCGTCATCGGATAGAGGAGGGCGGCCAAAAGGGCGAAGCCTGCGAAGTGATAGGCGTTGCGTTGCAGCTCGGACAGGAAGGGGTCGAAGGCCAGGTAGATGTGCAAAGCTGCAAAGGCTGCGCAAGCGAGCGTCAGGATCTGCCCGGCGGTGCCGGTAAAGCTGCGCTGCGCGGCGCCGTCTTCGTCTTTTTCGTCAGCAGCGGTGTTTTTGTCGCTTTCGGCCATGGCCGGTCCTCCCCCGATTGCCTTTCCCCGAATGCCGATCTTGTTCGTGGTGCCCGGGCGCTCAAAGCGGCGGATCCAAATACTGGCCCGCCGGTCTGATGGTCTTGGCGCGCGCCCAAAGCCCAGGCGCGCGCTGCGGCAAGGCCGCGATCAGTTGGCGATCAGACGCTCCGGGATCTCGATGCCCTGCTCCTCATAGAAGCGCTGAGCTCCGGGATGCAGCGGCACCGGCAGGCCCGCAATCGCGTTCTCGATAGCGATGGCGCGCGTGGCCGGGTGGATTGCATTGAGGAACTCGAGGTTCTCATAGACCGCCTGGGTGATCAGGTAGACATGCTCCTCAGGCAGGTCTGCATGGGTCGCCAGGAAGTTCGGCTGCGCGATTGTTTGGACGTCCTCATCCTGGCCCGGATAGGTGCCTGCGGCGATGGTGTAGGGCGTCCAGAGGTTGCGGCCATTGTCGGCCTGCGCGGCTTCTTCTTCCGTGAAGGACAGCAGGGTCACGCTGTCGCCTGCCGCCGCCATCAGCTGGCTGATCGCGCCCACAGGCGGACCGGCCGGCGTGCCGATGCCTTCAACCTGGCCGTTCTGCAGCGCCTCGGCCGAGGGACCATAGCCTGCAAAGACCAGGTCATAGGTGTTGTCCATGTCCACGCCGAAGCCTTCGAGGACCGTCCGGTTTGAGCCGATGGTGCCCGAGTTCTGGCGGCCAAGCGCCATCGAGCTGCCTTCCGGGATGGCCAGGAAATCGGCCATGGTGCCGGTGTCGAGGTACTCGTTGTCGATGACGAAATGCTCGACATTCTGCCACAGCATCGAGACCGAGCGCAGATGCTCCTGCGGGCCGGATTCCGCGACAGGGCCGGTGCCGCTGGCGGCGTAGAAGCCAAAGAGGCCCTGCATGATGCCGAATTGTGCCTCGCCCTCGCGGATCAGGCGAACGTTCTCGCCGGAGCCAGCCGAGGAGATGGCCGACATGCCGATGCCATTTCCGGGCTCGAGCCGGACTTTGACCAGGGTCGCCAGCGCCACGCCGACCGGATAATACGTGCCGCCGGTCGAGGCGGTGGCCAGGATGTATTCGACATCGTCTTGAGCGCTCAGCGCGCCGCCAGACAGCGAAAGGCTCGCCGCGAGCGCGGCGATGGTAAATTTCTTCATAACGTCCTCCCGTGACGGCCGCATTTAACAAGGCATGCGACCGCATCTGTTCATATGAGGGGTCTCACCCCGGCGCCAAGACTGCCGGTAATGATCTTCATCGCAAGGGATTTGGCAACTTGCGGGCTGAAAATGATTGCGAGTGCAAGTAAATGGGTCGCTTGCTGCCGATAGACGCCGCGCGGCGTGTCATTTCGCGGACATCGGGTCCTCTATCTCCGGGCTCCGCCCCGCTGCGCGCATCACATCGGACAAATTCTTTGCGCCCGCCACGCGGCTTAACGCGCCCTCGGGCAGGCGCTGACGCCAATTGGGATAGGCCTCGACCACGCCGGGCAGGTTCGGCTGATCGCGGATTTCCAGGAGGTTTTCGACCTGCACGGCCAGCATTTGCGCAGGCTGCGCGGCCAGGGTCTCGTGCAGCGCCGTGCTGGCCTCTGGATCAGCGCCGGGGGCGAGGGTTTGGTCAAACTTCGCCACCTCTTTGTGGCGCGCCTCGCTCAGCCGGGCTGCCTCGGGCGCGCTGACCAGCCCGATCGCGCGGCGCGCCTCGATATCCGCCGCCCCGCGCCAGCCGCGCCAGGTTGGCAAATCATGCGTCGAAAAGCTCAGCAGGCGCAGATCGGGGGTCATGTCGGGGGTCTGTTCGTTCGGCGCATCGAACATCGCGACCTGACAGCCAAGGAGCCCCGAAGCCTTCAGATCTCGCCGCAATCCGCCGGGCACATTGCCCAGATCCTCACCGATCAGCACCGCACCGGCCCGGCAGGCCTCGATCCGCGCAACGGCCAGCATGGCATCCAGCGGCATCGTCACATAGCCGCCCGCCGTACTGTTCTGCGGCACCCAGAAGGCGCGTTGAAAGCCCAGGATATGATCAATGCGAAGCATCCGGGCATGGCGGAGTTGCACGCGCAGCGTCTCGGCCAGGGCCTGAAAGCCGGTCGCGATCAGGCGCGCGGGCGAGAACGGCGCGAGGCCCCAGGTTTGACCTTCGGGCGAGAAAGCATCGGGCGGCGCCCCGAGCGAGACGCCACGGGCAAAGCTCTCGCGATCCTCCCAGGTCTCGGCGCCATGGGGATGAGTGCCCACGGCCAGGTCGAGATAAAGCCCATAGAGCAGCCCCGATTGCCGCGCGCGGGCTTGCGCCCGGGCCAGCTCGGTCTCGGCCCGCCATTGCGTCCAGGCGTAGAAGTCGATCTCGGCGGCAAGCTCCCGCGCGGCGTGCTGCACGGCGCCCGAGGCCGGATCGCGGAGCGCGTCGGGCCAGGCATCCCAGGTCGCAGTGTGACGTTCGGCCAGGGCCTGGTAGGTGGCGAAGCTCTCCAGGCCCGCGCCTTGGTTTGCACGCCAGGCGGCAAAGTCCGCCGCGTGCGGCTCGGTGGCATGCTGGGCGCGCAGCGCGGCCAGTTTGGCCGGGATCTCAGTGGCATAGTCGATGAGTGGCCCGCGCTCCGCACCACTGTCACCGGTGGGAATATGCAGCAGGTTCCAACGTCGTCTGTGAGAGGGGGTGTAGGGCGAATAGGCGCTGGCATCCGTGGGAAAGCCCGCATGAACAGGGTTCAGGCCCAGAAAAGACGCGCCCAGCGGCGCCAGCGCCTCGGCCCAGTCGCCCAGATCGCGCGTGTCGCCAATCCCCGCCCGTCCCGCGCCCTTCAAACCCCAAAGCGGCACGGTCAGGCCCCAAGACCTTGCGGGCAACGGCAGGGTGTCGGGCGCGCTCAGAAGCGGCGCGCGGGTCTCGCCGATCATAAGCCAGTGGATGCCATTGGGCAGCGCGGGCAGGGGGCCGCTTCCCTCCAAATGCGCGCCGGTCTCGGTCGTGACCTGCCAATCGTACAGGCCCAGATCGGATGGCGTCTCGGCGGTGAGGACATAGTATGGCGCCAGGACGCGTTCGGCGTGCTCATGCTCAAGCTCAGACAGCCGTTTTCGAGCCTCCACCGGGGTCTCGGCAGGGACCTCCATCGCCGCCAGAAGCGCGCGCAGGGTTTCGAGCGGCACCTCCCGGAGCTTTCCATCGACCCCCTTATAGGCCGCATCGATCCCCATCGCGGCGGCCAGCACCACCAGGGGGTCAGCCATCCGCGCGCTCAAGGACCAGGGCCAAAACGCTGGCCGCAGGCACCGCAGTTCGGCCGCGACAGGTGCGGTCCGCGCTGCCGCCATCGGCGAGCGACGTGTCGATCGCGAGCCGCCAGGCGCGGGTTTCGGGCGTGGGCGGCAGGACCACCTCGCAGGCCTTGCCACGGTTGAAGATCAGGTAAATCGCAACTTCCGTCTCAGCATAGAACGGTGTGTCGGAAGCCATGCGCAGCTCCGCACATAGCGGCCCTTCGCGCCGCCAATCGCCGTCTTCCATCATGTCGCCGTCGGCGCGCCACCAGAACAGGTCGGGCAGGCCGTCCGCCGGGCGTTCGCGGCTATGCAGAAAGCGGCGCTGGCGCAGAATTGGGTGGTGCTGACGAAAGGCGATCAGGCGTTGGGTAAAGCGGTAGAGCGCGTCATCGGCGCCCGCCCAATCGATCCAACCGGTCTCATTGTCTTGCGCATAGGCGTTGTTGTTGCCGCCCTGGGTATTGGCGATCTCATCGCCCGCCAAAAGCATCGGCGTGCCCTGCGACAGAAACAGCGTGGCCAGAAGGTTGCGGCGGCGTTGTGCGCGGGCGGCCTCGATCTCCGGATCGTCGCTCGGGCCTTCCACGCCGAAATTGTCGGAGTAGTTCGCCCCGTGCCCGTCGCGGTTGCCCTCGCCATTCGCCTCGTTATGGCGCTCCAGGTATTCGGTCAGATCGCGCAGGGTAAAGCCGTCATGGGCGGTGATCAGGTTGATCGACGCGGTGGCGGGGCGGGCGGAATGGTCGAATTGCGTGGCTGAGCCCGAGAGCCGGTCCGCCAGATCGGCGATGCGGCCGCGATCCCCGCGCCAATAGCGCCGCGCGCCGTCGCGAAACTTGTCGTTCCATTCGTGAAAGGGCGTGGGAAAGGCGCCGAGCTGATAGCCGCCCGGCCCGATATCCCAAGGCTCCGCGATCAGTTTGACCCCCGAGAGCACCGGATCCTGGCGGATGGCGGCGAAGAACGGCGCGCTGAGGTCAAACCCCTTGGCGCGGCGGCCCAAAGTGGCGCAGAGATCGAAGCGGAAGCCATCGGCGCCCATCACCTCGACCCAATAGCGCAAGGAATCGAGGATCAGGCGCAGGACCATCGGGTGTTCGGCATTGACCGTGTTCCCGGTGCCGGTGTCGTTGATGTATTTCGAACGGTCCTGGGGCAGCAGTCGGTAATAGCTCGCATTGTCCAGGCCGCGAAAGCTGAGCGTGGGGCCAAGCTCATTGCCCTCGCCGGTATGGTTGTAGACCACGTCGAGGAGCACCTCGAGCCCGGCCTCATGAAGCCCGGCAATGGCGCTCTGCACCTCCTCGATCCGCCCGGAAGACAGATAGCGCGGCTCGGGCGCGAAAAAGCCGATGCTCTGATAGCCCCAGTAATTGCTGAGCCCCAGATCGGTGAGAAACCGATCATCGAGAAAGGCATGGATCGGCAGGAGCTCAAGCGCAGTCACGCCGAGCCCGGTGATATGCTCGAGCAGCGCGGGATCGGTCAGCGCGGCATAGCTGCCCGGCGGTTGCGCGCTGGGATGGGACGCGGTCAGGCCTTTGACATGGCCCTCATAGACCACCGTCCGCTCCCACGGTGTGGCCGGTCGCGGCTCGGTCGCGGGCGCAAGTGAGCAGACGACGCAGCGCGGCATATAGGGCGCGCTGTCGGCGTCGGAAAAGCTGTCGGGGCCCAGGGCGGGGTCATAGCCGTAGAGCGCATCGTTCCAGACCGGGTGGCCGGTGATCTGACGCGCATAGGGGTCGATCAGAAGCTTGTTGGCGTTGAAACGATGTCCCTCGGCGGGGGCATAGGGGCCCTCGGCCCTGAGGCCATAGAGCTGTCCCGCGCCGATCCCGGAGATATGGCCGAACCAGATGCCGCCATCGCGTTCGGGCAGGGCAAAGCGGTGGGTCTCGGCGCCTTGGGCATCGAACAGGCAGACCAGGATCGCGGTGGCGTGGTCGGAAAAAACGGCGAAGTTGACGCCCGTCGGCGTCACTGTGGCGCCCAGCGGGCCGGGACGCCCGGCCGACAGGATCAGTTCAACAGCCGATTTCAACACGCTTTCACCAGGCTTTTGAGAAGGTTGGCATAGGGCACGGCGCTTGCGTCCCAACTGACCGGGTGGCGCATCGCGTTCTTTTGCATCTGCGCCCATTCCTCGGGCTTTTGGAACGAACGCATAAGGTCTCCCAGCGCGCGGGCCAGGCCATCCGCACTTATGGGCTGAAACTGAAACCCCGTGGCGACGCCTGCGCGCCGCCCGGCGGCATTGGCCGGGATCACGGTATCGGCGAGCCCGCCGGTCAGCGCCACCAGCGGCAAAGTGCCGAAGCGCAGGCCGTAAAGCTGCGTCAGGCCGCAGGGCTCAAAGCGGGAGGGCACGAGGATCGCGTCGGCCCCGGTGATGAGCGCGCGGGCAAGCTCCTCGTTATAGCCGATCTCAACGGCCATGTTCGGATGGGCGTCGGCGGCCTGCAGATAGGCCGTCTCGAGCGCGGTGTCGCCCGTGCCCAGAACCACAAGCTGCCCGCCATGATCGAGCAAAGCGGGCGCGGCTTGCAGCAGCAGATCGAGGCCCTTTTGCTGCGTCAGGCGCGAGACGACAACACAAAGGGGCCCATCCGTCTCGGGCAGATGCATCAGCCTACGCAGGGCCTTTTTGTGCCGCGCCTTGCCCTTGGGCGTTTTGTAGGGCGGCGCCCAGAGCTCGGTATCGATGCCGTTCAGGATGCCTGTAAGGTCCGCGCGGCGGTGGCGCAGCACGCCCTCCAGCCCCATGCCAAACTCGGGCGTCAGCAGCTCGGCCGCATAGGTCGGGCTGACGGTCGAGATTGCATCGGCCATCACAAGGCCCGCCTTGAGCGCGGAGATCTTGCCGTAGAACTCAAAGCCCTCGGGCGTGAAATGGGCGCGGGGCAGTTGCAGCCGGTCGAGCATGGCTGCGGGCGCGATACCCTGAAAGGCGATGTTGTGGATCGTCAAAAGCGTGCCGACGCGGTCGGCGGCGCCCAAGGTTTGCAGATAGACCGGCGCAAGGGCGGCCTGCCAGTCATGCAGGTGCAGCACATCGGGTTTCCAGCCGGGCAAGCCCTCGGCCCCGATCCGCGCCCCGGCCAGCGACAGGGCGGCGAAGCGTTCGGCATTGTCGGGCCAGTCGCGGCCATCGGGTCCCAAATAGATTGTGCCGCCGCGATCAAACAGATGCGGCGCATCGAGCGCGAAAAGGCGCGTCTGGCCCAGTTTACCCGCCAGGATGCGCGCCGGGCCGCCAAAGAGAACCTCCCAGGATTTGACCGCCTTGGCACCCTTAAGCGCCGCCATCACCGCGGGATAGCCGGGGAGCAGCGTGGCAACCTCGATCCCCTCGGGCGCGAGAGCTGCGGGCAGGGCGCCTGCAACATCTGCCAGCCCGCCGGTTTTCACCAGGGGCACGCATTCGGACGCGATGGACAGGACGCGGGTCGTCATAGGGGACGCTTTAGCCTTCGGCGGCGCGGCGGTCGAGCATCGCCTGCGTGATCAATGTGACGCCGCCCTCGCTCACTCGGAACCACTTTTTGTCCTCGGCCATGTCCTCACCCACGATCAGGCCCTCTGGGATGACGACGCCGCGATCCAGAACGCAGCGGCTGAGCCGGGCATGGCGGTGCACCACGACATTGGGCAGGGCCACCACCTGGTCAAGCGAGGCGAAGGAATTGGTGTGGACGTTGGAATGCAGCATCGATTGTCGGATTTCCGTGCCCGAGATGATGCAGCCACCCGCCACCAGCGACGAGATTGCCAGGCCCCGCCGGTCCCGCTCATCATGGATGAATTTGGCCGGTGGCAGGCTTTCGGAATAGGTCCAGATCGGCCAGTCCCGGTCCCAGAGGTCAAGCTCGGGGGTGAAATCGGTCAGGTCGATATTGGCCTTCCAATAGGCGTCCACCGTGCCGACGTCACGCCAATAGGCGGGCGCCTCGTCGTTGGAACGCACGCAGGAGGTCTCGAACCTATGCGCCTGCGCCTTACCGTTCGCCACAATCTGCGGGATCAGGTCCGAGCCGAAATCATGGCTGGAATTGGGGTCCTCGGCATCGGTACGCAGCATCTCGCGCAGGAATTTCCATGAAAAGACGTAGATCCCCATCGAGGCCAACGCGACCTCAGGGTCATCCGGCGTGCCCGGAGGGTCCTTGGGCTTTTCCAGAAACGAGGTGATGCGGTCCTTGCCATCGACGGCCATCACACCGAAGGCCGAGGCCTCCATCCGCGGCACCGTCAGACAGCCCACGGTCACATCCGCGCCGCTGTCGACATGGTGTTGCAGCATCACCTCGTAATCCATCTTGTAGATGTGATCACCGGCCAGAATGATAACGTATTCAATGCCATAGCTGTCGACGATGTCGATGTTCTGGGTCACGGCATCGGCGGTGCCAAGATACCATTTGTTCTCGGACACACGCTGGGAGGCGGGCAGGATATCAAGATATTCGTTGCGCTCGGCGCGGAAAAAGTTCCAGCCGCGCTGACAATGGCGGATCAGCGAATGCGCCTTGTACTGTGTGGCGATGGCCATCTTGCGCACGCCGGAATTGAGCGCGTTCGACAGCGCGAAGTCGATGATGCGTTGTTTGCCGCCGAAATACACCGCCGGTTTCGCGCGCAGATCGGTCAGCTCTTTGAGCCGCGAGCCGCGCCCCCCGGCCAGGATGAAGGCCATCGAGCGTTGCGACAGGCGCTGGGTGCGTTTCGTCATGGTCTCTGCTCTCCTCCCCGGAGTTTCGAGTGCTTGGCCTTATCTGCGCTTGCTCGGCCTATCCTTGATGCCGATCTATCCTTGATGAATGAGGAAAACAGTCGCAAGCGGCGGAAGTGTGACGCGCGCGCTGGCCGGTTTTCCGTGATGCGGCTCGGCCACGGCTTCAACGGCGCCGTTATTGCCCATGTTTGAGCCGCCATAGCGCGCCGCATCGGTGTTGAGTGCCTCGCGCCACGTCCCCGCCACTGGCAGCCCCACCAGATAGCCCTCGCGCGGGGTGGGGGTGAAGTTGCTCAGGACGGCCACTTTACGATCACCCCGTCCGCCATGGCGGGCCCAGGCGAAGATGCTGGCCTCGGCATCCTCCATCACCAGCCATTCAAAGCCCTCGGCCTCGCAGTCTTTCACGTGGAGCGCGGGCTCGGCCCGGTAAAGCCGATTGAGATCGCCCACCAGGATCGACACGCCTTGATTGAGCGGGCGGTCGGCTTCGTGCCAGGCCAGTTCCGTGTCGTGGTTCCATTCCGCGCCTTGGGCAAATTCCTGACCCATAAACAAAAGTTTCTTGCCCGGATGGCCCCACATGAAGCCGTAATAAGCGCGCATATTGGCAAATTGCTGCCACTCATCGCCCGGCATCCGGCCTAGGATGGAGCCCTTGCCATGGACCACTTCGTCATGGCTGAGTGGCAGGATGAAATTCTCAGAAAAGGCGTAGCTTAGGCCGAACGTAACCTGATCGTGGTGGAATTTGCGGTGGATCGGCTCCCGGCTGATGTAATCGAGCGTGTCGTTCATCCAGCCCATATTCCACTTATAGCCAAAGCCCAGACCGCCCGCATCGACGGGGGCGGAGACCTGTGGATAAGAGGTGCTTTCCTCGGCTGCGGTCAGGATCCCGGGCACTTTGCCGTAGGTTTCGGTGTTCATCGCCTGGAGCATGGCGATGGCCTCGTAGTTTTCGCGCCCGCCGTCTTTGTTGGGCACCCATTCGCCCTCACCGCGGCTATAGTCGCGGTAGAGCATCGAGGCCACGGCATCCACGCGCAGCCCGTCGGCATGGTATTCCTCCAGCCAATAGAGCGCGTTCGACACGAGGTAATTGCGCACCTCGCGACGGCCGTAATTGAAAATGAGCGTGTTCCAATCCTGGTGAAAACCCTCCCGCGGATCGGCATGCTCATAAAGCGGTGTGCCGTCGAAGCGGCCTAGACCGTGGTCATCGGTCGGGAAATGGCCCGGCACCCAGTCGAGGATCACACCCAGGCCCGCGCGGTGGGCCGCATTCACCATATCGCGAAACTCATGCGGGGGGCCGTGGCGAATGGTCGGCGCGTAAAGCCCCACGGGCTGATAACCCCAGGAGCCGTCGAAGGGATATTCCGAGATCGGCATGAGCTCGATATGGGTAAAGCCCAGCCCCGCGACATAGTCCACCAGCTCCTCGGCGGCCTCGGCATAGCTGATCTGGCGCCCGCCCTCCTTACGCCGCCACGAGCCGAGATGGACCTCATAGATCGAGATCGGGGCGTAGCGGCCATTCCTAAGGCGGCGTTCCTGCATCCAGCCGGTATCGCTCCAGCCATAGCCCGAGATGTCGCGCACGACCGAGGCGTTCGATGGCGCATGTTCCGAGCCAAAGCCAAGGGGATCGGCCTTGAGCGGCAGATCGGCGCCATCGGGCCCGACGATCGCGAATTTATAGGCCTCGCCCTCGGTTATCTCGGGCAGAAAGACCTCCCAAATGCCCGATGTGCCGCGCCTGCGCATGGCGTGGCGGCGGCGGTCCCAGAAATTGAAGCTGCCCACGACCGAGACAGCGCGCGCATTGGGCGCCCAGACGGCGAAATGCGTGCCCAGAACACCCTGATGCTCCATCACATGGGCGCCCAGCACCCGCCAAAGCCGCTCATGACTGCCCTCGGCGGCGAGGTATTCGTCGAGCTCACCCAGAACGGGGCCAAAGCGGTAGGGATCCTCATAGCGCCAGCCCTCGCCGTCGGCGCGCGTCCCCTCCAAAAGATAGGGCCGCGTGCCTGGGATCTTGCCTTGAAAGAGGCCAGGATAGGCGAAGAGCGGCTCAAGCCTATGCCGACGTTCGCCGATCCGCGCGGCCATCTCCTCGGCGCCGGGATCGAACACCGTCAGCCAGGTGGCGCGGCCCCGTTTGTGGGGGCCTAGAATGGCGAAGGGATCGCCGTGGCGGCCATCGACCAGGGCGGCGAAATCTGATGCGTCGCCGACCGGATAGGCGCTAGGGGCGGTCTCGTCTTGCATAGCCGCTAAGCTAACCCGTTGAGCGCCCGGCGCAACCAGTTCGCGGCTCGGTGGCGCCCGATGCCGTTAGAGGACGCTTTCGGCGCGCCAGATATCGGCCATATAGCCCCGGATCGTCCGGTCCGAAGAGAACCAGCCCGAGCGCGCGATGTTTAAGCCCGCCATCTGCCGCCAGGTCGCGGTCTCGGCAAAGGCCGCATCGACCTCGCGCTGGGCGCGCCAGTAATCCGAGAAATCCGAGCAGACGAGAAAGTAGTCATGCGCGGTGAGGTTCTCGACAACGCCTGCATAGCGCGTCTTCTCGCCTGGGCTGAAGACACCGTCCCGGATTGAGGCGATGGCGCGGGCCAAGCGCGGATCGGCGGCGATGGCGGCTTTGGCGTGGCCGGCCTTGGTGCGTCGCGCCTCGGCCTCCTCGGCGGTCATGCCGAAGAGGAAAAAGTTCTCGGGCCGCACCCGTTCGCGGATCTCGACATTTGCGCCGTCGAGCGTGCCGATGGTCAGCGCGCCATTCAGCGCGAACTTCATATTGCCGGTGCCCGAGGCCTCTTTTCCCGCCGTTGAGATCTGCTCAGATAGGTCCGAGGCCGGGATCAGCCGCTCAGCCAGGGTGACGTTGTAATTGGGCAGAAACGCGATCTGCAGCATGTCGCGCGTCGCCGGATCGGCGTTGATCACATGGGCCGCGTCGTGGATCAGCCGGATGATATCCTTGGCGAAGAAATAGCCCGGCGCCGCCTTGCCCGCGATGATCTTGACCCGGGGCTGCCAGGCCTTGCCGGGGCTGTCGCGCATCTCATGCCAAAGCGCGATCGCCTCCAGGATATTCATATGCTGGCGCTTGTATTCGTGGATGCGTTTGATCTGCACGTCGAACATCCAGGACGGATCGAGCGCTGGCCCGCCGGTCTCGGCCACGTAAGCGGCGAGATCGGCCTTGTTGGCGGCTTTCACTCGGCCAAGCTCCTCCAAGAAGCCCGCATCGCTGGTATGGCTTTCCAGATCGCTCAGACGCTCCAAATCCCCGGTCCAGTCCGGCCCGATGGCCCCGTCAATGAGGGCGGCCAGGCGCGGGTTGCAGCCACGGATCCAACGGCGCGGCGTGACGCCGTTGGTCTGGTTGACGATGCGCTCGGGGTGCAGCCGGTCGAGATCCGCAAACACCGTCGAGCGCATCAGATCGGTGTGCAAAGCCGAGACACCGTTGACCCGGTTGGCCATGATAAAGCTCAACTCCCCCATGCGCACCTGACCATGGTCGAGCGCCTTGGCCTTGCGGTTGGGATGGGCCTTGGCGTGGCTCGCATCGATCCGCTCGATCAGTTGCATATGACGCGGCAGGAGACTGGCCATCAGGGCCTCGGGCCAGGCCTCCAGCGCTTCGGGCAGGAGCGTGTGATTGGTGTAGTTAAGCGTCGCCTGGGCCAGGCCCACGGCCTCCTCGAAGCTGCGGCCATGGGCGTCCATCAGCAAGCGCACGAGTTCTGGCCCGGCAATGGCGGGGTGCGTGTCGTTGAGCTGAATGGCGACCTTGCGCGGCAGAAGGCTCAGATCCGTGCCGTGTTCAGTGGTGAAGCGCGCCAGGATGTCGGCAAGTGAGGCGGCGGTGAAGAAGTATTCCTGCTTGAGGCGCAGGGTCTTGCCCGTCTCGGTGCTGTCATCGGGGTAGAGAACCCGGCTGATCGTGCGCGCCAGGGCCTCGGGCTCGGTCGCGCCCAGATAATCGCCCGCATTGAAGGGTTCGAGATCAAAGCCGTCGCCCTGGCTCAGCGACGCGCGCGCCTCCCAGAGCCTCAGTGCATTGGCGAAGGCACCCTGCCAGCCGACGATGGCCAGATCATAGGCCCGCGCCTCGACCGTCTCACCCGGGGTCCAAACCGCCGTTTTGCCGGTTTCGCGGACAGCGCCGCCAAAGCCCACGGGTAGGCGCAGGGCAGGGCGGGGAAACTCCCACGGATTGCCAGCTGAGAGCCAGGTCTCGGGCGCCTCGGCCTGTCGGCCTCCTTCGATGGATTGCGCGAACAGGCCGTGTTCATAGCGGATGCCATAGCCCATGGCCGGGCAGCCGAGGCTTGAAAGCGACTCCAAAAAGCACGCGGCCAGGCGGCCCAGACCGCCATTGCCAAGCGCCGCATCAGGCTCAGCGTGCAGGCTTGCGCCTAGATCGAAGCCCAGATCCTCGGCCACACGCTCAGCCGCCTCCATCAGGCCGAGATTAACCACGCCATCCTGAAGCAGGCGCCCGATCAGGAACTCCATGGACAGGTAATAGACCCGCTTGGCGCCCGTCTCGCGCGTCGCGGCCTCCGAGGCCAGCCAGATCGCGGCCATACGGTCGCGCAGGGCCAGGGTCATCGCCCGGCACCAATCATTGGCCGTGGCATCCTCCGCCAGCACGCCCAAAGAGCGGCTCAGATGGCCCAGGACATCGTCTTTGAGCGCTTCTTTAAGCGCTTGGGCATCCAAGGGTTGCGGCGTCAGCATGGGGCGGGCTCCGTCGTGATGGGCTTGCGGCTGGGATCTTTCCCAAGATCATTCCCAGGATCGTCTCGCGTGAAGCGCCCATGTTTCGCAATCGCGGCATCGATGCAAGGGGCGCTTTGCCCAACAATGTGGCCCGAGTTAAAGGACAGTATGGGACGCCTTTAAAAGCGGCGGTTATGTGCTTGAGCTTGGCTAGGGCCTGTGGACATTCATCAGGTCCCCTCAGTTTCAGTCCAAAATTGCTCAGTTCAAGGCATTTGAGCGCCGGACTAGCGGGCTAATTCAAGCTCACATAACGCAGAAATGCGCAATTTTGGCGAAACCCAATTGGGCGCGGCGGATTTTGCCCTGAGCTGCGTTATCAGGCCTTGAATGAACCGGTTCATCCTGCGGCCGGATGCCTTGCTCAGAACAAAATCCGTCTCGCGCTGTGGGGACCTGGTGAATGTCCACAGGCCCTAGAGCGGTCGGCCCAGCCGGGCCAGCGTCCAGCGGGTGAAATCTTGCAAGACCGCGTCGCTGGCCGAATTAAACGCCGCGATGATCTGATCGTTGCTGTCGCCCGCCGCTGTGGCTTCGGCCGAAAAACTCTGCGCCGCGACAATGGCCACGTCCCGTTCGCGCACCATGCGCACATCAATTGAGATCCGCGCCACAACCTCGCCGCCCCGCACCTCCGCCTGGAAATCCACCAGATCGGTCACCAGGGCGAAATCCCCGCCCGAGCCCAGCGGGCGGCGGCCCACGAAGAGGACCCCGTCCGTCGCCGAAAGGCTGCGCAGCATCAGGCTTTGCACCATGATCGGCGTCTCTTCGCCCCATCGGACGCCGGGCAAGTATTGCGCTTGGATCGGGTCGGGGCGGATCATGATCCGGTCGGTCTCCAGCGGGCCGGTGGTCGAGGGCAGCTCCACGATCACTTCCCGGCGCAGCGGCGCGGCGGTGCTGATGGGCAGATCGGCGGGCGGGCGCAGCTCATAGACATCGAGCACTTCGGCACCGCCCAGCACCGAACACCCCGTGAGCAATCCGGTGATCGCAACCCCGGCCAAAATCGCGCGCAACCGCGCCAAAATCCCCGGTCTGCCACTCATCTGCGAAACTCCGATGTGCCCTCGCCCTGGATGAAGCGCGCGGGATTGCGTTCGATTTGCCGCACCAGCCGCTCCAGCGAGGCCGAGAGCGACCGCGCTTCCCGCGCGAGCGCTGCGATCTGCGGCAGGCCGTCTTGGGCGAAGCTCGCCACGCCGGGCCCGGCGGCCTGTACCGTGCCATTGAGCCCCCGGAACGCCGCTTCAGCCGCAGCGCTGGCCTCCCGGACAGAGGTGGAGATGCCCGGCAGATCCTCGGCCACTTGCGCGATGGCTTGATCAAGCCCATCGAGCGTGGTGGACAGCCGCGCGACGAGGGGCTCGACCTGTTCGCTCAGCACTTGATCGGCCGAGCCAAAGGCGCCCTCGGCAGCGCTCAGAGCGGTCTCGCCCACGGCCAGGGCGGAATTGATCGCGGCCATGGTCTCATTGGCATTGGCGAAGGCGGTCGTGGCGGCGGACAGCGTGCCCTCCGCGCCATCGATCAAACCGTCCAGCTGCCCGGTCGCGCCAGTGAGATCGCGCTCCAACGTTTGGGCGAAACTGGCGACGGTATCGGCGGCTTGACCGACATTTTCCAGGATGGCGGGCAAATCCTGCTGCGCGGTTTGCTCAATGGCCGCGACAGCGCGGTCGGCATCGGCGATCAGGTCGCGGGTTTCATCCAGCAGCGCTTGGCCATCCTCGGCGATCAGGATGCCGAAATCCGTGGCCGAGGTCTCGACCGAAGCCAGCGTTCGGTCGGTCTGCGCGATCAGATCGTCAAGCGCGGCCAGGGTCGCCTCGGTCTCGGTCAGGCGCGCATTGGCCAGCGTCCCGGTCTGCTCGAAGCCCGCGATCATCGCGCTGGCCTGCGCGCCGAGCGTGTCGATCTGGCCGCGGATTTCGGCCAGGGCTGCGTCGAGGCTTTCTGTGGCATCCGTAAGCCCGCCGGTGACATAGGTTTCGGTCGCGCCCAGGGTGCTTTCAGCGGCGTCAAAGGCGGTGGTGCCTTGGTTCAAGAACCCCGTCGCATCATCGGCCACGGCGGCCCAGGCATTCAGCGTCGCATCGGCGGTAATGAGCGTATTGTCGATCTCGACCGCCAGACCTTGGAGCACAATGTTGAAGCGGTTGATCTCTTCGATAAAGCCGTCGACCGAGCCCGCGACCGAGGCGAAATCCTCAAGCGTGTCGGCAAAGGCATCGGACGCGCCTTCGACATTTTCGATGATCTCCGCGATGCGGTCGCGGTTTTGCGCGTCGAAAAGCTCCCCCACATCGCGGACAAGCTGCAGGGTTTCTTCGACCAGGGCGGGCGCATCCTCGCTGAGGGTTTGCAGCACCGACCGCCCGGCCTCGATCTCGGGCACGCCGGTTTCGCTGACCAGGAACGGCACCTCACCGCTGCCCGCGCTGATCGCCACAAAGGCCACGCCCGTGACGCCCTGGCTTTCGATGGTGGCGATGCTGTCTTCGCGCACAGGCGTGTCGCCATCGACCTCGACCCGCACCATGACTGTGCCGTCGCGGTCGGGCGAGAGGCGCACATCGACGACCTGGCCCACCGGCAGACCGGCAAAGCGCACATCGGAGGCCGCGCTGAGACCCGAGACGCTTTCGAATCGCACATCGTAGAACGACACGGCGCGGTCGATCTCGAGCCGCGCGAAGGCGAGGAAAAACGCGATCAGACCGATCGCGCCCAGAAGCGTGAAGGCGCCGATCAGGATGTAGTTGCCGCGTGTTTCCATGGCTTTCAGTTGCCCATCGATTGGGGGAGGTCAATGGGCGTTCGGTTGCCCTTGTCAGGCGCCGCCCCTGGGTTGGTCTCAACTGCTGCGCGGGCGCGGGGGCCGTGGAAATACTCCTGCATCCAAGGGTGATCGATCCGGCCCATCTCGGCCATGGTGCCCTTGGCCAGCACGCGCTTTTCCGCCAGAGCGGCAATGGCCGTACAGCAGGTGTGGAGCGTGTCGAGATCATGCGTCACGAGAAACACGGTCAGATTAAGTGTTTCGCGTAACTCACTGATCAAATTGTCGAACTCCGCCGCGCCTATTGGGTCAAGCCCGGCTGTTGGCTCATCGAGAAAGAGGATTTCAGGATCGAGCGCCAGGGCCCGGGCAAGGCCTGCGCGCTTGCGCATGCCCCCCGAAAGCTCGGACGGGTATTTGTCACCGGCAAAGCCCGGCAGGCCCGACATCGCGATTTTGAGATCGGCGAGCTCGCGGCGCAGGCCGTCCGAGATCCCCGGCACGGATTTCAGCGGCACTTCGACGTTTTCGCGCACGGTGAGGGCGGAGAACAGCGCGCCGTCTTGAAACATCACGCCCCAGGCGCGTTGCACGCGGGTGAGCGCCTCCTCCGAGGCGGTCAGGACCGGCACGCCGAGCACTTCGATCTCTCCGGCTTTGGGCCGGTTGAGGCCCACGATGGTGCGCAACAGGACCGATTTGCCCGTGCCCGAGCCGCCGACGACGCCTAGAACCTCGCCGCGGCCGACATCCAGGTCGAGCCCGTCATGCACCACCTGCGGCCCGAAGGCGTTACGGATACCCCTGAGTTTGATCACCGGCTCAGACATCAGATCCCGATTTGCGCGAAGAAGATGGAGAAGATCGCGTCAGTGACGATCACGGCAAAGATCGCCGCAACCACCGCCGACGAGGTGTTTTGCCCCAAGCTCTCGGCATTGCCCTTGACCGCCATGCCCGCGCGACAGCCAATAAGCCCGATGATCAGGGCGAAGACCGGCGCTTTCACGAGGCCGACCATGGCGTGGCTGATATCGGTCCCCTCCAGCAGACGCGTGAGGAACATCTGCGGCGAGATGCCCAGCTCGATCCAGGACATTAGGCCGCCGCCGAAAAGCCCCGCGAGATTGGCAACGAGGCCAAGGATCGGCAGCGTGATGATCAGGGCCAGGATGCGCGGCACGAAAAGGGCTGCGGCCGGGTCGATGCCCAAGGTCTGCATCGCGTCGACCTCCTCGCGCATCTTCATTGAACCGATGGCCGCCGTGAAGGCCGAGGCGGTGCGCCCGGCCACGATGATCGCCGTCAGCAGAATGCCAAGCTCGCGCAGGATCGAGATCGCGATGAGGTCGACGACGAAGACCTCCGCGCCGAATTGTCTGAGCTGGCTTGAGCCTTGGAAGGCGAGAACGATGCCGATTAGAAAGGCCATGAGCGCCACGATCGGCGCGGCTTTGAGCCCGACCTGATGGCAGTGATAAACCAGCGCGGTTAGCCGGAACTCCGACGGGCGCAGCAGGCTTTGGGTCAGGCGGGTGAGAAACAGGCCCAGATAGCCTAAAAGCTCTGCCATATCTCGGCCCGAACCCGCCACCGCGCGGCCGATATCTTCAAGCCAGGCCAGGGGCGGGCGCGGCGCCTCGGCAATGTCCTTACCCGTATTGTCCGGTGTCACGCGCTCAATCATCCGGGTGATTTCCGGCCCCGCGCCGCTGAGCTCGAGACGTCCACCGCCCGCCGCGATCCGGGCCCTTTGGCGCGCGATCAGATAGGCCGGGGCGGTTTCAAGCCGGGTCACACCGGCAAGGTCCAGGCGATGGGTCTCATTTGCGGTCAGATCGGCCAAGGCACGCTCGAGCCGGGCGCAATCGGCCAGCCGCGCGGAGCCGCGCAACACCAACCCCTCGTCCCAGGCGCTGATGTCGAGCATGTTGTCGACTGAGGAATGCGGCAACGCCAGTCCCGGCGCGCTTTGATCTGACACGTCATCCCCCCGGATGCATCGCGATTGAGCGATCAGGCTAGCACCCTTGCCGAGGGCCCGGAAGACCCGTTTGGCGACGGCATCTGGCGCAGCCTGCGGGGCGGCGACCCAGAGAGGTCCCAGCATCGCCCGATAGATTTCTTCGATTTTGCAAAAACTCGCCGCATTGCTCGGCAAAAACCCGCCCATCGCAGGGGTGCGGTGGGGGCAGTTGGTTTTTTACAGCGGTGTATTTTCAGCGGGGAGTGAGTGCTCGGATGGCTTGTTGTAAAGATTTTGGTTTGGCGCACGGGTTTCAGGGTGAAGGGTTTTTTACGCGCTGCCCCGAATGCGGGGGATATCACCGGGACACCACCCCCGCCTTTATGGGCCTGGTCTCTGAGGCCTGCGCGGCGGTGATGCCGACGGCGCGGTCAATCGCGCGCGAGTTTGCCGCCGATCACCCCGATATGACCTGGGCCTATGACGCCCAGAGCGCGCTTTTCTCGCTCAATTCGCCCGGTCAGGGCCGGGCTGTGGCGAGCTATCAGCATATCGGCCAATGGGAAGAGCAGACCGGCGCCTTTCGCTGGGTCTGGGACCTCGATGAGGCGGCGCGACCTGCCAATGCCCAAGCCGCCGATCACGCCCGCCAAGTGGGCCAACATTACTGGTTGAGGGCGCTGACTGCGCCGACGCTTTATCTTGGCGCCACTGAGGCGCGGCAATTGACGATGGTGGCGGCGTATCTCTCGGATCTGCCGATGGTTGCGATCCTGCCCGATGGTGCGGCCACGACGCTTATCGCGATGGAGCGGCCCGTTCGCGTCAACTAAGCGGCAGTGCCGTCCGGGTCTCACACGACGCGCTCCCTCCGCTTGCCCGTGACGCAATCGTGAAATTTGCGGGATAAAACCGCTACTCCGAGCGATTTCGCGCGGTTGCGCCGTCCGGCAATGAGGTTGATACTCAGCTCCGGACAGGACCACGCGGAGGCCGGGTATGGCCAGTGATCAAGAGCAGCGCGCCTGGATGAGCGCCATCGCCGGAGGGGACAAACACGCCCTCGCGGCGCTCTATCGCGCGCTCGAGACGCCCGTTTTCCGTTTTATCCGCTCAAGATTGAACGATCCCTTCGAGGCCGGCGACATACTCCATGACGTGTTTATGGAGGTCTGGCGTTCCGCCGGCCGGTTCGAAGGAAGATCGAAAGTGCAAACCTGGATATTCGGCATCGCCTACCGCAAAGTGATCGACGCCCATCGCCGGCGCGGCCGGGTCGATGTTACCGACGAATTCGAAGATCAGATCGACGACAGCCCAGACGCGGAGACGTGCCTGGTCGCCTCGCAGGAGGCCGACCATGTGCGCCATTGCCTGGGCACCCTCAAGGACGAGCACCGCGCGACCATCGCCATGGCTTTCTACGAGGACATGACCTATGGCGAGATCGCCGAGGCCTCGGGCGTGCCCGAAGGCACGGTCAAAACCCGGGTCTTTCATGCCAAAAAGCTCTTGATGCGCTGCCTCGAAGGCCTGGTTGGCCGGAGGGTGCCGGCATGAGCCTCAATCGCACCGAAATCGAAGGTCTGCTGCCGTTTCTGGCCAATGACACGCTTGCAGGCGAGGAGCGCGCGGCGGTCGAGCAGGCCGTGGCGGCCGATCCGGGCCTAAGCACTGAGCTTGAGGCCCTGCGCCTGATGCGCCGGGCGATGCAGGCCGAGACGCTGGAGGCGAGCCCGGGTGAGCTGGGCTTGGCGCGCCTGATGCGCGATGTCGAGGCTGCGCCGCAGCTCCAGGAGCCCGCACCTATGGCCGCCACCGCGCCAAGCGCCAACGACAATGTCGTGCCCCTGCGCCGGTTGCGCCTGTGGCAGGCTGCGGCGGCTGCGGTGGCTGTTCTGGGCATCGGCCAGGCGGTTCTGACCTCGGCGCCGGACGCGGTGACCGGCGATCTGGCGGCAATCGAGACGGGCGAAGAGGCGGGTGGTATGCGCCTAGCATCGGGCGGGGATGCGGCGGCGCAAATGGCGGTCTTCCGGGCGGGCTTCGCGGCGGAGACCACCGAAGCCGAGCTGCGCGCCTTGCTGCTGGCCGCAGATCTGCAGATCGTCGCCGGGCCGAGCGCATTAGGATTTTACGAGCTGGCACCGGGCAGTGCCGCGACCGATCTCGACGCTGCTGAGGCGGCCCTGACCGCTGCGGGCACGCTGGAGGTTCTGGAACGGATCGCGCCGGAGGGCCAATAGGCCGGCCGAGCGCCCTGGGCCGAAGCCCGGGGTGAGAGATTTTAAGACGACGGGCGTCCGGGGGTTTGCAGCAAGCCTCTGGGCGCCCGAAGATTTGAAGTAGGGCTTTGGAGCGCGGCCAGTTTTGGGCGCGGTTTTGGCAGGTTTAGGCGCTGCTTTAGGCGCTGGATTGATGAGGGTCGGAAGGATTTAGGCCCGGAACATCAAGGTTAGGAAGATCATGGAAAGGGTGCGGCATGCAACGTAATAAGAACGCGACAGGATCGAACATCACAAAAGCGGGTGATCGCATCGGCGGCGTAGCCTGGCTAAGTCGCGCGCTCTTTCTGCGCTCATTGGCCGTTCTTGCACTGTCTATAGCCGCGCTCTTACCCCTCGAGGCCCAGGCGCAGGACCCAACGGTTGGTCCTAACGGTGATCCACTCCCCGGCGCGACAGCGCCGATAGACCAGGCGGACGATAGCGACGGACCGCGCGTTCTCGTGGGCCTGACACCCCAGCGCAGCGTTGTCCGGGCGCCGTCGGGTGCGCCGGAATTCGTCGTGATGGCCACCCCCGCCCAGGCCCAAGCGGCGGTCAACGTCCTTGCACCGCTGGGCGCGCAACTCGTGCGGCAGCGCAATTATCCCAATCTCAACCGGACGGGGCTGTTCTTTCGCTTTGCCGGGGGGCTTCTGACCACCACGGCGCAGGCCGCCCTCGATGAGGGGGCGCCGGGTGCCGCGGTGGCGTTCCATACTTACTATCGCTTCGCTCAGGGCAGCCGGATCTATGCGCCGCAAATGGTCGGGCTCAGCAATCCGCAAAGCTGCCGGGTGGGTGGCAATATCCGCCTTGGCCTCATCGACGGGCCGGTCGATCCCGGCCACCCGGCGCTGGCGGGCGTGCGCGTCAGCCGCGAGAGCGTTTTGGCCCAAGGTGAGCAAAGCGTCGGCCCCGCCCATGGCACTGCGGTGGCGGGTCTGATGGTCGGCCAGGAGCAATCGGGCGCGCTGGAAGGCTTTGCCAGCGGCGCGCAACTGGTGGCGATTTCGAGCTTCAGCGTCGTGCGGGGCCAAGAGGTCGCCGATGTTGAGCGGATCGCCGCCGCGCTCGACCGGATGGTCGCGCTCAATGTGCGGCTGGTGAACATGTCATTTGCCGGGCCGCCCAACGCGGCCTTTGAGACGATCCTGGCCGAGGCGGCAGGGCGCGGCTTGGTGATGATCGCCGCTGCCGGGAACGAGGGCAGCGCCGCGCCGCAATGGCCCGCAGCCTCGCCCCATGTGATCGCCGTGACGGCCATTGACGCCGCGATGAGGCCCTACACACGCGCGAATTTCGGCGGCCATATCGAGTTCGCGGCCCCCGGCGTCGATGTCCTGGTCGCCAGCGGTCCGGGCGGCGCCTATCGCTCGGGCACATCTTATGCCGCGCCGATTGTCACCGCTTTGGCTGCGCGTTTGGGCGGCGGATCCCTGGCGACGGTGCGACAGCGCCTCCAGGCGGCCGCCGTCGATCTGGGCAGCCCGGGGCGCGACGGTCAGTTCGGCTGGGGCCTGGTGCGGGCCCAAGGGTGTTGAGGGTTTTTGCTTGGGCGTTTGATTTTCTTTTGAACCAAGCGCGCCGTGTCACCGACCTATGAATACCAGTGGCCTGGATGCCTCTCCCTAATCCAGGCGCGCGGGTCTCAGACCGGGCCGAATTCCCCCCTCATCGGCGCGCCCTGGGATCAAGGTTTGGCACACGTCTTAGCATGGGTGTCCAGACGCCAGTGTCCGCCCCGTCGTCCCGCGGGGCGGGCGCTAACAAGAATTTCCCGCGGGGCGGGCGCTAACAGTTCCGTCCTGGGGGCAGTTTTGCGTGCGGCTTGGGTTGTGCCGAGACCGCGGCCAAATAACGGTGAAGGGCCACCGCTTGGAGCCTGCCGTAAAAGCGTCAGAATTGTTGCAAATTCTATGCAGATTTGAGCGGTCTACCGCTTGCACGCCCGCGCTTCCTTAGGCACAATTTCGCCATTGGAGAGGGATTGTTTTTAAATTTGCCCGCCAAAAGGCGCGGCCATTCGAGGAGCAGAATTGTGCCCGTGACGATTGCAAAAACGCTGCTGCGCGCGTCCCAAAAACGATTTCCGACCCGATATCCCGCTAAAATTCAGTCCAACAGCATGGCCCCAGTATTCATGGCTCTGGTCTTCGCTGCTGCGTTGGTCCTTGCCACTTTGGCGCCCGCAGCCGCTCAGGCCGAGGCGCTGGCCCCGCCAGAGGGCGCGCTTTTGGAAAGCCGGATGGTCGATTACGGCGCGCCGGTCCCGGGCTCGCTTCTGGCGCTTAACCCCTTTCATGCCACCGCCGAAGGCGTCGATGGCGATGGAAACGGGGTGCGCTTGACCACGATGAACGCCCATGCAAATTCGTGGTATATCCTTGAAGTTACACTGGAAAATGGTCGCACAGCGCGCTATCACCTGGAAAATTCCGATCCCGCGGAGTGGCGGCTCAGCCTGACCGATGAGGCCGAAATCTACCTCGAAAGCGCGGAAGACGCCTATGCCTGCGCCCCCTGGCAGGACGGGGAGCTTGCGGAGGCGGCCGCGTCGGGTCTGCCTTATGCGCCGGTTTGCGATTGGGCGCTATTCCTGCGCAACGAGGTCAGCGGCAATCGCTCCAGCCGGGAGGCCGTATCGCAGTTTCTCCGCGACAATGTGCTTTTCGGCGACAGCCTGGTGAACCTGATCAAGGGCGCTTTCTACGAAGACCGCTTCATGGCCTCGTCCGAGGAGCTTGCCGCCGAGGATCCCGGCGCCATTGTGGCGCTTTTGGGCCAGGCGGAGCTTGACCGCCGCCCGGCGATGCGCCCGCGTTCAGGCATCGAGGTCGAAGGCTCGGACAATGGCGCGATGCAGGCAGGGGCCTGGTACGCGGTCGAAGATGCGCCGGGCGTATTTCACTCGACCATGCAATCGGGCATGATCGCGCGCTCGGTCTTTGAGCGTGCGGGCGGCACCAACCGGCTCGACGGGGCCGAAAACGGTGCCGATGTGTATCTGATGGCCTTCGATCTCAGCCGGTTTGAGATCGGCTATGAGGTCGGCACCGACCATCCGCGCGTCGACTGGTCGCCCAGACCTTCGGGCGCGGGCCGCAACTACAATACCGGCGGGCCTGACGGCTTTGGAACCACTGCGCCGCTCGTCCGGGTGGGAATGATCTCGCCCAGCATCACCGACCGGATCGCAGCGACCTTCACCGGCGGCTTCAAGCGCGAGCATGGCGCTTGGCGCTTTGGTCCGCGCGCGCAGGCGAACTGGGGCAACCATTACGGCTTTATGTCCAACGGCGTCATCCTCAGCCGCCTCTGGCCCGGTCTGGCGACGCTTTACATGACCGATGATGGCACTGTGGGCATGACCACCTGGAGCGAAGAGCTCGAAGAGGAACTTCTGCCGCATCTGGTGTTTGCCCGCCAAAACGGCGTACCACTGATTGAAAACGGCGTACCCGGTGCCGAGGTGCAAAGCTGGGGCGGCGGCAATTGGTCGGGCTCGGCGAATGCCGATCTGCGCACCCTGCGCTCGGGCGCTTGTATCCGCGAAGTGGATGGCCGCAGTTTTCTGATCTACGCCTATTTCTCCGCCGCCACGCCCTCGGGTCAGGCCCGGACATTCCAGGCCTATGGCTGCGATTACGCGATGATCCTGGATATGAACTCGCCTGAGCTGACCTATGCGGCCGTCTATGTCCAAGATGAGGAAGCCGAAGAGATTCGCACTATGCACCTGGCTGATGCCATGGCCGGTGTCGATCTGACGCGGCGCGACGGCACCCGCATCCCGCGCTTTTTGAGCTATGCAGACAACCGGGACTTTTTCTATGTCGCGCGCCGGCAATAGGGCGCGCCGCGAGGAGCGGCCCACCGGGCGGACGGCGGTCGCGCCGATCAAAACACGCCACGGATAGAGCCGAGGATAGGGCCAAGGCCAGTGCCAAGTCCGGTAATTGTGGACGACAACGGGGGAGAATGACGATGCAGCGAAGAACCTGGGAATGGTCCGGGAATTGGGCGCGCGGGCTGGCTTTGGCGATCGGCATAATGCTGGGCTCGGGGCTCGGCTTGGTGGCCGGTCTCGGCACGAGCCCGGCACAGGCGCAAAGTCTGGCCGAGAACAACGAAGAGATGTTCCGCCTCATGCAAGAAGTGCGCGGCGTCTCCTCGGGTGAGATCCGCCGCATCCGACAGATTTTTGCCAATTCGCCCAATGGCTGGATGGGTCAGGGCAACCCGGCCGTTACTCGACACCCGCTGACCCCGGAAGAGGCGGCGGCGCGGATCGGCGGCAATGTCGATCAGGTGCGCGCCAGCTATCGCAACCGGCAGTTTGAGCGGATCTGCGGCGGTCGCTACCGCGTGCCGCTGTACGATCCCGCGACGCAAAGCCCCTCTGACGCCACCGTCTGCGCCGATATGTTCGAGTATCCCAATGTGCCGCTGGCCTATCCGGTGGTTTGGGTCCGCGCCAATGAGGCCGCGCAACTTTGCGCGGCCGAAGGTGGGCGGATCGGCGACGCCCATGAATGGGAAGGCGCCTCGGCCGGGCAGCTTTTGCCGCCCGATTACCCCTTCGACATGATCCGCGGCATGGGCGCCTCGGCGGCGGTCAACACGATGCGTTCGTTCCACAACAACGCCTACTCCTCCACGCGCGGCACCTATTCGATCGGTGCTTGGCAGGCCGGGGTCTGCGCCACAGGCTCGTTCAAGAACGGCTCGTGCAATGGCGGCTCTTTCACGGGCTGCGGCTCGAACACCTATCCCGCCGGGTCTTTTCCGCAATGCCAGAGCCCGCTGGGCGTGTTCGATATCGACGGCAACGCGGCCGAGCATATGAACCTGCCGCTCAGCGAGGATCAGATGGCCTCGCGCGGGTCCACGACGCTGGGCGTGACCGAGATGAAGGGAAGCTGGTTCATCTGGGACACGATCCGCGCCCATGAGCATTGGAGCCGCTGGCGCGCCCCATTCTGGCACGGCACGCGGGTGATGTCTGAGGGCAGCCACCGGAATTACCATCTGGGCTTCCGCTGCTTCCACGACGTGCGTTGAGGGAGGCGGGCTGACCAGAGCTCAAGGCGCGCTTCGGGCGGGCGGCTCTGATTGGCAGGAGTAGGGGGCCAGGACTATGGGGCCAAGATTACTGGGCACTTCCCGTGTGTTGAGGGGGGGCGTAGGCCCCCTTTCTTGCGCTCGGGCCGGATGCTCATACGTATCTTTGCGGGATCGCGGAGAGGCGCGGGTCGTGGGATCTTGCGGGCTTGTCAGCTATGTCGCGCAGCTTCTTGCGTCCGTGGTTCTTCGTCCTTGCGAGGCACACCACGCTACCGGGCATGTCGCCGTCAGCCCTTAGGTTTAAGTCATTTCGGACATGACTTTAGGCCGCCTGCTGCCGCCTAGCGCAACGCCGCCATCTGCACCGCGCGCCCTGCGATCACCCCGTCCGAGTTGATCAGCCCGGCATAACGCGGGTCGGTCAAGAGCGTGCCCAGATCGACCGCGTCACCGTTCACGAAAGCCGTGCGGCTCACCAGGCGGATCCCGTGGCTGTAATCGGCATATTGCGCGCCGTGCACCGTCGAGAGCGGCTGGATCGGTGCAAAGCGCGACCGGTGCCAGCCATAGATTGCCACGCGGCCGGGATTGCTCGACAGCCGATTGGCCAAAACGACGTCCTTTTTGTGCCCCGCGACCAACGCACCCAAGCGCCCACCGACTCGGGCATATTGGTCATCGACCATCGCGTCATGGCGCAAAAAGTAATTGGTCGAGCTCATCTCGGAGCCCGGCGTCATCGGCTGCGGGCTGAGCCGGAGATCGGCCTGCGCATAGATCGCGTCGACCATCCGCGTGGTCGGCAGCATCATGTCAAAACCCTCGGCCAAGCGCAGAGCGGCCGGAAGACCGAGCGGCACGCGCACGAAATCGCGGTCGCTGCCGAGCGCCAGGTAATCGGGCATCACGCAGATCGTGACGACGACTTCCCGGCCACTCGCATCACTGCCGGCAAAACTCACCGGGCGGAGATTACGTAGGAAGTCCGGGACGTTACCGCCAAAAGCGGCTTCGATGATGCGGGTGTCGCGGTTGGCGCCGGCCTGATTGGCCAGCGACGCCATGAAGGCGCTGCCTTCAGGGGCTGAGCGGGGGCGGCGCGGGATGGCGCGGGTCAGGCGATTGTTGCAAGGATTGCCGGCACGCGGGGCCGTGAACAGTTCAGGCGCGGGCTGCAGCGCGGCGGGTGTGACGCTCGCCTCAGTTGTGCTGGCGCGGGCGACCTGGATGCCCGTGGGCTCCTCAGAGGTTAGCGGTTGTCGCGCACGGAAGGCCGCGGCAAGTCGTTCGGGCCGGGCTTCGGGGCGCGGCGAGGTCGCGACCAAGGCGCCGTCGAAAGTGGGCGTGGTCTGGGGTTGTACGGTCTGGGGCTGAAGGGCAACGGTTTCGACCTGAGCGGGGACGTCGGTGGGCTCTTCTGTGGTCGCGAAGGTCGAGGCAGCGGCAGCGGGCCCACGGCGGTCGGTTAAAGCCGTGCGCAAAACCGTTTCGATTGACGCGCTCATGTCCGAGGGCGCGGCATCATTCGTACCGTCGCGGCTCGGCCGCATTACGGGCGCTGTGGCAAGCGTCGCGACTTGCGACACTCTGCGCGGACGTGGCTCAGGCAGGACGGGCGGGGTGCCCGCGATCACAACAACCGGGCCGAGATCCTGACCCCCAAGCTCTTGATCCACCCGCGCCGTCCCCAGCGGGCCTTCGCTGGGGAGGCTGGCGCTCGGAAGGCTGGCCAGTTCTATGGGCGCGGATGGCGCGACTGCTTCCGGCGCGGACGGGGCCGCAAGCCCCGGGCTCGCGGGTGCGGAAAGCTGGGGCAGAGCGGGCGCGGTTTGGAGACGCGGGGCGGCGGTGGCCACGCTCGGCCCGGCGCCGTCAGTTGCCATCGGCGACATCGTATAATCCACCACGACATAGGCCACTCCGCCGGTCACGCAGGCGGACAGGCCGAGGACCGCGAAAACGGCGCTGGTGGATGTGGCCAAGCTGCGGGTCAGGCCGCGCAGATTGTGGCTATGATGTCCCCAAGCACGTCCGGATCGGCGCGCCAAAAATGTCCCGTTCATTTCTCATTCGCTTCTAGACCAGCATTCCGGTTACGCGCTCAATTTTAAGATAACAAGAATAGCGCCTGGTAAGCCCCGGAATCGGCGCGATAATCAGCGGAATTCCGCCGTTATCCACATGCCGATAATCCCCTTGACAGGTGTTGCCTCTCGGTCACGTCCGGGGGCACATCCGGCGGCGCAACCGGCCCTTTTACAGTGCGGGTAATCCCCCATCGACAGGCCCAGGGGCGCGGAGTATCGTCCTCCCGTTGTGCCCCATTGCGCCCCCGTCGACCTCTCAAGAAAGCCATATCACCTATGAATTTATTGCCGAAATCCGCCTTGGCCCTCTCGATTGCCGCGTGTTTGGGAGGCCCGGTTTGGGCGCAGCAGGCCGTCGAGGCAGAGGGCGACGCGTCCGCGGAAAGCGCGGCGGAAATCGGCGCGGATATCGCGGCTGAGGCGCAGCAGATCGTGGCAGAGGCGCGCGCTCAGGCTGCGGCCATGGTGGATGCGGCTCGGGCCGAAGCTGATGCGCTGCGCGCGACCGCCCAGACCGACAGCGCCGCGGCCCTGGCACGGGCTCAGGCCGAGGCCGAGGAGACCACGCGCCTGGCTGCAGCGGCAGCTTCTGGGATTATCGAGGCCGCAGAGGCAGAGGCGGCGGAGACCCGCGCAGATACCCAAAGGATCGCGGCGCGGCTGCGCGAAAACGCGGCCCGTGCGGCCCGCGAGACGCAACAGGCCGCTGATATTGCGGCGGCTGAAAATATGTCTGCGTCTTCGGCTCAAGCTGATGCGCTTGTGACCGAAGGATTTGCGGAAGCCGCGCGTTTGGTTGCTGCCGCCCGCGCCGAGGCTGACCGCATTGCCCGTGCCAGCGAGGCCGAAATCGCCGCAGAGATGGCCGCCGCCCGAGCCGAAATCGAGGCCGAAATCGAGGCCGAGATGCGCACTGACGCCGTCCGCTTCATAGAAGAAGAGCGCGCCCGGATCGCCGCCGAAGAAGAGGCCGCGCGCCTTGCCGCCGAAGAGGCCGCCCGTCTGGAAGCCGAGGCCGAAGCTAGGCGCCAAGCGCTCGCGGCATTGGGGCGGTGCGAGGAGCGCGCCGGAACGCCGGAGGCGGGTGTGCCCGTGAGCGAGGCTGCGCAAGAGGCCGCGCTGCAGCGTCTCAGACGCGCCGAGGCCGATTGCCAGGCCGCCGCCGATGCCCTGCCGGAGGAGGCCGGCGTGGCGCTGTTCCACCTCGCCACGCTCCAGCAGACCTCGGGTCGTCACCGTCAGGCGGTGGAGCTCTATGAGGCGGCCGCCGATCAGGGCGTGGTCGCGGCCAATACGCGGCTGGGCGACTACTACCTCTTTGGTACGCGGCCCATACGTCCTGATCCCGATGAGGCGGCCACGCGCTTTGGTCTTGCCTCCGAGGGCGGCGATCTGGCGGGTAAGACAACGCTTGGGTTCATGTATCTGCTGGGGATCGGGGTCGAAGGCGATGCGGAACGCGCCATTGCGCTGATGCAGCAGGCGGCCGATGGCGGCTATCACTTTGCCCAGTGGCGGTTGGGTCAGATCTATCTAACCGGCGAGGAGGTGCGGCGCGGCGACCAGGAGGCTTTGGGCATCCCTGATGCCGAGCGCGCGGTGGAACTGCTCGCTGCCGCGGCTCGGGCTGGTAATTCGGAGGCGACCCTGGTTCTGGCCGAGCTCTTTTCCGGTGCCGAGGATGAGCGCCTGCCGCGCGATGATGCGGCGCGCTTCCGCTGGACGCGCGAGGCGGCCGAGCAGGGCCTGCCCCAGGCAATCAACGCGCTGGGGTTCCTCTATGAGCGCGGGATCGGCACGCTGCCCGATCCGCAGCGCGCGGCCGAGCTTTATGTCGAAGCGCTGGAAGAGGGCCTCAGCACAGAAGCCCTGCGCGGCACAGTCGACGGCGTTTTGCCAGGCTGGGACGGGGAGACGGCGCGCGCCTTCCAGATCATCCTGTCGGAGCGGGGGCTTTATAACGGGGCGATTGACGGCATCGTTGGGGCGGGCACCCTGGCGGGCGCGCGGGCGCTTGATGATGGTTGAAGAACGCCGCGCAGACCTTTGATCTAAATATCTAAATCGATCCAGACCGGCACGTGATCGGAGGGCTTTTCACGCCCCCTGATCGCCCGGTCGATCCCCACATCGCCCAGCCGGTCGGCGGCTTGGGGGCTGAGCAGCAGGTGGTCGATGCGGATGCCGTCATTGCGGTCCCAGGCGCCGGCTTGGTAATCCCAAAAGCTGTAGTGTTCGGGGCCGCGCACGCGGGCGCGGAAGGCCTCGGTATAGCCCAGGTGAAGGATCTCGCGGAAGGCGCCGCGCGCCTCGGGCCGGGCCAGGGCATCCTCGCGCCAGGCCTCGGGACGGGCGCAGTCCTCATCCTGGGGGATGATGTTGTAATCGCCCGCCATCACCACCGGCATCTCAGTCTCCAGCAGGCCCTTGGCATGGTCCCGCAACCGCGCCATCCAGGCGAGCTTATAGTCAAACTTCGGCCCCGGCGCCGGGTTGCCATTGGGCAGGTAGAGCCCGCAGATCCGCGCCGCCTGATGCTCGCCCATCACGGTGGCCTCGATCCAGCGGGCCTGTTCGTCGCTGTCATCGCCGGGCAGTCCGCGCGACACGTCTTCTAGCGGGATTTTTGACAGGATCGCCACGCCGTTGAAGCCCTTCTGGCCATGGGTCTCGATCTGATAGCCACGCTCTTCGAAGGGCTCATGCGGGACGCCCTCATCGACGGATTTCAGCTCCTGCAAAAGCGCGACATCGGGCTTGGCCTCATCGAGCCAATCGCACAACGCCGGCAGCCGGGCTTTGATGCCGTTGATGTTAAACGTCGCGATGCGCATGGCGTGTTCCCCCGGATCTCGTGCCTGATCTGCCGGTTTTTTCGGCTCAGTGGAAGAGCCAGCGCGGCGAGACTGCACAAAGAGGGCCGTTTGCCTAGAGTTTCCCCGCAGATTTGCCTGCCGCGCCGTGGCCATCGCGGGCGTCGCGGCCTATGTTAAGGCAACCAGACCGAGATGGACCGACAGATGTTTAATTTCCTATTCCGCAAGCGTGGCGCCGATGCCGAGCCTGTGATCGAAACCCAACGCCAAACCTTTGAGCGGCTGAACACAGAGCTCAACGCCACGATCGACCTGCTGCCCGAAAAGCCCGCCGTGACCGTGGACCCGGCCACCGGCCATGTGACGCTAACCGCGCCTGAGCAGTTCCCGGACGAGGCGCTGGCCCTGCCTGAGCCTGAGCCGGAAAGCGAGACGGCTGAGGTCGACACTCAAACCAGTGACAGCGCCTCGGATGAGCCGACCGGGGACACACAGAAAAGCGCCTAGAGCGTCTTTTTATAAGAAGTTTCGCTTAGATCGAGAACGATGTGCCGCAGCCGCAGGACGCGGTGGCGTTGGGGTTTTCGATGGTGAAGCGGGCGCCGATCAGCTCTTCGGTGAAATCGATCACCGCATCGGCCAGGAAGGGCAGGGAGACGCTGTCGACGACCACCTTCTGGCCGCTGCCTTCCAGGACCAGATCGTCCTCGGTCGGGTCATCGAGCGTGATCTCATACTGAAAGCCCGAACACCCGCCGCCCTCGACCGCGACGCGCAGGGCCTTTGCTTCGTCCGAGGCCTCATTGATCTCAGCCAGGCGCGTGAAGGCCCGTTCGGTCACTTTCGGCGGCAAGGTGAGCATCATCGTCATGGGTGGGCTTTCGAGCGGGGATGAGGCGGTGGTGGGCTTTCTCCAGCATACTCAATATATGAAGGACAATGTGCCGGGGCAAGCTCGGGGACAGGTCAGGCTTGGACGCGAGGCAAAAGGAGCGGCTGCGCCGCAAGAGATTTTTGGATGGGTGAGTATTTAAGGAAAAATGAAGGCCTAGGGCGGGTCGGGTGGGGGCGGGGCTATTATGGTCTTTGAGGCGCCCTACGCCGAGCGGGCGGAAAGCAGCCGTGGGCGGCTTGTAGCCGAAGAAGAGAGCGCGTTTCGGTCGTGTTTTCAGCGCGACCGCGACCGGATCATCCATGCCTCGGCCTTCCGGCGGCTCAAGCACAAGACGCAAGTCTTTATTGAGCATGAGGGCGATTACTTTCGCACCCGGCTGACTCATACGCTTGAGGTGGCGCAGGTGGCGCGAACGATTGCCCGGGTTTTGGGGCTCGATAGCGACCTGACCGAGGCGCTCGCCCTGGCCCATGATCTGGGCCACACGCCTTTTGGCCATACCGGTGAGGACGCGCTGTCTGAGGCGATGGCGCCCTATGGCGGCTTCGATCACAATGCCCAGGCCATTCGCATCGTCACCCATTTGGAGCGGCATTATGCCGAGTTCGACGGGCTGAACCTGACCTGGGAGACGCTGGAGGGGCTGGCCAAGCATAATGGCCCAGTGCTCGGGCGTGTCCCCTGGGCCCTGGCCGAGGCGCAGGCGGCCTGGGATATGGAGCTCGACACCTATGCCAGCGCCGAGGCACAGGTAGCGGCGATCTCGGACGACATCGCCTACAATCACCACGACTTGCATGACGGGCTGAGGGCGGAGCTGTTTTCGACCGATGAGTTGGCGGAGCTGCCGATCCTCGCGGGCTGTTTTTCGGAGGTCGACCGGCTTTATCCCGGCTTGAATTACTACCGGCGGCGGCACGAGGCGCTGCGGCGGTTTTTCGGCCTGCTGGTCGAAGATGTGATCGCGGTGGCGCGGGCGCGTTTGGCGGACGTCGCACCTGAGAGCGTGCAAGACGTTCGGCGTGCGGGGCAAGCGGTTGTCGATCTGTCACCCGGTCTTAGGGCCGATCTGCAAGTGATCCGCGATTTCCTGTTCGAGCGCATGTATCGCGCGCCTGCGGTGGTGAAGATGCGCGCCGAGGTCACGGGCGTGGTACGCGATCTTTTCGCTTTCTACCGTACGGCGCCCGAGCATCTGCCAAAGCAATGGCGCAAGGATGTCGAATTGGCCGAGGGTGAGACGGAACTGGCTCGGCTGGTCAGCGATTATATCGCCGGGATGACCGACCGCTTCGCCCTGCAATGCCATGAGCGGTTTATCGGTGGCTGAAACGGTCCTGTCAGGGCCCGCCCGAGTTGACCTTGCCCCCGGCAGTGATACACCGCGCGCAACCCGCCTGACCCGAGCAAATCAAATGAACCTTTTCACAGATATCCGCGACGCGGTCCTGCTTGCGCTGGACGATCTTGAAGCCGAGGGCGTCCTGCCCGCCGGTCTGCCGCGCCAAGCGGTGACGGTGGAGCCGCCGCGCGATCCCAGCCACGGCGATATGGCGACGAATGCAGCGATGGTCCTGGCCAAGCCAGCGGGCAAGAAGCCGCGCGACATTTCCGAGGCGCTCGCCGCCAAGCTGGGCGCAGAGCCCCGTGTGGCCGAGGTCGAGGTGGCGGGCCCGGGCTTTCTCAATCTGAGGCTGTCGGCCGAGACTTGGCAGGGCGTGGTGCGTGCGGTCCTGAGCAATCCTGAGTTCGGGCGCTCGCGGCTGGGGGCGGGGCGGCGCGTCCTTGTCGAATATGTCTCGGCCAATCCGACCGGGCCCTTGCATATTGGCCATACGCGCGGGGCGGTCTTTGGCGACGCGCTGGCCGCGCTGTTGGCCTATGCGGGCTATGACGTGACGCGGGAATACTACATCAACGATGGCGGCGCGCAGGTCGATGTCCTCGCGCGGTCGGTCTATCTGCGCTACCTCGAGGCCCATGGCCAGGAGGTCGCCTTCGAGGATGGCATCTATCCCGGCGATTACCTGATCGCGGTGGGCGAGCGGCTCAAAGACAAGGTCGGCGATCAGTTCGTGGACAAAGGTGAGCAGTATTGGCTCGAGGAGGTTCGCGGCTTCGCGACCGAGGCGATGATGGACCTCATTCGCGAGGATCTCGGCCGTCTCGGCGTCGAGATGGATGCGTTTTTCTCGGAGAAAAGCCTCTATGGCACGGGCAAGATCGAGGACGCGATTGCGGATTTGTCCGGCAAGGGGCTGATCTATGAGGGCGTGCTGGAGCCGCCCAAGGGCAAAGTGCCCGAGGATTGGGAGCCGCGGGAGCAGACGCTGTTCAAATCGACCGAGCATGGCGATGATGTCGACCGCCCGGTGAAGAAATCCGACGGCTCGTGGACCTATTTCGCGCCCGATATCGCTTATCATTTCGACAAGATCAGCCGGGGCTATGACGCGCTGATCGATGTCTTCGGGGCCGATCACGGCGGCTATGTCAAACGGATGAAGGCGGCGGTCTCGGCGCTTTCGGACGGCGCGGTGCCACTCGATATCAAGCTGACGCAGCTTGTCCGGCTCACCAAGGGCGGGCAGCCCTACAAGATGTCGAAGCGGGCGGGCACCTTCGTGACCCTGGCCGATGTGGTGGATGAGGTCGGCCCGGATGTGACGCGTTTCATTATGCTGACGCGCAAGAACGACGCGCCGCTCGATTTCGACATCGACAAAGTGCTGGAGCAGTCCAAGGACAACCCGGTTTTCTATGTGCAATACGCCCATGCCCGGATCCGCAGCGTCCTTCGCAAGGCCGAAGAGCTTGGGATCACAGCGGACACGTCGGATCTGAGCAGCCTGAGCGATCCGGCCGAGCTTACCCTGATTGCCAAGCTCGCGGAATGGCCGCGCCTGGTGGAGTTGGCCGCGCGTCTCAATGAGCCGCATCGGGTGGCGTTTTACCTCTACGAGCTGGCCTCAGAGCTTCATGCGCTGTGGAACCGGGGCAATGCCCAGCCTGAGCTGAGATTCGTGCAAGAGGACGCGCCCGACACAAGTGCCGCGAAACTGGCGATGATTGATTCGGTAAGGATTGTTATTTCCAGCGGTTTGGGTATCTTAGGCGTAACTCCGGCGGAAAAAATGTGAAAATCACGTGTCGCCGGGGCAGAGCAGGTAACCAAAACCCCCGGCGCGCGCGATGGCCCTGACGGTCCGTCTCCCCGCGATAAGGGGGGCGGAGATGAGGCATGGCAGATTTTCCCGGCGAGCGGTATCGCCACGCGTATCCAGACAACGGGGCTCAGGACAACGGGTCTCAGGACAACGAGTCACTGGCGCCGCAAGGTAACGGACCCGCGCGCAATTACACCAGAACGTTCCAAGGCCCGAACCAGACGGCATCCAGTCAGGTTGCACCCGCGGCCTTTATGGCATCAGCGCCGGAGCAGGACGTGCCGCAGGATGTGCCATTGGGCTATGCGCCCCAGCCGCAAACACCGTCACGGGCCGAGCCTGAGTTCCGGCACCGGTCGGCCCCCGCGCCCGTCTATGCGCCTGCCTATGCTGCCGAGACGCAAGCTGCCGATGAGGAGGCCGCCGGACTGGCTGCTGTGGCCGCGGTGCGGCCGGGACGCTGGCAGAGCATCGTCAATTGGTCGGGCGGGGTCATCTCGCTCGCCTTGATCGCGGGGCTGATCTTTTGGGGCTGGGAGCTGATGGTGCGCGATGTCTCCGGCGTGCCGGTGATCCAAGCGCTCGAAGGGCCTATGCGCGTTGAGCCGGAAGATCCTGGCGGGCGCGAGGCCGATCACCAGGGCCTGGCCGTTAATCGTATCGCGGAAGGACAAGAGGCCGCCCCCGCCGCCGATGAGCTTGTCCTCGCTCCCCCGCCGGTGGAATTGGCCGCGCTCGAGGGCGGGCCGGTCAATCCGTTCCCCGCCGAAAACCTCGGACAACCGGGCCAGGGCGAAAGCGCGACTGCGCGCCGTCTCGCGCCCTCCACCGCGCCAGACACGAGCCCTGAGCCGCGCCCGCGTGCCCTGCCGCAAGTGGCGGAGACGCAGAGCGCCGAGGAGCTCGTGCAAGTCGCCGCCGAGGCACCTGAGGCTGAGCCCACGCCCGAGGCGGCTTCAGCCGCGACGCTGGCGCTGATCGATCAGTTGATCCAGGCCGAAAATGGTGGCACGGCGGGCAACAGCCTGATCGAGGCCTCCGAGGATACCGGCCCAATGGCAAACCGGGTGCTGCCGATTTCCGTGCCCGGTGTGCGGACCTCTTTGATCCCGGTGCCGCGCCCAGTCAGCGCCGTGGCGTCTGAGACGGATGTGGTTGGGGCGGATCTGATGGAGGCGGGATTGGCTGACGTCACGCGCGCCGCAGCGCCGGACCCCGCCCCTGAGCCGGTGGCCCAAGAGATCGCCTTTGACAGCCTGCCTCAGGGTACCTGGCTGGCGCAGTTGGGCGAGTATGACAGCGCCGATGAGGCCCGTGCCTTCTGGCAATCGCTCAAGACCGCCTTTCCCGATTACTTCGATGATCGCGCGCGGGTTGTGCAACAGACCAATGCAGGCGGGGCGACTTTCATTCGTCTGCGCGCCCATGGCTTTGACGATCTGATGGACACGCGACGCTTTTGCACGGCGCTTTTGGCCGAGGGGCACAATCGCTGTATTCCCGTGGCGGTGCGCTAAGAGGGTTGAAGGCGCCTCCGGCGGGAGTATTTTGGGAAAAATGAAGGGCCGCAGGGTTGCGTGAGAGGTTGCGCCATAAGCCGCGCGAGCTGGGGCCCGAACTGGGGATCTTCCAAAGGGTGGGGAGCCGCTTTGGCGCCGATATCAGCGACGATTTTGGCCCCCGAGGGCCTGGAGCTCAGCCCCGAGGAGCGGCGCTTTTTCGCGGACGCTCAGCCCTGGGGTTTCATTCTATTTGCTCGCAACATCGCCCGGCCCGATCAGTTGTTCGCGCTTACGGCGAGCTTGCGCGACGTGGTGGGCCGCGACGCGCCGATCCTGATTGACCAGGAAGGTGGCCGGGTGCAGCGGATGCGCGCGCCCTATTGGCGGGAATGGCGCCCGGCACTCGATCAGGTGGTGGCGGCCGGTCGGTCCTCGGCGGCACGCTCGATGTGGCTCAGGGCACGGCTGATCGCCGATGAGCTGCGCCGGGTCGGCATCGACGCCAATTGCGCACCGCTGGCCGATGTGGCGCGAGAGACCACGCATCCGATCCTGAAAAACCGTCTCTACGGCACCGAGCCCGAGGCGGTGATCGGGGCGGCGCGGGCCGTGGCAGAGGGGCTATTGTCGGGCGGGGTGCTGCCGGTTCTCAAACACTTGCCCGGCTATGGCTTGGCCGAGGTGGATAGCCATCTCGACCTGCCGCGTGTGGGCGCCGACCGCGCCACGCTTGACGGGATCGATTTCGCAGCCTTTCGGCCCTTCGCCGATTTGCCGATGGGGATGACCGCGCATATCGTTTATGAAGCGATCGAGCAGGGCTTGCCCGCCACCATGTCGCCGGGCTTGATCACGCTCATTCGCGAGGAGATCGGCTTTGACGGGCTCTTGATGACCGATGACATTTCGATGAATGCCCTGCCGGGCAGCATGGCGGAACGGGCCGTGGGCGCGCGGCGGGCCGGTTGCGATATTGTTTTGCACTGCAACGGACAGCTCAGCGAGATGGAGGAGATCGTGGCGGCGTCTGGCACGCTGGACGGGGCGGGGGTTGAGCGGGCGGTGCGCGCGCTTAACGCGAGATCGGCGCCCGAGCCGCTTGACATCGACGCGGCGGAGGCAGAGCTTGAGGCGCTTCTTCAGGGGGCGGTGTATGAGCGACCGGCAGAGCGACAAGACGGGGCCTGATCTGGCCCAAACGCAAGGGGCACTGGCGACTGTCGTGCCTGGCGCGGCCAATGCTCCAGCCAACGACAATGACGGCGATTGGGGCCTGGAGGAAAGCCGCCGGTCCGAGGCGCTGGTCGTCGATATCGACGGCTTCGAAGGCCCTCTCGATCTGCTCTTGACCCTGGGCCGGGCACAAAAGGTCGATCTACGCCAGGTCTCGATCCTGCAATTGGCCGAGCAATACCTGGCCTTCGTCGAAGAAGCGCGCCGTTTGCGGCTTGAGTTGGCCGCCGATTACCTGGTGATGGCGGCCTGGCTCGCGTTTTTGAAATCGCGCCTGCTGCTGCCGCCCGAGCCGGGCGAGGAGGGGCCGTCTGGCGAGGATCTGGCCGCGCATCTGGCCTTTCAGCTCGAACGCCTGGCTGCGATGCGCGAGGCGGCGGCCAAGCTGATGGCGCGGCACCGCTTGGGCCGGGACCGGTTTGGGCGCGGCGCACCGGAGAGTTTGAGCCAGGCGCGGCGGATCACCTATGACGCCTCGCTCATCGACTTGTTGCAAGCCTATGCAAGGGTACGCACGCGCGATGATTTCCGGCCCTACGTGATGGATCGCGGCGATGTTCTGACGATGGAAGAGGCGCTGGATAAGATGCGCGGCCTCATTGGCTTTTCCGGCGTTTGGACCGATATCGCGGCCTATATCCCGGACGATTGGCTCAGCACACCGGAGCGGCGACGCTCGGCCACGGCGGCGACGTTCGCGGCCGCCTTGGAACTGGCCAAGGCGGGCAAAATCCGCATAAGGCAGACCGAGACTTTTGCCCCGATCCAAGTGAGGCCGCCCGAGGATGGCTGAGAGCCCACCCCAGACGCAGGACGACCGGCAAGCAGGCGCCGCCGCCGATGAACGGCCCGCTGCCGCTGATCCGAGCCTGTTTCGCGCACCGCCCCTGGCCGAGCAGGAGCGGATGGTTGAAGCGATGCTGTTCGCCTCGGCTGAGCCCCTGAGCACGCGGGCGATGGAGGCGCGCATGCCCCATGGTTGTGATGCGGCCGAGGCGATGGTCATGCTCCGCAAGCGCTATGAGGGGCGCGGCGTGCAGGTGGTGCGCGTCGGCGACGCCTGGGCTTTTCGCAGTGCCGCCGATCTGGGCTTTCTGATGAGCCGGGAAGTGGTCGAGACCCGCAAGCTGAGCCGGGCGGCTGTCGAAACGCTGTCGATCATCGCCTATCATCAGCCGGTGACGCGCGCCGAGATCGAAGAGATCCGTGGCGTCTCGGTCAGCCGGGGCACAGTCGATCAGCTCATCGAGCTGGGCTGGGTCCGGCTCGGGCGGCGCAAGATGTCACCGGGACGGCCCGTGACCTTTGTGGCGACCGAGGCGTTTCTGGATCATTTCGGCCTGGAAAGCGCCCGCGATCTGCCGGGCCTGAAGGAACTGCGCGAGGCGGGGCTTCTCGATGCGCGGCCCGGCCCGGATGGCGCGCTGGGCGGTGGGGCCGGGGGAGAGAGCGAAGACGAGGGCGGTTCGCTGGAGGCCCCCGATCAGGATCAGCTTTTCGAGGATTAGGCCTCCGCCACAGCCGCACCCTTGTCCCGCCAGCGGTAGCTCCGCGCGGAGCGGTCCCAGTAAAGCGGTGCGCCCCGCGGCACCCGGGCCATTTTGCGCGTGATATGCAGCGGGTTGGCCCATCGCGCATGGAGCTTGAGCTTGATCAGGCTTTTGTCCCCGAAGCCGTCGACGGCGTAGACGCGCGGGGCATCGTCGCCCGCGCGCAGCCCGTAAGCCAAATTGGAAAACCTAAAATCGCTGAACGCGATATGGCCAGTGATGGCCGTCGCCACAAAGGTATTGAGGGCGTTGAGATGGATGTCGGAGAACGCGCCGCTCACGACCAACGCTTCGAGCGACGGGGCGATTTCGCCGTCTGGCGCGCTGATCCGTTGCGAGATTTGCGCGGGGCCAAGCTCGGTTTCCCGCGCACCAAGATCCCGGGCCAGCGGCAAGTCTGGGTCGGGCCGCAGGGCGAGAAAGCGCGCCTCTTGCGCCAACATTTTGGCCATGCGCGCATCATCGCTCAGAGGGATTTTCGCCAAAAGATCGGGGTGGCCCGCAATATCATAGACCGTCCGGTCGCGCCCCTTGGCCTGGAACACCAGCATGTCGGATGTCAACTTCTCGGGTAGATCGGTGAGCATCGCTTATCGGCTGAAGGGGGCGGGCGTTATCATCGCCCGGCGGTATAGGCGCGGGCGCCAGGGGCGGCCAGCGGCGAGACTGGATCGTCTTTGCGGTCGATGCGCAATCAAAAGGACCTGATTTTTGCCATAAAGCGCGTTATATAGGGGGTAGACGGGCGGATAAGCCTGCGACGGGACTTCAGCAGTCAACCAATCGAGGCACAGCATGGACAGACTAATCTCAATGATCTTGCGGCGGGTGGTGATGCGCCTGGTCAGCCGTGGCGTGGATGCCGGGATCAATCGGGCCACACGGCGCGGGGGCAACCGCAACAGCGCGGTGCCGGAAACCGACGAGCCGCGCGAGCGCTAAACCTCTTATTTGCTGGGCGCGCTGGTGGTGCCAAGCGTGCCGGATGTCGTGCCTTCGGGCAGGCCGTTGAGGCGGTCGACGAATTGGCCCAGGGTCAGGCGCCAAATATCCATCGTGTCCTCGAAATTCGCGCGTGACACGCCCAGGTCGATATTGGCGTTGTATTGCAAGATCACATCGCCGCTGTCGTTGCGATAGGCCGCGGCAAAGCGTTTGTCCGCGTTCCATTGATTGAGAAAATCCAAGCCATTGCTCGGCGTGCCGAAGGACGCGAAGAACTGCACGCTGTCGCAGCCGAAACTGCCCTCGCAGCCATACATCAGGATGCCGTAATTCGTGCCGTTGATCTGGCCGCGCACCATCGGGCGGCCATCGCTGCCCGACAGGTCAAGCTCGGCAGTGCCAAAGAGCCGCGCCACTTGCGTGACCTCATCGGCGGAATTGGCCATGTAGCTTTGCGCCGTGACGGGGCCTGTTGCCGTGACCAACACGATTGCCAAAGCGGCGGCCTTTAAGCCTCGAGACGTGGTTTGCGCGCGGGTCTGCATGGCCTTGTCCTTCTGCGGTCTCTCCCGAGCCTAGCAGAGGCGCAATGCCCGCGCAGGTCAAGCATTCGGCGCGTGCCCACCCAGAGAAAAGACACTCCGGGCAGGCAAGCGCCGCTCCAGCGTCACGCGGCGCGGGGCAGGCGGTGCGCGCCTTGGCCGCTTAGCGGTATCTGCTGGGCGACAGTCTCGGCCACCATGCGCGCGGTCGCCGCCGATAGGGTCCAGCCCAGATGCCCGTGGCCGGTATTGTAGAACACCCCCTTCGCGGCGCCCCGGCCCACGCGCGGCAGCATCGAGGGCATCATCGGGCGCAGGCCCGCCCAGGGGGTGACCGTTTCGGTGGAGATGTCGGGGAAATGTCGCTCACACCAATCGGTCAGCGGACGGATCCGGTCGGCGCGGATATCGCGATTGGCGCCGTTAAATTCGGCCGTGCCCGCGATGCGGAAGCGGCCCTCGCCCAGGCGGCTGGCCACGATCTTGGCCTTGTCGTCGAGCAGGCTGATCCAGGGCGCGGCCGCGCGGCTTTCCGCATCTTCCAGAGCGATTGTGACCGAATAACCTTTGACCGGATAGACGTTCACCCGGTCGCCCAATTGGCGCGCAAACTCGCGGCTCTGGATGCCCGCCGAGACTACGACACCGTCGAAGGGATGGCGCCGGCCGTCCGTTGTCACAAGGACGCCGTCGGGGGTCTTCTGCAGGCGCGTCACGTTGGTGCCCATGCGCAGATCGGCACCGCGGCGCGCGCAGGCCCGGGCCAGACCTGTGGTGAAGGCGTGGATGTCGCCTGACGCGTCGGACGGGGTCAGAAAACCACCGATCAGATCGCCCTGGAGCGCAGGCTCAATCTCCCGGATCTCCTCGGGCGAGACCTCGCGCCTTTCCAGACCGCCCTCGGCCAGCATCTCATTGACCTTGCGGGCATGGGCGAGATCGCGGGCGCATTCGTAGAAATGCAGGATGCCGCGCCGCTCTAGCCCGAACTCGATCCCCTCCCGCTCGGCCATCTCATAAAGGACCGCGCGGGCCGCAATGGCCAGGCGCACGGTTTCAACAGTGTTGGCGCGGTAGTTGGGGATGTTCGACAGAAACTCCGCCATCCAGCGGATTTTGTGCCAAGTGGGCCTCGGGTTCACCAGCAGGGGCGCGTCGGATTTCATCATCCATTTCAGGCCCTTTAGGATTGTGCTCCACTGCGTCCAGACCTCGGCATTGGAGGCCGACAGCTGTCCGCCATTGGCAAAGCTCGTCTCCATGGCGGCATAGCGGTTGCGGTCGAACACGGTGACGTCAAAGCCGCGGTCGAGCAGTTCATAGGCGGTGGTGATGCCGGTGATCCCGGCGCCGATGACAGCGATTTTTGGGACTGCGATTTTGGGGACGGCGATTTTAGCCGTGGGTGTGTAGGACATATGGGCGCTCCCGTTCGGGGCGGCTTTCGCCGCGCGCCCCCTCCGTGCGGGAACCTGAGAGCTTCACCCCTGGCGCTATTCTGGCGCCTTCCGGGCTTTCTCCTACGGTGGACCCATGTGGGGCCGCTTTCCGGAGTGTTTCAGCGCTGCCGGTCCTGGGACCTGAGAGTTTCCGGGGCGGTTGCTCCTTCGGCGGCGGATGCCCGCCTTCTCCCGGCAATGCCGTATGTAGGCTGGGCGTTACGCCGATTGGGTGAGTCGTTCAAACGAAATCGTCAGGGTTTGGCGCAGGCCCGCGGCGCTGCTAATCTGACCGTATTTTCGAAGAGGATGAGTTTTATGGAATTTGAAACGCAAATGGCCGATGAGCCGCTCCAAGAGACGCTTTTGCCAGACAATCAGGCCGCGCTTTTCGACGAAATGCTGCGCGATGAGGAGACATTCAAACAGGAGCTTTTGGGTCTCTATCAGCAGACCGGGGCGCCGATTAACCTGGCCTATCAGACGCCCCAGCCTCTCGAACCGAACCGGCCCAGGACTTGATGGCGGCGCTTGAGGGCGATCCGCATGTCGCGCTCCGGGCCTATCTCAGCGCGCCGGGTGCCAGCATCGCCGCCCTGGCGCAGGCGGGAGCCGATGCCAACCGCCGGGTCATCAGCGCAGTCTACGCCATTTTCGGACCCTATCACGCCGTGGGCGGCTGGAGCGATATCGCCGACCGGGTCTATGTGCCGGTCTGCACGGTGATGTGCTTGGACAAGGCCGCCAAGGCCGCGATCAAATTTCACATCACCTATGACGAAACCTCCACCAGCACCTCGAACATCAAGGTGAAAGTGGCCGGTGTCGGGTTTGGTGGCTCGATGACCAAGACGGTCAAAGTATCGTCGAGTTACCCAAACGTGCCGGGTACCCAACAGATCGTTGCCCGGGCTTATCTGCAAGCGCGCGAGTATCGCCATTCGGTCAGTGGCGAGATCGTTTACCGTTTGCGCATCCGCGACATTGGAACCTCATCACATATCGATGATTTTTCGGGGGATTTCGTTGTTCCCGACGTGGCGCAATGGGTTAATTCCGGTGAGTTCGGCTCGTCCGTCGCCAAAGGCACGGAAGATACCTATACCGTGGAGAATGAGCTGAAATTCGACGCCTCGGTGCCCGTCAAGATCAAGAAGGCGAGCGTGGATCTCAGCTATTCGGTGACCCAGTCAAACACGCTGAAAGTCAAAGCCGTAGCCGAGAGCAAGGGGCGTTTCGACGTGCAGAAAGTGGTGCGCGCGGGCGCGGCCTTCGCCTTGAAATTCAAATCCCTGGCAGCGCAGGCGGGCACGGGGGCCTGAGCGGCGCCCGCAGGCCGGCAAGCGCGATCATCAGCCCCTGCCGTCGCAAAGCAAAAGGCGCCCCTCGCGGAGCGCCTTTCCTTTGATATCCCAGCGTCTTAGCAGGAATAGTACATCTGGTATTCCATCGGGTGGGGCGTGTGCTCGAAGGCGTAGACCTCTTCCCATTTGAGATCCATATAGCCGCCGATCTGGTCTTCGGTGAAGACGCCGCCCGCCGTAAGAAAGCCCATATCGGCCTCAAGCTCTTCGAGCGCCTGACGCAGGCTGCCGCAGACCGTCGGGATGCCTTCCAGCTCTTCTGGCGGCAGGTCGTAGAGGTCTTTGTCGTAGCTGTCGCCGGGATCGATCTTGTTGTTGATCCCGTCGAGGCCCGCCATCAGCAGGGCAGCAAAGCACAGATAGGGGTTCGCTGCCGGATCGGGGAAACGCGCCTCGACACGCTTGGCCTTGGGGCTCTCGGTCCAGGGGATCCGGACACAGCCCGAGCGGTTGCGCGCGCTGTAGGTCCGCAGAACCGGCGCCTCAAAGCCCGGGATCAGGCGCTTGTAGGAGTTGGTCGAGGGGTTGGTGAAGGCGTTGAGCGCACGGGCATGCTTGAGGACGCCGCCGATATACCACAGCGCTTCCTGGCTCAGATCGGCGTATTTGTCGCCCGCGAAAAGCGGCTTGCCGTCTTTCCAGATCGACATGTTGCAGTGCATCCCGGTGCCGTTATCGCCCGCGATGGGCTTGGGCATGAAGGTGGCGGACTTGCCGTAGGCATGGGCCACATTGTGGATGACATACTTGTACTTCTGCAGCTCATCGGCCTGCTTGGTCAGGCTGTCGAAGATCAGGCCAAGCTCGTGCTGACAGCTCGCCACCTCATGGTGGTGCTTGTCGACCTTCATGCCGATGCGCTTCATGGTCGAGAGCATCTCGGAGCGCAGATCGACGGCCGCGTCGGTCGGGTTGACGGGGAAATAGCCGCCTTTGACGCCCGGGCGATGTCCCATATTGCCCATCTCGTATTCGGCATCGGTGTTCCAGGCCGCGTCCTGCGCGTCGACCTCGTAGGAGACCTTCTGCATGGTGACGGCGAAGCGCACATCGTCAAACAGGAAGAACTCGGCCTCGGGGCCGAAGAACGCCGTGTCGCCGATGCCTGAGGACTTCAGATAGGCCTCGGCCTTTTCAGCGGTGCCGCGGGGGTCACGCTCATAAAGCTCACCGGTGTCGGGCTCGACGATCGAGCAATGCAGACACAGCGTTTTTTCGGCGTAGAACGGGTCGATATAGGCGCTTTCGGTGTCGGGCATGAGCTTCATGTCGGAGGCCTCGATGCCCTTCCAGCCGGCGATCGAAGAGCCGTCGAACATGAAGCCTTCCTCGAGGAAGTCTTCGTCGACCTGGTCCTGCATGACCGTGACGTGCTGCAACTTGCCGCGCGGGTCGGTGAAGCGGATGTCGACGTAATCGACCTCCTCATCTTTGATCGTCTTCAAGACATCGCTTTTGCTCATGTCGGTATCCCTTTGGACTTGTCTCTGGATGGAATTGGGTGGCGCGGGCGTCTCAGAGCGCGTCTTCGCCGCTTTCGCCGGTGCGGATGCGGATGGCGCGTTCGACCGGTGAGACGAAGATCTTGCCGTCGCCGATCTTGTCGGTCTTGGCCGCCGCGATGATCGCGTCACAGGCCGCGTCAACCTGGTCGTCGGCGACAACGAGCTCGATTTTCACCTTGGGCAGAAAGTCGACAACATATTCCGCGCCGCGATAGAGCTCGGTATGGCCCTTTTGGCGCCCGAAACCTTTGACCTCGGTCACGCTGAGGCCCTGGATCCCAAGCTCTTGCAAGCCCTCCTTTACCTCGTCGAGCTTGAACGGCTTGATGATCGCCTCGATCTTTTTCATCTGTCCCCCGCGCATGCACCCCGTTTGAGATGGGCACAGCATTTTGTCCTGGCAGGGTCCATGCGATAGAGGGAAGGGCCGGGGGTCGTGCCGGGTCATTGCCGATGCGACGCCCAAATTTTGTGCATCACGCCCATCAAGTGGGCGGAATTGAGTCACGCTATGACAGAACTTCTGACCGCCGCGCAAATGCGCGCCATCGAGCAGGCCGCCATCGACAGTGGCGAGGTGACCGGCCTGGAGCTGATGGAGCGGGCGGGCCAGGGCGTGGTGGAGGCGGTCTTTGAGCAATGGCCCGGATTGGCGGGGGAGGGGCCTGTGGATTCGTCGGAGCGAAGGGGCCAGCCTGCTGGCAAACGCACCGCGTTTGAGGGTCGCGGTCGGTCCAGCTTTTGCTGGCCAACGCATCGCGTTGGAGACCGCGACGGGCGGAGCCCCGGGAGAACGGGCGGAGCCCAGGGGCGGCGGGCGGTCGTGTTGTGCGGGCCTGGGAACAATGGCGGGGACGGGTTTGTCGTGGCGCGGCTATTGGCAGAGCGCGGCTGGGCGGTGGAGGTGTTTCTTTACGGCGATGCCGAGAAGCTGCCGCCGGATGCGCGGGTGAATTATGAGCGGTGGTTGGAGTTGGGGGAGGTTGCGGATCTGCTGGAGCGGCGGTCTTATTTGGGGGAGTTCCACTGGCCGGACCTCGTTATCGATGCGCTTTTCGGGATAGGATTGAGCCGACCGATCAAGCGCGACTTGTGCGACGTGATTTCGACGATCAGGGTCGATTTGTCGTCAATGCGTGAGCTTGAGGGCTGTAAAGTGGTCGCTTTAGACGTGCCGAGCGGTCTCGACGCGGATAGCGGGGCGATCTTGATGGAGCCGTGGCCGGGAGGGCCTGCTAAAGCGTTTTGGGAAGACGGAAGCGTGTCGGACTACGCGGCTTCACCAAAGTCAAAGCGACCATTGTACACAGATCTTACAGTCGCGTTTCATTGCCCCAAACCGGGGCATTTTCTGGACCAGGGACCGAGGGTCTGCGGCAAACTTAGCATTGTCGATATCGATTTGGTTCAGTCCGCCTATGACCCCGGGGTCGCGCGCCTCGTTGCAAAGCCCCGGCCTCACATATGGGATAAAGCGCGGGCGCCGCGAGGGTCTGATCACAAATACGACCACGGCCATGCGCTTGTTCTGTCCGGGCCTCTGGGCCGCTCGGGTGCGGCGCGATTGGCGGCGCGGGGGGCGTTGAGGGTTGGGGCCGGGTTGGTGACGGTGGCCGCACCACAGGGCGCGATGGCGGAATGCGCGGCGCAGCTCACGGCGATCATGTTGCGCAAGGTGGAGGGGGCGGCGGAGTTTCACGCGTTGCTAGAAGATTCGCGTCTCAACGCGCTGTGTCTCGGCCCGGGCCTGGGTCTGGAGCGGGCGCGCGAGCTGGTGCCGGTGGCGCTGCAAGCGGAGCGCGCCACGGTGCTGGACGCGGATGCTCTGACGGCGTTCGCGGATACGCCTGAGGACTTGTTCGACAAGCTGCATGAAAGTGTCGTGCTGACGCCCCATGAGGGCGAGTTCGCGCGGCTCTTTCCGGATATCTACGCCGAATGGAAAGCGCCTGCCAAGCGCGGTCCGGCCTATTCCAAGCTCGATGCGGCGCGGGAGGCGGCGGCGCGGGCGGGCTGTACTGTTTTGCTCAAAGGGCCGGATACGGTGATCGCTGAGGCGCCAGACTACGCGGCGATCAATGCGTCTGTCTATGACCGCGCGACGCCGTGGCTGGCCACGGCGGGCTCGGGAGATGTCCTGGCCGGGTTGATCACGGGGCTGATGGCGCGGCGGTTTGCGCCTGTCCGCGCTGCGGGGACAGGAGCCTGGCTGCACAGCGAAGCGGCGCTCAAATTCGGGCCTGGGCTGATTGCCGAAGACCTGCCTGAGCAGATTCCCGCCGTGTTTGCGGATCTTACGCCGCGCGCTTGATCGCCCCGAAAACACCCGTAATCCTTGGCGCAAGGGACCCAGTATCGCTTCGGCGCATAAGCTTTTCAGTAAAATTCATACGACGCGGCGAATTCCAGCCGCTTTGCTGTCAATCTTTTGCCAACTTTTCGGGGCGAGACTGGAAATATGACGAACGCAATTCATACCTGGGACAGCGCTGAGCCGGTCTGCCGCGATGATCGCACCACCCTCTCGATGGGAGATGGGGCCGCGATTGCCACGGGTGAGACGGGGTCCAAGCGGTTCAACCCGGCAAGTTTCGTCGTCCTTTCAATCCCAGCCGCGTTGGTTTTCTGGGTTTGGCTTTTCTCACTCTTGCTGTAGACGCGCGCCGCGTGTAATTCGCCTCCGACCGGCGCCAATGCTGTGAAGCTCAGGCGACGACATGCGGGTGTGGCGGAATTGGTAGACGCACTTGGTTTAGGTCCAAGCGCCGCAAGGCGTGGGGGTTCAAGTCCCTCCACCCGCACCAACCGGCACTTTCGCAGAAATTGGCCGGGACGCTCGTGAAACAGGCATAGGCGGCAGCGGTCCTGCCGGGACCGCGAGAGCCTCAGGCGCTAGCTTTGCCCTCCACCCGGACCCACCGGCACTTTCGCAGAAAGTGGCCGGGACGCTCCTGAAATAGGAATAGGCGGCAGCGGTCTTGCCGGGACCGCGAGAGCCTCGGGCTCTCTTTTCGCCTTACCACCCGCACCAACCGGCACTTTCGCAGAAAGTGTCCGGGACGCTCGTGAAACAGGGATAGGCGGCAGCGGTCCTGCCAGGACCGCGAGAGCCTCAGGCTTTCGTTCCGCCTCACCACCCGCACCAACCGGCACTTTCCAAGCGCGGGTCGGGCTCCTTTGCAGAAAGATCAGCAGGCGGCAGGGGTTATTGCCCTCAGCGCCTTCACCCGAGATGGCCGAAGATCACAAGAGTTTAATATGCGGTGGGGGTTCAATAGGCGGCGGGCGCCCAAAAGACGGTGGACGCATGAGCGACGAAAGTGCTGCAACGGTGTTCGCGAGCTCGTCACTCACTCATCCGATGGTTCTTCTCCCAGAAGCTCCAGCACGTTTCGGATAAGCTCTTTCTCGCTCACAGGTTTGATCAAATGTCGATCGCGCGGCTGCACATTGTTGCCATGGATCGCCGCTTCTGTGGGATAGCCGGAAATGAACATCACACGCAGATCCGGCATCAGCTTGCGTGCGCGTTGAGCAAGCTCTGGACCTTGTATTGACCCCGGCATAACGATGTCTGTGAGAAGCAGATCCGGGTTCAGCCCTGTGACCAGTTCTTCATAGGCGAGGTCGCCCGACGACAGGTGAATGACAGTGAGTTCTTCCGTCTCCAATTGTCGGACGAGCACGCGGCGCACGTTTTCATCGTCTTCGACAAGCAAAACGGTTTTCCCGGCAATGCCGACGCGCGAAACCAGACTATCGGCCGTCTTTTCGTCGTGTTCCGTTCCGGCTGACGGAAAATACAGTTTGAAGGTCGAGCCGACACCGGGCTCACTATAGGCGCGGATTGTGCCGTTTGATTGCCGCATGAACCCGAACACCATGGACAGACCAAGCCCTGTCCCTTTCCCGACGGGCTTGGTCGAAAAGAATGGCTCGAACACTTTGTTCAGCGCTTCCTTTTCCATCCCTTGCCCCGTGTCAGAAATCGCGAGCATCACATATCGACCCGGCTCAATCTCTTCGTTGCGTGCCTCGATGTAGTCCGGGTTGATCCTGACATTGCGCGTCTCCATCGTAACCCGACCGCCATCCGGCATCGCATCACGCGCGTTGTTGAGGACGTTGAGAATAGCCGTTTCGAGCAGAGCCAAATCAACGTTTGCTTTCCAAAGCCCGCCACCGGTGACCGTCTCCAGCTTGATGTTGGCGGGAAAGAGGCGTCGGACAAGGCGGTCTGCGCGCGTGACCGCATCGTTCAGGTCGGTCAAGACCGGGTCCAATCGCGCTTTGCGACCGTAGGTCAAAAGTTGCTGGGTCAACGCGCCGCCACGTTTGGCAGCGTTGAGCGCGCTTTCGATGAACTCTGCCCGGTCAGGATCGTCTGGGTCGCGCTCAAGAAACTCAAGATTGCCCTGCACAACCGCCAGCAAATTGTTGAAATCATGGGCGACACCCCCAACGAGGCCGCCGATGGCATCCATCCGTTGCTTTTGCTCAAGCTCGACTGCGACGCGCTTTGCTTCGCTATTGTCGAACATGATCGCTAGGGACCTCACATAGCCGTCATGCTCGTCGTACTGCGCAATCGCGGACATCAAGACAGATAGGATTTTCCCGTCTTTCCTGACGAAATCATAGGCGATGTTGTAGATGCTCCCGGTCTTGAAGAACTCCGGCAGGACAACATCTCGGGCGTAGACGCGCGACTCTTCGGTGAGAAACTCGACCGATTTGCGCCCGACCATCTCCTCTGGTGCATAGCCCAGTTTGTTCGCCCAAAAGCGGCTCACCTTGAGCAGGACACTGTCTGCATCGATCGAATGCATGAGAATGGGTGCCGCCATAAAGAGCGGCTCAAGAGGATCGTCCGAGCCGATATCTTGCCAAAATCTGAGAATGTTGTTTTTCAGCGCAGGCTACTCCCGAAGGTTATCCCTGTGTCTGAGCGAAACGTTCGCCAACCCCACGGGCCACCCCAAAGTACCACAATCCAAATTAATTGCCCAAGCCAAAAGCTGTCTTTGCAACGAGCGCCGCGAAAGACTGGATCGGTCTCCTTACCGCGGCCCTCGCCGATGGCGCATTCTGTAGCTCCGCGGAGTGGTGCCGTATTGCTGCAGGAACAACCGGTGGAAATAGCTTAGATTCTCAAAGCCGCATTCCGCCGCCAGGGCGGAGATCTGCGTGTCTGTCCCCGACAGCAGCATCGCGGCGTGCTGGATGCGGATGCGATTGACGTATTGCGTGGGGCTAAGGCCGAGATAGCGGCGCGCCTGGCGGCAGACATGCTCATGCGAACGGCCCGCGGCTTCCAGAAATCCAGCCGCACCCTGGCGGAACATCCGCGGCTCGCGCACGGCGCGGCAGGCCTGCAAAAGCCAGACCGGCGCGCGCTCATCGATCACCTCTCCGGCGTCGAGCATATGCGTCATGATCGAGAGCAAAAAGTGCTCGATCCGGGCCAGACTGCGGTGCTGGGTCTCAAGTGAGACCATGGCATTCACCGCGCGTTCAAGCTGCGGCCCGCGCAGCTTTAGGCCTGCGGGCAGTTGACCCGCGCGCCAGAAAAAGCGGCCCGCGACATCGCTTTGGTAGCGCTCAAGGAAATGCTCGGCCGTTTCGGGGCGGAACATCACGTTGAAAATGCGCGCTTTGCCCGGTTCGGCGGCTTGCAGTGCGTGGCTGTCGGCAGGGCGGACAAAGACGATCTGCCCGGCCTCCAGCACTTCCTCAACGCCGTTGATCCAGTGATGCGCTCGGCCTTGTTCCAGCAACATCAACTCAAAATAATCGTGGTAATGCTCGATCAGCGGGGGATGCGCTGGCAGGGTTTTGCGGGCGCAGTAAAACGCCTCATCCTGGCCGATATAGGTATCAATCTTGAACAGTTTTTGCGGCAGGCGCATCGCTCACCTGAAAAATTTACGACCCTTTCGAATGGTAATAATCAATATGGTATATGTTTTTGTCAAATCCGGCCCTGACAGGTCGGCGCCACGGCCCCTAGCGTGATCAGGCTGGGGTCGGGATGCGGGAGGCACGGCACAGATGTTGGCCGAGGAGACACTTCCTCAAACGGGGGCTGAAACGGGCCGCCTCGATCTGGGATTTCAGCCGGTGGCCTTGGGCCGGTCGCGGGTTCTGACCGATGCGCAGATCGACCAGTACAACCGCGAAGGCTATGTGCGCCCGTTTGCGATCTTTCCGCCCCATGAGATGGCTCGGATCCGCCGCTATATCGACGCGCTCATGGCCGCTAAGGGGCCCGATGGCGCCTACGGCATCAACTGCTACCAAGCGCGGCTTGCCGGGCTTTGGGACATCGCGACCGACCCGCGCATCCTCGATCATGTGCAAGATATCATCGGTGAAAATATCATCTGTTGGGCCAGCGCGATCCTGTCCAAAAAGGCCCACGATCCGAAGGCTGTGCCCTGGCATCAGGACGCCTCGTTTTGGCAATTGAGCCCGGCGCGCACCGTGACCGTATGGTTGGCCATTGACGATGTGGACCCGGAAAACTCGGCCATGCGCTTTGTCCCCGGCAGCCATGCCAGGGGCGAGGTGCCCACCGCGCCGTCCGAGGGGCCTGCGGTCTTTCACAAGGGCATCGCCAGTGTTGAGCGATTTGACGCCCCGGTAAGCAACAGCCTGAAGGCGGGGGAGATCTCGCTCCATGCCGATATGCTCATCCACGGCTCAGAGCCCAACCGCTCAGACCGGCGGCGCTGTGGGCTGACCCTGCGCTATTGTCCGCCCGAGGTGCGCATCATGGATGCCGATTGGGCGCGCGGCGTGGAGGCGATCATCGCGCGCGGCGCCGATCCCAGCGGCCGCTGGCAGCATCATTCGCGCCCGGCCAACGACGATATCACCGCCACTATCAGCCCCCATGTGGTGGGCAATAATTAACACCTAAAGGAGCGCGCAGGACGTGCAGCTAACCTGGTTCGGCCATGCCGCCTTCAAATTGACCGACGCGCGCGGGTTTTCGGTGATCACTGATCCCTATACGCCGGAAGGTGTGGGCTATGCTCCGATTGCCGAAAGCGCCGATGTGGTCGTGATTTCATCGGATGACGATGACGCCCATTGCCGGGCCGATCTGATCCCGGGAGACCCGTCGGTGATAAACGCGCTGCAGGCGGCGCAGGCGGGTGGCAGCGCCTCGGTTGGCGATTTCACCATAAGCGCCATCGAGGCCGCCGAATGGGACGGGCATCCCGACCGGGCGGTGCCGGGGCAAAACGGCATGTATCGTTTTGAGCTCGATGGGCTCAAGATCGCCCATATGGGAGATGTCGGAAACCCGCTGACCGACGATCAGATCGCCTTTTTCGAAGGCGTCGATGTCTTGCTCGCGTTGGCGGGCGGATACCTGACGATTGAGCTGCCGGACCTGATGAAGATGATCCACCGGGTACAGCCCCGCCTGGTCGTGCCGATGCATTTCCGCACCCTGACCTACCGGCCCCGCAACACCCATTGGATCGAGGCCTTTTTGGCGCATTTCCGCGACGAGGCGGTCGATTTCGCCTGCGCCCATACCACCACCATCACCCGAGACACGTTGCCCGAGGCGACGCGTGTCCTGGTGATGGACTACTTGCGCGCCCCCGCATCTGGGGCGGCCTGAGATAGATAATAGGGAGGACTATCATGACGAAAACCATTACCACATTTCTGGCAGGCACGGCGCTGAGCCTGGCGATGGCCGGCATGGCCGCGGCCCAGGACGTGGCGCGCGAAGACACGGTGATCTTCGATCTTGACCGCACGATCCAGGACCCCGAGAATTTCAACTGGATGACGGACGGCACCGGGATCCGGCGCATGCACGGCGCCCATCAGACGATGTGGGAGCCGCTGTTCATTCTTAATTACGGCACCGGTGAGCTGGACCCGTGGCTCGCCACCGGGTTCGAGGGCAACGAAGACAGCACCGAGTTCACGATCACCTTGCGCGAGGGCGTCACCTGGTCGGATGGCGAGGCGTTCAACGCCGATGACGTGGTTTTCACCGTGGAAATGGCCGCCAATGAAGAGCTGACGGCGCGCGAAGTGGCGACGCTGCGCAGCCAGGTGGCCAGCGTTGAAAAGGTCGACGACCTCACGGTGCGTTTCACGTTGAATGCGCCGAACCCTCGGTTTGTCGTGGAGAATTTCGGTGTGCGCATCTTCGGATCGTTCCTGATCATGCCGGAACACATTTGGTCTGCGGCGGAAAATCCCGCGACCTTCGCCTTCAACCCGCCCATCGGCACCGGGCCCTATACCTTTACTTCGGCTGCCTCGAACCGGGCGATCTGGGACCGCAACGAGGATTGGTGGGGCGCTCAGACCGGGTTTATGGACCTGCCTGAGCCGCTGCGCGTGGTGTTCCTAGAGTCCGGCGGTGAAGAGAGCCGGGCGCAGCTTATGGCGACCGATCAGCTTGACGCTGCGCAAAACCTCAGCGTCGGCACGTTCGAGGCGATCCAGGCGCAGAACCCCAACGCCATGGCCTGGTATGCCGACTATCCCTACGCGGTGGCCGATCCCTGCGCCCGTCAGCTCGAGATCAACACCACCGTTGCGCCCTGGGACAACGCCAATATGCGCCGCGCCGTGGCCGCGATCATTGACCGGACCCAGATCGTGAACATCGCCGCAGAGGGCGCGACCACGCCCTCGAGCACGATGTTTGCCGATTACGGCTCCATGGCGCCCTTTATCGATGCCGTGGCCGAGGCGGGCTATGACCTTCCGGCGATGGCGGATGTGGAGGCCGGTCAGGCCTTGATTGAGGCCGAAGGCTGGGTCCGCAACGGCGATTACTACGAGAAGGACGGCGAAGTCCTAGGCGTTGAGATCCACGTGAACTCGGCCTCGACGGAATATACCCGGACCATCGACATGGTCGTGGAGCAGCTTCAGCGCGCGGGCGTCGATGCCCGTTCGGTCCCGGTCGAAAACGGCGTGTTCTGGGGCGAAGTTCTGCCCTTTGGCGCCTATACCATGAGCTATTCCTGGCTCAGCTGCGGCTCGGTCAATGAGCCCTGGGCCTCGATGGGCCGCTATACCGTCGCCGATGTGGTGCCGGTGGGGGAACGCAGCCCGGGCTTCAACAACACCGCGCGCTGGGATGGCGAGGCGGCCTCGGCCTATTCGGCGGTCGTGGGTCAGATCGAGGGCTTGCCGCTGGGTGATCCGGAAATCCCGGGCCTGGTGGCCGAGGCTTATCAGTATCTCGATGCCGAGATGCCCTTCATCCCGTTGGTGCAGGCGTTCAAGCTGATGCCATTCAACACCACCCATTGGGAGGGCTGGCCGTCGGATGAGAACTACTACAATCACCCGTTTTTCCATTGGAATTCGGGCCATCAGATCATCCACAATCTGACCCGCGCCGAATAAGGGCGCGCCTGTCCCGGGGCCAACGATATGGCCCCGGGCATTCCCCGCTCAGGGCGTCACGCCGCAGGGGTCAGGGGACCAAAAGGGGGAGGCAGATCATGTCACGCATCGCAACGGGCTATCTCACGAACCGGCTGATCACGCTGATCCTGACGATTGTGATCGCGGCGACGCTGATTTGGATCATCCCGCGCCTGTCGGGTCTTGATCCGGCTTCCGCCGCTTTGGGGCGGATGGCGGCGGGCGGCGGCTCGGTGGCCAATTCCGAGGATATCCTGGCCCAGCTGCGCGCGAGCTTTGGCCTCGATCAGCCGCTGATCGTGCAATACCTACTCTATGTCAAAAACACGCTGACCTTCGATCTGGGCCTGTCTACAGCGAGCTTTCCCACGCCGGTCGCCTCTATGATCGGCAATGCGCTGCCCTGGACCATTGGGCTGATGCTGATCTCGCTCATTATCACCTTCATCATCGGCAATCTTCTGGGCGCGCTGATGGTGTGGGAGCATACGCCGCGGCTGTGGAAGGTCGCGATCCCGGCGGCGATGGTCTTCACGTCTATCCCGCCGATCCTGTCGGGCCTTCTGCTGATGTATGTCTTCTCGACCCAGCTTAGGTGGTTCCCGCTGTCGGGGCCGTATGGCCTAAATGTAGAGCCGGGCTGGAGCCTCGATTTCATCGCCTCTGTCGCCTATCACGGCTTTCTGCCCGCGCTTAGCATCGTTGTCGTGACCTTCGGTTTTTGGGCCTTGGGCATGCGCGGTCTGATGATCACCGTGCAGGGCGAGGATTATACGACGCTCGCCAAGGCCAAGGGGCTCAGGCCGCGCTACATCCTCTACCGTTATATGATCCGCAACGCGATCTTGCCGCAGATCACCGCCTTCGCGCTCAAGATCGGCCTGCTCGTGGCCGGTCAGGTGCTGGTGGAGCGTATCTTTGCCTATCCCGGCATGGGAAAGCTCCTTTATGACGCGATCCTGACGCAGGATTACCCGGTCATCCAAGGCGTGAGCTACGTCATCATCCTGATGACCGCAGTGGCCGTGTTTCTCGTCGATCTGGTCTATCCGCTGATTGATCCGCGCATCCGGCACGGGGGCTAGGGCGCGATGGTTGAGCAAAACACCCCCGACAGCGCCGCAGCACCCGAGACCGCCGCCGCTGACACGTCCGGCCTGACCCGCGCGCAGTTGCGCCGGATGAAACGCTTCGACAATCCCTGGTTCAATCCCAAGCTGATCTGGGGCCTGGGGCTGCTCCTGAGTATTATCGCGCTGGGCATTCTGGGGCGGCTTTTTTGGGACACGGACCTCGTGTTCACGGGCTCTGGCATGCCGCGTCAGGGGCCTGTGGGCATCGAGAATATGCGTGGGCAGGTGGGCTCTTGGGCTCATCCCCTGGGCACGGATGTGACGGGCAAGGATATCCTGGCGCTCTTGATCGTGGGCGCGCCAAATTCGCTCTATGTCGGCATGCTTGCCTCGCTTATCGGCATGTCGATCGGGATTTTTCTGGGCTTTACCGCCGGGTTTGTCGGCGGGCGCACGGATGATGTGATCCGCGTGGGCTCGGACGTGATGATCACCATCCCGCCGCTCCTGATCCTGGTGGTGTTTCAGGCCGCCTATGGGGACATTTCGCTGACCATCATGGCGATGCTGATCGCGTGCTTTGTCTGGCAATCGCCCACGCGGCTGATCCGGGCGCAGGTGCTGTCGATGCGGACCTCGGGCTATGTGCAGATGGCGCGGCTGTCGGGCGCCTCGACCGGGCATATCATGTTCCGCGAGATGCTGCCCAATCTGGTGCCCTATCTCTTCGGCTCGTTCATCGCCAATGTGACGACCTCGATTGTGACGGCTGTGGGGCTTGAGGTCTTGGGTTTAGGCCCGCAGCGGATCCCGACGCTGGGCCGAGTGATCTATGACGCGATCAATTCCGGGGCTTTGATCCAGAACCTCTGGTGGTGGTGGGGCATTCCCACGGCGCTGCTGGCGGTGATGTTTATCGGGCTGCTACTTGTCAATCTGGGTCTCGATGAAATTTCGAACCCGCGTTTGAGGAGGCTGTGATGGCGCTTGGTTCAAGTCCGGTCCGGGCGACTCGTCCGAATAACTCCCTCCCAACATCGGGCGCTGCCCTCAGAGTTAGGGGCACCACCCCATGACCATCCTCGATTTCCGCAATGTCTCCATCGACTTCCCGACCTCGCAGGGCGTGGTCCATGCCGTCACCGATATCTCGCTGTCGATCGATAAGGGCCGCCGCGTGGGCTTTATCGGCGAAAGCGGCTCGGGTAAGACCACGACCGCGCTCTCGGCGATGCGGATGCTTGCCGCGCCTGGCTTTGTGGCAGGGGGCGAGATCCACCTCAATTCGCTCGAGACGCCCAGCCTGCTGAACCTCAGCGATGAGGCGATGCGCCAGGTGCGGCTCTCCAAGATCAGCTACATCCCCCAGGGCGCGATGAACTCGCTCAACCCGGTGATGCGCGTGGCCCATCAGCTTTGGGACGGGATCGTCGCCCATGAAGGCATCAGCGACGAAGCCGAGCTTAAACGTCGTTCCGACGCCGCGCTGACCAGCGTGGGGCTCGATCCCGAGATCGTCGGCCCGCTTTACCCCCATGAGCTGTCGGGCGGGATGAAGCAGCGGGTCTGCATCGCCATCGGTGTCTCGCTCGGCCCCGATCTGATCATAGCCGATGAGCCAACCTCCGCGCTCGACGTGATCACCCAGCGCCATGTCATGCAGACCTTGCGCGATGTGCAGGCCGAGATCGGCGCGGGCCTCATTCTGATCGGCCATGATATGGGGCTGATGGCCCATTCGGTCGATGAGATCGCGGTCCTGAAAAAGGGCGAGCTGGTCGAGTTTGGGCCTGTGCGCCAGATCCTGGAGCATCCCGAACACCCCTACACGCGGGAGCTGATCTCTTCCGTGCCGCTGGTCGGGGGGGAAAGCTTTCTCGACCCGGCCCCAGCAAGCCCCGCAGCGGGTTATGCCTCACCCGATGGCACGCCGCTCCTGGAGCTGGAGAACGTCTCCAAGGCTTATGGCGCGGTCACCGCGCTCCAGCGCATGAGCTTCAAGCTCGACGGTGAAGTGCCTAAGATCATTTCAATCGTGGGGCAGTCGGGCTCGGGTAAATCGACCATGGGCAGCCTGATGTTGGGCTTCAATCCGCCCAGCACCGGCGCGGTCCGCTTCAAAGGCCGCGACATCAACCGGCAAAGCGCCGAGGACGCGCTCGCCTTCCGCAAGGAGGTGCAGGCCGTTTTCCAGGACCCCTATGCCTGTTTCAACCCGTTCTACCGGGTCAATCACGCGCTCAAGTTTCCGTTCGAGCGGTTTGGCCTGAGCGAGGGGGCCGATCACACCCGCCACGCGATGGAGGAGGCTTGCCGCGCCGTGGGTCTTGCGCCGGAAACCGTGCTGGGCCGCTATCCGCATCAGCTTTCCGGCGGGCAACGTCAGCGTCTGATCGTGGCCCGTGCCCTGATGCTCAGCCCCAAGCTTTTGATCGCCGATGAGCCGGTTTCCATGGTCGATGCCAGCCTGCGCGCGACGATCCTGAAAAACATCCACGACCTCAAGGATCAGCACGGCATCTCGATCCTCTACATCACCCATGACCTGGCCACGGCCTACCATGTCTCGGATTACGTGATGGTGCTTTATAAGGGCCATGTGGTCGAGGCTGGGCCGCCCGACGCGGTAATCGGCGCGCCGCAGCATCCCTATACGCAACTGCTGATTTCCTCGATCCCCTGGCCGGATCTGGACCGCGATTGGGGGTCTTCGCAGGAGGCGCGCGAAGGTTTGGCGGCGCTTGACCGGCTGGAGGGTTTTGAGACCATCGAGCGCGGCCGCGTCCCGGGTTTTGAGTTGAGCACGGGCTAGGGCGGGAACCACCATAAGATGTCACACCGCCAACGCCTGACGGCGGAAAAGATCGCCCAAAGGCTGCGCTTGATCCGCCCGCTGATCCACCGCGCGCGCATCCCAATCGACCGCTTTACGCTGGAGCATCTGCCCGATGCGGCCACCATGCCCGACCTCAGCGTGGGCGAGCGGGGCGAGGTGCTGGACTGGCACAGCCATTGGGGCGGGCAGGGTGTCCATTTCGTCCTGCGCTCGCGGTTTGCGGTGCCCAAAAGCTGGGCCGAACCTGCGTTGCACCTGCCCCTGGGTGTGGCGGGCGATATCTTCACGCACCCCGAAGCCCTGGCCTATATCGACGGGGAGATCATCGCCTCCGCCGACCGCTATCACCACACGATCGAAGTGCCCGAGGCCTATTCCGACGGGGCCGAGCATCGGCTGCTGCTGCATGGTTGGACCGGGCTGTCGGGCTGGCCGCCGGACCGGGCGGACCCCTCGCAACTGCTGCTCAGGGAATGCGCGGTGGTCGATCTGGATCGCGGTTTGCAGGATTTCGTGATGCTGGCCGAAACCGCCCTCGATCTCAGCGGCCACATGAACGACAACCGGCCCGAAAAGCACGCGATCCTGTCCGCGCTTGATGCGGCTTTTCTGGCGCTGGACACGCGCGACCCGATGGAGAAGGGCTTTCGCGCCTCGATCGCGCCCGCGATGGAGCGGTTAAGCTACGGGCTCAAGACCGCCGCACCCCCGCTGGACATTACGCTCCATGCCGCGGGGCACGCCCATATGGACGTCGCTTACCTTTGGCCGATGGCACAGATCCGCCAGAAGAACGCGCGGACCTATTCCAATGTGCTGCGCCTGATGGAGCGGCACAAGGAGATGCATTTTTCGCATTCTCAGCCGCAGCTTTATGCTTGGACGGCGGAAGACTACCCCGAGATTTTCGATGGCATCCGCGAGCGAGTGGCCGAGGGGCGTTGGGAAGTGCTGGGCGGGATGTGGGTGGAGCCCGACGCCAATATGCCCGGCGCTGAGGCGCTCGTGCGCCAGCTGTTGCTGGCCCGGCGCTATTGCGATGAGACCTTCGGCGAAGACACGCAATGTCCGGTGCTCTGGCTGCCCGACACATTCGGGTTTCCCGCCTGTCTGCCGCAACTCATGCGCCAGGCCGGGCTCAAATGGTTTGTGACCAACAAGGTGAATTGGAACCAGTATAACCAGATGCCCGCCTCGACGACCTGGTGGGAGGGGATCGACGGCTCCCGCGTGATCGCGCAGTTTCTGACCACGCCCAGGGGCGTGCAGCATCTGCCGTTCCCGACCAATTACAAATCCGATCTGACGGCGGCCGAGGTGGTGGGCACCTGGGAGCGCAACACAATGAAGGACCGGGTGCGCGATCTGCTGATCGCCTATGGCTACGGCGATGGCGGCGGCGGGCCGACCGATGAGCTCATTCGCCGGGGCAAGACCTATGCCGCGCTGCCCGGGGCGCCCAAGGTCGAGTTTTCCACGGTGCGGCGCTATTTCGACCAGCTCGAGGCCCAGGCCGCGCAGCTTCCCACTTGGCTCGGTGAGTTCTACCTCGAGGGACATCGCGGGGTGCTGACGGGCAATGGCTGGATCAAGCGGCAGAACCGGATGGCCGAGCGCTTGCTCCATGATGCCGAGCTTGCGATGTCGCTGGCCCTAATGGCGGGGCAGGAGCCTAATGATCTGACGCGTGCCTGGCAGAAGCTCTGCACGCTGCAATTCCACGACATCCTGACCGGTACCTCGATCGCGCAGGTCTTCGTCGATGCGCGCGAGGATTTCGCCGAGATCACCCAGGCCGGGGAGGCGGCGCTGAGCCGAGCAGCCGAGGCGCTGATGCTGCGCGTGCCCGGGCATCTGGTCCTCGATCCCGCACCGCTGCCCGGCACGCGCTATGCGGTCCTGCCCGAGGGGACGGGGTCGGTGGCGGAAGACGGCGTGACGCTCCCGGCGCAGAGGCTTGCGGGCGGGGTGCTGGTCGAGCTGCCCGAAGCGGCGCCCTTGGCCGCGCGTTGGCTGACACCCAGCGCGATAGAGGCGCCTGAGCCCCCAGACGCGGCCCGGGCCTGGGCCACAGACGATGGCGGCGCGGTGCTGGAGAATGCCTATCTCAGCGTCACGATAGGCCCGCATGGCATGCTGAGCTCGGTCTATGACAAGCGGGCGGGGCGCGAGGTCCTGAAGGCGGGGATGTTCGGCAATAAGCTGGAGCTTTTCGAGGACCGCCCGATCAGTTGGGACGCCTGGGATATCGACATTTTCTTTGAGGATCGCGGGGAGGTGGTGACCGCGCTCAACAGCCTTGAGATCGTCGAGGACGGCCCGCTGCGCGCCGCCATTGAGATCAAGCGCGCGTTCCGCCGCTCAAGCCTGGTGCAAAAGATCAGCCTAACGCGCAGCTCCGCCCGGCTCGATTTCGACACCGAGGTCGATTGGCATGAGCAGCATCTGCTGTTGAAGGCGGCCTTCCCGGTTTCCGTGCGCGCCTCGCGGGCAAACTTTGAGATCCAATGGGGCCAGATCGACCGCCCCACCCATCGCAACACCAGCTGGGACGCCGCCCAATTCGAAGTGCCCGCGCAGAAATGGGCCGATTTGAGCGAAGGCGATTTCGGCGTCGCGCTGCTCAACGATTGCAAATACGGCTATGATGTCAGGGGCGATGTCCTGCGCCTGTCGCTCATTAAATCGGCGACCATGCCCGACAGCACCGCCGATCAGGGCCATCACCGCTTTACCTATGCGCTCTTGCCCCATGAGGGCGACCGCAGGTTGGATGTGCGGCGCGAGGCCTATGCGCTGAACCTGCCGCCGCGGGTGTTTGCTGGGAGTGCGGGGCCGGGGCCGGGCGCCATGGGCCCGGTTGTGCGCAGCGATGCACCGCGCGTGGTCATCGAGACGGTCAAACCGGCCGAGAACGGCGACGGGATCATCGTGCGGCTCTTTGAGGCGCATAACACGCGCGGGCCGGCTGAACTCACGCTCGATCCTCGCGTGCGCTCGGCTGAGAATTGCGGGCTTTTGGAGCTGGACACTGAGCCGTTGGAGATCACGGGCGGGCAGCTGCGCCTGGAGCTCGGGAATTTCGAGATCGTCACCCTGCGCTTGCGGCTGGGCTAGGTCTTGTGCGGGCTTTGCCCGGCGCTAGCTGACGCATTCAAGACAGGTGAGGGAGAGGACCATGGCGGCACAAAGCGGCTTTCAAGACGATGCTTTCGCGTTTTTCCGCGAGCTGAGCCAGAACAACGACCGCGACTGGTTCAACGCCAATCAAAAGCGCTTCAAGGACGGGGTCGAGGCGCCGTTCATCGCGCTGCTTGAAGCCTTGAGCAACCGGCTGAGCGACGCGCCCCGCCCGCTGATGGGAGGGAAATCGACGATGTTTCGTCTCAACCGCGATGTGCGCTTCTCGGAGGATAAGTCGCCCTACAAGACCAATGCGTCCGGGCTTTTGACGCCGACGGGCAGCAAGTCGGAGCTTGCGGGGATCGTCTACATGCAGATGGGGGCCGAGGGCGGCATGGCGGTGGCGGGGTTCTATAACCTTTCGCCCAAACAGCTGGGCCCGATGCGTGAGGCGATGATCGAGCGCGCCGGTAAGCTCGATGAGGTTTTGGCGGCGCTGGACGGGGCAGGGCGAAGCTTGGACCCTTCGATGTCGCTGAGCTCCATGCCCAAGGGCTTTACCGAGCATGCCGAACACCGTCATGCCGAGATCATCAAGCTGAAATCCTTGATGGTGCGCGAGCAGGTGCCCAAGGCCGAGTGGCTCTCGGGAGATGTGATCGACCGCGTTGAGGCCCTGGCGCGGGACTGTATGCCGCTTTTGCGCTTTGCCCAGCCTGCGCGCTAAAGCGCCCGACCTTTAACCTGACTTATCATTTGACCAAAGTATCCCGAGAGCGCGAAGCGCGGCAGGGTATTTTGCGTCTCAAGTTTAAGGTCGGACGCTCTAGACCGGAGGCGGCGTGCCGGGGGCGGCCCTAGGGACGCCTCCGGCGCGAGTATTTTGGGAAAAATGAAGGCGGGGTCGGCGGCAAGGGCTGGACGCCTTAGAACTTGCCGGAATTGCCCCAACTCTCGTGCGGGCCGATCGCTTCTTCGATGCCCCAGTGTTCCGCGATCATGCCGTCTTGCACGCGGTAGAGATCGAAGGCGGCGATATCCGCGCCGTTCGCGTGGCGCTTGGCATAGGTCAGCACCAGATCGCCGTCGCCCATCAGGTGAAAGAGCATCTCGAACTGGCCTTCCGCCTCGGTGGCCAGATGCGCGCGCAGACCGTCCCGCCCGGCGGCGATTTCGGGCCGGTGCTGGGTCAGGTCGGCGGCGACGAAGCGGTCGATTTTGCCAATGTCACCCTCTTGGCGGACTTGTTTGGTGTATTCGCGCACCAGGCTTTTGTTGGCCTCGGTGTCTTGCGTCCCGCCGGATGGGCCCGAGGGTCCGGTGACCATATCGACGCCCGAGGCGGTCTTGGCCACATAGGGCGCGATGACGTCCCAATGCTCGAGGATCAGGCCCTCGGCATCGGTGAAGAACATGTCCATCGTCACCCATTCAGCGGCGCCACCGCCTAGATTTTGATAGGCGCTGCAAAAGACCCACGGGCCGTCCTGAAAGCTGCGCCGGATGGTGATGTCGCGGTCTGGATTTCGCTCCAAGAAGGGCTCAAAGAAGCTCAAGAACCCCTCGACCCCGTCGCCGACCCCGGTGGAGTGCTGGGTGTAGCGGTGGCCGGTATATTCGGTGACGGCGCGGCGGGCGTCGCCCTGGGCGATGCCTTCGAGGTAGATTTTGTGAACGTTTTCGAGGCCAGTGCCCATAATCGTGTCCTTTCGGGTCGTTTAGGCGAAAACTTGGCGCAGGTTTGGGCCTGCGCAAAGGATTTCACAGCGGTCAGGGAGCGCCCGGCCATATCTGGCCGGGCCGCATATTTGAGACTTGCCTACTTGTCCCAATAGGCCTGGGTCAGGCCGAGCAGGAACTCACCGCCATAGCCCGGATAGGCGGACTGCATGGCGGCGACCACTTCATCGGGGGTGGCGGCTGCATCCCAGGCGGCATCGAGCGTGCGCAGATAGCCGATGGCGGTGTCGAGTTCGCCGCGCGTGGTGGGCAGGCCGTGGCCGACGAGGAGCGTCTCAACGGCCGGGTCATCGCGCAGGCCTTCGAGCGTGGCGATCCAGTTGCCGCGATCCACGCCGGGAGCGAAGTAGACGCCGTTATAGACGAGGTCCTGGACCACCGCGATGCGCTGTTCGGGCAAGACTGTAACAATGGTCTTGGGTGCCTCGGCTGCGTCATAGGCGCGAAACTCGACCGGCACGCCACCGATCTCGCGCATCCCCAGCGCCAGATCAGAGCCTTCGAGAAGCGCTGTGGGCGGTGGGCCGTCACCGGCGGCGGCTTCCGTGGCGATTGCTTCGCGGATCTCGGGCAGGGTCTGCCAGGCGATCTGGGGCAGGGCCGCGACGCCGCTGAAGTGATCGGGATGCTCGTGGCTGATATAGGCGGTGTCGACGGTCTTGCCGGTGCTTTCGATGAGCGCGCCAAGCTCTGCCGCGGTTGGCGGCAGGAAGGTCGAATCCACCACCAAAAGCCGGTCGCCCAGCTCTAGCACATGGGCCGTCACGTTCACCGCTTGGGCGGGCGAGACATAGGTGTGGACCGTCACGCCGCCGCTGGCGAAGCTGTGCACTGTGCCCGGGGGCAGATCGCCATGGCCATCGGCATGGGCTGCTGTGGGCATGAAGCCCGCGCGAATGAGGGCGACAGCGCCGAGGCTGAGGCCTGCGCCGGCGAAAAGGTCACGTCTGGTCAGAGTGTTGGTCATGTTTTCCTCCTGATATAATGTCCGCGTTTACGCACGACCGTGATAGGCTTGGCTCACGGCAAAGCTGTCTTCGAACCAGTTCCAAAGCACGACTTGGCCGTCGCGGACCTTGGCGCGCAGGGCGAAGGTGAATTCCCCGGTTTCCTGGCCCGTTCGGGTCGCGATGCTGTTCATACGGCCGAAGACAGCGACCGTGTCGCCCGAGGCGAAGGCGTCGGTGTTTTCCCAAAGGGTCGTTTCGAGGTTCGAAGTGAAGACGCCCAAGAATTCGAAGATCGCCTGTTTCCCAGAGGTCTCACCGATCCAGGGCAGGGTCGCGTCGCCTTCGTTGTGCCAGACCATGTCGTCGGCCATGAGCGCATCCATCTGCGCCATGTCACCGCTGCCCATGGCGCCCATGAAGGCCATGACGGTGTCGAAGGAAGCTTGGCTGGTCTCATCCATGGTTTGGGCTCCTGTGCGGCGGGCCAGCACAGCGGCAAGGGCGCTGGCCAGCGTGGTGGTGAGCAAGGTTCTGCGTTGCATGATCTGCTCCCGGTGATTGGATTAAGGTCGTCTGTCGTGCTGGCCCTTTGGCGCTGGCAAAAACACCCTATTGACCCGGAGCGTTCCGCATAATTGGGTGAATGCCGATTGTGTCATTCCGCTGGGCCGAACAATGATCGACAAGCTTCGCAGTATCGCCATCTTTGCCACGGTCGTGGACCAGGGCACGTTTCGCGCGGCCGCGCAGGCGCTGGGCCTGGCGCCGAGCCGGGTGAGCGAGACGGTCTCAAGCCTGGAGGCGGATCTGGGCGTCACGCTGCTTTATCGCTCGACCCGCAGCCTATCGCTGACCCAGGACGGACGGCTTTTGTACGAGCGCGCGCGTGCCATGCTGAGCGAGGCCGAGCAGGGGCTCGACGCGTTGCAACCGGCCAGCGATGACCCAGTTGGCCGCCTGCGCATCACCGCGCCGGCCTTTGTCACGCAATCCTGCCTGATGGACCGGTTCGCCGGCTTTGCGCAGCTTTATCCAAGGGTCGATCTGAGCTTTGATTTCTCGGATGCGCGGCGCGATTTGATCCGGGATGGGTTCGATATCGGCTTACGCGCGGGGTGGCTCGAAGACAGCGGGCTCATGGCGCGCAGCATCGGCTCGGAGCCGCGCTATTTGGTGGCCCATCCCGAGTTTTTGGCGCGCCATGAACCCGTCCGTCATCCAAGCGATCTGGAGGCGTTGGAGTGGATCGGTTTTGCCATGCGCGGCGATCAGACGGAGATGCACGGGCCGGGCGGTCAAACGGTGCGGGTCGCCGAACGCGCGCGCATCTCGGTCAATTCCGCGGCCGCGCTTTATGAGTTTTCGACCCGCGCCCTGGGCTTGACCGATATTCCGCAAACCATGGCCGAGCAGGGCATCGCGCGCGGCGATCTGGTGCGTGTTTTGCCGGATTGGGAGCTCAAGCCGCTGGGGCTTTATGCGGTTTGGCCCGATCAATCGCGGCGGGAAAACCTGACGATCTTGTTTGTCCGGTTTTTGGCGGAGGGGCGCGAGACCCTTTCGGCCTGATCGGGCCTCTATGGCCCCCATTTTGACCTTGAACGAGCCCGGGCCTGCCACTAGGAAGGCGCAGATTTTCGCCCCGGCATGAGCCCGGGGCTTTTAGGCATGCAAAGAGGGCTCCAGATGAATGTCACCGAGACGCTGAACGAAGGTCTCAAGCGCGGCTTTGAGATCACCATCACCAGCGCCGAGCTTGACGACAAGGTGGACGCCAAGCTGACCGAGGCGCAACCCGAGATCGAGATGAAGGGTTTCCGCAAGGGCAAGGTGCCGATGCCGCTTCTGAAAAAGCAGTTCGGTCAGCGCGTTATGGGCGAGGTGATCCAGGAGAGCGTTGACGGCGCGCTGCAAGAGCATCTGGGCAATACCGGCGATCGTCCGGCCGCGCAGCCCGAGCTCAAGGTCGTCAACGAAGATTGGTCCGACGGCGACGATATCGTGGTGGCGCTGAGCTATGAGAAGCTGCCCGACGTGCCCGAGATCGACTATAAGGCGCTCAAGCTCGAGCGTTTGGTGGTCAAGCCCGAGGCCAAAGAGGTCGACGAGGCGTTGGGCAACCTGGCCGAGAACGCGCAAAACTTCGAGACCAAGAAGGGCAAGGCGGCGTCGGGCGATCAGGTCGTCTTTGATTTCGTGGGCTCGGTCGATGGCGAGGAGTTCGAGGGCGGCGCGGCGGAGGATTTCCCGCTGGTCCTGGGCTCGGGTCAGTTCATCCCGGGCTTCGAAGAGCAGCTTGAAGGCGTGAAGGCGGGCGATGATAAGTCTGTCGAAGTGAGCTTCCCGGACGGCTATCAGGCCGAGCATCTGGCCGGGAAGGCGGCGGTTTTTGCCTGTAAGATCAAAGAGGTGAAAAAGCCCGCCAAGGCGGAGATCGACGATGAGCTGGCTAAGAAGTTCGGCGCCGAAGATCTCGCCGCACTGAAGGGTCAGATCGAGGAGCGGCTTGCCGGAGAATATGCCGGAGCGGCGCGTCAGGTGCTCAAGCGCTCGCTGCTCGATCAGCTCGACAGCCAGGTCAAGTTCGAGCTACCGCCGAGCCTGGTCGAGGCCGAGGCCGGGCAGATCGCCCATCAGCTCTGGCACGAGGAAAACCCCGACGTGCAGGGCCACGATCACCCGGAGATTGAGACGACGGACGAGCATACCGGTCTGGCCGAGCGGCGCGTTCGTTTGGGCCTTCTGCTGGCCGAGCTCGGTCAAAAGAACGACGTCGAGGTCTCGGATGCCGAGTTCACTCAGGCCGTGATGACCCAAGCGCGGCAATATCCCGGAAATGAGCGGGAATTCTTTGAATTTGTTCAGAAAAACGGCGCGATCCAACAGCAGATCCGCGCGCCGCTGTTCGAAGACAAAGTCGTCGATTTCATCTTTGAGATGGCCGAGGTGAAAGAGAAGACGGTCAAGAAGGGCACCCTAGAAAAGGCGGTCAAAGCACTTGAGGAAGAGGCCTGACCGACCGGGTTCAAACCAGCCCCAAACAGCGTGAACTATGCCGAACGGCCGCCAAATTTGGCGGCCGTTTTCGGTTTTTGCAGGTTTCGCTGGGCAAGGTAGCCGGTCTCGGCTTAGGGTTCGGGCATCGGGGCTTGAACACGTGACGCGTGCGCGCCCCTGGTGTCGACAGAAGGGGCCCGCCATGACCGCATGTTCAACCAACCGCGTCCTCCGCGCCGTCCTGGTCTTTGGTGTGACGCTTTTGGCATCTGGCGCGGCTTGGGCCTGTCCCGATCCCGGTCTGAACAGCGCCGCCTATACCTTCGGCGCCGATGATTTCTCGCAGACCCGCTCCTTCAACGTTGAGGCGGGTGGAGAGCAATTGGTGGCGCAGTGCAGCCTGACGCCTTCGGCGCGCGGCTATGCCCGTGCGGATGCGGAGTTTGCATTGTCCTTCACTGCCCCGCCGCAAGCCGGCCTGCAGATGAGTGTGGACAGCGCCTGTGACACGACCCTTCTTGTGCGGCGCGCCGATGGCTTTTGGGTCTTTGACGATGATAGCAACGGCAATCTCGACCCGAGCCTTGTGGTCGATGCCGCTGGCCTGGCGGGCCGGGTCGATATTTGGGTCGGGACCTTCAACGCGGAGCGGTGTCCGGCGCAGTTGAACCTCACCTCAGCGAGTGCAGCACCTGCCCCCGCACCCCTGCCTGCCCCAGCACCCGCTCCGTTGCCTGCGCCCCCGCCGCAAGCTGTCGCGGGTTGCCCCAATCCGGGCCTGGTGGGCACGCAGATCAATGCCAGCGGAGACTTTCTCTATTCGCCGCAGACCTATCCCACGAGTGCCGCCGGTTTGAGCCCGGTGGCCGGTTGCAACATTCCCGGCGCCTTCGGGTTCATGAGCGCGAACCCGAATTTCACCTTTTTCTTAGATGGAATGACCGGCTACCGGCTTGAGCTTGAAGTGAGCAGCGGATGCGACACCACGATGCTGGTTTACAGTGCCGCCACCGGTCAGTGGTTCTTTGACGATGACAGCAATGGCAATCTCGATCCGCGCCTAGACCTTCGCCTCGGGCCGCAGCTCAACGGGCGATTGGATGTCTGGTTGGGCTCCTTCGGTGGCGGTGGTTGCCCGGCATCGCTGGAACTGGAGACTTGGTTGAATTGACTTTGGTTTCGAATGCAGATCTGGGGCTTAGAGTGCAGGTTTGAACGATCGGGGCCGCGGGCGCGACACAGTCTAGAGCGGGACATTGAGGGACACGCGCCTGGCGCGCTTTCAGGGACGAATACGGGAGACGTAAATATGATCAGAGTAAGCAGGATGGCCGCCGCATTGGCCCTCGGCATCGCAGGCCTTGGCGCGGGCTCAGCCGCAGCCTGTCCCAGTGCGGGCGCCGCGGGCTTGGGACAGTTCTCGCTTCAAGAGGACGAATTGGTGCGCGGGGTGAGCTTTGCGCTCAATGCCGGTGGCACAACCGCCTTGCAGGGCTGTCCGATCCAGGCCTCCGGCGGTCCGACTTCGGGCCTGTTTCTCACGCCGCCGCATGTGTCGATCAACTTGACCGATGTTGCGGTCAGTCAGGTGCTGGTGGCCACAAGAACGCAGAATGATTGCGACACGCTATTGCTTGTCCGGACGCCAGACGGCGCTTGGTTCTGGAACGACAATTCGCGGACGTTGGATGCACGTCTGTTGGCGTTGGTGGGTCAAAACGGGGAGATGGATATCTGGGTAGGCACCGATGACGGCGCCAGTTGCGAGGCGCAAGTATTGTTGCGTATGCGCGCACCGAACCAAGATCGCGGTAACACCGCCGGCGGTGATGGTGGCGCTGGCGGCGCCGGAGGCGGCGGCGGTGGCGGAGGCGGCGGGGGAGGCGGTGGCGGCGGCGGCGGTGATGAGCCGACCGACGAACGCTAAGCCGCTCAGCCAGGCCCGTAAGCCTCTAGAGACACGAAAAAACCGCGCCCCTCGGGACGCGGTTTTCTTTTTGTGACACTAGCTTGGCGGGTGGGCTTGGCGGGTGACCGCCACAGCTGAGCTTTGGTCTTCTTAGCTCTGGTCTTCGTCGTCGCTTTCAGCTTCGGCGTCGGTGTCCTCGCCTTCGGACTGCTCGGAGGCAACCTCGGCCGGCGCGTCCTCGAGTTCGTCGAGTTGCGCGGCGCCGATATCGTCGAAGAGCTCAGCAATCTCGAACTCGGCCGCGGCTTCTTCTTCAGCTGCCAGCTCCTGGATCGACTTGCCCGACGCCTGAAGCTCGGCCTCCTCGGTGGAGCGTGCGACGTTCAGCGTGATCTCGACATCGACCTCGGGGTGCAGGACCACATGGACGACATGCAGGCCAAGCTCTTTGATGGGCGCGGCCAGCGCGATCTGCTTTTTGTCTACGCTGAAGCCGGCCTCGGTGGCGGCATCGGCCGCATCGCGCGGCGTAACCGAGCCATAGAGCGAGCCGGCATCAGACGCTGAACGGATGATGACGAACTGCTCACCCTCAAGCTTGCCCGCCAGGCTTTCAGCTTCGGACTTGGTTTCGAGATTTCGGGCCTCAAGCTGCGCCTTTTGCGCCTCGAAGGCCGCGAGGTTCATATCATTGGCGCGCAGGGCCTTTTTCTGCGGCAGCAGAAAGTTGCGGGCATAGCCGTCCTTGACGGTGACGACTTCGCCCATCTGGCCCAGCTTGGCCACGCGTTCCAGTAGGATCACTTGCATTGCAGGTCTCCCTTATTTGACGCTGTAGGGCAGGAGCGCGAGAAAGCGCGCCCGCTTGATCGCCTGGGCCAACTTACGCTGGTTTTTGGCGCCCACGGCAGTGATGCGCGAGGGCACGATCTTGCCGCGCTCAGAGATGTAGCGCTGAAGCAGGCGCGTGTCCTTATAGTCGATCTTGGGCGCGTTATCACCCTCGAACGGATCGGACTTGCGACGGCGGAAAAACGGTTTGGCTGCCATATCCTGGGCCCTCCTTAGCGACGCTCGCGGCGATCGCCGCGGTCGCGGTCATCGCGCTTTTGCATTTGGATCGACGGGCCCTCTTCGTGGCCGTCGACCTTGACGGTGAGCACGCGCATCACGTCGTCATGCAGGCGCATCAGGCGCTCCATCTCTTGCACGGCGGTTGCGGGCGCGTCGGTTTTCAAAAACGCGTAGTGGCCCTTGCGGTTCTTGTTGATCTTGTAAGCCATGGTTTTGACGCCCCAGTATTCACTGTCGACGAGGCTTCCACCATTTTCGGACAAGATACCGCCGAAGTGCTCAATCAGGCCCTCGGCCTGCGCGTTGGACAAATCCTGACGCGCAATCATGACATGCTCGTAAAACGGCATGCGATCTCCAATTCTCTCCAAGCGTGTTTCAAAGACCGGGCGTCTCATCCGCCCTCCCGGTCACGAGAGGCCACGCAGTCAATCGTTGCGGCGGATGGCGGTGGATATGGCCCGGGGCAGGCGAATGCAACCCCTTTGCGTGCGCGAGATGCGCGGAATCAGCAGTCGGAACGGCCGGGCCGGTCGCAAGGATTGGGGCGGAAACCTGACAGGGTGACGTAGGGGCAATTTCGCGAGCAACAGGTTGCCGGGTCAATTACCTGTCTAAAAGGATAGGTTTCCCCCTCGGCCTACAGATTGTTTCCTCGGCAAGGCACGATTTGCGTAAAATATTCGTCGAAATTGCAGGTCATAGAATGCATACCCCACGAGGTGAGAGACTGAGTATCAAGTTTGAAAGTGTCGAGTATGTGGACTGAAGTAAAAGTTGTTCGCGGTGAAGACACCGAGATTGGACGCCTGGGACAGATCGTGTTGGCGGCATCGACCGTCTTTTTCGCGGTCTGTCTGATGGCGGCGGTAATGAACCTTGTGGATCGCGCGCCTGCGGTCGGCCCGTTGCACGGCCCAGCGGCGACAGCGAGTGATCGGTGAGATGGGTGTGTGACCTGTAACGAGTGAAGACGAACCGCCCGGCAATTGCAGCTTAGGGCCAGTTGAGATAGCCCCCGCAGGTGAGTGCAGCCTTCGGGGGTTTTCTTTTGACTTTGGCATTTCTGTTTCCGGGCCAGGGCGCCCAGAGCATCGGCATGGGGCGCGATCTGGCGGAGGCCTACCCGGCCGCGCGCGCCGTTTTCGAGGAGGTCGACGCGGCCCTGGGCGAGGCTTTGTCCGATCTGATCTGGGAGGGGGATGCCGAGACGCTGACCCTGACCCGAAACGCGCAGCCCGCGCTGATGGCCACCTCGATGGCGGCGATGGCGGCGCTGGAGGCAGAAGGTGTCGAGGTGACACGCGCGGCGTTCGTTGCTGGGCATTCGCTGGGCGAGTATTCCGCTTTGTGTGCCGCGGGCGCGATGAGCCTTGCGGATACTGCGCGGCTTTTGCGGATCCGGGGCGACGCGATGCAGGCGGCGGTGCCCGCCGGGCAGGGCGCCATGGCCGCTATCCTTGGCCTCGATCTTGCGGCGGTGATCGAACTCGCCTCTGAGGCCGCCCAGGGGCAGGTTTGCGGCGCAGCCAATGACAACGATCCCGCGCAAGTGGTGGTCTCGGGCGATGCGGCGGCGGTAGAACGCGCCGTGGCCCTGGCCCAGGAGCGCGGCGCCAAGCGCGCGGTCATGCTGCCGGTGAGCGCGCCGTTCCATTGTAATCTCATGACGCCCGCCGCGCAGGTGATGGAAGACGCCCTCCAGGAGGTGACCTTGAGCGCGCCGAAAGTGCCGCTGGTCGGCAATATCACGGCGGAGGCCTCGAGCGACGCGCAGGCGATCCGGGCGAACCTGATCACGCAGGTGACAGGCACCGTGCGCTGGCGCGAGAGTGTGGCCTGGATGGCCGCGAACGGCGTGACCGAGACCTGGGAGATCGGCGCGGGCAAAGCGCTGAGCGGTATGGTGCGCCGGATCGAGCGCAGCCTGGCCAGTCGTCAGGTCGGGACCGCAGAAGATGTCAAAGCCGCCGCCGAGAGCCTGGCGGGCTAAGGGAGAGAGCGATGTTTGATTTGAGCGAAAAGCGGGCCCTGGTGACGGGCGCCTCGGGCGGCATTGGTGCCGCGATTGCGCGCGGGCTGCACGGGGCAGGGGCCGAGGTGGCGCTGTCGGGGACGCGTCTGGAGCCGCTGGAGGCCCTGGCGGCTGAGCTTGGCGACCGGGCCCATGTCCTGACCTGTGATCTAAGCGATGCAGAGGCCGTGGAAGGCCTGCCCAAGCGCGCTGTCGAGGCGATGGGCGGGGTTGATATCCTGGTGAACAATGCCGGTGTGACGGCCGACAATCTTTTCATGCGCATGTCAGATGAAGAATGGGCGCGGGTGCTCGACATCAATCTGACGGCAACGATGCGGCTCTGCCGTGGGGTGCTGCGCGGGATGATGAAGGCGCGCTGGGGCCGGATCGTCAATATCGGCTCCGTCGTGGGCGCGACGGGCAATCCAGGTCAGGGCAACTATGCCGCCTCCAAGGCCGGGATGGTGGGGATGTCGAAAAGCCTGGCCTATGAAGTGGCCAGCCGGAACATCACCGTGAACGCCGTGGCGCCGGGTTTTATCGAGACGGCGATGACGGGCAAACTGGACGAGGGGCAGCGCGACAAGATCCTGCAGCAGATCCCGGCGGGCCGGATTGGCGCGGCGGATGAGGTCGCGGCGGCGGTTCTCTATCTTGCGAGCGCCGAGGCGGCTTATGTCACGGGAAGTGTTTTGCATGTAAACGGCGGTATGGCGATGCTGTAAAGACGGGCGCTTTGGTGGGCGCCACGGGTGAATTGCAGCGCCGCATAAAGGCCTTTGGCAGGCATTGCCTTCAACGAGAGTTGTGTTATGAGCGGCCCAGATCATGCGGCGAAGTTGCTTTCGCCGGGGTCGCGAGCAAGTATTACGGCGCTTTTTCAAAGGGTTGGAGACTGCTCGGACAAAAAGCCCGCGCGGCATTAAAAGCAAGACGGCCTCAGCAGGCTGATTTGGAATGAGGAAGAACACATGAGCGACATCGCTGATCGCGTGAAGAAAATCGTCGTTGAGCACCTGAGCGTGGACGAGGATAAAGTGGCCGAAAACGCGTCGTTTATCGATGATCTTGGGGCCGACTCGCTGGACACGGTTGAGCTTGTCATGGCCTTCGAAGAAGAGTTCGGCATTGAGATCCCGGACGACGCCGCCGAGACGATCCAAACCTTCGGCGATGCGGTGAAATTCATCAAAGAAGCGCAGTAAGCGCGTCCGTGGCGGGGCGTCCGTACGGCTAAGCGGCGGCGCCCCCGGGGCGCCGTTTTGCGTTTGGGCGGGGCGCTCGACACGGTGAGGATTATCGGCGGCATGGAACCGCCGGAGGGGAGTGAGCAAGATGCGGCGGGTCGTTGTCACAGGAATGGGATTGGTCACGCCGGTCGGCACCGGTGTCGAGGCGGCCTGGCAGGCCTTACTGGGCGGCACCTCGGGGGCCGCGACGATCACCTCGTTCGACACGGAAGGCTTGGCCACGAATTACGCCTGCCAGCTTAAGCATGGCGATGGCAGCGCGGGCACGTTCAACGCCGATGATTGGATGGCCCCCAAAGAGCAGCGCAAGGTCGATGACTTCATAGTCTACGGCATGGCCGCGGCGCAGCAGGCCGTGGAAGACAGCGGCTGGGCGCCGACGGAGCTTGAGGATCTCTACCGCACGGGCGTGTTGATCGGGGCGGGGATCGGCGGGCTCAATTCCATTGCCGAAACCTCGGTGACGTTGCATGAGCGCGGGGCGCGGCGGGTGTCGCCGTTCTTTGTTCCCGGCGCGCTGATCAACCTGGTCTCGGGCCAGGTATCCATTCGCTATGGCTTCCGCGGGCCGAACCACGCCGTGGTGACGGCCTGTTCCACGGGGGCGCATGCGATTGGTGACGCGGCGCGGCTGATCGCGCTGGACGATGCCGATGTGATGGTGGCCGGTGGCACCGAAAGCCCGATCGGGCGCATTGGCATTGCCGGGTTCAACGCCTGCAAGGCGCTGTCAACCAAGCGCGCCGATGACCCGGAGGCGGCGAGCCGACCCTGGGATGCCGACAGCGACGGCTTTGTCATGGGCGAGGGCGCGGGCGTTGTGATGTTGGAGGAATACGAGCACGCCAAAGCGCGGGGCGCGAAGATCTATGCCGAGATCCTGGGCTATGGCCTGTCGGGCGACGCCTTCCACATTACCGCGCCGCCCCCCGATCACGAGGGCGCGGAGCGGGCGATGCGGGCGGCCTTGAAGCGCGCGGGCGTGAACGCGGGCGATGTGGGCTATGTCAACGCGCATGGCACCTCGACCATGGCCGACACGATTGAGTTGGGCGCGGTGGAGCGCCTGATGGGGGCCGATGCCGCCGGGCTGGCGATGTCTTCGACCAAGTCGATGACGGGGCATTTGCTGGGGGCTGCGGGTGCGATTGAAGCGATCTTCTCGATCCTGGCCCTGCGGGACCAAGTGGCACCGCCCACCATCAACCTAGACAACCCTGCCGCCGAGACCCAGATCAATCTGTGTGCCAAGCAGGCGGTGGAGAAGAAGATCGATGTGGTGCAATCGAACTCCTTCGGGTTCGGGGGCACGAATGCCTGCCTTGTGATGGGAAAGGTCTAGAGCTTTGGGCAAACACATCGCCGCCAACGGTCTGACCCTGTTGATCGCTGCTTTTATCGCAGTGATCGGCCTGTTTGGTTGGGCCAGCAATCAGGTGGATGTGGACGGCCCACTGACCGAGCCGATCTATTTCGACGTCGCGCGGGGGGCGACGCTGAACCGCGTCTCCGATGACCTGCAGGAGGCGGGGGCGGTGTCGAGCGCGATGCTGTTCCGGCTGCACACCGAATATGCCGGGCGGGCGGGGGATCTGCGCTTTGGGACCTATGAGATCCCAGAAGGTGCCTCGATGGCAGAGGTGCTGGACATCGTGACCTCCGGCGGCGCGTCGGTGTTCCGGTACACGGCGACTTATGTCCTGAGAAATGACGGCACGGGCGAGATGCGTCTGAGGGAGCGTGTGCCGGGCTCGGGCGAGACCCGGGATCTGGCGACGTTCCGCTCCGATGAGGCGGTGCCGGAGGCTTATCGCGAGGTGATCGACCAGGGCGGCGTGGCCTACCGGGTGGCCGTGCCCGAGGGCCTGACGGTGTGGCAAGTGGTCGAGGGTCTGCGCGGGGCGGAGTTCCTGGAGGGTGACCTTGCAGATTTGCCGCCCGAGGGGACGTTGGCGCCGGAGACTTATGATGTGGTCCGGGGGACCGAGTTGCCCGATCTGGTGGCGCGGATGGCTGAGGCGCAGGAGGTGGCCCTGGCAGCGGCCTGGGAGGCGAGGGCCGAGGATCTGCCCATCGAGAGCCCCGAAGAGGCGCTGATCCTGGCCTCAATCATTGAAAAAGAGACCTCCGTTCCGGATGAGCGGCGCCAGGTCGCCAGCGTATTCGTGAACCGCTTGAACCAAGGAATGCGGCTGCAGACCGACCCCACAGTGATCTATGGCGTGACCGAGGGGCGTGGGATCTTGGGGCGGGGGCTGCGGCGCTCCGAGCTCGATGCCGAGACGCCCTGGAACACCTATGTGATCGAAGGCCTGCCGCCGACACCGATCGCCAATCCGGGCCGTGCCTCGATTGAGGCGGCGCTGAACCCCGATGAGACGCCGTTTATCTTCTTTGTGGCCGACGGGACGGGCGGGCATGCCTTTGCCGTGACGCTCGATGAGCACAACGCCAACGTCGCGCGGTGGCGCCAGATTGAGGCGGAACGCGAGGCTGCAGGGTCGGACGGCTAAGGCCGTGGTGTCCTTGAATACCCTAATTTTGTGCGGTTTGGCGCCATCCTGAGGCGCGTTTTTTGCGGCTCGCAAGGGTTAACGAATGATTAACAAAACTCCCGTTAACCTGTTGTAAATAATAAATTTATTGACAGTCCGCGCGGTCTCGAGTATCCCTTTAGGCAAGCTGGAAAAACTGGGCGACGACAAGACAGGCTCGCCGGACACAGATTATCTGGCCAGATATCGCCAACGGTCCTTGGATGTTCCTCGGGCCGTTTTTTTGTCTCTGACGAACCGACCGACAGACTTTCATGCCTGTGCCGCGGCGATTGCCGCGCGGCGCGGGCCTTCTCTCACATGCTGCTGACCTAAGGACACGGGGATGACCGATGATCACGATCCGCGTGATGCGGCGCGGGCAGAGCGTGTGGTGGATGACGCGCTGCTCGCGCTGGAAGTGACGATCGCCGAGCTGCGCCGCTCGGTCGAAGAGATCGTCGCCGGGACGGAAGATGACGAACGGGAGGTCGTGCGCGATCTCAAGGCGTTTAACTCGGCTTTTAAGCTGGCCCAAACCTCGGAGGCGAATGCCCGTGAGCTCCTCAAACGAAACCTTAGCGCCATTGAACGCGGAGAGCTCAACCTCACTGCGGCACGCGATGAAATCGGCCAGCGCCTGGCTCGCTTGCGCCGAGCCGACGCAGATCGAGGGCTTTCTAACCGGGCTGAGTGACAATGCGCTGGCGTCGCTGCCCTATCTCTTCGAGTTCTGGGCGCTGCCGCACCAGGTGGCGCCGGAGGGGGATTGGCGCACTTGGGTGATTATGGGCGGGCGCGGCGCGGGCAAGACGCGCGCCGGGGCCGAATGGGTCCGCGCGATGGTGGAGGGCGCGGGGCCGCGCGATCCGGGCCGCTGCAAGCGTGTCGCTCTGGTCGGTGAGACCTATGACCAGGCGGTCGGCGTTATGGTCCGAGGAGATAGCGGTATTTTGGCCGTGAGCCCGCCCGACCGGGTGCCGCGCTGGGTCGCGGGGGAGCGGCGGCTGATTTGGCCGAATGGCGCAGAGGCGCAAGTCTTTTCCGCGTTCGATTATGAAGCGCTGCGCGGGCCGCAGTTTGACGCGGCATGGTGCGATGAGCTGGCCAAGTGGAAGTATGGCCAAGAGGCCTGGGACATGCTGCAGTTTGGTCTGCGCCTGGGCGAGCATCCGCAGCAATTGGTCACGACGACGCCGCGCAATGTCGATGTTTTGAAGGATATTTTGAGCCGTGAGAGCACGGTGATGACCCATGCCGCAACTGAGGCGAACCGGGCCTATCTTGCGCGGTCGTTCCTGGAGGATATCCGGGCGCGCTATTCAGATACGTCGCTGGGCCGTCAGGAGCTTGACGGGCTTCTTCTAGAAGATGTGGATGGGGCGCTGTGGCGCCGCTCAGACCTTGAGGCCAGGCGGCTTAAAGCGATACCCGAGGGCTTGCAGATTAGCGTGGCGGTCGATCCGCCGGTGACGGGCCACAAGGGTTCGGATGAATGTGGGATCGTGGTGGTGGGTGTGGATCGCAGCGGGCCGCCCAAGGATTGGCGCGCGGTGGTGATCGAGGATTGCAGCCTGCAGGGCGCGACGCCCCAGGGCTGGGCCGAGGCCGCAGCAGCCGCGTATCACAGCTATAAGGCCGAGCGCATGGTGGCCGAGGTCAACCAGGGCGGCGATCTCGTTGAGACGATTATTCGCCAGGTCGATCCGATGATCAACTACAAGCCGGTGCGCGCGGCGCGCGGCAAGCTGAGCCGGGCCGAGCCCGTGGCGGCCCTTTATGAGCAGGGGCGGGTCGCGCATCTGGGCGTCCTCGCCGAGCTGGAAGACCAGATGTGCCGGATGAGCCGTCAGGGCTATCAGGGCAAGGGCAGTCCCGACCGGGTCGACGCCCTGGTTTGGGCGCTAACCGACGCGCTTTTGCACCCGGCAGCGGCGTTGAGAAACCCGATGATGCGGTCGCTCTAAGCGCCCGAAGCCAAGCTTGAGGAGCCAACTTATGGTGTTGGAATTGTTTCAGAAAAAGCCAAAGTCCGCGCCCGAGGCGAAAGCCTCGGCCAGCGGACGCGTGATGGCGATGGCGGGCCATGGCCGCGTGGCCTGGAGCCCGCGGGACATCCCCAGCCTGATGAAGACCGGCTTTCAGGGCAATCCGGTCGGCTTTCGCTGTGTGCGGCTGATCGCGGAGGCGGCGGCGGCGGTGCCTGTCATCTGTCAGGATGCCGAGCGGCGCTATGAGGCGCATCCGGTCCTGTCGCTGCTGGCACGGCCCAATGCAGCGCAAGCGCGGGCGGAGCTTTTCGAGGCGCTGTTCGCGCAGTTGGTTTTGTCAGGCAATGCTTATGTCGAGGCGGTTCTGGCCGAAGACGACGCAGTCCCGCATGAGTTGCACGTGCTGCGCTCGGACCGGATGCACCTGATCCCGGGGCCCGATGGTTGGGCGGCGGGCTATGAGTATAGCGTGGGCGGGCGCAAGCACCGTTTCGCGCCCGAGCTGATCTGTCATATCCGCAATTACCACCCGACCGATGACCATTATGGCCTGGCGCCGCTTCAGGCGGCGGCGACGGCGATTGATGTGCACAACGCGGCGAGCCGCTGGTCCAAGGCGCTCCTCGACAATGCAGCCCGGCCTTCGGGCGCGATCGTCTATAAGGGCGTCGATGGGGGCGGTGGCCTGACGGAAGATCAGTTCAGCCGCCTGCAATCCGAGATGGAGGCGCACCATACCGGCGCGCGCAATGCCGGGCGGCCGATGCTGCTGGATGGGGGCCTCGATTGGAAGCCGATGGGCTTTTCGCCGTCGGACATGGAATTTCAAAAGACCAAGGAGGCCGCTGCACGCGAGATAGCTTTGGCCTTCGGTGTGCCGCCGATGCTTCTGGGGATCCCGGGCGATGCGACCTATGCCAATTACGCTGAGGCGAACCGGGCGTTCTATCGCCTGACGGTTCTGCCGTTGGTGGGCCGGGTGATGGAGAGCGTGGCGCATTGGCTGGCAAGCTTTTCCGGGGAGCCGGTGCAGCTGCGCACGGATCTGGATCAAGTGCCAGCGCTGGCCGCTGAACGCGATCAACAGTGGAAGCGGGTGGCGGGAGCTGAGTTCCTGAGCCCGGCTGAAAAGCGCGCGATGCTGGGCCTGCCGCCCGTCGCGGAGCTTTGATGCCTGTCCCAGAGCCGGGGCGCTCCGGCTCAAGATTTTTGTATGCGCCCTTCGATGCGGCCGCGGCGCGGATCGACGCTAATGAGCGCGTTTTGGAAGAGCGCTGGATCGCGCTGACATTCCGGCTGGAGCAGATCGAGGCGGGCCTGCAGCGCTTGGAAAAGCGGCTGTGGTTCGCGGTGTTCGCAGTGATCAGCGCGATTTTGGCGCAAGCGGCGATGAATGTGCTGTCGCTGGGCACGCTTTGAGAGGAGAGACCGATGCAAGATTGGAATGGCCACGGCCTGGAGACCAAGTTTGCCCAGTTCGACACCAGCCTGTCGGTGAAAGACGGCGCGGTGATCGAGGGCTATGCGAGCCTGTTCGGCAAAGCTGACCGGGGCGGCGACATCGTACAATCGGGCGCCTATCGCGCATCGCTGGCCAGCGCGCGCGCGGCGGGGCGGCGCATCAAGATGCTCTGGCAACATGACCCGGCTCAGCCGATTGGGGTCTGGGACGAGATCGAAGAGGACGGCGCGGGCCTTTGGGTCAAGGGCCGGATCCTGGACGCGGTGGCGCGCGGCCGTGAGGCCACTGCCTTGATCGAGGCGGGCGCGCTTGACGGTTTGTCAATCGGCTACCGGACGATCAAAGCCAGCAAGGATAGCGAGGGGCGGCGGCTCCTCAACGAGGTGGAGCTTTGGGAAGTGTCGCTTGTGACCTTTCCGATGCTGCCGCAGGCCCGGCTCGATGCCGGCCGACCCGCGGGCGCCAAGGGCGACCTGCTTTCGGAACTGGCCACGGTGTTTGACGCCGCGCGCCGCAACCTGGCGGCGCGAGAGCCCCGCTAAAGCCCCTTTCAACCCGAGAGGATCAACGATGACCGAACCCGTGATCGGGGCCGGGAAAGGTGCGGATGCGCCTTCGAGCCCCGTGGCTGAAGTGAAAACGGCAATGTCCGGTTTCCTAAGCGAATTCAGCCGTTTCCAGGACGACATGTCCGCCCGTCTGCAAAAACAGGAAGAGCGTATTGCCATGCTGAAGACCAAGACCATGAGCCAAGGCCGTCCGGCTTTGTCGGCGGAGCCGCAAGACGGCGGTGCCCCCCATCGCAAAGCCCTGGGCGCGTATCTGCGCGCGGGCGATGAAGAGGCGCTGCGCGGCCTCGATCTGGATTTCAAGGCGATGAACACGAGCGTCAACGCCGATGGCGGTTTCCTGGTCGATCCGGCCACGGCCGAGCGGATCCAGGGTGTTCTGTATTCCTCCGCCTCGCTGCGCTCGGTCGCCAATGTGGTGAATGTGGAATCGACCTCCTTCGACGTGCTGGTCGATCACACCGATATCGGTGCAGGTTGGTCCTCGGAGACCGGCTCTCAGGCCGAGACCGACACGCCCAATATCGAGCGCATCGCGATTGCGCTGCATGAGCTGTCGGCGATGCCCAAGGCCTCGCAGCGTCTGCTGGACGACAGCGCGTTCGACATCGAAGCCTGGCTGGCCGACCGGATCGCCGACAAGTTCGCGCGCGCCGAGGCCAATGCCTTCATCGCTGGCGATGGCAGCGACAAGCCGATGGGTCTGTTGAGCCATACCAGCGTTGCCAATGCCAGCTGGAGCTGGGGCAATCTGGGCTATGTCATCACCGGCGCAGACGGCGATTTCTCGACCGTGAACGCGGCCGATGCGGTGGTCGACCTGGTTTATTCGCTGGGCGCACGCTACCGCGCGAACGCGACCTTCGTGATGAACTCCAAGACCGCGGGCGCGGTGCGCAAGATGAAGGACGCCGATGGCCGCTTTCTGTGGTCGGACGGTCTTGCCTCGGCTGAGCCAGCGCGTCTGATGGGCTATCCGGTGCTGATCGCCGAGGACATGCCCGACATCGCCTCGGACGCCACGGCGATTGCCTTCGGTGATTTCCGCGCAGGCTACACCATTGCGGAGCGTCCGGACCTGCGGGTTCTGCGCGACCCGTTCTCGGCCAAGCCCCATGTCCTGTTCTATGCGACCAAGCGCGTAGGCGGTGACGTGTCCGACTTTGCGGCGATCAAGCTGCTGAAGTTCGGCACGTCCTGAACGACCTGACATTCGGGGCGCTGCCACACAGCGCCCCGTCTCAAGCGCCCGCCCGCCCCAAGCTTCGGCTGTTCCCACGCTCCCTCCCTCCGGGGGTGGGCGGGCGCATTTTCGACCCCGTCTGCGACCACCCTCAAAGGGGCTTTGCCATGATGAACCTAATCGAGACGGCCGCCGTGCCCGCGGGCGCGTTGCCGCGTGCCGCCTTGGCCGAGCAGTTGCGCCTGCCTGGCGGATTTCCCAGCGATGGTGCGCTGGATAACAAACTTGACAGCTGCCTGAGGGCTGCCTTGTCGGCGATCGAGGCGCGCACCTCGAAGGCGTTGTTTCAACGTGGATTTACTTGGCGCCTTGGCGCCTGGACCGGGACGGACGGCCAAAAGCTGCCGATTGCGCCGGTCGCATCGCTCGACGCTTTGAGCCTGATCTTACGAGACGGCAGCGAGACGGTGCTCGAGCCCCTGGATTTTCGCATTCTGGAAGACACCCATGCGCCGGTTTTGATGCCGCGTTCAGGCGTGTTGCCCGCGCTGCCCCATGGCGCACAGATCCGTGCCGAGATCACCGCCGGGTTCGGCGCCGCCTGGGAGGCGATCCCGGGCGATCTATGCGAAGCCGTGTTGATCCTGGCGGCGGATTATTTCGACATGCCGCAATCGCGCGAGGCGGGGCTTCCCGGTATGCCAGGCTCGGTCCAGGCGCTGATTGAGCCCTACCGCACAATCAGCCTTCGGAGGATCGGGCAATGATGGCTGGTCCGCGATTGAATCGATTTCTCACGCTGGAGGATCCCGCCCGCATCGCCGATGGCGCGGGTGGTTTCTCGGAGAGCTGGGTCGCTTTGGGCACGCTTTGGGGTGAGATCACGCCGCGCGGTGGCTCGGAGGCGCAAGACGGCTCCCGCGTGCGCTATAAGATCGTGCTGCGCTCGGCCCGTCCGGGCGATCCGAGCCGGCCCAAGCCGAGCCAGCGCTTGCGTGAGCTTGACCGGCTTTTCCACATCGAAGCGGTTACCGAGGCGCCCGATCTGCCCGGTCATCTGCTGTGTTTCGCCTATGAGGAGACGGCCGCATGACCTACGCGCTGACCGATGCCCTACAAAGGGCGGTTTTCGGCGCGCTCGACCAGGACGCCACGCTGAGCGCCATGGTGGGGGGCTGTATCCATGATGCGCCGCCCGAGGGCGCGCTGCCGCCGATTTACGTGACGCTGGGCGAAGAACGCGTGCGGGCGCGGTCCGATCAGAGTGCGCTGGCCGCCGAGCATGATTTCGCGGTCATCGTTGTGAGTGATCAACCCGGCTTTCTACAGGCCAAGACGGCGGCTTCGCGGATCTCGGACCTGCTTGACGAGGTCGATCTGGCGATGAGCCGCGGGCGCTTGGTGCGCTGTCAGTTTCGGCGTGCCCAGGCCCGCCAGCGCCGCGAACGCCGCGAGATTGAAATTTGGTTCCGCGCCTTTGTCGAAGACGTGGCTTGAGCCCGTTTGGGCACAACCTGGATCCCGGGCACGCAACGCCCGGCATGATTGGAGAGCATTATGACGGCCCAAAATGGCAAGGACCTTCTGGTGAAGGTGGATATCGACGGACAGGGTGTCTTTCAGACCCTGGCCGGGTTGCGCGCGACGCGGCTGACCTTCAACGCCGAGACGGTGGACATCACCAGCCTGGAAAGCCAGGGCGGCTGGCGCGAGCTTTTGGCGGGTGCGGGCGTGAAAAGCGCGGCGATCTCGGGCTCGGGCATCTTTCGCGACAACGCCACCGATGAGCGCGCGCGGCAGATCTTTTTCGACGGCGAGATCCCGCAGTTTCAAGTGATTATCCCGGATTTCGGCACGGTCGAAGGCCCGTTCCAGATCACCTCGCTCGAATATGCGGGCCGCTATGATGGAGAGGCCAGCTATGAAGTTTCGCTCGTATCGGCGGGATCCGTCAGCTTCCTCGCGCTCTGAGACTATGGCAAACCCCCATGCTGGCGAAGTGGCGCTTGTCATTGATGGCGAGCGCCGGGTGGCGCGGTTGACCCTCGGCGCGCTGGCCGAGTTGGAGGCGCGGCTGGAGGCCGGGTCTCTGGCTGAGCTGATCGCGCGATTTGAAGGCGATGCGCTGCGTGCGCGCGATGTTCTTGAGCTAATCGCAGCGGGTCTGCGCGGCGGGGGCTGGCGAGGCGATATCTCGGACCTTGTGAGCGCAGAGATTGCGGGCGGGCCCTTGGCCGCGACCCGGGCGGCGGCTGCGCTGTTGGTGCGGGCCTTCCATGTGCCAGGTGAGAGCGATGGCGGGGTTTGATTGGCCCGCGATGATGCGCGCGGGTCTGGCCGAGATGGGCCTGAAACCGGCCGAGTTCTGGGCCCTGACCCCGGTGGAGTTCTTGCTGATGAGTGGGGCTGCGGCGGGGCCACGGCCTATGCGGCGCAGCGCGTTTGACGCGTTGCTCGACCAATTCCCCGATGAGCGCCGAGGGCCAGACGCCCCGAGCAAAGGAGATCAGCCATGACGCTGAGCAGTGACCGTGTCGATGAGTTGGAGCTGGAGATCAGCCGCCTGGAGGAAAGCATGGCCGGTGCCACGACGATGGCCTCGACCTTTCGCAGCGAATTGGCGGCGATGCAGGACAGCCTGCTTTATTCGAACCGCGAGGTTCAAAGCATGAGCCGGTCGATCGGGGGAGGCTTGCGCCGGGCCTTTGACGGCGTGGTCTTTGACGGGATGCGCCTGTCGGATGCGTTGCGCACCGTCGCCACCAGCATGGTGGATGCGGCCTATAACACCGCGATGCGTCCGGTTCAGAATGCCCTTGGCGGCTTCATCGCCAACGGCATGAATTCCCTTCTGGGCGGTATCGCACCCTTCGAGAAGGGTGGCGTGTTCTCGGGCGGACGGGTGACCCCATTTGCCCGAGGCGGCGTTGTCAGCGGGCCCACGACCTTTCCGATGCGCGGTGGCATGGGGCTGATGGGTGAGGCGGGTCCCGAGGCGATCATGCCTCTTGTGCGCGGCGCGGATGGCAAGTTGGGCGTGGCAAGTCAGGGCGGCGGGGCCGGGCGCCAGGTCAATGTCACGATGAACATCACCACGCCGGATGCGGCAAGCTTCCAGCGCTCCAGCAGCCAGATCGCTGCGCAGATGAGCCGCGCGATGGCGCGCGGTCAACGTAACCGATGAAAGAGGCGCCCCATGGCCTTTCACGACATTCGTTTCCCAGCGAACCTGAGCTTTGGCTCGCTTGGTGGCCCGCAGCGGCGCACCGAGATCGTCTCGCTCGCCAATGGTTTTGAAGAGCGCAACACGCCCTGGGCCCATTCGCGTCGCCGCTATGATGCGGGCGTGGGCATGCGCAGCCTCGACGATGTGGAAGCGCTGATCGCGTTTTTCGAAGCGCGGCGGGGCATGCTCTATGGCTTTCGCTGGAAAGACTGGTCGGATTACAAAAGCTGTGCGCCGTCGCAGGAGCCTGCCTTTACCGATCAGGAGATCGCCATTGGTGATGGTGCGAAATCCGCCTGGCAGCTTTTCAAGTGCTATGCCTCGGGCGATGGGGTCTATCACCGGCCGATTGCCAAGCCCGTCGAGGGCAGTGTGCGGGCCGGGGTCGGCGGCGATGAGTTGCGCCTAGGGGTGCATTACGATGTCGACTGGAGCACCGGTTTGGTGCAGTTCGTCACGCCGCCCGAACCCGGCCAGCCCATCAGCGTGGGGTTCGAGTTCGATGTGCCGGTGCGGTTCGACACCGATGAGATCCAGATCTCGGTCGCGAATTTCCAGGCGGGTGATGTGCCCAGCGTGCCGATTGTGGAGATCCGGCTATGAGCGGGGGTGCCGCGGACGCGGCCCTGACCGCGCACCTGGCCGCCGGTGCCAGCGATGTGGCGCGCTGCTGGACCCTGATCCGGCGCGATGGCGTGACGTTGGGCTTTACCGATCATGACCGGGATCTTGCCTTTGACGGGATCACCTTTCGCGCCGAGACGGGCCTGACGGCGGCGGCTTTGAGCCAAACGACGGGCTTGAGCGTCGACAATACCGAAGCGCTGGGCGCCTTGAGCGATGCGGCCATAAGTGAGGCTGAGATCGCAGCGGGACGCTATGACGGCGCGCGCGTCGAGGCCTGGCTGGTCTGCTGGTCGAACCCGAAGATCCGCACGCTGGTGTTCCGTGGGACGTTGGGTGAGATCACCCGGACGGGGGCTACGTTTCAGGCGGAGCTGCGAGGTCTGAGCGAGGCTTTGAACCGGCCTACGGGGCGGGTCTACCACAAGAATTGTTCGTGTGCGCAGGCCAGCGGGCGCTGTGGCGTGGATCCGGAAAACCCGGCTCACATCCACGAAGGCGCCCTGCAATTTGTGGATGATAGCCGGATTTTCCTTCTCGATGGGATGGAAGCCTATGCCCTGCGCTGGTTCGACTGGGGCAGTTTCGAGGTGCTGACAGGCGCTGCGGCGGGGCTCAAGGGTGTGATCAAGAACGACCGGGTCGAGAAGACCCTGCGCCGGATCGAGCTTTGGGCGCCGATCGATGCCGCGATCGTGGTGGGGGACCGAGTGCGGTTGACCATCGGCTGTGCGGATACGATCGAAGATGCGATCGTGAAGTTCGGTGATGCCATTGATTTTCGCGGTTTTCCCGACATTCCTGGCGACGATTGGATCGTTTCTCATCCGGCGCGCGCCTGGGTTCTTGACGGGGGCAGCCGCCGATGAGCGCTGTTGTCAAAGCGGCGCGGTCCTGGCTTGGGACGCCCTATCGCCACCAGGCTTCCTGCAGGGGTGCGGGCTGCGATTGTTTGGGCCTGATCCGGGGGGTTTGGCGCGATTGCTTTGGCGACGAGCCCGAAGCCACGCCGCCCTATTCAATGGACTGGTCCGAGCCTTCGGGGCGAGAGCTGTTATGGGATGCCGCGGGTCGGCATTTGCAAATTCAGCCGATCAGCCATGTGGCGCCGGGCGATGTGCTGCTCTTTCGCATGCGTTCGGGCGCGGTCGCTAAGCATCTGGGTATTCAAGCGAAAACTGGGCCGCTGCCAACTTTTATTCATGCCTATAGCGGGCATGGCGTTGTCGAAAGCTCGCTCAGTTCACCCTGGGCGCGGCGGATCGTGGCGCGATTTCGATTTCCGGAAAGGATCTGAGCGATGGCGACACTTGTTCTGTCGGCCGCGGGCGCCGCTTTGGGCGGCACAATCCAAGGCTCATTTCTTGGCCTGACCGGACCCGTAATCGGCCGGGCCATTGGCGCGACGGTGGGCCGGGTCATCGATCAGCGGCTGTTGGCGCAGGGATCCGAGCCTGTGGAGACCGGCAAGATCGACCGCTACCGCCTGTCCGGGGTGGGTGAGGGCACGCCGATTGCCAAGCTGCACGGCCGTATGCGCCTGCCGGGTCAGGTGATCTGGTCGACGCATTTTAAAGAGCGCACCTCAACGAGTGGCGGGGGCGGGGGCAAGGGCTCCCCTCCGCAGCCGAAGACCACGAACTATTCCTATTCCGTGAGCCTTGCCCTGGCACTGTGCGAGGGGGAGATCGCGAGTGTTGGCCGGATTTGGGCCGATGGTACGCTGATCGAGCGCGATACGCTGAACCTGACGATTTATCGCGGCAGTGAGGATCAGCTGCCCGATCCGAAAATCGAGGCGGTTGAGGGCACGGGTAATGTCCCGGCCTATCGCGGGATCGCCTATGTGGTGATCGAAGATCTTGAGCTGTCGGAATACGGCAACCGCGTGCCGCAGTTCAATTTTGAGGTGGTGCGCGCGGCAGCACCCGAGGCGGAGCTTCCGACCTCAGCCCATGAAGCTGTGCAGGGCGTGGCGCTAATGCCTGGGTCGGGCGAATATGCCCTCGCCACCACGCCTGTGAGCTTCAAGCGCGGGGTGGGTGGGTCTTCGAGTGTGAACACCAATACCACACTTGGCGGGACAGATTTTGCCATGTCACTCGAGGCGATGCGGGACCATTTGCCCAACCTCGATGCGGTTAGTTTGATCGTGAGCTGGTTCGGCGATGACCTGCGTGCGGGCCAGTGCCGAGTGCGTCCGAAGGTCGAGCAAAAGCTCGAAGAGGGCGCCGAGATGGCTTGGTCGGTGAGCGGTCTTGGCCGGGCGGAGGCGCAGCAGATCACCCAGGTCGATGGCCGTCCAGTTTATGGCGGCACCCCGACCGACCAAAGCGTGATCGAGGCGATCCAAGCGCTTGGCGCGGCGGGCAAGAAGGTGGTGATCTATCCGTTTTTGTTGATGGAGCTTTTGGAGGGCAATGGCCTGCCGGACCCGTGGTCGGAGAACGGCGAGCAGCCCCCGTTTCCCTGGAGGGGCCGGATCACTGGTGAGAAAGCGCCGGGCCTTGCCGGCAGTCCGGACCGAACGGCTGCGAATCGAGCGGCGGTGGACGCGTTTTTCGGCACGGTGACGGCGTCGGATTTCAGCGTCTCAGCTGGATCGGTGAGCTATTCGGGGCCCAATGAGTGGACCTATTCGCGCTTTATCCTGCACCTGGCCGCTTTGACTGCGGCGGCGGGCGGTGCAGAGGCGTTCTGCATAGGCACCGAGATGCGGGGCCTGACGCAGATGCGCGACGAGTTCGGCTTTCCAGCTGTGGCGCGGTTCAAACAATTGGCGGCCGAGGTACGCAACCTCTTGCCCGATGTTTTGCTGAGCTATGCGGCCGATTGGTCTGAATATTTCGGCTATCAGCCCCAGGACGGGACGGGTGATGTGTTCTTTCACCTCGACCCGCTTTGGGCGGACGAGAACATCGATTTCATTGGGATCGACAATTACATGCCGCTGTCCGATTGGCGCGACGGGACCAGCCATCTCGATGCCGGTTGGGAGAGCGTGTACAATCTCGATTATCTTAAAGCCAATATCGAGGGCGGCGAGGGGTATGATTGGTTCTACCCGAGCGCCGAAGCGCGCGAAGCGCAGCTTCGGGCACCGATCACCGACGGGGCCGGTGGGTCGCCGTGGGTCTACCGCTATAAAGACATCCGCAATTGGTGGGGCAATCTGCATTTCGAGCGCCGGCAAAAGCGGGACATCTCGATCCTGGCCAACGGTGATCAGCCGCTTGCCTGGACGGCCCTGGGCGGTGCAGTTCTGGCGCCTGGATCCGGGAATTTCGGGTTTTATGACAGCCCTGCTTTGATCACCGGTGCCGCGGCAAGTGATGGGACCTTAGCAGCAGCAAGCCCCGCTCTAGTGGCGGATCAGCAGTATGAGATCACCTGTCATTTTCGGCTTGGCTCCTCAGGCCGCTACCGCGTGCGGTTAGATCACGCCGACGGGATCCGTGATGTGTCCGGGACGGGCGCGGGCGTGCCGGCCGTCACGGGCGCGGCGCCTTCGGTGCAGGATCTGCGTCTGAGCACGAACGAAGACGGCGTGCTGAGCCTGCGCATGATTATTCGGCCGAACCAGGCCGGGCCGCTCACCTTGTCGTTCAGCCCCGATGGCGGCGGCAATATCACGCTTTACGGTGTCGAACTGGTCGCCTGGCCGGACAAACCGACCGACTGGGTGCCGCAATCTAAGCCGATCTGGTTCACGGAGTTTGGATGCGCTGCGATCGATAAAGGCGCCAATCAGCCCAATATCTTCCTCGATCCCAAAAGCTCGGAAAGCGGTTTGCCGCATTACTCGAATGGGCGCCGGGATGACACTATGCAGGCGCAGCTCTTGCGGGCGATTACGGAATATTGGGCCGATCCCGAGACGAACCCGATCTCACCCGTTTATGGCGGCCCGATGCTCGATCTGTCGCGGTGTTTCGCCTGGGCCTGGGATGCGCGGCCTTATCCTGCGTTTCCCAACAACCAAGAGCTTTGGAGCGATGGCGCGAATTATGCGACCGGGCATTGGCTGAACGGACGCGCCTCGAACCAGCCTCTAGATCTGGTCGTGGCGGAGATTTGCGAGCGTTCGGGTCTGAAGGACTATGACGTGTCCTGTTTGCGGGGCTCGGTCCGGGGGGCGGTGTCGGCGGATATCGAGACGGCGCGGGCGCAGCTTCAATCCCTGATGCTGGCCTTCAACTTTTCGGCGGTGGAACGCGGCGGCAAGCTTGTCTTCTCTCATCCGCCGCTCAATCCGACGCGGCAAATTGGCGATGATGCCATCGCGATCGAGGATGATCTGCAAGCGATCAAGCGGATTAGGGCGCCGCAAGCCGAAACGATCGGACGGGTGCAGCTGAGCTATACCGAGGCTGACGGTGCCTTTGAGACGCGGGTGACTGAGGCCCAGTTCCCCGACGACGATGAGATCACCACGAGCCGCAACGAATTGGCCTTGTCTTTGACCGCATCAGAGGCGCGCGATATCGCGCAGCGCTGGCTCGCTAGTGCGCGGGTAGCGCGTGACAGCCTTGAGCTGGCGCTGCCGCCTTCTGCGCGCGATGTGGAGGCGGGGCGGGTGGTGTCGCTGAGCGATGGGACGCTTTGGCGTGTGGACCGGGTCGAGGATCGGGGGCTGAGGCGATTGGAGGCCGCGCGGGTCGAGCCGAGTTTGCTGTCGCCGCCGGACACGCCGGATCAAAGCCTCGCTGCTGAGCCATTCCAACTGCCCGCGGGGGTGGCACCGATCTTCATGGATCTGCCGCTTTTGACAGGCGATGAGGTGCCCCATGCGCCCCATATCGCCGTGGCAGCGTCGCCCTGGCCGGGGCCTGTGGCAGTCTTTAGCTCGCCGTCAGACAGCGACTATGTGCTCAACACGACTGTGCGGGGCCCGTCTCGTATCGGGCTGCTCGAAAACGCGTTGCTTGCTGCTCAGGCTGGGCGGTGGGATCGGGGGCCGGGCTTGCGTGTGCGCTTGGCCAATGGTGCGCTGTCCTCGGTCGATCCCGAGAATGTTTTGAACGGTGCCAATGTTGCGGCTATTGGCAGCGGCGACGGCGATGGCTGGGAGATCATTCAGTTCGCGAGTGCGGAGTTGATCGAGCCCGATCTTTGGGAGATCTCAATGCGCCTGCGCGGGCAAGCCGGTAGTGAGGCAACGATGCCCGCTGCATGGGAAGCGGGCAGCTATTTCGTCTTGTTGGATGGAGCTGCGCCGCAGATCGACATCGCCAGCAGCAGCCGGGGATTGTTGCGAAACTACCTGATTGGTCCGGCACGTAAGAGCTATTCGGACCCCTGTTATGTCTCGCGGCAATTGGCCTTTGAGGGGATCGGGTTGCGGCCCTACGCGCCAGCGCATCTGCGGGCGCGTCACGATGGCGATGATTTGGCGCTGAGCTGGATCCGACGTACCCGGATCGATGGAGACAGTTGGCAGGGCGTCGACGTGCCGCTTGGCGAGACGCAAGAGGCCTATCTGCTGCGTGTGGTAGGGAGCGGCGGCTTGATCCGCGAGGTCGAGCTGACGACGCCAAGCTGGATCTACACGCAATCGATGCAGAGCGCGGATGCCGGAGCGCAGCCGATCAGCGTCGAGGTAGCGCAACTCTCCGACAGATTTGGACCTGGACCCTTCACAAGGATCGATATCGATGCCTGATACAAATCAACTCAAATTGCCTTTGCTGAGCCCAAGTCAGGCCCAAAAGCATGTCACCATGAACGAGGCTCTTAGCCGTTTGGACGGTTTGGTGCAGCTTAGGCTCCAGTCTGTCAGCGTGGCGATACCGCCGGCCGTCTTCGATGACGGCATCTGCTACGGGGTACCATCGGGCGCGACGGGCGCCTGGAGCGGTCAAGCGGGCCGGTTGGCTCTCGCCGTGAACGGTGGCTGGGAGTTCGTCGAAGCGCGTAAGGGCTTCCGCGCCTATATCCTCGATATTGGCGCGCCTGCGTTGTTCGATGGGTCTGACTGGCGCGTCGGCGGGATCAGCCTGACGCCGAGCGGCGGCGGTATGAACTTTGTCAGCCGGGAGATCGATGTGACCTTGTCTAGCGGCGGCAGCGTGGTCACGTCGATCGCCTTTCCGGCGCGATCACTGGCATTCGGGGTGACGGGGCTAGTTACCCAGACGATCTCAGGGGCGCCCAGTTTCACATTGGGCGTGGCGGCGGAGACCGTGCGCTATGGAACCGGCCTGTCGACAGCGCAAAACTCCTGGGTCTCTGGTCCGGCGACACCGCTCGTTTATTGGAGTGACACGGCGTTGGTGGTGACCTCGGAGGGCGCGGATTTTAGCGGTGGTGCGCTGCGCCTTGTGGCTCACTATGCGGAATTGGTGTGGCCTGACGCGGTATGATGCGATGTGATCTGGGCAATCGCGACAAAGCTTTCTATGCTCCCCTGAGAGACATAGGAGGCCGCGATGGCCCAGAGCCGTACGCATATTACACCGATTGACCCGGTCTGGCACCGGATCGTCAACGAAGCCGAAGACGCGATCAGGGATGAGCCGCTTTTGGGCGGTTTAGTCCATAGCTCCGTTTTGCATCATGCGTCGTTTGAGCGGGCGCTGGCGTTTCGTTTTGCGCAGAAGTTGTCTTCGGAGGAGATGTCGGCGCAATTGCTGCGCGAGATCGCCGATGATGCCTTTGATGCTGAGCCCGCGCTCGGCAATGCCGCGCGCGCTGACATCCTGGCCGTCCACGAGCGTGACCCCGCCTGCCATCGGTTCTTGCAGCCTTTGTTGTTTTTCAAAGGCTTCCAAGCAGTGCAGGCTTACCGGATGGGGCATTATCTGTGGCGCCAAGACCGCCGGGATCTGGCCTATTTTATCCAGATGCGGGTGAGCGAAACCTTCGGTGTCGATATCCATCCCGGCGCTCGGATCGGTCAGGGGATCATGATTGATCATGCGCATTCCATTGTTGTCGGGGAGACGGCGGTGGTCGGCGACAATGTCTCGATGCTGCATTCCGTCACGCTGGGCGGAACCGGCAAAGAGGAAGAGGATCGCCATCCCAAGATCGGCAACGGCGTGCTGATCGGTGCCGGTGCGAAGGTGCTTGGCAATCTAAAGGTGGGCGATTGCTGTCGGATCGCTGCGGGCTCGGTCGTTCTGCACGACGTGCCGCCCTGCAAGACCGTGGCCGGTGTGCCTGCGAAGATCGTCGGTGAGGCGGGCTGTGATCAGCCGTCGCTGAGCATGGACCACCTGTTTGGCGGCGCGGCGATCGATCCGGATTTGATGTAGCTTTTGGGGCCAGACCGTCTGGCCCCATCGCTAAACTAGCTTGCAGACGCGCGTGCTTGGCGCTTGCGCTCATGGGTGTCGAGGAAGCGTTTGCGCAACCGTACAGCGTTCGGTGTCACTTCGACGAGCTCATCATCGTTGATATAGGCAATTGCGGCTTCCAAGCTGAGCTGTACCGGAGTCGTGAGCGTGACGGCGTCGTCCTTGCCGGATGCGCGCACATTGGTGAGCTTCTTGCCCTTGAGCGGGTTCACTTCCAGGTCGTTTTCTCGCGAATGCTCGCCAATGATCATGCCTTGGTAGACGTCTTCTTGGGCCCCGATAAAGAGCTTGCCGCGGTCTTCTAGACCCCAGAGCGCGTAGGCGACGCTTTGCCCGTTCTCCATCGAAATCAGAACGCCCTGACGGCGGCCCGGGATCGGGCCCTTATGCGGCGCCCAGCCGTGGAAAACGCGGTTCATGACACCTGTGCCCCGCGTGTCGGTTAAAAACTCCCCATGATATCCGATGAGCCCGCGCGCAGGCACGAGCGCCACGAGACGTGTTTTTCCCGCGCCTGCGGGGCGCATCTCAGAGAGCTCGCCCTTGCGCGGACCCGTGAGCTTTTCGATCACCGCGCCCGAATAGTCGTCATCTACATCGATGGTGACCTCTTCAATGGGCTCGAGCTTTTGGCCGTCTTCCTCTCGCAACAGCACCTGAGGGCGTGAGATCGACAGCTCAAAGCCCTCGCGGCGCATGTTTTCGATCAAAACGCCCATCTGGAGCTCGCCGCGCCCGGCAACTTCGAAGGCTTCGCCGCCCGGTGTCTCAGAGATCCTGATCGCAACATTGGCGTCAGCCTCTCGCATGAGACGGTCACGGATGACCCGGCTTTGCAGTTTTTTGCCGTCGCGTCCTGCAAGTGGGCTGTCATTGATGCCGAAAGTCACCGAGATCGTCGGTGGGTCGATCGGTTGCGCGGCGAGCGGTTCCTCTACAGCCAGCGCGCAGATTGTGTCAGCGACTGTGGCCTTGGACATGCCCGACAGAGTGACGATGTCACCGGCCTGCGCCGTTTCGATCTCTTGCATCGCGAGACCGCGGAAGGCCTGGATTTTCGAGACGCGGAAGCGCTCGATCATCTCGCCGTGGCGGCTGAGCGCGTGGACGGTGGCACCCGTCTTAAGCTGACCGCTTTCGACGCGCCCCGTCAGAATGCGTCCTAGGAAGGGATCGGCGCTAAGCGTTGTCGCCAGCATCCGAAAGTCCTCGTCCTGCCGCGCCTGTTGGCGAGGGGGTGGGACATGGTTGACGATCAGCCGGAAAAGCGCGTTGAGATCTTTGCGCGGGCCGTCAAGCTCAGCATCCGCCCAACCCGAGCGACCCGACGCATAGAGGTGCGGGAAGTCGAGCTGGTGATCATCGGCCCCCAATCCCGCGAAGAGATCGAAACACTCATCCAGCGCGCGATCCGGCTCTGCATCGGACTTGTCGACCTTGTTGAGCACCACGATCGGGCGAAGCCCTAGCGCCAGCGCTTTCGACGTCACAAATTTCGTTTGTGGCATCGGGCCCTCGGCCGCATCCACCAGCAGCACGACACCATCCACCATCGATAAAACACGCTCAACCTCGCCACCGAAATCGGCGTGGCCGGGCGTGTCGACGATGTTGATCCGGGTGCTTTCCCATTCCACTGAGGTGGCTTTGGCGAGGATGGTGATGCCGCGTTCCCTTTCCAAATCATTGTTGTCCATGGCACGTTCGGCGACCGCTTGTCCGGCGCGAAAGGCGCCCGACTGGCGGAGCAATTCGTCCACGAGCGTCGTCTTGCCGTGATCGACATGGGCGATGATTGCGATGTTTCGAAGATCCATTATGCACCGTGGCTCTGAGGAGGTGCGGTCCCCCTACAGGCTTCGTTGCGCCGTTGCCAGGGGCCACGAGATCATGCTGTGCGTTGTGAACGCGTCGCTAGAAATTCAGCGGTAGTATTTGGAGGGCTTTAGGGTTTCGGCCTTAACCGGATGACGACGTCGACCTTCGAAATCTCATAGCCCTCCGGCACCTCGGGCAGGCTTTTGAAGGCCATCTCGGCCTTGGGAGCATCGCTTAAGCTCCCGTCATGCTCATGGTAGAAATGCGCGTGATCGTCGATCCGGGTGTCGAAATAGCTCCGATGCCCATCGACAGTCACTTCTTGCATGAGGCCGGCGTCGCAAAAGGCCCTAAGGGTGTTGTAGACCGTCGCCAGAGAGACTTTGTCACCCGATGTTTGCACAGCTGCATGCAAGCCCTCTGCGGTAACATGGCGGTCTTGGCCATCACCCACAAGTAAGCAGGCCAACGAGAGACGTTGCCGCGTTGGCCTAAGCGAGGCTTTCGACAGCCACGCTGAGCTGCGTTCTAGGGCTTCGGGCGTCATGGCTCGATGGCATCCTTGCGTTGACCACGGGTATATAGCCGCTTTTTCGACTATCTTTCAACCAGGGGCAAACCAATGCGACCGCATGTAACGCCGAGCATAAGTCTGAAGGACCGCCCCTAAGGCGCCCTTGCGTCGAAGGAAAACCCGATGCTAGAGGTCGGCGGAGGTTCGCGCAGCCACACATCCAGGCGCAAAGAACGGTTCAGCGTCCAGGTAAGGGCAGAATAGCGTCTATGACCAATTTCCCCACTTCATTCGACAAAGACGACCTGCTTCGCTGTGCGCGGGGGGAGCTTTTTGGCCCTGGAAATGCGCAATTGCCCGAGCCGCCGATGCTGATGATGGATCGCATCACAGAGATCTCAGAGGATGCGGGCTTACACGGGAAAGGTCACGTGGTGGCCGAATTTGATATCACGCCGGATTTGTGGTTTTTCGAATGCCATTTTCCGGGTAATCCGATCATGCCTGGCTGTCTTGGTCTCGATGGGCTTTGGCAGTTGACCGGGTTCAATCTCGGCTGGCGCGGATGGACTGGCCGCGGTTATGCGCTTGGGACGGGCGAGGTGAAGCTTACCGGAATGGTGCGTCCCGACCGAAAATTGCTGCGCTATTTCGTCGATTTCACCAAAGCGATCCAGACCCGTCGCCTGACGATGGGTGTCGCGGATGGCCGTGTGGAAGCCGATGGCGAAGTGATTTATCAAGTGAAAGATATGAAGGTCGCTCTGTCTGAGACGTGAACACGCACAGGCACGGCTTTCCGGGATAACGGCGGGGAGAACGGCATGAAGCGTGTCGTGGTGACAGGGTTGGGAATTGTCTCACCGATCGGCAACAGTGCCGAGGCGGTCACAGCCAGCCTGAGAGCTGGTCGTTCTGGCATCATCGCGTCGCCGGAAATGGCCGAGCATGGTTTTCGCAGCCAGATCGCGGGGGCCGTCGATCTCGATATTGCATCGGAAGTCGACAAACGCACGCTCCGGTTCATGGGGCCGGGCGCGGCCTACGCCTACATCGCGATGCGCAAGGCCATCGCGGATGCGGGGTTGGAGGAGGCGGATGTCTCCGATCCAATGACAGGTCTCATCGCAGGCTCTGGCGGGCCGTCGACCAGCGCCATGTTCGCGGCCCACCAGGCCGTTCTGAACAGCGGCGCTACCAAGCGCATCGGCCCCTTTGCGGTGCCAAAGTGTATGTCGTCAACGATCTCCGCCAATCTTTCAACAGCCTACCGGATCAAGGGCATGAACATGTCGATCACCTCGGCCTGTTCAACGTCGCTTCATTGCATTGGCCTTGCAGCCCAGCAGGTGGCGCTGGGCCAGCAAGACGTGATGTTCGCAGGTGGTGCCGAGGAGCTTGACTGGACCTTGTCTTGCCTGTTCGACGCGATGGGCGCGATGAGCTCGAAATTCAACGACACGCCTGACCGCGCGAGCCGCGCCTTTGATGCCGATCGCGACGGGTTCGTAATCGCCGGCGGCGGCGGCATGGTGGTTCTCGAAAGCCTGGAACGCGCGCAGGCCCGCGGCGCCAAGATTTACGCCGAAGTCACCGGCTTTGCCGCGACGTCTGATGGTCACGACATGGTCGCACCGTCGGGTGAGGGCGGAGAAAGGGCGATGCGCGGTGCCCTTCGCACGCTGCCACAGGGGCGGCGGGTCGGCTATATCAATGCTCACGGCACGTCGACGCCGGTCGGCGATGTGGGCGAGGTCGAGGCGGTTCGGCGCGTCTTCGGCGAGGGCAAGACCCCCCCGATTTCCTCCACCAAATCCATGACCGGACATGCCCAGGGCGCTGCGGGTGCTCTGGAGGCGATCTTTTGCCTACTCATGCTTGAGCATGACTTCATTGCACCATCGATCAATGTCGAGACCCTCGACCCCGCGCTCGCGCCTGATGAGATCGCGACCGCGACCCGGGAGGCGGCAGGGCTTGATACGGTGATGACAAACTCCTTTGGCTTCGGTGGCACGAACGGGTCGATGCTGCTTTCAAAATTCGACGGGTAGACGAGATGGCGGACTTGATGCGGGGCAAGCGCGGCTTGGTTATGGGCGTGGCCAATGATCGCTCGATCGCCTGGGGGATCGCCAAAGCGCTGCATGACGAGGGCGCGGAGCTTGCCTTTTCCTATCAGGGTGAAGCGTTCGGTAAACGGGTCGAGCCTTTGGCGGCCTCGCTGGGCTCAGATCTTTTGCTCGATGTCGACGTGACCGATGACGCCTCGCTCGATGCTTGTTTTGAGACCTTGGCGGCTCGGTGGTCCAGCATCGACTTCTTGGTTCACGCGATCGCGTTCTCCGACAAAGCCGAGCTCACGGGTCGTTTTATCAACACAAGCCGCGAAAATTTCCGCAATTCGCTGACCATAAGCTGTTATTCGCTCATTGATGTGGCGCGGCGCGCAGCCCCGATGATGGCTGAAGGCGGCACGATCCTTACGCTGACCTATCAAGGCTCAAACCGCGTCACACCCTTTTACAACGTGATGGGAGTGGCCAAGGCCGCTCTCGAGTCGACTGTGCGCTATTTGGCGAACGATTTGGGTCCAGACGGCATTCGGGTAAACGCAATAAGCCCAGGGCCGATGAAAACGCTGGCTGGTGCGGCCATCGGCGGGGCGCGCAAGACATTCAAAACGACGCAGGCCAACGCGCCTTTGCGCGAGAATGCAACCCTGGAAGCGATCGGTGGAACGGCCGTTTACCTGGCTTCGGACTACGGAAAATGCACCACCGGAGAGACCGTAATCGTGGACGGTGGCTTCCATGTTTTGGGCATGATGCAGCCTGAAAACCTTTAGAAAACCGCCGGTTTACAAGGCGTTTTCGGCGAATTCCCTCTCGAAAAAATCCTGACCAATAGGTTAATCTTGCGCGGCATCACCGCCGGACTTATAGCCGTCCTACCGCTTTGTAGGGGAGCGCGATGGCCAAGATCAAAGTCTGTGTATTTGACGCCTATGGCACGCTTTTCGACGTCAATGCAGCGGCGCGCGATGTCGCGGCGCAGCCCGGCAAAGAGGCTTTTTCGCTCGTATGGCAACAGGTCTCGACGGATTGGCGTGTGAAGACGCTGCAATATTCTTGGCTGCGCACGATTACCGGCGACTACGTGGATTTCTGGCAGCTGACGCAAGATGCGCTCGATTGGGCGCTCGCGGCCTCGGATCAAACCTCGCCAGAGCTGCGCGAAGACCTGCTGGGACTGTTTTGGAAGCTTGGCGCCTTTGCCGAGGTCCCTGACGTGCTAGGCGCCTTAAAACAGGCGGGCCATCAGACCGCGATCTTGTCAAACGGAAGCCCAGAGATGCTGCGCGGCGCGGTCGAAAGCGCAGGTCTGCAAGACCTGCTCGACGCGGTTTTGTCGGTCGAAACCCTCCAGACATTCAAACCGAGCCGCGCCGTTTATGACCTGGTCGGCGGGCATTTCGACGCCGAACCGGGCGAGGTGCTTTTTGTCTCCTCTAACGGTTGGGATGCAGCGGCGGCGGCGGCCTATGGTTTTGATACGCTTTGGGTGAACCGTGCCGGTGAGCCGCAAGACCTGCTGCCGGGACGCCCGGGGCGCACCTCGCGCGATCTCATGGGCGTGCTCGACGCCGCCGGTCCGGCATGAGCCATTTCTTCGCCGCCGATGGGTTGCGATTGCATTTCGATGATCGTGGCTCGGGCGTGCCGGTGCTTTGCCTGCCTGGCCTGACGCGGAACATGGCCGATTTCGACCCTGTCCTAAAGCTCTTTGAGACGCGGGCGCGCTGCGTGCGGCTTGATCTGCGCGGGCGCGGTGGCTCGGATTGGGCCGAAGAGCCTTCCACTTATTCGATCCCCCATGAGGCCCAGGACGTGCTCACGCTTCTGGACCATCTGGAGCAGGACAAGATCGCGATCCTCGGCACCTCGCGAGGTGGGCTGGTGGCTTTGGCCCTGGCGATGATGGCGCCCGACCGCCTTGCCGGGGTCTGTTTCAACGATATCGGCCCGATCATCGAGCAAGAGGGCCTCGATCACATCATGACGTATCTAGGCAAGCGTCCGCCCTACAACAGCTATGAAGAGGCGGCCCAGGCGATGCCCGCGCTCAATCCCGGCTTTCACGGGGTCGATCACGCGACTTGGCTGGCTCATGTGCGGCGCATGTATATCGAGACGGGTGATAGGCTCGACATTCGCTATGATCCCAAGCTCCGCGATGCGGTGGAGGCCTATATCGCCGAGGCCCACGAACCGGTTGATTGCTGGCCGATGTTCGATGCCCTAGCGGATCGCCCGCTGGCCCTGGTCTATGGGGCCAACTCCAACATCCTCTCCGAGGCAACCGTAGCCGAAATGCGCAAACGCCGCCCGGATATGGGCGTTGCCCGTTTGCCAGATCGCGGCCATGTGCCGTTCCTCGATGAGCCCGCAGCGCAGGCGGTGCTTATCGAATGGCTCGACGCGTTGGGGAAGGGGCCGCATGACTGATATCGCCGCTATACGCGCCGCCGCTGATCGGGCGAGGGGCCGCGTGCGCCGTACACCCCTTCTGAGCTCACCCCTTCTCGATGAGATCGCCGGTCGCCCGGTGTATGTGAAGGCGGAATGTCTGCAGCACACCGGCTCCTTCAAGTTCCGTGGCGCTTGGTCCGCGCTCAGCTCGATGACGCCTAAGGAGCGTGCAGCAGGCGTGATCGCGTTTTCGTCGGGCAATCACGCGCAAGGGGTGGCCTATGCCGCGCGGCTTCACAACGTGCCAGCGGTCATCATTATGCCCCAGGACGCGCCGCGCGTGAAAATCGACACCACCCGGGCCCTGGGCGCGGAGGTCGTGCTTTACAATCGCGCGGGCGGGGACGATCGCGAGGAGATTGGCGCGCGTCTGAGCGCGGAGCGGGGCTTGAGCCTAATCCGGCCCTTCGACGATACGCGCGTGATCGCCGGTCAAGGTACCTGCGGCCTGGAGATTGCCGAACAGGCAGCGGAATTAGGCGTGACCGAGGCCGAGATGTTGGTGTGCTGCGGGGGCGGGGGCCTGACCTCGGGGATCGCGGTTGCCTTGGAGGCCGAGGCGCCAGGCATCCGCGTGCGCCCGGTCGAGCCCGAAGGCTTTGACGATGTCGCGCGGTCTCTGGCGGAAGGCGCGCGTGTGGCCAATCATGGCCCGGAAGTGGGGCTGTGTGACGCCATCATCACCCGGATGCCGGGCACTCTGACCTTCCCGATCTTGCAGCGGCTCTGCGGCCCAGGCCTCGTCGTCAGCAACGCGAAGACCAAGGCTGCGATGCGGGCGGCCTATGACCGGCTCCGGATCGTCGTTGAGCCTGGCGGCGCCGTGGCCCTGGCTGCCGCGCTTTATCATGGCTCCGAAATCGATGCACCTGCCGTCATTGCAACGGTTTCGGGCGGCAATGTCGATCCTGCGCTCTTTGCTGCGGTCTTGGCGGGCGCCTAAGCCCCAATTTAGACCCGGGCTTGGCCTTGGCCGAGTTTCGGGCCGCCGCGTAGCGCCACCACAGCCAAACACGCGAACATCATCAGTGACGCTGCCAGGAAGGGCGCGCCGGGCAGGAAGATCTGCGCATCCTCGGCGGTGAAATAGCCGAAGATCCGGGTCATGGTGAAGGGCGAGATGACCATGGCGATGGCGGCGATGGAGGAGATCACGCCCTGTACCTCGCCCTGCTGGTCATCGGCGGCGCTTTGGCTGATCAAGCTTTGCAGGGCCGGCGCGACCAGTGCGCCCAGAGCCGAAAGCGGGAGCAGCGCCCAGATCGACCAGGCATAGGGCGTCAGCCCATAGCAAATCAGGCAGGTCACATTGATCATCAGCCCATAGAGGACCGCGCGGCTCTCACCAATCCGCTCAAAGACCATCCGCGCAAGCCCGCTCTGCACCAAGAACATCGACAGCCCGAAAATCGTCAGAGATAGGCTGACCACCCGCACGTCCCAACCGAATTGCACGGGCGTGAAATAGGCCCAGACCGACGGATAGACCATGGTTGCGATCTGGTAGAGGAGGAGGGCGGCAAGAAGACCGTAGGCACCGGGCAGACGGCTCATCTGCATCAGCCCACCCACCGGATTGGCCCGCCGCCAGTCAAAGGCGCGCCGCGCCTCTGGCTTGAGGCTTTCGGGCGCGGCCAGCCAGCCCAACAAGACATTCGCCGTGGCCGCGGCTGCGGCGGCGTAGAAAGGAAGGCGCGGGTCGATCGCGCCGAGCCATCCGCCGATCAGCGGACCAAGCGTGAAGCCCAGTCCGAAACAGGCCGAGACCAGGCCGAAATTGGCGCCGCGACGCTCAGCCGGCGTAGTGTCGGCCATGTAGGCGAGCGCAACGGCCATTGTCGCCCCGGTCATGCCGCCGATGATGCGGGCAAAAAGGAGCACCCAAACAGAGGTGGCAACCGCCAGCAGGATATAGTGCAGCGCCATCACGGCGAGGGAGATCAAAAGAACCGGGCGCCGCCCAAAGCGGTCCGACAGATTGCCTAGGATCGGCGAGAAGACGAATTGCATCAGCGCGTAGCCCGAGGCCAAGATGCCACCCCAGAACGCCGCACCGGCCAGGGTCGTGCCGCCGACCTCGGAAATCAGAAGCGGGATCACCGGCAGCATGATCCCGATCCCGATGGAATCGATCACCACCGTCATCAGGATGAACAGCGTCGCCAGGGGCAGGCCGCGAAAGGCGCTTATCAAGATGCCGGGTCCAAAAGGCCTAGCCCGGCCAGAAAGCCTGTCAGATGCTCGACATACACGTCTGGCGCCTCAACGCAGGGCAGGTGGCCCGCGCCGCGGATCAGGGCGTGGGTCGCGCCCGGGATGAGGCTCGCGAGTTCCCCCGTCAGATCGGGCGGGGTGGAGCCGTCCTCCGAGCCGCCGATCACCAGGGTTGGCAATCGCAGGGTGGAGGTCTGCTCATAAAGGTCTGTCTCGGCGATGGCGGCGCAGCATCCGGCATAGCCGTGATCGGGGGTTGCTGCGACCATCTGCTGCCACAGCGCGCATTCCTCGGTTTCACGGAATGCTTTGGAAAACCACCGCTCCATAATGCCCGGCGCCATGCTTGCCGTGCCTTCGCTGTTGACCTCAGCGATCCGCGTCTCCCAAAGCTCGGTCGTGCCGATCTTGGGCGCTGTGTTCGACAGAACAAGCGCGCGCACCAGATCGAGCCTGCCGGCCGCCAGATCTTGCGCGATCATCCCCCCGATCGACAACCCGACCAGCACGCAATCGCGCAGCTCGAGATGGTCCATGAGGGCTTCGAGATCGCGGCGCAGGTCTGCCATCGCGTAGGGCCCCGGCGGAGCCGAGGACAGGCCATGCCCGCGCTTGTCATAGCGGATGAGGCGCAAGCCCTGCGGCATCCGCGCCACCACCTTGTCCCAAAGCCTCAGATCGGTGCCGAGCGAATTGGCAAAGACCACTGGCAATCCGTCTGGATCACCGTCTTGGCGCCAATGGATGTGCAGATCGGGGGGGCGGGGCAGGGCATACATGCGCCTTTGTCCCCCGGAATGCCGGGCCAGGCAAGCGGTCAGAGTGCGCCGCCTTACTCCTCAGCTTTCCGGCCGGGCGGAAGCCATCCGGTGTTCTTCTTCACGGCGAAGGCATCGCCCTTACCAAAGATCTGCGCCTCACGCTCTTCCATCAGCTCTTTGGATTTCTCAACATAGGCTTTGTTTTCGCCCACGGGGATCTCGGGGTCATAGAGCTCAGCCATAACGCGCAAGATATGCCGGTCATCCTCGGCGAATTTGCGGGCCAAAAGCTCGGCCTCAAAGGCATGCATCCCGAGCGTCTCATAGGCCGTGCGTCCCATGCGCACCGCACTGTCAAAGGTCTCGCGGATGATCTCGCGCACACCTGCGGCGTAGAGGTCGTAGACATGCTGCCGGTCGACCGCGCGGGCGATGATCGGAACCTCGGGGTGATGCTGGCGCATGTAGTGCACGAGGCGATTGATGTCGTCCTTGCCGTCGATCGCGATGATCAAAAGCTTCGCCCGTTCGATCCCTGCGGCGTGCAGCAGATCGGCGCGCGTGGCATCGCCAAAGAAGATCTTGAAGCCGAAGGGGCGCAGCATATCGAGCTGTGAGGCGCTGAAATCGAGCACGGTCGGCGTAAAGCCCGCCGCGCGCAGCATGCGGTTGACGATGCCGCCCAGGCGCCCGTGACCGGCAATTATGATATCGCCGGGCTCATCGATCTCATCGGCCTCCTGCTGTTGAGCCTCAGCGTATTTCGGCGCGATCACCCGTTCATAGAGGATGAACAGAAGGGGCGTGACGAGCATCGACAACGCCACGACCAACAGCAAAATGTCGGCCACCGATTGCGGGATCACCTGGTTCGCGGTGGTGAAAGACAGCAGCACAAAGCCGAACTCACCGGCCTGCGCCAGGGCCAGGGCAAAGAGCCAACGATCCGCGCCCTGGACCTTGAAGATGATCGCCAGCGCAAGGAGAACCAGCGCCTTCAGCGCGACAAGGCCAACGGTGAGACCGAGGACTGTCCAAACACTGCCTAGCAGAAGCTCAAAGTCGATGGCCGCCCCTACGGTGATGAAGAACAGCCCCAGAAGCAGGCCGCGAAACGGATCGATATCGCTTTCAAGCTCATGGCGGTATTCGCTGGTGGCCAAAACGACACCCGCCAGGAACGTGCCAAGCGCGGGCGACAGGCCCACCGCCGTCATCAGCAGCGCGATGCCCACGACAAAGAGAAGCGCGGTGGCCACGAAAAGCTCCCGCAGGCCGGCCATGGCGATGAAGCGAAAGACCGGCCGTGTGAGATAGTTGCCCGCAACGATCACCAAGCCGATGGCGGCAAACGTCACTAGCGCGCGTTGCCAGCCGCCAAGACCGTCGACCAGGCTGATTGACATGCCGTGCCCATCATCGCTGTGCCCATCTCCGTGACCATCACCGCCACGGCCCGCTTCCCCATGCGCGAGATCGGCGCCCATATCCATCAGCTCAGGCATCGCCAAAAGCGGGATGAAAGCCAGCATCGGGATCACCGCGATGTCTTGGAACAAAAGCACCGAAAAGCTCGACTGCCCACCATCAGAGCGCATCAGACCCTTTTCGTTGAGGCTTTGCAGCACAATCGCCGTGGAAGACAGCGACAGGACCATGCCGATGGCCAAAGCGATGGTCCAAGGCTGACCCAGCGCCATCGCACCCGCCGCCACCAAGAGCGCGGTCGCGACCACTTGGAGACCGCCGAGGCCCAGCAGCTTTGAACGCATCGCCCAGAGCATCTTGGGCTCAAGCTCTAGCCCCACCAGGAACAGCATCATCACCACGCCAAATTCGGCGAAATGCTGGATCGAGATCACATCCACGCCGAGGGCGGACAAAAGCGGGCCGATCAGAATGCCGGCGATCAGATAGCCGAGCACCGAGCCAAGCCCCAGCCGGGTCGCAATGGGTACCGAAATCACACCGGCCAGCAGGAAAATGAAGGCCAGGACGAGAAAATCGGTCATGCTTGGGCTTTCGTTTGAGCTGGATAGTCTTCGGCTTTGCGCACGCCCCCGGTGTCTTTGAGCGCGGCGGTGTCGTCCCGGATCGCGGTCAGAAAGCGCGCATAGGCCGCAGCATGGGTCTTGGCGAGCTCGGGGTTTTTCTGAGCGGCTAGCGCGCCATAAAGGACGAACGGATCGGTAAAGTGCATCTGGCAGAGCGCGGCTGTTTGTTGCAGCGGCATCAGGAAGGCGCGAAGCTCATGGTTGTTGTACCCGCCCGGGGCATAGGCATCCTCTGGCCCGCCCGTGGTGATGGCCAGCGCCATGGTTTTGCCCGCCAGAGCCTTCCCCTCGCTGCCATAGGCAAAGCCGTATTGCAAAACGAGGTCCTGCCACTCTTTCAGGAGGCTCGGAGTAGAATACCAGTAAAGCGGGAACTGAAAGACGATCACGTCATGGGCGAGCAGGCGTTCCTGTTCCTGGGCGACGTCGATGTCATGGCGGGGGTATTCGTCGTAGAGATCAACGAAGGTGAGACCGTCGACGCCGCGCGCTGCCTGGGCCATGACGCGACCCGCATGGCTGAAACGCTGGCCGGGATGCGCGTAGATCACCATCACGTTCGCCATCGCTGCCCCTTCCCCGATTGCTGCGCCTTGATTTGATACCCGAGTGGGCGGGGAAAGCAATTGCGGGCCGAAACCCGGACTGGCAGAGCGGGGCGCGACGTGGTCTTGTCGCTGAGCAGGCCTGGATCGCGCGCGGGCTGCAACGGTGATACGGCATGGGGGGAGCCTCTATGAAGCTCAGAGATCTTGAGGTCATCGTCACCTCTCCGCCGCCGCCGGGCTGGGGCGGGCGCTATTGGCAGATTGTCCGGCTGACGACCGCATGTGGAATAACCGGGCTCGGGGAGGTTTATGCCTCCGCCGTCGGGCCTGAAGCGATGGGCGCGGTGATCTCGGACGTCTTCACCCGCCATATGGAGGGCGAGAGCCCGGAAAATATCGAGTTGATGAGCCGCCGGGTGCAATCCTCGGGCTTCACCCAGCGCCCCGATCCGACCGTCATGGGCGCCTTTGCTGGGCTTGAGATGGCCTGTTGGGACATCCTAGGCAAAGCGCGCGAGCGGCCGGTTTGGGCGCTGCTTGGCGGGCAGATGAACGACCGCCTGCGCGCCTATAGCTACCTCTACCCGCAGGCGCAGCATCCGCTGCCGGAGTTCTGGATCAATGCCGATATGGCGGCAGAGGCGGCTTTGGCCCTGGTCGAGGAGGGCTGGACGGCGGTGAAATTCGACCCGGCCGGGCCCTATACTTTGCGCGGCGGGCATATGCCGGCAATGTCGGATATCTCGACGTCCGTGGCGTTCTGCAAGGCGATCCGCGAGGCCGTGGGCGACCGGGCAGATCTGCTCTTCGGCACCCATGGTCAGTTTTCGGTGCCCGGCGCCACGCGGCTGGGTCGGGCCATCGCGCCCCATGACCCGCTCTGGTTCGAGGAGCCGATCCCGCCTGATGATCCGGCGGGGATGGCTCGGGTTGCACGAGGCCAGCCCGTGCCCATCGCCACCGGTGAGCGGCTTTGCACCGCGAAGGAATTCCTGCCGCTGCTGGCTCATGGTGCAGTGGGCATCGTGCAGCCCGCCCTTGGCCGTCTCGGTGGCATCTGGGAGGGCAAGCGCCTGGCGATCCTGGCCCAGGCCCATAGCGGCCAGATCGCGCCGCATCTCTATGCCGGGCCGGTGGAATGGGCGGCGAATGTGCATCTGGCCGTGTCCTGCCCCAACTATCTGATGGTCGAGGCCATCGAGACCGAGTTCCACGAGGCCCTGATCCGCGGACGCCCCCGCGTCGAGGGGGGCTTTGTCGAGGCGCCGCGTGGCCCTGGCTTGGGGATCGAGCTCAATGACGATATCGCCGCCGCCCATCCGCTCAACACTGACAGGCTGCATCTGGAGATGCAGGAGGCGCCTTGCGATTGGCAGAACGGCAATGCCTTTGGCGGTGGCTCGGTCGATTAAGCGCTAGCGCGCCGTTTCATGCTCATAGCGGCGGCGGGACAGCTCTTCGTTGCGCCGCCCGCGCTGTTCGACCCTGAGCGAGTCCTCGACATAGCCCAGATGATCGAGGACAGCGGCCCGCGCCCGGCCCCCATCTCGCGCCTGCACCGCCAGATGGATCGCGCGGTGCTGTTCGAGCAGGTGATCGCGCGTGGTCTTGTTCCGAAACAGCGCCTGGCGGTTGTAGAACACGCCCCCGCGCAGCAGATCGAACATCGAGCGCATCATATGCAGCATAATGACGTTGTGGCTGGCCTCAATGATGGCGAGGTGGAACTGCGCGTCGAGCTCCGCCTCATCGGCCGGGTCGCGCTTTTTGTGGGCCGCTTCCATCTTGTTGAAGATCGCCGCGATCACTTTGAGATCAGTGTCCGAGGCGGCCATCGCGGCCCGCTCCGCCGCGAGCCCCTCGAGGTCCCGGCGGAAGGCGATGTAGTCGAAAACCGCCTCGTCATGGGCCGCGAACAGCTTGATGAGCGCCGGGGAAAACGCGCTGCCGAGAACATCGGCCACAAAGATCCCAGCGCCCGCCTTGGTGCTCAGCAAGCCCCGCTCTTGCAGGTCGGAAATCGCGTCGCGGAGGGAGGGGCGGGAGACACCCAAGCGCTCGGACAATTCCCGTTCGGACGGGAGGCGCTCCCCGGGGCGCAGGATGCCGCGCAAGATGAGCTCTTCGATCTGTCGAACGATGGATTGCGACAGCTTTTCCGCTTCGATGCGCTGAAATGGCATGCATCCCTCCCGATTGGTGAGAGATTATGACCAATCGGGAGGGGTGTCTAGTTTGGCGGCCGCCGCTAGACGGGGGCGGTTCGCTTAGCCGGTGGGCGTGATGATGATCTCGACGCGGCGGTTCTGCGCCCGGCCTGCGGCAGTGTCGTTGGACGCGATGGGCTGGGTCTCACCTCGGCCAAGCGAGCGCACGCGGCCCGGCGACACGCCTTCCTCGAGGATGATACCGGCCACGGCTTGGGCGCGGCGGGTGGACAGATCGAAGTTGTAGCTGTCCGAGCCTGCATTGTCGGTATGCCCGATCACGGCCAAGGTGGTGTTGGGATAGCTTTGCGCATTGCGGGCAAGCGCGCGGATATCGCCTTGCAACTCGGCCCTGACGGCGGCGCTGTCGAAATCAAACAGGATCCCTTCGGGCAAGACCACGCGCAGCTCTTCGCCGGTATTGGTGATGATCACGTCGTCGTTCGACATGGCCGCGCGCAGGTCGCGGGCCTGTTGGTCCAGCAGCGCGCCCGCGCCGCCGCCCAAGGCGGCCCCGACAATGGCGCCGCGCGCCCGGTTGTCATCGTCCACCGCCGCGCCAACCAGGGCGCCGAGACCTGCACCAATGAGCGTGCGGTTGGGCTCGCCTTGGGTGCCGGTGGAATTGACGCAAGCGCTGAGGGTAAGGCTGAGCGTCACCAAACCGGCGGTCAGCGCGGATTTGCGCGCGAGAATAGTCATGCGATGTCCTTTCGATAGCCTCTGGGTCGCGGGATTAGCCCCGTTCTGCTGCGTTATGCGATAACAGCCCCGCTTGGCCCTTGCACGGGGAAAGCGGGGCGGGCCGCGACTAGGCGATCACATTCCGGCGAATTCCCGCTGAGCGCCCTCGACGTCTTCGAGGGGCTGGACAGCATCGAGCGCCGCGCTCTCCCAGGCCAAAAGCGCGCGTTTGACCGGCAGGCCCCAGTGATAGCCGCCGAGCGCGCCGGATTTGCGCAGCGCGCGGTGGCAGGGGATCAGCCAGGAGATCGGGTTGCGCCCAACAGCCGTGCCCACGGCGCGCACGGCGCGGGGATGGCCCGCGACCCGGGCGAGATCGGAATAGGTGGTCACATGGCCCGAGGGGATCGCCAAAAGCGCCTCCCATACCTTGATCTGAAAGGGCGCGCCGATCAGGTGCAGATGGCTTTCGCCGCTGCCTGTGAAAAGCGGATCAACAAGATCCTGTAAGCTGTTGGAATTATGCACATATGTCGCCTTTGGCCAGCGGCTGTGCAGGTCGGCCTCTGTCGCTTCACGCCCCATCTCGGCGCCAAAGCCGATGCCGCAGATGCCGCGATCGGTCGCCATGATGAGGGCGGGGCCGAAGGGGCTGTCGAACCAACCTTCACGGATGTTCAGACCCTCACCGGCGCGTGCGTAGTCTCCCGGGCTCATCGCCTCCCAGCGCAGGAACAGATCGTGCAGCCGACCGCCGCCCGACAGGCCTGAGGCGGCCGCCGTCTCGAGCATCGTGTGGCGCTGGGCCAGCAGGCGTTTGGCATGGTCGAGCGTCAGGTATTGCTGAAAGCGCTTGGGGCTGACCCCGACCCAGGCTGAGAATACGCGCTGAAGATGGCCGGGGCTGAGGCCTAGTCCTGCCGCCAAGGTTTCTAACGAGGGACCGGGTGCGGGGGCTGCGTCGATGAGATCGAGCGCGCGGCGCACGACATGGTAGTGGTAGGCACTTTCCGAGCCATTGAAATCTGCGGGGCTAAGCTTGGTCATCGGACCCTCCGTTCTAGCTTCCAACGCTACAGGGCAAGTCACGGTGCGGCGACCCGAAAGCTGTGCAAAACGCGCGGTGTCATCGGGTCCAGAGGTTTGGGGTAGGATGAAGGCGCTCGACTATCAAAAGATCCACGAAATTTTCGCGCGGTTTCAGGCCCGCGAAGCCGAGCCCAAGGGCGAGCTCAATCACACCAATGCCTATACGCTTTTGGTGGCTGTGGCGCTGAGCGCGCAGGCCACCGACAAGGGTGTCAATCGCGCGACCGAGCGGCTGTTCCGGATCGTCTCAACACCCCAGGACATGTTGGACCTGGGCGAAGAGGCGCTTATCGAGCATATCAAGTCGATCGGGCTTTACCGCAACAAGGCCAAGAACGTCATGAAGCTGAGCCGGATCCTGGTCGAGCAGCATGGCGGGGCGGTGCCGTCCTCTCGCGCGGCGCTGGAGGCGTTGCCCGGGGTGGGGCGCAAGACGGCCAATGTCGTTCTTAACATGTGGTGGGGCTTTCCAGCTCAGGCGGTCGACACGCATGTGTTTCGCGTGGGCAACCGCACGGGGATCGCGCCGGGCAAGGACGTCGTCGCAGTTGAACGCGCGGTCGAGGACAATGTGCCGGCAGAATTTCAGCTCCACGCCCATCACTGGCTCATCCTGCACGGGCGGTATATCTGCAAGGCGCGAAAACCAGCCTGCGTGGAGTGCCCGATCGAGGACCTCTGCCCGTTTGAGGATAAGAACTATGGCTAAGTATGACGTGGTCGGGATCGGCAACGCGATGGTCGATGTGATCTGTCAGTGCGACGACGCGTTCCTGGCCAATATGGGCATTGATAAGGGTATCATGCAGCTTATCGAGCGCGAGCGGGCCGAGCTGCTTTACGGCGCGATGGACAACCGGGTGCAGGCGCCAGGCGGCTCGGTTGCCAATACCATCGCCGGGGTGGCGAGCCTGGGCCTGACGACGGCGTTTCTGGGTAAGGTGAAAGACGATCCGCTGGGACGATTCTATGCCGAGGGGATGGTGGCCGAGGGTATCGCCTTTCCCAATCCGCCCGCCGCGGGCGATCTGCCGCCCACGTCGCGCTCCATGATTTTCGTCTCGCCCGACGGAGAGCGCTCGATGAACACCTATCTGGGCGCAGGCGCGGATTTCGATGAGGCGGATGTCGATGTGTCGGTGGCGGGGTCCGCGCGGTATCTGTTTCTCGAGGGCTATCTCTACGACAAACCGCAGGGTAAGCGCGCCTTCGCCGCCGCCGCGCGGGCTTGCCGTGAGGGAGGCGGGCAATCGGGGATTTCGCTGAGTGATCCGTTTTGCGTGGATCGGCATCGGGCGGATTTTCAAGGTCTGATCCGCGATGAGCTCGATTACGTGATCGGCAATCGCGAGGAATGGCAGGCGCTCTATCAAACCGAAGATGTAACGCAGGCGATGGCGCAGGCGGCGGCCTCGGTCGCGACTGTGATCTGCACCCAATCCGGAGACCCTGTTCTGTTGCGCCAAGGGGATGCGGTGGTCGAAGTGCCGGTGATGCCGGTGATCCCGGTGGATGCGACCGGCGCGGGTGATCAGTTCGCGGCGGGCGTGATTTATGGCTTGGCCTCAGGCCACGGTTTGGAATTGGCCGGGCGTATGGGAGTTGCCTCGGCGGCGGATGTGATCGCCCATATAGGCCCACGCCCATCACGGCCCTTACCGGAGGTTTTCGCAGCCGCTGGGTTGATCTGAGCGGTGCGCCAGCGAGGGGCCAGCCCCTCGCGCTGCCATATATGCGAGGGGCCAGCCCCTCGCGCTGCCATATATGCGAGGGGCCAGCCCCTCGCGCTCCCCGGGATATTTCTGCGATAAAGAGCTTGAAACGGTCCAGTTTGCTGGCAAACGCATCGCATTTGAGACGAGAACGGGCGGAGCCCAGAAATCATTTCTCCAGATTGCATAGTGGGACGTTTTCGACCGCCCGAGCCCTGGGCGTTTAGGCGGCGCGCCGTCGGCTCCAAGGTGTGTCGCGTAGGCGGTAGCTGCGGGCGCCGTTCGGATTTTGGCTTGCAGTCGCGACGACGCGTCGGGCCGGACTTCGCAGGCCCGCGATAACCCAATGCGCCGTCGCGATTGCACAAGCGTAGGCGACGGGAAGCAAGATCCAGAAAACCGGGGCGGGCGCGGCGGCGAGCAGGCGGCTGGAGCCGAGGGCGAGGGCCAGCAGCCAGGACGCTGCCGAGATGCCCGCGAGCACAGACGCCGCGCGGTGCTCGAGATCGCTGAGCCCGCGCAAACCCATCGCGCCGCGTGCTTCAAGTCGCGGCAGGGCGTGGCGGCCGATTACGACGGCATTGGCTGTGAGGAGCGATACGACGACGAATTTGGCGATAAGCTTCGGTGATACTTGGCCAATCTCGAGCCCCGTGCGCCAGGCCGCCAGGGCCAGACCGCTGGCCCACATCACGCCGAGCGCGCCCCAGATCACCGGATGCGCAAGGTGAAGGAGCGCGGCCAATTCAGGGCTGAGACCGCGGTGCAGGCGTGTGAGAAGGGCGAAGTCACACAGGAACGCGCAACCGAGACCAACGGCCATGGCGCTCAGGTGCGTGAACCGCAGTAAATCCAGAAGGGCGGAAGGCTCCATCGGCCAGGTCCTGTCGGCAGACACTCACCACCAAGCACCAGATACGCATGAGGCCCCCGTGGTGCAGGAGGCCAGAGGCCCGCGATGGGGTCAAGCGGCGGGCGGGTCACCAGATTGTCGCCTTTTGCGGGATAATACCGGCGGAAATCGGCCCATCGCGACGAGGATTGGGCGGGCGCGCCTCAATCACTGAGTTTGGCGTGCACTTCGTCGAGGTCGATCTCGCCCGAGGGCATCTTGTTGCCCGGCGCGGCGGGGTCGTATTTGAAAAGCTCGAAATCGCGTTTGTAGATCTCATAGACCAGGTGCATCGAGAGATCGTCGAAATAGTCTTCGACCGGATGCGCCCGCTTGGGCCCGTGGCCCTCGCTTTCGTTGAAGCGCGGGACCTCGGCGAGCGTCAGCGCATGGCGCTGCTCGGTGTGGTCGAGCACGTGTTGCATGCCCTCATCGAAGCGCTCGGTCCAAAAGATATGGTCGTAGCGGCCGCCATTGATGATGAAGGTCGAAATATGCCCGCTCATCGCGGACCAGTGAATGTCCGGGTCCATCGGTTTGCGCCAGCGGATCGTATCGCGGGCAAACAGCAGGAAGCGGCGGAAGCTGCGGATCTGGTCGAACTCTTGGGTGCCGTCAGGCCCGCCGACCTCGATGCCGTAGCGTTGGATCAGCATCGGGACGAGATTGCCGCGATACCGCTGACCGTTGCGTTGGATGCCGCAGATCTTGTCGAAAAACGAGCTGAGGATGCGGGTGTAGGGGTTGCGCACGCAGGTGAAGGCAAAGCTTTTGTGGCCCTGAACATTGGCCTCGATCAGCGGCTGACTGTCTTCGATCGCCCATTTGTGCAGGCCATGGCTCGCGTCATGGATATCACCGTCAAAGTATTCGCCCTGGTCGGAGAAATACATGATCTGGCCGATGCTCGAGCAGGCGCATTTGGGCACCACGCGGTACACCATGCTTTCGCTCTGCGTCATCCAGGTGCCAGGAAATCCCATGGCTCTGCCTCGTTACAAACTGCTCGGGCGGGGATCGTTACGCCGAAATGTTTGCCCATAAAATCTGCGCAGTGCCTGCTCGACACGTCCCCTTGTGAGAAGAATTGCAAACTACTAACATTTTAGCAACGCGCCGTCGCAATAAGGCGGCGCATGAGCAGGTACAACGCAAAGATATTGAGGCGATTGTTTCGCAGATGGCACAAATAGCCTTCATTCTGCTGTGCCATCGGGATCCGGAGGCGGTCATCGCTCAGGCGCGGCGGCTGATTGCGACGGGCGATTGCGTGTCCATCCACTATGACGCAAATGCCGCGCCGGAGGGCTTTGCCCAGATCGAAGCGGCGTTGAAGAGTGAAGCGCAGGTCTGTTTCGCCAAGCGGCGGGTGCGCTGTGGATGGGGGGAGTGGAGCCTGGTGGAGGCCACGCTTGCTGCGATCGAGACGGCGCTCGAGGCGTTTGCCGACGCGAGCCACCTTTTCATGCTGTCGGGCGATTGCATGCCGATCAAATCGGCCCGCTACGCCCACGACCTACTGGCGCCCTGCGACCGAGACTTTGTCGAAAGCTTCAACTTTTACACCTCGAATTGGATTAAGACGGGACTGAAGAAGGAGCGCCTGATTTACCGCCATTGGTTCAATGAGCGACGGCGGAAATGGGCGTTTTATACCTCGATGGCGATGCAGAAGAGGCTGCGGCTTGAGCGCGATGTGCCCGCCGATCTCGATGTGATGATCGGCTCGCAATGGTGGTGTCTGAGGCGGCAATCGATCGAAAAGATCCTGGCCTTTTGCGCCGAGCGGCCCGATGTCGTGCGCTTTTTCCGCACCACCTGGATCCCGGACGAGACCTTTTTTCAGACCCTCGTGCGCCACCTCGTGCCAAGCGCTGAGATTAGCAGCCGGTCGCTGACGCTCAAGATGTTCTCGGACTACGGGATGCCGGTGAATTTCTACAATGATCAATACGATTTTCTGCTGAGCCAAGACTTTCTTTTTGCGCGTAAGATCAGTGGGGAAGCCGAAGATCTTAAAGCGAAACTCGGCCGGTTATGGGACAGCGATCAGGCCGAGTTTTCAATCTCGGGAGACGGTCAAAAGCTGTTCTCGTTTCTCACCGGTCGGGGCCGGATCGGGCGCCGCTTTGCGCCGCGGTTTTGGGAGCGGGGGGCGACCCTTGGCCCGGACCGCACGCTGATCATGCTCGTATGCAAAAAGTGGCACGTGGCCAAACGCGTCTTACAGGCATGTCGAGAAGAGCTTGGCGTTGTCGGCTTGGAGTATGTCTTTGACGAGGCGGGCTGTGAGCTTCCGCATCTGGGCGGGATCGAGCGCACTCTGGAGAAACGCAACCGCCACAGGCGCGCGTTGATGCGGATGTTGTTCGACCATTATGGGACTGAGCGTTTGGTGATGTGTCTGGACCCTAACAACCTCGACGTGATGCGTGATTTTAGCTCAGACCAGGTCGAGACGCGGGTGATCGAGATCCGCTGTAAAATCGACGACGACTACCTGATTGGCCATGCCGAACGCGTTGGGCTGACCGGTCCGCAAACGCCAAGGGAGGTGATCGAGCGGCTGTTGCCGACACTGCGCTACGAATTTGCGTTCGAAAGCGATCAGATCCGCGATGCGCAATTGTCCACCCATCTGCGGGTTGATGAAATCGCCGAGCGCTGTGAGGCGGGGGAGGCGATGGCGCAAGGGCTCGGCGTGCCGCCCGAAACCGGCATCCGCATTCTATCGCGTGAGCATCTTTTTGCGGATTAGGGGCGGCGGCCCCTTGCGCGTTTGGGGGCGCTGGCTAAGCCGGGCGGCGCTGATCGTAGTTCTGCCACTGATTGCCTACGCGGTTGCCGCACTAGCCGGCGCGGTCATTCCGGGGCGTGTGGCAGAGACCTCCTGGGTCAGCGCGGGCGGACCCCCAGTGACCATTGGCCTGGTCTCCGGGCCCATCCATGTGGATTTCGTGCTGCCCGCCACTTCTGAGACGCGCGCGGCTTTCTTCCCGGCGCTTGCGGCCGGTGTGCCGATTTTCGCGCCCGATGCGCGGTTTTTCGTCGTCGGCTGGGGCGCGCGGGATTTCTATACCACGGCGGGCACGTTTCGAGATATCGAGGCGGGCGCGGTGCTTCGCGCGGTGACCGGCGATGCCTCGGTCCTGCGTGTCGATGCCTGGGGCGGTCTGCCCGAGGGTTTTCCGATGACTGAGATCACGCTGAGCGGCGCGCAGTATTTCGCGCTGGTTCAAGCGATTGCGGGCAGTATCTCCGGCGGCGCGATCGAAGGGGCGGGGTTCACCACGACCGATGGGTTTCTCGAGGCGGAGGGGCGGTTTCATATCTTCTCGACATGCAACACCTGGGTGGGCCGCATGCTGCGCGAGGCCGGTCAGCCCTTCGGTGCCTGGACGCCCACACCCTACGCCGTGCGGCTCTCGGCACGTTGGTTCGCAGGGGCGGAGTAGGGCTCAGCTCACCGGGACGATGTTTACCCCGCATTGCAGCACGACTTCTCCGGTCTGATTGAAGATGTATTGCGCCACTTGATTGCCGCTCCAGGCCTGGATGTCGCGGCCCGCGCGCGTAAGCCCGCTGCCCACAGCCGTGCCCGTCAGCCCATCGACCAGGTGATAGCGGACGGTGCCGCGTAGGTTGTCGTCGCAGGTAAACTCTGCGGCGGCATCGGCATTGTTCCAGCTTCCCGTGCATTGCGCGCCGGTCGAAAGCGCACCGTAAAGAGTACCTTCCTCCCAGCCCACGGCGCCGCCCACGAAAAGATCCTCGCCACCGATACAGGCGATGACATGGGCGCAGGATGTCGGTGAGCCCTCTTTGAGATCGCAATCGGGGTCGAGACGCATTTGCCCCTGGGCGGCGCTCGCGTATATGCACAAGGAGAGGGCCGTTAGGCCCATCACACGGGGGAGCAGCGTATGGCGTTTGGCAAGGGACATCATCTTCACCTCGTCGATGGATCGGCCTTTATCTTCCGAGCTTATCACGCGCTGCCGCCGCTCACACGAAAGTCTGACGGATTGCCGATCGGGGCGGTTTCTGGCTTCTGCAACATGCTGTTTCGGATGATCGAGGCCAATACTGGTCCCGATGCACCGACCCATGCGGCGGTGGTTTTCGACAAGGGCAGTCACACCTTCCGCAACGACATCTATGACCAATACAAAGCCAATCGCGATGAGATGCCCGAGGATCTGCGCCCGCAGATCCCGCTGACCCGGGACGCAACGCGGGCCTTCAACCTGGCCTGTCTGGAGCTTGAGAATTACGAGGCCGACGACATCATCGCCACGCTTGCGCGCCAGGCGCGGGAGGCGGGCGGGCGCTGCACGATCATCTCCTCGGACAAGGACCTGATGCAGCTTGTCGGCGGCGGGGTCGAGATGTTCGACGCGATGAAGAACACGCGGATCGACGTCGAAGGCGTGGAGGCCAAGTTCGGCGTGGGCCCCGAGCGCGTGATCGATGTGCAGGCCTTGGCTGGGGACAGCGTGGACAACGTGCCCGGCGCGCCGGGGATCGGCGTCAAGACGGCCGCTTTGCTCATCAATGAATACGGTGATCTGGAGAGCCTTCTGGAGCGCGCCGAGGAGATCAAACAGCCCAAGCGCCGCCAGACCTTGATCGAGTTCGCCGATCAGATCCGCCTGTCCAAGCGCCTGGTCACGCTGGATGATCAGACGCCAATGGAGGTGAGCCTGGACGAGCTGGAGGTGCGGGACCCGGAAGCAGAGACGCTGTTGGAGTTCCTAACCTCGATGGAGTTCCGCACGCTCACCCGCCGCATCGCCGAGCATATGGGCGCCGAGGCCCCGGCGATCCCCGAACCCGAGGCGCCCGAGGCACAGGACGCCGCCGCGCCCGAGATCAAACCTTTCGACAAGGCGGGCTATGAGACGGTGCGCGATATGAACCGTGTTCATTCTCTGATCGCCGAGGCGAAGGCCTTGGGCTATGTCGCGCTCGACACGGAAACCACGGGTCTCGATGAGATGCGCGCGGGCCTCGTGGGGATCTGTCTGAGCAGCCAGGCCGGGCAGGGTGCCTATATCCCGACGGGTCATACGGATGGCGAAGGTGATCTTTTCGGCGGTGGCGCGCGTGTCGAGGGGCAGCTTGATGAGGACGAGGTTCTCGCCGCTTTGAAGCCGCTGCTAGAGGATCCGTCGGTTCTCAAAATCCTGCAAAACGCCAAATATGACGGCAAGATCCTGGCGCGCTACGGCATCACCGTGGCGCCGGTCGAGGACACGATGCTCATGTCCTACGCGCTTCATGCCGGGCTGCACGGCCACGGGATGGACGCCCTGAGCGAGCGCTATCTCGGCCACACGCCGATCCCGATCAAAGAGCTGATCGGCTCGGGCAAGTCGCAGATCACCTTCAACCAGGTCAAGATCGAAGACGCCGCGCCCTATGCCGCCGAGGATGCCGATATCACGCTCAGGCTGTGGGAGCAGTTCAAACCCGCACTGCCTGCGGCCCGGGTGACGACGGTTTACGAGACGCTGGAACGGCCGCTTTCGCCGGTTCTGGCGCGCATGGAGATGGCCGGGATCGCCGTGGATCGCGACACGCTGAGCCGGATGTCGAACGCCTTCAGCCAGAAGATGGCGGGGCTCGAGGCGGAGATCCATGAGCTTGCGGGCGAGGGGTTCAATGTCGGCTCGCCCAAGCAGCTGGGCGAGATACTATTCGACAAGATGGGCCTTGAAGGTGGCAAGAAGGGCAAGACCGGCGCCTATGCCACCGGCGCCGATGTGCTCGAAGACCTGGCCGCGCAGGGCCACGATCTGCCTGCCCGCGTGCTCGATTGGCGGCAGATCTCCAAGCTCAAGTCGACCTATACCGACGCGCTGCAGGAGCATATCAATCCCGAAACGGGCCGGGTGCACACCTCCTATGTGCAGACCGGGGCCAATACGGGGCGGCTGGCCTCGACCGATCCGAACCTGCAAAATATCCCCGTGCGCACCGAAGACGGCCGCCGCATCCGCGAGGCCTTTGTCGCCGAGCCGGGCAGGGTGCTGATCTCGCTTGATTACAGCCAGATTGAGCTGAGGATCCTGGCCCATATCGCCGGGATTGACGCCCTGAAGGAGGCCTTCCGTGAGGGCCAAGACATCCACGCCGCCACCGCCTCGGAGATGTTCGGCGTGCCGCTGGAGGAGATGACGCCCGAGATCCGCCGCCAGGCCAAGGCGATCAATTTCGGCGTGATCTACGGCATTTCGGGCTTTGGCCTAGCGCGCAACCTGCGCATCCCGCGCGGCGAGGCCCAGGGTTTTATCGACCGCTATTTCGAGCGCTTCCCAGGTATCCGCGATTATATGGACGCCACGAAAGAGTTTGCGAAATCAAAGGGCTATGTGGAGACGCTTTTTGGGCGCAAGATCCACACGCCCGAGATCAACGCCAAGGGCCCCCGCGCAGGCTTCGCCTATCGCGCCGCGATCAACGCGCCGATCCAAGGGACGGCGGCCGACATCATCCGCCGCGCGATGATCCGCATGGAGGCGGCCATTGATGGCCTGCCCGCCAAGATGCTTCTGACCGTGCATGACGAGCTGCTGTTTGAGGTCGAAGAGGGCGCCGTCGACGGCCTAATCGAAGCGGCGCGTGAAGTGATGGAAGGTGCTGCGGAACCCGCGATGAAACTGAGCGTTCCGCTGACGGTGGATGCCGGGCAAGGGGCGAATTGGGCGGCGGCGCATTGAGGGGGGGGCGGGCCTCTAGCCCGAACGGATCGACACCCGGCCCCGCGCGATTATCTGCCTTAGGTAACACATGCAGAAGGCCGCCCCGATGACAAACTCCGACACGCGACCCCCCATCGAACAGATCACGGACGCCACCGAGTTCGCGCGGTGGTATTGGTCCGTGGATCAGCTTAAGGCCAAATGCGAGGCCCTAGGTATACCGAGCGCGGGCTCCAAGGCTGAGCTGCGCGACAGGGTCGGCTTTGCGCTGCGCCATCCAGGCGCGCCGCTTGCGAAGCTCACGCGCCCAAAACGGCCGGATTCCGCGCTGTGGTCGAAGGGGGATTTGACCCGCGACACGGTGATCACACCCGGGGTCTCTTTCGGGCCAAACCTGCGTGGCTTTTTCAAATCCGAGATTGGCAAGGCGTTTGTTTGTCATTCGGACTTCATGGACTGGGTGAGGGGCAACGAAGGCGCCACCCTGGGCGACGCGATCGAGGCCTGGCAGATGCTGGAGGCGCGCAACCTTGACCCGGACTTCCGCCGCGAGATTGCCGAGTGCAACAATTACCTGCGCTATCTGCGCGCCTTCCGTGACGCCTTTCCCGAGCTGTCGCTGGACGACGCCAAGACCTGCTGGGATCAGAAAAAGATCCGACCCGCCGTGGGTGGTCTTGTGGTCTTTGAACCCGGGGATCGGGCGTATCTCGAAGACGCGCGCGGCGTGGTGAGCTGACACGAGCCACCCGAACCAAGGACGGCCTGGTCAGTTTCTGCAATTCGGCTTCCTCCCGAGCGCCGCTTCAGGCAAGTTCGTGCGCATCACGACAAAGTAGAAAGACCACCTGATGAGCGACGATACAGAGGCCGGCCTTCCCGACACCTGCCCGGTCCCGTTTTTGCTGGGCCAAGACGTGCGCGTTGCGCTCGATATCCCGTTTGAGCCGGAGTTTGACGAGATGGCCGAGGCCGGGACGGTTCCCGCTGCCGCGCATGAGGCGTTGGCGCGGTTCACCGCGCTCTCCGCGGATCTCAGGCAGAGCCTTGAGCCGCTCCTCTACGCCTATGCCCGAGATGAGGAGGGCAAGGGGATCGCGCCCGGGGCCACGCCGCTGCGTGAAGCTTCCGAGGTTTGGAGCCAGGTCGGCACGGCCCGCTCCCTCATGCTGATCCCCGAAACCCCCGAAGGCCCCTGGTACGCGGCGCTCACCTGCGATGTCGCTTGGGAACCGGAGCATCAGTTGCAGATGAGCTTTAAGGACGGCGACGAGCTCACGCGCGTGGGACCGGGTGATATCCACCATGCCCATCCCGCCGACGCCGACGGCCGGGCGCCGATCTTTGTGGGCGCGGATCCGGCCTGGACGGCCTACGCCGATTAATGCTGATCGCGTTCAACAAACCGATGAATGTGCTCAGTCAGTTCACCTCGGAAGGCGGCTGGCCGGGGCTTTCGAATTACGACCTGCCCAAGAAGGTCTACGCGGCCGGGCGGCTCGACCGCGACAGTGAGGGGCTTTTGCTCCTGACCGATGATGGAAAGCTTCAAGCGCGCATCGCCTCGCCCAAAAGCAAACTGCCCAAGACCTATTTCGCCCTTGTCGAAGGCCTGCCGAGTGAGCAGGACCTGGCAAAGCTGCGCGCGGGTGTCACGCTGAAAGACGGCCCGACCCGGCCGGTGGAGATCGACGCGGTGCCCGATCCCGATTGGCTCTGGCCGCGCGAGCCACCGGTGCGCTATCGCAAATCCGTGCCCGATGCCTGGCTGCGCCTGACGATCACCGAAGGCCGGAACCGCCAGATCCGGCGCATGCTGGCCCATATCGGCTTTCCGGTCCTGCGCCTCATCCGGTTTTCGGTCGGCGCGCATGAGATCGCGGAACTCGCGCCGGGAGCTTGGCGGCGGCTGGCGGGTTAGGCGCGGGTGAAGCTGGGCACCGCTTGAAGCGCCACTTTGCTCGGCTGCGGGGCGCTCGCCTGCGGGGCGCTCGCCTGCGGGGCGCTCGCCTGCGGGGCGCTCGCCTGCGGGGCGGTTTTTTCAGCCGGTGCATTGCGCCGCCGCAATATCCCAAAGCTCGAAATCACGATGTAGAAGCTTTGGATGAGGGCCGAGGCGAGGTTGAACTCAACGCTCAGGCTGATCAGCACGCAGGTGGAAGCAAAGAGAACAAGGGCAAAATACAGCGGCCGCTTGCTGTCGAGCCAGCCCAGGCTCAGCGCCGTGAAGGCCATGACATAGGTGGAAAATCCAACAAGGCCGATGGAGCGGCAGAGGATCAGTAAGTCATAGTCTTCAAACGAAATATACATGGATGCGCCTGCCCTTTTCTCTCCTGCGAAAGGGCTACGGGAGATGGGCGTGCCGGGATAGTGAGGCGATCCGTGCGTTTTACCATTTGGTAAGAATTTGCCGAAGAGGCAGGGTTTTCCTTACCATTCGGTCAGTTTTACACGCCATGACACGCCGCCAAGTCGCAAAAAAGGGCGCAGGCGATCAACGCTCCGCACCCTTTCACCTTTCCTGAAATACTCCCGCCGGAGGCACTTAACGCTTAGGCAAGCATCACCATCGGGTTTTCCAGGTTTTCCTTGATGGCCTGGAGCAGCTGCGCCCCCAGCGCCCCGTCGATCACCCGGTGATCCACCGACAGCGTGACCGACATCACAGTCGCTACATCAAGCGCGCCTTCGGCATTGACCACGGGCCTTTTGACGCCCGCGCCGACCGCAAGGATTGCGCCATGGGGCGGGTTGATGACCGCGTCGAAATTGTCGATGCCGAACATGCCCAGATTTGAGATCGCAAAGGAGCCGCCGACATATTCATGCGGCTTGAGCTTGCCGTCGCGCGCGCGGCCCGCCAGGTCCTTCATCTCCGCCGACAGCGCTGAGAGGGACTTGGTCTCCGCATCGAGCAGAACCGGCGTGAAGAGCCCGCCATCCACGGCCACGGCGACCGCCACATCGGAAGGCGTGAGCTTGAGCATCCGATCCCCGGCCCAGACCGCATTGGCGTCTGGCACGGTTTGCAGGGCCAGGGCGCAGGCCTTGATGATGAAATCATTCACGCTTAGCTTCACGCTGCGGCTCTCGAGCTGCTTGTTGAGTTGGCTGCGGAATTTCAAAAGCGCGTCGAGCTCGATATCCCGGCGCAGGTAGAAATGCGGGATCGTCTGCTTGGCCTCGGTCAGGCGGCTCGCGACGGTCTTGCGCATCCCGTTGAGCGCGACCTCTTCGTAATCGCGACCAGCATACATCTTGAGGACTTGTTCGGCGCTTGGGCCCGTGGGCATCGACGCCGCGGCGGCACTTGGGGTTGCACTTGGGGTAGGGGCCGCGCTTGGTGCTGAGGCTGTTTGGGCGGCGCTTGGCGCTACAGCAGGTGCCGCGCTTGCGCCCTCGACATCCGCCTTCACGATACGGCCATGGGGCCCCGAGCCTTTGATGGCGCTCAGATCGAGGCCCTTCTCGGCGGCGATCCGGCGGGCCAGCGGTGAGGCGAAGACCCGTGCGCCATCCGTTTTCGCCGGGGCGGCGGGCGCCGGGGCTGGCGCGGTTGCGGGCGCTTCGGCCTGCGGCGCAGCTTCCGCAGCGGGCGCTGTACCATTGCCGGCCGAGGATTTGGTAGCTGGGGCCGCGCCGATGTCATCGGCGCTTTCGCCGTCCTCCAGCAGCACCGCGATGGGCATATTGACCTTCACGCCCTCGGTCCCTTCAGCGACCAGTATCTTACCAATCACGCCTTCGTCGACGGCTTCGAACTCCATCGTGGCCTTGTCGGTCTCGATCTCAGCCAAAAGATCGCCGGAGGCGACCTCATCGCCCTCTTTAACCAGCCATTTGGCAAGCGTGCCTTCTTCCATCGTGGGCGACAGGGCGGGCATCAGTATCTCGGTTGGCATCGTGGCGTTCCTATTGGTCCAGCGTGTGGGCGCGGCCCTCGGTGGGCAATTTCAGTTCGGCATCGAAAATGGCCGTGATCTCGGCAAGGGCTTGCTCGGCGGTGACATCCGCATAGGTCGTGTCAAACCGCTCGGCCATCTGGCGCGCGATATCGGCGAGCATCACGCCCGCCTCTCCCGGCGTGCCAAGCTGTTCGATGTCAATCAGCACGGACAGGGTCCGGTCTTTCGATTCTTCCTTCACGGCGACCAGCATCGGGTTCTGGATGCTGATATCCTGCGCCTCGCTTTGCTTTTTCCAAAACATGGCCCGGATCCTCAGCGATAGGTCACTTGGCGCACGGCTTCGACCACTTCGTCCGTCGTCACCAGGGCCAGTTTCTCGAGGTTGGCCGCATAAGGCATCGGTACGTCCTTGCCAGTGCAGTTGATCACCGGCGCGTCCAGGTAATCGAAGGCGTTCTGCATCAGATAGGCGCTCAGGTGATTGCCGATGGAGCAGACCGGGAAGCCCTCTTCCACGGTGACGCAACGGTTGGTCTTTTGCACTGAGGCCAGGAGCGTGCCGTAATCGAGCGGGCGAAGCGTCCGCAGGTCGATGACTTCCGCGCTGATCCCGTCCTCAGCCAGGCGGTCGGCGGCCTCGAGCGCGTATTGCATGCCGATCCCGAAGCTGACGATGGTCACGTCCGAGCCCTCGCGCCAGATGCGCGCCTTGCCAAAGGGCACGGTATAGTCGTCGAGATCGGGGATCTCGAAGCTGCGCCCGTAGAGGATCTCGTTTTCCAGGAAGATCACCGGGTTCGGGTCGCGGATCGCGGTCTTGAGGAGGCCCTTGGCGTCGGCGGCAGAATAGGGCTGCACCACTTTGAGGCCCGGGACGCTGGAATACCAAGCGGCGTAGTCCTGGCTGTGCTGGGCGGCGACGCGGGCTGCGGCGCCGTTCGGGCCGCGGAAGACCATCGGCGCGCCCATCTGACCGCCCGACATATAGAGCGTTTTTGCCGCCGAATTGATAATCTGGTCCATGGCCTGCATGGCGAAGTTAAACGTCATGAACTCGACGATCGGCTTCAGGCCACCAAAGGCCGCACCGACACCGATCCCGGCAAAGCCATGCTCGGTGATCGGCGTGTCGATGACGCGTTTGTCGCCGAACTCATCGAGCAAACCTTGGCTGACTTTGTAGGCGCCCTGGTATTCCGCGACCTCCTCTCCCATCAGGAAGACGGTCTCATCGGCGCGCATTTCCTCGGCCATCGCATCGCGCAAGGCTTCGCGAACGGTCGAGGCCTTCATCGCCGTGCCCGCCGGATAATCTGGTTCAACATTGGCCTGCGCGGCGACGGGGGGCTCGGCGGGTGTGGAAGCCGTTGCGGGCACCGGATCGGCCTTGCCCTCGGCGCCGTTGAGCGCGGCGGGGGCAGGGGCGGTCTCGGCGCTGGGCGCGCTCATGTCTTCGCCCTCTTCACCGATCACCGCGATGGGCGTGTTGACCTTCACGCCTTCGGTGCCCTCAGCGATCAGGATCTTGCCGATCACGCCCTCATCGACGGCTTCGAACTCCATCGTCGCCTTGTCGGTCTCGATCTCGGCCAGGATGTCACCAGAATTGACGGTATCGCCTTCCTTGACCAGCCATTTCGCGAGCGTGCCTTCCTCCATCGTGGGCGACAGGGCGGGCATCAGAATTTCGGTTGCCATTGCTCAAGCCTCCGGCGTGGGTGTGATGAAACCGACGACATTGCCTTGGCCGTCGTCGACATAGGCGCAGCGGCCGATGCCGGGATAATCTTGGGGCGGTAGGGCCTCCGCGCCGCCATGGGCCAGGGCCCAGGCATAGCTCTCGTCGCAATCGGCAACGTCGAAGACCATCGTGCCGCCGCGGATGGGCCCTGACGCGCGGCCCGGCCCGTCGGCGCGCTTCATGAGGCCCACGGTTAGGGCATGCTCCATCCCGACCCCGTCGCCACTTGCCAGGACGTATTCGGTGCCGTCGCCGGCATCCATATCGACGAAGGTCCAGCCGAACAGCCCGCCGTAAAAGCCCTTTGCCGCGGTGACATCATCCGCGTGAATTTCGAAATGCGGCATGTCTCAGGCCCCCTGCGGCATCTCGGCGGCGTAGATGTCGGTCCACAGCTCCTCGAGCGCGGGCTCGGGGCTTTCTTTGGAGAACTCCGCCGCCTCATTGACGATGGCCTTGATCTCTTTGTCGATCTCTTTGAGCTGGTCTTCTGACGCGTGTTTGCCGGTCAGGAGCATCTGTTTGACGTGATCAATCGCGTCGCGCGTCTCGCGCATCTGCGTGACCTCTTCGCGGGTGCGGTACTTGGCCGGGTCGGACATGGAATGGCCGCGGTAGCGGTAGGTTTTGACCTCGAGGATATAGGGGCCTTTGCCCGCGCGGCAGTGTGCGATGGCCTTTTCCCCGGCGGCTTTGACGGCCAGGACATCCATCCCGTCGACCTCTTCACCCGGGATGCCGTAGGCGGCGCCGCGTTCCCAATAGCTCGGCGACATGGTCGAGCGTTTGGTCGAGGTGCCCATGGCGTATTGGTTGTTTTCGATAACGAAGATCACCGGCAACATCCAAAGCTCGGCCATATTGTAGGTCTCATAAACCTGGCCCTGGTTGGCCGCGCCGTCGCCGAAATAGGCGAAGGTCACGCGGTCATTGCCCAGGTATTTGTCGGCGAAAGCGAGCCCTGCGCCGATCGGCACCTGGGCCGCGACGATACCGTGGCCGCCATAGAAGTGCTTTTCCTTGGAGAACATGTGCATCGAGCCGCCCTTGCCCTTGGAATAACCGCCTTCGCGGCCCGTGAGCTCGGCCATGACGCCTTTGGGATCCATTCCGCAGGCCAGCATATGCCCGTGGTCGCGGTAGGAGGTGACGCGCTTGTCGCCTTCCTCGGCCGCGGCTTCGAGGCCGACGACGACGGCTTCCTGGCCGATATAGAGGTGGCAAAACCCGCCGATCAGGCCCATCCCGTAAAGCTGACCGGCCTTTTCCTCAAAACGCCGAATGAGCAGCATCTCGCGGTAATGGTGGAGAAGCTCGTCGGCGGAGACGTTTGGCTTTGCCACGGATTTGGCCGCGCTCTTGCCGGCTGGCTTCGTCCCCGGTTTGGCAGTCGATTTCGAGCTGCTTTTGGCCGATGCCTTCGCGGGTGCGGATTTGCGTGCCGCCATTGGGCGTCTCCCCTGATAGGATAGTTCAACGTTAAACTATCTGTATCAAAGAGCGTTCCCAAATGGCACCTCTCGGCAGGCCGTTGCGTCAATTCGGCGCCGTATCGTGGGGCCGCTTGAGGAAAATGATTTAATTTCAAACTCTAAGATACTTCTTATCAAAGGAATTCAGCAGAGATCTTATAGCGGAAATGGGCCACTTTGCATCTAGCGCATAGCGGGGTTGCATCAGGCTAGCGCCGGAAACCTACGCAAAGTGAGACCTCAGTCGACGATGATCTCGTCGCTGCGCATCCGTCCCAGCACGTCGCGCGCTTGCTCATCAAGCAGATCGAGATCGAGGTAATCGTCCGATAAGCGGCGCGTCAGAACTTCCATCCGCGCAACCTCAGCCCTCAGCGCGGTCAGCTCTTCTTGCAAGGCCTCGCGCTCGGCTTCGATCTGGATCTGGCGAAAGAGACCGTGATTGCCCTGCACTGCGGCAAAGGCAAAATAGGCCGCGATCAGCAACAGCGCGGCGGGAAAGAGCACGCCCAAAAGGGCGCTTTTCGACTGTGTATCCGTGGTCATGAGCGGTGCTGCGCCATGGGATCTGCCTCTGCCGGCGGCCTCTGACGGGCCACTCAGCTAGAAGATTCGCATATCCCAGGCGCTTTGGGAATCCCCCAATTGCCGCTTCGGTAGACCGATGCCTTACGTGATCGAAGCCTGGTAGATCGAGTTGATCGTGGACCCGATCGTGGCGTTGAACGCCTCATCGCTCTGCTGGGCGCTCAACCCCTCGGCCAAGGCGCGGGAGAAGCTTGCGATCATGCCATTGTTGCGCGCCAGACGCGCATTGGCCTCATCGCGTGCATAGCCGCCCGAGAGCGCCACGACCCGCATCACTTTGGGATGGGCGATCAGCGGCGCGTAATGGTTGTCCGCCTCGGGCAGGGTGAGCTTGAGCATGATCTGCTGACCCTCGGGCAGATGCGCCAGATGCGCGTCGATTTCCTGCAGCAGGATGTCTTCCGCCGCCGCCTTGTCGGGGATCGAGATCGTCACTTCCGGCTCGAGGATCGGCATCAGGCCCTTGGCGAGGACCTGCGTGCCCAACTCGAACTGCTGCGCGACATTGGCTTTGATGCCCGAAGCGGAGGCCGCGCCGATCACCGAACGCTCCTTGGTGCCGAAGATCCCGGCGGCCACAGCACGGTCGAGCAAATCCTCGAGGCCCGGGATAGGCTTGAGCAATTGCACCCCGTCCGAGGCGTCTTCCAGGCCCTTGTCGATCTTGAGAAACGGCACGACCCGGCGCTTTTCCCAGAGGAATTCCGGCGCGGGCATGCTTTCGATTTCCCGCTCCATCGTCATCTCAAAGAGGATCGCAGCAATCACTTTGTCGCCGTTGAACTCCGGCGCGGTGGCGATCCGGCTGCGCATGGCGTGGATCATGTCGAACATTTCCGCCTCGGAGCCATAGGCGTCTTCTTCGACCCCGTAGAGCTTGAGCGCCTTGGGCGTTGAGCCGCCCGATTGATCGAGGGCCGCGATAAAGCCCGCGCCAGAGGTCATTTGTTCGGTTTGAGCCGCGTCAGCCATGGATATGTCGCCTGTCTTTCCTGATGTTTGGGGTCAGTTTCGTGTTGGAAACGGTGATACTGGACGGGAGCCCATTGGGGCAAGTCTTGGGGGCGGTTATGGGGGCGGCCGGGCAAGGCCGCCCCCAAAGTCTTGTGTGTAGGCTCGCGCCGATCATTCGGCCCGGTAGCGCTCAGAGAGGCCGCCGGCGATCCAATCGGACAAAGCCGCGCGCTCGGTCTCGGCCCGTGTGGCGGCCCAAGCCTCGGCCACCGCGTCGCCGCGGTTGAGAAAGCGCGTGTTGATCTCATCGATCAGGATCGGACCTGCAATGTCGCCCGCAGCCTCGGCCAACAGCGCGTTGTAGTAGGCCAGGGCGTAGTCACGCGGCGCATCGATGCCGGTCAGATGCGCGATGGCTCGCGCCCTGAGCGCGCGCGGATCATTGCCCGGCGCGAGGCCGTCAAGCGGAGCATCTGCAAGGCCCAGTGAAGCGCTAAAGCCGGCTTGCGCGGCCAGCACGTCGATGCTGGAGAGGCGCGCCTCAAGCCGGTCGAGCAGCGCCACCGCGCGCCCCGTGCCCGCCGCGCCCGCTTGCAGGGCGAGGGCATAGGCCTGATCACTGTCACCGGCCTCCATCAGGGCGGTCGCCGCGAGAAGTGCCGCTTCGCCATTGCCCTGTTCTACCAGCGGGGCGAGCAGATCGGGTGCCAGGAAGGCCGCGCGCGGCACGCCCTGGCCGCTGAGCAAGGCGCGGGACAGCTCCAGCCGCTCCTCATCGCTCAGATCGCCGCTATCCAGGCGCGCAAGCAGCGCTTGGCTGACCAATTGTGACCGCGCGAGCGGTGCAGAGCGGACATCGAGGGCAAGGCCCGCGATAAGCTCCTGCGGTTTTTCAAAGCTTTCCGCCGCGACGATGATGCCTTCTGGCGGCAGATCGGCCTGCAGCGTTATCTCTCCCGGCTCCACGATGAAATCGGCGACATGGCCCATGAGATCATCGACAAAGTTCCGCTCGATGCCCGTGAGGGGCCGCGCGCCGCCCTCGGTCAGGGCATCGGTGATGGCCGAGGTGCCGAGCGCGCGCACGGCGTTGGGCTCGCGCAGGTTTTCCGGGATCATCTGCGAGATCCGCTCCCACCCGCCGGTATCTTGCAAAGACAGGACCGCGCGGCTGACGCGGAAAGCCGGATCGCTGATATTGCCGCGACTGTCGACGGCCGGGACGAGAGTTCCGGCGGCGCTCAGATCAATGGTGGCGAAATCAGCGATGGCGGCCGAGACATCGACCACAGTTTCCCCGGTGGGCAAGTCATAGCGCAAGCTGACCTGCGCGCGGTCAAGCTCGATCGCGCTGTAGCCCGCGCCACGCAGCGGAACCTGCACATCCGGCGGCAGACAAAACATATCCGCGCGCGTGCCGATCAGCGTCGCGGTGATGGCGGACGTGTCGAAGACCTCTAGATTGGGGTCAGACTGGAGCACCAGCCGATCGATCTCAACGCTGCAGAGCCGCGTGCGATCATAGGCGAGCGCCGGGCGCAGCGTCACTCCAGACAGTGCGATCTGGCCGCGCAATACATCGGTTGAAAGATGCTGATATTCCAGTTCGGTCACGGCGCGCAGGCCGGCAATGCCGATATTGGCAAAGAGCCCGCCGATCCGGTTGGGGTCGAGAAAATCGCCGATGCCGGGGCGCGGATCCGGTTGGGCCGCGGCGGGAAAGCCTGCGCTGATGGCGATCATGGCGCTGAGGCCGAAAGCGGTGAAAAGTTTGCGGGTCATGCCCCTCTCCTCAGACAATGAACATTGTTCACTTTATATCGGCATGCCCAAGGCAATTGCAAATACGGATTTCCTTACCTTGGCATTGTGGACAATTTTATGACATGAAATCAATTTTCTAAGGCGGCAACACCGGGCAGGGTCTTGCCCTCCATCCACTCCAAAAAGGCGCCACCGGCGGTCGAGACATAGCTGAACGCCTGGGCTGCGCCAGCCTGATTGAGCGCGGCGACTGTGTCCCCGCCGCCCGCGACCGAGACTAGGGTGCCGCTTGCGGTCAGGCGCGCCGCCTCACGCGCGGCTTGCATCGTTGCGGCATCGAAGGGGGGGATTTCAAAGGCGCCCAAAGGCCCGTTCCAGATCAGCGTTTTGGCCCCGGCAAAGACTGCCGAGATGGCCGCGACGCTTTCGGGGCCCGCATCTAGGATCATATGGCCCTCGGGCACCGCGTTTGCGGCGACGGTCTCAGCAGCGGCACCCGCTTTGAACTCGGTCGCCACGACCACATCGCTTGGCAGGTGGATGCGGCAGCCGCTGGTCTCAGCCTTGGCGAGGATCTCGCGCGCCGTGTCCGCCAAGTCATGTTCACACAGCGAGGCCGCGACATCGATGCCAAGGGCCGCGAGAAACGTGTTGGCCATGCCGCCTCCGATCACCAGGTCATCGACGCGGCCGATCAGATTGCCCAAAAGCGCGAGCTTGGTCGAGACCTTGGCGCCGCCGACGACAGCGACCACCGGGCGCTGGGGATCGCCGAGTGCGGCCTCGAGCGCACTGAGCTCCGCCTGCATCAGCCGCCCGGCACAGGACGGCAAAAGCCGCGCGACGCCTTCGGTCGAGGCATGGGCGCGGTGGGCGGCGGAAAAGGCGTCGTTGCAATAGACATCGCCAAGTGAGGCCAAAAACGCCGCCATCTTCGGGTCATTCGCCTCTTCCATCGGCGAAAAGCGGGTATTCTCGACAAGGATCACGCTGTCCTGGGGCATGGCGTCGAGGGCCTCACGTGAGGGCCGCTCGATGAAGGTGACCTCCCGACCCACCGCCTCCTGCAAAGCGGGCAGCGTGACGCGCAAGCTCATCTCCGGGACGGGCTTGCCCTTTGGGCGCCCAAAATGGGCCAAAAGTACCGGTTTGCCGCCTTTGGCCAGGATGTCTCGGATGGTCGGCACTATCCGGTCGATCCGCGTTGTGTCCGTCACCCGGTTGCCATCCACCGGCACATTGATATCGACGCGGGTCAGAACGGTCTTGCCGTTCAAATCCATCTCGTCGAGCGTTTTCCAAGCCATGGTCCGGACCCCTTCGCTGCGCCGCCTCCGGCGGGAGTATTTGTCGAAAAATGAAGCGACGACTTATCCCTTCATTTTTCCCTAAATACTCAAAATCCCAAGATAAGACAGCCTGTTACAGGTATTTGCCCATCTCGACGGCGGTGTCTGCCATGCGGTTGGAGAAACCCCATTCATTGTCGTACCAGCTGAGCACTCGGCACATTGTGCCCTCCATCACTTTGGTCTGATCGGTGTGGAAGATCGAGGAATGGGGATCGTGGTTGAAATCCATGCTGACCAGTTTCTCGTCGGAATAACCGAGCACGCCTTTGAGCGGGCCATCGGCCGCGGCGCGAATGGCGGCGTTGATCTCCTCAGTAGTGGTTGGTTTGGCGGCCTCGAAGGTCAAATCGACGACCGAGACATTGGGTGTGGGTACTCGGATCGCGACGCCGTCGAGCTTGCCGTTGAGCTCGGGCAAGACAAGGCCCACGGCCTTGGCCGCACCGGTCGAGGTTGGGATCATCGACATCGCCGCGGCGCGCGCGCGGTAGAGGTCTTTGTGCATCGTATCGAGCGTCGGCTGATCGCCGGTATAGGAGTGGATCGTGGTCATGAAGCCCTTCACAATGCCGAACTCATCGTTGAGCACCTTGGCCACAGGCGACAAGCAATTGGTGGTGCAGGACGCGTTCGACACGATCACGTCGTCGGCACTCAGAGAGGTGTGATTGACGCCGTAGACGATCGTTTTGTCCGCATCGCTCCCTGGTGCTGAGATCAAAACTCGGCTTGAGCCATTCTCGAGATGCGGGGCGCATTTTTCCTTCGATGTGAAGATGCCGGTGCATTCGAGCACGATATCGACATCGGACCAGGGCAGGTCGGCGGGGTTGCGGATTGCGGTGACGCGGATCGGGCCGCGGCCGACATCGATGCTGTCGGAGCCGGTTTTCACGTCCCCGTTGAAGCGTCCGTGCACGCTATCGTAGCGGAAAAGATGGGCGTTCGTCTCAACGGGGCCCAGATCGTTGATGGCGATCACTTCGATATCGGTGCGCCCGGATTCCATGATCGCGCGCAGGACATTGCGTCCGATCCGGCCAAATCCGTTGATCGCGACTTTGACTGCCATGATGGTCTTCTCCCGTTCCTGTCGGGCGCTTTTGGCCCCATTCAAGTCCGCTCGCTTCGCATTGGCGCGTGGCGGCACATTTGCGAGATTGCTACCATTGTTTGCGCTAACATCTCTCTCGCTTCGGCTTATACAAGCAATCTGATGCGTTGCAAGCCGTCGTATATAACAGTGACGGGGCGACGGGCTCAGGTCTAGCGAGAATTGCGGCCGCGCTAGCGCCAGAACGCGACCCAGGCGAGCAGATCGAGGAAATGCTGACCCAGCACGACCGGCAGGTTCCAGCCCAGCACGAGGGCATCGGCAGCGAAGAACGCTAGGATGGTGCCACCGAGCCATAGTGCGACGGTGTTGGTCATGGCGTGTAGCCGCCCATCGGCGCGCTCCTCCGGATCAAGTTCCTTGGCCCGATGGCTTAGAGTCCCGGGCCTAATGCGGGCCTAACGCGGGCGAACAGCGCGCGCAACAACGCTTGGTCGGGCACACTGCGCCCGGCGAGGGATTGCCTTTGACAGGGGAGGCGAGCGTTAGTGAAGCAGGCGGCCCATCGCGGCGGAGACATCGGCCATCCGCGCCGAAAAGCCCCATTCATTGTCGTACCAGGCCAGCACGCGCACCGTGCGGCCGCCCACCACTTTGGTCTGATCCGGGGCGAAAATCGATGACTGCGTGGTGTGGTTGAAATCGATCGAGACCTTGGGCTCCGGGTCATAGGACAAGACCGCGCCCATATGGCCCGCCGCGGCCTCGGCAACGACGGCGTTCACATCCTCGACGCTCACATCGCGGCCCGCTTCAAAGGTCAGATCGACCGCGGAGACATTTGGCGTGGGCACGCGCAAGGCTGTGCCGTCGAGCCGGCCTTCCAGTTCGGGCAGCACCTCATTGATCGCCTTGGCGGCCCCGGTCGAGGTGGGGATCATCGCCATGGCAGCGGCGCGGGCGCGGTAGAGGTCCTTGTGACGACGGTCCAGCGTCGGTTGATCGCCGGTATAGGAGTGGATCGTCGTCATGATGCCGCGCTCAATCCCGATGGTATCGTTCAAAACCTTGGCGAGCGGTGCCAGGCAGTTCGTCGTGCACGAGCCATTGGAGACGACATGGTGCTCAGGTGTTAGGTCGCGGTGATTGACGCCGTAGACAATGGTCTTGTCGGCGTTTTTCGCTGGGGCCGAAACCAGGACCCGCTTGGCGCCGCGGCCCAGATGCACGGCCGCGGCATCGCGGGAGTTGAACTTGCCGGTGCATTCCAGGACCACGTCGCAGCCTTCCCAGTCGAGCTCAGCAGGCTCATAGGTCGAAAACACCTTCATCGGGCCACGGCCCAGATCCATCGTGTCCCCGGTGATGCGGACCTCACGGCCCAGGCGGCCATGCACGCTGTCGTATTTGAGCAGGTGGGCATTGGTCTCAATCGGGCCGGTGGCGTTGATCTTGACGACCTGTACGTCGTTGCGCGCAGCCTCAGTGATATGCGCCAGAGTGGAACGGCCGATCCGCCCGAACCCGTTAATTCCAATCGTCACCGTCATACTCATACTCCTCACTGCGATGCTGCATCCGTTAACGGCTCCGGGGCGTGCTGCAAAGGAAATAGTCTGTTTTATCTTCGCGTTTTCATCATGTTAGCGAAAACACATGGCATTCGCCGTGATGCTACCGCTAACGGCGCGACGCGCCTGCGACATGGCTGCGCTAACAGATATCGCTAACGCCGGGCCTTAGTCCTCCGGCGGGTCTTTTGCGACTCAGAGCCGGGTGCTGAGCCAAGGCTTGTGGGCGCCGCTCAGCGCGTTATCCTCGCCCCGAAGAAAGAGAAGACGCAAAAGAGATTGGCGGAGATTGGCGATGAGCAGTGGATTGCTGGCTTTGCTCGACGATGTGGCGGCCATTGCCAAGGTGGCGGCGGCTTCGCTCGATGATGTGGTGAGCCAGGCGGCCAAAGCCGGGGCAAAGGCTGCAGGCGCGGTGATCGACGACGCCGCGGTGACGCCGAAATACGTCCATGGCTTCGCGCCTGCGCGAGAGCTGCCGATCGTCTGGCGCATCGCGCGGGGCTCGATCTTCAACAAGCTTGTGATCCTGCTGCCCGCCGCAATGATCCTGTCGACATTTGCGCCCTGGGCGATCTATCCGCTGCTGATGCTGGGCGGGCTTTACCTGTGCTACGAGGGCGCCGAGAAGATCTGGCACGCGATAGGCCCGCGCTTGGGGTTCGGCGGCGGTGAAAAGCACGGGCACGGGCACGGGCACGGCGCCAAGGATAAGCCGCTCGATGAAAAGCTCCTGGATGCGGCGCATCTGGAGGAAAGTAAGGTGAAAGGCGCGATCCGCACCGATTTCATCCTGTCGGCCGAGATCATGACCATCGCGCTCGCCGCGCTGCCCACTGACACCTCGCTGGCCTTTCGCGCGGCGGCGCTCGGTGTCGTCGGTATCGGCATCACGGCTATGGTCTATGGCTCGGTGGCCCTGATCGTGAAGGCGGACGATATCGGCCTGGCCATGGCCGAGCGGGGGCGCAGTGGGGCGACGCGTCGCGCGGGTCAGGCGATTGTGCGCGGCATGCCGGGCTTTCTCAAATGGCTGACCATCGTCGGTACGGCGGCGATGCTTTGGGTCGGAGGCTCGATCATCGCGCATTCGCTGGCCGAGATGGGCTGGCACGGGCCGGAGGACTGGATCAAGGGCGTGGCGGGCAGTGTTGCCGCCGGTGTGGGTGAGGCGACCGCGGGGTTTGTGCGCTGGGTCGTGACGGCCTTTATCGACGGTGTCTTGGGCCTGGCCGTGGGGCTGGCGACGATCCCGGTGGTGCACAAAATGTTGGGGCCGATGGTGCGAGGTCTCACGGGCGCCAAGCAAGCGCATTGAGTTACAGCCGGGCGCCTTGCGCGGGTCTGCGCGCTCGGTCTAGATCCTGGCGCGGATGCGAATGCCTGCGAGGGGGCCCATGGCACTGAAAGTGCTGCATATCCATTTTGGCAAGGAAGGCGGCGCCGAGCGCTTTTTCGTCAATCTCGCCACGGCCTTCGCCGAGGCGGGGGTTGAGCAGCGGTTCGTCACGCGGCCCGGGCGAAGCTGGGCCGGGGCCGTTGCGCCGCTGGGGCCGGTGATCCTCAACAATTATCGGCGGCTCTCGCTGAGCGCGCCGCTGCTGACCTGGCGCGTGCACCGGATGATCCGGCTCTGGCAGCCGCAAGCCGTGATGGCCTGGATGCCCCGGGCCGCGCGTCTGATCCCGGATGATCCCGGGCCGGTGAAGCTTGTGCGGCTGGGGGATTACCCTAAGCATCTGCGGCATTTCCAGCGCTGTGATCTGATCGTGCCGAACACGCCGGGCATCGCGGAGCGGTGCCGCAACCTGGGTTGGGAGCGGCCGGTTGAGGTGGTCTCGAACTTCCCGCGGCCCGTGGCGCCGGAGCCTGTTGGCCGCGCAAGTCTAGGCATCCCCGAAGATGCGTTCCTGGTGGCCAGTTCGGGCCGCATGGTGCATCGCAAGGGCTTTGACGTGCTGATCGAAGCGCTCGCCGCATTGCCCGGCGCCTATGGTTTGATCTTGGGCGACGGAGAGAAACGGCCCGAGCTCGAGGCGCAGATCGCGCGGCTCGGCCTTAAAGCTCGCGTGAAGCTTGCGGGCTGGGTCGATGAGCCCATTCACTATGTCGCCGCGGCGGACGCCTTCGTGATGGCCTCGCGCCATGAGCCGTTGGGCAACGTGGTGCTTGAGGCCTGGCAGGCGCGAACGGCTTGCGTGACCACCGCCTCGGAGGGGCCAAGCTGGTTCGCGACAGACCGGAAAGACGCCCGGGTCGTGCCCATCGATGACGTGGACGCGATGGCCGCTGCCCTGGCCGAGATCCGCGACAGGCCCAATTTCGCGGCCCATTTGGTGGAGGGCGGGTCGGCCACTCTGGCGGCGCAGTTTTCCAAAGAGGCGGTGGTGAAGCGTTATCTCGAGTTATTCGAGGGCGGAGCAGGGTGAGCGCGCCCCTCCCTCGGGCGCTGGTGATCAATGTGGCGGGGGCCACGGCGCGGCTGGACCTTATGGCGCGTCAAATGGATCAGCTTGGCCTGGCATGGGAGCGGGTTGAGGCGCTGACTCCTGAGACAGTGAGCCCGCCGCCCGATGACCCCGTCTGGCAACGCTGGCAGCGGCCCTTGCGCGAGACCGAGATGGCCGGGCTGGCCTCCCATCTGATGGCTTGGCGCTCAGTGGCGGAAGGGACGGCCCCGGTGCTGATCCTGGAAGACGATGCCCTGCTGGCGGTCGAAACCGCGGAACATCTAAGCCGCTGGGCAGGAGCGGGCGACATGGATCATCTGAGCCTGGAGACGCGCGGGCGGCTGAAGACCCTCGGGCCCGCGAAGGGGGGCCGTGCGCGGCTGTGGCAGGACCGTTCGGGCGCGGCGGCCTATCTGCTCTGGCCGGATGGGGCGCGACGACTGATCCGGGCCGCGACGGCGGCGCCGGGCCTGGCCGATGCGATCATCTGCGCGGCTTACGATTTGCGCAGCTTTCAGGCAGAGCCCGCCCTGGCGATCCAGCTCGATCAATGCGCGGCCCACGGCATCACGCCGCCCTTTGCCACCGCCTCGCAAATCGACGCTCTGGCCAAGCCCGCACGTGGCGGCCTGGGCTTTCGCGCCCGGCGCGCTGTCGCGCAACTGCGCATGGCCGGACGTCAGTTCCGGGTGATGGGAGGGGCCACCCGCCGGCTTGTGCCCCCAAGTGACGGGATTGCGAAGATGGCCGTCAGGGTGTCTCATCAAACGACCGGGCAAGGAACAGGGCAGGGGGCTGAGACGGATGTTTGACGCGGGTCTTGAGAGTGTAAGTGCGACACCTGCGGGCGGGCGCAGGCGATGAAGGGCTTTCCCGATCTGCCGCCGCTTTGGCTTGCTGGCTTTTGCCTCCTGGCTTGGTTTCTCGCCCGCGAGCTGCCGATTGCCGGCTTTGCCGCGCCGGAACTGCGCGCCCTGGGCTCAGCCCTGTCGGTGGCCGGGCTGGTCCTTATCGCCTGGTCGGCCGTTACGTTTGTGCAGGCAAAAACCACGATCGAGCCTCACGAGACGCCGCAAAACCTGATCACATCGGGGCCCTTCCGCTTCAGCCGCAACCCGATTTACCTGGCGATGGTGGTGATCCTGGCGGGCTGGGTCCTATGGTTGGGCGGGTTGAGCGGTGTGATCCTGCCGGGCATTTTTGCCTCGGTCCTGAGCCTGCGCTTCATTGTGCCGGAAGAGGCGCGGCTAGAAGACGTGTTCGGCGAGGCCGCCCGTACCTACTTCGCGCGCACCCGCCGCTGGCTCTGACGCGGTGATGCGCAAAAGCGGCTGTAACGCTTTCTCGCAAAGGCTTGATTGGCTTTCGCAAGTGCTTTGGCTTACGTCCGATAGGCTAACGCTAAGCGCTGCACGGCGCTGGAACAGCCTTTTTGAGGATACCAAGAGCAGATGACAGGTCTACGACAGTTGTTTTGCCGTTTGGCAATCGCCCTTCCTTTGCTGGGCGCGGGTCTGCCCGCTCAGGCGGATGGGCCGGTCGTGGTTGAGCTGTTTACGTCTCAGGGCTGTTCTTCCTGTCCTCCGGCTGATGCCATGTTGGGCGATCTGGCGGATCGGCGCGATGTGATCGCTCTGTCGCTGCATGTCGATTACTGGGATTATATCGGCTGGGAAGATACCTTTGCCGATGCGAGCTTCACCCGCCGTCAGCATCAATATGCCCGCGTGGCAGGCTCCACGGTCGTTTACACGCCGCAAATGGTGATCGGCGGTGTCGATCATGTGGTCGGCGTGCGCCCGATGGAGACGGTCGATCTGATCATGGCGCATAGCGCGCTGCCCGATCCGGTTCGGGTGACGGTCGAACGGCAGGGCGGAAGCTTTGTCGTTACGGCCTCGCGCGCCGGACAGATCCCGCGCGGTGGTGTCGATGTGCAACTGATCGGCTATTCCCCACGCGAGAGGGTCGAGATCGGCCGGGGTGAGAATGCGAACCGCACGATCGATTATCATAACGTCGTCGTCTCGATGCAGCAGATCGCCGATTGGGACGGGCGCGGCGGCTTCAACTCCCGGATCACTCCGGGAGACGCACCGGCCTATGTCGTGATTTTCCAGGCCTCCGATCAAGGCGCTATTCTGGGGGCCGCACGGCTCCAGTAGTAGGCCTCAGTTGCCGGGCGATTGCTGATCGGACGCGTTGGCAGCGCTTTGCGCCTGACGGGCGGCCTTTCTGGCCCTTTGGCCGCGCACCCAGTCCGGCTTCCAACGGCGATGCACCCAGAACCATTGCTCTGGCTGCGCTTTGATCCGTTTGGCCAGCGAATCCGTCAGGGCTTGGGTCATGGTGCGCGGATCGGTGTGAGGGATCGGAGCCTCGACCTCAATCTCGAAGTCTAACCCTGATGCCTGGCGCGTGGCGTAGAACGGCACCAAGAGCGCGTCATATTTCAGCGCAAGCTCCGCCGCAGACAGGGATGTCAACGCGGGCTGTCCCAGAAAATCAAGCGCCTCGCCGCCTTGATAGAATTGATCGATCAGCATCACCGCCTGACCTCCGCCGCGGATGAACCGCACCAGGTTTTTCAGCCCGTCGCGCCCGCGCGGAAAGACCGGGCCGCCAAAGCTCTGCATGGTGGCGACGTAATGCGCATTAGCATAGGCGTTTTTGAGCGGACGATAGAGGCCGCCGGGTTCAAAGCCGCGCCGCACCAGCGCGGCGCGCCCGGCTTCGTAATTGCCGAAATGCCCGGTGATCAGCAGGATCGGGCGCCCCGCCGCGCGCGCCTTGTCCAGCGCATCGAGGCCTGTCCCGTGCAAGGGCCAGTCCTTGGCGCGGCTGAGCAGCGATTGCGTGTCGTAGTTCTCGATCAAGGTGCGCCCGGTATTGTTCAAAACGGCTGAGGCGATGCGGCGGGCCTCAGGCTCGGACATGTTGGGCCAGATAAATTGCAACTGGTGGATCGCGCGGCGGCGATAGCCTGCCAGCGGGCCAAGAACATGCTCAACCAAAGCCCCGAGCGCGGGGACGCGGGCGCGATAGGGAAGCAGCCGGCTCACCCAGATCAGTATGCGAAAGGCGCGGTCCAACAGCCAGTCGGCCCACCTTCGGGTTTGCTGAGGCTCGCGGCTTACGATGCTGCGGGGTTTGCGGGGCCCTGCCTCGGCCATGCGCCCTCCTTTCGACGCCCGCGGCGCGGGCTATCCCGGCCGGTGGCCGCTCCGGTGATAGGGGGCTGGCGCCAGTGACACAATCCCAGCGAAACAATCCCAGTGATACACTCCGCTGCAACAACGCGGGCGCAGCGTTGAAGGGGGATGTTGCTGCGCTATTCTTGCCCCGAGCGCCGCGCGCGCACGCCGTCGATCTGCCCGTGCAGGTGATCGAGCGGATACCCTGCTGCGCGCGTCCGGTCGAGGATCTCTTCGGTCGGCATTTGGCCCGCCACCGAAAGCGACCACAGCAGCGACGAACGCATACCGCTTGCGCAATAGGCGACGACAGGGCCGTCCGAGGCGGCAAGGGCGTCGGCCTGCTCATCTATGGATGTGTGCGACAATGCTGTGGCGACCACCGGATTGAAGACGAAGACCAAGCCTGCATCTTCCGCAGCCTTTTGCATCGCGGCGGCCTGCAGCTCGGGTGGATTTTCGCTATCGGGTCGGTTGCAAATGACGGTTGTGAAGCCTTGCGCAGCGACCGTTGCCATGTCCTCGGGCTGCAATTGTCCTGAGGTAGAATAGGTGTCGGAAAGCGCGCGCAAATCCATGGGTCAGCCTTTCGAAAGCCCCGCATGTCACGGGGTTAAGCGCATGACATTCCACCGCCATGCTAAAGTTTACGTAGGGTCAACCGCACCATTTGCAAGCAACCGGCCAGGCTCATCGCAGCGCCCACGCCAACGCTTTCAACGCAGATTTGAGCAGCCGCCAAAAGCGGCCGATCCCCTCACGCGCCGAAAGGTGTCACACCTTTCGAAATGCGTCTTTCCCCATGTGATCTTTGGCGCACAGGAGCGCGTCTGTCTACCTGACCAAATAGTTAATTTTTTGAAAATCGGCCTGGGGTCGTGTGCCATGAGGCCCGTACTGCGGCTCAGATCAGGCCAGCATCACCCCGATCACCACCGCCATCAAGCCGCAAGCAGAGACCAGAAGCGCCGCCATGTTGATGGCTACCACGCGCTGCAGCTTGTCGCGCAGCACGGCGTCATCACCGGCGGTGCGACGGGCCGTTATAGCGGCAAAGATGCAGTAGATGACGGCCAAAAGACCGAGCACGGCAAAAATGGTTCCGGTCCAAACCAACCAAGCCATAGCGCTCTCCCACGCGATAATATGCCGCAACTGTCGCAGACAATCGTTTCGTCGACAAGGGCTTGTGGTCAGATCTTGGCCTCACCCTTTCGTCATCCGCCCATCGTCCTTTGTGCCAGGCATACGCGGCGGCGCCTTGCAGGGGAGTGCGCGCCGCGTTAGGGGCGTGGTTGACCCAGCAAGGCCGAGGACGCGCGTAATGGACATGGATGGACAGCCGGAGAGTTACCGTGTGACCGCTGATGAGCTGCGCCAGTTCATCGAGCGGTTCGAACGGCTCGACGCCGAGCGAAAAGACCTGGCCGATCAGCAAAAAGAGGTGATGGCCGAGGCCAAGGCGCGCGGCTACGACACCAAGGTTATGCGCAAGGTCATCGCGCTGCGTAAGCGCGAGCCGGACGATATCGCCGAAGAGGAAGCGGTGCTTGAGCTTTACCGTGAGGCGCTCGGTATGCGCTAGGCGCAAGTCGGCGTTTTTTGCGCTTTAGGGCACGATGAAATCAATGTCGTCGATCTCAGCCACGCGCTCCATATCCTCGTCATAGCCCAGGCCCATTTGCTCGATCATCTCTTCGGTCCAACCGGGAACCTTGAGCTCCTCCGTCAGGGCGTCGGGCAGCGTGTATTTGTCGAGAAATGCCATGACGATGCGCCGGCGATGCATGTCGTCCTCGGGCTTGTGTTTGGCCAGATAGGCCATCAGCCGCCGGAACCCCGCTTGCTGCATGATCGTCTGTACCAGGTCTTCGCGCCCCTCCAGACCGCGCCCACTGTTCAGCCCGGCCATCGCGGCCATGATCTCGGACCAAATCAGCGGCGTATCCTCGTTGCACCAAACGGTGATCCGTGCGTCTGGCTGCGCTTTGCGCAAGCGCTGGATCGTATCGGACCAACGCACGTCATGGGGCAGCATGTTTTCGCTGAACTCCGCGAAATCGTTAAAGCGCGACGCGCGGAACAGAGCCGGGATCAGCGTGGACGGATCGCGCATACCGATGAAGAATTCAGGCGCCGCATGGGGGAAGAGGCCGCGAAGCTGACGCGCGCGGCGCTCGATCATCGGCCAGATCCGGTGGCTTTGCACCACAAGGCGGTTGATGCACACAAAGCGCTGATCCGACAGAACCAGGCGGTCGACATTGTCTTCATCGGCGATCACGTCGAGCAGCCGCCCGGCCATGTCGGGGCTTGCGGGCAGGCCGTCGAGCGCGCGCATCGTATCGCGCAACAGCGCGCGGTAGCGCCCGGGGGGCGGCACGATCACCCCGTCGCTCGCCAAGCGCGATCGGTTTTTCAACAGCGATTTGATCAGCATGTTGTCGTCGGTGCAGGGCGCGCCGAGATGAAAAACCACCTGCATCGGCCCTAGACCTCGCCCGAAGTCTGGAATTCGGCAGGTCGGATTGGCGCGGTGCTGCCCGACCGGAGGGCGCTCGGTGGCGTTCGGGCGATGCGGTCGCCATAGGTGTGTGGGGCCATCGAACGCATGCTTCGCACCACTGAGATCCGCTTCACCGTTAACCCGCACAGGTCGCGGGACGGCAAGCAAGCCTTGTCCTGCCACCGCATCCGGGCCTGTTTGACCGCAGAGTTATATACGCAACGCCCCACGCGCGGTGTCATAGCTCCTGCGAGGGGGGGAGCGCAAATGCCGATATCGCTGCGGTCGAGCAGGTCGGCCCTGCGGCGAGGTGAGACGCCCTGCGGACCTGGCACGATACTTGCGCGGTGCAGCGCACCGGCGGCTGCTTTGAGCAAAGCGAATGCTCACTGCTGTGCCTTGACCGGCGCGTCACAGGCCCCGCCATGGCAACCGCCTGCGCCGGGATTTTTGCATCTAATTTTATCTGTTCGAGCCTCGGCCGACCTCTTGCCGAACGCTTGATTTCCAAGTACCCGGACGCCTGAGTGCCCCTATAGCTCAGCTGGTAGAGCAACTGATTTGTAATCAGTAGGTCCGCGGTTCGAGTCCGTGTGGGGGCACCATTTTTTCCTTATACTGTGTTGCTTTGCGCGACCTGAAGCCGGTGCGGGCAACCTATTCCAGTGTATTTTTGAAACACTGGTCGCGACCCAAAGCCCAAGTATTCCCTGCGCGCTCCCACCAAGAGAAAACACTTGTCCGGCGAACTTTTCGATGCTTGGCTGTGTTGGTGGCGCCGTTTGGATAGGCGCGCACTTTTTGTTTAATCATTGATCGGGGGATCCAAATGAAACTTCTCAAAATCGCTATGACCGTTTTGCTGAGCTGCGCGGGCGCAGCCTCGGCCACAACTGTGACCTTCGATGTTGAAGTGACACAAAGCAACTTTTCGCCGCCTGCTGGGCCGGGTGCGCCGACGGCAACACTGCCCGCGCTAGGCACGATGGGCATGGTGACGCTCTCGCTGCCCGGGATCACCTCGGCGGATATGACGCCGATTGGTGATCCGGACAACCCGCCCAATGCGGGCAGTGTGACGGCCAGCATCTCCATCGGGTCGCTCAGCGCCTCGCTCGAGCCGGGCTCGGGCAGTGTCGCCTTTGCCAGCGATACCTTGCTGCGCTTCGCCAATGGCTCCTTCTCGAGCATCGGCGTGAGCTTCCCGCGCGATGCAGGGGCGACCCCGACCTATGCGGGTTCATTCCTGGTTGAGACGGATGCGGATGGCGTCACGCCGACCACCTTTGGTCAGGTGATTGACGCGATCACGTCGCCCTCCGCGCGGATGATCTTTTCGTTCAACGGCACGACTTTCGATGGCATCGACACGTCGTTTCGGGCCGAATCCATCGCGCCTGTGCCGTTGCCCGCCGGGGGGCTTTTGGTCCTGACCGGGCTCGGGGCGATGGTGGCACTGCGGCGTCGCGGTCGGTCTGTCTAGGTCTGCCAAGAGATCCAGAGTCTCGGTGAAGGCGCGGCACTTGCGGCGCCTTTGTCGTTTGCAGGCGCGGTGCTTTGGCGTGAGCTGTACGTTAGGCGCGCTGCACCGTCCGCCGGCGGTCCAGTTTCGGCCGCTCTCGCGACAGAGTCTTGGCCTCAGCGCGCGCCAGCTTGTCCAACGCTTGCGCTTCATCGAGACCCTCGCGCCTGGCCTGGCGCCACAGCTTTTCAGCAGAAGCGGGGGACCAGGGCAGGGCGGCCTCGCTCAACCAGTGCCGCAGCGGTGCGGGCAGGGCGTCGTAGCGCCGCATCGGATCCGACGCGCGGCGGGAGCGACGCATCGCGGTCTCGCCCAGGTTGGTTTTCGACTTGCTCTTGCTCACTTGTGGCCTCGGGCCATGGGTTCGGGCTGATCGGTGCCGAAATATGCGCGCGGGTGGCCCGATGTCCAGGCCGGTTCGGGCAATGGGGCCTATGTCAAAGCCAAATATGCGAGACATTTTGCGGGGTGACGACGTTTGCCCAAGTGTCGTCATCGCTCAGCATATCAAAGCGGATAACGCCCGGAGGGCAGTCATTCGAGGGTAGCCGGGCAGGCCGCGGCATCAATGCTAGGTCCACGGAGCGACCCGTCTTGCCAGTGCCTTCAAACCGAAGTGGGTTGCGTGAACGCTGAAGCTCGAAAATGATTGGTCTGTCGCTACCCGCCATCTCTTGCGTAATATTTCCCATAGCGCTGCCCTCCTCGGCGCGGCCTTTGCCCAAGCCCCTTACGCGGCCCCCAGCCCTGTGCTAGCCGTGGTCAAACGACCTCGAAGGGACACGATCATGGCCATCCGCAGCATCATCTCCGCCTATAGCGGGCGTCAAGCCAGGGGGGCGGGTCTGCGCCATGCGATCCGGATCGCCAAGCATCACAACGCAGAGCTTTATGGCGCGCTTCGCCACGGCCGTCCGCTGCTGGAGCGTCAGTACCGCGCGCAGCTCAGCGACGATATCCTGGCGATCCTGCGCAAGACCGATACCGACCATATCAGCGAGGTTGAGCAGCGCTTCAATGAGATCGTCAGCGCCGCAGGCCTGCCGACCGAAGGGCGCTTTATCGAGCATGATCCGCAGGTCGAGGGCCGTCTGTCAGAGCTTGCCCATGGCTTCGATCTGGTGGTGATGGGCATGTACCCCGATGACGCGACCGAGGCGCATCTCTCGGCGCATCCGGACCTGGTGGCGTTGCGCTCTGGCCGCCCCGTCCTGGTGGTGCCGGACGGCTATGAGGCCGAGGGGCTGGCCGAGCGGGCGATCATCGCCTGGGACGGCAAGCGCGCCGCCACCCGCGCCATCGGCGACGCGATGGATCTGCTCGCCGATAAGGCCGAAGTGACGCTTTTGAGCGTGGGCGATGTCAAACCGCGCTACACCGACCTGGTCCTGGCGAATATGGCGCGGCACGGGATCAATGCGAGGGCCGCGACGGTCGAAAAGGACGGCTCAATCGCGCATACGCTTTTGGCTGAGGCGGTCTCGCGCGATGCCAAGCTGATCGTGATGGGCGCCTATGAGCATTCGAAATTCACCCATGATCTCTTTGGCGGGGTCACGACGGATCTTTTGCGAGACACGATGGTGCCGGTGCTGATGGCGCATTAGCGCCTTTGCGCACCTTCTTCGTCTAAGCCGCAGCCGTCACTGCACGCGCCCGGCTGATTGCCAGAACCGTGTCGATCGTCGGCGTCGCATGCCCCGTGATCCGGCCAAGCTCGGCCACCACACCCAAAAGCGCGTCGATCTCCATCGGACGCCCGGCATCAAGGTCTTGCAGCATGGACGTCCGGTGTGCGCCCACGGCTGCGGCTCCGGTGATGCGGCGGTCCACGTCGATGGGGAACTTCACGCCAAGATGCTCGGCAATCGCCTGCGCCTCCAGCATCATGGCCCGCGCCACGCCGCTGATCTCCGGCTCGGTCGCCAGCGTGTCGAGTGTCGCATGGGTCAGCATCGACAGCGGGTTGAAGGCCAGGTTACCCCAGAGCTTCACCCAGATCTCATCGCGCAGGCGTGGGCGCACCGGGCTTTTGAGCCCCGCAGCGCTGAGCGCGCCTGCCAGCGCCTGGGCCCGGTCGGATTTGCTGCCGTTGGGCTCCCCCAGGCTAAAGCGGTTGCCCTCGATATGCTTGACCACGCCGGGCTCCGCAACCTCGGCAGCTGGATAGACCACACAGCCCAGCACGCGGTCTGGCCCAATCGCGCGCCATAGATTGCCACCGGGATCCACCGCGTCGAGCTGTCGGTCGCGATACTCCCCCTCTACGCCTGCGAAATACCACCAAGGTACGCCATTGACGGCCCAGACGGCGGCTGAATTGGGCCCCATGAGCGAAGCGATATTGTCAGCCATGCCAGCGGCCGAATGCGCCTTGAGGGCCACGACGACGTAATCCTGCACTGGCAGATCGGCGGGGTCTTGCGTGGCGGTGACGGGGTAGGTGTGTGTGCCGTCTTCCTCGATCAGCGTGAGCCCATTGGCCTGCATGGCGGCCAAGTGCGGTCCGCGCGCGATCAGGCTCACATCGGCCCCAGCAGCGGCCAGTTTGGCACCCATATAGCCGCCGATGGCGCCCGCGCCGTAGATGCAGATCTTCATGCCGCGCCTTCCACCAGACCAAGTTTCTCGGCCAGGCCGATCCGTTGCAGCTTACCGGTGGCGCCTTTGGGAATTTCATCCAAGATCAAAACTTTACGCGGCACTTTGAAGGCGGCAAGCTGCTCGCCCACAAAGGCACGGATGGCTTTTTCGTCGGCCTCTTGGCCTTCCTTCAGCACCACCGCCGCAGCCACATCCTCGCCCAGCTTGCCATGGGGCAGCGCAAAGGTGACGGCCTGGGCCACGGCCGGATGCGCGCTGAGCACGCCGTCGACCTCCAGGGGGCTGATCTTCTCGCCGCCCCGGTTGATGATCTCCTTAAGGCGCCCGGTCAGGGTCAGATAGCCCTTGGCGTCGATCTCGCCCTGATCGCCCGTACGGAACCAGCGCTTGCCGTCGGCTTCAAAGAAGTTCTTCTCATTGGCCTCGGGGTTGTTTTCATAGCCCGCTGTCACATTGGGACCTGAGATCACCACTTCGCCCACGCCGCCGGTGATGTGATTTTCCGCCTCATGGGCGATGGCCACTTCGGGTCCTGCCGCCACGCCGACAGAGCCCGGACGTTGCAGCCCTGCGCCCAGGGGGTTGCAGGTCATCTGATGCGCGGCTTCGGTCATGCCGTAGGCCTCGATCACCGGCGCGCCAAAGGTCTCGGCCAGCGCCTCCATCACCGGGCCGGGCAGGGAGGCCGAGGAGGACCGCAAAAAGCGCAGGCGGCAGGCCTCGATAATCTCGGCATTGCGCGGCGCGCGCGCGAGGATCGCCTGGTGCATGGTCGGCACGGCTGTGTACCAGGTCGGGTCCTGGGCCTTGAGCCAGGGAAAAAAGCTCAGCGCGCTGAAGCCCGGCGTGCAGGAGACCGCGCCGCCGGAACTCAGCGAGGCCAGAAGTGCCGCGACCAGCCCATGGATGTGGAACAGCGGCATCATATTGAGGCAGCGATCCTCTGGCGTCAGCGCCAGGGACGTCGCGATATGGCCCGCCGACGCGGCCAGATTGGCCTGGCTCAGCGGCACGACTTTGGGCCGAGACGTGGTGCCGGAGGTGTGCAGGATCAGACCCGCATCGCCCGGCTCGGGGGCGGATGTATCGGTGGCTTTGGCGCTTTGCTCAGGGGTCAGGGTAAAGGCGCCCGCCGGGCCGCCCGTGTCGGGATCAAGGAAGATCACCGGCAGGTCGATCTCACGCGCGACCTGCAGCGCGGGTTGGTCGTCGCCCCTGGCCACGACCAGGGCCTTGGCGCCGAGATCTTCCAGGTAAAACCGGAACTCCGGTGCGCCATAGGCCGGGTTCAGGGGCGCCGTTACCGCCACTTGGCCGATGCACAGGAAGGCCGCCGCCATCTCCGGGCCGTTGGGCAGGACAATGGCCACCCGGTCGCCGCGCCCGATCCCCGCGCCATGGAGCGCCGCGCGCACGGCGTCTGTCTGGACGGCGAGGGCGCCATAGCTCAGATCGCCTCGATCCGGCGCGCTCAGAGCGGTGGCGTCAGGGTTTTGGGCGCTCAACAGCGCGGTGATGGTGGTGGTCATGGTCTCTCCCTCGAACCTTGGGCATAGCACTAGCGCCTCGACGCGCGGCGTCAACATGACGCAGCTTTGCGCGCCTTCCTCGACGCGGCTGCCTAAACGTCAACCTTAACAGCGATACTGGCGGCGATGGCGTCCTGCAGGACGGCCTCGGCGACGGCCAGATCCTGGAGGCCTACGCCGGTCCCATCGAACAGCGTGATGTCGTCCGCCGCGACGCGCCCTGGGGCTGTGCCGTTGATTACGGCGCCGATCTCGGTGATGGCGTCTGCTCCGATCAGGCCCTGGGCAACGGCATGCTGCGCCTCACCGATGGACGTCGCTTGCCCGCGTTCGTCGCAAAAGACGCGCGCCTTGGTCAAAAGCTCTGCTGCGACCTCCTGCTTGCCAGCGGTGTCGGTGCCCATGCAGGCGATATGGGTGCCGGGGCTGACATGCTCGGCCAAAAGGCTCGGGGCATGGCTGGCGGTGATGGTGATGATGACATCGGCCGCGACCATTCCGGGCAGGTCCACCGCCTCGAAAGGCAAGCCAGCTTCTTCGGCCACAGCGCCGAGGCGCGGCAGCATCTCCGGGTGTAGGTTCCAGGCAATCACCCGCTCAAAGTCGCGCTGCTCAAGGGCCGCGCGCAGCTGAAACGCCGCTTGGTGGCCCGCGCCGATCATGCCAAGAACCTTTGCATCAGGCCGCGCGAGGTGCTGGATCGAGACCGAGGACGCCGCCGCCGTACGCAAAGCCGTCAAGAGATTGCCGCCCACCATCGCCTTCACCCGCCCGCTATCGGGATCGAAGAGAAACACGGTGGATTGGTGGTTGATCAGCTCACGCCGCTCTAGGTTGTGCGGCCAATAGCCCCCGGCCTTGAGCCCCAGTACCTGGCCCGCCGCGTCAAAGCCGCCCTTAAAGCCGTAAAGCGCGTCCTCATGGCCGAGCGCTTCGCGCACTACCGGGAAATTCCACGCCTCGCCCGAGGCCATGGCCGCGAACACCTTCTCGACGGCTGTAAACGACGCCTCACGGCTGACCAAACCGCCAATGGCGGCCTCCGGCACGATCCACATGTGTCTTCACTTTCTGGAAATACTCTGGGGGGTGCGGGGGGCTAGCCCCCCGCTTCCGGCGACGCGCAATAGCGCGGCGCAATCCTTCGGGTCGGCCGCTCAGTAAGCCTTACCGCGCGCCGAAACAGGCCAAAGCGCCTCGACCTTGCCACCGCGCACACCGACATACCAATCGTGTACGTTGCAGGTGGGGTCGCAGTGGCCGGGCACCAGGTGCAACTTGTCGCCGACTTTCAGAACGCCGTCCTTATCCGCCACCACGCCGTGCTCATCGGAGCATTTGACGTATTCCACATCCGTGCGCCCGAAAATCACCGGCAGACCGCTATCGACCGATTGCGCCTTGAGGCCCGCATCGACGATGGCCTTGTCGGCCTTGGCATGGCTCATCACCGAGGTCAGAAGGAACAGCGCGTTTTCCCATTCGCCGCGATCAATCCGCTCACCGTTCTCGTCCAGAATGCGGCCGTAATCGGCGTCCATAAAGGCGTAGGAGCCGCATTGAAGCTCATTGTAGACGCCCGAATTGCTCTCGAAGTAGTAGGATCCGGTGCCGCCGCCGCCGACGATGTCACATTCTAGGCCGGCGGTCTTTAGTCCGTCGACCGCGTCACGCACCATATCGATGGCGATCTGGGTCTTAACCCTCCGCTCCTCGAAGTCATCCAAATGCTGCATCGCACCCTGATAGGCCTGAATGCCCGCAAATTTCAGCCCCTCCGCGGCGTTGATGGCAAGGGCGATCTCCACCACATCGAGGGTGGTTGTCACACCGCAGCGGCCCGCGCCGCAATCGATTTCCACCAGGCACTCGATCTCGGTCCCGTGCCTGACCGCCGCCTCGGAAAGTTCCGGCACATTGGCCAGGTCATCGACACAGCAGATCGCCCGCGCGCCCAGCTTGGGGATCCGCGCCAGGCGGTCGATCTTGGCCGGGTCGCGGACTTGGTTTGAGACCAGCACATCCTTGATGCCGCCGCGCGCGAAGACCTCCGCCTCCGAGACCTTTTGACAACACACACCGCAGGCGCCGCCAAGCTCGACCTGCATCAGCGCCACATCGACCGACTTGTGCATCTTGCCATGCACCCGGTGGCGCATGCCGTGGGCCTTGGCGTAATCGCCCATTTTCTTGACGTTGCGCTCAAGGGCGTCGAGGTCGAGGACCAGGCAGGGCGTCTGGATATCCGCGGCGTCCATACCGGGCAGGGCGGGCACGTCATAGCCCACTTCCAGGGCGCTCAGGTCCAAATCGGTGCTGATACGGGGGGCATTCATTGCGTCAGATCTCCTCGTGAGGGATACGGTTTAGGGGAGGTATGGGCGCGGGTCAGAGCGTCCAGGGCAGGCGTTCGAGATCGACATTGCCGCCGGTGATGATCACACCGACACGCTTACCCGCGAAGCGCTCTTTGTTTTTCAGGATGATCGCCAGCGGCACCGCGCATGAGGGCTCGATCACGATCTTCATGCGCTTCCAGGTCAGCTTCATCGCCTCGACAATCTCATCCTCGCTGGCCGTCATGATGTCGGTCACGTGGTTCGAGACGAAATGCCAGGTCAGGTCTTTCAAGGGCACTTTGAGGCCGTCGGCGATGGTCTCAGGCGCATCATCGGCGATGATGTGGCCCGCCTTAAAGCTGCGATAGGCGTCATCGGCCTGTTCGGGCTCCGCCGCGATGATTTCAACCCCCGGCGCCATATGCGAAAGCGTCAGACAAGTGCCCGAGATCATGCCGCCGCCACCGATGGGCGCGACAACCATATCGACGCCGCCGGTCTGCTCCATCATCTCATAGCTGCAGGTGCCTTGCCCCGCGATCACGCGTGCATCGTTATAGGGATGTACGAAATTGCCACCCGTCGCGGCCTGAACCTCAGCAAAGACCGCCTCGCGGCTGGTGGTCGAAGGCTCACATTCCGTGATGGTGCCGCCATAGCCGCGCACTGCGGCCTTTTTGGCCTCGGGTGCTGTGCGGGGCATGACCACGTTGCAGGGGATGCCGCGCCGTCCGGCCGCATAGCTCAGCGACAGGGCGTGATTGCCCGAGGAATGGGTGCAGACGCCGGCCTTGGCCTCCTCATCGGATAGACCAAAGACCGCGTTGCTTGCGCCGCGCACTTTGAAGGCGCCCGCTTTTTGGAAGTTCTCACATTTGAAGAACAGCTCGGCGCCAACCTCGTCGTTAAAGTAGCTCGAGGTCAGGATCGGCGTCTCGTGGATATAGGGGCGAATCCTGTGATGGGCCGCGCGCATATCCTCGAAACTCGGGATCGTGGGGGAGGGAGAGAGGTCTTTCATGGCGTTTTTCCTTTCGGGGCGTTTTCCTTTCGGGGCTTACGCCACTGCCCGCAGGCTGGTGCCGGTCGAGTGTCGGAAATGCTCCTGCGCGGCCGCAACGCCCGAGCCCAGCGTGATGTCGAGGCCAAGATCGGCCATCACCATCTCCGCCGTGGCCAGGCCGGTCAGGACCATCACGTCAGACAACATGCCCAAATGTCCGATGCGGAACACCTTGCCTTGGACCTTGCCGAGACCCCCGCCGAACGCGACGCCATAGGTGTTGGCCGCGTGGGGCGGGATTAGCCCCGCATCGAAGCCCTCGGGCGTTCGGATCGCGGTCACGGTGTCGGAGTAAAACTCCGGCGCGTTGGCGCAGGGCGTCATGCCCCAGGCATGGACCGCCGCGCGCACACCTTCGGCAAGGCGTGTATGCCGGGCAAAGACATTCTCCAAACCTTCCTCTTCCAGCATCCGGCAAGCCTCGGCCAAGCCATTCATCAGGCCGATCGAGGGCGTATAGGGATAGGAGTTGCCCGCATAGCCGCCAAACATATCGCGGATGTCGAAATACGTGCGGTGGAGCGTGGCGGTTTCGGTCATCGCCACGGCCTTCTCACTGAAGCCCATGATGGCGAGGCCCGCGGGCAGCATGAAGCCCTTTTGAGAACCGGTCACGGCCACATCCACGCCCCATGCGTCGAACTCAAAGGGCATGGACCCGATGGAGCTCACGCCATCGACCATCAAAAGCGCCGGGTGACCGGCCGCATCCATGGCCGCGCGGATCGCCGCGATATCGCTCTTCACGCCAGTGGCGGTCTCGTTATGGGTGGTCATCACCGCCTTGATCTGGTGGTCTTTGTCGGAGCGCAGGATCTCCTCATAGGCCTGAGCAGGTAGCCCGTCGCCCCATGGCACATCGATAATTTCCACGTTGAGGCCGTGGCGCTGGCACAGATCAATCCAACGGGTCGAGAATGTGCCGTTGCAACCCGCAACGACCTTGTCACCCGCGTTCAGCGTGTTGGTGATCGCCGCTTCCCAGCCGCCGGTGCCCGAGCCCGGAAAAACCACCACGCTGCCGGTTTCGGTCTTAAGCACGCGCTTTACGCCTTCGAGGGCCGGATTGAGCACATCGGCAAACGCAGCCGAGCGATGGTCCATCGTCGGGATATCGCAGGCCTTGCGCAGCCGCTCGGGGATGTTGGTGGGGCCTGGAATGAAGACGGGATGTTGAAGGCTCATGGCGGTTTTCTCCTGAATTTCCACTTGGGTAACTTGCTTCCAGTCTCGGAGAAACTTTTTTGAAATCGTTTTTCAAAAACACCCTGTAGGAAAAAAACAAGCCTTGTCAGCGGTTTGAATTTTTCATATTGTGAAATTGACTTTCATAAATAGTTATTACGATGCCTGAAGCGCCCGAAAATAAGCCACCTTCCAGCAAGGCCAGCCGTGGCAGGCCGCGCGATTGGCACGATAAGACCGAGCAGAATACCGTCAAATCGCTCGACCGTGCGATGGCGATCCTGGAAGACCTGAGCCAGCACCAGGGCAGGGGCCTGAGTGAGATCGCCGACGGGCTGGGGCAATCGGCGGCCACTGTTTACCGTGTGCTGGTGACGTTAGAGGCGCGCGGCATCGTGGAGTTCGACCCGGTTGAGCAGCTTTGGTGGATCGGACCCCAGGCCTTTGTGATCGGCGCGCGGTTTTTGCGCCGCACGGCGATGCTCGACCGGGCTCGGCCGATCTTGCGCGCCTTGATGATGGAGACGGGGGAGACCGCCAATTTGGGCGTGGCGCGCGGGGCGGAAGTGCTCTTCGTGGCCCAGATCGAGACCCATGAGAGCATCCGGGCCTTTTTTCCGCCCGGCACGCTGTCGCCGCTGCATGCCTCGGGCATTGGCAAGGTGCTGTTGTCGCAGATGCAGGACGAAGAAATCGCCCGCCTCATGGCCGCCCATCCGCCCGAGCGCTTTACGATCAACACCCGCACCGATTTCGATCTCTTGGCTGAGGATCTGGCCCAGATCCGGGAGCGGGGCTATGCGATCGACAACGAAGAGAAAACGCTCGGCATGCGCTGTATCGCGGCGCCGGTTTTTGATGCCTTCGGTCAGGCGGTGGCGGGGATCTCAGTTTCCGGCCCGACACCGCGCATTGACGTGGCGCGCCTCTCGCAGATCGGCAGCGCGGTGCAGCGGGCGGCGGCCGACCTGACAAAGGCGCTGGGCGGCGAGGCGAGGGCCTGATTGATGGCCTAGCGCCCAAGCTTGAGCGGCATCGCGCGGTTGACGTCCTTATATAACAAGTACCGGAACCGGCCCGGCCCCGAGGCGGTGCAGGCCTGCGGGCAAAAGGCGCGCAGCCAAAGGAAATCCCCGGCTTCCACCTGCACATGGGTCTGATTGAGCATATACGTCCCGGTCCCCTCCAGCACGTAGATGCCGTGCTCCATCACATGGGTCTCGGGAAAGGGGATCGTCCCGCCCGGCAGGAACTCCACGATATTGACATGCATGTCATGGGCCAGATCGGTTGGATCGACAAAGCGCTTTGTGCCCCAGGCCCCGGCGCTGTCGAGGAGGTATTCCGGCTCGATCTCGGCCTCATGCACGATCACCGGCTGGGGCGGCGCGATGCCCGGCACCCTCTGATAGGCTTTGCGGATCAGCGTCATCACCGCCTTTTGCTTGCTTTCGTTGGTAAGCGACCAGTCATAGCCCGGCGGCTGGTAGGCGTAGGAGCCCGGCAACAGGAAAGCGCTGGTCGAGGGCCCGTGGAGCGTCACCTGGCCCTCGGTGACGAACAGGACGCTCTCGCCATCTGGCTCCAGCTCGGCCTTTTCGGCGCCGCCGCCCGGGCCGACCTCGACGATGGCTTGGGTGAAGGTTTCCGCAAAGCCCGTCAGCGGGCGGGCCAGAACCCAGGCCCGGCTGTTGCGCCAGCCCGGCCAAAAGCTCGTGACGATATCGGTCATGGTGCCGCGCGGGATCACGGCATGGGTGTCGGTAAAGAGAGCGCGGCGGCTCATCAGGGCGGTTTGCGGCGGCAAACCGCCGGGAGAGGGGGGATAGGCCATGGCCTTCATGTCCTCCAAACGCGCGCGCCTGGCAAGGTGTCGCCTCATCGCATTCCGGCATTTCGGGCTTGGCCGATGGTGGAGGCGGGGCGTTGAAGCGCCGCGATCTTTTATATTTGATCGGTCAACTTGATTGCGGAAATTCCAAGGTCTATCTTCGTTTTGGACGCAGCCGGCCGGAGGCCATCATGAATAAAGGCGCAGACGAATTCGAGCATGCCTTGGGCACTGGCACGGGCTCTGAGTCAGGTCGCATGCCTGCGCTCCATGATGGTCCGGAAAACCTCAAGCAATTCTTGACCTATCGCTTGGCACGCACCCATGCCCGCCTCAATGCTCAGGCGCAGCACTTGCTTGACCGGGTCGCGGGCCTGACCCTGACGCAATGGCGCATCCTGGGCTTGATTGGAACGGCGGGCAGCACCACGTCGAGTGAGCTGAGCCGTGAGAACGGTCTGGATAAGGGCCTGCTGAGCCGCCGGCTCAAAAGCATGGCCGATCAGGGCCTTGTGGTGGCCAAATCCGATGATCAGGACAGGCGCGTGCAACATCTGAGCCTGACCGAGAAGGGGCAGGACGTCTTTGAGCACACGCTGCCCCATGCCCAGGCGCGTCAAAAGCAATTGATGCGAGAGTTCAGCGAAGAGGAGATCGTCGTCTTCTTCGATTTCCTCGACCGGCTGGAGCAGGCTGCGGGGGACGATGACGCTCGCTGAGCCGAGATCTGTCGCGCCGCGCCCTTGAATCTTTGCCCGGCCCGCTCCAGATCGCGCTTTATGAAATGGATTATCGTTGTTGGCGGCCTGGGCGTGGGCCTTTTTGCGGTCCTGGCACTTGGGCTGAGGCTTGTGCCAATGCCGCCCGAACGCTGGCACGTAGAGCCCGCCGATATCGAACCCCGCCCGTCTGCGCCGAACAATATCCTGATGGTCGGACCCAACGCCTTGCGCGCGGAGTGGGAGATGGAGGAGGCGGCGCGGCGGCTTGATGATGTCGCGCGAGCCTCCGGCGCACAGCTGATCCAGGGGGATCTGGCCCAAGGGCATGCGACCTATGTGGCGCGCACACCCGTCATGGGATTTCCCGATGCGATCTCGATCCGCCTGCACCCCTCCGACCGGCCCCGCTTGGATGGCAGCCCCACGACCAGGATCGAGGTTTTTTCCCGCTCGCGCTTTGGCTATTCCGATCTTGGCGCGAACCAGAGGCGGTTTATGGGCTGGCTCGATGCGGTCAATCGGGACCGCTAGGCCGGGGCTTTGCGCGCGGCCCTTGACCCGAGACGCGCTGGATAGCAGACCGCTGCCATGAGCACCCCGACCCTCCCGCAAGAGCGCCTGCGCCAGATCACCGAACGGTTCGAATTTCTCGAGGCGCAGCTCTCGGAGGGCGCCGATCCGTCCAAAATCGCCGAGATCAGCCGCGAATATGCCGAGCTTAAGCCCGTCGTCGCCCAGATCGCCGCCCTGGCCCAAACCCGCGCCGATATCGCCGAGGCCGAGGCGATGCTCGACGACCCGGATATGCGCGAGCTGGCCGAGGAAGAGCTTCCGGCGCTGACCGAGCGCCTGCCCGAGTTGCAGGCGGCCTTACAGATCGCGCTGCTGCCAAAAGATGCCGCCGATGCACGGCCCGCGATGATCGAGATCCGACCGGGCACGGGCGGTGACGAGGCGGCGCTTTTTGCCGGAGACCTGATGCGCATGTATGCCCGCTATGCAGAGGCCCGAGGCTGGCGCATAGAAGTGATCGACGAGCAGACGACCGAGCTTGGCGGGATCAAAGAGGTGATCGCGCGGATCGAGGGGGAGGGGGTCTTCGCGCGCATGAAATTCGAAAGCGGCGTGCACCGCGTGCAGCGTGTGCCCGAGACCGAAAGCGGCGGGCGCATCCATACCTCGGCGGCGACAGTCGCGGTCCTGCCCGAGGCCGAGGAGGTCGATATCGAGATCCCCTCAGGCGACATCCGCATCGACACGATGCGCGCCAGCGGGGCGGGCGGCCAGCACGTCAACACCACTGACTCAGCGGTCCGCATCACCCACCTGCCCACGGGGCTGGTGGTGACCAGTTCGGAGAAAAGCCAACACCGCAACCGCGAGATCGCGATGAATGTGCTGCGCGCGCGTCTCTACGACCTCGAGCGACAGCGCGCCGCTGATGAACGCTCCGCCGACCGCAAGGCGCAGGTTGGCTCGGGGGACCGGTCTGAGCGGATCCGCACGTATAATTTCCCGCAAGGCCGGATGACCGACCATCGCATCAATCTGACGCTCTACAAGCTCGATCAGGTGATGACGGGCGATCTTGATGAGGTGATCGACGCGTTGATCGCCGACGACCAGGCCGCGCGCCTGGCCGAGATGGGGGCGTGAGCGGCCCAGGCGCGTCCCCCCCGACGATTGCGGCGTGCTTTAGGGCGGCGCGAGAGCAGTTGGTGGGGGCAGGGATCGCTGAGCCAGACACGGATCTGCGCCTGCTGATGGCGCAGGTGCTAAATACTGCGCCGGGTCAGATCATCCTGCATCTCAGGGATCCGATCGGCGCGGAGAACATCGCCGCTTTCGAGGCCCTGGTCGCCCGACGGGCGGCGCGCGAGCCGCTGAGCCATATCCTGGGCAAGCGAGAGTTTTTCGGTCGCATGTTCGAGATCAGCCCTGCCGTGCTCGACTCGCGCCCGGAAACCGAAACCCTGATCGCCCTCGCGTTGCAAGAGCCGTTCGAACGCCTGCTCGACTTGGGCACGGGGTCTGGCTGCATCGCCCTCACACTCTTGGCCGAGCGTCCCCGGGCGAAGGCCTGCGCGGTCGATCTCAGCGAGCAAGCCCTTGATGTGGCACGCCGCAACGCCGCCCCTCTAGGTGTCGCGGACAGGGTCGATTTTGCGCGATCCGATTGGTGGCAAGCCGTGGATGGACGCTTCGATCTGATCGTCTCAAACCCGCCCTATATCAGCGCCGAAGATTACGAAGGCCTGGCTCCGGAGCTTGCCTTCGAGCCGAAGATCGCGCTCACTCCCGGGGGCGACGGTCTCGACGCCTACAGGCAGATCGCCGCCGGGCTCAGCGCGCATTTGACCGTGGGTGGGCGCGTGTTGGTTGAGTTTGGCGCGGGCCAGGGCGACGCGGTTGCGGGTATCTTTCGCGCCAAAGGGCTGACGCAGATCACGCTACACAAAGATCTCGATGCCCGTGACCGTGTGCTGAGCGCTCGTGCGCCTGCGGCATGACCAGAAAGGCCAGGAGAGCCCCCACATCCATCCAAATGGCGCAAGCTCCGCCGAATTGGCAGTTTGAGATACTTTTTGCCTTGTTTCGGACGGAATTTGGTGCTTACTCATGGCATCCGGACGTTTGAAGGTCTTTTCCCGCACGTCCGATCTTCGTGAAAGCACCAGAGGTCGTATCGTATTCGGCCTCGGTCCTGGCCCACACGCCGTAGGGGCCCTGATCGGTGCAAAAAGGCGGCACATTACGGCGCTGTACAACGCGGCGCGCGGGCCCTGGCATGGCCCTCACTGTAACCCAAGCCGGGTGATCCGGCTGACAAAAACCAACAGTTAGACCATTATGAGATCATCGAAGAACCGCTCGCGGTCCAAGGGCAATCGCAATCGCTCCGTCGGCAATATCGTCAATCGGGTGTTCGACAGTTCCGGGCCCGAAGGCAAAGTACGCGGGACACCGCAGCAGATTATCGATAAATACAATCAATTGGCCCGGGATGCGCAGCTCTCGAATGATCGGGTGGCCGCCGAGAACTTTCAGCAACATGCCGAACATTACACCCGCCTGCTCAGCGAGGCGCAGCGCGAATTGGACGCGCGGCGCGAGCAGCAGGAGGCCCAGAACGCCCAACGCCGCGATCGTCAGCAAGACGGCCGCGATCAGCAGGGCGAGCGTCAAGCACAGTCCGGCGATCAGCCCGGAGGCGACGGCGGCCCTGAGAACGCCTTCGACGATGTGATCGACAACTCCGGCGGCGGCAAATCCACCGGGATCGTTGAAACCGCTGAAGACGCGCCCAAACCGCGCCGCGGGCGCGGACGCCGGAAGGCGTCGGGTGACGGCGCCCCGGCTGACGCACCCCCAAGCGATGCCGCGACAGGCGGTCAAGATGATGGCAGCGGCGGTGGCACCCCCGAAAGCTCTTCGGAAGCCGCCGAGTAGGTCCCAGACGCGCACAAGACGCTCTCAGGCGAAAGTTCGGGCGAGGGCGCAAAACGCCTCGATCGGAACGGTTTCCGCCCGGTCCGTCGGCGCGATGCCGACCACCTGCAACCGGTCTTCGATATCCGGCGCCAGGCCTTTGAGCGCCGCCCTCAACATCTTGCGACGCTGCCCGAAAGCGGCCGCAACAACACGCTGTAAGTCTCTCGCATCACAGGGAAAAAGTGGCTCCGGCAGGGCTGTGATCTGCACCACCGACGACCGGACCTTGGGCGGCGGGGTAAACGCCTCTGGCGGCAGGCTCATGACGATCCGCGCCGTGCTACGCCACTGCGCCAGAACCGACAATCGCCCATAGGCGCGTCCGCCCGGCTGCGACACGATCCGCTCGGCCACTTCGCGCTGAAACATCAGGGTCAGGCTCTGCCACGCCGGGGGCCAGGTCTGGGGCTCCAACCAACGGGTCAAAAGCTCGGTGCCGACATTATAGGGCAGATTGGCCACGATCTTAACCGGCGGGTTCAGACGCCCCTGCCAATCCAGCTTCAGCGCATCGCCCTCCACAACCTCTAGCCGTCCCGGATAATGCGCCGCGATCTCGGCCAGGGCCGGCAAGCAGCGACGGTCCTTTTCAACCGCCAGCAATCGCCGCGCGCCTTCGGCCAATAGTCCGCGGGTCAGACCTCCCGGCCCGGGCCCGATCTCCAGGACATCCGCCCCGCTCAGATCCCCCGCCGCCCGCGCGATCTTTGCGGTCAGATTGAGATCGAGCAAAAAGTTCTGCCCCAGCGCCTTGCGCGCGCTGAGACCATGGGCGGCGATCACATCGCGCAGCGGCGGCAGGTCGTCTATCGCAGCCATCGCGGCTTCACTTTTTTCAAAATACTCACGCGTTTGGGGCAGCGCCCCAGGACGCCGAACCCGAGCGCCACCTCAAGCCGCTTCATGGCGCGATCGCAGACCGGCCATCCGATGCGCCATGCGCAGCGCCGCGATCAGGCTGGTGGGATCGCCTCGGTCTTGGCCCGCAATGTTAAACGCCGTGCCGTGATCGGGGGAGGTGCGAATGAAGGGCAGACCCAGGGTCACATTCACCCCGCCCGCGAAATCGAGCGTCTTGATCGGGATCAGTGCCTGGTCGTGATACATGGCCAGTGCGGCGTCATAGCCTTTCCGCGCGGCCTCATGAAACATCGTATCGGCGGAATGCGGGCCGGAGACCGCATAGCCCTCGGCCCTGAGCGCCTCGATCACCGGTTCGATCACCGCGCGCTCCTCGCCCCCCATCAGACCGCCTTCCCCGGCATGGGGGTTGAGGCCCGCAAGCGCCAAGCGCGGGTTGGACAGCCCGAAATCCCGGGCGAGCGCCGCAGCGGTTATGCGCAATGTGTCGCGCAAAAGCTCGGGCGTGAGAGCTTCTGGCACGTCGCTGAGCGGGATGTGGATTGTCACCGGCACGACTTTGAGCGCGTCACAGGCCAGCATCATCACGGCCCGCTCGACGCCGCCAAGCTCAGCCAGAAACTCGGTATGGCCCGGAAAGCCAAAGCCCGCGCCCTCGATCAGGGCCTGTTTGTGGATCGGCAGAGTTGTCAGTGCGGCGGCCTGGCCCGCCATGACGCGGGTCACACCCTCTCGGATGGCCGCGATTACACCGGGCGCTTGGGCAGGATCGGGTCTGCCGGGCCGGGCCGGACCGGGGATCTCAATGGGCAGCACGGCGAGGCTCTGCCCCGAGCCGCGCAAGGCCTCCTCCGGCGCGCTGATCTCCCGCACGCTCAGGCCGTGGCCCGCGAAATGGGCTGGCGCGCCAATGATGAAAAACGGCACTTCCGGCCCAAGCTTCTTGGCCGCTTTGATCGCGATTTCGGGGCCGATGCCCGCCGGCTCACCGCAGGAGACGGCGATCGGGCGGGGCCCGCTCATGGGTTTTCGTTGATGATCGCCTCGGCCCGCAACTCCGCCAGATAGCCATTGGCATAGGTCGCCAGGCGACGCTGAAAGAGCGAGTTACGGATATCCTCTCGCGCGCCCTCCGGAATCGCGGTCGAGCGGCCGCAGAGCATCACCACCAGGGGCTGACCCTGGGCATTGGACAAGCCAGCGCTGAGTTCATTGGCGTCAAGCCCCGCCAGGATCGGCGCCACATTGCCGGGCACTTGGTCAATGGGCAGGATCTGCCGCTCAAAGCCACCCGGGCGCACGCCGTAAAGGTCGTCGCAAGTGTCTAGGCTGTTGCGCAGGCCGGCCGCATCCGCATCGCTGTTGACCGGGATCAGGGCGTATTCGACGGCCACGATCTCGTCGCTGGCGGGCGCATTCTCCTCACGGTCGCGCAGTTGCACAATCGCAAGACCGCCCTGCCGCGGCACGGGAGCTGACACATCGCCGATCGCGGCGGCGTTGAGCTGGGCGCGCAGGTCCGGCGATAGCGCGCCTGCGCTGCGCCAGCCTACCAGGCCGCCATTGCGCGCCGAGCCCACGTCGGAAAAGCGCCGCGCGGCGTCCGAAAAGCCCTCGATCTCGCCGTCTAGCGAGCCGGAGAGATCGCTCAAAAGCGCGCGGACCTCCGCTTGGTTGGTTTCTGTGAACTGCACCACGATCTCGGCGATCTCATAGCGCGTGCCGCCCGCGCTGGACGCGGTGGCCATGGCGCGGTCAATCTCGGCCTCGGTGACCTGGGCGCGCGGGCCGAACCGGTTGCGCACCACCGTACGCCAGCTCACCCCGGCGGTCACGAAGTCCCGGAAGGTCTCACCTGCCACGCCCAATTGTTCAAGCTGGGCGATGAAGGCCGGGGCGCTGAGATTGGCGCGGGCGGCAAATTCCTGCATGCCGGCTTCGATCTCCTCGATCGAAGGGCTGAGGCCCAGGCGCTCTGCGGCGTCGAGTTGCAGGCGCTCGTCGACAAGGGTCTCTCGGGCGCTGCTGATGGCCTCGGGCGGCGCGTTGAGCAGCCGCAAGAAGCGCTCACGCTGTTGGATCTCCCAAAAGGTGACAGCGCGGTTGTTGACGGTGACAGCAGGTGAGAAGGGGGTCTGTGCGTGAACTGTACCGGTTGCCGCAAAGCTCAAAACCATTGCCGTTAGACCGACACTGACTGTCCGCCAAATGCGCGTGGCAAGTCTGTCGTTTCGCACTTTGACGCGTTCCTCAAATCGCATGGTCACTCGCCTCGCTTTTGTCTGTCCGGTCTCTTTGCGTGCCGCTGGCCTCAAAGCCCACAGCGGCGGCTGGACGCGGTGCCGCCTTGTGTGCCGCCAAAGCCTGTCAGCGCGACCCTAAGCCCGAAATCGGTTGACGGCTCCAGCGTCGCCGAGCTGGTGAAGCGCCGCGACACGGACAGCTCCACATCAACGCATTCATTGGCATAGCTCACGCCCAAACCCGCCCGCGTGCTTTCATCGGAGGCGAAGTCATAACGCCAATCGGCCGCCGCTGACCAGCCCTGATCCAAAGCGTAGCTGCCTTCGATGAAAAACTCCGCCGTGTCCTCTGGGCGCCCGCCTGCCGGATCCGCCGACAGCCAGGTGACGTTGGAATTCAGCGTGTGCCGCTCGCCCGACCACCGGAAGGCCGTTTCATTGGACGTGAGGGCGAAATCATCGTCGAAAAGCGCCCGATTGATCAGCGTCAGGTCGCGGTCGAGGCTTAGATGCAGCGCGGCCAGCCAATCGCTGCGGTCGCCATCAAGCCCGGATGAGGCGGTAAATTGCGCCTCGGGATCGACGCGGTAAACCCGCCCCAAAGTCACGCCCAGGGACCAGCCAAGGGGATCCTGACGCGTATAGGCTACGCCAAAGGCCAGCCGGGCACCATCCTCGCGCCGCGCCTGGCCCGGGAAACGGTTGAGATCGAAGAGGTTGGCCTCATCAAAGCCCGCATTCGCGCTGTCATCATTGGGCACGTTGGCGCCGCCATCGGCCGACCAGGCCAATTGGATTGTGGGCTGGATCAGATGGCTCGCCCCGCGCCGGTCAAGCCGTGCGAGCGGCCAGGACAGCTCCACGCCAAGGGCCGGGGCCAAGCGGGTCTGCACGGTTTCGAAACGGCTGTCTTGATCGACGAAGGTGACATCGCCGTAAAGCTCAGCCTCCACCGCAAAGAGAAGACCGCCCGCCAGCACGTCATCGCGGCGCCAGGCGATATCGGTGTAAGCCCAAGAGACATCGCGCCCGGTGATGTCGCCGCTATCGGCGCGGGCATGGGAATGGGCGCCAAAGCTCAGCCGTCCGCGACCGCCCAGACCGCCCTCGAAATCGTAAAGCCGGGTCCAGACCGCATCGAAGATCGAGTTCGGCAGCAGGTCGTTGTCATCGCCATCGCGTAGGGATTGGTACTGCGTGAAACCCGCCTCGATGTAATTGTCGCGCCTGGTGCGCGAGACGATGGCGTGGCTTTCCAGCGTGTCGGCATCCGAGATGCCGTAGGTCGTCAGATAGCCGCGATCCGAGGTCAGGTTGAGCTGCAGATCGAGGTCATAGCCACCATTGAGCCGTATCAGGCTATCGGCGAAAAGGTAGCCGCGCTGATTGTCATCGGTCAGATCATCGAAGCTGACCTGCCCCGCCACGTTCAGCCAACCGCGGGCGAAGGCCTGGCGATAGGCCAAACCCAGCCCGTTATTTCCCTCGAGCGAGACATAGGGCGTGAAGGTCAAGTCCCGATGCGGCCCGAGGGGCAGGAAATAGGGCACACGGATCCCCGTGCCGATCGTGTCGTTGGAATAGAAATCCGGCACTAGAAAGCCGCGCGCCCTCTGCAAGGTTGGGTCGGGCAGGCGCAGGCGCGGGAAATAGGCCACCGGCACGCCTGCCACGCGAAACTGAGCCCGCTCGAACCAGATGAGCTGTGCCTCTTGGTCATGGACGATCCGGGGGGCGCGGATTTCCCAAAGCGGGGTCGGGTGGCTTGCGCAGACCTGACAGCTTGAGGCGACGGCCTGGTAGGCCTGAGTATAGCGGCCATCGGTGCGGCTGATCTCGGTGGCGGCGATCTGCACCTCGCGGTCGAGCACCAGGCGGGCCGAGCGCAGCACGCCGTTTTGCAAATCGCGGCTGGTTTGCGCGAAATCGGCCAGGATGATGACCCGACCGGCCTCATCGGTCAGCGTTATCGGCCCGGTCACGCTCAAGTTGCTGTCAGAGCCGGAATAGCGGATCTCGCTGGCGCGCAGGCTGGTGCCTTCGAAAAAGACCTCGACCGCGCCGCTGGCGGTGATGGACTGGCTGGCGCGGTCAAAGCGGATCTGATCGGCGATCAGCGTGGCAGGCGGGCCGTCCACGCCCTGCGCCAAGGCGGCCCCGGCCCAAAGCGTCACCGCCACGAGGCAAGACCCGGCCCAGCGGGCCATCCTGGCCGCCCGCGCCCTCATCCGTCCTCCCAATGCAGCATCAGCGTCAGGGCCAGCAGAATGGCAGCAATCGGAGGTGTCCAGGCAACCAGGGCCACCGGCAGTTGCGCCGTCTCGCCCAGGACTTGCGCGAAGTTGCGGATGAAGAACACGCCAAAGCCCGACAAGATCGCGCCCAGGACCATCACGCCTGTGCGCCCGAACCGCGTGTGGCGCATGGAAAAACCCGCGCCGATCAGCACCATCGCGGCCAGCATCAGCGGCCCCGAAAGCTCAGCGTGGAGCCAGACCCGGTGATCGAGCGCGGCGAACCCTGCCGCATTGAGATCGCGGATGAAGCCCGGCAGCTCATAAATCGGCACGGTGGAGGGGCGGCTGAAACTGTCTCGGATCTGCTCTGGGGTCAGTGTCGAGGGTAGGCTGTGCGTGGCCAAAGTGATCGCCTCGGTTTCGGGATTGTCACTGCCGGTGACAGGCCAGATCTTCACGCCCTGCATCTCCCAGGCGCCGCGGGTCAGGCGCGCCTCTTCGGCGTCGATCCGCGCCTCGACGAGGCCCTCGGCCGAAAAGACGAAAAAAGTTGCATCTTGCAGCTCTGTCCCGTCGCCATTCGCGCCGCTGGCCCGGATCACTGTTTGGCTAGAGCCCGAACCCTGGCGCAGCCATAACCCCTCGGCCGAGATCGACAAGGTCCGCGACTCACCCGTTCTGTATTGCGCGACGGATTGGTCATATTGCCGTTCGGTCGCGGCCACGACCGGGTTGAGGACCGTCACGCCGATCACGCCCAGGATCAGCGCCACAGCGATTGGCGCCCCCGCCGCGCGCAGCGCCGAACGCCCGGAGGAGCGGATAACCACCATCTCGGACGTGCGCGCCAGGCCCAGAAACAGGACCAAAGTGGCGAGCTTCACGAAGAGCGGCATCATCTCATAGAGCGTGCCGGGCAGGTGCAGCAGGCTGAGCCTGAGCGCTGCGGCCAGGGGCGCCTCGACCCCGCCCACGCGGCGCAATTGCTCGGCCAGATCAATCGGCAGCAGGATCGAGATGAACACGGCCAAAACAATGCCGAATGCGCGCAAAAAGCGCCGGGAGAGATAGGCGTCGAGGATCACGTCGCGGCCCCCTCGGCTGTGGCCCTTGCGCCGCGTCCGGGGCGCAGCCGCCGCCGTCCCGCGGCCAGAAGGCCTGCCACGAACACAAGCGCCAGCGCCGGGTGCAGGTAGGCCAGTGGCAGATGCGCGGGCGAGGTTTGCGCCAGGCTTTCGGTGCCATTGGCGATCACCTGCAGCGGTAGGATCAGCCCCACGGCCAGCAAAACCTGGGGCCAGACGCCAAAGCGTGAAAATGTCCCGAGCATAAGCGCGGCGGCCCCGATCATCGGGATCAGGGCGGCATAGAGCATGCGCACGATCCGCTGATGGCCCTCATAACGCATCTCCAGCGCGTCGGCGCCGAAGAGCTCGGCCGTCGCGTTGTCTGCGCCCAGAAGCACTCGGGTCGGAAGTTCCCGGATATCACGCCGCCGCGCCTCCAGCGGGGCGATCAACTGACCCAGATCATAGGTGAAATCGTCAAACTCCACGATCGAAAGGCGGCCCTCATCCAGGCTTTGCGCCATGCCGTCAAACATAACCAGGCGCGGCCCAGAGGCCCCCTGCACCAGCAGCGCACGCCGCGCAGTATAGGTGGTTTCCGTCTTGCGGGAGCGGTCCTGCAAAAACAGATCGCGAAACTCGCCCAGCTCGGTGATCTCCCGGATGAACACCGTCAGCCCCTCGGTCGGGTATAAAAACTGCCCCGCTTGCAGGATCCGGCCAGCGACATCCTGGGTCACCTGTGAGGACCGGTCGTTGAATTGTGTGCGCGCGGCGGGCGAGAAGATATGGGCCGCCAAAGCGATCAGAGTGGCCAGGGTGAGCGAGAACAGAATCACGGGCCTTAGCAGGCGCAACGGGCTGAGCCCCGAGGTCTGCAGCACCACAAGCTCACTTTCCGAGATCATCCGGTTGAAGACATAAAGTGTGGCCACAAAGGCCGAGACCGGCAACACATTGAGCATGATACCGGGCAACGAAAGCGCGCTAAATTCCAGAAATACCCGGATATTCTGACCATCCGAGAGGAGCGTGTCGAACAAATCGATGGCGCGGTTGATCCAATAGACAGAGATCAAAACCAGGCTGAAAAACGCGAACAGGACCAAAAGCTGGGACAGGATATAGCGGTCGTAACGTCCCACCTCTGCCGTGCCTCACCCATTATCCACCCGTATTGGCCCAAGGAATAGCAGTCCTGCGGGTCCGCGAACAAGGCTGAAAGGGCCATTGGCGCGGGTTGTGGGGCGGGTGGTGGCGAGGGTCTGGGCACAGCTTGTGCAAAGCCCGCCCGCGCGCTCTGGTCATCGCGCTTGCGTCGCCCTAGGCTCCGCGCGAATACGCCGCCCTGCCGATTGGCCCGGCGCGCCAATAGTTAACGCCACGCCCATATAATCAGGAGCCCTCCATGACGCAGCCCATCGCCATCGATTTTAAAGAAACCGAGCTTGATGCGCTGGCCGGGCTGGCGGGCAAACTCGCGGTCCTGGCGACGCCCGATGGCAAGCTTGATCCGGCCGGGCGGCGGCTCAATCGCCTGACCAAGGGCGCTGTGGCTCGGGTTTTGGAAAACGATGCGTGGGAGAAGCTCTCTGAAGGGGAGGGGATGACGCTGAATTTTGCCGCAGGCCTCGAGGCGACCGCGCTGCAAGTGGTCAAGCTCGCCCGTCGCCCCGCGCCAGAGGCCGCGCGCAAAGCGGGCGCGACGCTGGCGAAGTACAAGGGCAAGCATCACCTGACACTCTGCGCCGGAGCGACCCAACGTGTGGCCGAGATCAGCCTCGGCCTCGCGCTGCGCGCCTATAGCTTCGACGCCCACAAAACCGCAGAGGCGCCCGAGCCGACCGGGGCCACGATCCTCTGCGCCAAGCCCGAAGAGGCCGCCGCCGCCGCAGCACCGATGGCCGCCTTGGCCGAGGGCGTGTTCTTCACGCGCGATCTGACGAACGAGCCCGCCAATGTTCTGACCACAGACGATTTTGCCGCCCGCCTCGCCGCCATGGGAGAGCTTGGCCTGGGCATCGAGATCCTCGAAGAGGCCGACATGCAAAAGCTTGGCATGGGGGCGCTTTTGGGGGTCGGGCAGGGCTCGGAAAGCCCCTCTAAGATCGTGGTGATGAACTGGCACGGCGGCGGGGATGAGCCGCCCCTGGCGCTCATCGGCAAGGGCGTGGTCTTCGACACCGGCGGGATCAGCCTCAAACCCGCGGGTGGGATGGAAGACATGACGATGGATATGGGCGGCGCGGGCGTCGTGGCGGGCGTGATGCGCGCGCTGGCTTTGCGCAAATCCAAGGCCAATGTGGTCGGTCTGGTAGGCCTCGTGGAGAATATGCCCGACGCCCGCGCGCAACGTCCGGGCGACGTGGTCACCTCCATGAAGGGCGACACGATCGAAGTGATCAACACCGATGCCGAAGGGCGCCTGGTCCTAGCCGATGTGCTTTGGTACGCGCAGGACCGCTTCAAGCCCGCCGGGATCGTCGATCTGGCCACCCTCACGGGCGCGATCATCGTCGGTTTGGGCCATGAGAACGCGGGCGTATTCTCCAACGATGACGATTTTTGCGGCGCCTTCCTCAAGGCCGCTGCTGCGGAGAAGGAGGGCGCCTGGCGCCTGCCGCTTGGGCCCGCCTATGATAAACTGCTCAAGTCAAACATCGCGGACATGAAAAATGTCGGCGGTCGGGCCGCGGGCTCGATCACGGCGGCGCAATTCCTGCAACGCTTCATCCAAGAGGGCACGCCCTGGATCCATCTCGACATCGCGGGCGTGGCTAGTGTGAAATCCGAGACGGCTTTGGCACCGCGCGGGGCAACGGGCTGGGGCGTCCGGGCGCTCGACCGGTTGGTGCGCGACGGCTATGAGCCCGATGAGTGAGGTCTTTTTCTATCATCTGACGCGGGCACCGCTCGAGGTCACGTTGCGGCTGCTGCTCGAGAAATCGCTCGCCGCAGGCTGGCGCGTGGCGGTGCGTGGGCGCAGCCGGGATATGCTTGAGCGCCTGGACGAACAGCTTTGGCTCAAGCCCGAGGACAGCTTTCTGCCCCATGGCCTGGCGGGCGGGCCCCATGACGCTGAGCAACCGGTGCTTCTGACGACCGAGCGCGCGGCGCCCAATGCGCCTCAAGCGCTGATCCTGGTCGAGGGTGCGGATATGGCGCCGGAGGAGGCCCAGCCCCTGAGCCGCGCGATGGTGCTCTTTGACGGCCACGACGCGGGCGCGGTCGAGGCGGCCCGGGCGCAATGGCGCAGCCTCACCGGAGCCGGGCTCAAGGCGAAATACTGGTCTGAGGAAAGCGGCAAATGGAAGATGAAGGCCGAGGCGTAAGCCGCTGAAAAATCAATGAACCCCGGCGACACAGGTCTCGCCCTTTCATTTTTCCCAAAATACTCACTTTACAATTTTCGGGGGTCCGGGGGCAGCGCCCCCAGCGCGCCACGCCAAATCCGGTCAAGGCCGCAGGATCAGCTCCCGCCCACGGATCTCGATGCTTTCGAACTGGCTGAGGTAACTCATGCCCAACAGGCTGTCGAACATCTCACCGCCATTGACCACAGCCCGCACGCCGCGCGTCTCCAGCCCGCCGAGCACCACCGTATCAAGCCGCACGGGCGCCGTTTCCACCGGCCCGTTGGCAGTAAAGGCGCGGCCGGTAAAGGCCAGATTTTCGGGCTCGAGCCCCACGCGCCTTGCATCCTCTTGTGTCAGCACAAGCTCGGAGGCGCCGGTATCAACCACCATGCGCACCGGCACGCCGTTGATCTCGAGCGTGGCGTGGAAGTGCCCGTCAAAGCCCCGGTTGAGCGTGATCTCGCCGGTCTCCTGCAGGACGCTTTGGCGCTGAATGCTGCCCGATTGAATATCGAGCCAAACACCCACTGCCATCAAGGCCGTCAGACCCATGATCGCCGTCAAACCGATGCGCCTGAGCGCGCGGCCAAAGGCCGAGCGGGACACCAAAAGATAGGTCGCGCAGACACCCAGAACGATCAGGGTCAGCATGACGTGGTCGGGAATATCAAAGTCGGTCATGAGCGCTCCTGAGCCAGATATAAGGGCTCGGGCGCGCTATAACACCTGTAAATCGACCAAACCGTCGATCACAAACTGTACCGAAAGCGCGGCCAATAGCATCCCGAAAAGCCGCGTGACGACGACGATCCCGGTCGGCCCGAGCAAGCGCTCGAGCGGGCTGGCCAGCAGAAACAGCGCTAGAACCAGGGCCAGGACGGCCACCATGACCAGGTGGATCAGCGCCACATCGAGCGCGCCGACCTCGCTGGTCAAAAGGATCATCGCGGCGATCGCGCCGGGCCCCGCGATCAGCGGAATGGCCAGGGGAAAGACCGCCGGATCATCGGCCGTGGGCTCGGATTTTCCCTGCCGCCGCTCGGTCCGGCGCTCAAAGAGCATGTCGAGCGCGGTCAGAAACAGGAGCAGCCCACCTGCGATGCGGAAAGCGGGCATGGAGATGCCCAGAAAGCTCAAGACCGTCTCCCCGGCCAGACCAAAGAGCGTCAGGACGCCGAGCGCCACGATGACCGCGCGCAACGCAATCCGCCGCCGCTCCGCCAGCTCGCGCCCGGCGGTCAGCGCCACGAAGATAGGCGCGAGACCCACCGGGTCGATGACGACAAACAGCGCCACAAAGGCGGGCAGGGCGAGGGAGAGATCCATGGAGGCTCGGGTTGTGAAGTGCGTTGCCCGACGCCCTACGCCCGGGCGCGGCGGGGTTCAAGCTGGGGTTCAAACGGGCGTTCAAGATGGGGTTCAACCCGAGCCATCACCCGCCTCCCGCTCCCGCGCCGCGCGGATCTGGGCGGCGGCGATGCGCAGCGCTGTCGGCGCGTCACTGATCGGTGAGAACATCACGCCGCCATCAAAGTAGAGCCCCAGCTGACGCAGATAAGTTTCTATGATGCCTTTGCTCGCCAGGCGTTTGGTAGGCGGTCGATCTGGTAGGATGCGTAGGCTCAGCCGGTCGGTAAGCATGGCATGCGTCCAGCTATCTAGCACCGTTTTCTGAAGGATCGGCTCGCGTCGGGTGTTGCGTAGGGAGATCGCACGCTGATGGGTGATCGCAAATCGCGTCGCGCGGCGCAGGACACGCTCATGGAGCGCAAGCGGCGCGTGCAGGACAAATAGGGAAAAGAACCGCCAGTCAGCGAGGCGCTGCTGGGCCAGAGCTTGGTTTGCGATGGTCAAGCCGGACACGAGAACGAGCACCATCACGATCCACTGGCCGACATCACCCGAAAACCACCCGCGCCTTGGCCGCCCCTGCCAGAGCACTTCCTCGCCGTCCTCCAGGTATGGGCTCCAGTCGAAATCCTCTTCCATCAGCCCGTTCGCGCCTCGGCGATCTGTGCGGCTTCGCCCAGGTCTTTGACGCCCCGGATGATCACACCGCCGTGGCGGCCTAACGCTTTGTCCGGCCTTTTGAAGAAATAGTGCAGCTCATGGCGGCCAAACCTTTTAGCGGGGACGGCTTTGGGGCGGATGTGCAGCAGGTGCGTCTTGGGCCAGCCGACCCTACGGGCGGCGCTCTCGGGGCCCAGCTCGGCCTCGGCGACAATGCCGGTTCGGGCATCGACATGCAGCGCGCGACGTGTCGTGATCGCAAAGGTCGTCGCCGCGCGCCCGCGCTGCTCGCCCGGAAGATTGGCGATCGCGTAAACAGGCAGCCATCCGGCCAAAAGCAAAAAGTAGTCGCCGCTCTGCCAGGCATAGACCATGCCGAGGGGCACGAGGGCGCAGACGATCACGGTCGCGATGATCTCAAAACGGTTGGATGTGGGGCGCGCCTGCCAGAGGACCTGCTCGCCCGGGACTAGGACGGACGCGAGGTCCACGCCCTCAGCCACCGGCCGCCTCCAGCTTTTCTTGGGCGCGCAGCCAGAGCGCTTCGGCGCGGTCCAGGCCCTCCATCACCTCGGCGTATTTCTTTTGCCAGGTGTCGAGCTCGCCCGCGCGGGCATCCTCATAAAGCGCGGGATCGGCGAGTTTCGTGGCCAGTTTTTCGCGCATCTCTTCGATCTTTTCGACGCGGGCCTCGGATTTCTTGACCTCGGAGCGCAGCGCCTGGAGGTCGGCCTGACTGACCGCCTTGGCCTTGGGTTTGGCCGGTTTCGCGGGCTTGGCCTCACCCTTCAAAAGCAGGCTGCGATAGCTTTGCAAATCCTCGCCATAGGGCGTGACGGTCCCGTCTTTCACCAGCCAAAGCCGGTCGGCCACCAGATCCAGCAAGTGCATGTCATGGCTGACCAGGATGACGGCGCCGGAATATTCCGTCAACGCCTCGACCAGGGCCTCCCGGCTTTCGATATCGAGGTGGTTCGTAGGCTCGTCCAGGATAAGCAGATGCGGCGCATCAAGCGTGGCCAGAAGCAGCGACAGCCGCGCCTTTTGCCCGCCCGAGAGCCGCGTGACCGGCGTTTCGGCCTGATCGGCGCCCAGGCCGAAACCGGCGAGCTTGGCGCGCAGCTTGGCCGGGGCCATCTCGGGCAGGGCGCGAGCGATGTGCTCGAGCGGCGTCTCTTCTGGGCGCAGCTCCTCGACCTGGTGCTGGGCGAAATAGCCGATGCGCAACTTGGAGGAGCGGTTGAGCCGCCCGGCCTCGGCTTTAAGTTTACCCGCCAATAGCTTGGAAAGCGTGGATTTTCCTTCACCATTGCGACCCAGAAGCGCGATCCGGTCGTCTTGGTCGATGCGCAGATCGAGGCGTTTGAGCACCGGCGCGCCGCCATAGCCCACGGCCGAGCCATCGAGCTGCAGGATCGGTGGCGACAGCTCCTCGGGCGCGGGGAAGCTGAAGACGGTGCGCGCGGCATCCTCTGGCGCGCGGATCGTGCCCATTTTCTCGAGCATCTTCACGCGGGCCTGGGCCTGTTTCGCCTTGGAGGCCTTGGCGCGGAAGCGGTCGACGAAGCTTTGCAGATGGGCGCGGCGGAGCTCCTGCTTTTTCGCCTCTGCCGCCTGCACCGCGCGCTGTTCCGCCCGGGCGCGGGCGAAGGCGTCATAGCCGCCCGCAAACAGCGTCAGCTTGCGGTCGCTCAGATGCAGGATATGGCCGACCGAGCGATTGAGCAGACCGCGATCGTGGCTGATGACGATGACGGTGTGCGGATAGCGCGCGAGATAGGTCTCGAGCCAAAGCGCCCCTTCGAGATCGAGATAGTTCGTTGGCTCATCAAGCAGCAGCAAATCGGGCGCGGAAAAGAGCACCGCTGCCAGGGCCACGCGCATCCGCCAGCCGCCGGAAAACGCGCTGCACGGCATCGCCTGCTCGGCCTGCGTGAAGCCCAAGCCCCGCAGGATCGTGGCCGCGCGGGCCTCGGCCGACCAGGCGTCGATCTCCTGCAGGCGGGCTTGGACCTCGGCGATGCGCGCGGGGTCCTGACTGGTGTCGGCCAAAAGCTCGGCGCGTTCGGCATCTGCGGCCAGCACGGTGTCGATGAGGCTGACCTCATTGCCGGGCACTTCTTGGGCGACGCCACCGATCCGCGCCTTTTCGGGCAGGCTGATCTCACCGTCATCGAGGCTGAGCTCGCCGCGGATGAGACGGAAAAGCGTGGTTTTGCCCGCGCCGTTGCGCCCCACGAGACCCACTTTGTGGCCCGCAGGGATGCGCGCGCTGGCGCCCTCGAAGAGCGGTCGGCCTTCGACCGAATAGGCGATGTCTTGGATGCGCAACATGGGCCGGGGGCTAGCAGAGCCGGGGCGGAGCGGAAAGGCGTTTGATAGGGTGCCGCGCATGGGGCCACTTCGGGACGCCTCCGGCGGGAGTATTTCGGGAAAAGTAAAAGCGGCCGGGCTTTCCAAGGGTCTGGGGCCGTGTTAGGGCCCCGCCAAATCACGCATATCCAGAATTACGGAGCTTATCATGGCCTTGGAACGCACGCTGAGCATCATCAAGCCGGACGCGACCACCCGCAACTTGACCGGCAAGATCAACACGAAATTCGAGGAGGCGGGCCTGCGGATCGTGGCGCAAAAGCGCATCCATCTGAGCCAGGCTCAAGCCGGTCAGTTCTACGCCGTCCATGCCGAGCGGCCGTTTTTCGGTGAGCTGACCGAGTTCATGGCCTCGGCCCCGGTGGTGGTGCAAGTCCTCGAAGGTGAGGGTGCGATTGCCAAGAACCGCGAAGTGATGGGTGCGACCAACCCCGCTGAGGCGGCGGCGGGCACGATCCGCGCCGAGTTCGCCCAGAGTGTTGGGGAAAATTCGGTACATGGCTCGGACGCGCCCGAAACGGCGGCCGAAGAGATCGCGTTTTTCTTCTCGGGGCTCGAGCTGGTCGGTTAAATCCGGCGTCTTCGTCTGAGCAATTAGGCCCGCGCTTCGGCGCGGGTTTTTTCGTACGTGAGGGGACCGGGTTAGCGGAAAGCCGCAGAGGAGGGGGGAGGCGTCAGAATTTATCTTCCGGCTCACCGATCTTTGCGTTAACCAAGATCGTGTGGGGCGTTTGGCAGAGCAGTGACCGGGGCACCCGCGGATTTTCCGATCTTGGATGCGCCACCGCTGGCTTTGTCTTGGACAAAGACAGGGTGAGAGGGACCCCATGCGCGGTGATTTCAATGTGGACGACCTGCTGGCCGGGCGCGTTCTTTACAACAATCCTTTCATGGCAATCTTTGGCCTTCTGGGTGCGCTGATCGCGATCGGTGCGGGCGGGGGCGGTGGCTCGGATGACGGGGACAGCGCTTCGGCGTCCGGACCGAGCGGCTCAGGATCTGGCTCAGGCTCAGGTGGTTCTGGAGGCGGCACGGGTGGCGCGGCGCCAAGCGCGCTTGTCGTGCCCGACCCGGTCGAGGCCGATGACGCGCCCGCCGCCAGCGCCGCGCCGCCAGCCGCACCCACGCCCGTTCTACCGAGCCCGCCCGCCTCGGCCACGGCCTCGAGCGCGCCGGATCTGCCCGACAGCGCCTATGATTTGGGATGGTCGGGCCTTAGCGGCGAAGAGCAGATGATCGTCGAGATGGTCAATCGCGCGCGCCTCGATCCCCAGGCCGAGGCAGCTTTGCAGAACGAGGCCATCGCGCCGGGCGGATCGACCACGCCGCAAGAGGCTCTGGCCGTGGTTCCGACGCTCAGCAATGCGGCCCGCGACCATAGCCGCGACATGGATAACCGCGATTTCTTTGCGCATACCAATCCCGATGGCGACCGTCCCTGGGATCGCGCCCAGGACGCGGGCCACGAGAACGGCTTTGTCGGCGAGAATATCGGCTGGATCGGGTCGACCGGCGGCGTTGGCAATGCCCAGGGACGCGCGGAGGCGCATCAAAACAACCTTTGGGAGAGCGATGGGCACCAGGTGAATATGCTGTCGGGCAGCTGGTCAGAGATCGGGCTGGGCTATGATTACGGCGATTTTGTTTATGAGGGCACGAATTACACTGGCTCGACCTTTGCCACGCAGAAATTCGGCGACACCGGCCAGACCTATTTGACCGGCGTGGTGATCGATGATGCCGACGACGACGCGTTCTACGATATCGGTGAAGGGCAGGGCGGCGTGCGGATCACGGCCTGGAACGCCGACGGGGTCTACGCCACCGCGACTTGGAGCGCAGGCGGCTATTCCCTGGCCCTTCCGCCGGGCACCTACCGGGTGGCTTTTGAGGGCGGCGATCTGGACGGGGTCTATGAGACAGAGGTCACGATCGGCAGTGAGAATGTCAAACTGGACGTGATCGAGGATCGTGACGCCGCTGGCTCCGCTCTGACGGCGTCCGCTGCGCCCGATCCCGCGGCCACACTCCTAGTTCTGGCCGAGCTTCCCCTCGAGGCGGCGCCCGAGCCTTCGGCGGGTGCCGGGCCTGATCCGACGGCGGCGGCGGCGCATTTGTTGGCCGAAAGCCCGCTGCCACCCCAGGATTGGCATGAAGCTCCCAGCCAGGCGGAGGATGTTGATGAGGCGCTGCTTGAAAGCGCCTGACGGTTCGCCGGAAGACGTTGAGCGTCAAAGCCAAGCGGGCCGCCAAGTTGCCCTGGCGGCCCAATCAAATCCCGGTGTGCTTTGACGGCTAAGACTGTTACCCACTGGCTACTCTTGGTCCCGCAGCGCGAAACGCGCGCCCCGGTGCATACCGATTGTTACCCTTATTACCCGGGCCGTCCTTGAGCCCCCACCGCTTGATCTGACAGGGATATGTCGCGGCAGGGGACGTGTGGGTTCAAAGAAAGTTTCTGCGCGTCTTGGGTGCGTTGTGCGCGCTTGGCAGGGATTTGCGCCTAGGTCCGCAAGTCCAAGGCTGCGTCCAGGCTGTGCAATCCATCAGCGGCGAAGGCCGGTGCCGATTTCGTTTAGGATGCGCTCGACCCCAGACGGCGCGACGTCCCCGTGGCTCTCTTGGCAGATCGCATCGAATTGGCGGCGTAGGTTGGCCTTTTCCTCGCCTTTGCAATCGTTCCAGGGTCGACCCTGAAGTGCCATATGCAGCACGTAAAACATGATGAAATGGGGGCGATGCCCTGTGCGCAACAGCCTGCGATAAGCGTCATTTGCGCCAATCTCGCGAAGCTCGGTTGCCGTAGTGATGCCCGCCCGCGCCAGGGCTTCGGCCTGGGCAGGTCCGATGTTTCGGATCTGCGTGACACTGTCGTCTGAGATGCCTGCGCGGACCGCGCCATTGTCGTCTGTCCCGACAAGGGGGGCGCCATCGCGAGAGGCGTCGCGGCCTTTCGCGCCGAGGCTGGTTTGGCCATCGGGCCTGGTCGATCTCGGCGGGCTCATGGTCGTGGCCGCGCCGGGGCATTCAGCCGAGTACCGCGCGTACGGCGCCGGCCGGTGACCGATCCCGCGCGCATCATCTGCGACCAATCAGCTTTTGCGATGTGCTCTGGCAGGTCAGATCCTCCTGCCAGGTAGGCTATCAGAGGCTGGCCCAGTCCGTGAAGCGAATTGGCTTCGGCGCAGGGGCGCTGTCTTTGGAACCCTTAGCCGGGTTTGGCTTGGCATTGCTCATCGTACCACTCCTTACTCACTAAACCCCTTATCACACGCAGCTTTGCTGCAAATTTCTAGCTTTATTGTGGAAACAGTTTTGTCAGTTTGTGGTTTCTCTTGGTCTGGCATGCGGAGATTTTCTCGCATTTGACCTTTGTCCCGACATTTTAAACGCCGCATGAGTTCGCCGAATGCTGGCGACCTGAAAGGTGGAAGAGAGACAAGGATCAGGCCGCCAGCAAGACGTTCGCGTCTGTGGTGCAAAGCGGGGCGCATGAAAGGGAGGAGAGATGCGCACCGCTCGCTTCGACAGGTAAGTGATGCGATGCGGCGGTGAGTTCGCAAAGGTCGCACCGACCGGACACCTGCATAATTTTTTAGTTGCTGAATTATTACGCGCGCAAGCGCAGAAAATTTCGCTTCGGAGGCAACTTTCGGTCGCTTTGGAGGGCTGCTTGGCGCGTCCCGAGGAGCGCGCGGCTTCGTCTGGAAGTCAGGGGCATTGCGCTATTCCAAGTGCGGCTTTGCGACGTAAGGGCTTGCTGGAACGGTTTGGACGCCGCCGCCTCACGCATTCAGAGCGATTTGAGCCAAAGCCCCTTGCAAGGGCACTCATCAACAGCGGCTCGGATTGCACTCGGCGCGCGTTTTCAAAGCTCTGTCTGCAGCCCGGGCGCTTTCTTGGCGTGCGTGGGGCCTTATTTTCAGGATGAATGCGCGCCGTTAGAGCGTCCGACCTTAAACTTGAGACGCAAAATACCCTGCCGCGCTTCGCGCTCTCGGGACATTTTGATCAAATGATAATTCAGGTTAGAGGTCGGACGCTTTAGGCGGCGGTCTCAGACGGACAATGGTGCCCGATCAGATCGAGGACCCGGTAAAGTCACGACCGCGACATGCGACGCGGGCTTGCGTCAAATCGCAAGGCTGAAGTGTTGGGTCGCAGAACGTCCGAACAAACACCGTGGCGTCCAACCTCAGCGAACAACCGAATGTCACGTGCCTTTCTTAGCTCGCCAGTTTTTCTTTCCCGTCAAGCTTGGGAGGTTTGCTACGGATCTGATCCGTCGTTTCGGCCTGTGCGGGAAGCTTAAAGATCGAGATGGATTTCGCCATAGCGTCGGCTTCTTGGCGCAGCAAATTGCTGGCCTTGCTCGAAGAGTTCACCATCGCGGCGTTTTGTTGGGTGACTTTGTCGAGTTGCGCCATGCCTGTATTGACCTCGGCGAGGCTTCTTGACTGGTCGTTCGAGTTTTGTGTGATCGCGGCCATATGGCCTGAAATCATCGCGACTCCATCCGCGATATCCTGCAGCTCGTTGCCGGTTTTTGCCACCAGATCCACACCTTGATCGACCAGTTGGGAACTGGTGACGATCAGCGACTTGATCTCATTTGCGGCTTCAGAGCTGCGATTGGCGAGCGCCCGCACCTCGGTTGCGACCACCGCGAAGCCGCGCCCCGCCTGTCCGGCACGCGCAGCTTCGACCCCAGCATTGAGCGCCAGAAGGTTTGTTTGAAAGGCGATGTCGTCGATCACTGAGATAATCTGCGAGATTTGCTTTGACGAGGTTTCGATCTCTGACATCGCTTTGACGGTGTTTTCGACCACACTTCGCGACTCGTCCGCCTTGGTCTTTGTCTCGCTGACGATTTTTTCGACACGTTGGGCGCCTTCGGCAGATTCCCGGGCGCTGTTGGTCACCATGTCGAGGGCTGCAGCGGTTTCTTCCAATGAGGCGGCTTGGTTTTCGGTTCGGCGTGAGAGCTCGTGCGTGCTTTGCTCAATGCCTTCGGCGTTTTGTCGGATCGTTTTCGAGTTTTCCGTGGCCTGCCTTAAGATCCGGCCAATCGTTGAGAGGGTTTGGTTGAAGTCATTGCGCAGGGCTTCGTATTCCGGCGCGAATTCCCGCTCGATGGGGTGGCGTAGATCGCCTTCGGACAGATCTTTGAGCGCTTGGGACACGGTCTCGACGACATCGCGTTGGATGTCTTGGTGGCGCAGTTGTTCTTGCCGCAGGCCGTTCGCTTCCCTCAGCTTGCGCTGAAGATTTTGCAGGTTCTTCGCGATCAAGCCGATTTCATCGCCGCGTTTCGAATGTCCAATATATCGGTCGTATTGGCCCTCTGACAGCGCAACAATTTCGACCGACATTTGCTTGACGGGCTTGGAGATAAATCGCCGCAAGACAAGCGCGGCCATGGCCAAAGTCGTCACCATGATGGCGAGCGATATGGCCCAGTTCACCAGTTTGTCTTGGAACGCGGCGGCCCGAACAGGCATCGGTGTCCAAGCTAGAGCGATGACGCCCACGAATTGGCGCGCGTCCCCCTCTCCGACAAAGGCCGGTGTGGCGATCGCGAAGCCATCGGTGCTGAGCTGTTCGGTTTGGGTTTCGACTGCCTGCTCGGCCAATAAAACCAAATCATCCGCGATAGGCGCAGTGGCATCGCCAGCTTGGGCCACAAGGCTTCCATTCGTCAGCAGAGCCGCACCGTAAAGCGCCTGATTATGGCTTTCGTCGATGGCGAATTGCAGCGCCTCATAAACCGCGTCTGCGTTGCCAAAGCGCAAGGCCGCGCCAAGGTTCACTGCCGTGGTATGGTTGATCTCTTCGGCGAGGTCGCGCAGGCCCTGATCGACCAGACGATTGACCGTTTTGGAGTTCATCACAGCCAGAGATATGACGACTACCGAGATGGAAAGACCGATCAAGAACAGCAGCTGCCAAAACAGGGGCAAGCGGCTCAGGGCAATCAACGAAAAGCGGCGACTGGCCATGGCGGTCTCTCCAAGTAGGGGGCGATGCGGCTTGCGCGTTTTACAATAGCGCCTCGGCGTCGACGCCGACGGTCATCGCGCCAATGGGTTCGCCCGTGGCGGGATCGGCAATCGTGACGGAGATCTGCGCCTGATAGGCCTGGGTCGAGTCGTCGAGCTCGACATCGCTGAAATGCACTGCCATCGCGCCTTCGGGGAAGGTTTCGGTGAATTTCGCCTCATCACCTTGCCACATATCGGATGTCGTCGCCGAGGCGGCCACGTTGAGGCCGTGGTGGTCCATGATGAACACTTCGGTGATCGCGCCACCCGACGCGGCGACACGCTCGCGTAGGAAGTCTGCCGCTTCATTCCCGAGCACGGCATCGATGGTGGGTGTGTTGCCGGTGCCGACCTCTGCGCGCCAGGCTTGGTCCATAGCGTCAATCGTGGCTTGGTCGTAGCCCTCGGTCTCAACGTTTTGTGCGACAATCGCCGCCACAAGGACCTCCGATTGCGCCCAATCTCTTATCTCGTCGCTCAGGAACGCCTCCATCGCGGGGCGGAATTCATTGGCAAAGCTGGGTGCGGCGGTCAGGCTGGCAACGGCGGCCAGCAGGGCGAAACGGGTCATGCAATCCTCTTTTTTAGGGCAGGGCCCAGAGATGGGCGTCTGATCCCCGCTAGGATTGGCGGCAACTCGTTAACGACTGGATTAAGAGCCAGGTGGCGACCACACCTTTCTCCTTAAGCGCGATAAATTCATCCATCGAGATTCAGGAAAATATAGCATTTCCAGAGGCTTGAGATTCGGTCTTCAAGCAAAAAAAACCTGCCTAGAACTTTACCGATTTGCTCGACTACGTTCTGGCAAGAGAATGGCGCCCGAGGTTCAACGGCCCGGGCGCCCATCGGGACTTAGTAAAGATCGACGCGGAACGGATTGGCCCGCCACGTAATCTCGGCCATCTGTAGCGCTCGGCCGCGTGCATCACTGGCCGGTGTGCCGCCGCCGAAACGGTCGATCTGGGCCTGCATCGCGGCTTGGGTCTCGGTCCCAAACGCCCCGTCAAGGAGCGCCGGGCCGCCCAGATCTTCGATCATGCGTTGCACGGCTCCATTCAAGATATCATCGGGCAATTGCGCCAAATATCCCGCGGCGGTCTCGGTGTGGCGATTGCTGCCCAAGGTCGCCGCGCGGGCCGCGAAGACAGCGCCGTCATAGGCGTCATAATCGCTCAAGGCCTGGCTGAAGATCACTTCCGCCGCCGCAACACCTGAACGGGCATGACCGCGTTCGAGACCTTGGGCGAACCAATCGACGGCTCGGTTGAAATCCGCGCCCCCAGGCGCCCGCCCGTCACGGTACATACGCGCGATGTTGAAGGGGGCTGTGGGGTGGCCATCCGCACTTGCGCGGTTAAAGAGCTCATAGGCGGTGGCGTCATCTACCTCGAGGCCTGCACGGCCGCGATAATGCGCGATCCCCAGACTGTTATAGCCGTAGATGTCACCCCGGCTCGCGCTTTCACGCAGATACCGAAGCCCGCGCTCACCGTCGAAATAGCTGTTGTCGGTGTCCAGATAGAACGAGGCGAGATCGTTCATCGCAAAGGTGTGCCCCACTTCGAGCGAGCGCAGCACAAGGTCATAGCCTTCAACCTCCCGCGTGGTGGTGCCGCCAAAGCGCATGAGTTGTCGGCCAAGGGAGTAAAAGGCGTAAGGATCGCCCGCATCGACGCCCCGGGCGTAGAACTGAAGCACGTCTTCGGGCGCCGCGCCATCGGGCATGCGTCCGGCGCTGCGCGCGCGGTCCTGCGCCACCAGGCCCAGGGCGTACCAGGCGCGGGCATGGCCCAGCTCGCGCGCCTCGTCAAAGGCCGCCTCGGCCCCGTCGAGATCGCGCAAGGCGAGCATGGCCCGGCCCAATTGGTAATGGAATCGGCCCGTTTCAGGCGATGTCTCAACAGCCGCTGCACAGGCCTCAAAAGCGCGTTCGGGTTCAAGCTCGTTGGGATAGCGCGTGATGCCCATGCCGTCGGGATCGAGATGATCACCGGCCTGGAAATCGCAAGGGTTCGGGGTGAGGCGCAGGCCGATACTGGTCGCACCGCTGGGCGTCTCGAGCGTAAACGCATCGCTCAGAACGCCGGTGGAAAGCGACAGCGCAGGCACCTGCACTGATTGGTTCACCAGGATCAGCCTGTCGACCTCATCGGCGCTCAGGCTCCGGCCCAGCACATCGCGCGCGCGCCCGTCCTCGCCCGGCAGCATCAGCCGCCCTGTTTCAGGATGCGCAGTGATCTCGATTGTGTCCACGGGGCTCAGATCGAGCGCGTTGCGCAGGGCCGGGCCGATCTCGACCTCGGGCACAAACTCCGCGTCCACCACAGCGGCGTGGAGCTCGGACAAGGGCATTTCGACCTCGGTCACCTCCTGGGTCGGCGCGATCCGCGCCAGGCCACGGGTGACCCCGGTGCCCAGTGAGGCAAGCTGGAGCGGCTGCGCCCAAGGACCGCCCGTACCAAGGCTGGTGGGCTCAATCAGCGTCGAGCTGTCCCAGGGCACTTGGCGGCCATTGGTGGCGGTATAGACCGCCCGGCGCACACCCTCGAATATGTCGCCGACCTCGGCATTGGGAGCCACGGCAACCTCATTGAGAAGCGCGGCCGTGAAGGGCGAATGATCCCCCTCACCATCAAAGGCCAGGGCGCCCGGCGCGGTCGAATAGACCAGCATGGAATTGAGCGGGGCCGACAGCGAGGCGAAGCCCGTGCGGGTCTCCCTGAGATCGCTGCCGAGCGCGGTCAGCTGTTCGCGGCCCACGAATGGGTTGTCGCGGCAACTGTCGAGGATCACCAATTGAAGCCGAGCCCGCGCGCCCGTGATCGCCACGAGCGAGCTCAGCGAAACCGTCTCGAAGGGAATATCATAGACCGAGTCGAGATCGGCATCGACCGGCACAAGGTAATTCTCCGAGCCGATCTGAAAGCCGTGCCCGGCGTAGAAAATCACCACATTCGTGTCTTGATCGACATCGAAGAGGATCCGCCGCAGCGCGTCTTCAAAGCCGCGCTTTGTCAGATCGCTGTGGTGTTCGACGATATAATCCTGGCCGCGCAGAAAGGCAGCCATCGCGTCAGCATCTGCCGTGGCATTTGGCAGAGCTGGGATCGCGCTGTAGCCCGAATTGCCGATGACGAGCGCATAGCGACGCTCAGCCGGTGTCTCGATGTCGATACTGCGGAGAGGTGCGATCGAGCCAGACCCCGAGACGAGTTGCTCGAGATACGAGCTGCTTTGCGCATGGGCGGCGGGGGCTAGGGCGGCGGCCGCAAGGGCGACCGTTCCGAGCAATCCCGCGCGCAGACGGCCGGAAAAGTTCTCTGAGGCCGCCATCAGCCGCCCCAGCCGCCGTCTTCGTCATCGTCTTCGCTGACTATGCCTTGTTGGATCAGGATCTGGCGAGCACCGGTTTGCGCGTTGGCGGGCGGGGCGGTTTCAACGGCGGGCGCGGCCTGTGCAGGCGCTTGGGTCTGAGCGGGCGCTGGCGCGGCGGTTACCTGAGGTGCCGGCGCTGGGGCAGGCGCCGGGCGCGGCGCAACGGCGACCTGCGCGGGTAGGGCGGCGGGCGCGGGCACACTGATCTGCGGAACAGGCGTGGTGACACAGCCCGACACGCCGAGCGCGGCCACCCCAATTAATGTGAGAAAGCTTTTTCTGACAAACATCTTAGTCTCCAATTCGGTGAAGTTCGATCAGCCTGCTTTGGCCGATGGTTGCGGGACGACCGGCATGTCCGAAGACGGGCAGGTCGGGGTCGTTTCTGCGGCGGTTTTGACGCGCTCGATCAACGCGAGCAGCTTCCTTGGATCGACGCGGCCACGACGCGGGGACTTGGCCAACTCGCCCGGTGCGATCGGGCCTGCGATGCGCGTTGTGACCATGGAAGCTTCTCCCTCGTTGCTGGCGCGATCCAATCGCGGCGAGGGGTCCGTTGCAGTGACGGACGTCACAGAAAGCGCTGGTTTTCGCGAATTTTGACCGATTATTCAGGATTGTGACGCTCAATTGACCGGCCTCCCGCCTGCGGCGCGGATCCGCTCGATCAACTCCAAGGTGGCTGCAGGATCGACCCGCCAGGCCTCCGACACCGCCGGCAGCGCCATCCAATCCGGGCCAAGCGCCGGGTCGGGGCTGGCCTCAACATTTGGGCTGTCGGGCGTGATGGTGCGGGTGCGCGGCGCGTCCTGAGTGGTGGAGAGCGCATCGAGCTCGCGGCAGAAGAACTCGGACAGATATTCGGTTTGCAGACCAAAGCGGGGGCAGGCCTGGGCGCCATGCGCCATCGCCATCAGCATCGCCAGAACAAGGATCGGTCGAACCATTTTACTTTTCCCAATACTTGGGGCCTCCAGCCCCTGCGTCCCACCTGTCGGAGCAGCAGCCCCTGGCTTGCGTATTGGCTTAGGCGGCGCCGGGCGCGCCGGGGCTTTGTCGTTTCCGTTACGACAGCCGCGCCCGCCCGACGCATGCGCGTAGACAAGACGGGCGACATGGGGAAAAGGAGCCTCCGGCCATGAGCCTCGAATACATTCTGACGACCGGTGCCCTGGTGCTGGCCTTCCTGACGGTGATGGTCCTCTTGATGGAGGCCCTAACCGGCTCGATGGCGATCAAGACCTTCCTTTTCGCGCTTCCGGTGGGTTGAGAGCATGGTGCAAGACGCCGTCTATGACCGCCTGCTGCGCCACTTGCTGGGCCCGCTGGTGCGCTATTACGCTGACCCTACGGTTTCCGAGATCATGATCAACGGCCCCGACGAGGTCTTTGTCGATGGCAAGGGCGGCGTGGTCCGCGTCGCTGAGACCATGCGGGATGCCGCCGCGCTCAAGGCGCTGGCCCGGGTGATCCTGCAGTTTTCCGGCAAACGCCTCGACCCCCATGAGCTGAGCCAAGAGGCGCGCACCCCTTCCAAAGCGCGGGTTCATATCGTGCAAGACCCCGCCGCGCGGGCGGGTCTGACCATCGCGATCCGACAATTCGCCAGCGATCCCCCGACGATCGAAATGCTCCAGGAAAGCGGCTCGCTCTCGGCGGAGGCGACCGACTGGCTCAGCGCGCAAGTGCGCGGCCACCGCAACATCATCATCTCGGGCGGCACCGGGACGGGGAAGACCACGCTTTTGGGGATCCTCGCGCGTCGGATGGACCCGGTTGAGCGGATCCTGACCATCGAAGACGTGGCCGAGCTGGATCTACGCATGCCCCATGTCGTGCCGCTCGAGGCGCAGATCCCCGATGCCAAGGGGCGCGGCGGCATCACTATCCGGGAGCTTTTTCGCGCCGCGCTCAGGATGCGCCCTGACCGGATCTTGGTCGGCGAATGCCGGGGCGGCGAGGCGCTTGATATGATCCAGGCGATGAATTCGGGCCATGCGGGCTCGCTCTCGACGGTCCATGCCGACGATCCGGGCCGCGCGCTGTCGCGGCTTGAGACGATGTGCCTGATGTCGGATGCGGATGTGCCCATCGTGGCCGTGCGCCGCCAGATCATCGAAGCCATAGATGTGATCGTCCAGGTCCGCCGCGAAGGCGGCAAACGCCAGGTCGTAGAGATCGCCGAAGTCGTAAAGGAGGCCAGCGACAGCGGGCCGTATCCGGTCACGCCGGTCTTCGTGCGCACAGATACCGAGGCGCCCCTGGAACGGGTTTGAGGCTAGCGCCGTTCCCACAGGCCTCCCTAGACACCGCGGCCTTTATCTTTCTAAAAATACTCATGCGCGCGAGTCGGTTCTCCGACAAGTCCTGACCGGACGCCCCCCGGTTCCGCTTCATTTTTCCAAAAATACTCGAAACCAGCCCTCTGCCGCTCCTTGCGCGGCCCGGTCCTGAGGGCACCCTCGCACACCAATCTCCCACCGCAACAGCCCCCTATCGCACGCGGTACGACACCCACCGGCGCCGCGCCGGCCAGGCTAAGGTCTTTTCATCGGCACACAGCCTAACGGAGACCGCACATGTCTATGGAATACCTTCTGATTTTCGGCCTCGGCATCGCCGCGACGACAGTCCTGGTGACCATGGGCACCGACATCGCGGATTTCGTGATCGAGACCATCCGAGACCTGATCGAATAGCGAAAGGGCCGCGATGAAACCCCCCGGCTTTATGAAAAGGAAGTCAAACATGACCTTGGAAAAACTGCTTATTTTCGGCTTCGCCCTGGCTGCTCTGATGGCCATCACCACGCTGGGCACGAATGTCATGAACAACCGCACCGGCGCGGAAGGTGACCTGCAGGGTCAGATGGATGACCTCGCGGGGGCTGGCGGCTGAGGCCGCCTCACCCAACCACCACACGAAAGGACCTGCGGCCATGACCTTGGAAAAGCTCCTGATTTTCGGGCTCGGCATCGCCGTGGTCGCGGCCCTGACCCTGTCGGCCTCCGGCATCAGGGAAGAGCGCCAGGCCGCCACGGACGGCTATCGCGGCAAGGTCGAAGATCTCGTGGAAAGGGCGAATTGATGCGTCCGCACCCGACCGATCACCCCAAAGATCTTGGGCGCACCGCAGCCCAAACCTCTCCCTGGGCCAGAACTCTCGCCCGCCTCCGGTCCGGTCTGCGTCTCTCCCTGCGCGGCCGGGCCGGGTCCAGACACCGCCGTGCCAGTGTGGGGCTTGAGGGCACCTTGGCGCTTCCCGCGATGCTGGTGCTCTTCGGCGCTGTGGCGCAAGTCTCCATCACGGCGCAAGCGCGGCTCCATCTCGAACAAGCCGCCTACGCCGCCGCCCGCGCTGCGCTCGCGCATAAGTGTCCGCCCTATCACGTGCTGGTACGGCTGCGCACGCCGGGCATCGCGTCACGACCGCCCGAATGTATGACGACCCGCCGCTCCGAGCTCGATGCCATCGCCCAATCCCGCGCCGAAGACGCGGCCCGCTGGGCGCTTGTCGCGGCCAGCTCGACCACGCCGGCCGCCCAGGGCCGCGGTTGCGACCGCGTGCGCGCTGCAGAACAGATCCTGACCCAGGGCGGCCATATCGCAGGCCGCGACGCTGCTGCGATCAACGCCATCTGCTACGCGTTCGAGCCCGGCAATGTCACGGTTGAGCTCGACTGGGACGACAGCTTGCAAGGCCTGATCTCCGGCGCCACGGAGCTGCCCCTGCGCGCGACCGTCACCTTCCGCTTCCCGCTCTCAACCCCGTTCCGGCGCTTTGTCCACGAGGGTGAGCGCGGCGACGGCACCTATTGGCGCTCCGGCAGTGCCACGGTGAGTTTGCTATGAGACGCTGGTGGGCCAAACGGCGGCGCGGCGCGCTGGCCATGGTGGCGCTGGCGGGCCTTGTGCCAGTAACGGCGATGCTGTCGGCCAATGCCAATAGCGCTCAGATGGTCGATGACCGCCGCCAGGCCCAGGATGCCGCCGATGCCCTGGCCAGTCTGCACGCCACCTGGTCGGCGCGCTCGATGAACATCATTTCGATGAACAACGTGACCACGGCGCAACTCATGAGCATCTCGGTCGGCGCCGAGGCGCTCTTTTTAACCACGACAGAGATCAACACCGGCGTCATCGCGGCCACAGGCAATATCGTAGCCCATGGCGTCCAACACTGCACGCCGCAGACCTCCAACCCGCTGGAGCTGATTTGGACCGGGATTTGCGCGGCCCAGCATACCGCGGTCGAGGCGGGCGCGTTGCTGGCGGCTGCGCGCGCGGCGGATATCAACTCGGATTTTCAGCCGGTCTTCGTGATCGACACGGCGGGCCGGGCGCTCGAGGCCATCGATGGGATGAACCGCGCCCTGGCCGAGCGGCATTCCCGCGCCATGCGCGAGATCGCCGAAGGCTACGCCGACTTGCTCGAGATCGAGGATCACCATTTCGCCGATCCCTGCATCGGGCCGGGCCCGGAGAACTGCCGCCGGACCAATTCGCGCGACGGCATGGCGCTGCCGCTGGAGGAGGCGGATTTTCAAGCCTATGCGCAGCTTCTGGTGCTGATGGAGGCGGGCACGACGACCCGCGACAGCACCTTCCGCGAGCGCGGTTTCAGTGGAGATCTGCGCGCCCCGCTCAGCACCGGGGGCACGTCTGAGCGCCGCCACCTGATGGAGCATATCAATCACATCACCGAAGTCGGCGACACGCTCTATGAGTTCCGCCGCTTCTATCAACAGCGCTTCAGCCATATGATCCGCAGGCCATTCAGCGGGCCGGGCAGCGGGGATTTCGCCTTCGGTTTTTCCCCGGCCGAGCCGTCTCAGGGTCCGCGTCAGTTCACCGATTACCGCACCGATGCTTTCGATATCGCGCGGACCGTCGGCGAGGTGGCGATCGTGCCGACGACCATCGGGCTGCAGGTCGGGCGCGTCGTGCCTTTCACCACCTGGGACGCGCATCCGCAAAACGGATACCTTTTTCAACCGCGCCAGAGCCGGACGAACAATTCCTTTCACCGCAATTTCCGCATGCTTCAGGCCTCGGTCGCCATGGGCCAGATGCGCGATGTGATCCCCTTGGGCATCGACATCCAGGGCTTCACCGGCTTCGTCTTTGCCAATGCGGTGCCCGAGATCTACCGCCTGCGCGAGTTGCCCATCATCGACTTCTTCCCGCCGGTCGACCCGCTGATGATGCCCGATGATTACCTGATCCTGGCCTACAGCCTGCGCGAGCCGAGCCCGCGGACCGGGACCACGGTCTTTGGCGATGCCCAGACCGATCACACCGGCTACGGCCAGAGCGCGCTGTTCAATCCCGATGGCGCCTCACTCTATAGCCAGAACTGGCAGGCCCGGCTGATGGAGGCCACGCGGCTCGACGGTCCGCGTGATGCAGGGCGTGATCTGAACCGTCAGGCGGTCCGGGCCTTTGGCGATCTCGCCCAAACGCTCCGCCAAGTCAGCGACCAGACATCCTGGAGGCGGGTCAATGCGCATTAATCGCCGCCGCCGGGGCTCGGTCACTGTCGAAGGCCTGATGATCCTGCCTGTCGCCCTCGTGGTGATCCTGATGGGGCGGTTTCTGCTCGAGGCCTCGCTCAACCGTCAGGAAACCTCCGTCTATGCCAGGGGCGCGGCGATCAGTGCGGCGATTGCGGGCCGAAGTTCCGCCTGCCGGTTCGAGGATCATCCCTTTGAGGGTCGCGCCTCGGTCGATCAATCGGCCAACGTGCGCTGCAGCCGCCGCAATGCCGAACGGGGCTTGAGCGCGGAAGATCCGATCTGGGACGCGCTGGAAGACGCCGCCGCGCCCTGGGACGAGATCCTGCGCGATGTCCGCCCAAGCACCGGGCCGCGTGACATGATCTCAACCGCCGAGGTCACGATGACGATGACGGCACCGGCCTATCTGGCCGACCAGGCGCCCGCCCTGGCCGAGGAGCAGCACCTCGCGCCCGAGCGCCGCTATTGGGGCCATGGCGAGGACGATTATGCCGAGGGCCATGACCGGGTGATCTGGGAAGAGCTCTGCACCGAGGCAAGCTGGCAGATGTTTCCCAATGTCTTTCCGAGCCGGGGGACCGAGCGATGCTGAAGGCGTTCAAATACTCCGGTGCCCTGGCGCTGTGCCTGTGTCTGAGTGCGCCGCTTGAGGCCCAACAGATGCGGCAATTCTTCGCCCAGACCGCCACGCCGCTCGATCAGATCACCCGCGCCCTGGGCCAGGGGATGGGCCCGGATGTGGTCATCACACCGGGCGCGGGCAGCACGCTCGTCAGCTATACCGGCCAAAGCCTGCCGCCGGGCCTCGCCGCCTTTCTGGCCCAAGGCCTGCGGCAGCTTGATCCGGCCATGATCGCGCCGGGCCAAGCGGTGCAGCTCTCGCTGGTTCTGACCGAGCAAGACGCGGGCACCGAGATCGCGCTGATGCTGATCGGGCGCTTTGAGGTGCAGGGCGCGCCAGTGCTATCCGGCGGGCAGGTCGTCCTTGACGGTCTGGGTCCTGAGCCCTGTACGGGTCAGTTGATCGTGCAACATGACCAACCGCCCGCGCCAATTGCCGCCCGTTACCAGGAGGCGCTGGAGCAGGACGGATTCACCTTCGAAGACGCGCAAGACGACACGTCGTTTTTTATCGGAAGCCGCACCGGATGTGAGGTGGCGCTGTACGTTCAGGGTGAAGAGGGCGGCACGACCGCCGTCATCCGCTACTTGAACGAATGATTGGAAGGTATTGATGCGAAATATCTTTTACATGCTCGCTGCGTTGCTCTCCCTCGGGGTGGGCTGGTTTTATTACGGCCAGGTGCAAGAGCAGACCGCCACCATCACCAAGCTGCGGCTTGTGGCCGAAGACGGCCTGGTGATCGAGGCGGGAACCGTCATCGATGACGCCTTCATCGACGCCTATGTCGTGGCCCAACCGATGCCTGCCGCCCTGGCCGAAGACTTCGCCTGGGCGCTCAGCGATGACACGCTGACCCGGCTCAACCTGCCCGGGATGGTCTTTGGCCAAGACGTGCCCGCGGGCAGTTTCCTCAACCGCGCGCATTTCTTCGATGACCGGCGCGTGGCTTTCGATCTACGCATCCTGCCGGGCCACCGCGCCTTTTCGATCCCGGTTGAGCCGGATCGCGGCGTGGGCGTCTTCCTGACGCCGGGCGCCCATGTCGATGTCTTCGGGCCGTTCATTGGCGGTGAGAACGAGGTGGCGACCCGGCCGCTTTTGGAAAACGCTATCGTCATGGCCGTGGGCGCTTTCGACAGCGAGGCCGCAATCCGCGAGAACGAAACGCCCGAATACAGCAATGTCACGCTGCAAGCCCCGGCCGAGGCCGTGGCGGCGTTCCTGGCCCTGGAGGTGCAAAGCGTCAACGACCTCACCCTGGTCCTGCGCAATCCCTGCGAGGGCAGCCTGGACTGCGTGGTGCCGACCCAATGAGTGTGGCCCGCGCCCATATCCGCGTCTCCGACGCTTACGGGAATCGCCGCGCAGCCATCGCGCTGGAGGGCAGCTTTTACGAGCTGGGCAATGACGCGGCCCGCGCCGGGCACCGCGACTATATCCACCTCAGCGGCTCGGGCGTGGCCGCACGCCATGCCCGCCTTTTGCACCGCGACGGCACCTGGTCGGTCACGCCCCTGACCCCGGCGGGCCTGCGCCTTGGCCGGTTGGAGCTGGCCCAGGATCAAAGCGCCACGCTGCCCGGCGGCACCGAGCTTTGGCTGGGCAATAACCTTCTGCAACTCATGCTGCCCGCGCAGTCGATCAGCGATTTGGTCAGCAATGCTGAGCTCAGCGATCTAGAGCTGATGATGAACGAGGCGCTGCTCGATTATGAGGACAAGCGGCGCGATCTCTTTGACGGGGACGAGGCACAGCGCGAGACCCTGCTGGCCGCCGAGCTCGACCGTCTCATCGACCGGGAACTGGACCTGGCCGGAAAGCCCGGCATGATCGCAATGGTCAACCGTTTCTGCGCCGAGGCCCTGCGCCGTCCGCTCATCTCGGCCTGCCTGATGAGCGGGACGCGCGGCGATATCGAACTGAGCTTTTCGCAACTCAACGCCGATCAGCGCAACCGCTCCATCGAGCTGCGCGAGGAGCTGGCCTCCGAGCTGGCCCTCGACATGACCGCCGACAGCACGGCGGAGGATCTCAAACGGCTCCATGCCGGCTTTCCCGAGGCCTACCGCGCCATCTCCGGCATGATCGGAGAGACGTTCAAGCTGGCGCTGATCCGTGACGCGATCCGGGAGCGGGTGCTGGGCCTGTTCTTCCGCCTTGGCCCGATCCAGTTCCTCCTCGATATCGATGCCATTTCCGAGATCATGGTCTGCGGGCCGGACCGGATCTTTGTCGAGAAAGGCAATGCGATGTTCGAGACCGGTCTCGACTTCGCCTCCGACAAAGAGCTGTTCACCGTGGCCGCGCGGATCGCCGGGCGCGATGGCAAACAGCTCACCGAGGGCGCGCCGCTGGCCGATGCGCGGCTCGAAGACGGCTCCCGCTCCAATATCGTGGCCAGCCCCACGGCGCTCAACGGGCTGTCGCTGACCATCCGCAAATTCGGCAAAAAACACTGGCGCGTGTCTGATCTGCGCCGCAACCGAGCGTTGTCATTGCCGATGGAGCGGTTTCTTGAGGCCTGCGTCCTAGCGCGCAAGAATATCATTATCTCGGGCGGCACCGGCTCGGGAAAAACCACGCTTCTCAATGCTTTGGCGATGTTCGTGCCCGGTGATGAGCGGATCGTGACCATCGAGGACACTTCCGAGCTCAGGCTCACCAACCGCAACCTCGTCACGCTGGAGGCGCGGCGCGCCAATGTCGATGGGCGCGGTGAAATTTCGATCCGTGATCTGGTGAAAAACGCGCTGCGCATGCGGCCCGACCGGATCGTGGTGGGCGAGTGCCGGGCCGGGGAAACCCTCGACATGCTGCAAGCGATGAATACGGGCCATTCCGGCTCCATGACGACGGCGCATGCCAACTCACCCCAAGACCTGATCCTGCGGCTTGAGACGATGGTGCTGCAATCGGGCCAGGATCTTCCGATCCACGCGATCCGCCAACAAATCAGCGCGGCGATCGACCTCGTGGTGCAGGTGCGCAAAACGCCATCGCTCGACCCTGATGCGCCGCCGCTTGCGCGCCAACGCACCATCGTGGAGATCGCGGAGCTTGGGGATTTCGACCCCGAGACGGGCCAGATCCCGGTCAATCCGATCTTTGAGCTGGCGCAGCAAGGCACCGGGCAAGGCACGGGGCTCGGCCACACCATTTCGGGGTATATCCCGGCCTTTTTCGAAGAGATGACCGAACGCGGGCTGATCGATATCGAGAGCTTTTTCGACACCGAGGAAGAGAGCGTTACAGAACCGGGGGCGCGCAATGCCGCCTGAGATCGTCAATATCGTGATGGCGGTCGCCGCCGGGGCAGGGCTCTTTGCGCTGCAGATCCTGATCTTTCCCGCACTTGAGGCGGTTTGGTCTCGGCTTGAGGAGAACAGGCGCGAGAAAGTCCTGGCCGTGCTCAGCTTCACCGCCGGAAAGCCCGTCGATCCGGTGGAAATGCTTGCCCTCGGCCTGTTCGTGATGCTGGCGCTATCCTGCGCGCTCTATGCCGTCGGCGCCACGCTGCCCTCGATCTTCATGCTGCTGGTCCTAGTCCTCGCGATCCCGATCTTTCTCTATTCTCGCGCGGCCTCGCAGCGTTCGCGAGAGCTTGAGCTGGCTCTGCCCTTGGCGCTGCAACAGGTCGCCAATGAGATGGCCGCGGGCGCCACGCTGGAGACCGCGCTCAAGCGCGTGGCCAAATCCGCGCCCGCACCTGCCGATATCGAGATCGGGCGGCTCCAGCGTCGGGTGGAGATCATGGGCGTCGATGAGGCCTTCGCCGAGATGGCGCGTCAGCTCAACTTGCAAAGCTTCACCCTGACGGCCTCGGTCGTGCGGGTGGGCACGTCGAGTGGTGGGCGTCTGATCGAGGCGCTCAAGCACCTCTCGCGCACCCTGATCGAGATCGAGCGGCTGAATAAAAAGCTGCGCACCGCGTCCGAGAATGGTCGTCGCAACCTCTATCTCATGTCGATTGTCGGGCCCATCGTGGCCGTCGCCGCCGGTATGGTCGTCGATCATGAAACGTCCGTTCTGGCCGATCCGTTCGGGCAGCTTTTGATCGGCGTCGCGGTGCTTGCCTTCTTCGCCGCCCATCTGATCGGCCACCGTTTGACAAAGGTGCAGGTATGATCGCTCAATTCGCGGTTCCCGTGGCCTTTGGGCTCGGCGCGCTCTTCCTTGGCCTGATCGCGGCCAATTTCTTCGCCGCCTCCCATGGCCGTTTCCAGACCCAGCTTGAGGCCGAGGCCCAGGGGCGTGACCCCTCCGCCCAGGTGGTCCGTGCCCTGGGTGCGGCCTTCGCCGGGCTCGCAGCACCGTTTCCCAGCCTGGCCCAGCGGCTCGAGCAACAACTGACCTATGCCGGGCGCCCCTATGGCGGGGTGTCTGGCGGGCATTACCTGGCGGCCGCGATCGTTCTAGCCCTGCTCATCGGCGGGGCGGTCGGCCTCTTTTTCGGCGTCAACGCGGCCGTCACAGAAGGCGCCGGGCTTGTGACCGGCCTGCGCTGGTGGCTCTTTGGCGGAGCCTTCATCGGCCTCTTTTTGATCCTCGATGTCGGCAGCGCGGCCAAGCGCAATTCCGAAGCAATCGAACGGGAATTTCCCTTCTTTCTCGACCTTGCCGTCCTGGTCGTGCAGGCCGGGGGTACGCCGCGCAAAGCGCTTGGCAAATACGTTGAGGCCGCGCCGGGCACACCGCTGGCCCGCGAAATCGCGATCACCGCCAAGGATGCCGACGCCACCAGTTTCGATGATGCGCTGCACCGGATGATCGACCGGGTTGAGGCGCTCTCGGTCAAGACGATCCTGAAGAACCTGGCCCAAGGCGAACGCTCCTCCGGTGAGGCCGAGCAGTTCTACACCGATCAGGCCGAGGAGCTGCGCTACCTGCGCGAGGAGATGGCGGCCCGCACGGCGGAAAGGCTCAAGACCAATATCGTGATGCCGGTTTTCCTAATGCTGATGGCGATCATCATCGCCGCGCTCGCGCCCACCATCGTGTCCATTCGCGGCCAAGGGTTCTTCTGATGCTCGACTTCTTCGCCGCCAAGGGCCTGCGCGCCGAGGTCACCGCCGGGATCGACCTGGAACAGGGCGTCACGTTGAAGGGTCAGCGTGTCAGCATCGGCTCCGGCCCGAGCGATGATCTGCGCCTCGGCGCCGCCGATGTCGTTGCGGGGCATCTCACGCTTGAGCGCAGCTCTGATGGCACGGGCTGGGAATACTTCGCCTCCGATCTCGGCTTTACTCTGGTCGAAGGTGGCAATCCTCGCACCGGCCTGGTGCGGCCGGGCCTTGTCCTGCAACTGGGCCAGGAAACCCGGATTGAGTTGGTGCGCACCGCGCTGCCGAAGGAGGCGGCGGCGTCTGGCGATACCGCGACGCCCCAGGATGCGCCCCAGAGCATCCCCCTGCCGGTGGCCTTGGGCGTTCTGGCCGGGATCGGTGCCTTGGTCTTTGCCGTGATGGCCGGCCTGGGGCAGGGGAGTAGCTCTGGCCCTTCGCTCCGAACCACATCGCTCATCACCCAAACCCGCGCCATCGAAGGCGCGCTCGAGACCTGCCTGGCCGAACCGCGCGTGCCTACGCGCCCCGTCACCGCCGCCGACCCGGCCCATGCGTTCTGGCAAGTGATGACCCAGCGCGAGAGCGATCCAACCCTGGCGGAAGCGGCCCACGGAGAGCTTTCACGCGATATCCGAGCGCTTCTGACCCAGGCGCATCTTTTGGCCCGTGAGGGACGGGCGGCAGAGGCCTCCGACACCCTACGTCGTTTAGAATACGTTTTGCCGCTGGGCGCCGCGCGCTGCCCTATCCTGGCTGCATCCCGGTTCGATCTGGCTCTGCTGGAGCTGCGCGGATCGCGATGAGTGAAGCCCCCTGATCCGAGCTGTTTGATCGGGGCAAAAAGGAGCGGTGCCATGAAAGACGGCGCGAACAATGTCATAGATGCAAGGCTGACCGAGGCGCTTGGGGCCTATTTCAACGGTGTCGCGCTGCTCAAGACGGTGGGCGATTGCGCCCTGCTCAGCGGGGTGCGCAAGCAAAACGGCGCGCCCGTCACGCTCTACACACCAAGTTTCAGTGCCGCCCGCGACGACGCGCTCGTCACTGAGCTGGGCCGCGCCTTCGCAACCTTCGACAAGCTCAACGCGCCGCAGCTTGAGGCGTCCGAACGGCTGCTCACCTCCCGTGCCTTCAAGAAATCTCCCGTCCTGGCGGTTCTGGCCTGTCCTGAGCCGGTTTTCGACGCGGCCTTCGATACGATGGATGTCACCGCCCGCCTTGGCATTTTGGCAAGCGTCCTCGACGGCCTCGCCGCGCTTCATTCCGCGGGTCTCGTCCACGGCAATCTCTCGCCCGACACGGTGCGCCGCGAACAGCCTGGCGCGGCCCTGCGCCTGACGGAGCTGACCTTCGCAGGCGAACGCTCGACAACGCTTCTCCATCAGCCGCCGGAATACCAGTCTCGCCATGTGATCAATACCGGTCAGCCCCGGCCCGAGGATGACGTGCACGCGGCGGGTATGCTGGCTTACCGGATCCTGCTGGGCCCGGGCGGTCCGGCCCGCGCGCTGACCGGTGGCCCGGCGGAGCCTGAGGCGATCACTGCGGCGATCCTGGGCGAGGGCGGTGAGCCCCTGAGCGCCGAAGAGCTCTTTCCCGAGGGCCATCCCTCCGGCGATCAAATCGCGCGCCTTTTGGCCCGGATGACAGGCCGGTTGCCCAATGCTGCGCCCTATAGCGGGGCAGAGGCCGCACGACGCGCCTTCGATACCGTGCTCAACGCGCAATCTGCGCCGGTTCTGCCCGGCGTGACGGCCGTCGCGACTGCTGAGCCCGTGGCACCCCAGCCCGCACCGCGCGCCGCCGCTGCCTCGCGTGCGCGCTCCGGCGGTGTTTCCGGCGCGACCGCCGTGACGATTTTCGCGGGCTTTTTGGCCAGCACGGCCGCCGCCGTCTATCTCTATCTCGACAACCAGACCCTGACGGGAGAGCGGGCGCAGCTTCTGAGCCAGATCGATGGCCTGATCGCAGGGCGAGACGCTCTTGCCGATGCCCATAATGCCCTTCGCCAAGCCGACCGCGCGATCGCAACGGCTGAGGCCAGCGGCGCGGCCTTAGCCACTGAGGCCACTGCGGCGGAGATTTTAGCGGCACAAGAGACGCTCAATGCCGCCGATGCCGCCATGCCCGATCAACCATCGGAGGCGCAAGCCCAAGCCAACGCGGCCCAGGCCAGCGCCGAATCCGTGAGCGAAGCGATTGCCGAGGCCCGAAGCTTTGCGCGCGAAGCCGAACGCGCGGCGGGTGCAGCCTTGGAGCTTGCGCGCCTTGCCGTGGCACCGGATGAGGCGCCTTTGCAAGCGCCGCTTCAAGGCTGGCAAGCGGCCGAGATGGCCTGGACCGAGGGGCAGGTCGCGCGATCTGAAGCGCTTTGGCGTGAGGCCGAGGCCGCGCTCGCGACGATCACCCAAACCGCGCGCGAGGCCGCTCAAGCGCGGCGCGATGAGGCGAGCGGGCTGGCGCAAGACGCCTCCAGCCCCGCCGCAATCCTCGGCCAAAGCTATATCACCCGCGCCGAAAGCGCCTTTGACGCCGACAGCTTCGCCCAGGCCGAGGCGCTTTATCTTGCCGCGATCACCGCGTTTGGCGCTCAGCCCGACGCAGCACCCCTGGCGGGCGATGCCGCGCCGCGCGATATCCGCATCGGCGATGGCTCAGCCGAGATCACCGCCGCCCTAGAGCTTTGCCGCTCCGCCGCGCCCATCGATCCCGCGCGCTGCCCGGAGATGCGCCCCGAGGGCGAGACGGCCCGCGAGGCGCGCGTCACGCCCTTTGCGCTGGACGCAACCGAGGTCTCGATCAGTCAGTTCCGCCGTTTCATCGAGGCCGAAGGCTATGAAAGCGTGGCCGAGCGCACCGGCGAAGTGGTGGCCTTCACCCCCAGCGGAGAGGCCCGCATGGCGCAGGGCGGCTATAGCTGGGCGACACCTCTGGGCTCGGGAAGCAGCATCGAAGACGCCCCCGACCGGCCCGTCACCAATATCGCACTAGAAGATGCCGTGGCCTATTGCGCCTGGTCCGGGGGCCGTTTGCCGAGTGAGGCCGAATGGGAAGCCGCCGCGCGCGACGGCTCTGACGCGGCCTTTCCTTGGGGCGCTTGGGATCCCTCCGGCCCGGTCTGGCGCGGTGCCGAAGCGCCCGCCCGCCGTCTCGCCGTCTCGGTCGATCAGGCCGGGGGCGCGGGTCCGGGCGGACACCAGGGCTTGGCGGGCAATGTCCGCGAATGGGTCCTGACGCCCGAAGGCGCGGTCCTCAAGGGTGGCTCTTGGAACACGGTCAACCCGGCCGATTTGAGGATTTCCGCGCGGCTCATCGTGCCGGGCAACGCGCCGGGCATCGATTTCGGCTTTCGCTGCGCGACGGATTTGGAGGTTTGGCCATGAGATATGCATCGACACTGGCCATCGCGGCCTTGCTCGTGGGCACAGGCGCACCGGCCCTGGCCGAAGACCGCGCCCTGGTGATCGGCATCAACGACTACGCCGAGCTCACAGGCGCCCTCAGCCTCACCGGGGCTGTGGCCGATGCCGACCGGATGGCAGACCTGCTGACCGAGGAGATGGGCTTTGCCCCCGGCGCCGTCACGGTCCTGCGCGACGCCGAGGCCCGCCATGACGTGATCCTCTCTGAGATTATCGACGGGCTCATTAGCGGGACCGAGCCCGGGGACCGCGTGCTGCTCTACTTTGCCGGGCTGGGAACGATCCTGTCCGATGGCGGCCCCGCGCTTCTCGCCCATGATGGGGCCAGCGTGGTCGGTCAGATCCCGCTTGAGACGCTGGAGGCGATGTTCGCCCATATCGGCGACCGGGAGATCAGCGTGGTGCTCGACGCGGGCTTCGCGCCCGGCGCCCCGGGCAGCCGAGGGCAGGGGCATGAGATCGGCGGCCTCGGCCCTGACGTGACGCTTTGGAGCGCCGCAGAACCGGGCCAGAGCGTCTGGGAAAGCGCCAATGGCGGGGCCTTCACCCGCGCCTGGGCCTCGGCCGCGCGCGATGGCGCAAGCGATGCCGATGGCGACAATGCGATTACCGAGGCGGAGCTTTCCGGCCCGCTCACCACCGCTTTGGCGACGAGTTGCGATGCACTGCCCGCCTGCGCCGACGGTGCCGGGCAAACACCAAGTGTGACCGGCCCCGCAGCGGCAGTCCTCGTACGCCTCGCCACGCCCGAGCCTGCGCCCGAGCCGGTCCTGACCCCCATCGAAGAGGATGACGGCTTGCCCGCGAGTTATCTGGAAACGCTGGGTTTTGTCAGCGATCTGTTTTCGCCCAGCAATGCCGCCGGTCTCACACTTAGCATCACGGGCAGCATCACGGGCAGCACCTCGGGCGATGATACGCTGCGCATCGGCGATACCGTGAATTTCAGCGCTTCGGCGGATCGCGATGGCGCGCTGCTGTTGCTCGATCTCGACCCCTCGGGCGCGTTGGCCCAAGTCTATCCCTCGACCCTGTCTCCCGAAGGCGCCACCCGCATCGTGGCCGGTGAGGTCCTGACCATTCCTTCGGCGCTGGGCGCCAGCGGTCAGCCCCTGCGCCTGCGCGTGACGGAGCCTGCGGGTCCAGGCCTTCTGCTCGGGCTCTTTATCGAGGGCGATCTTGAGGCGCTGTCAGCCCTAATGCCTGCCGGTCTGGAGGGCGGGCCTGTGCCCGGCGGCAATCAATCGCTCTTCCAGATCAGCCAGGACCTGCTGCGCCTGGAGGCCGATCCCGACCGGCCCATCGCTTGGTCAGCCGCCTATCTGCCCTACCGCATCGAACCATGAGGAGCCTTTGAAATGACAAACCGAGCTTCGCTTTTCGCCTGCCTTCTCAGCGCCACCGCGCTGGCCGCGCCCGCCGCCGCTTGTCCGCATTACGACACGGTTGTCGCGGCGGTTCAGGCCGATGACACAACCAGTGCCGAGCTGCTCTATGAAGAGATCGTCTTCAGCGCCACCTGCGATGATGCGATCCGCGAATGGGTGGGGGATTACCTCGCGCGGGAGCGCTTCTTGCAGGCCCGTGCCACCGAAGAGCCCGAGACCGGCCGCGCGCTGTTGCGGGAGGCCCTGCAATACGAGCGTCACTGGCGCAGCCTGGCGGAGCTCGGACGCCTGGACTGGCAAGACGGGGAGTATGCCGCCGCGTCGGTCCTGTTGCAGGAGGCCATCAACGAGATCGCCGAGGGCGACCAAGCCCATGCCGCCAGCGAGGCCGAAATCGCCGAGCTCTATGAGCTGGCCACAGCCGCCCTCGCGCTGGCCGATGCGCCGGTGGAGATGCCGCGGACGCGGTCGGGCACACTGGGCGGGGTGTTCACCATGTCAATCCGGGGTTTTACCGTGGAAGAGGTCAGCCTGCCCATTACGTTTGCCTATGACAGCACCGAGTTCGATGAGATCGGCTCGGATTACGCTGAGGCCCTGGTCGAGCACGTGACCCTGACCGCGCCGGCGGCGATCTATCTGGGCGGGCATACCGATCCGACCGGGGGCGAGGCCTATAATCTGGAATTGTCCACCGCGCGGGCCGAACGGGTCGAGGCGCTTTTGCGCGAAAACGGCTTCGAGGGCGAGATCGTCGCCAGTGGCTATGGCGAGACGCAAGTGCCCGAAGCGCCTCCGGGGATCGAGCCTGGCTCGGACGAGCATCACCGCCTAGCCCGCCGCGTCGCCTTCTCGGTCGAATGAGGCGGCTGGCGCCTTTGATCTGGGCTGGCCTCGCGCTGCTGGCCAGCGGGTCCGGCGCCTGTGCCGAGCGGCTGCATGGCCTGGTGATCGGCATCGACGACTACGCCTTCGTCAGCGACTTGCACGGCGCGGTCAATGATGCTCGCGACATCGCCGATGCGCTGGAAGGCCTGGGCGGTGATGTGACGATGCTGCTTGATGGCGAGGCCACCCGCGCCGCGATCCTTAGCGCTTGGGAGGCGATCCTGACCCGCGCCGCGCCGGGCGACACGCTTGTAATTAGCTATGCCGGGCATGGCAGCCATGAGCCTGAGCACAGCGTCGGCAGCGAGGCCGATGGCCGCGACGAGAACTTTCTCTTGGCCGGGTTTGCGCCGCGCGGCGCCTCAGCGGCAGAACGCATCCGCGATGATGAAATCGCCGAGCTCTTGCGCCGCAGCGCGGGGCTTGAGGTGATTTTCGTCGCCGATGCCTGTCATGCAGGCACAGTGACGCGCAATATCGATCCGGTCCTGGGCTTTCGCTATGTCGAGGCGGAAGGCATTGCCGCCGATCCGCTGCCCCCGCCGCCGCCGCCCGTCGCCGCCAATCCAGAAGGCCTCGACGGCGTGGCGCTGTTTCTGGCCGCAGTCGATGAAAGCCAGCGCGTGCCCGAGGTGATGATTGACGGCGTTCCGCGTGGCGCGCTGAGCTATGCTTTCGCCAGCGGTCTGCGCGGTCTGGCCGATCGCAATTCAGACGGTCTCTTGACCAAGGGCGAGCTTGAAAGCCATGTCCGCCGCGTCGTGCGTCAGGCCAGCGACGGCGTGCAGCTGCCGCAATCCGAGCCCGCAGGCCAGGAGACGCGCGGCCTGATCGCGCTGGGTGCGCCCGTGGACAACGCCGTTCCGGTCGCGCAAGCGAGCGTCCAAGCCCAGCCGCACACCCCGCCGCCCCGGGACATCCCCCTGCGTGCCCGTGCCTTCGCCGATCTTCCCCCGGTCGCGGTCCAGGGGCTGGGCTGGGAGGGGGTGGTGGGCGTCTCTGCTGAGGCGCGCGGGTCTCTGAGGATCGACGGCGCTGCGTTGATCTCAGGGATCGGCGACCACCTCACCACAATCACCGGCCACGCGAGCCTGCAAAGCGCTGTCGATGCGCGCCGTCTGATCGAGGCGCTGAGCCAGCTGCAGCGCGCACCGCTCAGCGTGGCCTTCGATGGCGGCGATAGGCTCTACCGCGCGGGCGAGGCGCTGGAGATCCGCGTGGATGGAAGGTCGGGGCGGTATCTGACCCTGATCAATCTGAGCGCCGATGGCACGTTGAGCTACCTCTATCCCGATCCCGGCTTGGGCGATCCCGAAAGCCTTGCCCCGGCCGCGCTGGCCCGGGTGCCGGTCGCCGTGGCCCCGCCCTTCGGGGCCGATCATGTGATCGCGCTCGACACGGCCCGTCCGCCCGTCGCGCTGCGCCGCAACTTGCGCGCTCTGTCGGGGCGGGCGGATGCAGCCGCGCTTTGGGAGCTGTTGCGCGGGGAGCCGGGGACGCTTGCGGTTTTTGCCTTTTTCACCGGTGAAAGCGCGCCATGACCCGATTGCCTGTAATCCTGCCGAGGCCTGGCTTGGCCGTTCTTGTGCCGCTTGTTTCCGGGACTTTGGCGGCCGGGCTCGCGCTCACCACGGGCCATGGTGCGGCCGCGGCGCTGGCCAGTCTGACGCTGATCGCGCTTCTTGCTGGGCTGGCCTGGTCGGATGCGCTCAGCCACACTGTGCCCGACGGCCTGAGCTTCCCTTTGATTGCCAGCGGTCTTCTCGCCACTGCCCTGACCGGCGGCGCGGTTGGGCCTGTGGCCGTTTTGGCCGCGCTCCTAGTGGCGCTGGCCCTGCTGCAAGACCGTTTCTGGCCCCGGCGCGGCCTGATCGGGGCCGGGGATTACCTGCTTCTGGCGGGCGCCTTGACCTGGCTCGGCCTCAATGCGCTGCCCGATCTCGTCATGCTCAGCGCGCTCTTTCTGGGCCTCTATGCCATCTGCACCCGGCGGGCCGAGGTGGCCCTGGCCCCCGCGCTGGCGCTTGCTACAGCCATTCTCTGGTTCGGAGATCTGCATCCATGACTGATAAAACGCCCCCTGATCTGGCGGTGATCTCCAATGACAGCCGCCCGCTGCGCTCTGACTTGACCGGCCGCGAGACCTCGCTGAGAGTGACCGAGGGTGGCAAACACATGAATGACGCGATCAACGACCTGACCGAGGCGCCGGCAGAAGGCGACAGTGTCCGGCTCGCCTTCGAGACCATCGAGGCCACGCTGAGGGCCGAGAATTGGTTTTTCGAGACCGTGCGCGCCAAGCTGGCCGAAACCGCGCCGCTCAGCGATTTTCCCACGGTCATGGGCTCGAATGGCCATGATTATCTGCTGCATTTCACGCAGTTTTTGTTCTTTCTCAAAGCGCTCGATTGCACCGACGCAGACCAGATCTCGAACTATATCGAGGCCCATAATGCCCGGCTTCAGGCCCTGATCGAGAGCCCGGATTTCACCAAAAGCCCCAAGGAATATCGCAAGGCGATCTTTCGGCCCGAGCGGAAGGCCAAGATGCTCGACACGATCCGCACCTTTCGGGTGCCGCTCTTTGCGATTTATGAATACGGGCATCTGTTGATCGACGATATGTCACCCAAGACGACCGAGAAACTTATAGAAGATTTGCGCTATGGCGGCGTGCTGGCCCGGAGGACTGACAACCGAATGTCGGCGGATCAAAAGCGGATTTTGATCTGTTCCACGGGCTTTCTGGAGGATACCTATCGGGTCTCGCTGCTGATGCAGCGGCGGATGATCGCGATGGGGATTTCAGATGCGGAATATGCCAAGGTCAAACGCTCCCGCGCCTGATCCGGTGAGGCGCCTCTAGATGCGCCGCTTCCCGCCCGAACGGATCGTCTGTTTGACGGAAGAGACGGTCGAGACGCTTTATCTTTTGGGCGAGGAGGGCCGCATCGTCGGCGTATCAGGCTATGCCGTGCGACCCAAGCGGGTGCGGCGGGAAAAGCCGCGCGTCTCGGCCTTCACGTCGGCCGATATCCCGAAAATCTTGGCCCTGCAGCCCGATCTGGTCCTGACATTTTCGGACCTTCAAGCCGATATCGCCGCAGAGTTGATCCGGGCGGGTGTGGCTGTGATGGCCTACAATCAACGCGATGTGGCAGGGATCCTCGCGATGATCCGGCATCTCGGCGCCATGGTCGGTCAGGGCGCGCGGGCCGAGGCTCTGGCCCAGGATTATGAGCGCCGCCTGGACCGCGTCGCCGCCGAGGCCGCAAAATACGGCTCGCCTCGGGTGTATTTCGAGGAATGGGACGATCCGATGATCGCGGGCATCGGCTGGGTATCCGAGTTGATTGAGATTGCGGGCGGGCGCGATGTCTTTGCCGAGCTCGCGCGAGAAGGCTCCGCAATGGGCCGAATTGTGACGCCCGAGCAGGTGATCCAAGCAAATCCAGAGGTCATCCTGGCATCGTGGTGCGGCAAGAAGGTCCGGCCGGAGAAGATCACAGCGCGGCCCGACTGGGACCAAATCACCGCCGTGCGAGTCGGCCGCATCACCGAGATCAAATCACCCCTGATCCTTCAACCCGGACCCGCGGCCCTGACCGACGGGCTCGATGCGATTGTCGCGGCCTTGAACGGGGCCTTGCCCAGACCCGTCTAAATCCTCGCCTAAATCATTGCCAGATGCAGGCTTTCTCGCCTCGCGTGAGCTCAGCGACACGGGCGGGAGGCCCGGCAAAGCGAAAGGGAGAGCCATCATGAGAACCCGCGCCGCCGTGGCCTTTGAGGTCGGCAAACCGCTCGAGCTCATCGACGTCAATCTGGGCGGCCCAAGAGAGGGGGAGGTTCTGGTCGAGATCAAGGCCACCGGGCTGTGCCACAGTGATTGGTTCACCCTGTCGGGCGCCGATCCCGAAGGTGCGTTTCCCGCGATCCTGGGCCATGAGGGTGCCGGGGTCGTCGTTGATGTGGGCCCGGGCGTCACATCGCTCAAGAAGGGCGATCACGTGATCCCGCTCTACACGCCGGAATGCCGCGATTGTGAGTATTGCCTGCATCCCAAGACCAATCTGTGCCAGTCGATCCGCGAGACCCAGGGCCGCGGCGTGATGCGTGCGGCGCTTGAATGCGCGCATAAGGGCTGGGGCGAGAGCATCATCATCGGCGTGGCGCCCGCCGGGGCCGAGATCTCAACGCGGCCCTTCCAAATGGTCACGGGGCGCACCTGGAAAGGTACGGCCTTCGGGGGCGCGCGCGGGCGCACGGACGTGCCGCGCATCGTCGATTGGTTCATGGACGGCAAGATCGAGATCGACCCGATGATCACCCATTCGATGGGCTTGGGTGACATCAACAAGGGGTTCGATCTGATGCATCACGGCGAGTCTATCCGGGGCGCGGTGACCTATTAGGCAAGGCTCGACCTAAACCGGCCTTGTGCGGGCTGCATAACTCTGACCCGCGCACGGCTTGGGCCGGAGCGGTGCATTCGCTTAGGGATGGGGTGAATTGGCTCCGGCGGTAGGGATCGAACCTACGACCAATTGATTAACAGTCAACTGCTCTACCGCTGAGCTACGCCGGAACTGGCGTGGCATATAGCAACCTGACTTGGGCGCGTCCAGGGGCCATTGGCTAAGATTTCGGCCACGAACTCCGGGGTTGGCGGGACAGTGGCAATCAGGGCGCGGGCCGGGCGGTGAAGACGCTGTCGGCGCGCAGGGGGCGGGCCACGTCGACCGCGCCTTTCTCAACCAAATCAATGAGATGGGCAAGCACGTTACGCTCGGCATAGGGCAGGAGCGCGGCTGCGAGATCGTCGTAGATTTGGCGCGCCAGGGCGGCGGGGCTGGCAGGGGCCTGGCGCAGGGCGGCCAGGATCGCAGCTTCGCGCGCGCGGCGATGTAGGGTCAGCTCTCGCAGGCGGGCGGCGGGATCCGTCACAGGTGCGCCGTGGCCGGGGTAAAAGACCCGGTCGCCGCGCCCTTCCAGCCGCGCAAGCGAGCGTAGAAACGCGCCCATATCGCCATCGGGTGGCGAGACCAGCGACGTCGACCAGCCCATCACCAGATCGCCCGAAAAGAGCGCCCCGTTCCAGACAAAGCTCAAATGATTGGCCATATGGCCCGGCGTCTCCAGCACCTCGATGCACCAGTCCGAGCCCTCGATCACGTCGCCTTGGGCGATCTGCCTGTCGGGTCGAAACCGCGCATCACGCCCCTCGCCACCGCCCAACGCGCCCTCGGCGGCGAGCTCTTGCATCAAGGCCGAGCGTCCCCAATCGCTTTCACCCGCCGCCAGGACTGGCGCCCTCGTAGCCTCAACCAAGGCGGGCACCAGGGCGGTGTGATCGAGATGGCTGTGCGTGACTAGGATCGCGGTCAGAGACTGATCCGCACCAATGGCGCCCTGGATCGCCGCGAGATGGGCGGGATCGTCAGGGCCGGGGTCAATCAGGACCAGATCCCGCGTGCCGATGAGATAGGTGTTGGTACCGGCTTCGGTCATCGGCGAAGGGTTTGGCGCGAGGATCCGGCGCAGGCCGGGCTCAAGCGTTTGGATCGTCGGGGGTCGCGCCACCTTTTCCCTCACGTCTCTCTTGGACAAGCCTTTCTAGGGCGGTTAAATGCCCTATGGCTGGCCGGTTCAAGCATTGGTTGCCCAGGGGGCTTTATGGGCGGGCGGCGCTGATCCTGATCGTGCCGGTCGTGGGTCTGCAGCTTGTGGTCTCGGCCGCGTTCCTGCAACGCCATCTCGAGGGCGTGACCGAGCAGATGACGCGCTCGATTGCGCTCGATGTGGGCCTCTTGGTCGATTATCTTGAGCGCGAAGATCCAAGAACGTCTGAGATCGCAGAGGCGCTCAGGGTCGGGCTCAGGCCAGGCGCCCCACCGCCCTGGGAGGGCGCGCGCGACAGCCGCCGCGTTTTCTATGACCTGTCGGGCCGCGTGGTCATCCAAACCCTTCGCCAAGCGGTGCCGCAGGTTGGCTGGGTCGATCTCTATGAAGGGCGGGATTACGATTTCGTGGTGGCCGAGCTGCGCCTGACCGAGGCCCCCCACCGCGTGATCGTTTTTCAGCGCAACCGCGTCTCGGCTTGGAACCCGCATCAGCTTTTGGTGGTGATGGCCGCATCGGGCCTTCTCATGACGGCGGTGGCCTATCTGTTCCTGCGCAATCAGCTACGCCCGATCCGGCGCCTCGCGCGGGCGGCCGAAGCCTTTGGCAAGGGCCAGCGCGTGGAGTATTGGCCCGGCGGCGCCCTAGAGGTCCGCTCGGCCGGGCGGGCTTTTCTGGACATGCGTGCCCGCATCGAAGAGCAGATTTCCGAGCGTACGCGGATGCTGTCTGGCGTTAGTCACGATCTCCGAACTCCGCTGACGCGGATGAAGCTGGCCCTGTCGATGGGGCCGTTGGGGGACGAGGACAGTGCCAATCTCGCCCGAGATGTTGAAGAGATGGAGGGGCTGATTGACACCTTCCTGGATTTTGCCCGGGCCGAGGCACTCGAAGACCCCGAACCGGTCGATCCGTCCGCACTGGCGCAGCGCGTGGCCGAGGATGCGGGACGCGCGGCGCGTCGGGGTGCGGCGGAGGTCGATCTGAGCGCCGCTTCACCCGGTGAGACGGTGATGATGCGCCCGCGCGCCGTGCGCCGGGCACTGGCCAATCTGGTCTCGAACGCACTGCGCTATGGGGAGGCGGCGCGGATCAGTGTGCATGTGCTAGAACGCTCTGTCCGCTACACGGTCGAGGACGACGGGCCGGGGATCCCGGCCGAACGGCGCCAGGAAGCGCTTGAGGCCTTCACAAGGCTCGATCAGGCGCGCAACCAGGACAAGGGCTCGGGCGTGGGTCTGGGCCTGGCGATCACCAGCGATATCGCCCGGCGCCATGGCGGCACTTTGCGCCTGTCCGACAGTGCCGATCTTGGAGGGCTCAGGGCGGATCTTGTCTTGCCGCGCTAGGTGAGGCAGGAGGCCCCGCGTCTCAGACCTCGACGATCTTGACCCGCTGGCCTTCCGCCGAAAGCGCGATCTCACCGTTGCAAAGCCTCAGCGCATCGGCACCGAACACTTCATGGCGCCAGCCGGTTTTCCAAACGCCGTCGAAATGACCCGCCGCGATATCGTCGAGATCCGACGACGACGCGATCAGCTTTTGCGCCACCCCCGCATCCTCGGCCTTAGCCTTGAGCAGGACGCGCAGCAGATCGGCGAGCGCCGGGTTCAGCGCCGAGCGGTCGCGTCCGCGCGGCAGCTTCGGGTGATCCTCGGGCGGCACTTCTTGGCCCCGCGCCACCGCCACCACCAGGCCCTCGGCCAGATCGCCCTTGCGCGCGTCGCGCAGCAGCAGGCGGGCCTTGCCCAGCTCTTCGACGGATTTCGGCTTCATCGAGGCCACTTCAAGCAGCGCGTCATCCTTGACGATGCGCGCGCGCGGCACGTTGCGCTCCTGCGCCAGCCGCTCACGAAAGGCGGCGAGCTCTTTGACGATGGCCAGGAACTTGCCGGAATTGCCGCGGATCTTTAGCCGCCGCCAGGCGCTTTCGGGATCGACGACATAGGTCGAGCTGTCGGTAAGCTGGCTCAATTCCTCCTCGACCCAGGAGACACGGCCGGTTTCCTTCAGTTGCGCCGACAGGGCCTCATAAATGCCGCGCAGATGGGTGACATCGGCCAGGGCATAGCTCATCTGCGCGCGGCTTAGCGGGCGGCGCGACCAATCCGTAAAGCGAGAGCTTTTGTCGAGATTGGCCTTCACGATCCGCCGCACCAGCGTCTCATAGCCAACCTGATCACCGTAGCCGCAGACCATCGCGGCAACCTGCGTGTCAAACAGCGGCGCGGGCACGATGCCGCCCTCGACGAAGAAGATCTCAAGGTCCTGTCGAGCGGCATGGAAGACCTTCACCACGTCCGCGTTGCGAAAGAGTTCGTAGAGCGGAGCGAGATCGAGATCGGGCGAAAGCGGGTCGATCAGAACGGCGTCGTCGTCACCTTCGCCCGGTAGGGCCATCTGCACCAGGCAGAGCTGCGCGAAATAGGTCCGTTCACGTAGAAATTCGGTATCGACTGTCACGTAGGGGGCGCTCGCGGCGCGTTTGCAAAAGCTGGCGAGGGCGTCGGTTGTGGTGAGTGTTTGGGTCAATCCGCAGTCTTTTTGGTTTTGGCGTTTCTTGTTGGTTTTACCGGCCGGGCGAGTGAAGCCTGACACCGTGTTAGGCCAGCGCGGCGCGATTGAAAAGCGTCTATGCGTCGGGCTGGGCGTCGGGTTGGGCCCGGGAGGCGACGCGATCGGCCTCCAGATCGATCCGGTCTGTCTCACCTGAGGAAAAGCGGCGCAGCACGGTCGGGTAGAGCTGATGCTCCAGCCGCAAGACCCGCGCGGCGAGGGCATCGGCGTCCTCATCCGGTTGGATCGCCAGGCGCGCCTGACCCAAGATCGGCCCGGCATCGAGCTCTGGCGTGACGATATGGACCGAACAGCCGTGGTAGGTATCGCGCGCTTCCAGTGCGCGTGCATGCGTATGCAAACCGGGATAGGCGGGCAAGAGCGAGGGGTGAATGTTGAGCATCCGCCCCTGCCAACGCCCGACAAAACCCGGGGTCAGGATCCGCATGAAGCCTGCCAAACAGATGATATCGGGCCGGTAGCTGGTCAGAAGATCATGCAGAGCGCCATCGAAAGCCTCCCGGCTGGGATAGGCGCGGTGATCCAGGCTCTCGGTTGGCACACCGGCGGTGCGGGCACGGTTGAGGACACCGGCCGCTGCATCATTGGAAAAGACAAGGCAAGTCCGGGCCGGGTGATCGCTTTCCATCGAGGCCATCAGTGCCCCCGCATTCGAGCCGCCGCCCGAAGCCAGGATGGCGACGCGTTTCACAAAAGCCCACCGGAATAGCGCAGGCCAGGCGTGGCGGCGACCCGGCCAATGCGGGTGACGGTTTCGCCCACCTCGCTGAGCGCGGCGGTGATCTCGGCCTCGGCCTCCGGTGCAACCACCGCGACCAGCCCGATCCCGGCATTGAAGGTCTTGAGAAGCTCCGCCTCGCTTAGCCCGCCGGTCTCAGCGAGCCAGGCGAAAACAGGCGGCAGGTGCCAGGTGTCGAGGTCAATCTCAACGCCCAGGCCCTCGGGCAGGATGCGCTGCACATTCTCCGTCAGGCCGCCCCCGGTGATATGGGCCAGAGCGTGCAAACCCGGCCGCGCGAAGAGCGGCGCAAGCGGCTTGGTGTAGAGCCGGGTGGGCGTTAGGAGGGCGCGGCCCAGACTGGCCTGGGTGAAGGGCGCGCGGTCAGACCAAGCCAGCCCCGAGCGCTCAACGATCTTGCGCACCAGCGAGTAGCCGTTGGAATGCACCCCGTCGGAGGTGAGGCCCAGAAGCACATCGCCCGCCGCCACATCGCGGGGCAGAGCGCGGCCCCGCTCCATCGCGCCCACGGCAAAGCCCGCCAGGTCGAAATCCCCGGGCGGGTACATGCCCGGCATCTCCGCCGTCTCACCACCGATAAGCGCGCAGCCCGCGGCCTCACAGCCCGCGGCGATGCCTGCGATGACCTTGGCCGCTGCATCCACCGACAGGGCGCCGGTGGCGAAATAATCGAGGAAAAACAGCGGCTCCGCGCCCTGGCAGATCAGGTCATTGACGCACATCGCCACCAGATCGATGCCCACAGTGTCGAGCGCGCCGGTGTCGATAGCCAGGCGCAGCTTTGTGCCCACCCCGTCTGTGGCTGCCACCAGGATCGGGTCGTCATAGCCCGCCGCTTTGAGATCGAAGAGCGCCCCGAAACCGCCTAGCCCAGACATGGTGCCAGGCCGTGCTGTGCGCTTGGCGGCGGGTTTGATCCGTTCGACCAAGGCGTTGCCCGCATCGATATCGACGCCCGCCTCGGCATAGCTCATCGCGGCCTTTTTCTCGCTCATGCCTGATCCATCCGGGCAGCCCCTAGTAACGCTGCTCCTAGCAGCGGTGCGGCATGCCGACAATGGTTCACTGGGGTCCACCGGGGTCCACTGGGGTCCATGGGGGGCCCACGGGGCTTTACGGTCACCGGCCTCGCTTCGCTTGACCAGCCGGGGCGGCATGGTATGCGGGAGATGGCGGGCCTGTAGCTCAATTGGTTAGAGCAGAGCGCTCATAACGCTTTGGTTGCGGGTTCAAGTCCTGCCGGGCCTACCAAAGACCTTTCGCAAGAAAGGCCTGACCGCCCCAGATCAGATGAGATCGCTGGGCGGCAATCGTTTCGAAGACATTACGAGAGCTTCCGCAGGTCGAAGGTACTCTCGTTGGGCCTCTCACTTGCCGACACTGTCCGAGCGCTGCCAAAGGCGCCTTTGGCGGATCTCAAGCCGCCCTAAGGCGCTGGACTTCCTTGTAAATGCTAAGCTTTGCGCAAAGCACGCTGAGCGGTCTATGCCGCGCGTGAGCGCTCAAATTTGCGTCATTGTACGCGTACTCGCGCAGATTTCACCTTCTCGAAACGAATTCCGGCCTAGGGTTGAGGTGTTGCCGAGGAGACGTCCATCGAACGACCCAAACCAAGCGAGCGGAGTCACAGATGTACTATTTGAAATTATGCGCTTTCGCGCTGCAATCGGCGTCCCGCGCGGGGCTCAACTATTCCGGTGCTGCCATGGCCGGCGGTGAATTGCGGCGGCGCCGCGCGATGGCCTATTCACGGCTCTACGAAGACAGCATGGACAATTTGATCGCTGAATGCGCGACCCCTGGCACAGGGGACGCTGAGGCCGCTCCGCATTTGCGCTAAGCCGCCCGGCTATCTTCGGGCTATCTTCTGCTGGTCAGTTGGTTGCTCTGCGCCACGACGGTGATTGCGCGGATCTGTGCCAGGGCTTGGTTGGACAACGCCGTGGCGGTGACCACTTCGCGAGAGCTGGGCGTGCCCGCCTGTGTAGGCCCGCCGGGTTCATTGATCACGAAGGCGAAGGCGATCACGCCGTCCTCGACACCCATATTGACCAATTCGGCCTCCCAAAATCCCTGACGTGGTGGCAGGCCCGTCGCGGTGATGATGGCTCCAGAGGGCAGGGGATCCACAGTTAAATCCGTAATCTGCGAGATCAAATTGAGCCCGGCTGTGGGCGATAGGGGCGCGCTGTCATCTGCGCTGGCCTCGACACGCGGGGCCTCCTCGGCACCGCCAAACCAGTTGAGCGGGTTCAGCCGCGAGCCGCAGGCTGCGAGGCTCAAGACCACCAAAAGACCAAGCATGATGCGCATTGCAAACCCCCGCAGATTCCCACCCCGAAGGTGGCCGTGCGCCATGGCCTAGACCATCGCCGGGCGCTTGAAAACCCGCTGACCCGGGTGCGGCGCCGGTAGCTTAGGGCTTGGAGCGCCGGGCGAGCACTCTGGACCTCGGCGGCGCAACGCCCTAACTCGACCCGCGACAGACCTGCCCCGCTGGAGAGCCGCCATGGCCCGCGACGCCTTTGAAGAGATCGCCGAAACCTTTGATTTCCTTGACGATTGGGAGGAGCGCTATCGCCATGTGATCGAGCTGGGCAAGGAAATGGACCCGCTCGACCCGGCCCAACAGGTGCCTGCGACCAAAGTTGAGGGCTGCGCCAGCCAGGTCTGGATCGTGCCCGAGATCGAGGGGCAAGGGGCGGAGGCTGTCCTGCGCTTCACCGGCTCATCGGATGCGATGATCGTGCGCGGGTTGATCGCTGTTCTGCGCGCGCTTTATTCCGGTGCGACCGCGCGCGAGGTCCTGGCGATCGATGCGCAAGCGGAATTGGCGCGGCTTGGGCTAAACGATCACCTTTCGGCGCAACGCTCCAACGGGCTGCGCGCGATGGTCGAGCGGATCCGCGGCCTCGCGAAGGCGGCTGAGGCGACGTGAAAAACGCCGCTGTGGCCTAGTCCGCAAGCCGTGCCAAAGTCGTCTGCAGATCGCCATAGCCGGTGAAGCGGCGCTCAAAGCTTAGCCCCAGCGTTTCCGCACAGGCCTTGGCCTTTTCGGTCAGCTCCCTATCGTCGGTCTGGGCTTGGTAGACGAGCTTTTCATAATGGCCGAAATACATGTCGCGCAGGTCGGGATGCCGGTCTAGCCCCAGGGGTTTGACAACAAAGGCCTCGAACTGCCGAACCAGAAAATCCGTGAGGTAGAAGGCCGTAAATTCACTTTCACTCTTCTCGGCAAAGACTTCATTTCCTTCAAAAAAGCTGTAGCAATGGGGCCCTGTGACCATCTGGACGCCCAGCCGGTCACAGGTGGCCTGAAGCTGTCCGCCGGTGCCGCAATCGGCGTAGACCACGAAAATGCTGGCATAGGCATGCCTGTGGGCCAGAACGGCCTCTTCGACGGCCTGAGGGATCTTTTCGGGCGAATTGTGCAGGATTGCGGGCAGGCATTTGAGCTCAAGATGGTCCCAGCCGCTCAGCGTGTTGATGGCCAGGATTTCGCGCGCGAGCGCACCGCAGGCCAAGAGCAGGATCTTGCCAGGCTCGAGCGGCGTGGCGTTGCGCAGTGCGGCACCCGGCTGGGCATTCGGGGTGCTGGCCGGGGGCTTGGGCGCGGCGCGCTGGGATCGTCTGCGGGCGGAGTTACGGCGCATGGCTTAGTCTGCGCGCGAAAGACCTCATTTTTCCAGTGACGAGGCGACATTCGCGCGACGAGGAGCGACGCATATCGCGACACCGGCCAGAATGATCGCGCCACCGGCAAGCTCGGCCGGGCCCGGACGCTCTCCCAAGACGATGGCCGCGGTGACGATGCCGACGACCGGGATGAGGAGCGCGAAGGGCGTGATCCTGACGGCCGGATGACGCGCCAGAAGCGAGCCCCAAAGCGCGTATCCCACCACTGTCGAAAGGATCGCGACATAGATCACGGCGGCCCAATCGCGCGCTCGCATGGCGGCGATGGTGCTCAAGGCGCTAGGGTCTTCGACGATCAGCGACAGGACCAGCATCGGCGGCCAGGCCAGGAGGCTCGCCCAGGCAAAAAGTGGCAGCATCGCGACCCCTGGCAGGCGGCGCAGGATGAGGTTGCCCCCGGCCCAGGACAGGGCAGCCACCAACACCAAGGCAAGGCCGATCCCTGGCACCGCACCCGTTTCGCCGATGGCAATCCAAGCGAGGCCGGCCAGGGCGAGGGCGAGGCCCAGGGCCTGGCGCAGGCTGACGGTTTCGCCATAGACGAGGGCTGCCAACACGATCGTCATGGGCGCCTGCATCTGGATGAGAAGCGAGGCCATGCCGGCACTGAGCCCCAGCTCGATCGCGCTAAAAAGAAAGCCGAACTGGCCGCAATTGATCAACAGCGCGACTCCGGCCAACGCGGCCCAAGGCGCGGGACGGCGGGGGAAAAGCGCCAGGAGCGGCAGCAGGATCGCGAAGCGTAGGGCCACGAACAGAAGTGGCGGCAGCGCGTCGAGGGCCAGGCGCATGGCGGAAAAGTTGCTCCCCCAGGCCAGGACGACTACGGCGATCAGCGCCAGATCGCGCGGGGGCAGGGTCGCGTTGGTCGGGGGGGCCACGCTCAATAAATGCGCACCCGGTCGCGGCCGGTCTCGGTGAGCAAAAAGGCCTCTCGCCCCTCGATGGCCACCGCGCTGACCGGGCCGCCATAGGCCGCACCGCTGTCGAGGTTGAGGCGGTTGCCCCAATGCTCGACCCGTTCGGCGGGGGTGTGGCCGTGCACGATCAGGGGGCCATGATCGGTCACGTCGATCAAAAATTCGTCGCGGATCCAGATCAGATCGAGCGGGTCTTGCTCCCCCAGTGGGACGCCCGGGCGGATGCCGGCATGCACGAATAGGCACTCACCCTCACTGTGCGAAAAGGGCAGCGCATCGAGAAAGGCGCGATGCGTTGCCGGGACCGCCGAGGCCGCGGCCTCAAGGAGCGCGCGGTCGCTTTGGCCCGGGTTCAGGCCGTAGCTTTCGAGCGTGCTGCGACCGCCGATATTACGCGACAGATAATCGAACGTGCCCCGGGGCGAGGCGCTTTTGGGCGTGCCGTTCAGGAACTCCAAGAGCATATGATCGTGGTTGCCGCGCAAGATGCGGGTCCGGGCATCGTTGCCCTGGAGGTCGACCATATATTCGATCACGCCCGCACTGTCGGGGCCGCGATCGACCAAATCGCCGATATGGATCAGTTTGGCGTCTGGATTGCCCCGGCGCGCGCGGTCGGCCTCGACCGCGTCATGGGCGCGCCTCAAAAGGTCGAGATGCCCGTGAATATCGCCAATCGCATAGATGGTCATGGGGCGACAAAGACTTGCGCAAGGCGTGCCGTCAATCCCCGTATCGGGCCCCGGTGAGGGCCCGGCAGGCCCCGTCTCGTATCAGATTGTCAAATGCTTGGTGAACATCGCCAAATGCTTGCCCTCGCGTCTCCAACCGAGCGCGGTTTAGAAGCTGAGCGCTTCGTCAGTCGGATCGGACAACCCCCAGACGCCCGAATAGCCCGTGGCGCGGGCGGTGGATCTCCACGGATTAGGCGGATGCCATCTGGTTGTGCTTGCGCGCGACGAATTCCTTGGCCGTTTCCACGGCGACGGCGGCGTCCCGGCAATAGGCGTCGGCGCCGATGGCTTTGCCGAACTCTTCGTTCAGGGGCGCGCCGCCGACCAGTACGATGTAGTCGTCGCGGATGCCTTGCTCGACCATCGTGTCGATGACCACCTTCATATAGGGCATCGTGGTTGTGAGCAGGGCCGACATGCCTAGGATGTCCGGCGCCTCGGTCTCGAGCGCTTCGAGATAGGATTCCACGGCGTTGTTGATGCCCAGATCCACCACTTCGAAGCCCGCACCCTCCATCATCATCGACACCAGGTTCTTGCCGATATCGTGGATGTCGCCTTTGACCGTGCCGATGACCATCTTGCCGACACGGGGCGCGCCGGTCTCGGCCAGAAGCGGCTTGAGGATGGACATGCCGCCCTTCATCGCGTTCGCGGCCAGCAGCACTTCGGGCACAAAAAGGATCCCGTCGCGGAAATCGTTGCCGACGATGGTCATACCGCCCACCAGCGCCTCGGTCAGGACACGGTAGGGCGCCCATCCGCGTTCGAGGAGGATATTTGTCGCCTCTTCGATCTCTTCCTTGAGGCCGTCATAGAGGTCATCGAACATCTGTTGGGTAAGCTCTTCATCGTCGAGCTCACTCAGGATGATGTCGTCTTCTTCGTCAGCCATTGGCCCGCTCCGCGTTCGTCCCTCATCTCGAGGCTAACGCCGATGGCTCCATGGCGCGGTGGCAATTGCGACAAAAAACGGCTTTGCCGCGACTGTGCGCTCGGGTGTCAGGCGCCTACTTGGCGCTGATTCCGCGAGTGTTTGCAGAGAATTGGCCGAGCTGGTCTTGTTCCGGGAGGCGCGCCATGCGGCGTCTGCGATTTGGGGCTTCGCCGCCTACGGGGTGTTGTCTTGCTCACGAATGCGTCATGTTCTACATTTGTTCTCATGACGCATTTGCCCGCCACCCCCATCCAAAAAGCGCACAGCCCCGGCCGCGCCGCGTCGAGCAATGAGGCCGGGCGGTTCGAGCGCTACGGCACCGAGGCCGTGCATGACGGCTGGGACCTGCCCGAAGACATGGCCCCGCTGCGGACCGAAGTGCGCGAGGAGCGGGCGCGGCGGGTGATCACCAAGAACACCTCGCCCGACATCTCCTTTGACCGCTCGATCAACCCTTATCGCGGTTGTGAGCACGGCTGTATCTACTGCTTTGCCAGGCCGAGCCACGCCTTTCTGGGCCTGTCGCCCGGCTTGGATTTCGAGACACGGCTGATCGCCCGCCCGAACGCCGCCGAACAGCTTGAGCGGGAGCTGCGCGCGCCGTCTTATCAGCCGCGGGTCATTGCCATCGGCACCAATACGGACGCCTATCAGCCCATAGAGCGAGACCGCGGGATCATGCGTGACGTGCTCAAGGTGTTGCAGGCCTTCAATCACCCGGTCGGGATCGCAACGAAGGGTGTCCTGGTGGAGCGGGACGCGGATATCCTGGCGCCGATGTCAGCCCTGGGCCTCGCACGTGTGGGGATCTCGCTGACCACGCTCGATGCCCGGCTTGCCCGCAAGATGGAGCCGCGCGTGCCCAGCCCGGCGCGGCGGCTGCGGGCGATTGAGACGCTGGCGCGCGCAGGTGTCGAGGTCCGGGTGATGATCAGCCCAATTGTGCCAGGCCTGACCGACCATGAGATCGAGGCGCTGCTCAAGGCGGCGCGGGAGGCGGGCGCGGTTGCGGCGAGCATGATCGCCCTGCGCCTGCCGCGCGAAGTGTCTGAGCTGTGGCGGACCTGGCTGGCCGAGCATTATCCCCACCGGTTCAACCGCGTGATGGACAAGATCCGGGAGATGCATGGCGGGCAAGACTACGACAGCCGGTTCGGGCATCGGATGCGGGGTGAGGGGGTCTTCGCAGACCTGATGCAGGCCCGGTTTGAGCGCGCCCGCAAGGCCCTGGGTCTGGCCAGACAGCTGCCGCCGCTGCGCTGCGATTTGTTTACGCAAGCGTCAAAGAGTGTTGATGATCTTCCGCTGTTTGCCGCGCAAGCGGAATGAAACACATCGACAAAATCATTATTATTACTTTATTCCAGTATATTGAGCTGGTTTATTCAAGTGAATTCGAAGGTTCTTTCCTACAGCGGGGCGAGCGGCCCTGAGGGCGCGATTGCATTAACCAATGGCTTCATTCCTTGTGCGAGACGCCACGACGCTATAGTAACGAAAGTGTTAACTGGTGTTTGAGTACGAATCTAATGTCCCACGCAGGCACCAGTGGACTTGTATTTGGTGTATGTGAGGGGAGACTTCATGAAACTTAAGACCTTCGCGGTCGCTGCGGCGGTGACGTTTGGCTTGGCCAGCGTGGCATCGGCGGGCACTGTGCATTTCGACGACTATGAAGGGTGGACCACAGGCGAGAACACCTACACCGGCAGTGACGGTGTGGAGTTCTATGTCGATGGTGTCGTCCATGACGGAAGCGGCAACGTCTACCAGTCTTTCTCGGACAACTATGTCTCGACGAAAGACTGGGGCAACGGCGCCGGCGTGCATTCCTACTATGACAACTATCACGGCGTCGGCGGTGGGTATTACGACGAAGCTCTCGCCGTCGAGGCGAGCGAGCGCATCAGCATCACCAGCCTGGTGTTCAGCTATGTCGACCGCAACGATCACTTTGAGATCTACGTGGATGAGCATGGCACGATGACCGACATCACCAACTATGCCGGTGGCTATCACTGGATCGGTGGCAACCGCTGGGGCTATGGCTCGGAGTCGGTGGCAGACGGTGATTTTGCCATGTCTACGGGCATGAGCTATCTCATTGGCGTCAACGACCACAGCGACGACTGGAAGCTCAAGTCGATCCATTACGAGATCGCACCGGTTCCGCTTCCGGCGGCAGGCTTCATGCTTCTGGCCGGTCTTGGCGGCCTGGGTCTGATGCGCGCCCGTCAAAAGCGCCAGCAGGCCTAAAGCCTCGCACGATATCGTTTGGAGCGGCCGCCCTTGGGGCGGCCGTTTCTTATTCTAGACCGGCGCCCGTGAAAGTTTCAGCGCCGCCGTCCGCGCCTCCTCGTTGCCCGCACCCGGGTTTGCCCCGTGCTTTCTGTGCCGTCCTGCTCGGACGAGAAACCGCCCAATTCAGCGGCGATCTGGGGCAAGCTCGGGGTCATGCCGCGGGGCTCCGTTTCCAAAGCCCGACGCATCTGCACCAAATGCTCAGCCTGCGTGCCGCAACAGCCGCCGATGATCTTGGCCCCGCAGGCCCGGGCGAGCAACGCGTAACGCGCCATAAGCTCCGGCGTGCCGTCATAATGGATATGGCCGTCGACATATTTCGGGATGCCTGCATTGCCCTTTGCGATGATCGGCGGTGTGCCCGGGACGGGAGCCATGCCCAGAACGGTGCGCAGCAGATCCGAGGCACCGACGCCGCAATTCGCGCCATAGGCAATCGGGCCCTCGGGCATCGCGGCCACCATTTCCGCCATCGCCTCTGAGGTGAGCCCCATCATCGTGCGCCCGGCTGTGTCAAAGCTCATCGTGCCGCACCAGGGCATCTTGGCCAGCTCGGCGGCCTCGCCCGCGGCGCGAAATTCCTCAGCAGAGCTGATCGTCTCAATCCAAAGGACATCGGCCCCACCGGCTTTGAGACCTTCGGCTTGCGCGTGAAACATCTCGACGGCGTCCGCGTGGCTGAGCGTGCCGACCGGCGCCAGCAGCTCTCCGGTTGGACCCATCGAGCCTGCGACGATCACCGGGCGAGACTGCCCGTCCGCGACCTCGCGCCCGATCTCAGCCGCCGCGCGGTTGAGCTCAAAGACGCGGTCCTGCGCATTGTGCAGCTTGAGCCGCGCCGCCGTGCCGCCGAAGGAATTGGTCAGAAAGAGATCGGCCCCGGCATTGACGGCACCCTGATAGAGCGCGCGGATCCGGTCTGGATGCTCGATGTTCCAAAGCTCGGGCGCATCGCCCGATTGCAGCCCCATATTGAACAGCGTCGTGCCCGTGGCCCCGTCGGCCAAAAGCCACTCCCGGCTCAACAGCAATCGGCTGAGCGGATCCGGTTGGTCCCGAATTTCAGACATTGGCGGGGGGGCCCTCGCATCCATCGCAATACATGGCTCGGATGCCGCCAGAGCTGAGCAGGCGCAAATGAAAAATCCACAACAAGGTTATGAGGCGGCACGCATCGGCGCGGGCAGCGACGCGGGCAGCGACGGGGGGGGGGGCGGTGCGGGAAGGGCGGCTAGAGCTCGCTCATCAGCTGGGCCTTGGCCTCGGCGGTTAGCGCCTCGAATTTCGCGCGGACCTCGGCCTCCGGGACGGTGTCGCCCAGATCGCCCAGGACTTTGCGCATCACATCCTCATGGCCGGCCTCTTCGAAATCGGCTTTGATCACCTCTTTGGCGTATTCCGCAGCCGCATCTCCGGTTTTGCCTAGCTTCTCGGCCACCCAAAGGCCCAAAAGCTTGTTGCGGCGGGCCTCGGCCTTGAACTGCATATCGGCGTCATGGGCGAATTTGTTCTCAAACGCATTGGCGCGGTCATCGAAGGTGCTCATCCTGGGTCTCCGGTCGGGTTGCTGTTTTTTAGGACATAGGCAGAGCGGCGGCGGCCCTGCAAGAGCAGCCCGTCAATAGCGCGCGCGGTAATGCGCCGCTGCCGGTCGAGCGAGCCGGAAACCCAGCCGGAAACCCAGCCGGAAACCCAGCCGGAAACGATGTGTTGCACTGACGTGCGGTGAATTTCGGATTTTTCCCCTTTCGACAACGCAGTGCGCCCTGCTATCGCCACGCTGGGGAGACGCCATTCCGGCGGAGTTACGAGTTAGAGGAGTACACCAATGATCATCAAACGCGTTCGCGCGGCCCTGACGCTTGCATGCGTCGCCGCTTTGAGCTTCGGCTCTGCGCAAGCTGCTACCATCAATGACGGCACCTACGATGTTTCGAGCGCGTCGACGCGCGGCATCGATCACGGCTTGTGGCGGCCCGGCGTCACCGGCGGCAGCGATTACTGGCAGTTCATCAATGGCGGCGGCGCGTTCGTGGTTTCCGACGGCAGCGCGACCTTCGACGCCATCGCCCAGCAAAACGGCTCGGACCGGCAGGTACGCATCCAGCTCGACTTGGTCGAGACCGCGCCCGGCTCGAGCGTAAAGTGCGCCTGGGGCGCCTGCGACACCAGCGATTGGGACTATTTCGACATCTTGTCGGGCACGATCACCGGTGTCAGCAGCGATCTGATGGGCCTGGTCCTCGACATGAGCCGCGCCGGTCCGCCCGCACAGCTTGGCACGGGTGCCAATGACAAGGATGCAGGCTTTGGCTTTTCGAGCTGGTTCCACCTGAGCGAGTCTGCCGACAACACCTATACCGGCGCGATGAACCTGAACCGTCACGGCGATCTCAACCTGCAATTGGCCCCGGTGCCGCTTCCTGCAGCGGCTTGGATGCTGATCGCGGGTCTTGGTGGGCTGTTTGGTCTGCGCCGGTTCAAGGCATCTGCGGCCTAAGTCACGCCCCGCACTCACGGAGCACCGCATTTACGCAAAAGGGCGCCGCGACTGGCGCCCTTTTTTTGTGCCTGAAGCCCAGGCGTCAATCCGAGCGCTCGGCAGCGCAGCGATCCTTGCGAGGGCGGGCGGTTTCGCCTAAGAGGCGAGACCTAAGAGAGGCGAAGCGGGGCGGCTTGCTTGCGCCACCAGGTTCAGGAGTTCCGATGGCGCGTCGCAAGAAGGTCTATGAGGGCAAGGCCAAGATCCTCTATGAAGGGCCCGAGCCCGGCACCTTGGTGCAGTATTTCAAGGATGATGCCACCGCTTTTAATGCCGAGAAACGCGCCACGATCGATGGCAAGGGCGTGCTCAACAACCGGCTGAGCGAGTTTTTTATGGCTGCGCTCAATGGGGTGGGTGTGCCGACGCATTTCATCCGCCGAATGAATATGCGAGAGCAGCTTATTCGCGCGGTGGAGATCATCCCGCTTGAGGTGGTTGTGCGCAATATCGCGGCCGGCTCGATGTCCAAGCGTCTCGGCATCGAAGAGGGTACGGCGCTGCCGCGGCCCATCGTTGAGTTCTATCTCAAGAATGACGAGCTTGGCGATCCGCTGGTCTCCGAAGAGCACGTGATCGCTTTCGGCTGGGCCAGTCAGCAGGACCTCGACGATATGGTCGCGCTGGCGCTCAGAGTGAACGATTTCATGTCCGGTCTGATGCTGGGCGTGGGGATCAAGCTGGTGGATTTCAAAATCGAGATCGGCCGATTTTGGGAGGGCGAGTTCATGCGCCTGATCGTGGCCGATGAGATCAGCCCGGACAGTTGCCGGTTGTGGGACATCGAGAGCGGGCGCAAGCTTGATAAGGACGTCTTCCGCCGGGATCTGGGCGATCTGAGCGATGCCTATTCGGAAGTGGCGCGGCGTCTGGGCGTGCTGCCGTCCGAGCCGCAGGTGACGAAGCCGACGCTTATCAATTGAAGCGCGGGGATCAATTGACGCGCGTCTGGGGCAGGGCCGGGGCTTGAGTATTTTTGGAAAAATGAAGGCGGGAGCGCGATGCGGGCGACAGTGACGGTGATGCTGAAAGCGGGCGTGCTTGATCCCAAGGGCGAGGCGGTGAAATCGGCGCTGGGCGCAATGGGCTTCGAGGGCGTCTCGGGCGTGCGTCAGGGCAAGGTGATCGAGCTCGAATTGGCGGATGGGACCGATGAGGCGGCCGTGACGGAGATGTGCGAGAAGCTCTTGGCCAATACCGTGATCGAGAGCTACCGGATCGAGCTGGGCTGATGCGGGCCGCCGTGCTCACCCGGGTGCGGGCGCCGCTAGAGGTTGCAGAGATCGAGGATCCAGACTGTCCAGAAGACGGCGTGGTGCTGCGGGTGCTTGCTTGCGGGGTGTGCCGCTCGGACTGGCACGCCTGGGTGGGGTCTGATCCGGACGTCGTGCCGCCGTTTGTGCTGGGCCATGAGTTCTGCGGAGAGGTCGTGGAGGTGGGGCCTGGCGTCACGCGCTGGCGGGAGGGTGACCAGGTGATCGCGCCGTTTATCCTGGCATGCGGGCAATGCGGCGACTGCCAAGCCGGGCATCAGACCATTTGCGCCAGCCAGGCTGTGCCGGGTTTCACCATCCCAGGCGCGTTTGCCGAGCGGATCGCCGTGCCCCATGCCGACGCCAATCTCACCGCGTTGCCCGAGGAGATGGCGCCCGCTTTGGCCGCCGCTCTGGGCTGTCGTGTGACGACGGCCTGGCACGCGCTGACCGGCCGCGCGGCGCTGAGGCCCGGTGAGTGGTTGGGTATTTGGGGCGGCGGCGGTGTTGGACTGGCCGCTTTGATGCTGGGCCGGGCGATGGGCGCGCGGGTGGCGCTGGCTGATACAGTGCCGGAAAAGCGCGATCTGGCGCTGGAGCTAGGGGCAGAGGTCGTCATTGATGGGGCGCGTGATGACCCGGCGGAGGAGATGCGGGAGGCGACGGGCGGCGGCGTGCATATGGCCGTCGAGGCCTTGGGCATCACGGCGACCACAGCCGCCGCGCTCCGCTCTTGCCGCAAGCTGGGCCGTATGGTGCAGATCGGCATGCCTGCAGGCGCGGAGGCCACTATGGCGCTGCCTTGGGATGCGGTTTATTCCGGCCAGCTTGCCGTGTTTGGCACGCGCGGGATGCCTGCCCATCGCTATCCAAATCTGCTGGGCTTTTTGGAGGCAACCGGCCTCGATCTCAGCCCGATGATCGCGCGCGAGGTCGGCTTGAGCGATGTCTCGGCCGAGCTTGCCGCCTTTGATGGCCCGACACCGCCCGGTGTGGCCGTCGTCACCGATTTCAGCGCTTGAGGAGGCCCCGGATATGAAAGCTGCCGTCACTGTCTTTCCTGGCTCAAACTGCGACCGCGATATGGCTGTGGCCCTGCGGCTCGCGGGGTTCGAGGTCACGATGCTCTGGCACAAAGAGACCGAGCTGCCCCCGGGCACCGATCTGGTGGCTGTGCCGGGTGGGTTTTCCTATGGCGATTACTTGCGCTGCGGAGCGATTGCGGCGCACAGCCCCATCGCGCCCGCGCTCAAGGCCCATGCGGGGCGCGGCGGCTTCATGCTGGGCGTGTGCAACGGCTTTCAGATCCTGACCGAATTGCGGCTTTTGCCCGGTGCGCTGCTCCAGAATGCCGCGATCAAGTTTCTGAGCAAGATCAGCGCCTTGCGGGTGGAGACGGTTGAGAGCGCTTTCACTGAGGGCTACGCGCTTGGCCAGGAAATCGCGATCCCAATTGCCCATCATGAGGGCAATTACACCGCTGATCCCGAGACCTTGGCCGCGTTGAAAGCCGAGGACAGGATCGCCTTTCGCTATGTCGACAATCCCAATGGTGCGGCGGAGGATATTGCCGGTATCCTTTCGGAAAACCGCCGGGTCCTTGGCATGATGCCCCATCCCGAGCGCGCGTTGGAGGCGGGTAATGCGCCCGGCCATGCCAGCGGCGATGGCAGCGCGCTTTTTGCCGGTCTGGCGCGCGCGCTCGTTAGCGCGTAAGCGCCGGCCGGCGGGGCGAAATGCCGTCTGAGTAGCGCGCCGATAGGCTTGGGATTGCCGATGAAGCCGCCCTTTGCGGGCCGGTCCTTGCTGGGGGGCGGGGCCTGCATTAGTTTTCAACCATGACATCGAGGCCAGATGAGCATGCATTTTCGCTGCGCATAGCGCGGCGTGACCGGTGGCTTGTGCGCATCGTCGTTATTGCCTTTGTGGCCGTGGCCGTGGCGGCAGTGTCGGTGTCCAATCTTTTTCTGACTGAGCGGTTTACCGAAAGCACGCGCAACCGGACCGAAGTGCGCCTGGCGCTTTATGTTGGCTCGCTGATGTCTGAGCTCGAAAGCAGCCAGACGGTGCCGTTTTTCCTGGCCGAGGATCAGGTGCTTTTGCGCGCGCTCGACCAGGATGACTTTGCCACCACCTCGGCGCGCCTAATCGAGCTCAACGAGGTGATCGGCGCGACCACCCTGACGTTGATGGACCGCGATGGCCGGGTGGTGGCGGCGACGGACCGCAACCGGCTGGGAGAGCTGCGCGACAGTGAGCAGTATTTCATCCAGGCGCAGCGGCAGCAGGGCGATACGGTCTTCACCGTCAATGATCGCGAAACCAATTCCTTCGGCTTTGCGTTTTCGCGCCAGATCCGCGATGCGGGCCGGTTTTTGGGCGTGGTTCTGGTTGAGGTCGACCTAGAGCAGTTTTTCGAACGCTGGCGCGGGGCGAGCGAGGCGCTTTTTATCACTGACAGTGAGGGACGCATCCTGTTGGCGACGGAGCCGCGCTGGCGCGGACGGTCCGAGGCCGAGGCGTTGGCCGTGTCCGATCCCCCCTCGGCGATCCAGCGGGCGCTCGATGCGACAGGCTCCTGGGGTCTGGTGGGCGATCAGCCCTATCTCGCCGGTGATCCGACCCTGCGCCATGAGGCGAGGATCCCCTTCCGCGGCTGGCGCCTGGTCTCGTTCACCACCTATTCTTCGGTGCGCCAGCAGGTGAATGGGGTTCTGGCGCTGGAAATCATGGGATTCGCCCTGGCGCTGGCGGTTGGGTTTTATTGGATCAGCCGCCGCGCCAGGCGCCAGAGCCGCGCCTATCAGCGTGAATCGGCTGAGTTACGCCGCCTCAACGACAGGCTGCAGCGGGAAATTGCCGAACGTCAGAAGGCCGAACAGAGCCTGTCTGAGGCCGAGCAGAGCCTCGCTCAGAGCCAAAAACTGGCCGCGCTGGGCGAGATGTCGGCGGCGGTCAGCCATGAGCTCAATCAGCCGCTGGCGGCGATGAAAACCTACCTGGCGGGCGCCAAGCTTTTGATGCAGCGGCGGCGGCCCGATGAGGCGCTGTCCTCGTTCCAGCGGATCGACGATCTTTTGGAGCGGATGGGCGCGATCACGCGGCAGCTCAAAAGCTATGCCAGAAAGGGCGATCAGGCCTTTGCGCCCACCGATCTTCGCGAGGCTTTGGGGGCGGCTTTGACCATGATGGAGCCGCAGCTTCGCCAGATGGTCGTTGAGATCACTCAGACCCTGCCCAGAAAGCCGGTCTTCGTGATGGTCGACCGGCTGCGCCTGGAGCAGGTGATCATCAACCTTTTGCGCAACGCGCTGGATGCGATGCGCGAGAGCGAGCCCCGACAGCTCGATTTGATTATCGCCGAAGGGGACGAAGCGGTTTTGACAGTGCGCGACAATGGCAAGGGGATTGACGATCTCGACGCCTTGTTCGAGCCCTTTTATACCACCAAGGCGCCGGGAGACGGTGTCGGGCTGGGTCTGGCGATCTCGTCTGGGATCATGGCCGATTTCGGCGGCAGACTGACGGCGCGCAACGCAGAGGCGCGCGGCGCGGTCTTCCAGATCCGCCTGCCGCTGTATGACATGAGCGGGACCGAGGCGGCGGAGTAGCGTCGGTTCTCAGAGGGCCGCAAGACACGGGGTCCCGAGCGGGCCGCAATAGAATGAAGGGCAGGGGCGAATGAAGATCGCGATTGTCGATGACGAACAGGATATGCGCCAATCGATCAGCCAATGGCTGGCGCTGTCGGGGTTTGAGACTGAAACCTATTCCAGTGCCGAGGATGCGCTGCGCGGGATTGGCTCGGATTTTCCGGGCGTCGTGGTCTCGGATATCAAGATGCCGGGCATGGACGGGATGGCTTTGCTCAAGCGCCTGATGGGTATGGATAGCGGCTTGCCGGTGATCATGATCACGGGACACGGCGATGTGCCCATGGCCGTCGAGGCGATGCGCATCGGTGCCTATGATTTCCTGGAGAAGCCTTTCAATCCGGACCGGATGACGGAGCTTGCCAAACGGGCGAGCCAGACGCGCCGCCTGACGCTGGACAACCGCGCCCTGCGCCGGGAGCTGAGCGATGGCACTGTGCTTATGCGTAAGCTCATCGGCTCGAGCCCGGTGATGGAGCGGCTGCGCGAAGACATTTTGGACCTGGGCCAGGCGGACGGCCATGTCCTGATCCTGGGCGAGACGGGCACTGGCAAGACCCTGGTGGCCCATGCGCTCCATGCCGTGGGGCCGCGAGCTGGCAAGAGTTTTGTTGCGATCTCCTGCGCGGCGCATCCGGAGGAAGAGTTGACGCGGATGCTGTTCGGGCCGGTCGATGACGGCCAGGACCTGCCGCTGATGGAGCAGGCGCGGGGCGGCTCGCTGGTTCTGGAGGATATCGAAGCGCTGAGCCATCCGCTCCAGGCGCGGCTGTTGCGGGCGATCAACGATCAGGGCACGCCTGCGGAGACGCGGATCGTGGCCATCAGCAATGCCGCCGAGCCCGATGGCTGTGAGGCGGCGCTTCGGCCTGATCTGTTCTTCCGACTGGCGGCAATGCGGATCGACCTGCCGCCGCTCAGGGCGCGGGGCGAGGATATTCTGACGCTGTTTAACCGCTTCGGGGAGCAGTTTGCGGAAGAATACGGCACCGAGGCGCCTGAGGTCACAGCCCAGGAGGCCGCGCAACTCTTGCAGGCGCCTTGGCCCGGCAATGTTCGGCAGCTCATCAACATCGCCGAGCGCGCGATCCTGCAGCAGCGCCGGGGATCGGGGACGATTGCCTCGCTTTTGATGAGCGACAACACCGAAATCGCGCCGCATCAGATGGGCGATGGCAAGCCGCTGAAGGAATATGTCGAGGCGTTCGAGCGGATGCTGATCGACAACACGATGCGGCGGCATCGCGGCTCCATCGCCAGTGTGATGGATGAGCTGTGCCTGCCGCGGCGTACGCTGAACGAAAAGATGGCGAAGTATGGCTTGAGCCGGTCGGATTATCTCTGAGCTGGCGGTCGCGTGCTCTGGTAATCGGGTTCTCGGGGGCATTGAGCCCCCTCGCACCCGGCGAGACCTCCCGTCTCGCGCTCTGGGGAGTATTTTTGGAAAAATGAAGGCAGGGGCCACTGGGCTTTGGCGGCCCCGCTGTTTGAAGGGCGGGGTATGACGGCGTTTTCAGGCTGTTTGTTCGATATGGACGGGCTGCTGCTGGACACCGAGCGGCAGGGCATGGCGGTGTTTGCCGCGCTGATGGCGGCGCGCGGAGTTCCAGCGGCGGAGGCGGAGGCGTTTTATCTGACGCTGGTGGGCACGTCGATTGAGCACACTGAGCGCAGCCTGCGCGCGCGTTATCCGCAGTTTGATCCTGCCGAGATCGACGCGGAATGGGTGCGCGGGATCGCGGAGGTGGCAGAGCGCGGCATGCCGATGCGCCCGCGCGTGGCCGAGGTGATCCCGGCGCTGGCGCGTCAAGGCGTGCCGATGGCGGTGGTGACGAATTCCAGCAGCGCCCGAGCCGAAGAGCATTTGGAGGCGGCGGGTTTGGGTGCGTGTTTTCAGGCGGTTCTGGGCCGTGACCGAGTGCCCGCGCCGAAGCCCGATCCGGCGCCCTATCTGACAGGGGCGGCGGTGCTGGGACTGCCGCCGGAGGCTTGCGCGGCCTTTGAGGACAGCGATGCGGGCACGCGGGCGGCTCGAGCGGCGGGCTGTGCCACTTGGCAGATCCCCGATCTCAGGCCTGCGGGCCAGGCTTTTCCGGAGCTAGGCCAGCGGATGGCCCGGGACCTGGAGCAGGCCGTGCGCGAAGCTGGCTTCGCCCTGCCGGGTTTGGCTGTGTCTTAACCCTTATGGGCGGCGACGACCCTTAACGCGGGCCTTGGCGCGGGAAATATCCACGTCTTTTCAAGCTATTCCGCCCGGCCCGCGCAAATCGTCATTGTAATCGCGGACGCGCTGGCATTACTATCACGACAGGGCAAGCGTTTGGACGCCTTCGTTCAGCGCCGCGTCCTTGAACAGTTTCTCTGACCGTCACGCGCGATCCTTGGCGCGGTCGGGACGATGATCGGGCCGGTTGGCCCACCCGAATGCCCCCGGGGCTGACCCGCCGGGCCACAGAACGGGCGCAGTGGGGATACCAGACGGATCCCGCTTTGCGTCGGAGACGAACCGCGATGACACGCGCGCGCCAATTCCGGGAAGAGAGGTCCGCCACAAGCGGCCGCCCCATCCCAGTGCTGGCCCCTCAACAGGCCGCCAAATACGCGCCGTGTCACGCCTCAGATATCAACCGCATCTCGAGCGTCCCGCCCCCAGGAGGGCGGCGTTTGCGTCTGCGGGATAGGACACAATGGCAAAAAAGATGCTTATCGATGCCACCCATGCGGAGGAAACCCGCGTGGTGGTGGCAGATGGAAACAAGGTCGAGGAGTTCGACTTTGAGTCGCTGAACAAACGGCAACTCGCAGGCAACATTTATTTGGCAAAAGTGACGCGGGTGGAGCCCTCGCTCCAAGCGGCTTTTGTCGACTATGGCGGTAACCGCCACGGCTTTCTCGCCTTTACTGAGATCCATCCGGATTACTATCAGATCCCGGTTGCGGACCGTGAAAAGCTGTTGGCGGAAGAGCAGGCCTATGCCGAAGCGCTCGCCGCCGAAGAAGCGCAGGCCGAGGCCAAGCCCAAACGCCGCCGCCGTCGCAAGCCCAGCAAGGCCGAGGAGATGGCCGAGGAGATGTCCCGTGACGCGGTCGCGACCGGTGAGGCTGTTGCCGTTGATACAGACAGCCCCTCGGGCATGGATGTCGTCGATCTGGACGATGCAGGCGCGCCTAGTGATTTGACACAAGAGGCCTCCGATCAGCCGGACGTTGCGCCGGTTGAGGCTGCTTCAGACCAAGACGGGCCCAGTGCTGATCAAGACGCCGATCAAGACGCCGATCAAGAAGAGGCCACGGACGCCACGGAGGCGGACACGGCTGCAGACGAGGCGAGTGATGCCGAGACCGTTTCCGATGACGACGATCAGGACGAGATCCGCCCGGCCCGCAAGCCGCGGCCGCGTCGCTATAAGATCCAAGAGGTCGTCAAAGTTCGCCAGATCCTTCTGGTGCAGGTCGTCAAAGAAGAGCGCGGCAATAAGGGCGCGGCGCTGACCACCTATCTGAGCCTGGCGGGGCGCTACTGCGTGCTCATGCCCAACACGGCGCGGGGCGGCGGGATCAGCCGAAAGATCACTAATGCGAGCGACCGCAAGAAGCTCAAGGAGATTGCGACCGCCCTGGACGTGCCGAAGGGCGCGGGCCTCATCGTGCGCACCGCCGGCAGTCAAAGGACCAAGACCGAGATCAAGCGCGATTACGAGTACTTGCAGCGCCAATGGGAGCAGATCCGCGAACTGACGCTTAAATCCATCGCGCCCGCGCCGATCTATGAGGAAGGCAATCTGATCCACCGCTCGATCCGCGATCTCTACAATAAGGAGATCGACGAGGTTCTGGTGGAGGGCGAGGTCGGCTATCGCCAGGCCAAGGACTTCATGAAGATGATCATGCCGTCCCACGCCAAGAACGTGAAGCATTACGACGACCCGATGCCGCTGTTCTCGCGCAATCAGGTCGAGAGCTACTTGGCCGATATGTTCAACCCGGTCGTGCAGCTCAGATCGGGCGGCTATATCGTGATCGGCGTGACCGAGGCGCTGGTGGCGATCGACGTGAACTCGGGCAAGGCTACCAAGGAAGGCTCCATCGAGGAAACCGCGCTCAAGACCAACCTGGAGGCCGCCGAGGAAGTGGCCCGCCAGCTGAGGCTGCGCGATTTGGCCGGTCTGATCGTGATCGATTTCATCGACATGGATGAGCGTCGCAACAATTCGGCCGTTGAAAAGCGTCTGAAAGACCGGCTCAAGCATGACCGGGCGCGGATCCAAGCGGGCCGGATTTCTGCCTTTGGCCTCTTGGAGATGAGCCGTCAGCGTTTGCGCCCCGGTATGCTGGAGGCCACGACGCAGCCCTGTCCGCATTGCCACGGCACCGGCCTTATCCGCTCTGATGATAGCTTGGCGCTGTCGATCCTGCGCCAGCTGGAAGAAGAGGGCACGCGGGGCAAGGCGCGCGAGGTGCTGGTGACGGCGCCGACGGGCATCGTGAATTTCATCATGAACGGCAAGCGCGAATATCTGATCGCGATCGAGGCGCGCTTTGGGCTGTCGATCCGCGTCGAGGCGGATCCGCAGCTGGTGTCGCCGGATTACAAGATCGAGAAGTTCAAGACCGCGACGCGCCGGGTGCCGGAGGCGGCGCCGATCCTGTCGATGGATGCCGCGCTGATGGGCGAGATTGAGGATGCGGCGGAAGAGGAAGAAGTCGCGGCCGTCGAGGCGCCTGTCGAGGATGACGAGGATGGCGGCCCCAAGAAGCGCCGCCGCCGTCGTCGCGGCGGTCGCGGGCGCAACAAGAACCGCGAAAACTCCGACGAGCAGAACGCTCAGAGTGAGGAGGATGCGGGGGCTGACAGCGCACCGGCGGAGGCTGAGGCTGCCGCTGAGGCCGAGACGGCGCCTGATCCTGAGGCGGAGGAAAAGCCCAAGCGTAGACGTTCTCGCGGGGGGCGTGGGCGCAAGAAGGCGTCTGAGGAGGCCGTCTCGGAGGAGGCTGACGCCGCACCGGCGGAAGCCCCAGATGAGGCCCCAGACGAGGCCGCAGATGAGGCGCAGTCTGCGCCTGCAGTGGAAGCTGCGCCAGACGCCGAGCCGGTCGGCGAAGAAAAGCCCAAGCGCAAGCGCGCCCCGCGCCGCAAGAAGGCCGAGGTGGAGGAGGCGAGCGCAGCGGCTGCGCCAGAGCCAGAACCTGCGCCACAGCCGGAACCTGCGCCTGAGCCTGAGCCTGAGCCCGCACCGGAACCTGAGCCCGCGCCTGAGCCGGAAACGGCCTCGGCTGAGCCAGCGCCTGAGCCGGAGCCAGTTGGGGGCGATGAGCCGGACAAGCCGAAACGCCGGGGCTGGTGGCTCGGGGGCTAGTCCGGCGGCTGTTCGGAGGACATGTCAAAGCTGTAACGCGCGGGGCCAACGGTCCCGCGCTTTGCGTTTGAGGCCGCGCGATTTCGTACGGATATCAGGCCAACGGGCTGCATGGCTGGCGACCGCCATATACCTTACCTTGGCACTTTGACTAAAAGTCTCAGCAAAGTTCCGATCCCCGGGCCGTCCATGCCCGATTTTTGCCGCGCCTCGGCGGCATATCTGTCGGGTCACCACGAGGACCGTACCCATGCTGTCGCCGGAACTGCAAATGGCCAAGCGCATCGCCGAGCTCGACCGCGAGCAGGAGGCCATGCAGGCAGAACGTCAGGCTTGGCGCGTCGCAAGTGCCCGGCGTCAGGCGCGACAAAACTCCCTGCGCATCGCCATCGCAGTCGCCATGCTCTTGCTGACAGTTGTGCTGCACCGGGCGGGGCTTTATGGCGCGGCGTTTCTGACGATGCTGCTGCTGTTTTTCGCGGCCCTGGCGATCTCGCAGATCGTGGAGCCTGCCGATGAGGGGCCGCCCTAGGCTGATACGGCTGGCCTAGCGCCGCCGGGCCATCTCGATCAGCTCTTCCATCTGTTCTGTCTCGATGAAGCCGCGCACAAGCTGATCACCGAAGACGAAAGTCGGCGTGCCGGAGATCTGCATCGACCGGGCCAGTTCATAATTGGCCTCGATCACCGCCGTGACCTCAGGGTTTTCCATCTCGGCCCAGATCGCCGCCCCGTCTAGCCCTAGATCATCGGCGAGTGTGACCAGGATCGCCTCGGACGGCTCAGGCCGCAGGACGGTGAGCGCCTCGTGCAGCGCGTCATAGGCCGCGTCACCTTCCACCAATCGGCCTGCGAGGGCGAAGCGGGAGGACATCGTCGACGCCTCGCCTAGGATTGGGAATTCTTTGACCACGAGGCGGATATTGTCGTCGGCCTCCATCAACTCAGCCAGTTCCGGTGCCGCGCGACGGCAAAAGCCGCAGCGATAGTCGATGAACTCGACCACGGTGATGTCGCCCTCGGGGTTGCCGCCGACCCAATCGAGCGGTGAAGCGAAAAGCGCGGCGGCGTTTCGCGCGACCAGTTGCGCGTCGGTGGCGGCGGCCTCCATCGCCTGGCGTTCTTCCAGGATGGCGATGGCTTCCATCAGCACTTGCGGGTTTTCCAGCAAATAGCTGCGCACGGCCTCCCCGAAAGCGGCGCTTTCCTCCTCGCTCATCGCGTCGAGATCGAGGGCGGTGGCGGGTGCGGCGAGCGTGAGGCCGGTCAAAAGCGCGGGGAGGGTCAGAAGGCGGTTCATCAACATCGGGTTTCGGTCCATCGAAGAGCTACGGGAGGCGTCAATTGCCGCTTTCTGCGGCGGCGAGAATGTCTTGGCTGCGACGATAGCCCGGCGAGCCCTGGGGCAACAGGCCGATCGCGCGGCGGGCATGGACGGCGGCTGTGTCGAACTGGCGCAGAAGGGCGTAGCGCTCGGCGGTCACGGCCGAGGCCTGGCCGTTTTGGCCGCCGCGGGCATAGGCCAGGGCCAGATCGCGCAGCATGCGGGGGTCGAGCGGGTCGCGGGCATAGGCCTCCTGCAGGACGCTCAAAGCGCTGCTGTTGGAGCTTGACGTATCGAGCGCGAGGAGCGCGCGGCCGTGGCCCGCCAGGATCTGTGGCTCACGCGGGGCCAGCGCCACGGCCTGGCCATAGGCTTGGGCGGCGGCGGCGAAATCGCGCGACTCAAAGAGGATTTGCGCGCGCAGCTCGGTGTAGAAGGGATCGCTGGGCCGGAGCGCCAGGAGGCGGGCCATGTCCGTCAGCGCCTCGTCTGAGCGGGCGGCGCGGTGCAGCGCGATGGCTCGGCGCATGATCGATATTTCATCGTCGCGCCCGCGCACTTGGCGCAAGGTCTGGCGCGGGTTTTGCAAAAACGCGCTGAGCTTTCCGGTGGTCCGTGCGAACCAATAGCTCGCCTCGAGCGTCGGCTCTGCGCCGATCACATTCCCGCCGCGCCCAATAGCGAAGGCCTCGACCGCGCGCACCCGGTCGCGGGTCAGGGGGTGGCTGCGGATATAGGGATCTTGGCGGCCCGCGCTGAGCGCCTCCTGGCCGCGAAAAAGATCCAGGACCCGGCTCATCGCGGTCGGATCGATCCCGGCCTCGATCATGTAGCGCAGGGCGGATTGATCGGCGGCGGCCTCCTCGGCGCGGGTATGGGCGAGGTAGTTTCGCTGCGCGGCCGATTGCGTGCCCATGGCAAGGCCCACGGCGGCCTCACCGCTGCCCGCCGAGGCGGCAGCAAGCGCCAGCAGGAGACCAAAGCCCGCGCCGCGCCCGGCATTGCGCGCATTGGTGGCGCGGGTGGCGAAGTGTCCGTTTGCGATATGGGCCGCCTCATGGGCCAGCACGGCCTGAAGTTCCGCCGGGTCCTCCATACGCATGAGCAGGCCGGAATGGATGAAAATGTGGCGGGCATCGGCGACGAAGGCGTTGAGGCTTTGGTCATTGATGACGATGATCCGGATCGAGCGCGGCAGCCCCGCCTGGGCCAGGATCGGCGCGGCCAGCTCCCGCAGACCCCGCTCGATCTCGGCATCGCGGATGATCGACTGGGCCTGGAGCGGCAGCGCGGCCATCAGCCAAAGCAGGCAAGCTGCGGCAAGGCGAGCGGCGTTGAGCGTCCAAGTCTGAGGCATTGACCTTTGCTCCGGCGGCTGGTGCAAGACGCGTGAATTCTATCAGCCCCAAGCCTAGGGAGGAAGCGATGCGATATTCAAGCCGCTCCGAGGTCGATCCCTTTATCGTGATGGACGTGATGGAGCGGGCGCGCCAGGCCGAGGCCGCGGGTCGCCGCATTGTCCATATGGAAGTGGGTCAGCCGGGCACCGGCGCGCCCCGGGCCGCGCGCAAGGCCCTGGCCCGGGCGATGGAGGCGGGGCCTTTGGGCTATACGGTGGCGCTTGGCCTGCCGGAGCTGCGAAACGCAATCGCAGCGCTTTACGGTGAATGGTACGGGCTCAGCCTTGATCCGGCGCGGGTGGTGGTGACGGGTGGTGCTTCGGGGGCCTTCGTGCTGGCCTTTTCGGCCCTCTTCGATGCGGGGCAGCGGGTCGGCCTGGGGGAGCCGTGCTATCCCAGCTACCGGCAGATCCTGCGCGCCATGTCGCTTGAGCCGGTGGCGCTAAAGACCGATCTGGCGGGGCGTTACCAGCCTGAGCAGGAGGCACTTAGCGATGATCTCGACGGGCTCATCGTGGCCTCGCCCGCCAATCCCACAGGCTCCATGCTGGGCCGGACGGCGTTCCAGGATCTGGTTGAGGCCTGCGCGGGCCGCGATATTTCGCTGATTTCCGATGAGATTTACCACGGTTTGCAATACGCCCAGGATCCGGTCAGCGCGCTGGAGCTGACCGATCAGGTCTATGTGATCAACTCGTTTTCCAAGTATTTCTCGATGACGGGCTGGCGGCTGGGCTGGATGGTGGTGCCTGAGGATCACATTCGCCGGGTCGAGCGCCTGGCCCAAAACATGGTCATCTGCGCGCCCCATGCGAGCCAGATCGCCGCCCTTGGCGCGCTGAGCCCGGAGGGTCGGGCCGAGCTTGACGGCCACCGGGAGATCTATGCCGCCAATCGCCAGATCCTCCTGGCGGGGCTCGAAGCGGCGGGTTTGCGGAACTTCGCGCCCGCCGATGGGGCGTTTTATGTTTATGCCGACATCTCCGAGTTCAGCGACGATGCGCTTGGATTGGCGGGCGATATCTTGGATCAGGCTGGTGTCGCGGTGACGCCGGGGCTCGATTTCGACAAGCGTGATGGGCATAGGTTTCTGCGCTTTTCCTATGCGCAATCCACCGCCGAGATCGAAGAGGGCGTGGCCCGGCTCAAGGGGTTTTTTGCGGGTTTCGAACGGCAGGCGTCCTGAGCGGCTTCAGGAGAACACGTCGGGCAGGGTTTCCGACGGCTTGGGTTTGGGTGGGAACACCTTCGCCACCGCCCAGCCGATGGGCCGCCAGAGTGGATGGAACAAAGCGCGTATGGGCCGTGTCGCGATCGCGGGATTGCGGCCACCCCGCCAGATGTCGAAATGCGCGATCAGCTGATCCGGCGCGCCATCGGTGAGCCAAAAGGCAGCGCGGGCCAAGGGCGGGATAAAGACCTCATGGCGCGTGGTGATCCGGCAGCCTTGGCCTTCGGGCGCCAAACGCAGGGTATAGGTGTTGTCGGGAAAGTTCGGCTGATCGACCTCGAGCGTGAAGTGATCGGGTTCATCACTGATCAGGCGCACCCGGTAGTCATAGGTCACATCGTGGATCGCGCCGGACCAATCAATGGGCGCGCGAAGATGCAGGCTGCAGGGGATCCAGCCGTCGGGTTCCATCGCGTCGCAGGAGACATTGCCCCGGCGGGTTTCGGGTTCGGGCCGCATGATCGCGCGACACTCTTCCGGGCTCAGATCCGGCACGAACAGCGTGCTGAGCTTCGGCCCGGTGCTTTTGGGCAGGACCCGCGCGAGCAGGCCGATATAGCTCAGCGCCAAGACCAAGGCGATGCCGAGGCCAAAGACCAGGTTGCTCAAGAGCGCCAGATCCTCGGGCAGGGGGGCGCCGGGCGGGCCCATGGCCTCGATCCGGTCGCGGATATTTAGAAACACGATGATGATGCCGAAGGCCGCAATGAATTGCAGCGCGCCCAAGGCGGCATGGGGCAGGAACAGCCAAACCGCGAGCAAAAGCGTCACGATCGCGGCCAACATCGCACCCGAGACATGAGGCACGCGCCATCCGCTTGATGGGTCGGCCAAAGCGGCGGTGAGAACAAAGGCCGCCACAAGCAGGCCGAGGGTCAGCAAAATGATCCGACGCAACCGATAGAGCGGATAGAGAGTAAAGCGCAACATGGGCCGGGTTTAGCGCAACGGGAGGGCCGGGGAAATCCGCGCCGACTGGAGCGCCGATTTTAGGTTTTTTCGATTTTCGTATGGTTCGCGTGGGTCCTGCGCATTTTCTGCACAACCGAGCTGTAGCACGATAGCTGCAAATATACGCTGGGCGGCGGAGATTTTCCCCTCACGCAGGTGCCCCAGCAGCTTTGACCCCAGAGAAGCCCCGGCGTATATTTGCCCCCAGACCGTATTGCGAGGCTCCGCCACCCATGTTCCGCTTTGTCTTCGGCGTCTTTGGCGCGCTGTTCTCGGCCTTCACCATCGGCCTCGTCTTTGCGGCCTTCGGGGTGGGCGGCGTGATCTACATGTATTCGCGCGATCTGCCCGACCATGAGACCCTAGCGCGCTATAACCCCGCGACGCTCAGCCGGATCTATTCCGGCGAGGGGGAGATCATGGATGAGTTCGCCCGCCCGGGCGAGGTGCGGATCTATGTGCCCGCCGAGGAGATCCCGGATGTGGTGATGCAGGCGGTAATCTCGGCGGAGGATCGCAACTTTTTTGAACATGGCGGCTTTGACCCGCGCGCGATCGCGGCGGCCGTCTATGAGGCGGTGGTCAGCCGGGGCCGCGATGTGCGCGGCGCCTCGACCATCACGCAGCAGGTGGCTAAAAATCTGCTCCTCGACAGCTCTCGCACGATTGAGCGGAAGATCCGCGAGATCATTCTGGCCGTGCGGATCGAACAGATCATGAGCAAGGAGCAGATCATCGAGGTCTATCTCAATGAGATCGAGTTCGGCTTCAACGCCCATGGCATCGCGGCCGCCGCGCGGACCTATTTCAATGCTTCGCTCGAGGAGCTACGACCCGAGCAGGCAGCGCTTTTGGCCGGTCTGCCGCAGAACCCGGCGCTTTATAATCCCACGCGTTTTTACGATCAGGCGCTCACCCGGCGGAATTTCGTGCTGCGTGAGATGTGGGAGAACGGTTTTATCACCGAGGCCGAGTATGAGCGGGCGCGCGAGGCGCCGATCGAGACCGTGATGACCGGTGAGATCGACGCCTTTCAGCGCAACCTACCGCCGCGTAGCTATTTCACCGACGAGATCCGCCGCCAGCTTAGCAGTGAGTTCGGCGAGGAGCAGTTCTTTTCGGCCGGGTATTCCGTGCGCGCGACGATGGATGAGAGCCTGCAAGCGGCGGCGGCCTCGGCGCTGAGGGATGCGCTGGAGAGCTATGACCGCGATCAAGGGCTCTATCGCGGGGCCTCGGACCGGATCGAGGCCGAGCTTCTGAGCGATGAAGCGTCCTGGCGCGCGGCCTTGGCCGAGGCGGATATTCCGCGCGATATCGAGCGCTGGCTGCCTGCGGTGGTGCTGGAGATCGGGCAAAATTCGGCCCGGATCGGTATCGAAGGCGTGGCCGAGGACGAGGATGGCCATTTCATCCCCGCCCGCGACGTGACCTGGGCCCGGCCCGTGGATGCGGACGGCAACACGGGCTCGCGCGCTCAGGTGCCCGGAGACCTGCTGGCCGTGGGCGACGTGATCCATGTGCGCGCGGTCAATGGCTCGGGCGGCACGTTTGACCGCTGGTCCCTGCGCCAAGTGCCCGATGTGCAGGGCGGGTTTATGGCCATGGACGTCAATACCGGCCGGGTTCTGGCCATGCAGGGCGGCTTTTCATACCAGCATTCGAGCTTTAATCGCGCCACGCAGGCGACGCGGCAGCCCGGCTCGAGCTTCAAGCCCTTCGTCTATGCCGCAGCTTTGGATTCCGGCTATTCGCCCAACACCATCGTCATCGACGCGCCTATCGAGGTGGAGACGGCCGAGGGCCTGTGGCGGCCGCAAAATGCCAGCCGCGAGTTTTACGGCCCCGCGCCGCTGAGAACGGGGATCGAACGCTCGCGCAACCTGATGACGGTGCGGCTTGCCCAAGATGTCGGGATGCGCACGGTGGCGAGCTATGCCGAACGCTTCGGGGTCTATGACCGGATGGCGCCGTTCCTGGCCAATTCGCTCGGCAGTCAGGAGACGACGCTGTTCCGGATGGTGGCGGCCTATGCGATGTTTGCCAATGGCGGGGAGCGGGTGGAGCCGACCCTGGTCGACCGGGTGCAAAACCGCTTTGGCGATACGGTCTATGCCCATGATCAGCGGCTTTGCACCGATTGCACGGAAGTAGCGTTGGAAGAGGGGCTTGGCCCCCGGATCGTCTCGAACCGCAGCCGCGTTATGGACCCGATCACGGCCTATCAGCTCACCTCGATGATGCGCGGCGTGGTGCAGCGGGGCACCGCCGCCGGTCGGATCAATGTGGGCGTGCCCATCGCGGGCAAGACCGGCACGACGAACGACGCGCGCGATGTCTGGTTTGTGGGCTTCAGCTCCACGATTGTGGCGGGGTGCTATATCGGCTTTGACACGCCAGAAAGCCTGGGGCGCCGCGCCTCCGGTGGCTCGCTTTGCGCGCCAGTGTTTAACGACTTCATGCAGGTGGCGACCGAGGAATATGGCGGCGGGCCCTTCGATGTGCCCGCGGGCGGCGTGTTCTACAATATCGACCGCTATTCCGGTCAGCGCCTGGGCCCCGGGGCCTTCGGGGAGCATGTGGTCCAAGAGCTCTTTCGCGAGGGCGAAGAGCCGATCTTTGGCCTTCTGTCCATCGTCGATGGCGGGTTTGCCATGGGCTCGAACCTGCCGATGTTCGACCGGGGTCAAAACGCCGATGAAGAGACGGTGATCCTGCCGGACAACCAGACCGTGACCACCTCGGACGGCGGCACGGCGCGCGTGCCCACGGGCTCGGGTTTCGGCACGCTTAGCTCGGGCGGGCTTTACTGAGGCTCCCTTGTCCCATCACCCAGGCGGATGCGGGCGACACTCTCTACTTGGTCGCGATAGAGGGCCACCAGGCTCAGATGGCTGATCCGGGCCTGGGCCACGAGGCGCTGTGTGCTCAACTCATCGACGAGGTCTTGCGCGGCCTCTTTCGTGGGCCGTTCGGCGAGCGTGATATGCGGCCGGTAAGGCACCGCCCGGTTAATCGGATAGGCTAGGTCTGGATCGTTGTGGAGCCTGTCGTGGAGCGCGATAACCTCGTCTCGACCCTGCGATGGCACCCAGAACGCATAGCCCCTGGCATCGCGATGATCGGTGCCCAGCTCGATCTGGTCGAAGCGGAGGTCGAAGGGCGTGGATGCCTGCGCCACCCGCTCCAGCAAGGCAATGAGCTTCCCTTGTGCGATGGTATCTGCCGCAAAACCGATGGTGACATGGGCGGCGACCCGGGCCGCGGTCACGGGATCGAGCCGCGCGCGAAGGGCCTCGATCTGCTCCGCGTCGTGGGCCTCGAAATCGAGAATGGCGAGTGTGTAATAGGCGAGCATTCCGGGATCTTACCCGGCGAGCAATCTTGCGGCCACACTACGGGGCCGTTAAATCATGCCTTCGACAGCCGGAGGCCACGCCATGCGCGCCGAGACGCAATCCCATATCGAGCAGATCAAGAAATCCCTCGGGCTGCTGGGTCAGCGGATGGATTTGGAGACGGCGAAGTACCGGCTGGAAGAGTTCAATGCCCGTGTCGAGGACCCTGACCTGTGGAACGATCCGGCGGGCGCGCAAAAGCTGATGCGGGAGCGGCAGATGCTGATCGATCAGATCGGCACTTATGAGGCGATCGACGGCGGCCTGACCGACAATGCTGAGCTCATCGAGCTGGGCGAGGCCGAGGGCGATGCCGAAATCGTCTCGGAAGCCGAGGGCGCGCTCGCGCAACTGGCCAAGATGGCCGCTGAGAAAGAGCTTGAGGCACTTCTCGACGGGGAGGCCGACGCTAACGACACCTTCCTGGAGATCAATTCTGGCGCGGGCGGCACGGAAAGCTGCGATTGGGCTTCGATGCTGGCACGGATGTATGTGCGCTGGGCCGAGGCCAAGGGCTATGAGGTCGAGCTGCAATCGACCACGGCGGGCGAAGAGGCTGGGATCAAATCGGCCGTCTACAAGATCAGCGGGCTCAACGCCTATGGCTGGCTCAAGTCCGAAAGCGGGGTGCACCGGCTCGTGCGGATCTCGCCCTTTGACAGCGCGGCCAAGCGGCACACATCCTTTAGCTCGGTCTGGGTTTATCCGGTGGTCGATGACGCCATTGAGATTGACGTGGCCCCGAACGATATCCGCCTCGACACGTTTCGCGCCTCGGGCGCCGGGGGGCAGCATGTCAACAAGACGGACTCGGCCGTGCGCATCACCCATATCCCCACCGGGATCGTGGTGACCTCGTCCGAGAAATCGCAACACCAGAACCGCGATATCGCGATGAAGGCGCTGAAATCCCGGCTTTATCAGATGGAGCTGGACCGCCGGAATGCCGAGATCAACGCCCAGCATGAGGCCAAGGGCGATGCGGGCTGGGGTAATCAGATCCGGTCCTATGTGTTGCAGCCCTATCAGATGGTCAAAGATCTGCGCACCGGGTTCGAGACCTCGGATACCAGCGGCGTGCTTGACGGCGATCTCGACGGGCTGATGGCCGCGACGCTGGCGCTCGATGCCTCGGGCAAGAGCCGGGCGGATGCCCAGGCCGAGGATTAAGCGTCCGACCTTTAACCTGACTTCTCATTTGACCAAAATGTCCCGAGAGTGCGAAGCGCGGCAGGGTATTTTGCGTCTCAAGTTTAAGGTCGGACGCTCTAAGCGTCGCTTTTAGATGGCTTTTTCGGGATGAAGCTCAGCGCGATGATTGCGCCCAGCGCGGCGAAGGCGGCGGCGGTCAGGGCGAGCGCTTGGAAGGCCGCGTTCATGGCCGCGCCGTGGCCCGCGCTGTCGCTCAGTTCTCCGAAACTGGCCAGACCACCCGCGCCGGAATAGCGGCTGGCCAGGATCGTGCCGAAGGCCGCGATGGCGATCAGGCCCGCCACGCGGCTAACGGCGTTGTTCGTCGCACTGGCGATGCCGCTCAGGCCACCTGGAACGCCAGACATCACCGCCGTCGAAAGCGGCGCGACCAGCATGGCCATGCCGATCCCAAGCAGCGACGTGGCGGGCATCAGCGCGAGCCAGAAGTTCTCGAGTGAGATGCCAAGTCCTAGAGCTGTCAGGCCCAAAGCGAGGATTACCCCGCCTGCGGCGATCACGCGGCCCGGCCCGAAACGGTCGGCCCAGCCGCCGGCGAAGGGCGACAGGAGCGGGATGAAGACCGATAGTGGCGCGAAGGCGGCGGCGGCGAGGATCTCAGAGATCTCCCATCCCGCAACCAGCGTCATGGGCAGGAAGAAAACCACCGCGGTGAAGGCGCCGTAGATCAGCGCGGTCGCGGCATTGGCGGCGGCGAAGCCAGGGTTTTTGAACAGGCTAAGCGGCAGCATCGGATGGCGCGTGCGACCCTCCCACCAGAGGAAGACCGCGACGAGCAGTAGCCCGGTCCAAGCCAGCGCCGGTCTTGGACCAGCCTCGCCCTCGGCGGTCAGACCCAGGGCGATCAGGCCGAGCCCGGCAGTGATGGTCAGCGCGCCGATCACGTCGAGCGGCTCGCCCGGGCGACCGCGATCGCCTTGGACCGCGCGCAGAATGAACCAGAGCGCCAGGCCCCCGAGCGGCAGATTAACTGCGAAGATCCAGCGCCAGATCGACGGCTCCCCCAGGCTGAGGACCACGCCGCCCACGATAGGCCCGAGCGCTGTGGTCAGAGCTGCAGCCGATGCCCAAAGCCCGATGGCGCGGCCGCGCTCGCCCTCGGGATAGCTGCGTGCGATGAGCGCCAGCGAGCCGGGGATCATCAGCGCCGCGCCCAGGCCTTGGACCACGCGGGCCGCGATCAGAACCTCGGGGCCGGGTGCGGCGGCGCAGGCCATGGAGGCGGCCACGAAAATGCCGATGCCAAGGGAAAAGACGCGCGCCAGGCCGAAGCGATCACCAAGCGCGCCGCCCAGCAGGATCAGCGCGCCCAACGGCAGGAGATAGCCATTATTGATCCACTGCGCCTGTGCCAGGCTCGCGCCGAGATCGGCGCGGATCGCGGGAAGGGCCAGGGCGATCACCGAGCCGTCCATAAAGCCGAGCGCCGAGGCCAAGATGGCGGCGATCAGCACGAAGACACGGTTTTCAGGCGCGCAGAACGCGGCCTCAGCTTGGATGTTCGGGGATGATGTTCCCGGCGAACGGACAGCGGGTTGTGCGCCGTCCAGTTCGATAGGGTGCGGCGCCCGGTCCTGGCCAGCAGGTCCGGGCGGCTCGCGCATTACTCAGCGGCCGGTGTGGCCGGTTTCGGCGTCGGCTTGGGTGCAGCAGGTGCGGGTGCCGCAGCAGCGGTGGGCTTGGCGCCGCCGGTGGCCAGCGGGTCTTCTTGACGCTGGACCGAGCCGTCAAATTGCGCCCCGCTTTCGATTGCGATGGTCTTGTGGATGATATCCCCGTCGACCTTGGCCGAGGAGGTCAGGCGCACCTTGAGGCCGCGCAGCTTGCCATTCACGCGGCCATTGACGACGATATCGTCTGCGACGATCTCCCCCTCGACCGTCGCGCTTTCGCCGACCGTCAAAAGGTGGGCGCGGATATCGCCCTTCACCTGGCCTTCGATCTGGATGTCGCCGGTGGTGCGCACATCGCCAGTGATGATGAGATCAGCGCTGAGCAGCGAAGCGGGGGGCTTGGCTTTGGGCGCGGTGGAGGGGGGGATGTCTGACATGGGGCGCTCGGTTTTGGGCGCCGTCTGGGACGGCGCGGTGGATTGATCGGAACCGGGGCCGGGTTCGTTGATCTTGGATTTAGAAAACATTCTGTCCTGCCGTGATGTAGGTCATCGGATTGATCGGATCCCCGTTTATGCGCACTTCGTAGTGCAGATGGGTACCAGTAGACCGACCGGTATTCCCCATATCACCAATACGCTCGCCGCGCGATACCCTTTGCCCCTCGGAGACGCGGATCCGGTGGAGATGCGCGTAGCGCGTGACGTAGCCATAGGCGTGGCGGACCTCGACCATACGGCCGTACCCGCTTTGGGTGCCGGCGAAGGTGACGACGCCGTCGGCGGTGGCGATGATCGGCGTGCCGGTGCGCCCGGCATAATCCACGCCGTTATGCATCCGGCCCCAGCGCGGCCCAAAGCCCGAGGTAAAGCGCGAATTGCCGCGAATGGGGAAGGAAAACGGGATTTGTTCCGCCGCCAGGCGATATACATTGAGCTCATCGAGCAGCCCGAAGACCTCATTGGCCCGCTCGGTCGTCGCATCAGGCGCCTCGCCACGGGTCGAGATGATCGGGGTCAGCGGGCCGCCTTGACCGGAATAGTTGCGCCGAACCTGGCCCAGGATCTGCTCGGTCGCCAGCCCGGTTGCGTCGAACATCTCTTCGAGCGGGGTCATGGAGGCGGTCACAGCGTCTTCGATCTGAGTGAAAATCCGCTCAGAGCGGTCGCGGGCCAGCGCGGCCTCGTATTGCAGCTCGTCGATCATCGCGAAGGCTTCGGCCTCGGCACTGGCCGCACCGTCCCGCTCGAGTGCGGCCGCCTCAAGCTGGGCGATGAGCAGATCGAGGGTGGCTTCGGTGGCGCGACGCTCTTCGGCGGAGGTTTGCAGCACGCCGGTCTCGGTCTGGATCTCGGCCAGATAGCGCTCAGCATCTTGCCGAGCGATGTCGCGTTCTTGGATTGTGCGGCGCAAAGTCGCTTGGATGACGTTGACGGCGGTTTCGAGCTCGCGGCGGCGCTCTTCGGAGGCCAAAAGCCGCGATTGCATCTCGGAGACCTGTTCGATGGCGCGGCTGAAATGGTCCTGCGCCTCGCGTGCTTCGCGCAGCTGATCGTTGCGCTCAGAGGCCATGTCGTTGAGCGCCTCGCGATAGGCGAGCTGTTCGGCCTGGGCCTGATCGCGCACATCGCCTGCCGAGATGGCGGCGATCAGAAAGATCGCAGTTACGACAGCGGTCCAGCCCACAAATAGGGCCGAGCCCAAAACGATAGCCGCCTGCACGCCGGAGCTGAGCCGGAAATACCGCATGCCTTCGTCGGATTTCAGGTAAAGCCGCTGTTCGGGCAGGCTCCGCTCAAGCGCCGCGTTAAGGCGGGTTTTTAGGGTTGGTTTGTACACACGCTGCCCCGATTTTCACATCATTGTCCGGGGCTCGTATGCCTTTGGCCCCGCCCGGATGGGTTAAGACATTGGCGCGCGCGCCTCAACGATTAGTCGCGGGCGAGGCCGTGATCTCGCCCAAGGCGCGCCGAATGGGCAATAATCCGCCGAAATGCCGCGTGGATAGTGGGGTGGCGATAATAGGGCGGCGTCAATGGGTTGGCCCTGATTGGATGGGCTTGGATCTAGCCCTTAGGGTCGGGCTGGGGCGTTGCCCCAGACCCCAGAGTATTTTTGGAAACGTGAAGGCGCGGACCGCTGAGCTCCGCGTGTCAGAGCGCCTGCGTTGCCTCCAGCACCGCCTCGACATGGCCGGGCACGCGGATCTTGCGCCAGGCCTGGGCGATCTTTCCCTCGCCATCGATCAGGAAGGTGGAGCGTTCGATGCCCATATAGGTTTTTCCGTACATGCTCTTTTCCTTCCATGTGCCATAGCGCTCGCAGACATCGGAGGCCTCATCGGAGGCCATGATGACGCCGAGGCTGTGCTTGGCGATGAATTTCTCATGCTTGGCGACGCTGTCCTTTGAAATGCCGATGATCGTGGCGCCGGCCTTCTCGAAAGCCTCGGCCATCTCCGTGAAGGCGACGGATTGCTTGGTACAGCCGCCGGTATCGGCCTTCGGGTAGAAATAGAGCACGACCTTGCCCGGGCGCAGGGCGGAGAGCGTGATCTCACCGCCGCCATCGCGGGGCAGGGTGAAATCGGGGGCCATGGTTCCAGTGTCGGGCAGGGTCTCGGTCATCGGGTCCTCGTGGGTTGGTGGTCGGGGGTTGGTGGCGCGGGGGTCGGTGGTATGTGCGATTGGCCCCGTGAAGGGCGGCGCTTTGCAAGCTAGGGGGATTACAGGCAAGATAAAGGCCGCGCGCTCATGGGATCGCGCCATCGCACGCAACCGCTTGCAGGTGCGGGCGCAGAACAGGCAGGGATGATGCAGGGACCGCAACCAAGCCCAGAGGATGGGTCCGAGCCGGGCGAGCCCGCGCCGCGGCGGGTGCGGTCTTGGCTGCGCTGGGTGGCGCTTGGCGCGAAGTCAGTCGGGGTTCTGGTGCTGGCCGGGTTTGTCGCGGTCGCGGTCGTTTTGATCGCGGCGCGGGGTGACGGGATCGCATTGCCCGAAGGTTTGCAGGCGCGGGTGCTCGAGCGGGTCAATGCGGGGCTTGCCAGCGCTCTCAACCCCGAGGATCTGCCCGATGGGCCTCGAGGTGAGATTGTACTTGAGACGATCTCGGTGGCGCTGCCCGAACGTGGGTTTTATCCCGAGATCCGGCTGAGCTCTGTGCAGTTTCGCGACGCGGTCGGCCTCCGGGCGTTTTTCCCCGAGATGGGCGTTTTGCTCAATGGCGGCGCGCTGCTTGGCGGCAACCTCCGGGTGCAACGCGTACGGCTCGATGGCGCCGGAATGCAGCTGGCGCGTGATGAGACGGGTGCCATCGATCTGCGCCTTGCGCCCGAAGCGCCGCGCCAGCAAGGCGGGATCAGCGCGACTTTGGCCAATTTCGACGCGCTGTGGGACCGTCCGGCCTTTGCCGAGCTGGACGAGATTTCGGGCCAAGGACTGTTGTTTCTCGTCAATGACGTGTTGACCGGGCAAATCATCCAAAGCCGCGATGCCGATCTGTCGCTGAGCCGGGAGGGCGAGGTGCTGCGCCTGGTGGTCGACGGCGCGTTGGTGGCGCGGCGTGAGGCCAGGGTGCGCATGGAGATCACCCGGGACGCGGCCCGGGCTCAGACCCGGCTCGAGGCGCGCTTTCAGACGCTCGATGCCCAAGACCTGGCCTCAGCGAGCCCGGCCCTGGGGTGGCTCGCGCCCATTGACGCGCCTATCTCAGGTCAGCTTTCGGGTGAGATCGACGATTTCGGACGGGTCGGCGATGTGGCCGGGCGCCTGGAGATCGGCGCCGGCGCGCTGTCTCAGGGCGAGGCGGGCGATGCGCTGGCCTTCGATGGGTTGCAAGCGCAGGTGCGCTACGATGCGGCGGCCTCAAGGCTTAGCTTCGACACGCTTGCGCTGAGCGCGCCCGCCATGGATCTGCGTGCGACGGGTGAGGCGCAGATCTCGCCCGATGGCGAGGTGTTCCTAGGGCAGTTGCAGCTTGATGAGCTTCGCGTCGATCCGCCGGGCCTGTTTGAGCAGCCCCTTGAATTTCGCGGTGGCGCGCTTGATTTGCGCCTGACCCTGGGCACTGAGCGGCGCTTGGAGATTGGGCAAGCGGCGCTTTTTGGTGGACCCTTCGAGTTGCGCGCAAGTGGGGAGGTGGGCTTTGGCCCCGATGGCGTGGTCAGTGCGCTGGATCTGCACCTGCCGGAGGTCGCGGCGCGCGAGGTGCTGCCCTATTGGCCCGAGAACTTTATCCCCGGCACGCGGGCCTATCTCGATCAACGCATGCAGACCGGGCGGGTTCGGGATCTGGCCGTGGCCTTGCGGCGGGCGCCCGACACGGCCGGGCGCGTCGCCGTGCGGATGGATTTCGACGGCCTCACGCTGAATGCGCTGAACGGCCTGCCACCCATCGAGAACGGCGCGGGGTATCTGTCGGTGATGGACAACCGCTTTGTGCTACGGCTTGCCGCCGGAGAGATCACCGCGCCAAGGGGCGGGGCGATCGATCTGGCGGGCTCGACCATGCTGATCGAGGAACTACGCCGCGGGGCGAGCTTGGCCGAGTTTGATTTCGCCATCGACGGACCGTTGGAGGCGGTTGGTGCGGTGTTGGCCGGGCCGCCGGTGAACCTGATGGCGGAGAGCCGGATCGCGGCGGCGGATCTGGCGCGGGGCCGGGCGCGGGTTCTGGCCGAGCTCGACTTCCCTCTGCAGCGCCAGATCGCGCGCGAAGACATCCGCTTCCGCGCGGCGGGGACGCTGAACGATGTGACCAGCGAGACGCTCCTAGAGGGCCGGGTGCTGAGCGCCGAACGCCTCGAGTTGTCGTTGAGCGAGGAGGTCGTGGCCCTGGTCGGGCGCGCGGCGCTGGACGGTGTGCCGATGACCGGGCGCTGGAGCCAGGCGCTTGGGCCGGGTGCAGATGGCGTGAGCCGGGCGGAGGCGCGTGTGACAGTCTCCGACGAGAACCTCAGGCGCCTCGGTGTGGGCCTTCCGCCGAGACTTTTGAGTGGTGCGGGCGCGGTCGATGCGCAGCTCGCGCTGCGCCCGGGTGTGGCGCCGGATCTGACGCTTAGCTCGGATCTGGCCGGTCTGGCCCTGAGCTTGCCGACGCTGGGCTGGTCGCTGCCGCAGGTGCAGACCGGCCGCCTTGACGCGCAGGTAAGCCTGGGTGCGGTGCCGCGCATCGAGGCGCTCGATCTGCAGGCGGCTGGCCTGGCTTTGCAAGGCCGGGTCGATCTAGCGCCGGGCGGCGGGCTCGACCGGTTCGAGCTGGACCGGTTCGCCATCGGTGCCTGGCTTTCGGTGCGTGGTGCCCTCGTCGGCCGCGGGCCTGGCGTGCCGCCGCTGGTCGAGATCACCGGCGGGTCGATTGACTTGGCTCGGGCCGAGGGTCTGGGTGGGCCCTCGGGCGCGACGGGGAGCGCGTCTGAAGGCCCGCCGATCCAGGCTGTGCTCGACCGGTTGGTTCTGAGCGAAGGGATTGTTCTGACCTCGGTTCTCGCTGATCTCGCCCCTGGTTTGAGCGGAAATTTTCGCGGCCGCGTCAATGGCGGGCCAGATATCTCGGGGCAGTTGCGCCCGAATGTCAACGGCTTGGACATCGATCTTCAAGCGGGCGATGCGGGCGCAGTCCTGCGCGCGGCCGATCTTTTCGCCAATGGCTATGGCGGGGCGATGACGCTGAACCTGCGCGCCGCGCCCGAGCCGCAGAGCTATCGCGGCTTTCTCGACATCGACGGGATGCGCGTGCGTGACGCGCCCGCTGTGGCCGAGCTACTCAATGCGATCTCGGTGGTCGGCCTGTTGGATCAGCTGTCGGGTGAAGGCATTGATCTGAGCGATATCGAAGCGCGGTTTCGCGTTACCCCTGAGGCCATCGTGATCGAGGAAAGCAGCGCGATCGGCGCCGCGATCGGCCTGTCGATGGATGGCCGCTATGAAACCGCGAGTGGGCGCTATGATGTGCAGGGTGTGGTCTCGCCGATCTACGTGATCAACGGAGCGCTGGGCGCCATCTTTGCACCGCGGCGCGAGGGGCTTTTCGGGGTCTCCTACCAGGTCACGGGTCAGGGCGATCAGGCGACGGTCACGGCCAATCCACTGTCGATCTTGACGCCGGGCATCTTCCGCGAGATTTTCCGCCGCCCGCCCCCGGGGGATTTGTCGGCGCAGTAGAACGCGCATGGCAAAACCCGATCCGACCTGCCGTGACGCCTGATGTCCTGGAACCTGCCGTGAAGCTGACCGATTTCGATTTCGACCTCCCCGAGACGTTGATCGCCACGCGCCCGGTGAAACCTCGGTCTGCCGCGCGTTTGTTGGTCGCTGACGGCCCTAAGACACGCGACGCCGTGGTCGCCGACCTACCGGGGATCCTGCGCCCGGGCGACCGGCTGGTGCTGAATGACACGCGCGTGCTGCCCGTGCGCCTGACCGGCGAGCGCCATCGCGTCAGCCGGGATGGCGGCGGTGTGGCGCGGATCGAAGTGACCCTGCTGGAGCCGCAACCCGGCGGGGGGTGGAGCGCTCTGGCCAAGCCAATGCGTAAGCTCAAAGAGGGCGAGAGCCTGGTCTTTGAGGGCAGTCTTACGGGGTGTATAGAAAGTCTGTCGCCCCTAGTCCTGGACTTTAACAAAATCGGGAAAGACTTTGAAAACGCGCTGCAAACGGTCGGATCTATGCCCCTTCCGCCCTATATCGCGGGCAAGCGAGCGGCCGATGCGCAGGACCGCGAGGATTACCAGACAATCTGGGCGCGCCATGCCGGTGCGGTGGCCGCGCCGACCGCCTCGTTGCATTTCGATCAGCCGCTGTTGGACGGGCTGCGCGCGGCGGGCATCGAGATGAGTTTCGTGACCTTGCATGTGGGTGCAGGCACGTTCCTGCCGGTCACAGTGGACAATGTGACCGAACATAAGATGCATCCCGAGCGCGGGGAGATCAGCGAAAAGGCCGCCGACGAGATCAACGCCACGCGCGCGGCCGGTGGGCGCATCATTCCCGTGGGCACCACCGCGCTGAGGCTGATCGAGAGCGCGGCGAGGGGCGGCGTAACGCTTGGACCCTGGCAAGGCTCGACCGATATTTTCATCTATCCGGGCTTTGAATTTCGCCTGACCGACGCGCTCATGACCAACTTTCACCTGCCCAAATCGACGCTGATGATGCTGGTCGCGGCCTTGATGGGACATGCGCGGGTGATGGAGATCTACGCCCATGCCATCGCCCAGCGTTACCGGTTCTTTTCCTATGGCGACGCGTCTTTGCTGATCCCGTCGCGGGCGTGACAGAATCGTCATGCTTTGGGTGCTAAGGCTCGCGCATTAAAGCCCGTTCGAACGCGTTAGAGGCCCCTTATGTTCGCCGTGATCCGCAATTCCTGGGCGCTGCTTTTCGGCATTCTACTTTTGATGATTGGCAACGGCCTGCACGGCACGCTTTTGGGCGTGCGCGGCGATATCGAGGGCTTTTCGACGGCGCAATTGTCGATCGTGATGTCGGCCTATTTCGCAGGCTTTCTAGGTGGCTCTCAGGCTGCGCCGCTGATGATCCGGCGGGTGGGGCATATCCGAAGCTTCGCGGCTCTGGGCTCACTGATCTCGGCGGCGCTGATCCTATTTCCGGTTCTGGTCGACTGGATCTCTTGGACGGTTTTGCGCGCGATCATCGGGTTTTGCTTCTCGGCCGTCTACGTGACTGCCGAAAGCTGGCTGAACAATTCTTCGACCAATGAAAATCGTGGCCAAACCCTGTCGATTTATCTGATCACGCAGATGTCCGGTGTGGTGATCGCGCAAAGCCTTCTGGTCCTTGGCGATCCGGCGGGCTTTACGCTGTTCATTGTGCTTTCGGTTCTGGTGTCGGTCAGCTTCGCGCCGATCCTGCTCAGTGTAACCCCGATCCCGCCCTTTGAGACGACCAAGCCGATGGGGCTGATGGAGGTGTTCCGCATTTCGCCCCTGGGCTGTGTGGGGATGTTCATGCTGGGCGGGATTTATTCCGCGATGTTTGGCATGTCGGCGGTCTTCGGCACTGAAGCGCGCCTCAGCCTGGGGCAAATCTCGGCCTTTGTGGCGAGCTTTTATGTCGGTGGCCTGCTGCTGCAATATCCTATCGGTTGGCTCAGCGACCGGATGGACCGGCGACTGTTGATCATGGCTGTCGCAGCCTTGGCGGGCCTTGCGGGCATGGCCGGTTTTTGGGGGGCGGGTGTTTTCACTGTGATATTGGCGGCAGGATTTGTCTATGGTGGCATGGCGAACCCGCTCTACGCGCTGCTTCTGGCGCATACCAACGACTTTTTGGAGACCGAGCAGATGCCCGCGGCGGGGGGGCGGTTGGTCTTCATCACCGGGGTCGGCGCGATCTTCGGCCCGCTGCTTGTGGGCCAGGTAATGAATGGCGTGGGTGCGGCTGGCTTTTTCCTGTTTTTGACGATCGCGGCGGCGCTTCTGGCGGCCTATGCGCTTTACCGCACAGGGGTGCGTCCAGCGGCGGATGCCAGCGAGACCGAGAGCTATGCGGCCATTCTGCCACAATCGGGCCAGGTGTTCATGGAGGCCGCGCAGGATTACTATGCCGAGGCGGTGGAGGAGGCGACAGATGGCGACGCACCGCAGGATCCCGCGGACCCCCAAACCGCGCCTGCAGCGGGAGGATAGAGGATGCATGCGCAGGACATTTGCCGGTTTTGGCTCGAAGAGTGCACGCCGGAGCAATGGTATCGGCAAGACGACGCGCTGGACGCCACCATCGCAGAGCGTTTTGGCAAAGCGGTGACCGACGCCCAGGACGGTGCATTCGAAGACTGGCTGACCGGGGGCGAGGGGGCTCTGGCTCTGTTGCTTCTGCTCGATCAGTTCTCGCGCAATATTTTTCGCGGCTCAGGCCAGAGCTTTGCGGGCGATGCAAGGGCGCGAGCCATTGCGGCTAAGGCCATCGCCGCCGACTGGGACCGGGAGATCGCCGGGCCGGGGCGGCAGTTCTTCTACCTGCCGCATATGCATTCGGAGGATCTGGCCGAGCAAGATCAATGCGTCGCTTGGTTTGAGGCCAGGATGCCTGAGGCCAGCAACAACCTCCTCCACGCCCGCGTGCACCGTGAGATCATCGCCCGCCACGGCCGCTTCCCCTATCGGAATGCCGCTTTGGGTCGTGTCTCCACCCCAGAGGAGGAGGAGTTCCTGGCCGAGGGCGGCTATGGCAAGATCCTGGCGGAGATCGAGGGGCGCTGAGAAGCTCCCAACCCAAGCTTCATTTTTCCAAAAATACTCCCGCCGGAGGCAACTGACCTCCACCCAAAGCGCAAGCCTTGCAAATTTTGTATAAGATATGCGCCGAACGCATAGCGGACCGCGCAATGGCGCCTGCGACCCTAGGTCAGGCTCATCTCAGGGGTGGCGGGTGTTATTTCTCAGCAGGAGTACGACACCCAAACTGACCGCAGGATGAGGCAAACATGGCTGAGCACACATTCGATGTTGTAGTAATCGGAGCCGGACCGGGCGGCTATGTCGCGGCGATCCGGGCCAGCCAGCTGGGCCTGAAAACGGCCATCGTCGAGCGCGAACATATGGGCGGTATCTGCCTGAACTGGGGCTGTATCCCAACCAAAGCGATGCTGCGCAGCTCAGAGGTCTTTCACCTCATGCACCGCGCCAAGGAGTTCGGCCTGAGCGCGGAAAAAATCGACTACGACATCGACGCTGTTGTCGCGCGCTCGCGCGGGGTGGCAAAGCAGCTATCGGGCGGCGTCGCCCATCTGATGAAAAAAAACAAAGTCACGACCTTCATGGGCGCGGCGAGCATGGCCGGAAAGGGCGCGGTGAGCGTCAAGACCGAGAAGGGGGCCGAGACGCTCAAGGCCAAATCGATCATCCTGGCCACCGGCGCACGGGCGCGGGAGCTGCCGGGCCTCGAGGCCGATGGGGAGCGCGTCTGGACCTACAAGGCCGCGCTGACCCCTCCGCATATGCCGGGAAAGCTCCTAGTGATTGGCTCGGGCGCCATCGGCATCGAATTTGCGAGCTTTTACAACACGCTGGGCGCTGAGACGACGGTTGTGGAGGTGATGGACCGCATTCTACCCGTGGAAGACGAGGAGATCAGTGCCTTCGCCAAGAAGAGCTTTGAAAAGCAGGGGATGAAGATCTTGCAGAAGGCGGCGGTGAAAAAGCTCGACCGCACCAAGACACATGTCACCGCGCATATCGAGATCGGTGGAAAGCTTGAGGCGCACGAGTTTGACACCGTGATCTCGGCCGTGGGCATTGTCGGCAATACCGAGGGGTTGGGCCTGGAAGAGCTGGGCGTAAAGATCGACCGTTCCCATGTCGTGACGGATGAGTTTTGCCGCACCGGTGTCGAAGGGCTCTATGCCATCGGCGATATCGCCGGCGCGCCCTGGCTTGCGCATAAGGCGAGCCATGAGGGTGTGATGGTGGCCGAACTGATTGCGGGCAAGAACGACGTGCATCCGATTAAGCCCGAGAGCATCGCGGGCTGCACCTATTGCCATCCGCAAGTGGCCAGCGTCGGCCTCACCGAAGCGAAGGCCAAGGAGCGCGGGCATAAGGTCAAAGTCGGCCGCTTCCCCTTCATCGGCAATGGCAAGGCGATTGCTCTGGGCGAGCCCGAGGGGATGATCAAGACTGTATTCGACGAGACAACCGGGGAGCTTTTGGGCGCGCATATGATCGGCGCGGAAGTGACCGAGCTGATCCAGGGCTATGTCGTGGGGCAAAAGCTGGAGACGACGGAAGAGGATCTGATGGAGACCGTTTTCCCGCATCCGACCTTGAGCGAGATGATGCATGAAAGCGTGCTCAACGCCTATGACCGGGCGCTGCATATCTGATCGTTGTGCTTGGCGGCGCTTGAGGAGGGGATCGACCCCTCCTCAAGCGCCCTGAGAGATCCTCTCTCAGACTCTCTGGGATATTTGCGCGATAAAGACGGGGCGGGAGATGCGGTGCGTGCCGGATTTGGCTGAGTTGTTTGAGCGTTAGAGGCAAGGGTTTGGCTGCATGATTGGTCGTTGGCTCGTTCGTTTGGTGCGCGCCTTATGCGTATGCTTTGTGATTGGCGCAGGCGACGAGGCTTCTGCGCAGAGCGACTTGGCCATTTGTCAGGCGGCGACGCCGCAATTTCCCCAGGCCTGTGGCTGTGTGATTGAGCGCGCGGGTCAGGCGGGCATCCCTGGGCCTGTCTTGTCGCGTCTCTTGGCCAATGATGTGGCGGGTGTGCCGATTGAAGCCGTGCAAGCCTATGGGGCCATATATGTGCAATGCATCCAGGAAGCTGTGTTGGCGGGCGTGCCGAGCGCGCCGCAACCGCAATCGCCACAGCCACGGGCGCCTTCAACTGCGCCTATAACACAAGCTGCGGCGCCTTCGTTGCGCGGGCGGTCTTATCCCGGCTATCGCGACGGAGCGGCCGTGGAGATGTCTCTGCGCGACCCGCTTGCACCGGGGCAGTGGGGGTTCGTTTCTTTGAGCTATCCCGGGGTCGGTTTGGGCGGCGCGGGGGCGCATGATGGGCGCGGCAATCTCTTGCTCGTGCGCTGCGGTCGGGCGGAGTTCAGCGGCGGCGCATTGGTTCTTGGCGGGCCGGATGCCGCGGCACTTGGCCCTTTCGCCACCGTGCTGGTCCAAAGCGGCAATGGGGCGGAGCTCTACCGCCGAAATCTCTCAGCGCAGGCCGTCGAAGGCGGGCTCGCCGTCATTCGCAATGATCAGGCGATGGTGGATGCGATCCGCGCCGGCGCGCGCCTGATCGTGGCATCCCAAGCGGGCGGGCGCGAAATGATCTTTGGGCTGAGCGGCTCAAACGCGGCAATCGGGCCGGGCGTCTGCGGCACGCCGGACAATGATTTCCGGCGCTACAGCGCCCTGTCACCCTTCGTCGTCGATGCCGCTTGGGAGATCCGCGAGACCAACATGCCGTCCCTGGGCCCGGTGGTCTCGTTCCGTCGCGGGCTCAACATGGCGCCGGATTTTGGTTTGGCCTGCGATGGGCGCGCAGTGATCAGCACACCGGTTTTGACCTACGCGCAGCCGGGAGAGGGCTGGCAGGCGGCGCTTGCGCTTTTTCTGGAGGATGGTGGCCGGATAGACGCGGTTTTTTCGGTCGATGCAGACGGGGTGGGCGTGAGCGCGCTGCCGTCAGAGGTATTGGAGGCGCTCGCCCGGACCAGCGTTCTGGAGGTGACTTTCGCGCTGGATGTGGAGCCGGGCGAATTTACCGTTGCGCTGTATTCGGCTGAGGGGTTGGCGGCCAACGTGGCGGCAAATACCTGTCCAGTGCGCGCGGATATCACAGCCGAGCCTCGGATTGATCTGACCGGGCAGGGCGCCTGGACCGGTGTCGATGTCGGCCGGTTGTTCAATGGGATGGTGGAAACCCCGCCGATGGTGCCTGCGGCGCTGTTTTCGGGCGAGGTCGCGGATAAGGAACCCGCGCTCTTTGTGGAATGCACCGGTGAGCCGTTTTTGATGGCCGGAGAATGGGGGCCGGGCGTGGGTGCGCCGCTGCGCTTTGTCTTTGATGGAGATCTAGGCCGCGCGGTGGAGATCGATTTTTTCGTGGCGCGTGCGCAGATGTTCGGCGGGCCTGAGGCGGAGGCGTTGATCGGGCCGATGCTCAGCGCGCAGACTGTGCGCATCACCTCGCTGAGCGACCCGGCGATCGATGTTCTGTATCCGCTGGCGGGGCTGTCGCAGGCGCTGCGTGGGGCGGGCTGTTCCTGATCCAGGGTTTGGTTGCCCAAACGGTCGTCTACCGCCTGCGATTTTCCGGCCCAATTAACTTTCGGCATCACGGGCGGTGAGCAAAACTCCGGTGGTCTGATCATCGAGCATGATTTTGCCGGTGCATCGCGGACCCTCGGCTCGACCAGGGCCACGATCGGCAACTTCACGATCGACACGGCCCAAGCGACGATCTTTGGCGACGTGGCCTTCACGCCGCTCAGCCAGGTGCCGCTGTTCGATCTGGACCCGGCCAATGCCGACGGCATTCGGTTCCTGTTCTCGGACGCTTTGGCCACGACGCTCGCGCGCGTGTTTCAGAATGGCGCCCTTGCCGGTCTGGCGGGTGCTGAGTTCGGTCGCGCGACGACCGACCCGCAATTCGAAATTGCTCCCGTGCCGCTTCGGGCCGCGGGATGGATGCTCTTGGCCGAGTTGTGCGGCTTGGTCGCCCTGCGCCGCCGCAAGGCCGCCGCCTAAACGAGACTTATCGTTTGATATGAACAAGAAACGGGCGCGTGCAGGCGCCCGTTTCATCCCGGACCATCCACAGCATTTTGCGCATACCCGATGGTCAATCCCTTAATGTTCCGGTAATGTTCTTAAAGCTGCCGCGCCCGGCCATTGAGCTTGCGCCCTGGGTCGCTAGGTAGTGAGGCTACGACAGGCAATTGAGGTGACCGATGCCCGAGCTTAAAAAGATCGAAGTGCGCGGGGCGCGGGAGCACAACCTCAAAAGCATCGATGTCGATATCCCGCGCGATGAGCTGGTGGTGATTACGGGGCTGAGCGGCTCGGGCAAATCCTCACTGGCCTTCGATACGATCTATGCGGAAGGCCAACGGCGTTATGTCGAAAGCCTCAGCGCCTATGCCAGGCAGTTCCTCGATATGATGGAAAAGCCAGATGTCGATCACATCTCGGGCCTCTCCCCAGCGATCTCCATCGAGCAAAAGACCACCTCGAAAAACCCGCGCTCCACCGTCGGCACGGTGACCGAGATTTACGACTATATGCGCCTGCTGTTTGCGCGCGCAGGCACGCCCTACAGCCCCGCGACAGGGCAGCCGATTGAGGCGCAGCAGGTCCAGGACATGGTCGACCGGGTGATGGCGATGGAGGAGGGGTCTCGCGCCTATCTCCTTGCCCCAATCGTGCGGGACCGCAAGGGCGAGTACCGCAAGGAATTTCTGGAGCTGCGCAAGCAGGGCTTTCAACGCGTGAAGGTCGACGGCGCCTTCTATGAGCTCGATGAGCCGCCCACGCTCGACAAGAAATTCCGCCACGATATCGATGTGGTGGTGGACCGGATCGTGGTGCGGGAAAGGGCCGAGACGCGCCTGGCCGACAGCTTTCGCACCGCGCTTGATCTGGCTGATGGGATCGCGATCCTGGAGACGGCGGTGCCTGAGGGTGAAGAGCCGGAACGCATCACGTTCTCCGAAAACTTCGCCTGCCCGGTCTCGGGCTTCACCATCCCTGAGATCGAGCCGCGCTTGTTTTCCTTTAACGCGCCCTTCGGCGCCTGCCCCGATTGTGACGGGTTGGGGGTGGAGCTGTTCTTTGACGAACGCCTGATGGTGCCCGATGCCGCGCTCAGCCTAGAAGACGGGGCCATCGCGCCCTGGCGCAAGGGCAAAAGCCCCTATTTCGTGCAAACCATTGAGGCGATTGCCAAGCATTACGGCTTTGATCCCAAGACGCCGTGGAAGGATCTGAGCCCCGAAGTGCAGCAGGTTTTTCTGCGCGGCTCGGGTGAGGATGAAATCGCCTTTCGCTACGACGAAGGCGGGCGGGTCTATCAGGTCACGCGTAGCTTCGAGGGCGTGATCCCAAATATGGAGCGGCGCTACCGTGAGACCGACAGCGCCTGGATCCGCGAGGAGTTTGAGCGCTTTCAGAACAACCGGCCCTGCGGTACCTGCGGCGGCTATCGCCTGCGGCAGGAGGCCTTGGCGGTGAAGATTGGCGCGCCGGATGACCTCAAGCATATTGGCCATGTGGGCGAGATGTCGATCCGCGAGGCCGCCGAGTGGTGCGCCGAGGTGCCCAAGCACCTGAGCGCGCAGAAAAACGAGATCGCCCATGCCATCCTCAAGGAAATCCGCGAACGTCTGGGCTTTTTGAACAATGTCGGGCTCGAATACCTGACGCTCAGCCGGGCGGCGGGCACGCTGTCGGGCGGGGAAAGCCAGCGGATCCGCTTGGCCAGTCAGATCGGCTCGGGCCTGACCGGCGTGCTTTATGTCCTTGATGAGCCCTCCATCGGCCTGCACCAACGCGACAATGACCGGCTGCTGACGACGCTGAAAAACCTGCGCGACCAGGGAAATACCGTGATCGTGGTGGAGCATGACGAAGAGGCGATCCGGGAGGCCGATTACGTCTTCGACATAGGGCCCGGCGCGGGTGTGCATGGCGGCCAGGTCGTGGCCCATGGAACGCCTGATCAGATCATCGCCAACCCGGCTTCGGTCACGGGCGACTACCTCGCCGGGCGGCGGGAAATTGCGGTGCCAACCAAGCGGCGCAAAGGCAAGGGCAAGGGCCAGGCGATCAAGGTTGTGAAGGCCACGGGCAACAACCTGCAAAACGTCACGGCGGAGTTCCCGCTGGGGCAGTTCGTCTGCGTCACCGGCGTGTCGGGCGGCGGCAAGTCGACCCTGACCATCGAGACCTTGTTCAAAACCGCGTCGATGAAGCTCAACGGTGCGCGCCAAACCCCGGCGCCTTGTGAGACGATCAAGGGCTTGGATCTGCTCGACAAAGTCATCGACATCGACCAGCGGCCCATCGGGCGCACCCCGCGCTCGAACCCCGCGACTTATACAGGCGCCTTCACCCCGATCCGTGACTGGTTCGCCGGTCTGCCCGAAGCCAAGGCGCGCGGCTATAAGCCCGGGCGGTTCTCGTTCAACGTCAAAGGCGGGCGCTGTGAGGCCTGCCAGGGTGACGGCGTCATCAAGATTGAGATGCATTTTCTGCCCGATGTCTATGTCACCTGCGAGACCTGCAAGGGCGCGCGCTACAACCGCGAAACGCTGGAGATCAAGTTCAAGGGCAAATCCATCGCCGACGTCCTTGATATGACGGTCGAGGACGCGCAGGAGTTTTTCAAGGCGGTACCCTCGATCCGTGAAAAGATGGACGCGCTGGTGCGGGTCGGTCTGGGCTATATCAAGGTCGGTCAGCAGGCGACGACGCTGTCGGGCGGTGAGGCGCAGCGGGTGAAGCTATCGAAGGAGCTTGCCAAACGCTCAACGGGCCGGACGCTTTATATCCTCGATGAGCCTACGACGGGGCTGCATTTCGAAGATGTGCGTAAGCTCTTGGAAGTGCTGCATGAATTGGTCGATCAGGGCAACTCGGTGATTGTGATCGAGCACAATCTCGACGTGGTCAAAACCGCCGATCACCTCATCGATATCGGCCCCGAAGGCGGCGATGGCGGCGGTAAGATCGTGGCCACCGGCACACCCGAAAAGGTTGCGGAGAACGCCGACAGTCATACCGGGCGCTACCTCAAACCCATGCTGAAGCCACGTAAATCCAGCGCCAAGGATGTGGCCGCGGAATAGCGCGTTACCGGGCTGCGAAGGCTCGGCTAGACACCTGGACGCGGTTGCCCCCGGGGTCGCGCGCATTGGCAAAGACATATCCGTCCGCCTGATGGATCGCGCCAAACCGTAAACCGCGTGTGGCCGCTTGGGCGCAAAAGGCAGGTACATCCGCTACATCAAAGACCAGTTTGATCATCGCTTGCCCCTCCTTCTGACGCGCGGTCGCCGGGTGGAGCAAGATGCTGGCCCCGCCTGAAACTGCGCGCCGCTCGGTGATGCGATCGCCGGGCAAGGTGACACTCTCAAAGCCAAAATGACGCGCATAAAACGCGGCCAATTCCTCGATTTTATGGGTGTAGATCACCAGGCGTCCCAACGGGGCTGCGCTGGCTTCACTTTTTTCCAAATACTCACCTCCAAGGCTGCGCCCGGGCTCAGCTTAGCGTCGCCGCCATCCCGGCATCGGGCGCGCAGGGCGCGAGCGGCATGAGATAGATGCTCAGCCCCGTCTCTAGGTCGTCCTCGACCGTCACGGCGCTGAGATCGCAGCCGGTGACAAAGGCCACGGCGGCGCGGTGGCGGGAGAAATGGGCCGCGTCGCGCAAGGGGTCAGAGCTGCCCAGATGTTCCACAAAAATCGGTTCAGGCCGGAAGGCGTCGGTGGTCAATTGGATGACAAAGCCGTCGACCATCACCTGCTCGCGCGGCGGCTCGATCACGCTCAGCGGGTTGCAGGCGGCCATGAGGGCAGCGGTTAAAAGGCAGGCTGGCAGCCGCATCCTATCCTCCAGAGGTCCGGATGGCTTGGATAACGGAGCCATGGAGCCCGAGTGGGACCGGGAAAGCCATAGTCAATTCGACCGAGGGCTAAGGCAGATCCGCGCCGTGGGATCCAGGGCACACCGCTACGGCGAAGTGGCGTGGGGGCTCAGGTCTCCACCCAAAGGCTCTCGAGCCCGTGAAAATGGTAGATATCGGCAAAGCGCGGCGTTCCGGCGAGGCGCAGATTGGGACAGCGGTGAAACAGCACCCGCAGTGAGATCTCGAGCTCGAGCCGAGCGAGAGTCACACCGAGGCAAAAGTGAAGCCCTGCGCCGAAGGCCAGGCTTGTCTTGGCGCCAAAGCGGTCCGGCTGAAAGCGCTCCGCCTCCTTATAGATTTGGCTATCGCGCCCCGCCGCCCCAAGAAGGAGGCCCACTTGCTGACCCGGGCGCAGGGTTAAACCGCCCACCTCGACCTCCTCATAGACATGGCGGGTGAACATATGCAGCGGCGGGTCGTAGCGCAGGATTTCCTCGACCAGGCCTGCCACATCGCCGGTCGGCTTGTGCCCCGTCTTCAAAAGCAGCCGCACTCCGTTGCCGAGCGTGTGCACGGTCGCCTCGTGACCCGCATTGAGCAGCAGGATCGCCGTCGAGATCATCTCCGCCCGGCTGAGGCGTTCGCCCTCTTCTTCGGCGGCGATCATCTCGCTCAAGAGGTCATCGCGAGGTGCTGTGCGACGCGCGTCGATCAGGGTGTCGAGATAGGCGACGAAATCTCGCGTCGCTTGGATCGCTGCCGCCTCATCCTCGGCGTTTCGCCCGGCCTGATACATCTTGACCATGGCATTGGACCACTCGAGCAAATCCGGCGCCCGGTCATCGGGCACACCCAGAAGTCGCGCGATGATCAAGGCGGGGATCGGCTTGGCATAGGCGGTGATCAGGTCGAACGGACCGTCCGGGAAGGCGTCGATATGGGCGTGGCACAAAGCCTCGATCTCCGGGCCCATGGCGCCCACGCGCCGCCTGGTGAAGGCGTGCAGCACGAGGCGTCGCAAACGCGTGTGGCTGGGTGGCTCCAGCTCAAGGAGGGAATGCGCCTCGACGGCGTAAAACGGTGCCAGGTCCGCAGGCGAGCTTGGCGGCGTGGGCGGTTGGCGTCCGAGCCGGCGGTCGCGCAGCAGTGCGTTGACCTCGGCGTAGTGGCTGATCACCGTCAGGCCGTAATCCTCCCAGAAAAACAGCGGTCCGAGGCTTCGGGCGCGCGCATAGAAGGGATAGGGATCCTGCAGAAAGGCGTCGTCGCTGGGGCTCTGGCTCAGGCGCTGCATGGCAAAGGCTTAACTTGGGCCGGTTCGCCCTGCAAATCCTGCCGCAAAGACCGCGCTCCCACGGTCCCGAAGGCATCTTCATTTTTCCCAAAATACTCTGGAGAGCGCGAGAGGCAGCGCCTCTCGCTCCCTTAATCCGCCCCTCGCACGGAGATCGACGCATCTGGGCTCGGTCGGATCACCCGCTGAACGAAAACCGACGCCCCTGCCACGCCCAGCCCGATCAGATCGCTGACCCAACCGCCCTCGATCATGAAGAGCGCCGCGGCGATCAGGGCCGCCCGTAGGAACCAGGCCGCCCGCGCCCCGATGAACCATCCTTGCACGCCTGAGCTCAAAAGAAACACGCCAAAGATTGCCGTCACACCCGCCCGAGTGATCTCCAACGCGGTGCCGTCAAAGAGCAGGGCGGAATTGTAGAAGAACATGAACGGCACGATGAAGGCCGCGATCCCGATGCGGAAGCTGTCAACCGAGGTGGCCATAGGATTGGCGCCGGAGATCCCCGCGGCGGCGTAACTGGCCAGGGCCACGGGCGGCGTGATGGCCGAGACCACGGCGAAGTAGAAGACGAAGAAATGCGCCGTCAGCTGCGGGATGCCCAGATCGACCAGACCGGGTGCCACGACCGAGGCGGCCACGGCATAGGCCGCTGTCGTCGGCATGCCCATGCCAAGCAGGATCGCGATGCACATGGCGAAAAACAGCGCCAGAAGCTGGCTCACCCCCGCCAGATCCAAAAGCACCGCTGAGAACCGCGCGCCGACCCCGGTGATCGAGATCACGCCCACGATGATGCCCGCGCAGGCGCAGACGGCGATGATCTGGATCGACATGATGCCCGCAAGCTCGAAGGCCTTGATGATCGAGCGCGGCCCCATCCGGTATGGCGTCAGCCAGGAGACCACCGCCGCGCAGACCGTGGCCAGCGTGCCCGCTCGGATCACCGAATAGCCCATGAAGAGCGCGACGATTAGGATAATGATGGGCAGAAACAGGAAAACGCGCCGGGCCATATCGCGGAATTTCGGCAACTCATCTTCGCGCATACCGCGCATGCCCAGTTTGGCCGCCTCGAAATCGACCATGAAATAGATCGATGTGAAATAGAGGACGGCGGGGATGATCGCGGCGATGGCGATCTCCTGGTAGGGGATGCCCGTGACCTCGGCCATGATGAAGGCGCCCGCGCCCATGATGGGCGGCATGATCTGCCCCCCGGTGGAGGCGGCGGCCTCGACCGCGCCGGAGGTTTTCTTGGAATAGCCGACCTTCTTCATCAGCGGGATGGTGAGCGAGCCGGTCGCCACCACGTTGCCCGCTGAGGTGCCGTTGATCATGCCCATGAGACCTGAGGCAAAGATCGCCACTTTGGCGGGACCGCCGCGCGCCCGCCCAGCGGCGGCGAAGGCGAAATTGACGAAGTAGTCGCCGACCTTCGAGGCCTGCAGGAAGGCCGCGAAGATGATGAAGAGGATGATATAGGTCGAGGAGACCGCGGTCGTGGGCCCGAGGATCCCGGCATCGGTATAGACGAAGCCGAAAAACCGCTGCCAAGTATAGGGCGTCTGCACGGCCAAGATGCCCGGTAGCAGATGCGCCGTGAAGGTATAGGTCAGGAAGACGGCCGTGATGATCACGAGGGCCAGGCCCGCGACGCGGCGCGTCAGCTCGAGGATCATCGCCGAGCCTGCGGTGGCCGCGAAGGCCACGCCGATGGGCACCTCTGCTGTGCCGACCGCGTTGCGGCCCGCAGTCGAATAGATGGTGATGAGATAGATCGCGACGGCGACCGAGACGACGGCCAGAACCAAATCGGACATGGCCACGCTTTCCCGCGTGCCGCGCTCGAACCAGCCTGCAAGGATCGCGCCGAATGTAGCGATCAAAAGCGGCAGGCCGTACCACCAGATCTCTTGCTCATAGATCCCGGTATAGGCCGGGAAGGGTTCGAGCCGGGGGTGCCCCTCAGGCAGCGACATCCAGATCGTCACCCCGCCCACTTCAGCCCCCTGGCCTGAATTAAGAAACGACACAAAGGCCAGCGAGGTCCAAAGCGCGATCGCCGCCGGGATCAGAAGCACAAGGACCGAAAGCGACACGGGCGAGCTTCGTGTCGGACCGGCCGCCGCGAAGGCCGCGCCGCCCGGTGGCGTGGCGGTCGAAAAGGTGCGCGCGGAGAACAGCAAAAAGCCAAGCGCCAAAGCGCCCGCGATATGCACGATGCGGAAATTGATCGTCTCAACCGGGAAGCTCGGCAGGAAGAACAAGCGCTCGGACCAGGCGCGCCTTATCGCGCGGGCCTCCCCTTGTGCGTCGCGCGCGGCCTCATTTGCGGCCTCTAGCGCGTCGCTCGCCTCGGTGATAGTGGCGGCGGTCGCGGCGTCAGAGGCGGCGGCTGTTTCCTCGGCCAGGGCCAGCAGACGCCTGTTCGAATTGCCCTCAAAGGCCTCTCCCGCCGGGCCAATCGCGGTCCGTAGGTCGTCGAAGGCCGCGCTCGCCGTCCGGTCGGCCAGCCGCGCCTCGATGCTGGCGGGGGCGGCGATCATGCCGCTGATCGAGACGCCATTGAGCGCGAGCATGTGAAAGCCCGCATAGATCGTCGCGATCGCCGCCATGATCAGATAGAGCCGCCCGCCAAAAAGCCGCCGATTGCTTTCGACCGGTTCGTCGTCGACGCCTTCGGCCAGAACCGGACCCTCAGCGGTCGGGTCTTTGGCTTCGGTCAGATCCGTCTTCGGGGCGTCGGGGCTGGTGGTGTTGGTCATGACTGACGGATCCTTGCTTGAGGCCTGCGCTGGAACGCGCCGTGCCCTGGAATTACGGCGGCGGGCCATTTGTCTGGCATCTTAGCGCGCGGCCCTGTTATGCTTACGCCCGGGGGATACAACCCAAGATCGAACGCGGAGGTGAGCGTATGAGTTTTCAAATCGACCGAGATGGCGGCGGCCCAAGAGCCCCCAGAGGTGCCGGCAAACGGACGTTGCGCGGCGCGCTTCTCGGCGCTGTGGCAATGAGCGCGCTGGCCGGACCGGCGGCGGCGCAGGAGCTTTGCGCAGGGCTTGGCAATGGCGCCTGGATCGGCGGTGACGCGGCAAGCTCGGACGTGTCCGCAGCCGCGGGTCCCCTCGATCAAAGCGGTCTGACCGTGCCGCCGAGCGGCAATGTGATCACCTATTTCAGCGTCTCCACCCCGGGTCAGATCCGCGTCGAGGCCCTGCCGGATTTCGGCGGTGACACGGTCCTTGAGCTCTATGACGCCTCGGGCAACCTGCTGTTGACCGATGATGACGGGGGCGGGAACCTGGCCAGCCAGGCCGAGACCTTCCTCGATACCGGGCAGTATTGCATGCTCACGCGTGGCTTTGGCGGCGGGGCCGTGGTGGCCGATATCCGCATTGCACGCACTGAGTTCGACACGATCACCGGCGGCATCGATGGCGGCACGGGCTTTTTCGCAGGCATCGACACCTGCACTCCGGACACGCCCGCCACGTTGCTTGGCAATGGCCCGCTCGACGCGCTCTTGGCCGGATCTGGCGTGACGCAAACCGCCTCGGCCTCGGCTGCGCCCTATTACCGCTTTACTTTGAGCACGCCCCAGCCGCTGACCATTCGGGCCGACAATGAGTTCGCCGACCCGTATATCTACGTCTTCGACAGCAACGGGCAGCTTGTGGCCGAGAACGACGATTTCAACTCGCTCAACGCGCGGATTGATTTCACCGAGCCGCTGGCCGCGGGCACCTATTGCGTTGGCATGCGCGCGTTGAGCAATCAGCAAGAGCCGATCTCGCTGAGCATCGCGGGCTATGACCCGCAGCAGGCGATGTTCGATATGTATGCGATGGGCGATCTGCCGCCGCCGCCGGGCTCGGGCTATCCGATCACCGATCTGGGCGCGCTGTCGACACAGCTTGTGATGGATCAGCCGGTCGGTGGGCGCGCTGTCTACTACTCCTTCAGCGTACCTGAAAGCGGCCTGGCCATGATCGATGCGATCGAAGTGACCGACAGCGATCCGGTGATTACGCTGTTTGACAGTGTAGGCCGGGAGATCGCCTGGAACGATGACGCCAATGGCAGCCTCGACAGCCAGATCGTCACGCGCCTCGACCCGGGCAGCTACACCCTGGGCGTGACGCAGTATTCCAGCAGCTATACCGGCGTGATCCGCGTGTCTTTGCAACGGTTCGTGCCCGCTCAGTGAGTGTGAAGATCGACTTATAGTGGGCTGAAAAAAAACTAAAAAATAGAAACCGCCCGGGATATCCCGGGCGGTTTTGGTATTTGGTGCGTGGTGCACGTCGAAAGGCCTAAATCCGGGCGCTTACATTGAGGAGTGGATCATGTCGTCGGAGATCTCGGCCCCGGCGTTTTCCATGAACCACTGGGCCGCGCCCGGGTGCCACATCAGCACGCCGTTCTTGTCCCAGTTCTCGGGCAGGGTCGAGCGTGCCGCGCGGTGGATGTTCACCATCCGCTCATTGTCGGACATGATCACATCGACCACCGAATAGACGAGGCTGTCGGGCAGCTCGCAATTGGCGATGGCGAAGTTCCACATCGAGACCGAACGCGCGTCGGCTTCCAGGGTGGTGTAGGTATCCGACGCGATCGCGAAGTTCGACACCGGGAAGGCGCCCAAGATCGTGGCCTGCTCATCCTCGGTGAACTCGATGATGTTCACGTCGGTTTGCACTTCAAGCTGGCTGACGGCGGGAACCGGCACACCGGCGGCGAAGGCGATCACGTCCAGTAGGCCGTCCTGAAGCTGGCTGCCCAGGTCGTTCCAGCCACCGTTGCGACGCTCAAAATCGACGCCCAGCTCTTCCATCATACGCGGGAAGTAGGTGTCGGAGGTCGAGCCCGCGGGGCCAAAGCCGATCCGCGCGCCTGCTGGGATGTCAGCGATGCTTTCGATGCCCGAGGAGCTCAGCGCAGTGACCGAGAAGGGCGTCTGATACATCGGGAACATGGCGCAGGCATTGGTCATCTGCAGGCCCGGTGCGATCGGGTTGGTGCCTTGCAGCGATTCCGAGGCCGGGCCCATGGTGGTCATGCCGAACTGGGCCTCGCCGGTATGCACCAGCGCCATGTTCTGCATCGGGCCGCCGGTCACTTCGCCGCCGCCCGAAAGGCCGAGCTCTTCCGCGACCAGGTTGGCCCAGCCCGAGCCATAGGCGAAGTAGGTGCCGCCCTGGCTTGCCGTGCCAACAGTGAAGCTTTCGGGCCAGCCGGTGCGGTCGATATGGCCGTCGGCGAAGGCCGCGCTGGCGCCAAGTGCCAAGACGGATGCCGTCAAAGTAAGGGTCTTCATCACGAAACCTCCCGTGAGGGCTGCGTCGCTCGGAAGGGGCATGGGCCAAGGGCCGCGCGCGTTCCTCCCAAAACGCAGCGGTTTGAGGCCCGCGCTCTCTTCCGTCGGGCCAGCATCGCAATCGGGCGATGTTACCTTTGTGTTTAGGACGCGGACATCAGGATCAAGGGGTTGTCCGGCTTTTTTTGCCCAGTTCCCGCGCTTCTGGCCCAGATGGCGCGATCCGTGCCCAAATGAATGCTTTACGTGTTCCCGCCTCCGCCCATTGGTGGGATAGGGGGGCTCAGCGCTCGTCTTCGGCGGCAAACTCCGCCTTGGCCAGGCCGTATTTCTGCATCTTCTCGTAGAGCGCTTTGCGCGAAATCCCTAAGGCGGCGTAGGTCGCCTTGAGGGAGCCGCCATGGGCCTGCAGACCTGCCGCGATCAGCGCCTTTTCGTGGCGCGCCATCGCGTCAGGCAGGCTGAGGGTTTGGGGCTCGCTCACGCCCGGACCCAGATCGAGATCAAGACCCATGGCATAGCGCTCGGCCGCGTTGCGCAGCTCGCGCACATTGCCGGGCCAGGCGCGTGCGCTTAGCGCCGACAACAGCGCGCCGGGCAGGGGCGGTTGCGGTCGGGAATAGCGGTGGCAGGCCTCGGACAGCAGCGTTGAGAAGAGCGCCGGAATATCCTCGGCCCGGGCGGCGAGGCCCGGCATCTCCAGGGTGACGACATTGAGCCGGTAGAGCAGATCGGCGCGAAAGCTGCCCTGGGCCACCGCGCGTTCCAGATCGCTTTTGGCCGTCGCGATCACCCTTATGTCGAGAGCGACTGGATCGTTTGAGCCCAAGCGCGTGATCTGTCGATGCTCGAGCGCGCTCAAGAGCTTGGCCTGGAGATCGGGGGCGAGGCTGTCGATTTCATCGAGGCAGACGATGCCCCCGCGCGCATGCTCAAACTTGCCGTAGCGCGCCCGCTGTGCCCCGGGAAAAGCGCCGGCCTCATGGCCAAAAAGCTCGCTTTCGATCAGATGGGCGGGCAGGGCCGCGCAGTTTATCTGCACGAAGGGACCGCCCGCGCGAGATGAGGCGCGGTGCAGCGCGCGCGCCGCAACCTCCTTGCCCGCGCCGGTAGGGCCATGGATCAGGACATCGGCCTGGCTCTCGGCCACGGCGCGCAGGCGTTGACGCACTTGCGTGATCGCTTGGGAGCGTCCGGTCAGGCGTGCCGCGATCGGGTCTTGGCCCACCATCTCACGCTTGAGCAAGCGGTTTTCCAGCGTCAGGCGGCGCTTGTCCAAGGCACGGCGGACGCTCTCGATCAGTCGGGCGGGGGCGTAGGGCTTCTCGAGGAAATCATAGGCGCCGTCGCGCATCGCCTGCACCGCCAGATCGACATCGCCGTGCCCGGTGACCAGGATGACGGGCAGTTCGGGATCGATCTCAAGCGCGCGGGCCATCAGCGTGAGGCCGTCCATGCCCGGCATCCGGATATCGGTGACCAGGATCGCGGGCACGTGGCGGCCAAGCCGCGCCAGGGCGTCCTCGGGCGACGTGAGCATCTCGGCGCCGATATCGGCGAGCATCAGGCTCTGCGCCGCAGCCTCCCGCAGGTCGGCCTCATCATCGACGAAGAGAACGTTGATGTCTGAGGTCGGCGCTGGGGTGTGATCCGGGCTCATTCCGCGGCCATATCAGTCTGAACGGGCCGTGCGGGGACTTCGGCCGCGACAAGATCGGCGTGAAAGACTGCACCGCCCTCGGGATGGGCCTGGGCCCAAAGCGAGCCGCCAAAATCGCGCATGATGTTGTAGGAGATCGACAGCCCCAGACCGAGCCCCTCGCCGTCGGTATCGCCTGAGACAGGGGTTTTGGTCGAATAGAAGGGATCAAATATCTCATTGGGGGCCGCCCCGCCACCGGCGAAGCCCGGCCCGTGATCGCGCAAACTGACCCGCCAGCCGTCCGGGCGCGGGCTGAGGCGCAGCTCCAGCCGGGGCTGCTCCTGCTCTTGCATCGCGTCGAGCGCATTGGCGATAAGATTGACCACCACCTGGCTCAAGCGGACCCGGCCACCCGTCACGTGGATGCGGTGCGGATCGGTGATCCCCTCCGGGCTGCGGTCGAACTCCACCACGGCGCCCGCAGCATCCAAGCGCGGCTGCATCAACGCCAGCGCATCCTCCAGCGTATCGATCAGCGGGATCGGCCCGGTCTTTTCGCTGGGCTTGCGGGCGAAATTGCGCAGGTGTTTGGAGATCTTTGCCATCCGGTCCGTCATCGCCGAAATGAGGCCGATATTGCGCGCCGCCTGATCCTCTTGGCCGCGTTCCAAAAAGGTCGCGGCATTGTCGGCATAGGCCTTCACCGCCGATAGCGGTTGGTTGAACTCATGGCTGAGCGCGGCGGACATCTGACCTAGGGCCGCGAGCTTTCCCGCCTGGACCAGCTCGGCCTGGGTGGCGCGCAGACGGGCCTCCGCGGCGCTGCGTTCGGCCACTTCCTGGCGCAATTGCGCGTTGGCGCGGGCCAGATCGGCGGTGCGGTCGGCCACGCGATGCTCAAGCATACGGCGGGCCTGACGCTGTACGGCCAAGCGGTCCATCAATTGCGCGCGGCGCTGCACGAAAAGCGCGGTGATCAGCCCGGCGATCAGCAGAGCAAGCACGATCAGGGCCAGCGCCTGACGCGCCTGGGTCAGCGCGAGGCCCGTCGGGATCAGCACGGTCACCCGCCAGCCCGCCGCCGCGATCAGGCCGGTATGGGCGACGTAGTGCTGCGCCCCGCCTTCGGGCGCCCCGGTTGCAATCGACACCTCGTCCAAACTGTCGCTGAGCGGCGCGCGCTCCAGATCCAAGCCGCGCAATTGGGCTAGGGGGTATTGCCGGGTCCGGGTGATCTCGGCGCGGCCTTCCTCGCTGAGTGTGTCAATCAAGGCGAGGTGCCAGTCGATCCGGTCGGACAAAAATACCACGTCATTGCTGTCGGTCACCAGAACGGAGTAAGCGCCCTGTCGCCAGTTTTCTTCGAAGCCGTCCAGTGTGACTTTGACGGCAAGCACGCCGACGATCTCAAGCCCTTCGATCACCGGTGCCGCGAAGAAATAGCCCCGCTGCCCCGTGGTTGTGCCAACCGCGTGAAAACGCGCAGGCTCTCCAGCGAGGGCGCGGGTGAAATAGGGACGGTAGCCGAAATTGCGGCCCACGAAGCTGAGTTCCGAGCGGTAGTTCGAGCTGGCAACTGTGCGGCCGGTCCGGTCCAGCAGGTAGATATGTGAGACATCCAGCGCCATGGCGGATTGGCGGAGCTGTTCGTTGACGAAGGGCAGCAGGCCCTGGTTTTCCGGCTCAGCGAGCACTTGGCGAAGGATTGGGCGCTCGGCCATCAGCGCGGGCAGGGGCGCTGCGCGGTCAAGCTCGCCGCGCAGGACCTCCCGCACCAGCGTTTGGGTCGCTTCGGCCTCAGTGCCAAGACGTTGCAGAAAGAGCCGCTCGAGCCGGGGCAGGGCCAGGCTCACCGCCAGAAGCGCGAGGCAAAGAAGGGCGCCGAGACCCAACGCCCAAGCTTTACGCCGGGACCGCCGGACAGGTAGCGCAACTTCAGCCTTGGCGGGGCTGGCGTCTGGAGTGGAGGCCTCATTCATCGCGGCACCAGTATGACGCGGGTGTCCAGCCTTGGCTAGGCAGCGCTGAGCGCGGCGACAATCGGACCGAAATCCTTTGCCATGAGTGAGGCGCCGCCCACGAGGGCGCCGTCGACATCGCCTACGGCGAATATCTCGGCCGCGTTGCCAGGCTTGACCGAGCCGCCATAAAGCAGGCGGGTTGCGTCGGCCACCTCAGCGCCAAAGCGCTCGGCGAGGGCTGCGCGGAGCGCGCTGTGCACGGCGCCGATCTCGGCCATGTCGGGCACAAGGCCTGTGCCGATGGCCCAAACGGGTTCATAGGCGATGACGGTGTTCTCCCCGGTCAGGCCGTCGGGCAGGGAGCCTGCGAGTTGGCCCTCGATCACGGCTTGGGTCTCACCGGCGCGGTACTGCGCCTCGGTTTCGCCAACACAGATGACGGCCGTCAAACCCTCGGCCCAGGCGGTCTGGGCCTTTTCGGCGACCAATGCGTCGGTTTCCCCGTGATCGGCGCGGCGTTCCGAATGGCCCAGGATGACATAGCGCGCGCCCGCATCAGCTAGCATCGCTGCGGAGACATCGCCGGTATGGGCGCCGGACACGGCCGGGTGGCAATCTTGGCCACCAAGCGCTATGGCGCCGTTCGTCACGCCGGTCGCCAGAGTGGCCAAAAGCGTCGCGGGTGGGCAGAGCAGCACCTCGCAAGGCGCCTTGGGCAGGGCGTTATGCAGGACTTCGACTTCGGCGATAGCGGCTTGCAGCCCGTTCATCTTCCAGTTCCCGGCGGCAAGCTTACGGCGCATGGTATCCTCATGTCTTAGCTGGTGTTCGAGATGTCGGATCGCAGCCCCGGGCGCTGCGGTCAAGGGCGCGGCGGTCAGAGGTGCTTGTGAATTCTGTCAGTCCGCAGCGGTTAGCCCGAGCGCGGTTCAGGCCTTTTTCATCAGCGCGTCGTCGAATTTGATCGACTCGCCGCAGCCGCAGGCATCGGTCACATTGGGATTGTTAAAGGCGAACCCGCTTTCGAGCAGCGAAACCTTGTAGTCGATCTCGGTGCCGAAAAGAAACATCTGGGCCATCGGCGCGATCATCACGCGGGCGCCGTCCTGTTCCACCACTTCGTCATGGGGATCGACCTCATCGACGTAATCCATCGTGTATTCCATCCCCGCGCAGCCACCCTTTTTGATGCCCACGCGTAGGCCTTGGTGGCCATCGCGCTGCATCAGCTTGGTGATATGCTTGATGGCCGCAGGGGTGAGGGTGACGGCCTGTTTGCCGGGGATTGAAAACATCGATGCGATCCTTTGCCCCTTCCAGATAAGCCCCTTGCGGCGCTGGCTCAAGGATTTATCGCCCGCGCAGAACGCGTGAGCCCCGCCGAGCAGGCAAAAGGCTCCGTCTTTGAGCTACATAAACCCTAGCTCAAGCCGCGCGTCATCCGACATCATATCCATGCCCCAGGGAGGATCCCAGGTGATATCGACATCAACCTGTTTAACGCCGGGCAAGGGCTCAATCGCATCGGCGACCCAGCCGGGCATCTCGCCCGCAACCGGGCAACCCGGCGCGGTCAGCGTCATGGTCACGCGCACGGCGTTTTCGTCATCGATGAGGATCGTGTAGACGAGGCCAAGATCGTAGATATTCACCGGAATTTCGGGGTCAAAGACGGACCGGCAGGCCTCCACGATATCGTCAAACATCGGATGATCCACGCTGGAGGGGCGGATCAGCGGCGCACCTTCCATCGGTTCGGCCATCGGCTCGGCCTCGGCATGGCTTTGATGCTCGCTCATGGCGCATTGGCTCCTTTGTCTCGCACGGTCGGCCTCCTGGGCATGCCTCCTTGCGCGGCGACGTTGTATTTGTTCTCAATTCGCCTAGCTATATATGCGTGAGGCCGCCGCCGGTAAAGCAGCCGCAGGAGATTACAGGCCAGACCGGAGCCGCGCCAGACGCGGATCAGAGCCCGGAAATACGACAGAACCGATTGCTAAGGCGCCCGGGGGAGCCCGGTATTTAGCTGTATTGCTTGCACGACCAACGCGCTTGGTGGGCGCCTATCTTAGCGCTGCGCCCAGGGCGCGCGGTTACGGGATTGGCCACCGCCAAAACGGCATACCTAGACACAGCACCGCTCGCGCGGCAGAACAGTGAGATTGAAATGCCGACGCGCACCGCGCATACCCGAGGCCCCATGTCGAGCGCGAACAGTGACCAACAGATATTCTGGAGCGGTGAGATGGGCCAGCAATGGGCCGATCTCGAAGCGTCTCTGGATCGCGTGCACGGCGCTTTCAATGTGCCGTTGATGGAGGCTGCTGGGCTGCGACCGGGTAAGAGGGTGCTCGATCTGGGCTGTGGCACCGGGCATTTAAGCCGGGCGGCGGCGGCGCGGGTCGCCCCGGGTGGCTCGGTCACGGGCATCGATATCTCGCCGGTGATGCTGGCCAATGCGCGCAAAGGGGTCTCAGGCGAAGGAGCGGCGCCGTTGAATTTCATCGAGGGCGATGCGCAGGCATATGGGTTCAAGCCCCGCGCCTATGACCGGGTCATTTCGCGGCTCGGCGCGATGTTTTTTTCCGATCCGGCGGCGGCGCTGAGCAATCTGCGTGAGGCAGTGCCGATAGGCGGGCAGTTTCACGCCATCACCTGGCGGGACGGCGCGCAGGACAATCCTTGGTTTTACGAGCCACGCCGGATTGCGGCGGAGGTTCTGCGGGTCGAGGTCGAGCCGGTTACGACCGCGCCCGGGCCGCTGGCCTGGTCCGATAGCGATTACGCCTTGTCCTTGCTGGAATATGGCGGCTGGGACCGGGCCGAAGCCGACCGGGTCGAGGTCATTTTGCGCGTGCCCGGGGGCGAGCCCGGCGCGCTATCGCTGCTCACACAGATCGGACCGGGATCGGGGCTGATCCGGCGCATGCAAGCCGCGCCGATCGATGTGGCGACCTATCGCAACCATCTGAGCCGCTGGCTTCGTGAGATCATGACCGGCCCGAACCTTGAGATTAAGGTGGTGATGAACCTGTTTCGCGCCACGCGGATGCACTAGGCCAGCCGCGCGATGGCACGCGATACGGAGGTTTTGGGCGCGGAGGTCACAGACGAGGTGCAAGCGAGGCGCTTCGGCTTTGAGCTTATCGCGCAGGACGGCGCGGCGCGTACGGGCCTGATCGAGACACCACGCGGCCAGATCCGCACGCCGGCCTTCATGCCGGTGGGCACGGCGGCCACGGTCAAGGCGATGCAGCCCGAAAGCGTGGCGGCGACGGGCGCGGACATTCTTCTGGGCAACACCTATCACCTGATGCTGCGGCCGGGTTCCGAGCGGATTGCGCGGCTGGGTGGTCTGCACCGCTTCATGAACTGGCCGGGGCCGATCCTGACCGACTCGGGCGGCTTTCAGGTCATGTCGCTGAGCGATTTGCGCAAGCTTGATGAGAGCGGCGTGCGCTTCAAAAGCCATATCGATGGCTCTGAACACCTGCTAAGCCCCGAGACCTCGATGGCAATCCAGGCCGATCTGGGCTCGGATATCGTGATGTGTTTCGATGAATGCCCCGCGCTGCCTGCGAGCCGGGACCGGATCGCGCAAAGCATGGAGCTTAGCATGCGGTGGGCGGCGCGCTCGAAAGAGGCCTTCGGCGATCGGCCCGGGCACGCGCTTTTCGGGATCCAACAGGGCGGGCTGGAGGAGGATTTGCGCGCCCAAAGCGCCGAGGCTCTGCGCGAGATCGGTTTTGACGGCTACGCAGTGGGCGGTCTGGCCGTGGGGGAGGGGCAGGCGGCAATGCTGGGTTGTCTAGACTATGCGCCCGGACAGCTTCCGGAGGATAAGCCGCGCTATCTGATGGGTGTGGGCAAGCCCGATGACATCGTAGGCGCCGTCAAGCGCGGCATTGACATGATGGATTGCGTGCTGCCCTCGCGCTCGGGTCGGACGGGGCAGGCTTGGACAAGGCGCGGGCAGATAAATCTCAAGAATGCCCGCCACAAGGATGACCCGCGCCCGCTGGATGAAGACTGTACCTGCCCGGCCTGCCGCAACTACAGCCGCGCCTATCTGCATCACCTGATCCGTTCAGGAGAGATCCTTGGATCCATGCTGCTGACCTGGCACAATCTGCATTACTACCAAGAGCTTATGTCGGGCATGCGCGCGGCCATTGCCGCGGGCCGCTTTGACGCCTTCGAGCGCGACTTTAACGCGCTGAGGGCGGAAGGCGATATCGAGCCGGTTTAGGCCGGAGAGGCCTTGCGGCTTGTTGGTCTTTAGGCCGGGAGCGGATCGGTGCCGTAGCGGTTTTCCCCGCGACTGCCGCGTTGCGTGCCCAGGTCATAGACGGCCCAGACCGACATCGCGATGGCGATCCAGGTGACAAACAGCGCCGGGGTCTGAACGACGACGCCGCTTAGGCGCTCGGGCAGAAACCCCAGGCTCACTTGCGTTTCCTGCAGGCCGAGATTGCGCAACACGGCCAAACCGACCACCGGCAGAAGATAGACAGCGAGCCAGAGCGCGGGGTCACGGTCACGGTCCTGGAGCCTTTTGCACAAGAGCGCGGCATAGATGTAGAACAGCGGCAGGCTGATGATCAGACCCACGCCCATCGGTGTCTCTAAGAGAGCCAGCGCGATGCGCATGACTAAGGTGACCGACAGCAGCGCGAGGATGCCGGTCCAAAACTGCTGCCGGGTGATCCGGCCGTTAAAAGAGAAAAAGAGCTTCATAACTGCACCCGTGATCTGGCCTTCATGCGGTGTCTAACGGGGTGCCGCGCGCTGCTCGTCAGCGCCGAAGGCGGCAAATCCCCTGAAACTTCAAAACCTTGGATGATATTGCGGTGAATTCGGGCGCCAATGGGGCGCGGCCATGGCAGTTTTCCGCCCAAGCCGCACGCATGTCTACGCGTCCTACACTATTTGTCGAACTTCAGGCTTGCCGCAGCACATCGCGCCATAGTCGCGCATGCATAGACGTGTCAGGGCGTTGCTCGACAAAGGCCTGGATCGCGTCGGCCTCCGAGCCCAGCCAGTCGTCGAAGTAGAGCTGCAGCGCTGTGCGCAGGCGCAGGGCCGTGTATTCGCATAGAAGCGTCACTTCGGTTGTCTCTTCGTCGACGGCCTGAAACCAGGCCTCATAGAAGCCCGCGCCATAGCGGCTTTCATCGTCATCGGCCTCGGGCTCAAAGTGGTAGCGCACGTGTTCGGGGTGGCTTTCAGCCAGCGTTGTAAGAGATTTGTGCAGCACTGTGCCATCGCCCAGGCGATAGCGGGCGACGCAGACATCAGGTTCTCTCGTGGGGGTGACTGCGCTGAGCGCGCCGATCCAATGGGTCGAGACGGTATCGGGGCGGGGCACCACTGCGTTCCAGCCGGCATGCGGCGTGGCGCGTACGGTAAAGCTATGGCGCGCCGAAAGCGGCCGCCAAAGACCGAACGCGTCGAGCAAACGGCCGTAGAGCAAATGGTCAGTCGCCAGAACGAACATGCCGAGCGTGCAGACGGCCAAGAGTGGCGAGGTGAAGCCTACCCCAAAGAGGCCAAGGGCGAGGTTGAAGACCTCAAACGCGGCAAGACCGCCCGCGAAGACCTCGGCTTGTTGGCGTTGGGCGGGGAAGAAGCGCAAGAGCGTGAGCGTGCACATCAACGTGGTGAGAAGAACAAGCGAGGCCGATTGCATCAGCGCGGGGAGCGTCGCCCCGCCAAACAAATCGAGCAGCCGCATCAGCCAGCCCGACCCGCTCGTAAACGCGGCCGCGAAAGCGAGGCTCATCAAGATTAAAACAGCAGCTATGCGCCGGCGTTGCCGCGCCATTCCCAGTCTCATTCAGCAGTTCCCATCCCGGTTGTTGTAGTTTGTTGAACGGGCAAAAACGGCGGAATGTTGTCCATTACATGAAATTCAGCCGAAATTTGCTGAATCGCGCCGATGGACTGGCTGCGGCTCGCTTGCCTGCCTGCGCGTTAGGCAATCCTTAGCGCGGCGTCGTGATAATCTCGGCCAAAGGCCGCCCGTTGCGGGCGTCATGGGTCGATCAGGGGCCGGCAGATGTCTGTGGGGCGGTGTGACGCCCGGGATCTGGACTTGTCCCCAGACTTCGCGTGCCTCGGGCGCATTCAGGGGCTGCATGTCCTTGTCGCCAGCCGCGCGCGCGGGCATGGTCCCGCGCAGCGCCGAGAGGCCTCGATGGCTTAAGGCAAGTGAGAGGAGCGGGCAGAGATGCAGGTTTGCAGTTGATCTGTACCCCTTCTCGCCCCACTTAAAGAAGACAACCGGAGAGGGATGAGGGGTCGCCGCTTCATTGGGGCCCCGATCAGCACCACCCAACGCCTGAGCCACAGGCCGGTGCTTAGACCTCTTGCCAAATATAAGGACGGCAACATGCCAGGCACCCAAACCTCCTATCCCATCCTGCCGCTGCGCGACATCGTGGTGTTTCCCCACATGATCGTGCCGCTTTTCGTCGGCCGCGAGAAATCCGTGCGTGCCCTCGAAGAGGTAATGCAGGATGACAAGCAGATCCTGCTTTCCAGTCAGCTTGACCCGACGGTCGATGATCCCGACGTCGATGGGATCTACCGCGTCGGCGTTTTGGCCGATGTGCTGCAGCTTTTGAAATTGCCCGATGGCACGGTGAAAGTGCTGGTCGAGGGGCGCCGCCGAGTCAAAATCGACCGCTTCGGCGACAACCCCGATTTCTTCGAGGCGGAAGTCACCGAACTGGCCGAGACCGATGGCGACACCGAGACGATCAATGCGCTGTTGCGCTCGGTCGCCGACGAGTTTGAGCGTTATTCAAAGGTCAAAAAGAACATCCCCGAAGACGCGCTGAGCAATGTCGCGGAGACACAGAACCCCGCCAAGCTCGCCGATCTGGTCTCGGGCCATTTGGGCATCGAAGTGAACCAAAAGCAGGAACTTTTGGAGACGCTGGCCGTCAGCGCGCGCCTGGAGAAGGTCTATGGCCTGATGCAGGGCGAGATGAGCGTGATGCAGGTTGAGAAAAAGATCAAAACCCGTGTCAAAAGCCAAATGGAGCGCACGCAGCGCGAATACTACCTCAATGAGCAGATGAAGGCGATCCAGCGCGAGCTGGGCGATGGCGAAGACAGCGGCAATGAGGTCGCCGAGCTCGAGGAAAAGATCGAGGCCACCAAGCTGAGCAAAGAGGCCCGTGAAAAGGCCGATGGTGAGGTCAAAAAGCTCAAGAACATGAGCCCGATGAGCGCCGAGGCGACGGTGGTGCGCAACTATCTCGACTGGATGCTGTCGATCCCGTGGGGCACCAAGTCTCGCGTGAAGAAGGATCTTGGCCGGGCGCAGGGTATTCTCGATGACGACCATTTCGGCCTGGAGAAGGTGAAGGAGCGGATTGTCGAATACCTCGCGGTGCAGCAGCGCTCCAAAAAGCTCAAAGGCCCGATCCTGTGCCTTGTGGGCCCGCCGGGCGTGGGTAAGACCTCGCTGGGTAAGTCCGTGGCGCGGGCGACGGGGCGTGAGTTCATCCGCATCTCGCTGGGCGGCGTGCGCGACGAGAGCGAGATCCGTGGCCACCGCCGGACGTATATCGGCTCCATGCCGGGCAAGATCATCCAGGCGCTGAAAAAGGCGAAGACGACGAACCCGCTGATCCTGCTCGATGAGATCGACAAGATGGGTCAGGATTTCCGGGGCGATCCGGCCTCTGCGATGCTGGAGGTGCTCGATCCTGAGCAGAACTCGACCTTCGTCGATCACTATCTGGAGGTGGAATACGACCTTTCGAACGTGATGTTTCTGACCACGGCGAACTCCTACAACATGCCGGGGCCGCTTCTGGACCGCATGGAGATCATCCCGCTGGCCGGTTATACCGAGGACGAAAAGTCCGAGATTGCCCGTCAGCACCTGATCCCCAAGCAGATCAAGAACCACGGTCTGAAGGCGAAGGAGTTTTCGCTGAGCGATGAGGCCTTGAGCGATGTGATCCGCTACTACACTCGCGAGGCGGGGGTGCGGAGCTTGGAGCGTGAGATCGCCAAGCTTGCGCGCAAGGCGGTCACGACCATCGTCAAGAAAGAGGCCGACGCGGTCGAGGTGACGCCTGAAAAGCTTGAGGACATGCTCGGCGTGCGGCGCCATAAATATGGCTTGGCCGAAGAGGCCGATCAGATCGGTGTTGTGACCGGGCTGGCCTGGACCTCTGTTGGCGGGGATCTTTTGTCCATCGAGGCGCTGCGCCTGCCGGGCAAGGGCCGGATGAAGACGACCGGCAAGCTGGGTGATGTGATGAAAGAGAGCATCGACGCGGCCGCGAGCTTTGTGCGCTCCATCGCGCCGAGTGTCGGGGTGAAGCCGCCGCGCTTTGACCGCTGGGACATCCACGTGCACGTGCCCGAAGGCGCGACGCCAAAGGACGGCCCCTCGGCGGGTATCGCGATGGTGACATCCATCGTCTCGGTCCTCAGCCAGATCCCCGTGCGCAAGGATATCGCGATGACGGGGGAGGTGACGCTGCGCGGCAATGTCCTGCCCATCGGTGGCCTGAAGGAGAAGCTCTTGGCGGCCCTGAGGGGTGGCATCAAAACCGTGCTGATCCCCGCGGACAATGAGAAGGACCTGCGCGAGATCCCAGACAATGTGAAAGACGGGCTGGAGATCATCCCCGTCGGTCACGTGAGCGAGGTCTTGAAGCTTGCCCTGGTTTCGACGCCCGAGGCGATTGAATGGGACGAGGAGGCCGAAGAAGCCGCCGCCGCAGCCCGCGCCGCGGAGGCTGCAAGCTCCGAAGGTGGGGCGACGGCACATTAAGCATCGGCTTTAAGATTGGCGCCTAAGCGCTTGATTTCGAACCCGGCCGGGCGACTGGCCGGGTGTTTCTTTACGCGTACGCAAAAAAGTATATACGAAAAGTATACATATACTGTATCAACGCCAAAGACGCCAAAGACGCCAAAGACGCCAAAGACGCCAAAGACGCCAAAGACGCCAAAGACGCCAAAGACGCCAAAGACGCC
>JBCBCN010000003.1:0-346483 GCA_038530555.1 Pseudomonadota bacterium | reverse complement strand
GTAGAGAGTGCAAGGGAGGTGATCGAACAAGACAAGCTTATCGAAGAGAGTTCAAAAGATGAGGGCAGAGGTGAAATCGACGAGGCTAAGTTAATGCGCATCATTGAGTGGCTCTCAAAAACGATTAGCTAAACCACCACCTCCACCCGCTCCTGCTCCCCAACCCCAAACACCCGCTTATACCGCTCGATTTCTTCCCCCGGGCCCATCGCCTTTTCCGGATTGTCGCTGAGCTTTACTGTCGCTTTGCCATCTGCCGAGACCGCCTTGCAGACCAGGCTGAAGGGGGCGAGGGCGTCTCCTGGCACCAGGCCTCGGAAGTCGTTGGTGAGCAACGTGCCCCATCCGAAGCTGACTTTGACCCGGCCTGCGAAGCGGGCGTGGAGGTCTTCTATTTTGTCCACGTCGAGGCCGTCTGAGAAGATCACCAGCTTTTCGGAGGGGTCCTCGCCTCGGTCTTTCCACCAGTTTATGGCGGTTTCGGCGCCTGCGCCCGGGTCACCGCTGTCGATGCGGATGCCGGTCCAACCGGCGAGCCAATCGGGGGCGCGGTCAAGGAAGCCCTTGGTGCCGTAGGTGTCGGGCAGGATGATGCGCAGGTTGCCGTCGTGTTCCTCGTGCCAATCGCTGAGCACGTCATAGGGCGCGCTGGCCAGGCTTTCGTCGCTGTCGGCCAGGGCCGCATAGACCATAGGCAGTTCGTGGGCGTTGGTGCCGATTGCCTCCAGGTCGCGGGATTTGGCGATGGCGCAGTTCGAGGTGCCGGTGAAGGCGGGGCCGAGGCCCTCTTGCATGGCTTGCACGGCCCAATCTTGCCAGAGATAGCTGTGGCGGCGGCGGGTGCCGAAATCGGCGATCCTGAGGCCGTCGATGGCGCGCAGGCGTTCGACCTTTTCCCATAGCTTGGTCATGGCGCGGGCGTAGAGGACCTGAAGCTCAAACTTGCCCAGGGTTTTGAGGACGGCGCGGCCGCGCAGCTCCATCAGGACGGCGAGGGCGGGGATTTCCCAGAGCATGACCTCGGGCCAGGCGCCTTCGAAAGTCAGCTCATACTGATCGCCGACGCGTTCCAGGTGGTAGGGTGGGAGTTGCAGGTTCTCGAGCCAGTCCATGAAGGCGGGGGTGAACATTTGGCGTTTGCCGTAGAAGGTGTTGCCGCGCATCCAGGTGCTTTCGCCGCGGCTCAGGCGCAGGGTGCGGATGTCGTCGAGTTGCTCGCGCAGTTCGCCCTCGTCGATTAGGCGGGCGAGCGGCACGCTGGCAGTGCGGTTGATGAGCGAGAAGGTGACGCGGGTGTCGGGGCGGTTGCGATAGACCGACTGACACATCAAGAGCTTGTAGAAATCCGTGTCGATGAGCGAGCGGACGATCGGATCGATCTTCCATTTGTGGTTCCAGACACGTGTGGCGATGTCGACCATCCCGGCCCCTCCCTGATGCCGGGGGTTTTAGGCGCGTGGGGCGGGGAATGTCTAGGTTGGGGCGTTTAGCCGGTGGGCGACGCATTGGGGTCTTCGTTGGGGGCGGGGTGGTCGGCGCTCGGGTCGTGTTCTTGGCGCGACGCGTCGATAATGACGGAGCCTTTGACGTTGAGATCGCGTTGCGGGAAGGGGATCTCGATGCTGTGGGCTTGGAATTTGCGCCAGACAATCAGCATCACATCGCTGGTGACGTTGGCCACGCCGTTCTCGGGGTCATTGATCCAGAAGCGCAGCTCGATATTGATGGAGCTGTCGCCGAACTCTCGCATGAGGCATTTGGGCGGCGGATCTTTGAGGATGCGGTCAACCTCTCCCGCAGCCTCAATGCACAGCTTGATGGCGAGATCGACATCCGCGTCATAGGCGATGCCTACCGGCAGCCGGCGGCGCGTCACTTTGTCGGAATGGGACCAATTGGTCATCGGATTGGCGATCAGGACCTCGTTCGGGATCAAGGTCTCGGTGCCGTCGCGGGTGCGAACCGAGACGTAGCGCGTGGTCATTTTCGTGACCTGCCCGTAGGTCGGGCCGGTGGTGGTTTCCACTTCGATGACGTCGCCGGGCTTGACGGATTGATCGGCCAGGAGCGTGTAGCTGGCGATCAAATTCCCCACAGTGCGTTGAAGCCCGAGACCGATACCGATGCCGAGCGCACCCGAGAACACGGCAAAGACGGTCAGATCCACGCCGATTGCGGCCAGGGCGATCACCACTGCCAGGACCACCATCAGCAGGCGCATCAGGCGCACGATCAGCAAGCTCATGGCCGAGCTCATGCGCGGCATCGTGGACAGGCGGCGTTCGACCAAGCCGATCAGCAGGGTGCCGCCCCAGATCAGCAGGGCCACCAGCATGACGCCTTGGACAAGCGCCCAGGCGGTGAGGTTGACCGGGCCTAGGCTGAGACCGGTATTGCGCAAGAACTCGATCAGGATGTCGAGAACGCCCACGGCGTTGAGCGCGGCGGCGGTCCAGGCGACCCAGGAGAAGACCTTGCTCCAATAGGCCGAGGGGATGAAGATCGAGACGACGCGGATGACGATGAAGGCCACCAGGAGGCTGATGACCAGCCTGAGGAACCCGATGGGCAGGCCGTAGCCTTCGAAAGCGGCGATCGAGATCGACAGCAGGATCGACCAGGTGACCGGCAGGGCGATAGAGGAAACGGTGCGGATCAGGCGCTGGAGCGCGACGCCGAGCTCCCGCTGCTCGCTGAGCTCGCGGAAAAAACGGGCGACGCGGGCACGGAAAAGGACCGCGATCACGAGTGTTCCCGCGATCACGGCAAGCTCATAGACGCTTTCGAATGTCAGAAGGTTCTCGCGGAGCCACTGGTAGACAGCGAGGATGTACTCGGTGACCGCTGAGGCGGCCTCCTCCACCTCCTGCTCGACGATTGTTTGGGCGTCTTGATCCATGGGGTAATCACACCCGTGGGCGTGGGGGAGTCAATGGGGCTGGGGTGGTGCAGCGAAGGTCGGGTATGAGCCCAAAACTCCCAGATGCTGCGCTCTGCTCAAAAGATAGCTTTGTGCAGCATAGCCGCCATTGCTCCTTTCGACACGGGCTACCTTGCTGACAGGGGCAAATCTAGTCTGAAAACACCCAGATCATTTCAAGCTCGTTTGAGTCGCCCCAAAGCGTTCGGCCTGTTGGAACGAAGCCAAACCTCTCATAGTAGGGGATAGCGCCGTTCGGTTTGTCAGCGACAGTCAAAGATATACCATTGTAGTCCCAAGATTTGGCTATGCGCTTGGCTTCCTCCAATGCGCAGGCGCCGTACCCTTGACCTTGGAACTGTGCCCCGACCATCAGGCGCCAGATGTATGCCAGGTCTCTTCGCACAACGATATCTTCATCTTCAGGGTAGGCCGAGGGTCGCATCATTGCCAACAAACCGACCGGTGCTTCATCAAGCCAAAGCGCACGAACAACCGCTCCAGGCTCAAACTGAGCTTCCGCCATCGTCATGACATTCGGTGTCACCAAACCAACCTGGTCGGGTGCAACCGCCAGATTACAGACAGCTTCCAAGTCGTCACCATCTACATCACGAAAACGAAGCAAAGCCGGTTCCCCTCTACTTTTGCGCGTCGGCCCAGTACTTCGAAACATCCGGGGCCTTCTTTTTCAGCGAATGCTATAACATGACGATATCAGACCTTTTTAAAATATCGCGCAACGGGCCAAGGTTCGAATCCAAATGCTTCATAGGATCGCCGTGCGGGTTCATGTCCGCTATCGCCAATCGTCTCGACCATGATCATCTTCATTCCAGCCTCGCGGATATAGTCTTCGGCAAACGTCATTAGACGTTTTGAAATGCCTTGGCGCTGAAATTGGGGCGAAACAGCTATGATGTAGATTTCGCCCATCTGATCTACGGGATGCAACTTGATGCCGATGTATCCGGCGACATGCGTGCCAAGCCATGCGAGCCAGATGCACTGTGGCTCGCTGTCAAGCAGGGCGCCGACATCTGAGATTTGCCGGGTTTGCCATCCATCTGGATAAAACGCTTCAAATGCAAACGTTGGCACGTCACCCGGGGTTCTCTCGAAGACTGGTGACCATGCCTCCAACGTCAAGTCCAGGACGGTTTGTTTGTGGTCTTTTGTGTAGGGCTTAATCTCGAAATCAATCATTGCTGTGCGAATTGACTAATTGGGCTTATCTGTCAACGGGTATGGCCAAGCTATCCTCCTGGTCTTGCGATATGGGAATGGGAACGGCGAGCAAACATGCTCCAGCCAGTCACAAACTGAGTAAAGCGGTCATTCGTTTCGTATTAGGCAAAAACCGCTTTGTCCGCAGACCGTTCATTCGCCCAAAACCTCGCGCCGCTGCAGCGCCGCAAGTCCGATTTGAGCCGGTCACGACGGACCTGAGAGCATTGGCGGAAGAATTTTGCATCGAGGTGCCGTCCTAGGGCGAGGTCTCAAGCAACGCTCATAAATCATATTATGATTATAGATATAACATTAGAATTATACGCCGAAAAACGTTGCACTTGCAAAAGGCAGAAAGTTGGCCTGGGGTAAGGACACCAGATGCCCGGGGAGCCGGGAGAATGCCCCGTTGGGGGTTCGATAAGCTCGGTCAGAGATGCCGAGCGCAAGACGGAACAGGGAGACGGAAATGTTCAAAACACTAAAGCGCGTTGCGGCGGCTTGCTTGGTGGCGGGTGTCGCCACCGGGGCACCCGCGCAAGAGCTCAACTTTTTCACGATCGGGACGGGCGGAACGTCGTTCACCTATTACCCGGTCGGGGGTGTCATCGCGAATGCCATCTCTAACCCGCCCGGATCGCGCGAATGCGACGCGGGCGGCAGCTGCGGCGTGCCTGGCCTGATCGCCTCGGCGGTGTCGTCGCGCGGGTCGGTGGACAACATCAACGCAATTTTGTCCGGTCTGCGCAGCTCGGGCTTTGCTCAATCCGACGTGGCCTTTTGGGCTTATACCGGCACCGGCACGCGCGAGGGCGAAGAGCCGGCGGAAAATCTGCGCTCCATCGCGGCGCTTTTCCCTGAGCACATCCACCTGGTGACGTTGGAGGGTAGCGGCATTGAGGGCGTCGGCGATCTGGCCGGGTTGCGCGTCTCCATCGATGAGCCGGGTTCGGGTACGCGGGTCGATGCCACGCTGATCCTCGACGCCTTCGGTCTGTCGGTCGATGACATCGAAGCCGAGGACATCAAGGGGGCCGAAGCCGCAGATGCCCTGCGCAACGGCCGTTTGGACGCGATGTTCGTGGTCGCGGGCTATCCCTCCGGCGCGCTGGTCGAGCTGGCCGCGTCTGCCGATATGCGCCTGGTGCCGATTGTCGGACCGGAAGTGGACGCGCTGATCGAAGCGAACGGTTTCTTTGCAGCCGATGAGATCCCGGATGGCGCCTATGAAGGTGTTCCGGCGGCCCAGACGGTCACTGTGGGTGCGCAATGGTTCACCGGCGCCGATCAGGATGAAGAGCTAATCTACAACATCACCGCAGCGCTTTGGAACGATAACACGCGCCGCCTGCTGGATGTGGGCCATGCCCGCGGTGCATCAATCACCTTGGATACTGCGCTTGACGGTCTTGGCGTGCCACTTCACCCGGGCGCGGAGCGGTTTTACCGCGAGCAGGGCATGATCGAATAAGACCTATCCCTGGAAAACGGGTTGGGCCGCCACCGTGCGGCCCACTTTTTTGGTGACTTCGACGAAGGGCGTGAGCATGGCGAAACAGAACGAAGACGCGCTGAGCGCCGAGGAATTGGCGGCGATTGAGCGCAAGTTCGATCCCGAAACCGCCTTTCGTCCGACCGCGACCTTTGTCACGCTGGCGCTCAGCGTTCCGTTGGCGGGGCTGGCCTTTTACCAATATTATGCTTCTGGCTTTGCCCTCATCCGAGAGCTTTTGCATCGCGGCATCTTTTTGGCCTTCATGCTTGGCCTTGTCTTTTTGCTCTTTGCGGCGCGCCGGTCGAGCCGGACCGCACCGCCGCCGCCCGCCTGGTGGCATGTGGGCGGGATCCCCCTATGGGACATTGCGCTGGCACTTCTAGGCGTGGCCGCCGCGCTTTACCTGCCGCTTTTGCCGCCCGAGATCGTGGCGCGGCGCATCGGCGATCCGGCCCTCTCGGACATCTTCATGGGCACGGCCCTGTTGGTCCTGGTGCTGGAGGCGGCGCGGCGCTCCATCGGGTGGACGCTGCCGCTGATCTCGCTGATTTTCATCGGCTTCGCCTATTTCGGCCCGTATATGCCCGGCGCGCTGCTGCATGGCGGGGCCAGTTGGGGCGGCATTATCAACCACCTCTACATGACCAATCAGGGCATCTACGGGATCGCCATCGGGGTCATGGCAAAATACGTCTTTTTATTCATTTTGTTCGGTGTGCTGGCCACGCGGATCGGGCTGGGACAGCTGTTTATCGATTTGGCGATGGCGCTTGCCGGACGGTATTCCGGCGGCCCGGCCAAAGTCGCGATCTTCTCATCGGCGTTTATGGGCACGATCTCAGGCTCATCCATCGCCAACACCGTGACCACCGGCTCACTGACGATCCCGGCGATGAAACGCATCGGCTATCCGCCGCATTTCTCCGGCGCGGTGGAAGCGACAGCCTCGACCGGCGGGCAGATCACGCCGCCGATCCTGGGAGCTGCCGCCTTCATCATGGTCGAATACTTGGAGATCCCGCTGCGCGATGTGCTGGCGGCCGCACTTTTCCCGGCGCTGCTGCATTACTTCGGCGTCTTTATCATGGTGCATCTGGAGGCGCGCAAGCTGGGCCTGCGCGGCCTGCGGCGCGAGGAGTTGCCGCAAGTCCTCCAGGTGCTCTCCAAGCATTGGATGACGCTGATCCCGCTGATCATCCTGGTCTATATGATCCTGGCCGGATGGACGCCGGATTACGCCGCGGTTTGGGGCATCGGCGCCTGCGTTGTGGTTGGCTTTGTGAACCCGCACAATCGAATGACCCTGCGTGAGCTTTGGGATGCGTTGGCCGATGGCTCTCGCAATACCTTGGCCGTCGGCGCCGCGGCCGCGACCGTCGGCATCGTGGTGGGCGTGGTGACCTTGACGGGCGTGGGCTTTCGCTTGGGCTTTGTCGTGGTGCAAACGGCCAATGATTTCGCCGGTTTCTTCAGCAATATCTGGCCCATCAGCTATTTCGGCATCGAAGCCTTGGCCCTGTTCTTCTCGCTGATCCTGATCGCCATCGCGTGCGTTTTGATGGGGGCCGGAGTGCCCACAACGGCCACCTACATCATCCTAGTGGCCGTCGCTGCCCCTGCCCTGGCGCAATTGGGCGTCGAGCCGATCGTTTCGCATTTCTTCGTCTTCTATTACGGGGTTTTGGCAGACATTACGCCGCCTGTGGCCTTGGCCGCCTATGCCGCCGCGGGGATTGCAGGGTCGAACCCGTTCAAGACCGGAAACACGGCGTTTCGATTGGGGATCGCCAAGGCCCTGGTGCCATTTGTCTTTGTCTACTCGCCTGCCCTTTTGCTGGTGGCGGGCGGCTTTAGTTGGGCGGAGTTCACAGTCACTTTGCTTGGGGCGATGCTTGGGATCGGCTTTTTGGGCGCGGCCTTCTCGGGCTTCATGTTCGCGCATATGGCGCGTGTTGAACGCTGGTACGTTGGCTTTGTGTCGCTGATCTTCATCGCACCAGGCGTGACGACTTTGCTGATCGGTCTGGTTGCGATGGCGCCGGTGATCTTTTTGCAAATGCGCAAACGCAACGCGCTTTTGTCTGAGGGCGTGACCTAGCCCGGCTGGCCGTTCCGCTTTGCCGTACCCCACGCGATCATCTCAACCTCGGCCTGATCGAGGCCTTTGGTCACGTGGGCGTGGAGGGTGTCGCTGGCCCGCTGGGCGTTCCCTTCGAGGGCCGCATCCATAATCGCCGCGTGTTCGGAGGTGCTGCGATGGAGCCAGGCATGGTGATCGATGTCGCTTTGGGCATAGGCCATCAGCCGATAACGCCGGGTCAGATCGTAAAAGGTCGACACCGTTTCGATCAACCGAGGGGATTGGCAATTGTCGATGAGGGCGAGGTGAAACTGCTTATTTCGCTCGTCCCATTCATTGGCAAAAGCCCTGGGATCGTGGGCCAGCTCCGCCTTAACCTCAGCCAGAATATGATGCGCGGCCACGACCTTGGCCCGCCATTCCGGGATAGAATTTTCAACGGACCAATGCAGCCCGATACATTCAAGTTTGGCCCGCAGGCGGGTCGTGTCGCGCAGGTCTTCAAGAGACGAGTCCAGGACGCGAAAGCCCTTGTTTCCCTCCACTGAGACGTAGCCTTCGCCCGACAAAAGCGCCAGCGCCTCTCGGATCGAGGGATGCGAGACCTTTTGATCCCGCTTGATCGCTTCGATGTTCAGGCGCTGGCCGGGTTTGAGCACCCCGAAAGAGATGTCGCGGCGCAGGCGCGCTGCAAGCTCATGCACAACCGAACCGGGCGACCCTTGGGCCATGGGGTTTTCCTTCTCATTCGAACGTGCGGCTCTCTTCGCAACTTCAGCTGCTTGGGCGGAGGTGGTCGCAGCTTTACGCCAGTTGCACCCCGAGCTTCGCCATGCCCGCGCGCGCGGCCTTGAGCGAGCCGTCGAGGTCGATGGCGCGGCAGAGGTCTTCTCTTAGCGTGACCTGGAAGCCGAGGCCTGCGGCGTCGACGGCCGAGTAGTTGACGCAGAAATCTGTCGCGAGGCCCACCATGGTGAGCGCGGTGATGTGCCGGCTGCGGAGGTAGCCTTCAAGGCCCGTGGGCGTGGCGTGGTCGTTTTCGAAGAAGGCGGAATAGCTGTCGATCTGGGGGCGGAAGCCTTTGCGGATGATCAGGTCTGCTCGGTCTGTGTTGAGGCCTTGATGGAATTCGGCGCCGGGGCTGCCCTGAATGCAGTGATCGGGCCAGAGGACTTGCGGGCCATAGGGCATGTCGATCATCTCAAGCGGGGATTTGCCGGGATGCTGGCTGGCGAAGCTGGAATGGCCTTTGGGGTGCCAGTCCTGGGTCAGGATGATTGCGGCGAAATCTTCGTCCATCAGCGCGTTGATGCCCGCCACGATCTCATCCCCGCCATCGACTGCAAGGGCGCCGCCGGGGCAGAAATCGTTCTGCACGTCGATGACGATGAGGGCGTCGTTGGGGCGGGGCTTGTCGAGGGGCATGGCGGGTCTCCGAGAGTGTTAGGGCTTTGATGCGACGTGGACAGGGTCCGGTCAAGTTTGCGCCACGCTTGCACGCCTTTAGTGGGGCGATTAGGTCGGGCGGATGTACGAGGTCGCCGCCCTTTACCATTTTGCGCCTGTGGAAAACCCGCCGGAGGTGGCGGATCGGCTGCGCTGTGTCGCGGAGGCGGGCGATGTGCGCGGCACGCTTTTGCTGGCCCATGAGGGGATCAATGGCACGATTGCGGGCGGGCGCGGGCCAGTGGAGGCGGTTCTGGCCGCGATCCGGACCGAGCCTGGGCTTGAAGCGCTGGCGGTCAAGTGGTCCGCTGCCAGTTCGCGGCCCTTCGCCAAGCTGAAGGTGCGGGTGAAGGCTGAGATCGTGACCATGGGTCAGCCGGACCTGGACCCGGCGCGGCAGGCCGGTGAGCGCGTGGCGCCGGTCGATTGGAACGCTCTGATCTCAGCCCCTGATGTGGCAGTGATCGACACGCGCAACGCCTATGAAGTGGCGATCGGCAGCTTTGAGGGCGCGGTTGATCCGGGCACCGAGAGCTTCCGCGATTTTCCGGCCTGGTGGGACGCGAACCGGGCGGCCTTCGACGGCAAGCGCATCGCCATGTTCTGCACGGGGGGGATCCGCTGTGAGAAATCGACGGCCTATCTGAAGGCGCAAGGCGTCGAGGAGGTCTATCACCTGGCGGGCGGGATCCTAAAGTACCTCGAGGAGGTGCCGGAACCCGAGAGCCTATGGCGCGGGGGCTGTTTCGTCTTCGATGAGCGGGTGGCGGTAAGCCATGGCCTGGCTCAGACCGAGCATCTGCTCTGCCGCGCCTGTCGCAGGCCGCTTGAGCCCGCGGATGTGACGCGGCCGGAGTTCGAGCTGGGCGTCCAATGCCATCTATGTGTTGCGGAATACGAGCCCGAGGACCGGGCGCGGTTTCGCGAGCGGCAACGCCAGATCGCCTTGGCGAGGTCGCGAGGGGAGCGGCATTTGGGGTGAAGGTGCCCCGATCCGGGTGGCTGGATAGGGTCAGCCTGAACTGGCGGGACCCCGGATCGGAGCGAGGCACCTGAGGGTTTGATCGGTGCCCACGCCAGAGGTAGGGATTTCAGGCCGCGCGCTTCATGGGAAAGTCGCGCTGATTTACCCCGGAAAACGCAACGTCAGTTAGCGCGGGGTCAATCTGGGAAGTCCGTGAGTAGGATTTCGGCGCGAATGACGCTTAGGACCCAGCCGATGACAAACCGCGCGAGCTCGTCCGGGTCATTGGTGTCGATCTCGACAAAGCCGATGGCGCGCATCGTCTCTAGGATCCCAGCGAAGCGTGCCACAGTGGCCGCGTCCCACTGCCCGGTGGGCGCCGGCGGGGGCGCGTCGCCTGCCATCGCACCCAGCAGGCGCTGGCTCTGTTCGAGGCCTGCGGTGCCGAAAGGGTGGGTGTCATAGAAGGTCTGCAGCAGCGCCAGGCGCGTTTCAATGAAGCGGTCGGTCTGCGCAGACGCCGGGGACACAAGAGCAACAGCCAGGGCCGTGGCGAGCATGCGAAGCGGGTGCATCGGCCTCAAAAGTCCAAGTTCTCGACGCTGAGCGCGTTGGCCTGGATAAATTCTCGCCGGGGCTCGACCACGTCGCCCATGAGCTTGGTGAAAATGTCATCGGCGGCGGCCAGATCGTCGATCTTGACCTGGAGCAGCGTGCGCGCCTCCGGATCGAGGGTGGTTTCCCAGAGCTGATCGGGGTTCATTTCGCCAAGGCCCTTATAGCGCTGTAGGCTCAGGCCCTTTTCGCCCTCTTCCAGGATCGCCTCAAGCAGGTCGGTGGGGCCGAAGATCGGTGTCTCCCGCTCTTTCCGGCTGAGGCGGGCGGGGTCACGGTAAACCTGGCGACCCTCCATCGAGATCGAGGACAGTTTGCGCGCCTCGCCCGAGCGCAGCACGGCGCCGTCGAGCGTGCGGATTTCCTCGACCCCGCGCAGAATGCGGCTGAGCCGGATCCCTTGATCCTGCGTGATCCGGCCCGACCAGCCGCGTTCGTATTCCACGGCCACCTGATCGAGGCGCGAGGCGACCTCATCGGCGACGCCTTGCAGGTTGCTGTCGGCGCGGCCCGGGTCGAATGCGCCGGCAAGGGCGGCCTGTTCCAGGATGTGGCGCGGGTAATGCGTCGGGAAGGCGTCGAGCACGCGCTTGAAGCTGCGCGCGGCGTCGACCACGCGGGAGAGGTCTTGGCCCGCGATCTCTTCGCCCGATTGCAGCTTAAGGATCGCGCCATCGGTGCCCATCTGGATCAGGTAATCCTCAAGCGCGGTCTGGTCCTTGAGGTAAACCTCAGAGCGGCCGCGGCTGACCTTAAAGAGGGGCGGTTGCGCGATGTAGAGATAGCCGCCCTCGATCAGTTGCGGCATTTGCCGGAAGAAGAACGTGAGCAGGAGCGTGCGGATATGGGCGCCGTCGACATCGGCGTCGGTCATGATGATGACCTTGTGATAGCGCAGCTTTTCGATGTCGAACTCATCCCGACCGATCCCGGTGCCCAGCGCGGTGATGAGCGTGCCGATCTCATTCGAAGACAGCATCCGGTCGAAGCGGGCGCGTTCGACATTCAGGATTTTGCCCCGGAGCGGCAGGACGGCTTGATTGTGGCGGGAGCGGCCCTGTTTTGCCGAGCCGCCGGCGCTGTCGCCCTCAACCAGGAAAAGCTCGGACTTGGCGGGGTCTTTCTCCTGACAATCGGCGAGTTTGCCGGGCAGGGAGGCCACGGACATGGCCGATTTGCGCGTCATCTCGCGCGCCTTGCGGGCGGCTTCGCGGGCCTGGGCGGCCTCGATGATCTTGCCCACAATCAGGCGCGCCTCGGCCGGGTGTTCCTCAAACCACTCGCCGAGCTTTTCGTTCATCAGGCCTTCGACGGCGGGGCGCACCTCGGACGAGACAAGCTTGTCTTTGGTCTGAGAGCTGAACTTGGGGTCAGGCACCTTGACGCTGAGCACGCAGGTCAGGCCCTCTCGCGCATCGTCACCGGTGAAGTTGACCTTTTCCTTTTTCGCCAGGCCGGTGGAGTTGGCGTAGTGGTTCATCGTGCGGGTCAGCGCGCCGCGAAAGCCCGCCAGATGGGTGCCGCCGTCGCGTTGCGGGATGTTGTTGGTAAACGGCAGGACCATCTCGTTATAGCCGTCATTCCACCACATCGCGACTTCCACAGTGATGCCGTCGCGTTCCCCTTCGACGAAGATCGGTTCTTCGATCATGGGTGTTTTGGAGCGGTCGAGATAGCGGACGAATTCCTTGACGCCGCCGTCATAGAAAAGCTCGGTCTTGAGGGGTTCTGCCGGGCGTTCGTCTTCCAGCACGATGCGGACACCGGAATTGAGGAAGGCGAGCTCCCGCAGGCGGTTTTCCAACGTGGTGAAGCTGTAATCGAGGTTCGAGAAGGTGCTGGTGGCGGCGAGGAAGCGAACCTCGGTGCCGGTGCGGTCGGTATCGCCCAGGACCTCGAGATGTTTGACGGTGTCACCGTGTTCAAAGCGGGCGATGTGCTCGCGCCCGTCGCGCCAGATGCGCAGCTCCAGCCAGTCGCTGAGCGCGTTGACGACCGAGACACCGACGCCGTGCAGGCCGCCCGAAACCTTGTAGGAGTTCTGGTCGAATTTGCCGCCTGCATGGAGCTGGGTCATGATGACCTCGGCCGCGGAGACGCCTTCTTCTTCGTGGATGCCGACCGGGATGCCGCGGCCATTATCGCTGACCGAGACGGAGCCGTCGGCGTGGATTTTGACGCGCACATGGTCGGCATGACCCGCGAGCGCCTCGTCGATGCCGTTATCGACGACCTCATAGACCATATGGTGCAGGCCCGAGCCGTCATCGGTGTCACCGATATACATGCCGGGGCGCTTGCGAACGGCCTCCAAGCCTTTGAGAACTTTGATGGAATCTGCGCCGTACTCTTCCGGTGCGGCCGAAGTGTCAGACATGCCCGATCCTTTGGGAAATCTCTGTGGATTTATAGGAGATTTGCCGGGGATTGTCACGCCTTAGGCACAAGATTTGGTGGTTCGCGGAAGGGGTGGTTACCAGGGGGGGCTTTTCGCTAATCAACCTCTAGCGCAGGTTCTCGGTCTGCTTCATGCTCACCTGATCTGCTGACCATAGCGACACTGCGTCCGCTGAGAGGCTTTGGATGAAACCGTTTACGAAAGAAGTCTATGAGCGTTGCATGGACATTCTCAAAACGCACGGATTATCACGTAGACGGCGAGGTCTTGGTATTTTTACGATATCAGAGGAAATTCAAGGCGCCATCGCTCTGTTCCACCGAGACTTTCCAGATGGAAGCGTGGAAATTCACACAGTTCCCCAGGTCTACTGGGAAACTGTACAAAGACTTTATTCTGCGGGTCGCAATCTTCCTTTCCGCGCCTTTGAACAGCCAACTCGAACAAGGATGTGGTCATTCATCAATTTTGGCGAACCAAAATTGATATTCGAGCCAAATTCTTTGAATAGAGATAACTTTACCAGGTTAAGCGCCCATGTCGAATGGCGCGTACTTGGAAAAGTACTTGAAATGGCGGAGCCGAAAAACGCTTTGCAGGCCACCCTTGATGAGCTTCCGAGCGGCGGACATCGCCCTAAGATATTCCTAAGTATAAAAGCCTGGATAAACCGAACACTTGAATTGGATGATGAATTTAATCAAGCGATTAGCCTACTTGATCATGATCATTTCATCCAAAGCCTCACGCGCTTTTATGATCAGCTCAAGCAGTCAGACGTCGCGCATGAGCTCATTAAAACCGGCCGTGTTTCGAGCAAACCTCGGAAAGTGCTGACATAATATCCCGGCAAAACCGAACTGCGGTGGGAAGTTGTTCAACTAATTCACTCTCACCCGGCGCGCTTCGCGTTTCTTCCGGGCGGGATTTGCAAGTGTTGTATCGGGTAAATCCAAAACCAATACCGCCAGGGCCACCATCGGGGCAGTGCATTTATTTGATCAATGAGTCGCAGACCCCCTGGGATGGGCTTACCGAGAATTATTCTCCGCAACTCAATCGCGCGATAATCGGTATAGGCTTTCATGAACTGCTTGTCTGGTGTTCTAAGTTTGGTGTCCTCGGCCAGAACTTCCTTGGCCGATTTCAAAGCAAGCCTAGCTTTTTCAAATTTGCCCATGTTCAGGTAGGCGTCTGCTAAAAGCACGATAGCCGCCAGGTGGCTTGGCGTTAGCGCAAGTACCTTTTCCATCCGGGCTGCCACAAATGCATCGTTGCCAGTGCGTACCGCTCTCGTAGTTCCCAAGAAAAGTCGAATTCTTTTAAACCGGTTTATCAAGTGATTGGACTTCCCCGATAGTTTAGTCTGCAACGCTTTTCATCTGAATAGTACCACAGTTGATCATTGCTTTCTATGTCGGCCCAGTCTTCGGATGACGGCGCTAAGATGCAAACCACGTGTCGCTGGCAAGGGCTGCCAACGCTCACTCCCGCGCTACCTCTCCCCCAAGCCACCCGAGGTCCAGCTATGTTTCGCAGTATCGACGTTCCCGCCTATGAGCAGCGCGTGGCTTTGTTGCCCAAGCCGCTCGCAGTTCGGTTGGCGGGGGTCTACAAGCCTTTGCCGGTCGACGCTAAGGGGCGGGCGCTTAGTCAGCCTGTGAATGGGCCGGAATATGATATGCCGCCTGCGGGGCATCGGCTTGTGCTGGTCGAGGGCGATTTGCGGGTCGAGGGGGACATCAACATGCATGATCTGCCCGCAAAGGGTGAGGATATCGCCTCGGTCCTTGTCGTCACGGGCAATCTGACTTGCGACCGGCTGATCAACTCCTGGGCGGGGGCGGTTTTGGTGGGCGGTGATCTGGTGGTGCATGATGTGTTCGTGAACTCGTTCGAGAATGCCTGCGCCTCGGTCATGGGTCGGGCGCGGGTGCATTTCTACCATGGCCAGGACACATGGCTGGAGGTGCAGGGCGGGGCGGAGATGCGCTTTGGCGACGGCTATGCCCTGCCGCGCGGGTTTCGCGACCACCGGGCCGAGCGGATGCTGCCAGAGGCCGATGCGGAGGCGTCCTACGCCGCCTATGGGTTCTCGGAGGGGCCGCTTTGGCAGCGCTCAGGCGCGTTTTTGGGCGCGTTGCATCGCGGGGAGCTGCCGTTTCGGCCCGAGCCCGCCGCCTCTAAGTGAGCGCGATCACCACAGCCACCAGGACCAGCAGTCCGCCCGCGATCTGATTGGTCCGTTTGAGCGCGCCGGGGGACGCGATGAGCCGCCGGGCGCGGTCGATGAAGGCGGCGAAGAGCGTGTTGCCCACGAGCGGCACGGCCATTGAGACGGCGCCGATGACCACGACATCGGTGGGGGTGATGGCGCTGAGATCGAAGAAGCCCGGCAGCATGCCCATGTAGAAGAGCACGGCCTTGGGATTGGCGAGGATCGCGGCGAGCCCGGCGAGGAACCCGGCCCATGCGCCGGGGCGGTTGAGGCGGCTGTCGGCGTCGATGGGCGCGTCGGCGTGGCGGATCAGCAGAAGGCCCATGGCGGCGAAGACGATGACGGCGAGCCAGCGGAGGACGTCTGTGATCCAAGCATATTGCTCGACGATCCAGGCCAGACCGAGGACGGCGAGGATCGACCAGGCGGTGTCCCCGATGGCCACGCCGAGCATCAGCGGGAAGGCCGCGCGAAACCCATGCGCCAGGGTGCGCGCCGCGAGCGCCAGCCAGACCGGACCGGGTGTCAGGAACAGCACGAAAAGCGCGGTGGCATAGAGCGCGATTTGGCCGGCGGTGAGACTCATTGAGGCACGATCTCGGTCTGCTCTCCTTGGACCTCGAGCGAGAAGCCTTGGGCGCGGGGGCCAAGCTCAGCGAAGAGCTCGGGGCCCGTGCCGGTCATCCAGGCCTGACCGCCGAGCGCGCAGATCTCATTGAAAAGCGCGGCGCGGCGGTCGGCATCGAGATGGGCGGCGACTTCGTCTAGAAGAACCAGGGGTGCTGTGCCGATCTGCGCCTTGAGTGCCGCGGCATTGGCCAAGATGAGCGAGATCAACAGGGCCTTTTGCTCTCCGGTGGAGCATTGATCGGCGGCCATGTCTTTGGCGGCATAGCGGCCGATGAGGTCCGTTCGGTGCGGGCCGATGAGGGCCCGCCCGGCAGCGATGTCGCGCGGTCGGTTCTCGGCGAAGGCGGTGGCGAAGGTGTCCGTGCCACCGCTGATTTCAGCGGCCTCGGACAGGCTGAGATCGGCGGCGGGAAAGGCGCTGCTCGCGTTTGCCTGGGCCTCGCGGAGCGCGTTTATAGCGGCGTGGCGGTGCGCGGTGATCGCGGCGGCGGCCTCGGCCATCTGCCCCTCGAGCGCGGTGAACCAGGTGGGGTCGAGATGGCCTTCTTTGATCAGGCGGTTACGCTCTCGCATGGCCTTTTCATAGCTCAGCGTGGCCGGGCCGTGTTCGGGGAAAAAGCTCATGGTGACGCGGTCGAGAAAGCGGCGGCGGCCCTCGGCGCCTTCGATCCAGAGCCGGTCTTGGGCGGGCACAAGCCAGACGATGCGGCAAAGCTGGCTGAGGCGAAGCTGCGGCGCGGTTTTGTCGTCGATCCTGAGCTGACGTGTGCCGCTGCCGGGCTCAAAGCTCATCTCGATTTCATGGGGTTGGGGTCCGGAAAGCTCGGCGGCGATCTTCCAGCCGATGGCCTCGGGCTTGCGGGCGATCTCCTCGGCGGCGGCGCGGCGCAAGCCCCGGCCCGGCGAGAGGAGCGAGACGGCCTCCAGGATGTTGGTCTTGCCAGCGCCATTAGCCCCCCAAAGCGCCACGGGGCGGCCATCGAGGGCCAGTTGCACCCGCTTATGCGAGCGGAAATGCGACAGGGCCAGCGTTGCGATATGGGCGGCCGGTGGGGTCATGGCGATGGAGAAAAGCGGCGCGCGACGGGCCCCGGACCGGGTGTCACACGCGCATCGGCATGACGACGTAGACGGCGCTTTGATCGTCGCCTTCACGCATCAACGTAGGATCGCCGGAGGAGTTGAAGAGAAACACGGCGTTTTCGCGGTCAACCTGGCTGGCGATTTCCAGCAAGTATTTGGCGTTGAAACCAATTTCGAGCTTTTCGTCGCCGTAAGCCACTGCGATTTCTTCCTCGGCATTGCCGCTATCGGGCGCGTTGACCGACAGGATGAGACGGTCTTCGTCGAGCTGAAGTTTGACCGCGCGGGAGCGTTCCGAGCTGACGGTGGCGACCCGGTCGACGGCCTTGGCGAAATCACTGGCATCGACCTCGAGCCGGCGGGTATTGCCGTCGGGGATGACGCGGGCATAGTCCGGGAAGGTGCCATCGATGACCTTGGAGGTCAGGGTGATCTCGGGCGTGGCGAAGCGGATCTTGGTCTCGGACACCGACACGGCAATCACGGCCTCGTCATCGTCGAGAAGTTTGCGAAGCTCTCCCACGGTTTTGCGCGGCACGATCACGCCGGGCATCGTCTCAGCGCCGTCGGGCAGCGTGTCGTCGATCCGGGCGAGGCGGTGGCCGTCTGTGGCCACGGCGCGGAGCGCGGGGCCCGTCGCACCCTCGGCCACGTGGAAATAGACGCCGTTGAGGTAATAGCGCGTCTCTTCTGTCGAGATGGCGAATTTCGATTTGTCGAAGAGGCGCCGCAGCGCCGGGGCGGAGGCCGAGAAGTTCGCCGGATAGTCACTGCTGGTCATCACGGGAAAGTCTTCGCGCGGCAGGGTGGCGAGCGAGAAATGCGAGCGTCCGGCTTCGACGGTCAGGCGCTGGCTCGCCGCGTCTTCGGTGAGTTGCACCAGCGCGCCATCGGGCAGCTTGCGAACGATCTCGTGCAGGGTCACGGCGTTGACCGTTGTAGCGCCCGCGCGTTCGACCTCGGCGCCGGTTTTGTCGACCACTTCGATGTCGAGATCGGTGGCGCGGAAGGACACCGAGCCGCTATCGGCTTCGATCAGGACGTTGGCGAGGATCGGGATCGTGTTGCGCCGTTCGACCACGGATTGCGCTTGCGACACGGCGCGCAAAAGGGCGGCGCGCTCGATGGAGATCTTCATGTCTAGGCTCCGACATCAGGCGGTTGCGATGGGCATAGCTCCGAGCCTGACGGGCGATATCCCTCCAAACGCTCGGGGCGCAGAGCCTATCCGCTCCGCGCCCCGTGGCAAGTCCCAAATTGTAGCGTCATACCGGGTTTGGCGACGCGATACCCCCGATTGGGACCTAAGCTTCGAGCATGCGGCGCAAAAGCTCCGCATCCTCGGCGATCTGGCTGTCGATCGCCATCAATTCCTCGATCCGGCGCACGCCGTGCAGGATCGTGGTGTGGTCGCGCTTGCCAAACTTGCGGCCGATCTCAGGCAGCGAGCGCTGGGTCAGTTTTTTGCACAGATACATCGCCATCTGACGCGGACGGGCGATGTTGCGCGCCCGGCTGGGCCCGACCATGTCGGATTGCCGGATGTTGTAGTGTTCGCAGGTTTTGCGCATGATCTCATCAATGGTGACCTTGCGATCGGCCGAGCGCAGAAGGTCTGACAGCGCCTCCTGCGTCATGTCCATCGTGATGTCTTTGCCGACCAGCTCACCCCAGGCGAAGATCCTGAGGAGCGCGCCTTCGAGCGTGCGCACATCGGTCGAGAGACGGTGGGCGACAAACTCTAGCACGCCGGGCGCGATCACCACGTTGGGGTTCTGCTTGCGCTGGGCCTCGACCTTTTGCTGCAGGATGCCCAGGCGCAGTTCATAATCGGTGGGATGGATGTCGACGACCAGGCCGCATTGCAGGCGCGAGGCGATGCGGTTGTCGAGGCCTTCCATATCCACGGGCGCCTTGTCGCCGGAGATGATGATCTGTTTGCCGAGCTCCACGAGCGCGTTGAAGGTGTGGAAGAACTCCTCCTGCGTGGAGTTTTTACCTGCGATGAATTGCACGTCATCGACCATGAGGACGTCGACGGAACGGAACATGTCTTTGAAGCCGATTGTGTCCTGCTCGCGCAGGGCGCGGACGAAGCGGTACATGAATTGCTCGGCCGAGAGATAGAGCACATCGAGCTCGGGGCGCCGCGCGCTGAGCTCATGGGCGATGGCGTGCATTAGGTGCGTTTTGCCCAAGCCGACGCCGCCATAGAGAAAGAGCGGGTTGAAGGACACGGTGTCGCCCTCGGCCACGCGGCGCGCGGCGGCATGGGCGAGCTCATTGGGTTTGCCGACGACGAAGGCGTCGAAAGTATAGGCGGGGTTGAGCGTCGATGCGGGGGCGTAAGAGGCCGTGGTGCTGCGCAAAGCGGGTTTGTCGCCGCCGGAGCCAAAGTTCGAGCCGCCACCGGAAGCGCCACCGCCCGACACACCACCTGCGGCTGCCGCAAGCTTGGGCTCTTCATTGGCGTTGACCGCTTGGCCCGAGACGGTCGGGTCTACCTTGAACTCGATCCGGTCGACGCCGACACCGGCCGACAGCAGGTGGCGCAGGATCAGATCGCCGAAATTCTGCGACACCCATGACCCGATGAAATTGGTCGGAACGCAAAAGCGCGCTGTTCGCTCCTCTAAGCCGTCGAATGTGATCGGTTCAATCCAGGCGGCGAAGTTATTTTTGCCAACCGATTTCAGCAACTCGCTCCGGACCTGTCCCCAAGTTTCGCTAGTCATAATATTCCGTTCTTTCCTACGATCCCCGTCCTGGACGCCCCGCTGCATCCGATTCCGAAGATCCGCCCCGATGATTAACACTCGCTAAACCACACTCATAGCCGCGTTCGACGATATCGCAGGCCACCACACCCTCCTGACGACGTGTCTCTCACGAGCGACCCGCAATCTGGACCCAACGGATCGGCCGAGCGGTCCGCCACACTTCCACGCCTCTTCAAAAAGAGGGCGCTCGAAGCGCGCGCCGTGCGGCCTCAACAGTTGGCAAAAGGACAGCTGAGCGATGTTTGGGTCTCGATCCGACCCGCTCCCACCCGGTTTGAGATGTCTGCGTGAAGGTCTTGGAACGCGCCTTGTTTGCGCCCTCTACAGCGCTACGTTCCGTTCTCTCCCGCCGGTTTCGGACACGCGCAAGAGCCTTGCCAAAAAGGCGTTAGGCAGCGCTCGACCCGTTCCGATTACATCTTCGCTGTCCCCCCAGACATTCTTGAATCGCTCGATGAAATTAGCGGTAAGATCGGTGACGGGACAACGATGTTGTTTGCTTGACTTGTCGCGGATCGGCCAATCGAATCTGGTAATTCCAGGATAGCGCTTTGATCGGCTTTGAGTTTCCGGCTGTCATAAAAAATTTAGAAAACCTTTGCGGCGTGCGGCGCGAAAATCTTCCGCGCCGCGAAGCCGCCTGAGTTTGCCTCCTGATGGGCGAGGTTCAGCTAATTGCTTTCACCCTAGAGGAGAGTCGCGACATTTTTCGCGCGGCGGTGTTCTTGTGCAACACCCCTTTGGTGACACCGCGCATCAACTCAGGCTGAGCGGCCTTGAGCGCCTCGGCTGCGGCGGCCTGATCGCCGGAAGCGATCGCCTCTTCTACGCGGCGCAGATAGGTGCGGATGCGCGACCGGCGCGCTTTGTTGACGGCGAAGCGGGCTTCGTTCTGGCGCGCGCGCTTTTTGGCTTGGGGCGAATTGGCCATGCGTTTGTTGATCCTTCCAGGCGGTGTCCAAATTGCAAATGCGCAGGCGGGCAGGCTGACCTGGGCCCGGGTTTGTTACCGGGCGATCTGGCCAAAGCGGGCCGCACACGCATGTCTGATGCGGGGAATAGGTGATTTAGGCGGAAAAGAAAAGCCCGGATGGACAAGTTGAAAGGCGACGATTTGCCGGGCCGTTACTTGTCGCGGATCTACTTGTCCCGGAATTGCGGCTCACGCTTTTCGATGAAGGCGGCCATGCCTTCTTTCTGGTCCTCGCTGGCGAAGAGCGCGTGAAACAAGCGCCGCTCAAAGAGCAGTCCCTCGGCGAGGGACATTTCTTCTGCCTGGCTGATGGCCTCTTTGATGGAAAGCGTGGTCAGGCGCGATTTCTCAGCGATCTTGGCGGCCGCACCGCGCGCCTCTTTGAGGAGTTTGTCCTGGGGCACGACGCGGCTGACAAGGCCTGCGCGTTCGGCCTCGGCAGCGTCCATGAAACGCCCCGTGAGGTGCATGTCCATGGATTTGGCTTTGCCGACAGCGCGGGTCAGACGCTGGGTGCCGCCCAGGCCCGCCATGACGCCGAGATTGATCTCAGGCTGGCCAAATTTGGCAGAGTCCGAGGCGATGATGATGTCGCAGAGCATAGCGAGCTCACAACCGCCGCCCAGCGCGTAACCCGACACCGCGGCGATGGTCGGTTTGCGCAAGGTCGCGAAGCGTTGGGCGATGGGGCCAAAGAGGTCTTCATTTACGACCTCCACAAAGGTTTTGGACGCCATATCGGTGATGTCAGCCCCGGCGGCGAAGGCCTTTTCCGAGCCGGTGATCAGGATCGCGCGGACCCGGTCATCGGCTTCGCCCTTGGTCAGCGCGTCGATCATCTCGCCCAGCAGGTCCTGGCTGAGCGCGTTGAGCGCATCGGGTCGGTTCAAGGTGATCTGAGTGACGTGGTCGGATGTCTCGACCAAGATCGATTGATACTCCATGCCCTTCCTCGCGGCAGCCTGGGTCGGAGCGTCAGGGTTATCAGCCTTGTCAGCCAGTTCAAGCGGTGTTTGCGCAGGCGGCGGCTGGTCAGCGCTGACAGGTGGGGCAGTAAAAGCTGGAGCGGCCCGATTGCACGATGCGCGTGATTTGGCCCGAGCAGCCATCTTGTGTGCAGGCCTTGCCTGCGCGGCCATAGGCCTGAAAGCGGTGCTGGAAATAGCCCAGCTCACCATCGGCCTGGCGGTAGTCTCTGAGTGAGGAGCCGCCCGCCTCGATTGCCTCGGTGAGGACATCTCGGATGGCGGGCACGAGACTGGCGGCGCGGGCGGCGCTGAGGCGTCCGGCCTTGCGTTTGGGCGAGATCCTGGTGCGGTGCAGCGCTTCGCAGACATAGATGTTACCCAGGCCCGCCACGATGCGCTGATCCAAAAGCGCGGCTTTGACGGGTGTGTTGCGGCCGGCGAAGGCGGCGGCGAGATAGGCGTCGTCAAAGCCGTTGCCCAGCGGTTCGGGGCCCAAGTTTGCCAGCAGCGGATGATCGTCGATCCGGGGCGTGGGCGCGAGATCGAGGGCGCCGAAGCGGCGCACGTCGTTGAAGATGATCCGCGTGCCGCCCTCGAGCGTGAGTTCCACATGGTCGTGCTTGGCCAGATGCGGGTGCTCGTAGTGGAATGAGCCGGGCTGTGCAGGTCCGTCACCGTCAAGGATCAGGACCCGGCCCGACATGCCCAGATGCCACAGAAGTGTCTCGCCGCTGGACAGATCGCTGAGGATGTATTTTGCGCGGCGCCGCATCACCAGCGTTCGCTGCCCGGTCAGCCGTTCGGCCAAGCGCGGCGGAAAGGGCCAGCGCAGCCCGTCGCGCCGGATCTCGGCCCGCAAGATGGTTTTGCCCTCCATCGCTGGGGCAAGGCCGCGGCGGACTGTCTCGACTTCGGGAAGTTCAGGCAACTTGCATCATCCTATCGCAAGACCAAGGGGGCGCGGCCAAAAAGGGCGCACATTGTATCGCCCCCGCGGCCCCCTATAAGAAGGCGGAGCGTAAGGCGAGGGCAACCCCAAGCAGACGCGCCGGCCGCGCCCGAGTTGCGCGGAAATGAAAGGACCTCGACGCGATGACACAGACCAGCGATCGGACAGACCAAAAGGCAGCTGAAACCACCGATGGCGCGACCACGCATTTCGGCTTTCGCGATGTCGATGAGGCGGAGAAGGCGGGCCTGGTCCAGGGCGTCTTTTCCAGCGTGGCCAGCCGCTATGACATTATGAACGATGTGATGTCGGGCGGCGTGCACCGGTTGTGGAAGGACGCGATGATGGACTGGCTGTCGCCGCGGGACGATCAACGCCTGCTGGATGTGGCTGGCGGCACGGGGGACATCGCCTTTCGGTTTCTCAAGCGCGCGCCCGGCGCGGAAGCGACGGTGCTTGATCTGACTGAGGAGATGCTGACCGAGGGTCGGGCACGGGCCGAGGCGGAGCGTCTTGAAGACCAGCTGACCTGGATCGCCGGCGATGCGATGGCCCTGCCCTTCGAGGATGGGACTTTTGACGCCTATACGATTAGTTTTGGCATCCGCAATGTGACCCGGATCGAGGACGCCTTGAGCGAGGCCTACCGCGTGTTGAAGCCGGGCGGGCGGATGATGATCTTGGAGTTCAGCCAATTGCCCAATCCAGGCCTGCAGCGGCTTTATGATCTCTATTCCTTTAACGTGATCCCGCGCATGGGCCAGGCGATTGTGGGCGACCGTGACAGCTATCAATATCTAGTGGAATCGATCCGGCAGTTCCCGGATCAGGACACCCTGGCGGGGATGATGCGCCGGGCCGGGTTTGAACAGGTCAAATACCGCAATCTGACCTTTGGCATCGCAGCGCTGCATTCGGGTTGGAAGCTCTGAGAGCATGCGCGGGCCGCACAATATCGTGCGCGTGGCACGCACCGGGGCCACCTTTGTACGGACCGGAGCGATGGGCGTGGCGCTTGAGGCGCTGAATGCGCCGCCCGCCTTTCGGGTTGCGGCTGCGATCCTGTCCTGGCCGTTTGCTTGGCTGGGTTTGCGCGGGGATCCGAAGCTGCCGCCAGTGCCGCGCGCGCTGACGGCGCTGGGCCCGGCCTATATCAAGTTTGGCCAGATCCTGTCGACGCGGCCCGATGTGGTCGGAAGCGAGGTCGCGGCGCAATTGACCGTGCTGCAAGACAAGCTGCCGCCGTTTTCGACCGAGCAGGCCAAGCGGACCATCGAGCGGGATTTCAACCTGCCAGTGGATGCGATGTTCTCGGAGTTTTCCGATGCGGTCGCGGCGGCTTCGATCGCGCAGGTGCACCGCGCGCGGTTGCTCGAAAGCGGGCGCGAAGTGGCGGTGAAGGTCCTGCGGCCCGGGATCGGGAGGGCGTTTCAAAAGGATATCGATGCGTTTTATCTGATCGCCTGGTTGGCTGAAACGCTTGCCCCCGGCTCACGCCGGTTGCGGCCGCGCGATGTGATCGCCCATTTCGAGGGCACGGTTCTGCGCGAGCTTGATCTGCGCATCGAGGCCTCGGCGGCGGGGGAATTTGCGGCCAATACCGCCGAAGACGAAGGTTGGTCGGTGCCGCAGGTCGAATGGTATATGAGCTCCCGCCAGGTGATGACGCTGGCTTGGGCCGAGGGCCTTCCCTTAAGCGATTTGGGGGCGATCAAAGCGGCCGGGTACGATCCGCGCGACCTGGCGCAGCGTGTGCTGCAGATGTTTTTGCGCCATGCCCTACGCGACGGATTTTTCCATGCCGATATGCATCAGGGCAATCTGAAGGTGGGCGCAAGCGGTGAGGTGATCGCGCTTGATTTCGGGATCATGGGCCGGCTTGACGAATATACGCGCCGGGTTTGGGCCGAAATCCTGCTGGGCTTTATCCGCAAGGACTATAAGCGTGTGGCTGAGGTGCATTTCGAGGCGGGCTATGTTCCGGCGGATCGTGACATCGACGATTTCGCGCAAGCGCTACGCTCCGTCGGGGAGCCGATTTTCAACATGGATGCCAGCCGCATCTCGATGGCGAAGCTCCTCGCATATCTGTTCGAGGTAACCGAGCAGTTCGGGATGCGGACCCGGACCGAGCTGATCCTGTTGCAACGCACGATGGTGGTGGTCGAGGGCGTGGCCCGGTCGCTCGATCCGAATATCAACATCTGGCAGGCCTCCAAGCCGGTCTTGGAGAGTTACATCGCGCGCAATGGGGGCCCTCGGGCCCTGGCCATGGATCTGTTCAAGGCCGCGCAGGTTCTGGCGCGTATTGGGCCGCGTTTGCCTGCTTTGGCTGAAAAGGCGCTGTTGGCGCAGAACGAGGAGACCGAGCCGCCGCGCCGCGCGTGGTTTGCCGCACCTTGGGCTTACCTGGCGCTGGGCGCGATGATCGGGGCAGCGTTGGTCGCGCTGGGCACTGCGCTTTAGGGTCTCCAGCGGGGCGCGCTGTTTTTGCCGCCGCCGCTGCCGCGCCGCACCTTTTTGGTGCCTGAGGTCTTTAGCCCCAAGCAGGGAATTGGCTGGCGGAGTTCGCGGGCAATGAGGCCCGGTCGTGGAAGATTGAGCGCCGCGGGCTAAGCCAAGCCCAGGCGCTGGTTTAAGGGGCCTCCTCAGGGCCTGCGCGGACACCTTGGATCTCGCTGGCGCGGATTTCCTGGCCGCCACGCAAGGTCAGCCAGGTTTCACTGCCGCGCTGAAACGCCTCTTGGACTTCGGCAAAGATCGAGGCGGTTTCGGTCTCGAGCAACTCATCGCCGCGGTAGCTTTCCACATTGAGCGTGTATTCGCCCGACGGCAGCGGCAGGCCATCGTCGCGTTGGCCTGTCCAGGTGGTTGTCTCGGAGCTTACGGGCAGGGGCCGGCGCTGAACCTCTTGGCCACCCGCATCCTTAACGACAAGCTCGACCCGATCGGCAGTGCTGGGCGGGTCTGCGGCGAGGGTTACGGGACTGCCGGTATATTGAACAGGGACCTGCGCGCGCGCCTCCATGCCGATCCAACCCGCCAATTGGCCCAGACCGTTGAGCGCCATCGTTGATTGCAGATCACCGAGCAGGGTATTGGTGCGCACCTGTTGCTCAACGCCTGAAAAGGTCGCGAGCTGAGTGGCGAAATCCGCGGAATCGAGAGGGTTGAGCGGGTCCTGATTTTCGAGCTGCGTGGTCAGAAGGCGCAGAAACGCCTCGAAATCTGAGGTGATGACCGTGCCGTCATCCTCTTGGGCAACCGTGCCGGATGCGTTTGTACTCGTCTGGGGCTGGGCCGCTGGGGCAATGTCCATTGTATCCTCCGTTGCTCACTTATTACAGGCGCAGGTCGAGGCCGCCGGACGCGGTGCGGCCGTGGTTTCGTGACGTGGTCGGTTCAAGGGGGGTGGCATCCTCGATTGGCTCAACGGCCAAGCCATTTGCGCTGTGCTCAGGGTCTGATGAGTTCTGATCGCCGCGCTGCGATGGATCGCCTTGGTTGAATTCGATCGAGCCGCCGGTCACGCCCTCACGGGCGAATTCTTGGCGCAACAGGTCAATGTGGCGGCGCATGAGATCGGCCGTTTCACCGCGCTCGGCTGTGATTGCGATGTTGATGCCCGTGGCACCTTCGCTGACGACAATGCGCAGCTTGCCCAGCTCTGGCGGATCAAGGGCGATCTCGGTCGTCGTAGGGGTTATGAGCAGGCCGTCTTGGCGGGGTAGGGCGTAAGTGATTTGGTTTGCGACTTGTCCAGCGAGTGCCGAGCCATTTGCCGAACCTGTGGCAGCCAGAGCGCCGCTTGTCACGCTTGCTGCGCCCGTGCCGAGGACTTCGCCGCCTGGGAGGGGGTTGTCGAGCGCCACAGAGTGCGCGGTGTCTTCCAGGGCCGTTGACGCAAGCGGTGCGGTGGAGGTGAGCAAACTTTGGCTTTGTGAGGCCTGTATTGTGTACTGCCCTGTGTTTTGGTTTCCTGGGGTGGGTTTTCCGAAGCGCGCTAAGTCAGGCTGAGGGCTTTCGGCGCGCAGCAAAGGTTGGTCGTCCCCGCCCTTCCAACGGTTTTTTGCGAGCGCTGGATCGGCGGCGCCACTCCGGGCTATGTTTGGCCCGCTGGAAGGTGTGCTCGCTGCTGCGTTTTGTCCGGTCGTTGGCGTTCTGTCGGCCTGTGGCGACGCGTTTCTCGAATCTTGGGGTACGAATTCGCCCGTTTGGTTGGAAGGCGGCATTGTGCCTTTGGTGAGGGGCGGTCCGGCCGGGGGTTGCGCCGTGGTGGGATCAGCCGCCCGGTTTGAGGCCGCGCTTAAGCTGGCCGGTGATGTCTCCGGGGATTCAGACGGAGCGTTTTGCCCTGCCGCTTCGCCTCGGACAGTTGAAGGAACGCGCGTTTGTTGCAGGGCATCGGGTTGAGCCTGCCGTGAAGTTTGCAGCGCGGTTGCGTCCGCTTTTGTCTCAGGGGCGGCCGCGTTGGGTATGGATGTCGCAGCATCGGCGCCCACGCGCCCGGCGGCTTGTGCCGAGGGGTCGGCTCCGCCGGGCAATTGTGGAATGGGACTTGGAGATGCATTCCGGCCTTTCGCAATTCCGTCTGTCGGGATTGACCCAGACCCGGATCGGCCGGCAGACTGTGCCGCCTCTGCCGCGGTGGCGGATCGCTCGGCCTTCGATTGATCGGCGTCTGGGGATGCCGTTTCCGACGAATAGGCGATTTGAGTGGCAGGTAGCGGTCGGCTGGCTGCGACCTCTGAGGCGCGCAAGCTGGCGGAAAGAACAGCGCGCTCAGCTGTGTCGCCCTGGGTCACGGGTGTGTTCTGTCCAGGTGCGGTGAGGTTGAAGCTATCACCGGAAGTCTTTTCGCCCGCGAAGCGCGACGCGGTGGCTTGCGCCGGCCTTTCACCAGAAAATAAGGCGATGTTTGCGGAACGCGTTGCGCCGAGCCCAGTGCTTGCGGCGTTGCTTGTGGGGGAGCCTTGCTTGGCTATGCCAGGGCCAAACTGTGCTTGAGATGTTTCGTCAGCCGTAAGTGCTTCGACGAAGTCACGCTCGGACGCCTCTTCGTCCAATTGGGACTTAGCAGTAGCGCCCACCGGTGTCGCGGGAGCAGTCGGAAGCGTCGATTGCAAAGGCGTATTGGCCTGCATGTGTTGGGTCCTGATCCATGGTTCCGGCTTCTGCCGCACAACCCCGTCCTTAAGCACCTGACCTTACCGAATCTTTACCTCTCTTCCGCTAACACGCCGCCAAATAGATCGAATTGAGGCAATCCATGACGCTTCTCGTTCCCCCCGTGCCAAGCGCGCCGCAGGTCGGCTCCGCTGGCGATATTCCCGGTCGTTTGACCGAGCAAGACACCGACCGATTGCGCCAAGTTGCGACTGAGCTGGAGGCGAATTTTCTTTCGGAAATGCTTAAGCATTCGGGTCTTGGGCGAATGCCTGAGGGTTTTGGCGGTGGCATCGGTGAGGAACAATTCGCCTCGTTCCTGCGCCAGGAGCAGGCCCAATCGATGGCCAATCGGGGTGGGATTGGTCTGGCGGAATCAATCTTTGAGGCGCTGGTGCGCCGTGCGGAGGCGGAGCGATGACCTCTCGCCCAAACACGTCCCGAACCGAAACAAGCGGGCAATCAGATGCGCACATGTCAGGTGGGCAAACGGCTTCGTCGAAGGCCTCCGGCGCGCTTCGAAAGCTGGATGATATCCTGCGTCGGCAAGCCGAATTCGTGCGCAAGGGTGAGCTTGAAAAGGCGCTTACCTTGGCCTCCAACCTAGAGCGGCTGGGCGCTGCGGTGGAGCGTGAACGGGGTCGGGAAATTGATCGTAAGGTACTCAGTGGTGTGTTGGAGCGAGCGCGGCGAAACGCAGAGCTGATTGCGTCGGCGCGAGACGGTGTGAAGGCGGCGCGCGAGATGATCTCGCGCCCGCGGGAAACCGGTTTTTCCGGCTACGATGCCGACGGAAAGGCATTCCGAGTTGGTCGCTAAGCTGCTGCTGCCTTTGCTCGGCCGCTGAGTGCGCCCAGTATTTGGTTGAGCTTTGGTTTAGCATTGATCGGAAGCGGGCGTGTTTTGGCCATCGGTCCTTGACGGGCGAATATTGCCCGTTGATGGGTACGGGCCTTTGACTATCGGCCAGGTTGCACGAGCTGACGGCGCGCGATGCGTTTGCGCATGTCGACTGCAAGTCAGCGAGCGGCAGAACTGAAAAAATTGCATTAAAATAGCCAGATAGCCGGACCCAAGAATTAAGAATTCATTAGGGAGCCGCAGGCATTTGTTCTCTTGCACCAAAGCGGTGGCGTGACCCTAAAACCTGGGTCGCACGCGTCAGAAAGGCGGTTCATCGCGGCGTCGGATCACCGGCGGCGTAGCAACTACCGGCGTAAAATCGCGCCACGAAAAGGAAAACACTTATGTCCAGTATTCTGACGAATACCAGCGCCATGGTCGCGCTTCAGACCCTCAAAATGGTCAACAAAGACCTCAACGGCGTCCAAAGCCAAATCTCCACCGGCAAGAAAGTAGATTCTGCCAAAGACAACTCAGCAGTTTGGGCCATTTCGAAAGTGATGGAATCCGACGTGAAGGGTTTCAAAGCGATCTCGGAAAGCCTGTCGCTGGGTGAATCGACTGTCGCCGTGGCGCGGTCTGCTTCTGAGGCGACGACTGATCTTTTGACTGAGATCAAAGGCAAGATCATCGCGGCGCAGGAAGAGAACGTCGACCGCGCGAAGCTTCAAACGGATATTGACGCATTGGTCGATCAGATCGGCTCGATCACAAGCGGTGCACAGTTTAACGGTTTGAACCTCGTGAACGGGTTTGACGATGTGAACATCCTGTCGTCGCTCGACCGAGCGAATGACGGCACCGTCAACGCCGCGCAGATTCAGGTGAACCGTCAAGACTTGACCACCCAGGCAGGATCGCTCGGCACAGGCGGTGGCCTGACAGACCTCACGTCGAATATCACCGAGTCTTCGCTTACCGTCTCCAGCGCGGCAGTGCGCGACGACGGCGCAGCCGTTCCAACGGCCGCGGATATCGGCCTGACCGGTGACTTCTCGGGCGACTCGCTTGCGTTCAACATTGGCGGTACTTCGATTACATTCGCCGCTGGCGAACTGGACGCAACGAACACCGTTGCGGCGCAGCAGATCACCGACGCAATCAACGCGGCGCAAATCGAAGGCATTTCGGTCACCAACAACGCCGGCACGCTCGAATTTGCATCGACTGTCGACTTTGCGCAGACGACGGTCAGCGTCACGCAGGGCGGTGCCTCCGCTGGTACTCTCGGTGCGACCTCGGTCACTTTGGACCAGCGCGCTGAGAGCCTAACTTTCGCGAATACCAACGTGAATGAAGGCGACGGCTATCAGGTGTCACTGTCGGGCGGCGTTGTGGCGTCCTACGTGGCTGCAGCGGGCGAGACCATGGAAGATGTGGTCAAAGGTCTGAAGGCTGCGATCGATGGAAATGGCGACGACGATATCACGACCCTTGTGAACCAGAACAGCAACAACGAATGGGTTCTGAACATCGCAACGTCCGGCTCTGCCAATGAGACGATCACGCTTGTCGCCAACGATGACGCAAACGAAAATGCGGTGATCACGGGCGGCTTGGCCAACCTAGACACGATCGATGTCTCCACCAATGAGGGGGCCGATAAGGCGCTGGATAACATCGAGGTGTTCATCCAGAACTCGATCGACGCGGCGGCGGCTTTCGGTTCGGCCCAGGGTCGGATTGAGACCCAGTCTGACTTCGTCGGTGAGCTGATCGACAACTTCAAAGCCGGTATCGGTACGCTTGTCGATGCCGACATGGAAGCGGCTTCGGCCCGTCTTCAGGCGCTGCAGGTGCAGCAGCAGCTTGCCACCCAGTCGCTGTCGATTGCGAACCAGGCGCCGCAGTCGATCCTGGCCCTCTTCCGGTAATAATCCGGCCCGCCGCCGGGGTTTCGATCCCGGCGGCTTCCTTCTCCTTCGCGTTTCACGCCCAAGCAGGCCGAAGAGGACTTTTCCGTGTATTCGACCCAACTCGCCCACGCCGCCTATTCTCAGCCAACATCGCCTGTGCGCGATGCGCGCGGCACCGAGGCAGCGGCCTTCGAACGGATCACGGCGCGCCTGGTCGCTGCGTCGAAGCCGAATATGAGTGTTCAAGCCAAGGCGACTGCGCTGCATGAGAACCGGCAATTGTGGACAGTGCTGGCCAGCGATGCGGTGGACGCGGAAAATGGCTTGAGCCCCGGATTGCGTGCGCAAATCCTGTATCTCTACGAATTTACGCAGCTCCACACCCGCAAGGTCTTGCGCGGTGAGGACAGTGCTCAGGCCCTGATTGAGATTAACACTGCGGTGCTTCGCGGTCTTCAAGGCCAGGAGGTTAAGCAATGAGCGGATTGGTTCTGAAATTGAGCCCGAAGGAACGGGTTCTTATCAATGGTGCGGTTGTCGAGAACGGGGATCGACGCTCTCGATTGTCGATTATGACGCCGAACGCCAATATCTTGCGGCTCCGCGACGCTTTGCATCCTGATGATGTCACGACGCCGGTTCGCCGTGTGTGCTACATCGCTCAATTGGTCTTGTCGGGTGACGCCGACGAGGGCGAGGCCCGTCCCCAGATCCTGCGCGGGATGGAGCAGTTGAGCCAGGTCTTTACGGACGCCGATAGCCGGTCTCAGTTGGCGCTGGCCACGGATCATTTGGTCGATGGAAACATTTATCAGGCGCTCAAGGCCCTGCGCACCTTGCTGCCTCGCGAAGAGCGGTTGATGGCCGCCACCGGGACCGCGCAGTGACCTTTCAGCCGCTTGTCCCCTTGGCTGGTTATGCGGGTTGGACTTTTCTTCAACGCACGCTTGACAGCCAGACGGAAGCGTTTTCCCGGGCGCCGCTGAACAGCCGGGATATCGCCTATTTCAAAGAGAATATCGGCCAGGTTTTGAGTGCATCAGAGCTGGTCGAGGATTATCAATTGCTGCGGGTCGCGCTCGGCGCTTATGGTCTGCAAGACGACCTTCAGAACAAAGCTTTTATCGAAAAAGTCTTGGCAGATGGCACATCTGATGATGCCGCGCTGTCAAACAGACTGGCCGACAAACGGTATCGCGCATTTTCCGAGGCTTTTGGGTTCGGAGAAGCGGGCATTCCCAAGACGCTGACTGCGGGCTTCTCTGACAAGATCTTGTCGCGTTTTGAGCGCCAAGAGTTTGAGAGAGCCGTGGGCGAGCAGAATGAAAATATGCGTTTCGCACTGACCTTAAGCCGTGAACTGCCCGAGATTGTGGCCGAAGGGTTCGACACTGATACGACCTGGCTCACACTGATGGGTAATCCGCCTCTGCGGAATGTGTTTGAGACTGCTTTCGGCTTGCCGAACAGTATCGGTCTGTTGGATCTCGACCGTCAGGTCGAAGTGTTCAAAGAGCGATCCCGCCAGATCTACGGAACCGACAATCCCGCCGAACTCGCCACGGAAGAGATAATGGACGATGTGGTGAAATCCTATCTCGGCCGCGCGCAAATTAACCAATTCGCACAAGTCGCCACACCGGCTGCGATTGCCCTCACACTTTTGCAGGGCGCCTGATCATCCAGCGGCATCGTTGCTGGGTGGCGCGAGGATCGCCGCCAGATTGGCAAAAGAGGTTTCGACGCTGTCGCTGGGTAGGGCGATGAACTGATCCAACTTTGGCCAAACGCGCACCGCCTCATCGGCGATTGGGTCGTGGCCCGGCGCATAGAGCCCAGCCTGGAGCATCATCTCGATCCGGTCATAGGCGCCGAGCAACTGTCGGCTTTTTTGGATGAGAGCGTTTTGCGCAGCGTTTGCGGCCCCAGGCAAAGAGCGAGACACCGAGCGCAGCACATTGATCGCTGGGTACCGCCCGCGCTCCGCTATGTCTCGGTCAAGAACCACGTGGCCGTCGAGCACGCCACGCATGATGTCAGCCACCGGCCCTTCCATGTCCGAGCCTTGCACCAGGACCGACATGATCGCGGTGATGTCACCCTGCGCGCCGGCGCCGGGGCCAGCTCGTTCGCATAACCCCATGATCTGCTGCGTTAAAGACGCCGGAAAACCACCGATGCTTGCCGTTTCTCCGGCAATTGTCGCGACTTCGCGCTGAGCCTCAGCAAAGCGCGTGATGGAATCCGCCAGCAGGAGGACATGCTTGCCTTGGTCGCGAAAATACTCGGCCGCGGCCATCATCGTGTATGCCGCGCGCATCCTGGTCAGTGCAGGCTGATCGGATGTTGCAGCCACGACAACAGCGCGTTTGAGTCCCTCTTCGCCCAGAGTTTCGGCGACAAATTCTCGAACTTCGCGGCCCCGCTCTCCAATCAGTCCGATCACGACCACATCTGCCTCAATGCCTTGCGCCAGAGCGGCCAGTAGCCTTGATTTTCCAACGCCCGAACCTGCGAAAAGACCGATCCGTTGCCCTCTCACAAGAGGCAGCAGGGTATCGAAAATACTTAGTCCGGTGCGCAACCGGGGCCCTAGAGCGCGCCGCGCGGTGGCTTTCGGCGGTGCGGCGTTCAGATCGCGCGGCGTTTGTCCGGTATCAATCAGCCTGTCATCCAAGGGATTGCCTGAGGCGTCCAACACGCGCCCTATCCAAGTATTCGACGGAAATACATCACGTTTGCCCAAATGCATCGCCGACATGCCGGGTCGCAAACCGTTCAGCTGACCCTCTAGCATGACCCGGGCCCGGCCACTCGAAAAGCTAACTATCTCACCGGTAACACCATTTTGCAGCGCCACCTGATCACCGATCGCGGCCTTGTTTTTTAGACCGTCGACCGTAACTGCACCGGCAGTCAGGGCCGTCACAACGCCACCATCGCGGCGAAAGGTGACGCGCCCCACACGCTCGATCAAGGGTGCGAAACTGTTGTGAGCCATGCCGATATTCTCCTGTCGGTGCCGCTTACAGTTCTTAAAGGAATCAGCGTTAAGCCAACGTGTATCTGATCGAGGGAGAAGCCCCGATGTTCCAATCGCTTGAGATTTTCGAGCTTGCTACGGCCCGCGCGCGTCATGCCTCCGAACGGCAGACTTTAGTCGCGCGCAATGTGGCGAACGCCGATACGCCCGGCTACCGGGCGCAAGACCTGCCCTCATTTGAGGAGGCGTTTCGCGCGTCCAGTCCAAACGGTCCCGCGCAGCTTGATCTTGCCCGCCGCATTGATGCGCCCGGGCCTGCATCGCCCAATGGAAACACGGTGTCCCTTGAGCTTGAGATGGTGCGCGGCGTCGACGCTCAGCGCAGCCATAGCCGGGCACTCATGGTGTATCAGTCAGCGATGAACGTGCTGCGCACGTCGCTTGGTCGTTAGGCGTCGCGATGTCTGGATTTTCGACAACTCTGGAAATTGCCGCGAGCGGGATGCGCGGTCAGTCGGAGCGCCTGCGCCTCGTCTCGCAAAATATCGCGAACGCCGACACGCCTGGCTACCAGCGTAAGACTGCGAGTTTCGAGGCGATGACCGCGATCGGAGCGGCGGAGGGTGCTGTGCGCCTCGGCCGCGTCAATCTCGATCAAAGCGCGCTTGCGGTGATCTATGATCCCTCTCACCCCCTCGCCGACGCGCAGGGCAATTACCAAGGCTCAAATGTCGATTTGGTGATCGAGATCGCCGATGCCCGTGAGGCTCAGCGCAGTTATGAGGCCAACCTGCGTGTCTTTGATCAGGTTCGCCAAATGTCGTCATCGCTCAGCGATTTGCTGCGACGGTAAGGATTGAAGCATGGATGTTAGGAGTGCATTTGCCGCGCAGCTCTACGGTCAGGCGCAACAGGCGGCGCGTCTCAATGACCGATCGAGTCAACCCAATGGAGAGGCCAGCGAGGTCTTTGCTGAGGCGGTTCGAAACTTCTCTCAGACCGTTCAACGCGGCGAGGATATGGCGCAGGCTGCAATGACGAGCGGCGCGGATAGCCACGCTCTTGTCACGGCTCTCGCTCAGACGGAATTGGCGGTGGAAACTGCCGTGACCGTGCGCGATCGGGTGGTGGAAGCCTACCAAGAGATCCTTCGGATGCCGGTGTGAGTGACACTCATGGATGAGATAGTTTTTTTTGATACACTGCGCCAAGGCCTTTGGATCGCCGTTGAGATTTCGACCCCAATCCTTGGCATTGCCCTATTTGCGGGCCTGGTGGTCGGCCTTGTTCAAGCGCTGACGTCGATCCAGGAAATGACGCTGACGTTTGTGCCCAAGCTGGCGGCGATCCTCGTCGTTTTTTGGGCGACGATGAACTTCATGTCCGAAAGCCTGACCAGCTATTTCTCGGTGCATCTGATCCCGTTGATTGAAGCGTTGTGAAGGGGGCGGGAGATGGACAATAGCGTTTACACGGCTTTGACCCGCCAATCGGGTCTGATGCGCGAGATGCAAACGGTCGCCAATAACATCGCCAACCTGTCAACGACCGGGTTCCGTGCGGAAGGGGTGATCTTCGCCGAACATGTGCGCGCCCTTGGGCCTGGCGAAGACAGCCTGTCGATGGCGAATGCGACGGGACGGCGGATCGTGCTGAGCCAAGGCGGGCTCGAACAAACGGGCTCGCCTTTTGATATCGCGATTGAAGGCGATGGCTTTTTTCTGATCGAAACGGCCGACGGGGAACGTTTGACCCGGGCGGGGCACTTTGTGTCTGACCTGAACGGCGAACTCGTTACACCTGACGGAAACCGGTTGCTCGATGCCGGCGGCGCGCCGGTTTTTGTGCCGCCCGATGCGCGGCAAATCACTCTGGCGCAAGATGGAACGCTAAGCGCGGACGGCACTGCCTTAACCGTCATCGGCCTTTGGCAGCCGAGCGATCCTTTCGACCTGCAACACCAAAACGGCGTCATGTTTGCGGCCCCCGCGGGAATCGAGCCAGCCCCTCCAGCCACCCTAATGCAAGGGTTTTTAGAAAGCTCGAACGTCAATCCCGTCGCCGAAATCGCCAGAATGATAGAAGTGCAGCGCGCCTATGAATTGGGGCAAGGCTTTTTGGACAAAGAAGATGAGCGCGTGCGTGGTTTCCTACGCACTCTCGGCGCGCGGTCATAGAAAAAGGATAGGCAGATATGAGAGCTTTAGATATCGCGGCTACCGGCATGAGCGCTCAACAAATGCGTGTCGAAGTTATCTCCAACAATTTGGCAAATATGAGCACTACTGGATATTCGGCGCGACGGGCAGAATTTGCCGATCTCCATTACCAACAGCTCACCCCCGCCGGCGCGATCAATGCGACGGATGGCACGCTTGTTCCGACCGGTGTCCAGTTAGGTTTGGGTGTGCGCGCAGCCTCCGTGACCGTGAATATGATGCAAGGCACGGTAGCTGCGACCGGTCAGGATCTCGATCTTGCGATCGAAGGCCAAGGTTTCTTCGAGGTGACGCTTCCATCAGGCCAAAGCGCTTTCACACGCGATGGCAGTTTCAAAGTGACCGGCGACGGTCTGATTGTGAATTCGGATGGGTATGAAGTGGCGCCGGGCATCACAGTCCCGGATGAAACGCGCAACATCACCATCAACGGCGATGGCGAGATCTACGCTTATTTTGCCGGTCAGCCTGACGCACAACTTTTGGGTCAGCTTACATTGACGGATTTTTCCAACCCTCGCGGCCTCGAAGCCATGGGCTCAAACCTGTTTCTTGAAACCGCCGCTTCTGGTCAGGCGCTCAACGGAAATCCGGGGCAGGATGGTTTGGGGACCTTGCGGCAAGGCTTCCTCGAAGAAAGCTCTGTCGATGCGGTCAAGGAAATCACTGACCTAATCGAAGCCCAACGGGGCTATGAGTTGAACGCGAAGGTCATTACCGCTGCCGACCAAATGCTCGGCGCGACTACCCAAATCCGGTAAAGCCATGCTGCGTTGGATCTTGATCGGCTCCCTATTGCTTGTACCGCCCATGGCGCGGGGTGACAGCGTGGTCGCCGCAGGCACAATTCGGAGCCAGCAAATCATCCGCGCAGCTGATGTCCAGCTTGTGGAAGACGAGATTGCGGGGGCGCTCGGGCATGTCGATCTCGCCATCGGGCTCGAAGCGCGGATTAATATCTATGCAGGCCGCCCTGTCCGTGCGGGTGACCTTGGACCGCCAGCAATTGTCGACCGAAATGAGATCGTCACACTGCGGTATCAAGCAGGTGGATTGTTAATATTGACCGAAGGTCGTTCGCTAGATCGCGGCGCGTCCGGCGAACGTGTGCGCGTTCAAAATTTAAGTTCACGAAGTTCAGTAACCGGTCGGGTTATCGGACCGGGCCTGATCGAGGTCGGACCTTGAGAAATGAGGCAGTAATGAGAAAAGCTATGCGCCTGGTGGGCTGTATTTTTGGCAGCGCGTTGCTTGTCGGCGGATGCACGCGTCTAGAGGAGGTCGGACGCCTGCCACAGCTGAGCGTGCCCGGCAGTGGCAATGAGGCCATTGCAATGGCATCCGCACCTTTCCCCGCATCAATGGAGCATATGCGCCATCGAGATGCCGCCTCCCTCTGGACGTCCGGTCGGCAGTCGTTGCTGGGTGATCGGCGGGCGCAGGCCCGCGGCGACATTTTGACCGTCATGATTGAGATTGATGACAGTGCGAACATTTCAAACACTTCAGGGCGCTCGCGTTCCGGTTCTGAAAATCTTGGAATCTCTGACCTATTTGGATTGCCGGAGCGCATTGAAAATAGCGGCATTCTTCCCGACGGCGCGGATCTGAGTTCAGCGGCCGACTTGTCTTCGTCAAGCGCGAGCTCCGGCCAGGGCCGGGTTACGCGAAACGAAGAGCTGACGCTGCGGATCGCTGCCACCGTGACGGACGTGCTGCCCAACGGAGTTTTGCGCATTGAAGGCACGCAGGAGGTCCGGGTGAATTTCGAGGTGCGAGAGCTGACAATTACGGGTTTTGTGCGCCCCGAAGACATCACACGTCAAAATGCTATCACCTACGATAAGATCGCCGCAGCCCGCATTTCTTACGGCGGGCGCGGTCATATTAGCGATGTTCAGCAACCGCGCTATGGCCAACAGGTCGCTGACATCCTTTTGCCTTTCTGAGGGTTAATTATGCTCCGACTTGTAGTGCCATTGCTATTGCTCGTGCTTGGGACCGGAGGCGGGCTCGCCGCCGGCTTATTTCTCTTCTCGAATTCGGATCAATCAGAGGCCAACGCTGGCGGAGACGCAGCCGAGCCAGTCGAACAAAGTGATGGAGAAGAGACTGACACGGAGGAGCTTCGGCAAGACGGATCAGAAGGCGACAATGTGAGTTTTTTGCCGGTAAGGCCCGGTAGCAGAGACGATCTAGAATATGTGCGGCTCAATAACCAATTCGTTGTCCCCGTTGTGAGAGAAGCTACAGTCCGCTCCTTGGTGGTCATGTCCCTAACGCTAGAAGTGGATATCGGCCAGAATGAGCAAGTATTTTCGCGAGAGCCCCGTTTGCGCGACGCTTTTCTAAGGGTGATGTTTCGTCATGCAAATGCGGGTGGTTTTGACGGTAGCTTTACCACACCGGTCGCTCTAAACCCTTTACGCGTTGGCTTGCGAGACGCGGCGCGGGAAGTGTTAGGTCCAGTCGTCAACGACGTATTGATCGTCGATATTGTTCGTCAGGACGCCTGATCAATCAATTTTGAAAGCACCTGACGCCGTCCCTCCGCGCGCTGTGCTAAGGCTAACACTTGTCGCCGCTTTGCTTCTAATTGTGACAATTGAGCAAGGACCTCCCTGCGACGCAACAACTGAAATTGGTTGAACTTGAGCGCCAAGCTCGCAACGTGGGGCGTTGTCGCATTTGCAAGACTTTCCGCGCGCCTCTCGTCGATTTCATGCAGCTCTAGCTGCAAACTGCGAGTGGCTCTTTCGGCCGCTGCAAGATCTGATAATGCCCGTTGAGCTAGCAAATCGGCAATTTTACTCAACCTTTCAAGCTGCATATGCGATTTCATCTACGGCCTTTCGAACGAACGAGATCTGCAAACCGTATCGCCGCGGCAACTGCGCGAAACTGATCGCGCTCGATTGGCGCGCCCAACTCCACGCTGGCGAAAAGCTGCCGTGCTGTAGGCGCATCGCGAAAGATCGGTACGCCGTTTTCCGATGCGGTCTCACGAATGCGCGCCGCGATTTTATCTACACCTTTGGCAATACAAATCGGAACTTTTCCTTGTCCTCGCTCCCACCTCAAGGCGACTGCATAATGAGTTGGGTTTACAATCACGACTGTCGCATCGGGCACTTCAGAGAGCATTTGATTGGTCGCGATTTCGTAGCCCCGTTGGCGGCGTTGCTGTTTGAGATGCGGATCGCCGTCGCTTTCCTTTGCTTCATCGGTAATTTCCTTACGGCTCATTCGGTTTTTGCGAATATGCTCAGCCGATTGCCAAAGGAAATCAATGCCACCGACAGCTAGAGAAATTCCAAATACAAATATCAGAAAGTCACGTGATAGCCGACCCATTTCCGCCAATACTTGACTGTCTGAGGCGTAAATCGAGCCAAGTATTTCATCGAGTCTTGCCACGGCAAAGACTATCAATAAGATGACATAAATTAAAAGTTTGCTGCTGGATTTCGCAAATTCAAAAATCCCATTTCCGCCGAATTTTTGTTTTGCATTCTGAATCAACGAGACACGGCTGATTTTTGGAGCGAGCTTTGACGGTGTAAATATAATTGCACGCTGTGCAATCAATGTCGCGACAAGCAAAAGCGCTGGAATTCCGATCGTGGCTAAAAAAGCCAAAAAGGTAGGACTTACAGCGCCCGCTGCGGGTGCGGCACCTCCAGGAGCCAGGATCAGGTCGGCCAATCGGTCGGCTTGGTCCATCAAAATTTGTGTAACGTCGCCTAGGGTCTGGCCTAAAACTGGGCCGAGCACCGCCGTTGCCAAGAGTATTCCGCCGTAAACCACTGCCGTATTGAGATCGGTCGAACGGACGATATCGCCTTTGCGCCGCGCATCCTCGAGCTTTTTTGGCGTTGGGTCATATGTCTTTTCGCTTGCCTCGTCGTTTTGCGCCATCAGATGGCCCCCCATGGATTGGCCATGGCTCGCAACAACGCCTGATACCAAAAGGGTAAAATGAGAGGTGCTGTGACCAAAAGTAGGGCGAGCGCCGCCCAAGTAATTGCCGGAGCGCCGACGAACGCGACCATAAGCTGGGGCATCGCCTTTGAGACAACGCCGAGCGCCAGGTTGTACAGCAGCGCTCCAATGAGAAACGGCGCTGCGAGAGAAAACGCCAACGAAAACACGTCGGCGACGCGTCGTACGCCCCAATGACCCAGATCGCTCGCAAAAATGCCTGTGCCGAGGGGGAAAACCTCATAAGAATTGAGCATGGCAGTGGCCAGGTGCACGTGCAGACCGGATGCAACGGCGAGGGCGAGGCCTGACAACATAAGAACAGCGCTAATCGCGGGTTGCGGGTCCGGTGTGACGCCGGCACCGAATTGGGCCAAGGATGTCGCTTGCGCGGCCATTGATCCGGCGATCTGCAAGGCGTGGACGAGTAAGCGTAAGCCGATGCCAAGCAGGACTCCAATGACCATCTCGGAGAGAAAGATATTTACGGGTGGTAAGATCCTACCCCCTTCCAGAACAGTCACATCGACCATCGGCAACAAGATGACTGTAAACGCGAGTGCCGCGACCAGTTTGACCCGGGTCGGAATGAAGCTCTCTCCGAAACCTGGAAGTAGGATCGCGGCAGTTCCGATACGCAAAAATATCGCGATCCCGCTTGTAAGCCAGAGCTGTGCAATTGACAGAAGTTCGGACAGGAGCGACGTCAAGTCTTGACCATGCCGACCAGTGCCGGACGCGCGTCAACTCCAATCTCCTCGAAGGAGAGAACTGGATTTGTGATACCCCTTGCGTGAGCGACAGTCCGAACAAAGCGCCGGCGTAACGCGGATGTCACAATCGCAGCGAAAGTGCCCGTTTCAGACGCACTACCGACTTTCTCGGCAAGTCCACTTGCAAGTTTATTGAAGGCCTCGGGCGGCAGAGCGATTTCGGGTAGTCCGGTTTCCGAGTTGTGTTGATATTGTTGGAAAATTTCTTCCCACTGGCCAGCCAACTGAATCAGCGGAAGTGTTCCATCTGCGCGCTTGAGATCGGCGATCAATTGAAATCCAAGTCGCTGCCGGACGTGTTCCGCGATCATGTCTGGGGTCGCATTTCCATTACGCATTTCGGCGGTCGCCTCAAGGATCAAGGGAAGATTGCGTATCGAAACCTGTTCGGAAAGGAGAAGGCGAAGAATGCTGTGCAAAAGATCCATCGGCACTTTTTCCGGGATCAATTCATCCAGAAGTCTGCGGTTTTCCTCCGCTCGCGCGCGATCACTTACTGTGACAAAGGCATCAAGTAACCTTTGGAGTGATTTGAGCGTTAAGATGCGGGACAGGTTGCGTTTCAAAACCTCCAGAAGATGCGTGGCCAACACCTCTGATGGCGCAACAGCGGTTAACCCCAGCAGAGTGGCTTTTTCGCGGTCCCCCGATGCGATCCAACGCGCCGGCGCACCGTATACTGGCTCCTCGACATCTTCGCCGGGTGGCAGCGCGGCATCACTGCCGGTTTTAAGCACGAGGATACCGTTAGTCTGCAATCTCGCACGGGCATGTTCGACACCGTGAATTCGGATCACGTAGGTCGAGGTCGGCAAGTCTGCGCGATCGGTTAAACGCATTTCAGGCAGTATCAGGCCGAAACTTTTTGCGACGTGTTCGCGCATGCTCACGATGCGCGCGTCCAGACCGGTTGCCGGATCCAGGGCCAAGTCGACGAGATCTGGGGCGAATTCCACATGGATATCGTCGAGGTCAAGAATATCACCAAGGGAGTCGGGCTGCTCCGTTTCCGGCGTCGCCATGTCTTCATCGTCGACCGGTGCCTCGGGTGGTGCGCGGAGTTTTAGAAACGCTGCGCCTGCTAAGGCAGCTGAGCCTAATAGGAAAGGAAAGAAGGGCAGACCCGGTATTAGTGCAAAGATCGCCATTAATATAGCAACCGTCACCAGCGCCGATGGGTGGCGTCCGAGCTGAGCCATAAGGGCCACATCGGTGGCGCCGGAGGATCCACCGCGAGCTAGCAAAAGGGCCGAGGCGATTGCAATTATGACGGCTGGAATTTGGCTGACCAGACCATCGCCGACAGTGAGGATCGCATAGGTTTCAAAGGCCTGGCCAACGGGCATGCCATGCATAACGGTTCCGATGACAAGCCCCATGATTAGGTTAAGAAGTGTGATCAAAAGCCCCGCGATGGCGTCTCCCTTCACAAATTTTGAGGCGCCGTCGAGAGATCCGAAGAAGGTGGTCTCTGCTTGTTCCTTCTCTCTGCGCGCCTTGGCTTCGTTGTGGTCGATTGCGCCAGCGGACATATCGCTATCGATGGCGAGCTGTTTGCCTGGCATCCCGTCCAGAGCGAAACGAGCTCCGACTTCGGCCATTCGTGCGGCGCCTTTGTTGATAACGATGAAGTTGACGATCAATAACACGCAAAACACCACGAGGCCCATCACCACGGAGCCGCCCATCACGAACATGGCAAAGCCTTCGATTACCCCGCCCGCGGCCGATGTTCCGGTGTGACCTTCACCGATGATCAATTTCGTGGATGAGACATTCAACGAAAGCCGTAGCATCAGGGATGCCAAAAGCACCGTAGGAAAGGACGAAAAATCAAGCGGTTGTTGAATGAAAAGCGTGACCGTGAAAATAAGGATCGCAAGGCCGAATGAAGTAGCCAAACCGATATCGACCACAAATGATGGCACCGGTAAAATCATCATGACGATGACAACCATAAGGGCAAGAGCCAAAAGAATGGTCGGCTGAAATGCGCGCTGAATCAGGTTCATGGGCGGATCGCAAAGAGGGGTTGAACGGACGACGCATGGCCAGGCATCAGCGAGGCCGCACTCGAAGACCGACCGCCTTGCAGAAGCGGAAAGGAATTGTTACGGATCGCAGCAGTTTCCGCGCTGGGCGACGGTGTTCCAGGTGGTGGGAAATGTGGTCCGGCGCGCATCTCAGCAAGATGGTTATGATATATGCGCACGTAGCGCGTTGCGTGCCGCGGTGTACGTGAGTGATAGGCGCCGACCGCGCCATCCCATGAGTCAAACTCTTGGTAAAGCGTTGTCAGGTAACGAGCGGCATAGGCGGCATTGATCTCTGGATCGAACATCTGGCCGATTGATGTGAAATGCTCTCCATGCCAGCGATGGTTGATCTGAAAGCAGCCTATATCAAAGCTGCGAACGCCTTCGGCATAATTCCGTGCGGCAAAGGCTTCAGCTTCGTGGCGTGTCTCAAACCAGGCGCCTGTGCCCGCCAAATTAATGGTCCAAGGCCAGGGCGCGCCGTCTCGGGAGGTTTCAGTTCGCGTGATTGCCAGCAGCACTGGCAATGGCACACCACTTTCACGTGCAGCGAGGATCGCTGCACGATCGCAAGCGTTTTCGAGATTTGCGGAAAAGTCAGCGGCACTCGATGGCTGGGTATGGATTGAGAAGTAGGCCGTAAGGAGCAGAGTGACGCCGGATAAAAATGGAGCATTCGTCCAAGGTAAACGCATTATAAACCCGCAATTCTTGCCAGGAACTCTCGGTCATCGGCTAAAGCAGGACCGTTAGGATTCAGTTATCTTCGGGCACAAGCAACGCACTAATCGTGCTTCTCAGCGTGGCGGTATCGTCGAGGCGCTCTCGCAAAGCCGTTGGCTCAAGAATTTGAGTTACGCTTGAGGTTCTTAGGCTCTCTAGCAGTCTGGCTGCGTCGGCATGTGCTGGTTGCGCACCTATTACAGACTCCGTCGGAGTCGTTTGGTTGTTCGGCACAAATTGTTGACGTGCGTATGCGGCGGAGATCGCGTCCAGACCGGTCCGATCTAAAAAAGTGAAGATTGCATCACGGACATCGCTTGGAAGAGCGTCTGGACCCGGCTGAGTAACAGTCCTTGTTGCTAGAATTAGAGTTGCGGAGTCATTGTCATACCTCAGAATTGTTCGGAAAATTGAAGTGAGGATCTCTGTTCCGTCTGTCAGAGTGCTCAAATTTGTCCCATCAAGCATTTCGAAAAGTCTGTCATTTCTTTCGGCAATCGCATGCGAAAGAACAAGCTCATGCCAAAGCCCTCCGAAAGTGATCGGTGGTTGTGCTTCACGCAAAAGAGCTTCTGCTGCGATCACTTGCGTGTCGCCGGCGATTTCGTTTTGGCGTCGCGCGACAGATAAATACTGTACCATAGCATCGAGACGATCATTTGCTCCATTTTGCAGCGTCGCTGCAAGCATTCCGAGATCGGCAGACTCTACGGGTAGAGCGCCCGTTTCTAGCGCCAAGAAAAGCTCCTCATCGCGAGTGAGAGCGGTGCCGGTAGACAGAGCTTCGCGGATATCTTCGGCCGCAGCCTGATGACCATCTTGGCTAAGACGCAATACATAATCGGGACCTATTAAGCCCCGTAACGTTTGAGGTAGGTTCAAAAACGCAAGTTGCATTTCTTGAATTTGCCTTTCGGCTAATGTCTGCATCTCAGGGTCGTCGATGTAACGCCACAGGAGATCTTGGGCCGAGCAGAACGCTAGACTCTGAATGGGTGGGAAATTTGGGCCCGGGATTCCATCGAGGAAACGCGCAATAGCAACTTCTGGACTGGGTGGATCACGCATTTGCAAAAGCCAATACTCTGCTTCCGCGCCAAAACCGTAGAAGATATAATATCGGGCGAGTTCTAACGCGCGGGTGTCAATGATGTTTCCGCGGTCATCTATTACATCTTGCCTCAGCCGCCCTAATTCCTGATCGAAACCAATATCACTTGACCAATTTGAAATATCATCGACATGATCGGTGCATGTCAGAGCGCGTGCCGCAGCATTCAATCCACTGTCGCGGTCTAGGACAACATCGAAGGCATTTGCCGCCCGAACAGGTGCCGGCGCAGATGCCTCCGGATCGGTGTTTTGAGTTTCGGCTGGCTGGTCACCTGTCGTAAAAGGCTCTAACGGTGCTATTTGAAGCAATCCGGCTGCAGCTGCGCGGGCTAATTGCTCTGACAGGTTCTGCGCAGCAGCTTCAATATCAACCGCCATACTAGCATCTTGATCGCTTTGCTCCACGTCAGAAGTCGCTGGGAGCGTTGGATCCAGAAATGGTTCAAGATTTGCCAATAAAAGGGCGGTCGCCGAGCTGGATGGCGCTGTATCGGCCCGGCGAAGCGGTGTGAGTGGTTGAAATCGAGCCGTTTGTTGATCATTCTGCGGGCGGAGACGATCTTCTGGGGTATCGGGCGCCTCGACTTCCGAAGTTTCTTGGACACGAGTTGCGGTTGCCGACTCATTCGGAGTTATTGAATCTATCGCACTCGGGTCACTTGGCGTTGTCTCAGGCTCGGAAATAGGCGGGCCATCCGAAATATCGATGACGAGATATATATCTTGAAAGACATACGCCTCGACTGAGCAGTCGCAATCGAGCTGCAAGGAAAGACGTCCCGGGGCAACCTCGACATCGAGCAATCGCGAACGATCGATAAGCTCGAAGATCTGTTGATCGTTTAACTCAATCTCAGGCGTAAACTGTAGATTCCTAAATCCGTTTTCGCCGCTTATATCCCAGCTTTCGATTTCTGGAACTGGAACGACCAGACGCGTAAAATCACCGTGCTCGCCAGACCGAATTGTACCTTGCGCGAACGCAACAGTGACGGGCATTAGTATCGCCATAACCGCGCTTCTGAAAAGCATGCGCAGAAACCTGGTCATGCTGCGGCCTGTAACCCTTGCTTGAGAGACTTCAAAGCTTCGTCCAAGTCGTTAAAGCTGGGTCGCATATCACTTGGTGTATTCTGCCGACCAACTTCAATGCATAGATTGATCGCGTGGTTGTGCAAATTGGCGACCAACACCTCACGAATAATCGTGTAGAAGACGTGTTCTTGTTCCACGACGGTTTTAACCCTAGCCGCGAAGGGGCCGACGAAGGCGTAAGATAAAAAAACACCTAGAAATGTCCCGACGAGCGCTCCGCCAATCATTTTACCGAGTATCTCAGGTGGTTGATCGATTGAACCCATCGTTTTGATGACCCCGAGCACAGCCGCAACGATGCCAAGCGCAGGCAGGGCATCGGCGGTATTCTGAAGGGCGTGCGCCGAGTGCATTGCGTGGTGGTGTTTTGCCTCAAGACGCTTTTCTAAAACTTCTTCAACTTGAATAGGGTCATCATAATTAAGGGATGCCGAGCGAAGAGTATCGCAGATCAGTTCCACCGCTCCCTTATCGGCAAGAATTTTAGGATATTTGACAAAGATGTCGGACGTCTCAGGTCCTTCAATATGTTCTTCGAGGCCAACTGCATTCTGCCGACCCATTCGAACGAGTTCGAATAAAAGGCAGAATAATTCCTGGTAGTCTGATTTGCTCCATTTTCCGCCCTTGAAGACCTTGCCGACATCTTTGAGCGCGTGGACAACGTCACTTTTTGAATTCGAGATAATGAATGCACCGGTCGCCGCACCACCGATCATCATCATTTCATATGGCAACGCTTTGAAAATCGGACCAAGCTTGCCGCCAGCGAGTATATATCCGCCAAAGACCATCACGAAGACGACAACAATACCGATTATTCCGAACATGTGGACCTCGTCATTTGGCTCAAGTGTATGTGGCGGTCACTGCAGCGAGGCTGAAGGGGGTTGATCAGCCATCGCGTCAGTGAGACTTGTGTTGCGCGTCGCGAGGATGATTGAGATCGCATAGGCCTGATTTGGCTCTAACTCCGACAGGATGCCGGCACCGGCCTCGGGCCGCATTCTAGCAAGAAATCCAGCGGCAAAACTTGGGTCCATTTGCCCAAAAAGCTCGGCGGCGTCTTCGGCCTGCATGGATTCGTAAAGCGATGTGAGCTGCTGCAGATCATTGTCGGCGGCGGTATCAGCGATGGTCAAAAGATCGCGCAATCGGGTCTCCGCGGTCTCTAATTCTTGTAACCGTGCGATAACGACTTCCTCTGCTGCCGCGACTGTCGTCTCACGCGCTGCAATATCGGCTTCCCTTTCATCTAGCTCGCTTGCTCGGCTGTTGATTGCAGCTAAAGCGACGTCGATCGAGCCGAGTGTTGCGCATTGCTGTGGAGTATCACTTGCCTCCAAGCGGGCGATTGCAGGATCTCCCGATAGCGCGGTCTCATCCTGCATAGTCGGACTACCGGTCTGAGTTTCGGTGCCATCCGTTGCCGCGAATGCAATGTCCAGATGCCCTAGTCGCATAAGTCCCGAGGCGAGAAACGTCACAAAGAGACCAACGAGGATACCGCGCTGGCGCCAGATCTTTCCTGGACGGATGACGTTACTCATTCTGCGGCCTCCTGCAACGTACTACGCCGCCGGAAAATCGCTTCGTTAGACTGTTCCCGGCTGCGACGCGATCCAAAGGTTGCTTCGCTGTCTTTCGACAGTTCCGAGGTGTCCACTACAGGGCTTGTCGATGATATTCCCTCAGGCGCCAGGTGCTCCACCGTGGCATCGGATGAGTTGTCCTGTTGCGACGAAGCCTGCGCGGACGTCGCCGCCTGTTCTGGAAGATCGTGGCACGCCGCAAGCATGATCTCGAGATCGTTGGCCAGGTTCTCTGCGTCTTTCATGAGGGCGGAGAGCCTTTTGGCGGACGTATCAGATGCGCCGCGAGCTTCTGCTAGAACTTTTGTCATGTCATCGACTTGCGCTGACAAGACAGCGATCGCTCCGCCGAGCCCTTTGTCGATCGACGACAACCGCGTCAATCGTTTCGACAAAACCAGGCAGTATGCGCCCGCTCCGAGCGCGGCCAGCAACAGCAAGAGATCTGAAATCAATCCAACCATCAGTTCACCACGAATTGTGTAATGAGAAGATCACGTACGCGGCCCTCTCCTGAAACGATCTGGATACGGTGAAGCATTTGGGACCGCATACGCACCAAGCTTGAAGGTTCGCTTAATTCATCGACACCAACGATGCGCAGGTAGGAATTCAGCACATCTAAAATTCGGGGTTTCAGTGTTTCAACTTCCTCGAGATAGATCGGGTCAACTTCCAATTGTGCAGAAAAGATCAAGTGACGGTGCACGCTTTGCCCGCCAAGTGAGATCGTCACCGTATCCAGTGGAACAAATGCCACGGCCACGGGAGCTGGCCCTTCGCCCGGCTCATCGCCCGCATCCTCCGAAGCATCATCGTCTAACTCCGCCGCCTCGCCGCTCGGGTTGCCGAGGCTGGCGAGTGGGCCGGATGTGACAGCCCAGAAACCCGCGCCGCCGCCACTAAGCGCCAGAAAAACGCCCAACAGCAAAGGGATAAGCAATCCCTTTTTTTTCTTGGCGGGTTCGTCTTGCGGGTCGGCTTCCGCTGCCATTTAGCCGCGCTCCTCTCAAATGTTCCGGATTAGGTCTAACGATTCAGAACTAACCGATTGTTAAGCGACCTCGGTCTAATTCAACGACTGAGCGCCAGAAGGCATTCGATTCGAGGTGATAGGTGGAACAACTTTCGCTTAGATGGACGACCATGGACCCGCGTGCGCGGGCGGTGTTCGTTGGAGCGTCGGCTGCAATTGCCGTGATGCTTTTTATTATGTTCCGCGTCGCCTCTACGCCCACTATGGCTTTACTTTACTCCGGCCTGGATTCCACGGCCGCTGGTGAAGTCGTCTCCGCAATCGAAGCGCGCGGCATGCAATATGAAATTCGCAGCGATGCGATTTACGTTGATCAATCGGAGCGCGATGGGCTGCGAATGGCCTTGGCCGGTGACGGCCTGCCCGCAAACGGCGCAGCCGGCTATGAATTACTAGATAGCCTTCCAGGGTTTGGAACGACAGCGCAAATGTTCGATGCCGCATATTGGCGGGCAAAGGAAGGCGAATTGGCGCGAACGATCGTGGCCAGTCCACTGGTGCGATCCGCCCGCGTCCATATTGGCAACACGTCAAATCAGCCCTTTATTTCCCGCCAGGAAGTAACGGCATCGGTTACTTTGCGACCGTCGAGTTCCGGTGTTCCTGAGCCTTTGGCAAGATCTGTTCAGTTTCTTGTATCTTCCGCTGTTCCCGGCCTCTCACACACGGCAGTCACGGTCATTGATGCAGATAGCGGTATAGTGGTCGGCACCACCGGCTCGGAGACCATGGCTGCGCATAGCGCAACCCGCGCCGAAGCCATGCGTCATAATATCGAACGCCTGATCTCAGCGCGTGTCGGGTTGGGCAATGCGATGGTCGAGGTCAATGTCGACATTCAATCGGCACGTGAGACTGTGCTTGAGCGTCGAATTGACCCAGACAGCCGAGTTGTGATTTCGACCGACACCGAAGAGCGCAGCAATTCCAGCAGCAATGCCGGTAGCGGCTCGGTAACGGTTGCCTCAAATCTCCCAGAAGGTGACACTCAGGGCAACGGAGATAGTTCATCAGAACAAGGCACGGAAACGCGAGAGCGGGTCGCCTATGACATCTCTGAAATCCAACGCGAAATCGAGACGGGACCGGGCGACATCCGCCGAATTTCCGTCGCAGTTTTGGTCAACGGGGTGTCAAGCGTCGACGCCAACGGCCTAGAGACCATTGTTCCCAGGAGCGAGGAAGAGCTGTCGATGCTTGGCGATCTCGTTCGTACCGCAATCGGCTATGACGAAGCGCGTGGCGACCAGGTTACGATCCGCTCAATGGCATTCGAAGTCTTGCCCGATACGGCCGTTGAAGCAACGAGTAGCGGGGCTTTCGCGAATCTAGATTTGACGCAGATCGTGCAGTTCGCCCTGCTTGCAGCCGTCGTGGCAGCATTGGTTTTTGGAGTGCTTCGGCCTGCGCTGATGGCATCGGCTAGCTCAGGTGCCCTGCAAATGGCAACGCAACAGCCCACATCTCTACCCGATTTTGGACGTTCCGATGCGGCAGGTCCAGCAGGTGAAATGCCTCCAAGTTCGGGCGCAGCCGACGGTTTGCCAGATCTTGCGTCGCTTGGTGGAGGGCTGCCGAGTTTGGATGCAACACCTTCTTGGGACGGGGAGATAATCGGGGCAGCGGACGCTCCTGGTGACTCAGATGATGATCCGGTGGAGCGATTACGTCGGCTCATCCAAGAACGGGAGGCCGAGACAGTTGAAATTCTCCGTAGCTGGATGGAAGAAGAAGACGAGGAGAGCACGCGATGAGCCGCCTTCTCAACTTAGATGACTTTGGTTCGCAGCCAAAAGCAGAGCCAGCCGTCGATGCTGCACCCCAAATTGAAGTCGATATCGATGTCATTCGCGATGGCGCATTCGAGAAGGGCTATGAAAGCGGTTGGGAGGACTGCCACAAAGCGCAATCCGACAGTGCCGCCGCTGTGAGTTCGGATCTCGCGCAAAGTTTGAAGGGGTTGGATGTCACATTAGGCGAGGCCCGCGAGGATGTTCTCAATTCAATACGGGATTTATTGACAGCCATAGTCCAACAGGTTCTGCCCGCGCTCGCCAAAGAAGGCCTAGTCGCTGTCATTCACGATCAGTTGCTTCCGATCATTCGAAATGCAACGGACCTCAAGCCCGAACTCGTGGCAGCCCCCGCGACAATCCCGACCTTGGAACTCCTTCTCGAAGCCGAAACATCCGAAGTGCGTCTTCGCCCCGAGCCGGCCTATGCTGCATCGCAGGTCAGTCTCCATATCGGCGTAGAACGCCATGAGGTCGATCTCTCTCGAGCTATTTTAGAAATATCTCGTTCAATCGAGGAATTTTCGAAAGAACAGATATCAACCAGCCAAAACGTGAAGGGTAAACGTACATGAGCAGTGTCGACCTTGGGAAATCACGCTCGGCCCTAAGGGGTGTGCCGATTGAAATGCGTGTCTGTGTTGGTCGCGCTCGGCCGACGTTGGCTGAATTGGTCGCGTTCAATCGAGATGATGTCCTCGCTCTCGACACCAGAATCGAAGACCCGGTGGAGATCATGATTGGCGACCGCGTTGTGGCTATTGGCGAGCTTATTGAGCAAGAAGATGGTCAAGCTGGAACATTGGCGGTGCGCTTGACCGAGGTCGTTGACTTGGGCGAAGCGGAATAGCTCAATGAGATTATCATTTCAGACAATCTTAATTGTCACCATTTTACTCATATTGCCAAGCGCCGTATCCGCTCAAGATATCGCAATCGATCTGGGCGATGACGCTTCCCTCACTGCGCGCTCTTTGCAACTGATCGCCCTCATTACGGTCTTGAGTATTGCTCCTGGGCTCGCAGTGATGGTTACGTGCTTTCCCTTTATAGTCACTGTGCTTTCCATTCTACGCCAAGCCATAGGTTTACAACAATCGCCGCCGAACATGCTGATCGTGAGCCTCGCCCTCTTTTTGACCTACTTTGTAATGTCGCCCGTCTTCGAAGAGGCATACGCACTCGGTATTTTCCCACTCTTGAACGGTGAGATTGATACTCCCGAAGCATTCGGCCTGGCGTATAGTCCCTTCCAAGAGTTCATGCTGTCTCGAGTAGATTCAGCAACGCTCACTAGCCTGAAAAACCTCCGGGGAGTTGGTGAAAACACGGTACCGGATGCTTCTATCCTTATTCCCGCATTCATGCTGAGCGAAGTTGAAAGGGCGTTTCAGATCGGATTTTTAATCTTTTTGCCCTTCCTAATTATCGATCTAGTTGCCGCTGCCATTTTGATGTCGATGGGCATGATGATGGTCCCGCCAGCCATTGTTTCTCTGCCATTCAAGTTAGCCTTTTTTGTTGTCGCCGATGGTTGGTCTTTGCTGACCGGCGCGCTCGTGAGAAGTTACTTTTAGGAAAAAGGTTATGCCAAAATTCAGAGCCGAAAGAGCTGCGATGCTAGCCTCAATACTCACTGCAAGTGAGCGAGCAAGATTTGAAAAATCCGGCCTCGTACTGGAGCCGAATAATGAAGTAAATGAGCATGATTATGAGGGAAGCCTAATAGATCGCTTAGTGTCGGCAATGGCAGTTCATGGAGGAGGCCGCCATGTTAGAGAGAAAGCTGATACTTCGAGCGAAATGCATCAAACTGAAAAATTCAATGAAATAGAAAGAAATGATGATAAAAGTTTCGATTATTCAATTTTTGAGAATAATGAAAAAGCCATTGTCAACTCAGGCCGCAATGGATCATACGGTAGCGTTACAAGCGTCGATCTAAACAAGATAGATGCTCTATTCGCCGTTTCGATTTCATCGGGTAACATGACATCGGAACATCCAGCAGTAGTTGCAAGATTCATCAGAGCGCTCCCGGTAGAAGAGAAAAGGGATCTTCTACGTGCATTTTCAGGAAAGAAGGCACGAAACGTAATAAGATTCATAAAGATGGCATCAAAGAAAAATTAAAATTTATCCAAGAAATATTCAAAAAAATTTGGTATTAGAAGAAATTTTTTCGAAGACGGGAAAAATGAAAATAATTCTCAAATCGCCAGGATATCCATTTAATAAGTAAAACTCACAGTTGTGTTTTGGGCTCGCTTCTACAAGCAATCTGCTGGAAATTGAAAGACCTTGGTTGAAATCTCTTGAGCATCAATTTTTTGCTCGTGGCGTCCCAGAACTTTTAATTCGCGAGTGTGAACTCTAGTTTGCGCTTGTATCCGATTTGATGCAGCATGTCGTCTCGTGAAAATTCTCGCAACGTGAGTGGCATGGGGAGTTACGACGATCTCTTGCCAAAGCCAAGTTTTCGAAGATACTCAAAAAGACGACGATGGCACGTGGCATTTTTGCTTTCTCTTCGTTTCTTTGTCACCGTGCTCTTTCTGTTTTTGCTGTCTGATTTTGAAATCAATGAGCGGTAACCTGCTGTTGTTCGTTTGCGTACGCGTTAGATTGTAGAACACCCCACGCCACTCAAAGTCGTCCTGCCTTGGTGCGTTGCGTGTCAGGTTTGCCCGTCGGCGGATGCTCTCGCGCTTCCGGAGCTAGAAGAAGCTTTCGGCGGTAGCATGGTCCGCTGCCCGGCAGGCGCATGCTAAGCCTGCTCCCGAGTGAGGCCAGTTACCGCGTTAGCTTGTGCTTGGCTCAAGGTCGTGCTGGTGGGGGAAGGTCTGCCATTCAGGGGTGCTGAATTGGGCGCAGTGGCCTGCTGCCTATACCGCATTGCGTAAGCAATGTCACGAGAGGGACTCAGATCATCCGTCGGCTTGAGACAGTCATAGACCTTGCCACTTTCTGCCCAGGCCTACCGAATAAGCCGGGTCAGACGAGCATCCTCTTGCGCTCGGTGACTCAACTGTTCCTGAAGCCATGCATAGAAGCGGGAGAAATGAACCCGTAATACGTTGCAAATGGCTCGGATGCCGAACTTCTCGCGATGAGCCCAGATGAAAACGGACTTCATTGGACCTCTCGCACGAAGTACGCGTTCGACCATTGTCCTCGGACCAATGGCGGTAAATCATCTCATCCCTTTTTGAAATGTCGCGCTCCTCGGTCACCCGTGCCAGCTCGCACTAAAGGCGCTGGTTCTCAACCTTTTGGTCCAAGCCCTGGCTTCGGCGACCTTTCGGCGAATAGCTTTACTCCCTTGTAGAGGGAATGCTTGCTAACCCCAAGCGTCGGGACACACGCGATACCGTATACTCACCCACCGTGATATGATGCACCGCGTCCCGCTTGAACAAGTGGCTCAAGAACGGATTTTCCTTTGATGAGAGTGCGAGTTATGAGTTTTGAGGCACTGTGAAGCATCAATTAGTTCTATGAATTAGCTGGCAGATGTGCGGCGCATATGCCTAGCAGATTTAAGAGCACGTCTGCACAATCTGATCATTTAAACCAGGAATTTTCGGAACACGCTCGAGATCAAAAGCAGCGATCTGATTGGTGGTGCGGTGCGGCGTGATACATGAGAAAATCTAAAATGCAACGTGCCTTTTAGCGCCCTCGTCAGTGAGAACGTTACAGCTAAGAGCTCAAATCCATGATAATCTAAAACGAAATCACTTAAGCAACAGGATTTTTATCTCATGTAAACTCAATTAAGTCACCCACAAAAAATTCTGGTGAAAAGAGATGTCAATTAGATTAAATCGCGAAAGGTAATTCCATTATCAGAAAATGAAAATTGGAAAATACTATATATTGAAAGAATCCTACCGTACAATAAATTCAGCATGAAGAGCGCCAGCCGCTTCAATAGCGCTTAAAATATCTATCATGTCACGCGGCGCAACACCAAGCGCGTTTAAGCCTGAAACAACCTCTGATAAATTCGCGCCGCCCGAGATTTCCGCAATCCCAGTTCCCGGCGCTTCGTCGATCTCTGCATTACTTCGGGGTAGAACAACAGACTGACCTTGGGCAAATGGGTTTGGTTGTATTGCGATCGGTTCTTCTTCGACTCTTAGTGTCAGGTTACCCTGAGCGACAGCCACTTGTGAGATCCGAACGTCTGCGCCTAAAACAATGGTCCCCGATCTCTGATCAACAACAACACGAGCGCGAGTTTCGGGCTCGACAAGGATATTTTCCACCAAAAAGAGGGCGTGTGCCGGTGACGGCGCGTGCGTTGCGATCACATCGAGGGCAACAGTCCCCGCGTCAAGCATTCGGGCCACTGAGCGCCCAAATGCACCATTGATCGCGGACTCAATTCGCGCGGCCGTGGTAAAGTCTGGGCTTCGCAACGCGAGACGGACACTCGCCAGACTGTCGAGATCGAAATCGACCTCTCGCTCAACGCGGGCGCCAGAAGGGATTGAACCTGCTGTCGGAACACCTTGTACAACAGTTGCTCCATTGCCTTCAGCTGCGGCGCCGCCCGCTATAACAGAGCCCTGAGCGACAGCATAAATTTCACCATCGGCGGCTGTTAGTGGGGTCATTACAAGTGTACCACCCAAAAGACTACTTGCATCTCCAATGGCCGATACGGTCACGTCAATTTGCGATCCGGCACGCGCGAAAGGAGGCAACGTTGAAGTCACGAACACAGCTGCTACGTTTTCTGGTCGATATTGTTCACCGGATACATTCACACCTAATCGCTCGAGAATATTCGTCATTATCTCTTCTGTGAACGGCGCGTTGCGTATGCCATCCCCCGATCCGTTCAAGCCGACAACCAATCCATAGCCAATCAAATCATTGCCACGGACACCATCAAACTCGACGAGGTCTTTAATCCGTACGGGTGTACCCGCTGAAATAGTCGGCAAAAATATAAGAACTAATACCAACAGTGATCTAATAAGGCTCATGCTAAAGATATTCCGATAGACTGAGACGCGACAGTCGTGCAGTGATTAAAAATAGACTCTCTAACCTGGACTCCACATCCTGTAATTCTGTTGCCGTTTGAAACGGGTCAGCGTTGACTAAATCGTTTCGTCTTATTGAAAGAGCAGTTTCTGAAGCCTGATATCGTGTAAGTGTTTGCTCAATTCTTGCCTCAACTATTCCAATATTCGAACGAATCTCAATAATTTTATCATTGCCCTCAAGTGTGCGTGAGGCGGCGGCCTCGGCTAAGGACGTGACTGAAGCGTCATCACTGGGCCCGACTTCCCGCGCAACTAAGGCAGACAGTGCAAGCCCTGACAACTGCTTTCGTATCCCAGGATCGAGTGCAGTAATGTTCGAACCTACTCTCTCGTCCTCGTTTATCGCAAAACCAGGGGCAGCTCCGAGTGAGCCTAGATAAGCGTCTATCTCATAGCCTCCGCCAGGAAGCATAAACCAATCATCGACTATCTGTATCATTGAGGCACTGTCAGGCACCCCAACCAAAGCTGTTTCCAGTTCCGCCAACATCTGATCGGAACTGATCAATGCGGGTTGATCAGTCGCGGTACCTGCAAAAGCGCTGCGCCCAAAGATACGTTGGTTCAAAGCCGAAACACTTGCTGAAAGCGCGTCTTCCGAACTCCCTAACGTCGTCATGATCTCCGAGCGTTGACCGCGAGTTGCCGCAGCAAGAATGTCGACGCTGGCGCGCCCGGTAGTGTCCTCCATTGACTGCAGAAGATCCTGCATGGCTGAAAAATATGAGCCTGCGCTTTCGGCGGCGATCCGGTAAGTTTCGGTTACTTTAAGACCACGTTCAATAGAAGAGAGTTCAGAAAAGTTCCCGCGAAGAGAGCTGCCAATGTCAGATTTGCGTCCAGAAGAGAGTTCATCCGCGAGGCGATTGAGCTCCGCTTGCGCCTTGGCCGTGCGGGCTTGCCTTTGAAGGATTTGAGAAAGGTCGCCAATAGGAGCTGTGTTCATCTACCCAACCTCACCAATGTATCAAGCATCTCGCTCGCAGCTTCAATGACGCGTGCGTTCGCTGTAAACAGCTTCTCAATTACAAGCATTTTCTGTAATTCTTGATCGGTATTCACGCCGTTATCTAACTCGGCTTGTCTTAGCGAGGATTGACGCGCCATAGAAAAGCTCTCCTGACGCAAAGCCTCCTGCCGGCCTATGCCGGTTTGGGAAACGACCTCGGTGTTCAATTGGCTGAGAGTGAACACCTGTCCAACAAAAGCACCACTTGCAGCAGGTCGACTGTCTGTGAGGGCATTGAGCAAATTCTGAAGGACTGTTGGATCACCCACGTTTCCGGGTGCCAGAGCGCCAAGGCCATCGCGAAGCCTGAAGTAATTTCCGCCTAGTGCTGGATCGACAAGATTGTTTACCGTCAGGCGTTGCGCAAGCCCGACCTCATCTGTCGGGCTCGTTAGCAACCCGTTGTCGGTGAAAAAACCAGGGTCGGTCGCCGCACGAGTTGCATCAACACCAGGTTGTTCAAATCGCTCGGCCAGGTCTCTGGCAATTGCATCGAGCTGAGTCTGCGCTTCGATCGCTGACTCATCGCGAAGTTCGAACAAAGCCCCTAGCCGTCCGCCGGACAAACCCGCTACGGATCCATTGCGAGGAAGTGGGTCACCATCTCTAGTGATGTCTGACAATGCGCCAGAGCTGAGTGTCATATCAGGGGCTATGACGCGCGTGGCGGAGAACTCGAACTGACTTGCCGTCCCATCAAGCAGAGAGATACCGTCTTGACTGTAAAGCCGTAGCTGGCCATTTTCAGTTCGAAATTCACGGATTGGAATAAGATCGGCTATACCATCGACGACGACTTGCTGCTGATCTAGATAAGCATTTACGTCTCCACCCGTACCCCGCTGTATCAACATTTGTTTGTTTATATTTTCTAATTGAAGCAGGCTGTCGTTCAGGAAATTAATTGCGCTCCCGATTTCCAAATCAGCATTCTGGCGAGCCATCTGAATTTCATCAGAGATCGAGTTGAGTTTTTGAGCAAGATTCTTGGCGCTGTTGACTGTCGCACCAAGAGACGCATCGCTGTCTGGTCTATTGCTCGCTTCAATCAAGCTATTCTCTAGTCGAACGATTTGAGCTGAAAGACTGTCGTTTTGATCGGGTGTGCCAATGAGTGTCTCAAGTTGTGTTGCAAAGCTAGCTCGGACTTGGGCCTGCCCGGCCTCCGCGTCTGCTGATCGGCGTTGGCCAAGAAGAACAGGATCGGACTGCCGGTCAATGCTTCCAACGCGCACGCCTGAGAGCTCGCCGCCCACAACAACCGCGCTGGGACGGATTATTCGTGCGCCATATCCCTCGGTTGTTGCGTTGGCAATGTTGTTTGAGACAACGCTCGCCGATCGATTGGCGAGCGAAAGTCCTGAAAGTGCCGCATTGAAGGCGCTTGAGATACTCATTTATCGGCTTTCATCGCTTAATGTTCGTTGTTTCCTGAAGCATTTCATCAACGGTCTGAATAACCTTTGCGTTGGAGGAGTAGGCGCGCTGTGTTTGAATGAGCTGCGTCAGTTCACCGGCAACGTCAGTGGCACTCTCTTCTAGGGCGAAGCCAACAATGTCACCGGTCGGTCCATCCGCGGCATCCCAAAGAAAGAAGGTCCCTGATTCTGCAGAAGGTGTGTAGAGTTGATCGTCCAAAGCATTGAGGCCATTCGGGTTGGGGAGATCTATCAATGGGATTTGATAAACGGTTCGGGTAATTCCGATATCGAAATTTGCTGATAGAAAGCCGTTCGAATCAATTTCAACGGACGTGAGGTTTCCCACTGGCGAGCCATCCTTAGAAATCGCCGTCGGTGCGAAATTGTCGGAAAGTTGCGTTAGGCCAGCGCCGGTACCGACCGCACCGATGTCAAATTCGATTGGACCACCAGCAACATTGACTGTAAAGGTGCCTGCTGTGTTGTTGTAAGCTCCTCCGGCTCCACCAACGGGTTGAGAGACTGACGCGATGGTCCCGCCGGATCCGCGGCTATCGTCAAAGACGATTGTGTATTCACCCACGACTGCGCCGCCTTGGGCGCTATCTGTCATGACCAGGTTCCACTCGTTCGAAGCGGGTGTTGCTGCGGGCACCGTTGGTGTGAATGTCGTCTCGATCGACTGAGATGTTCCGAGGTTGTCGAAGTACTCAATCGAAAGCTCGCGCGCTGTGCCTGCGGAGCCGGGTTCCGTATCTGTGCCAGGTAAGTTCACACCCAGAGAGATTTGTGTCGTAGGTTCGGAAGTGAATTGGTTCACATTCACCCTCACCGGTTCGAGCCCGGCAGCTGTATCGCGCGGGAAGTTCGGGATCGTTCCGTCTGGATCGGCGGGCCAGCCCATGAGCGTCACGCCTGTTGATGTGCGCAGAAAACCATCGGCGTCCGTTCGAAACGACCCGGTGGTGGTCAAATATAGAGGAACCTCGGATGCGGTGACACCCACTTCGGCCTCAGTGGTCACTGGTAAAAAGCCGCGCCCTCGCACTGCCAGATCAGTCGAATTCGAAGTCGTGACCAAGGCGCCCGGCTCATCAATCAAGCGGGTTGTCGTTACGCGAACGCCGCCGGCTGAATAGGTGCCTTGGGCCGAAGAAATCACCATTGAGGCAAAGTCAGCCTCAGCGCGCTTGTATCCGTAGGTTCCTGCATTCGCGATATTATCCGAAATTGTCGCTAGTCGGGTCGCGTTCACACTGAGCCCGGCGACACCGGCATTGAGAGAAGAAGATATTGTCATACTTTGCGCCTTTCTGCAGCATCGACAGTATTTGGCAAGTAATGTTGTGCAGAGCGATTAACGCCACGCTAACAATTAAAACTGCAACTACTTTTCAGACTCGGTTACGAAGCAATATAATTTCGATCCGGTCATTACGGATGGCGAGCGGATCTTGCGTAGCGGGCCGACGGTCGCCGTGGCCACTGAGACGTTCAAGCCTTTGCGAAGGAAGGCCATTTTCTTCAAGCAATCGCCGCATTGATGCCGCGCGCTCTATTGAGAGTTCGAAGCGATCTTGCGATGCCCGAACAAGGGGTTGCGCCGCCACATAGCCATGCACGGCTACCTGATTGGTAACAGTGCCGAACAGATCCGCGATTACACTGCTCAATATCGGCAGCCACTCTACGGTTCTGCCGTCAGAGTCAAAAAGCGGTGCATCGGGAAGCGAGAAGATCTCAATGATCAACCCTTCATCGGTCAGCCTTGTCTGCACATGACGTAAAACCAATTCGGTGACCAAGCTATCTCCGCCGGCCTCGCTCAATGCTCTGCCGAGTGCCTCAAGAGCCGCTTCCTCTGCATTGGCCGCATCGTCGTACTCAGACCCCTCAACACCCAGACTCTGCCGTCCTTCCGTTGGCCGTTGATCGCTTGCACCCGTTCCATTTTGAGCAATGGAATTTTCCGAAAATACGTCGTCCCCACCAAAGGAGCCATCCCCTCCACCGGAGATCCGTGTGATGGGAATCGTTGGGCTAAAATAATCTGCTAGTCCCTTACGTTGTTGTTCCGTCGTCGCGTTCAGCAGCCACATCAACATGAAAAAGGCCATCATTGCCGTCACAAAGTCGGCATAGGCGACCTTCCATGCACCGCCGTGGTGGCCATCTCCTCCGACGACCTTTTTCTTTTTGATGATGATCGGGCGTTCGTCTGGAAGCGGAGGCATAGTGCACCTGTTTGCTCGTTGGTCCTGGTGGCCTATCGGTGAAATCTAAATTTCAGTTTAAAGGTCATAGAAGGCCCGCGGCCGTGGCGAACCCCATCGCCATTGATCCTGGGGATGTTTGGCGGTGGACGTGTCCAGAGAGAAATGCACTTGAGCACAGGCCTGATCCGTGCTTTCGATGGCTTTCTTGCAGTATCATGCGGTTCTCCGCGCGTAGTACGGAGGCGACGCTTCTCAAAGCAGCGTGATGATCGTGAAGCCAGCGCCTATACGTTCCGTTTCGCAGCATTTCGACCCGTCGCAGTCTCGCCTTCAGACCGCAATTGGCACCTAGCGCCGCGTCAGAATGTTGCCGATATAGTAGCTGTGGTGACGGATCATAAATCACGTTGGCGCCAATTCCCGTCAAAAAAGCATAAAGCCACCAATCGTGGAAAGGCGGCATGGCATTTGGTTGCCAGGCCCGTACAAGCCGTATGGCACTTGGAGAAAGCACGATACTATGACCGGCTAGAATATTCTGAACGAGCGCATTTCCAAACGAAGGTCGATAGTATTGGCCCGAGATCGACTGAATGCGGCCGCCAGGCATTAGGACATAGTGACTGGATGCGTAAATTGCCGGCCGGTTCGCCGGTGTTTTCGATAGTAAACCTATTGCACGCGAGAGTTTGCCGGGAAGCCAAATATCGTCCTGATCTGAGAGCGCTGTATAACAGTCTGCTGGCGAAGCCTCTAAAAGTTTCAAAAAATTCGCTGCCAATCCCTGCCCCGGCCCTGAGATTATCGATACGCGGCCTGGGTATCCTTTGGCAAAATCGTCTATAATCTGTCGGGATTTATCCTTTGAGCCGTCATCAGAAACGATCAATTGCCAGTCAACATCTCGCTGCCATGAAATTGAGCGCAATTGCTGGTCTAAATGACGAGCACCATCCTTCATTCCCATGAGTATTTTGACTTTATCCATGGACAATTTCCCGATGGTAGCGACTTAAAAAGACGAGCCCCAGAACGAACAGGATTAGCGAGATTCCAAAGACATAAGTTGGTGAAATATACGCGGCATCATAGGCTGGATAGAATGCAGCTCGGGTTTGGCCGACAATATGGACGAGCGGGTTCCACCATAGCCAGTCGCTGTAAGGGTGGGGCACATCATCGTATAGAAAGAAAACGCATGAGATGATTAGGAGCGGTCTATTAATGATGGACCAAATTTGTTGCCACATGGGGAAGATTGAAATCAATACGCAATTAAAAGTGCCTATACCGGCAGCGAAGCAAGCAAGCATAGCGTAGGCCAGCACGAGATCGTCTGGTGAAAATGCAGGACGGGTCTCAAGAGAAAGCCAGAGACCGGTAAATAGACCATATCCGACAAGCATTTGCGTGAGGAAATTGAGTGACAGTCTCGCAAGCAGAGCGTCGATAAAGGTAACGGCTGGATATGCTAAAAGTTGCCTTGAGAAGTTCAAAGACTGCGAGACCTTACTCGCTATATCGGAATACGCGAGAAATGGAATTAATCCTGTCGCGTAGAATAGCGCGAACGAATGCCCCAGTGGCGGTGCATGGAAGGCCTTTGAAAAAAGAAATGTCAGTAGTAATATACCCGCGGCGGGCTCCAAAAACGCCCACAAATAGCCGCCAGGTGACCGTCCATAGGTGACGCTCATCTCGCGCAAGATCAAAGCTGAGATTGATCTTTGCGTTGCCCATGATCTCTCAAAGCGCCGGGAATTTTGCCGCAAGCGACATTGCGCTCTGTGCTGCGTATCGGCTGGCATCGCACAAAATCTCCGAAGTGACCGCAGGGTCGGTCGCAGAAAATTAACCGACTCTCATTAACCAATCGAATAGCTCGACAAGGTTACCGTCCCGTTCACAGCGAAGGAGGACCGCTAGAATGGCGAATAGCGTCATGCAAGCCCAAGATAGCGAAGCGCGAACCGACACTCAGGCTAAACCGGTGGCGCTGGCGATTGCAGGGGCACATCCACCAACCGACCCAAGCGGCGCACGGACCGCGGCGCCTGTGCAGGCCTCACAGGCGGTTGTGCATTATCCGGTCGCAGGGCCCAGCCGGCGTCGCGGCCGTCATTGGCTTGTGATTTTCAGCTTCTTATTTCTCGTCCTCGGGCCGTCAGTCGCGGCGGGATGGTATCTTTGGCAGCGCGCGGCGGATCAATTCGCGTCCCGGGTCGCCTTTTCGGTTCGGACTGAGGACAATGGCTCGGCCATCGAAATGCTCGGTGGTATTACTGAGATCTCAGGCTCAAGCTCAAGCGATACGGATATCTTATATGATTTTCTGCAAAGCCAAAGCCTAGTGGTGAGCGTTGATGCGGTGCTCGATCTGCGGGAAATCTGGGGCCGCGCGGGCGCGTCAGTTGACCCTGTCTTTGCCTTTCATGCGCCTGGCTCGATCGAGACGTTGCAGCGTCATTGGGACCGGATGGTCCGCATCGCCTATGACACTGCGACCGGCTTGATTGATATTCGCGTATTAGCTTTCGATCCGCGTGATGCCCAAGCGATTGCGCTGCAGATCCAAGAGCAATCTAGTATGATGATCAATGACTTGTCGGCCGTGGCGCGCAGAGATGCCATCGGATATGCGAGAGCCGAACTGTCCCAAAGCGAAGCCCGTTTGGCGGATGCGCGATTGTCGATGACGGAGTTTCGCACACGCACTCAGATCGTTGATCCAGCATTGGATACGCAAGGTCAAATGGGGTTGGTCACAACTCTTCAGGCACAATTAGCCGAAGCGTTGATTGATCTTGACGTGTTGCGCGAAACGACTCGTGACAGTGATCCCAGGCTCGCCCAGGCAGAGCGCCGCATTGCTGTTATTGAGGAACGTATCGAAGCGGAGCGCGCGCAATTGGGCACGGGGCGCGATGGCTCGGGCTATGCGGAACTCGTCGCTGAATATGAGACACTCTCTGTTGATCAAGAGTTTGCACAGCAAGCCTATATAGCGGCACTGGCGGCATTTGACTTGGCGCGCAATGAGGCGCAGCGCCAGAGCCGCTATCTCGCGGCTCATATCGCGCCAACATTGGCGGAAACCGCCCAATATCCTCAGCGCATAATGCTTCTGACCCTTATCATCGGATTTCTCTTTCTGACATGGGCGACATTGGTTTTGCTCGGTTACGCCCTTCGGGATCGTCGCTGATGATTGAATTGAGCCGATTGGGCAAAGAATTCTATTTGGCTGGCGTGCGCCGAGTGCTCTTCACAGACCTCAACCTGCGCATCCCAAGCAAGACCTCGGTCGCTTTGCTCGGCCGAAATGGCTCGGGAAAAACAACGCTTCTGCGCATTGTGGCTGGCACTATGGAAGCGACGCGAGGGGAAGTGCGCTCAGACGGCACGATTTCGTGGCCGGTAGGTTTTGCCGGCTCATTTCATCCTGATCTTACTGGCGCTCAGAATGCACGCTTTGTTGCGCGGATCTATGGCGTTGATAGCGATGAATTGGTGGCTTTTGTGGAGGATTTCGCGGGTCTAGGGCGCCACTTCAATCTTCCGTTCCGGTCCTATTCCTCAGGCATGCGATCCCGTCTCGCCTTTGGTGTGTCGATGGGAATCCCTTTCGACACCTATCTAGTCGATGAAGTGACGTCCGTGGGTGACGGTGCTTTTCGTGCCCGCTCTGCGGCTGTGTTCGAAGCCCGTATGGCAGATGCGGGGGCTATCGTGGTCAGTCATTCGATGCCGATGCTGCGCGACTTTTGTCAGGCGGGCATCGTCTTGGATAAGGGCCAGCTCACCTACCACTCCGACATTGATGACGCCATCTCGCATCATCGAGCTTGCCTGCATGCGGCCTGACATTTCTAGATTAGGTCAAAATCGCTCGCGTCCAAAGCGCCCGGCGCCATGCCCTCAAAGACCAGGCGGTCACCAGAACCAAAGTCGAGCACCGCGTCGCCGTTCTGGCCGGTTTCAAGAGCTACGATCTGGCTGGCGGTGAGGGCGCCGCTGACGGCGCTGTCGATGGCGAATCTGTCGATCCCGTCTTGGAAATCGGCGATCGTGTCTGAACCGCCGCGAAATACAAAATAATCCGCACCCGCACCGCCAGTCAGAACATCCGCGCCGCCCGAACCGCCATCAATCTCGTCATCGCCGTTATTTCCGAAAATTTCGTTGTCGCCTGCATCGCCGAGCAGACGATCGCCGAAGTTGCTCCCCTGCAGGTTTTCGATCGAGACGTAGGCGTCACCAAAGGCGTGCCCGGTGTTCAAACCCGGATTGGCCAAACTCGCGGTGATCGCGATCGGTGAGGTCCAGTATGCGGCTCGGTCGTTGCCGGCACCGCCATCGAGTGTCCCGCCGCCGCCGCCAGACAGCAAAATGTCATCGCCTGCTTCGCCGAAAAGACCATCCACGCCACCGCGGCCATGCAGAACGTCGTTGCCGCCGCCACCCCAGATCCGATTGTCGCCCGCGGTACCGCGAAGATCATCTGAGAAATTCGTACCTTGAAGATCTTCGATCGAAGTGAATGTGTCGCCCGCTGCTTCTCCAGTATTGCTTGTGGAGAACGCCAAATCCGCGACCAAACCGCCACTTGCTGTCCAATAAGCTGCGCGGTCAATTCCTGCGCCTCCGTCGAGGGTGTCGGCCCCGGCGCCCCCGAGCAACCGGTCATCCCCATTCTGACCAAAGAGCACATCATTGCCCGCGCGACCATAAAGGATGTCGCCACCATTGCCGCCCCAAATCCGGTTGTTGGATGCGTCGCCACGCAAATCATCGCCAAAGCCCGTGCCTTGGAGATCTTCAATACCGCTATAAGTGTCCCCGGCCGCCTCGCCGGTGCCAAACTGCGAAAAGGCAAGGTCAGCGGTAATCCGACCCGGCGCCGTCCAATAAGCCGCGCGGTCGCGGCCGGCGCCACCATCGAGCACATCCGTGCCCGCGCCGCTCAGCAAGATGTCATCGCCATCTCCGCCGAATAACGTATCCTCGCCTTGCCGTCCGTGGAGGATGTCGTTTCCGTTGTTGCCCCAAAGCACGTTGCTCAGGCCATCCCCGCGTAAGTCATCGTCGAAATTGCTGCCTTGGAGGTTCTCGATGCCGTTGAACACGTCGCCTGCAGCGTCCCCGGTGTTCACCTGAGCAACCAGCAAGTCCGCGATGACGCCCGAGCCAGCGGTCCAATATGCTGCGCGATCAGTTCCGGCTCCGCCGTTTAGGAAATCTGCCCCGGCATCGCCGAGCAGGATGTCGTCATCCTCGCCTCCATTAATGCTGTCATTGCCGCCGCGTCCGAAGACCGTGTCGTTTCCGGCGAGCCCTCGCAGCACATTTCCGCCCTCGCTGCCGCGAAGATTATCCCGGAAATTCGAGCCCTCGAGATGTTCGAGCCGCACGAATTCATCACCCGTTGCAGCGCCCGAGTTGTTATTGTCGAATGCGAGATCCGCCGTGAGATCCGAGGTCGCGTCTTGATAGCTGACGGTGTCGAAGCCGCCGCCTCCATCCAGGGTATCTTGGCCCGAGCCGCCTAGGAGAATGTCGTTGCCCAAACCACCCAGCAACGCGTCATCGCCACCTTTACCTTCGATCCGGTTGTCGGCTTCAGTCCCGGTCAGGGTTTCGGCCGCATTTGTTCCGATGATCTCGGTCGCGGTGACATCGCCAAGCGGTATTCGAGAGACATTCAAAAGCGCTTGGGTCAAAAGCGCCGCTTCTTCCAGTGTCTGGCCATCCGAGGAGATCAGAGTGACGCTTTCGCCGAAAAAGGCCAGTGTGGCGCCGGTATCGGTTGCAGTATACGTCAGCTGGGACGGGTTGCGGAAAAACGTCCAGCCCGACAGGTCAAGCTGGTCCTCGTTGAGGGTGAAATCGGTGATTGTGTCCGACAGGTTGTCATCGACCAAGACGAAGATGTCGCGGCCTGAGCCGCCCGTCAGCTCGTCGGAACCGGCGCCATCAATGACGATGTCATCGCCAGCTTCCCCTCGGATCGTGTCGTTGCCTGCGCCGCCCGCCAAGATCTCACCGCTTGAGCTGCCCGTGATCAGGTCGTTGCCCGCGCCGCCAGTTTGAGTCGGTGCGCTGGGCGTGGTTGCCGTGAAATGGCTGATGCCTTCTTCGTCTCCGGAGCCGGCGAAAAGGTGCAAAACTCCACCGATTTCCGCCATAGACAGCGCGCTGACATTGTTGAGGGCTGCGTCTGATGTATCGACAAATGTCTCGACCTGCAGAAGCCGCCCTCCCGGTAGCATCTCGAAGATGCTGACACCGTCATCCAAGCCTCCCGCAGCGATAAAGTGCCTGTCACCGACACTCAGACCGGCCAAAGCGGTTACATTTTGAAATCGAGAGTTGAGGTCATCAATGATGTGATCGACCGGCGTCATCGCCCCCGCGCTGTCTATGCTCAGAACGCTGAGGGAGGAGCTGTCGCGCGCGGCCACCACAATATAATCCCCGTCTGCTTGGGCCACATGGACAAGGTCGGTCACGCCAGCAATCCCCAGTCCGTCAAGCGCTCCTACGCTGTCGGAAAAGCTCAAAAGGCCATTGCTGTCGATGCTGTGGCTTTCGATGGAGCGGCCCTCACTCGATGTCGAGAGGAGCAAGGGCGCGCCATCGATTTCCAATGCGAAAAGCCGCGATGCCCCCGCCGGAAACGTGTTACCCGTGACCGGTGTCATGGTGCCCGATGGGTCGACTCGGTAGGAATAAAGGTCTGCGTCGCTGTAGCCCGCGCCATAGAAATAGCTGTTCCCGGACACTTCGATTGTGGTGGCCGCGGCAAAGCCGAATGCCGTGCTGGTCCCGGAAGCCAGGCTGTCAGGTGACGTGAAGCCCCCGTCGGAAGTCACATCCCAAAGAACCGGATCGACCAACCCCGGCCCCAAACCAAAGGCGAAATTGCTGCCGCCTGAGGTGATGAATCCAACATCGGCGATATCGGTGGGCAGCGCGGTAAACCCGGTGAAAGTGACGTTACCGGAGATCGTGTATTCGGAAATGGTCATGCCCGACCGGCTGGTCGCGTAAAGCACAAGGGCACCGCTCTCCGCGACACGCAGGTCCAGATCGGTGATCCCCGTCATTGCGCTGGCGGGGGAGCGGGTGATCGTTGAAGAATAGGCAAAATCTGGCAAGTTCTTTGTCCCGACTGTCTCAATCGCAAAGCCTCATGGCGGCTGTGCCCGAAGCGAGCGCAGAGGTACCGGGCAACCGGTTAAAGAACTCATGCGGGTGCTAAGACTATCTACATATGGTTTAACATCAATTTGATGAGGTCTTTACGGTGTCTTTCCATGGCCCTGAATTGGTTGATGATTTCCCTGCCGCAGGGTGCTATTGCGCCGGCAAAGGCTTGGAGTATCAAAGGAGGCTCACCGTGCTGGTTGAGCAAACCCCAATCCCCGATCTACTTGTCCTCACGCCGCGTCGTTTCGGGGATGCGCGGGGCTTTTTCAGCGAAAGCTGGAACGCGAGAACATTACAAGAACATCATATTTCGTTGGACTTCGTGCAGGACAACCACTCCCTGTCCACAGCACCTGGAACGCTACGCGGATTGCATTGTCAGATCGCGCCCACCGCGCAGGCAAAACTGGTCCGCTGTGGTCGCGGAAGGCTTTTCGATGTGGCCGTGGACATCCGCCAAGGCTCTCCGACCTTTGGTAAATGGTACGGTGTTGAGCTAACTTTCGAGAACGCAAAGCAGCTTTTGATCCCGCAAGGATTTCTCCACGGTTTCGTCACACGAGAACCAAATACAGAGATCATTTACAAATGCAGTGACTATTATGATCCGACCACGGATCGGTCCGTGCGCTACGATGATCCCGAGATCGGCATCGATTGGGAATTAGGTGGCGTGGCGCCGGTCGTGTCAGAGAAAGACGAGGCTGCCGTGGCACTCAAAGAATTGGCGCATGACTTCATCTACAGCGAGGCGCCCTAATGCGGCTGCTTGTGACCGGAGGGGCCGGCTTTATCGGCTCGGCTGTGGTGCGTTTGGCCGTCTCGCAGGGGCTCCACGTCATCAATCTGGATGCGCTGACCTATTCGGGGTCGCTGTCCAATGTTGCCAGCGTGGCGTCAGAGCCGAATTACACCTTCGTTGAGGCGGATCTTCGAGATCGCAGCGCGTTGGAGGCAGCCTTTGAGACCCACAAGCCCGACCGCGTGATGCATCTTGCCGCCGAAAGTCACGTCGACCGATCGATCGATGGACCGTCTGATTTCATTGACACCAACATCACCGGCACATTCAACCTGTTGGAAGCGGCTCGTAAGCACTGGGACACGCTCGGCAAGCCTGACGCCTTCCGGCTGCACCACATCTCAACCGATGAGGTCTATGGATCCCTCGGCGCCGAGGGTCTGTTCACCGAATCTACCCCCTATGCGCCCAATTCCCCTTATTCCGCATCCAAAGCGGCGTCCGATCATCTCGTGCGGGCCTGGCACGAGACCTATGGCCTGCCTGTCGTCACGACCAATTGCTCAAACAACTACGGCCCCTTCCACTTCCCGGAGAAGCTAATCCCGGTAGTGATCCTGAACGCGCTCCATGGCCGTGAGATCCCGGTTTATGGGGACGGGCAGAATATTCGCGACTGGCTGTTCGTTGAGGACCATGCAGACGCGCTCCTGCACGTCTCGATAGAAGGGAAGACCGGGCGAAGCTACAATATCGGTGGCAACGCAGAGGTGGCCAATATTGACCTCGTTCGTCGGATCTGCGCGATCCTCGATGAACTTCGGCCCGATTATGCGCCTCATGACAGGCTGATCACCTTTGTCACGGACCGTCCCGGTCATGACCGCCGCTATGCAATCGATGCCAGCCGGATCAAGGATGAGCTGGGTTGGACACCTTCTCTGACGATCGACGAAGGCTTGCGCCGGACCGTGACCTGGTTTCTTGAGCGTGAGGATTGGTGGCGTCCACTGCTCGACCGGGATGGCGTGGGTAAACGGTTGGGGGCTGCCCAGTGATCCTGGTCTTTGGCAAAACCGGCCAAGTCGCAAGCGCATTGGCGCCGCGTAACGGCGTTGTGTGCCTTGACCGGTCCGAGGCGGACCTCGCCAAGCCTGGGGCATGCGCTGCCGCGATCCATCGCGCAGCTCCTCTTACCGTTATCAATGCCGCCGCCTATACAGCCGTTGATAAAGCAGAGAGCGAAGAAGACCTGGCGACCCGAATTAACGGTGATGCCCCCAGAGAGATGGCGGAAGCCTGTGCTTCCTTGGATATCCCCCTCGTCCATATCTCGACCGATTACGTGTTTGACGGGTCTGGAGAAGTGCCCTGGAAGCCAAATGACCCAACCGAGGCGGCCGGCGCCTATGGCAGAAGCAAACTGGCCGGAGAGGTTGCCATCCGGTCTAGCGCTGCACGCCATGTCATTCTGCGCACCTCTTGGGTGTTCTCGGATGTTGGCTCGAACTTCCTCAAGACCATGCTCAGGCTCGGAGGCGAACGCGAAAACCTCAACGTGGTCGACGACCAGGTCGGCGGACCCACACCCGCTCCCGCCATCGCGGATGCCTGCCTGACCATCGCAACCCGGCTTGTGGACGACAAAGATGCAAAGGGCGGCACCTATCACTTCTCTGGACGTGACGACGCGAGCTGGGCCGATTTTGCCGAGGCGATCTTCCAAGAGGCCCGCCTCCCTTGCAAAGTGAACCCAATCCCAAGCTCGGAATACCCGACTCCCGCAATTCGTCCTTTGAATTCCCGTTTGGATTGCGCCTCATTGAAGGCCGATTTCGGTATCGACCGTCCTCTTTGGCGCAGCAGCATAGAGGCAATGATCGCCAAGCTGACGGCACATTGATGTGCGGCGCGTGAACAGATTTGCGCCCACATGCGCGCGCCCATGAGCTGAGCCACATTGATCAGATTTGAAGGAATTTCATGACACAGCGTAAAGGTATCATCCTAGCCGGTGGCTCGGGGACGCGGCTTTATCCGATCACGATGGGCGTCTCAAAGCAGCTCCTGCCCGTCTACGATAAGCCGATGATCTATTATCCCCTCTCGGTCATGATGCTGGCTGGGATCCGCGAGATCGCCGTGATCACCACGCCAATCGATCAGGATCAGTTCAAGCGCACCCTGGGTGATGGGCGCCAATGGGGGCTTGAGCTGACTTATATCGAACAGCCGTCGCCCGATGGGCTGGCGCAGGCCTATCTTCTGGCCGAGGCGTTTTTGGCGGGTGCGCCGTCGGCGATGGTGCTTGGCGACAACGTCTTTTTCGGTCACGGCCTGCCCAAGATCCTTTCGGCGGCGGGTGAGCGTCAAACGGGCGGCACTGTCTTTGGCTACCACGTCTCTGACCCAGAGCGTTATGGCGTGGTGGATTTCGATGCAGACGGCCTTGCCCGTAGCATCATAGAAAAGCCGTCTAAGCCGCCGTCGAACTACGCCGTCACCGGCCTCTATTTCTTGGATGGCTCGGCACCGGAACGCGCCCGGCAAGTGACGCCATCGGCGCGGGGTGAGCTTGAGATCGTCTCGTTGCTGGAGATGTATCTGAACGAAGGCCTTCTGGATGTTCAAAAAATGGGTCGCGGCTATGCCTGGCTCGATACTGGCACCCATGCCAGCCTGTTGGAAGCGTCGAACTTTGTTCAAACGCTTGAGAATCGCCAAGGCCTGCAAACCGGAAGCCCCGATGAAATTGCCTATGAGCAGGGTTGGATTACGGCGGATGAGCTTGAGAAGCGCGCCGAGATTTTCGGAAAGAACCGCTACGGCGCGTATCTGATGGAAATTCTCGACCGAAATTAGCGCGAACCGTTCTTCGCTACACGCGCCATTAACTCTCGATGCGCAAGCTCCTCATACCCAATGAGGAGAAGCCTCTTGCTCGCAAAAATTCGACGACTTTTTCAAAGATACTCCGACCGCCATTTCACGCTGATGCCTTGGTCGCAGACCTTGCGCGTGTCGGGTCGCAAACATGCCGGTCACATTGATCGCATTTGGGTGTCGGGCGGTAAGCTTCACTTAGAGGGTTGGACGACGGCAAATGCGCTTGAGCTGCAATGCGCTGGCCTAACGCGAAAGACGGTGCCCCATAAACGCCGACCAGATGTAAGTGTGAAACTGGGTGTGCGGACTGATTGCGGATTTCAGCTTTCCGTGCCGTGGCAGAAACGGGTGGCGCGCCTGCGTTTGGATTTCGAAGGCGCGATTGTTGAACTCGCGGTCGATGTGCCCAACACTAGGACGATCCTGCGAGCGCGTATTGCGACGCTTATCCGGTTTTGCACCGACTGTATCGCTACTGCGCCACTCCTGGTCCGGGAGGCTGTCAAGCCGACCCAACTTCAACGAACTCGGATCAAGCAGCGGCTGCGTTTGACCTCGGTGGAATGTTCGCGAAGACTTGAGCATCGCCTTTTTGACTGCGCGGGGCTATCGCCATCATCTACGGAATTGCCGATCACGATCATCGTGCCGGTCTACAATGCCTTTGACGTTCTGCAGGAGTGTTTGCGCCGTGTCGTCGATCACACGGATCTCCCGTGGCACCTCGTGATCGTTGAAGATGCTTCGACAGATGACCGGGTCCGGCCGTGGCTGCGCCTATGGGCGGAGTGGTTCGGCGATAAAGTCACACTGCTCGAAAACCGCGAAAACCTCGGTTTTATCAGTTCAGTAAACCGGGGCTTGGAGCTGGCGGCCGATCGTGGTGAACACGCGGTGTTGCTCAACTCTGACGCCCTCGTGCCGGAGGCCTGGGCGAGTCGCCTTTTGCGACCCTTCTCGCAGCACGAAAACATCGCCAGCGTCACGCCGATGTCCAATGATGCGACCATTCTGTCGATCCTGTCAGAGGAATGCCCCCTACAACTTGCGCCCGGTGAAGCCGATAGCGTTGATGAAGTTGCGCGCCGATTTAATCCCGAAGCCTTGCTCACTGTGGTGCCGACCGGGGTCGGATTTTGTATGGCGATGCACCGGAAATTCTTAGATCGCGTGCCTAGCTTGGATGAGGGTTTTGGCCGCGGCTACGGGGAAGAAGTGGACTGGTGCCAACGGACGCGCGCGCTGGGCGGCATGCATCTTGGCCTGCCGGGCCTTTTCGTGGAGCATCGCGGCGGCGAGAGTTTTGGCTCGTCGGCGAAGGCCGCACTGATTGCGCGCAACAATGCGCTCATCACGCGTCGCCATCCCTATTTTGACGCGGAAGTTCAGAGCTTTCTTGAGCAAGATCCCCTCGCGACGGCTCGGATTGCCCTCGTCATTGGCTGGATTGCGGCCCGGGCCGAGGATCGCGTCCCGCTCTTTCTGGCGCATTCTCTTGGCGGGGGCGCTGAGCATTATTTACAAACACGCCTACGCTCGGTGCTCGGGCATAATCCCGGCGCGTTTGTCTTGCGCGTCGGCGGTGCGGCACGATGGCGCCTGGAGGTCCATACATCGCAGGGTGTTCTGACCGGGGAGAGCGATGATTTTTCCTTCATCCAAGCCCTACTCCAGCCGATTGACGCGCTCGAGCTCGTGTATTCGTGCGCAGTCGGAGATCCGGACCCTGCGGCTCTCCCCGCTTATTTCTCCAAACTCAAGCGCGCTGATCGAGACGACTGGCTCGAGGTTCTTTTTCACGACTTCTTTCCACTCAGCCCGTCCTACACTCTGCTAGACAGTGATGGACGGTACCGGGGCGCTGTCGCATCTGACACGCGAGACCCGGCCCATGCGCTGCGCCGGCCAAACGGCAGCGTTGTCGATCTTGTCGGATGGCGTGCGGCATGGGGCGCTTTCCTAAATGAGGCGGACCGGGCAGTGGTGTTTTCCCAAGACAGTCGTGACCATGTCCTGCATGTCTATCCAAAGCTGCGCCGGAAGCTGCGGATCAGGCCTCACGCCTTGCCGGCCAAGCCGCGCAAACTTGCCGCTCCGGCAGGCCCGCGGGACGTCATCGGGGTGCTCGGCAATATCGGCCAGCATAAAGGCGCGGGCGTCGTGCGCGATCTCGCGCACAAAGTCTCAGATGATCCCATGATCGATCTTGTCGTGATCGGGAACATTGATCCCGCCTTCAACTTGCCAAATGGAATTCCCTGTACCGGGACGTATCAGTCTGCGGACATCTCAGCTCTAGCTGAGCGATATGGCGTGACACGCTGGCTGATCCCTTCGATTTGGCCAGAAACGTTCTCTTTCACCACGCATGAAGCCCTGGCTACGGGCCTGCCAGTTCACGCATTTCATCTTGGTGCGCAGGGTGGTGCGGTCTCTAAGGCGCGCAACGGCATCGCAGTGCATTTCGATCCTGACGCCGATCTTGCCGAATTTGTTCTGTCAACAATGCCGGACTTGATCACTGCAAAAGCCGCATAAGGCGAGAAATGATGGACCGCGAAAGCGCCCTTGCCGGGAGGCGTGAGATTTGCGCTAAGGCAAAAAAACAAGGCCCGGGGCTGCCGATGCAGACCCGGGCCTTATACTCAAAGACTGACTACCCTTAACTCTTCAACGCCCCAGCACTGATTACACGTAAAAGTTACAATTTTAGACGGCACTTCGAAACCTGTCTTTTGGTTAGGATTGCGACTTTTTGGACGCTTTTTCGCCACAGTGTTGCCATGGTTGCGGGGCTGCTGCCTGTAAACCAAGCCAGTCGACGCTCGGTTTGACACTGCTGATACGACTAACCTTCCGCCAAATGCCTTCCTACTCTGCAGCAACGCTCCTCACCGACTCGATTACCTTGTGCGGCGGCTTGGGCTTTGTGTTCTGCGCGCCGCTCGGAGTTTCACCCTCGACTGTTTCCTCCACGAAACGCTGCGGTATGCGGCGGTGGATCAAGGCGAAGACCTGCGGCGTGAAATAGAACGAGATTACCGAGGACAATAGCACACCTCCCGCGATTGCCACCGCGAAGGGAGGCCAGAACCCGCCGCCTGCGAGGATCAAGGGCAAGAAGCCTCCAAATGTGGTCGCTGTCGTGGACGTGATGTGCCGGCTGGAGCCGACCACAACTCGGGTCATGGCCACCCGGTCGCCGCTGGTCGCCCCGGGGTCTTGCTGCAACCCGGTCAGGATGATGATCGCGGCATTGATCGACACGCCGATTGAGCCGATCACACCGATAATTGCATTGATACCAAACGGAAACTGCATCACTGCCAGAGACAACATCGATAGACCTGCAGAGAGAACACAGACAACCAAAGCCACCGCTGTCAGTCGGAACGAATTGAACGTCAACGCGATCACGGCGATGGTCAGCGTAACGATCAACCCGATCGGAGCGAGCAAGTTGCCAACCGTATCCGAACGAGCGTCACTGTCACCGCCAAGCTCCAAGCGGTAGCCCTCAGGTACCGCGAAGCCTCGGCGGTCCAGCCCGCTGAGAACCATCGAAAGGGCCTCCTCTGGCAAGACATTGGGCACCAGAAATGCCTGGATCGTGTTAATGCGTTCTCCGTTTCGCCGCGTGATGACGCTTCCCGCAGGCTCCAGAATCGGGCTCGCGATTTCAGACAGCGGCGCAATGGGCAATCCACCGGCGCCAGAGAGCTGTCCGGCGTTAGGCAATAAGATGGGAAGGTCTGTCAATGCTGCGAGGGCCGTTCGGGTTTCGCGCTCGAGACGCACGCGGACAGGCAACTGCTCGGTGCCCTCCACAAGGGAGCCGCCCGTCACGCCGACCAGATCGGTTTGAAGCTGCTGTGCGATATCTGTCACATCCAGCGCGAGCAGTCGCGCGCGCTCTTCATCGATCCGGAACCGCACCTGCGGAACGCCGCCCGTCACTCCGGGTCGTACAACCGTGACGAGCGGCAGATCGGCGATCAGCGCGCTGGCCTCGTCGCCCAATTGGCGCAACGTTTCCATATCTGGCCCGACCAAGCGGAGCTCAACAGGGGCCGAGACTGGCGGCCCTTGCACCAAACCGCGCGCAATGATGCGAGCGCTAGGATACGCCGCGCTCAGCTGTGCCTGCAATTGCGGGACAAGGCGCGCTGCGTTTTGCGCATCGGTGGTCGTGATCATCGCTTGCGCAAATGCCGGCTCAGAGGACCGATTGCCGGTGATGTTGTAATAGAAGGCCGGACCCGACCGTCCGATCGTCCAATAGGCCGTTTCGACACCTTCGTCAGAGCGGAGTTGTGCGTCGATCTCCGCCACCATCGCAGCCGTCTGAGGTATGGCAGTGCCCGGCGGCAACTCGACCTCGAGGTAAAACTGATCGCGCTCCACGCCGGGAAAGAATTGCGCGGTCAGCGTGGGAAAGGCCGCAAAGCCAAGCATCGGCAGCACCAGCGCCAGGGCGATAGACTTGACCGGATGGCGCAAAGACAGCCGGATCGAAGCCGCAAAAGCGCGCCCAAGCATCGGCACCCTGAGCCCCGAGGCGGCGCCATCCTTCAGCATCCAACCCGCCAGGGCGGGGGTGACTGTCAGCGCGACGAATAGTGACCAGACCAACATCAACACCACAGCGATGGCGATGGAGCCGACGAAGTCGCCGGCCGGGCCGGGCAACAGGATCATGGGTGTGAAGCTCAACGCCGTCGTGGCCGTCGAGGCCAGCAAGGGCGCGGCCAAGCGCTTGACCGCGTCTCCAACAGAGGCCTCCCGGGTCATGCCTCGGGCCAAGCGCTGTCTAATCTCGTCAACCATCACAATGGCCGCGTCGACCAAAAGGCCAAGCGCCACGATCAAGCCGGTGACTGACATCTGATGTATTGGTAGGCCGATGAAGTTCATGCTGGCTAGGGTTGCCAGCGAAACGACGGGCAAGACCAGCGCCACAATCAGCGCCGCTCGCAAGCCGAGCGTGACAAATAGAACGCCCACCACCAGCGCGACCCCGATGGCCATATTCGTGGCGACTTCCGACAGTCGGTCAAGTGTATAAGTGCTCTGATCAAACAGAAGATCGACTTGTAGGCCGACCGGGGTAAGGTTCGAAATTTCTGCGATGTCTTCGCGGACAAATCGCATCCAGCGGTCAATTTGCACGCCTTCTTGGGCCAATACGCCGATCAGAATTGCTGGACGCCCGTCGCTCAAGGCCATTTCGGCCATGGGCGCGCGGGGCCCACGCGTGATCTCGGCGATATCGCTAACCAGGACCGCCGCGGATGTGTCGCTTTCACGCAGGACAACCCGGCTGATCCGGTTCAGATCGTCGATCTCTCCAGACACTGCGAGGCTCAGATCGCTTGCGTCGTTCTGCAGCCGCCCGGCCAAGACCTTGCCGTCAGCTTCAGCGATACGGGCGGAAATCTCGCCCACGCTCAAGCCCAAGGTCGCGGCTTGCAGGGGGTCGATCTCGACAAGAATTTCCTCTTCCGGCGCGCCGAAAAGGTCGACGGCTCGGGTATTCGGGATCGCGCGCAGGCGCTCGGTCAAAGCGTCGGCATGGGCCTCGGCCAAGGTCAGCGGCACGGCATCATTCTGCGTCGACACCGCGATAACCGCGGAATAGGCACTGATCCCTTCGGCGTCGAAGTCTGGCTGCTCGACACCTGCGGGGAAGTCTCGCCTTGCGTCTTCTACCGCATCCCGCGCCTCGACCCAGACTTGCTCGATCGTGGTTTCGTCAAGCGTCTCAAGCAGTTCAAGCGAGACGATCGAGATGCCCGTGCGGGAGACCGAGGTAATCGTGTCGATCTCGGCAATCTCTCGAAGTTCTTCTTCGATCTCCGAGGTGACGAGTGCTTCGACGCGGCTTGGATCGGCCCCTGGAAAGGCGGTGGTGACGGTTGCGAAAAGATTGGTGATCGTCGGGTCTTCCTGGCGGCCGAGCGATAGGAGGGACGACGCACCGGCAGAAATCAGCACCAGAAGAATGAGGGCGACAAGGCGCGGTCGACGAAAGGTAAGGGCCTGCATCGCTTCAGCCCTCGCCTAGGATTGGTTGGACTTGCTGGCCGGGCACCAAGCGATGCGCGCCGTCAGCTACCAAAAGGGCCTCTGCGCCGAAACTGCCGCGCACATAGGCGCGTTCGCCCGACGTGTGCAGCACTTCCACCGAGGCGACACGGACCATGTCGTCCTGGACCACAAGAACCGTCCAAACCCCTTGCTCTCCGGCCCGCAAAGCACTCAAGGGGAGCCAAAGCCCAGCTGTGGACTGAGGTATCTCAAGGCTCAAAGCGATGGTCTGCCCAAAGACCGCCGGAATGTCAGCTTGCAGGGCGAACAAAGCCGTGCGCGTGCGTGTGACGGGGTCAATATCGGGTCGCGTGCCTATCAACGTCGCGCGATGGTGTTCGCCGTCGATTTCAATCTCGGGCGCGTCGAGGTCACTTGGATCCAGCGAAAGCGGCAAGCCCACGCGGACGATCGCGGGGCCGGTTTCGGTGAGACCGATGACCGGTTGCCCGGCGCTTAACACGCTGCCGGGATCGACAAACCGCGCTGTGACCTGGCCCGTGACCGGCGCGGTGATGACCGATTTTCGAAGCGAGATTTCGATGCTCAAGAGGCGCGCATCCAGGGCATCGATGCGAGCGGCAAGCTCGGCTTGGCTGGCCTGGGCTTGATCGACACGCTCCTGGCTTGCAAAACCATCCTCGGCCAACCGAACGGCGCGTTGTGATTGGCTCTCGGCAAAGCTCAACTGCGCTTGCAGGGCGCGCCGCTCTGCCTCCAAGCGGCTTTGATCGGCCACCAAAAGTTCGGTGTCGAGCTCTGCGATCACGTCACCTTGAGTAGCATGATCGCCCTCATCAACCAGCAGCCGCATCAGCGTGCCACCAAACTCAAAGGCCACGTCGACTTCGCTTTGGGCCTCGACCTGACCGAGAAAGCGCCGCGTCACCGTAAAGCTGTCTTGTTCCACCACTCTTTGGACTGCAACGGTCGGAACCGGCGCCGCCTCGGGCTCCGGCGCAGCGGCGGCGCGGTTTGACAGCCCTTGCGAGCCAACAACGACAAGCACAGCCGCCCCCGCACAAAAAGCCAGCGTTAGCGCGCCAGAGAAAGCATGCGTCAGGAATTTTCTCAGACCCCGTCCTTTGATCGCATCTGCCATGACTGCCCCTTTCAAAGTTAGCGTCCCTTACATATGTTACGGTCTCTTACTTTGACAAGAAGAGTTTTCTCTGGAAGAAAATCGGCATGGAAAGTCCAACCACCATCAAGAAGCGCGACAGCTATCACCACGGCGATCTCAGGGCGCAGCTGATCGAGGCGACCCGGCGCCTGGTTGAAGAGAAAGGGCCCGATCATTTCTCGGTGTCTGAGGCCTGTCGCGTGGCCGGCGTGTCCACTGCGGCGCCCTATAAGCATTTCAAAGATAAAAACGAGATGCTGCAGGAGGTTGCGATGGACGGGATGCAGCGCCACCACCAGGAGATGCTGGCCGAAATCGAACCCTATCCAGTCGGCTCTCTCGACCGAATAATCGGCCTGGGCCGGGTTTATACCCGCTTCGCTCAGCGTGAGCCGGGCGTGTTTCGCCTTATGTTTGGGCTGTCTGATGACCACGATGAATGCGAGCGCCTCGTGACCCAGGGCAATGAGGTCTATTCGGTGGTCAAGCTTGAGGTCGCGCGCTGTCGCGGCTCCGAAACCGTGGGCCCGGAGGATGAAAAACGAGCCTTCATGCTCTGGAGCTTTGTGCACGGCCTGTCGTTTCTGGCCATCGACGGCAAGCTGAATGACTTTTTCGACCCAGCACAGCTTGAAGGGCTCTTGATTGAGGTGGGCGCCCGCGTCATGAGGGACAGCTAAAGCGGAGCGCTATCTGAGCCGCGCCAGAAACGCCCGCGTTCTCTCCACTTTCGGAGCCTCGAAAATCTGCTCTGGTGGACCCTCCTCCAAAATCCGTCCCTCATGCAAAAAACAGATCGTGTCGGCGAGTTCTCGGGCGAAACTCATCTCATGCGTAGCCAGGATCATCGTCATTCCATCGGCCCGCAATTGGCGCAGCACATCCAGGACATCGCCCACGAGTTCTGGGTCAAGCGCTGAAGTGATCTCATCGAACAACATCAGTTCCGGCTCCATCGCCAGCGCTCGAATGATCGCCACGCGTTGCTGCTGACCGCCGGAGAGCTGGTCGGGGAAATGTCCCATCCGATCCGCGAGGCCAAAACGCTCGAACAAGGCTTGGACCGGGGCGGCCAACTCGGCCCGGCTCATCCCCTTGGCGCGGCGGGGAGCCAGCATGACGTTTTCGACGGCATTCATATGCGGGAACAGGTTGTAGGACTGAAAAACCAGCCCGATCCGCGCCCGGACGGGCTGTGGGTCAAGGCCCGGCACGCTGATATCCTCTCCGTCCAGGAGGATTTGACCGTCATCGATCGGCTCAAGCAGGTTGAGACAGCGCAGAAGTGTCGACTTGCCCGAACCCGACGCGCCGATCAGACAAACCATCTCGCCTCGCTCCACACGCAGGTCGATCCCCCGGCACACGGCATTGGCGCCGAAGCTTTTGAACAGGCCCTGCGCCTCGAGTTTCGCCATCAGCTTTGGCGTCGCCGCTGTTTGTGCAAAAGGTGATCGGCATAGCGCGTAGCCGGAATGGTGATCGCCAGGAAGATCAGCGCCGCGCCGACATAGGGCGTGAAGTTCGCGAGCAGCGATTTGTAAACCCCCGCTTGGCGAAAGATCTCAACCGGGCCAATAAAACTGAGCAGCGCCACGTCTTTTTGCAGGGCGATGAACAGATTCATATTCGCCGGCGCGACGTTGCGGATCGCTTGGGGGAGCACGACGTAGCGCATGATGTCCGCCTGGCTCAGGCCCAAGGAGGCGGCTGCGGCGCGCTGGCTTTGGTGGATCGAGTCTATGCCCGAACGGATCACCTCGGCCACATAGGCGGCATAGACCAGGATCAGGGCGAGCGAGCCCCAGATATAAGGCGAGTTCCAGGGCCGCGGCAGGCCAAGCCCCGGGATGCCGAAGCCGATCAAATAAACCACCAGGATGACCGGCAGACCGCGAAAGATATCCGTGTAGATCGCGCCGAACAGGCGCAGGGGATAGAGCGCGGGCGCCCTGACATCGCGGCAAAGCGCGATGATCAGGCCCAAGATCGCGATGGCGGGCGCACACCATAGAAAAATCGCCACATCCAAGACGAATGCATCGAGGAGCCCCGGAAAGGTCTCGATGAAGACATCCCCGTTGAAAAAGCTGCGCTTGACCGCCTCCCATCCTGGCGCGCGGGGCACCAGGATCATCACTGCCAGAACAACCACTAGGGTCGATGCCCCCGCGATCAGGATCGACTTGCGCCGGATCCGAGCCTCGTGAAGCTGCCGCCTGCTTGGCCCGCCCGGCCGCGCGACATCCTCTCCCGAAACCGGAAAATCCGTCATCGCGCGAGCCTGCGTTTTGGCGTGGAACCGAGGGTCATTCGATCACGGGAACGCCCGTTGCCTCTTGCAGCCATTCCGCCTCGATCGCGGCAATGCGCCCTTCGGCCTGGAGGCTTTCGATGGCCGCATCGACACATTCGCGCAAGGGATTGCCCTCTTCCATCAACAGGCCGAATTGATCGGGGCTTTCACTGCGATCGGCCGGAAACTGGCCCAGGATAACACCGCCTTCGACCACAACCGCCGACAGGAACAACGCGGTTGGCAGGTCAAACAGCGCGGCATCAATCTGCCCGGCTTGCAGGGCTGCGGTCACGTCCGTGTTGTCACCATAAAGTAGTGGATCGGTGCTTGGCGCGATAATGTCGGAGATCATCGGCACCGCGGTGGTGTTCGCATCCGCGCCCCAGCGCAACTCCCGAAGGCTGTCGAGATTCGGTGTGGCCCCTGCGTCCAGCACGCTTTGCGTGGTCAGCACCGCCATGGCTGAGGTGTAGTAGGGCGCCGAGAAATCGACCATCTGCTCGCGCGCTTCGGTGATCGAATACTGCTGAAGGTTGAAATCGAAGTTCTTTGCGCCCGGCTGGATCGCCTCATCGAACGATGTGCGCACCCAGGCGACGGCCTCTGCGTCAAAGCCCATTTCCTCGGCAATGGCATAGGCGATGGCCGCCTCGAAGCCTTCGCCGCTTTCCGGCGCATCGTTCAAGACCCAGGGGTAATAGGCGGGATTGCCCGTCGCGATGGTGAGCGTGTCGTCCTCCAGGGTTAGGCCAGCGGCGCAATGGCCACCCGCCCAAACGGTGCCAACGCTGCTGAGCGAAAGAATGAGCGAAAGACAGTATTTCATCACAGGTCTCCTGATCCATGGGCGAGCAGAGGTCAGGCTATACGCTCGCAAGATGATCGCCAAGCGGGGCTAGAGATGCTGGCCGCCATTGATGGGAATTTCGGCGCCGTTGACATAGGATGCCTTTGGCGAGCACAGGAAAAGGACCACTTCCGCCACTTCATCCGGGCTGCCGAGACGCTTCATCGGGACGCTCGTTTGCACCAACTCATCCGTGCCCGGTGACAGGATGGATGTTGCGATCTCGCCGGGTGAGACGGCATTAACCCGTACGCCGCGCTCGGCCAACTCAAAGGCCATTTCCCGGGTCAGGGCGGACAAGCCCGCCTTGGAGACAGCGTAGGCGGCCCCGGCAAAGGGGTGGATCTGCGTGCCTGCAATCGAGGTCACATTGACGATCGCCCCTTTCGCGCTTTGCAGCGGGCCCAGCAATCCCTGACACAGCAGCAGCGGCGCAACCAGATTGACCATTTGCACCGTGGTGAAATCCGACGCCGTGGTCTGCATCGCGCCCAGGCGCCCGCCCTGCGAGGTCTTTGGCGACACTCCCGCATTGTTGACCAAGGCGTTGAGGCCCCGCGTGCCAAGCCGCTCCATCAACGCGGCGCAAGCACGCTCAATCGAGGCCTCGTCACCAAGATCGGTCTCGATATGCTTCACGATCCCCTCAGCCCAGGGGCAGACATTCGAAAACGGTGTCCTGGCAAGGGTAAACACCTCCCAGCCCGCCCGGTGAAAATCCTTAACGATGGCATGTCCGATGCCCCGGCTGGCCCCTGTCACCGCGACGATGGGCTTTTGATCGACGGCTGCTTGTTCGCTTTCACCCTGGCTCATGCGTGCATCCCGCTTTTGAAACAAGGCTTTGAACATGGCGATGCCGCCTGCGGTACGGGCGACCGGCGTGGCTTGCCAAAGCGCTTAGTGCGGCGATCCTAGGCGCTTGACGGCGCGCCTGAAAAGGGGGGATGCCACAGGCCAAGCAGGAAAGAGCCCATCCATGACCCGAGAACGACTTTCACTGACTGAAATTGAGGCGCTTGCCTTCGACGCCTTGCGCCGTGCCGGTGCCTCCGAGATGGCCGCCCGGTCCCTGGCGCGCGCCACGGCCGCGACCGAAGCGGACGGCGTGTCGAGCCATGGCTTGGCCTATATCCCGACCTATGCCAGCCATGTCCGCTGCGGCAAAGTCGATGGCACTGCGGAGCCTGTGCTCGCCCAAGTGGCCCCCAGTTTGATCCGGGTCGATGCCGCCACAGGCTTTGCCCATCCGGCGATTGATCTGGGCTTCGATAGCTTGATCCCCCTGGCCCGGGATCAGGGTATCGCTTCGTTGGCGATCCATAACAGCTATAATTGCGGGGTGCTGGGTTATCACACCTCGCGACTGGCTGAGGCGGGGCTGCTCGGCCTCGGCTTTACCAATGCGCCCGCCTCTATCGCGCCTTCGGGCGGCTCCGTGCCGGTGATCGGCACTAATCCCGTTTCGATCGCGGCGCCCGCTCCCGATGGCGGGATCGCTCTTTTGATCGACCAAAGCGCCAGCGCCATCGCCAAAAGCGAGGTGATGAAGCATGCGCGGGAGGGGCGGCCGATTCCAGAAGGCTGGGCCCTGGATGCCAGCGGCGCGCCCACGACGGACCCAGAAGCGGCGCTCAAGGGCTCCATGGCTCCGTCTGGCGGCTATAAGGGCGTCGGTATCGGTCTTCTGGTTGAGCTCATGGCCGCTGCCATGACCGGCGCGCAATTGGGCAAAGACGCGTCGCCCTTTTCCGGAACGTCCGGTGGTCCTCCACGCACCGGACAGTTCTTTATCGCGATTGACCCTGGCGCCAGCGCGCAAGGCGCCTTCGACGGAGCCGTCTCTGCCCTCGTACAGGCGATCCGCGAACAGCCTGGCGGCCGCGTCCCTGGCGATAGCCGCAGCCGCTTACGCCAGCGGGCAGAACACGGCGGGGTCGAGGTCGCGCAAAGCACTCTGGACGCGATCGTGGCGCTTGATTGATCCTGCAATTGATGCGCTGGATGGCGCCGCAGGGGGGGGGGAAATGACCAAGGTTCATCGAAACTACATCGGCGGCGCTTGGATTGACGGCCCGTTAATTGTGGAAAACCGAAACCCGTCCGATCTGTCGGACGTGATCGGCCATTACGCACAGGCCGATGCGACGCAGCTTGATGCGGCGCTTGAGGCCGCGCGCGAGGCACAACCCCGCTGGTCCACCGTGCCGCTTGAGCAAAAGCAAACTGCACTCAATGCGATCGGCAACGAGTTGATGGCGCGCGCCGAAGAGCTCGGACATCTCCTTAGCCGCGAAGAGGGCAAGCCCCTGGCCGAGGGGCGAGGAGAGGTCTACCGCGCCGGGCAGTTTTTCACCTATTTCGCCGCCGAAACCCTCAGGCAGCTCGGTGAAACTGCCGATTCCGTGCGCCCCGGCGTTGAGATCGACGTCAGGCGCGAGCCGGTCGGCGTCGTGGCGGTGATCAGTCCGTGGAACTTCCCGACTGCAACAGCCAGTTGGAAGATCGCGCCCGCGCTCGCCTATGGCAACTCGGTGATCTGGAAGCCCGCCAATGTAACGCCGGCTTCAGCCGTTGCACTGGCTGAGATCATCAGCCGTCAAGACCTTCCACCGGGTACGTTCAACCTGTTGATGGGGCCGGGCGGCAGTGTCGGACAAGCCCTGATCGAAAACCCGAAACTCGACGCGATCAGCTTTACAGGCTCGGTGCCTGTCGGTCGGGCCATCGCTGCGGCCGCTGCGCCAAACTTCACCAAATTGCAGATGGAGATGGGCTCAAAGAATGCTCTGGCCGTCATGGATGACGGCGATCTGGATCTTGCGGTTAATGTCGCCTTGGCCGGAGCGTTCGGCGGCACAGGGCAGAAATGCACTGCCTCCTCGCGCCTGATCGTGCATCGAAAGGTGCATGACGCCTTCGTCGAGAAACTGGTCGCAGGCACCAAGGCAATGCGGGTCGGTCATGCACTCGAAGACGGCACTCAGATCGGCCCGGTGGTCAGTGAGGCGCAGATCAACGACAATCTGCGCTATGTTGAGCTTGGCAAGTCGGAAGGGGCCGAGCTTGCCTGTGGCGGCGAGCGACTGACGCTTGAGACCGACGGCTATTACATGTCGCCGGGCGTCTTTGTCGGCACGCATAACGCGATGCAGATCAATCGTGAGGAGATGTTCGCGCCCCTCACGGCGGTAATCGCGGTGGACGGCTATGAGGAAGCCTTGGCCGTGGTCAATGACACTGAGTTTGGCCTGACCTCGGGCATCGTAACCCGCGACCTCGCGCGCGCGTCGCATTTTCGCCGCCATGCGCGCACCGGCGTGGTGACGATCAACCTGCCCACCGCTGGCACGGATTATCATGTGCCGTTTGGTGGTCGCGGCCAAAGCTCCTACGGCCCGCGCGAACAGGGACGCTCGGCGGCGGAGTTCTACACGATTGTGAAGACCACCTATTGCGCGCCCGGCGAACCGCAATGAGCTATCGCATCGACGCGCTGCAATACTGCAATTGGTCAGAAAAGGTTTTTCGGCAGATGCGGGAGGGTGGCCTCGATGCGGTTCATGTCACCATCGCCTATCACGAGACCTTTCGCGAAACCGTCGCCAATCTGACCCGCTGGAATGGGTTTTTTGAACGCCACAGCGATCTGATCTGCCCTGGCTTCACAGCGGCTGATATCGACCTCGCGCGCCAAACCGGACGCACGGCGATCTTTTTCGGCTTTCAGAACCCCTCTCCAATCGAGGACGATATCGGCCTTGTCGAGGTCTGGCACCGCCTGGGCGCCCGTTTCATGCAACTGAGCTATAACAATCAATCGCTGCTCGCTGCGGGATGCTATGAGGACGAGGATCCCGGCATCACCCGCATGGGCCGACAGGTCATCGCCGAGATGAACCGGGTCGGCCTGGTGATCGACATGAGCCATTCGGCCGACCGCTCGACGCTGGAAGCCGCAGAGTTTTCCAGCCGCCCGATCACTGTGACCCATGCCAACCCCTTCGACTGGCACGCAGCGCGGCGGAACAAGCGCCCCCCGGTGATCGAGGCCATCGTGGCCGGTGGCGGGATGATGGGTTTTTCGCTCTATCCCCATCACCTCGCGGGCGGGTCGGAGTGCACGCTTCAGGCGTTCTGCAGGATGATCGCCGAGACGGTTGAGCGCTATGGGATCGATCATTTCGGCATCGGCTCCGATCTCTGCCAGGATCAGCCCGACAGCGTGGTGGAATGGATGCGCGTAGGCCGTTGGACCAAGCAGATCGATTACGGCGAGGGGAGCGCTTCGGCCCCAGGCTTCCCGCCGCAGCCAGGCTGGTTTCGAGACAACCGTGACTTCTCGAACCTCAGCGAGGGCCTGGCCAAGACGGGCTTCGACGCCACCGAAAGGGATGCTTTGCTCGGCGGAAATTGGTATAGATTTTTCGCAGAGAACTTCACGCCCCTATCCGCTACACAGCCGGATGCGGGCGGATAGGAGACGCGAATATGTTGCACCGCCCTGACAATAAAGCCCGCGAGGTCGCGCGCCGCCCCGCGCATCAGGTGATGACTTTGCCGCGTTTGGGGGCGTTTCATCAGACAAGGCTGTCCTTCATGCGCGTGTTATTGCGGCGTCTGATTGCGGAGAACTGGCGCTTTGAGGTCACGACCTTTGACATCGACGCCTCAGGTGTTGGCCATGCCGTGTATACGATGCACGGGCCAGAACGCTCCTATTCCCTGATCGCCTTCGCCCATGATCTGCCCGATGATCAACGCTCTGACCGCGTGATTGCCACCGCGTGGGACGCCACGTTCACGCTCTTTGATGGGCTTCCATCGCCCTCGGATGTGGCCAGGCTCTCCGCGCAGGTCCCGGTGCAGGAGCAGGGTCGCGTATCTCAGTCCGAGTTGTCGCTGAGCCGAGCCAATCGGTCCACGCGGCTTTGGGACTATGTCTTGGAGTGCTTGGCCGCTGGGACACAGCCGGACGCACAACGCCTTGATGAGGTTGGCTATCTGATGCGGACCACGGCCGTTTACGGCTCGGGCAAATTCGGCGCGGCGGACCGGGCCAGTCTGGAGCAGCGGCCCGAGTTTCGCGAGCCCTTCCAGGTCGAAATGCTCAACGTCTATCTGATCCGCTGTTTCGTGGTCGATTTGGTCGAGCATATGGCAAGGGCGCGCGCGCCTGAGCGGGCCGTTGCCCTCGCGCCTGACCTGCGCCGCCGTCTAGGGATCGGCAATTCGACCGGTCTCGGGATGGCGCCGTTCCTGCTCAACCATCAGGTCTTGATCAACAATTGGATCGCGGCGCGCGAGGAGGCCCTGGCCCGCATCCGCACCCTGCCCGCCGCCAAGGACGGGGATTGGGCGAAACTCAGTCAATTAGCTGAACGGCTAACTATATCTGTCAACGCACAAAGACCCGATGATCCGCGCCAGGCTGCTAAATTGGCCGAGTTGCGGAAAGATCTCCAGAAGCTCGCAGCGCGGCTTGAGACACGAAGCGATGTTGCCCGCCCATGGGATAACCTTTGGCACTGGGCCGAGGGCGTCCTTGGTCTTGAGGGCCAGGAGAGCCTTCTGACCCTTCTGCTAGAGCTCAGGCCCGATCTTGTCGACCAACTCGCCGTGGATATGTCCGCCGATGAAAGCGCAATGGCGCGCATCGACGGGCGCATGAGCATGTCTGCGCTGCGCCGCCTAATCGAAAACCGTTACGCCTGGGCCCTTAAGATCGATTGGAGTGATGCGGCCGAGCAAGCCCGTCTGTGGTATGTCTCCGCCGCTAAATCCGAGCCACGGCTGGGCGACCGCGCTGACGCGGACCTGGCGAATTTTGAGCAAGCCCTGGCGCCGGGCCGGGACGCGGCGCAGCTCTACCGCGAGACTGAGGCCTGCGAGGCGGAGAATGTCGGGCAGTACCTCATGGAGCGGCCGAAGCATCGCCATATCGTCCGCCGGATACAGATCGCGGCGTGCCTGCCTTACGGTGAGATTGAGAGCAACACTGTGTCCGCACAGATGGTCCCCATCGACCTGCTGCGCGCCAAGCTGAGCTTTTTCGGCGCCACAGCGTTTGATCCCAGATCGGACCGCTGGCTGCGCATCAATATGTTCCAGAACGCGCCCTTCCCGGTGGAATGGCCGAACCGCGATTGGGATGATTGGGTCTATCCCCAAGCGCGCGCGTGAACCTATCGCTGGGAGAGTTTCAGGATTTGGCGCGCAAGGCGAGCCGGGGTGTCGGCTTTGCCTGGGGTGAAGCGGACGAGATCGGGCAAGCTGCTCGCTGGCTTGCCGCCCATCAGCAACCTTCAGGTGAGGCGCTGGCGGTCTTGCTCAAACAGGTCGATGCAGGCCTGCCCGCCGAGCGATGCCCCATCCGTTTGGGCTGCCGATTTGCCGATCACGTCCTGAAGGTCACTGAGGCGCCGCAAGAGCACAGCAATCTGGTAGCGCCACTTTTCTTGCTTCCGTTTTTATCATGGGCGCTGTCCAGCGCGGCGGCAGGCGCCATCGAGATAAATGAGACCAAAGGTTCCGCGCTTAGCGTTCTGACCCCCGGGGGGTTGAGAGAGCAAACGGGCAGTTGGCCCGAAATTGCGTCGGTCCGTCTGCGTTTGTTTTCAGTGAACGCACTGCCAAAACCCTATCCAACGGCCAAGCGGATCGATCTGCATCCTTCGGATCAAATCACTCTTGCCGCGTTTGCGACGCGTACTCTCGCCCCTGAAACCGAAGAACGCCGACGCTTCGGCGCGGGCGGGCGAGAGGAGTAGGCTGGGACGCGTGAGCCGTGACGAGTGAGCTCGGGCGGACGGGGTCTGGCCGGGGCCTAGCCCGTGACCCGTGGCAAGGTCATCTGAACCGAAAGCCCCGAGCCGTTGCTTGTAAGCGAGAGATGGCCACCGAGCCCTTCGACCACGGCGCGGGCAATCGGCAAGCCCAGCCCGGTGCCCGTGTTCGGAGAGACCTGTCCGAAACGGGACAGGGCGAGATTGAACTTGGACTGTTCTAGGCCTTTGCCGTTATCGGCCACGAGGATCGTTGCGTGGTCGACCTCATGCCAGATCCGCAGTTCGATCTCGGACAGGTCTGGCCCGCCATGAACCAAGGCATTGGTGATAAGGTTCTCGATGGATTGCTCAAACAGCATTCCGTCGAGATGGGCGCGGGTCTCAGAACCGTCGGTCGCACTGAACGTCAACTCGGTGTCGCGGGCCTCTGCCATGGGCGTGAGCCGCGTGATCGCCTTGCGGATAATTTCTTGGACATCTTCGACCGGCAGATCCTCGGGCGGTGGCGCCGACCGCGCGCGCTCAAAGGCAAGCAGGTCTTCGGTCAATTTGCTGACATGGCTCGCGGCTTCGGTCAGATCAGCACTCCGCTGCTTCATGTCTTGCGGTGTTTTTGCGGCTGCCACCGCCTCGGACAGGGCCAGAACGCCGGAAATAGGATTGCGCAATTGATGCGCGGCATCCGAGATGAAACTGTCCTTGGCCCGCATTGTGGCTGCCATTTCCGCCAAAAGCGCGTTGAGGCGTCCAACAATACCGCGCACTTCGATTGGAATGGGGCGGGAGATTGATGTGAGATCCTGGGCGGACCGGCGCGCGATCGCGTCTTCGAGGTCGATCAGCGGCCCCATGCCAAGGCGTACGCCGAACCAGACAATCAACCCAACCGCGGCAACAAGAGTAGCCATGACCGCATAGGTCCGCTGCGACAGGCTTTGCACAAAGCCCTGACGCAAGCTGAGGTTTTGCCAGACCGTGAAGGTGAACTCACCGGACAAGCCATCGATGATCATACGGTCGGAGAAACGGACAACGCGCACCTCTCTGCCTTGATAGACGGCGTCGTAATAGGTGAAGCCGTCCGCAGACAGGCCGGATGGCGGGACCGGCGGTGTTGCATAGCCGGTCACAAAAGCCCCGTCCGGCGCATAGACGTGGTAGAACACCGGGCCGCCGGAGGTGTTGCGCAATAGGTCCCCGGTCTCGCGGCTCAGCGCATCGCCGCCACTTACAGCGGTATCGCGTGAGATGCCCAAGGCCGTGACCAGCAACGAGCGATCGAAGCGGTCCGAGGCGCGTATTTGCGCATCGCGCGAGGCCCAAATCGCCACGCCAGCTGAAATCGCCAAAAGCGGCAGAAGGATGATCAATGTCAGCCGGAGGCGCAGGGAGAGGGTGCGGGTCACGTGGCCGCCTCAGCCATCGAATACCCGATGCCACGCCGCACCAGGATTTCCACGTTGAAGCCCCTCAAGCGTTTGCGCAGGCGCGAGACATAGACCTCGACCACTGCCTCTTCCACGTCGCTGCCCGTGCCATAGAGGCTATCGAGCAGGGCCTGTTTCGACACATATCGACCTTGGGCGTTGAGCAGGGTTTCAAACAGAGCGACCTCGCGCCGTGGAATGGAAAGATCACCGCCGGGCCCTGTGACGGCGCGGGCCCCAGGATCGAAGGTCAGCCCGCCGATCTGTAATAGGTTTCGATCCGCGACGGGGCCTCGACGGCTCAACGCGCGAATGCGAGCGCTCAACTCTTCGAATTCAAAAGGCTTGGCGAGGTAATCGTCGGCGCCTGCATCCAAGCCGGCCACCGTATCACTCAATTCGGCATGGGCTGTGAGCACCAAGACAGGCCTGCGATCCCCGCGCTGCCGCATGCCTGCCAAGACATCCAGCCCCGCCATGCCCGGAAGCTTGATGTCCAGGATCACCAGATCCGCGCCATCGTCCCTGAGAAAAACATCTGCTTCGGCGCCATCATGGATCAGATCGACGGCATGCCCCTCATCCTGGAGACGGTAGGCGATGCCTTTGGCGACTGCGATATTGTCCTCAACGATAACGATCCGCATGGCTTTTTTCGCTGATGAAAGGTTCATGAAAGATTGTCATTGAAAGGATCGCCCATCAAGGCGGTTCGAAAGACCGCCCGAGAGTCGAGCGGCGTTGGGAGACGCGGCTCTTAGGGAGGAACATATGAATAGACTTCAAAAGGGCGCCTCGGCGCTTCTCGCAGCCGTTTCCGCACTGGGAATGGCCGCACCAGCTCTGGCCGATGGCCACGCGCTCGATTTGAGCGGCGAGACAGTGGAATGGATCATTCCGTTCTCGGAGACCGGCGGCTCGGCCCGTTGGGCCAACTTCTACGCACCGCTTCTAAGTGAGGCGCTGCCCGGCAATCCGACCGTTGTCGTGACCTTCATGCCTGGTGCCGGCTCGACCCGGGGCGCGAACCACTTTCAAGAGCAGTCCTATGAGGACGGCACGTTGATCTTTGGCTCGTCGGGCTCCACGCAATTCCCGTATCTGCTGAACGATCCGCGCGTGCGCTACGAGTATGGCGATTGGAATGTTGTCCTGGCCTCGGGCACCGGTGGTGTTTCCTATCTGCCGCCCGATCTGGCGGCTGAGCTTGAGGAAGGCGGCGTGGACGCGCTGCTCGACGACAACTTCATCTATGGCAGCCAGGGCGCAACGCGCCTCGACCTCGTGCCGCTTCTGGCATGGGAGATGCTGGGCCTGAATGTTGAGCCTGTCTTCGGTATCGAAGGCCGCGGCGACGGTCGTCTGATGTTCGAGCGCGGTGAGGCCAACATCGACTACCAAACCTCGTCATCGTTCCTGTCGGGTGTGACGCCGCTGGTGGAAGCGGGCACCGCTGTGCCTTGGTTCTCGTTCGGCTCCGTTGATGCCGACGGCAACCTTGTGCGTGACCCCACATTCCCGGACATGCCCTCCTTCGCAGAAGTCTGCGAAGCGGCACCGTCCTGCGAAACCTCGGGCCCGGCCTGGGACGCTTGGGTCGCTTTCTTCACAGCCGGCTTCCCGGCGCAGAAGATGGTCTTCCTGCCCGCAGGTGCGCCGCAAGCGGCGATCGACACCTACTCAGCCGCTTTCCAAGCCATCACCGAGCGGGATGATTTCGCAGAGATCTCGGCCACCCGCCTGGGTGTCTATCCGCAGCTGACCGGCCCCGCGGCCGGAACCGCCCTGCAAAGCGCTACGGCCGTGCCGGAAGAGGCTCAGAGCTTCGTCATCGATTGGCTGGCTGAGCGCTACGGCGTGGTTCTGCAGTAATCTGACCTCGCGCCCCCGCCCAGCTCAGCTGTGGCGGGGGCGTAAGACACGGTGAAATCGCGCAACTGTCGGAGGCCCGGATGGAGCTTTTTGCGTCAGCACTTCCCGTTCTCGGCGAAGCGTTTGGGATGATTCTCGATCCCACCGTTCTGGGCTATTTGGTGCTGGGGGTCGTGATGGGCCTCTGTATCGGCGTATTCCCCGGTTTGGGCGGCATCGCCGGTCTATCTTTGCTCCTTCCGTTTATGTTCGGGATGGAGCCGCTCTATGGCCTGGCTCTCATGGTTGGCATGGTCGCGGTGGTGCCGACCTCCGACACCTTCGCCAGTGTGCTGATGGGCATACCCGGCTCTTCCGCCAGTCAGGCAACGGTGCTTGACGGCTTTCCGCTTGCGAAAAAGGGCCAGGCGGCCCGCGCCTTATCTGCTGCCTTCAGCTCGTCTCTATTCGGTGGCCTTCTCGGCGCGACGTTCCTGACGTTCTTCATCCTCGCTGCCCGTCCCATCGTCCTGGCCTTCCAGACGCCAGAGCTTTTGATGGTGACGATTTTCGGGCTGTCGATGGTCGGCATCCTCGCAGGACGGGTCGCGGTGAAGGGGATTGTCGCGGCCTGCCTTGGCCTACTCGTTGGCACCATCGGCGAGGGCGCGGCTTCGGGTGAGCTGCGCATGGCCACCTATGACCTCCCCTATCTGGTGGACGGGTTCAAACTGGTGATCGTCGGCCTCGCGATTTTCGCCGTGCCCGAAATCATCGCGCTTTTGCGCCAGGACAAAGCCATCGCCGACAGGCAAGTCCTCAGCGGTGGCTGGATGACCGGCGTGAAGGACTGGTGGGCCAACAAATGGCTGTCGGTACGCTGCTCGCTGATTGGTGTGGCCATCGGTGTGATCCCGGGCCTCGGTGGCTCGGTCGTCGACTGGATCGCCTATGGCCATGCGGTTCAGACCTCGAAAGACAAATCGCAATTCGGATCGGGCGATATCCGCGGTGTGGTGGGCCCGGAAAGCTCGAACAACGCCAAAGAGGGCGGCGGCCTGGTGCCAACACTCCTTTTCGGGATCCCGGGCTCCGGCTCCATGGCGATCTTTATTTCGGGCGTGGCCCTTCTGGGCACGGGTCAGATCGAGGTCGGCCCGTCGATGGTCAACAACAACCTCAATTTCACCTATGCCATCGTTTGGCTTCTTGCGATGGCCAATGTCGTGGGTACGCTGATCTGCATCTTCGCAGCAGGTGGTATCGCGAGGCTGACCAATATCCGCTTTGCCCTGCTGGCGCCGTTCCTGTTCATGATTATCGCCTTCGCGGCGTTTCAGTCGCGTCAGTCGATCTGGGATCTGGTCGCGCTGTTTGGTATTGGAATGCTCGGCATCATGATGCGCCGCTTCGACTGGTCTCGCCCGGCATTCCTGATCGGTTTCGTGCTGTCCGCGCCGGCGGAGCGCTACACCAACCAGGCCGTGCAAATCGCCAGCTCCCGCTTCCGGCGCAGCCTCGAGGAAGGCCTCGACTATATCTTCAGCCCGATCGTCATCGTTTTGATCATCGTCACGCTGATCTCGGTCATTTTCGGCTTGCGGCAGGCCAAGAACATCCAGGCCGAGGGCGATGTCTCATCAGGTGGTAAGCGGGCGCCACTGCTGTTCCTTCTGGCCGTCACGGCCTATATCGCCATCGCCTATACCGATGCGTCGATGATCCCGGATTTCGCGCGCACCGATCGCGTCTTTCCGGTCTTCGTCGGCACGATTGGCCTGATCGGCTGTGCGCTTCTTCTGATCCAGATGCGTCTCAAACCCGAGGTCGACCCCCTCTTCGCGGATCGCGAGGTGGAGGATCGCGGCATCAACGCCTTCGGGCTTTGGCCAACCTTGGCCTGGTTCGGGGGGCTTTTGGTGCTGACCTCGTTGGTGGGCTTCATCCTGGCCCTAGCGGTCTTCCTGCTGACCTTCACGCGTTTCCGTGCCGGTCAAAGCTGGCAATATTCAGTCCTCTACACCATTGCCGGGATCGCGTTCATTTGCGGCATGGCCTGGACGCTGAACCGCGATTTCCCGCCTGGTCTGTTGCAATCTCTCGTCGAATTGCCCTGGCCGCTGACGTGAAGCAGACACCGATCCCGTTCTGGTTCATGCGCGGCGGCACCTCGCGCGGCCCGTATTTCCAGCGCGCCGATCTGCCCGAAGATTTAGACGCGTTGGCCAAGATCCTGGTGGGTGTCGTTGGCTCCGGCCATCCGTTGAACATCGACGGTATCGGGGGCGGCAATGCGGTCACGACAAAGGTCGCGATGCTGTCACGCTCCCCGGATCCCTGGGCCGATATCGATTACTTCTTCGCGCAAGTCGGGGTCGAAGACGGGCAGGTCGACTTCAAACCCTCCTGCGGCAACATCCTCACCGGGGTCGGGCCTGCCGCGATTGAGATGGGGCTCATGGCCGCCTCACAGGGCGAGACGCGCGTGCGCATCCACGCCGTCAATACTGGCGCCCGGGTTGAGGCGATGGTGCAAACGCCTGACGGCGCTGTGGAGTACGGCGGTGACGTGCAGATCGACGGCGTGCCCGGATCCGCCGCGCCCGTCGCGCTGCAATTCATGGACACGGTCGGTGGCATCACCGGCGCCTTTCTCCCGACCGGCCAGGTGAAAGATGAGTTCGATGGCATCCCTGTGACCTGCATGGATGTCGCTATGCCCATGGTCCTGGCCCGGGCAGAAGACTTCGGGCTCACGGGATACGAAAGCGCCGCCGATCTCGACGCGAACACTGACTTCTTCGCCCGGATGGAAAAGGTGCGCCTCGCCGCCGGTCAGGCCATGGGGATGGGCGATGTCGGCAAGTCGGTGACGCCAAAATTTGGCCTCCTCGCTCCGGCCAAGGATGGGGGTACAATTGCCACGCGGTATTTCATGCCATGGCGCGCCCATCCCACGATGGCAGTGACGGGCGCACAATGCATCGCGTCCTGCGTTTTGACGCCCGGCAGTGTCGCAGACGGGCTGTGCGCACGGCCAGGTGAGGCGCCCGCCAAAATCACCCTAGAGCATCCGATCGGCACCATAGATGTCTTGGTCGATTTCGCCCGGGAAGGCGACACGGTGACGATCCGGTCCGCTGGGTTGGTGCGCACGTCGCGCCTCCTTGCGCGGGGAGAGCTGATGATCCCCAGGTCGTTGGGGTGAATGAGCGCGCGTCCTCTCAGCCGCCGCCGGTGATACCGGGCCGATGAAAGTCCATATCCTAGACGATTGGTTCGACACCCTCCGCGGCTTGCCTTGTTTCGCTAAGCTGGCCGAGCATGACGTCACCGTCTGGACCGATCATGTAGAAGATCTGCGTGTCTTGGCAGAACGCCTGCACTCGGCCGAATGCCTAGTGCTGTTCCGTGAGCGAACGACAATCACCCGTGACCTGCTGGAGCGTTTGCCCAATCTGAAACTGATCTCTCAACGCAGCGTCTACCCCCATATCGACGTGGCAGCCTGCACCGATCACGGCGTGCTCCTCTGCTCGAACATGCACAGCGACACACCTTCTTATGCCGCCGCCGAAATGACCTTGGCCCTGATGCTCGCGAGCTTTCGGCAGATCCCTGAGCAGGTTGCCTCGATCCGCGCCGGCGCTTGGCAGGCCGGGGTCGGGCGGACCCTGAGGGGTCGGACGTTGGGGCTTTATGGCTACGGACGGATCGCACGCGCCGTGGCGGGCTATGCCGAGGCCTTGGGCATGCGGGTGCAGTGGTGGGCCTCGGAAGAGGGCCGTGCACGGGCCAAGGCCGATGGCCAGACCGTCGCGCCGAGCCGCGCGGCGTTCTTTCAGACCTCAGACGTGGTCAGCCTTCATGTGCGGCTCAAACCAAACACGCGGGGCATCATCACAGCGCAGGACCTCGCGCAAATGCAGGACCGGGCGCTGCTCGTGAATAGCTCGCGCGCAGGTCTCATTGTACCTGGCGCGCTCGAGGCCGAAGTCGCACGGGGGCGCATCTTCGCGGCCGTGGACGTCTTCGAGACTGAGCCACTTACTGACGCAGAGCATCCGCTCCTGACTCATCCTAACGTCCTGCCCACGCCGCATCTTGGCTATGTGACCGAAGACGAGTTTGACCTTCAATTCAGCGACATTTTCGACCAAGTCGTGGCCTATGCCGCAGGCGCGCCGATCCATATGATCAATCCCGAGGTCTATCGCAGCTAAGCGTCTTGACCGGGGCTAATCCTGCAAAATCGCCAGCCGGTGCCGCAAAGATGTCTCCAAGTGCGCCTCAGCCGCGGCGCCTGCTTGTTCTTCGTCGCGGCTGCGTACCGCGTCGATGATGTCCTGGTGCTGGCGGCAAACGACGTCGATCCGCGCCTCATCCGCGATCGTGGTCGGCCCCAGAAGCATCAGGGCATTGCTCATCGCTCGCGTCGCTTCGATCAGAAACCTGTTCCGCCCGGCGCGGTAAAGGCTCAAATGGAACTGCTGATTGATCGCGGCGGCCTGGGCGCTGTCAGACAGGCATTGCCCAATCTCGGCATTCAGCGCGTCGAGCGTGTCGATCTCGGCGGGTACGGCGTGTCTGGCTGCAAGCTCTGCTGCTGTGCGCTCCAGAACCAGCCGCATCTCATATAGCTCAACCACCTCTGGGTAACTCAGCGCCCGGATCACCGCCCCGATCCGCGCCTTGTGCTCGACGATGCCGTCTGCCTCGAGCCGCCTAAGCGCTTCACGGATCGGGGTCCGCGAAAGCGACAGCCTGTCCGCGATCTCGGTCTCGCGCAGTCTGTCCCCCGGCGCATAATCCCCGCGTTGGATCGCCGATAACAGGCTTCGATAGGCCGATTGGCCCTGTGACAACGTTTCGTCCACCACGATCTAAAACCGCCTTTGCAAATTGTATCCAATTGGATACAAAACAGACTAGAAGGAGACTCACCCCATGTCAAAGACGGTTATTGTTGTTGGATCTGGAAACGCAGCTTTGTGTGCCGGGATCGCGGCCCTGGAAGGGGGCGCTAAGGTCACGATGCTCGAGAAAGCTGGCGAAGACCTGGCTGGTGGCAACACCAAATACACCGCCGGTGCCATGCGTTTTGCCTATGATGGCACCGCCGATCTTATCCCTCTGCTCAGCGATCAGAGCGACGCGCGCCTAGAGCGCACAGATTTCGGCAGCTACACCGCCACGAAGTTTGGCGAGGATCTCCTGGGCTTCAATGGCGGTCGGCCGCTTTCGCCCGAGCAGACGCGCCTCATTGATCAATCGCTCCCGACGCTGCAATGGCTCGCTACCCACGGCGTCACGTTTGAGCCGATCTGGAAGCGTCAGAGTTTCGAAAAAGACCGCAAGATCATCTTTTGGGGTGGCCTGACTTTGGCGGCTGAGAATGAAGGCGTGGGGCTTTTTGAGATGGAACGGGACGCCTTCCTGCGTCAGGGCGGTGAGATCCGGTATAATGCGGCCGTCACCGGCTTGGTGCTTGAGGGTGACCGGGTGACAGGCGTGCGCGTAGGTGAGGAAGAAATCCGAGCCGATGCCGTCATCCTGGGCTGCGGCGGGTTCGAGGCCTCCGAAGACCTGCGCGAGGCCTGGATGGGCGGCAACTGGCGCAAGGCCAAGGTGCGCGGAACGCCGATGAATACCGGTGATGGCTTGCAGATGGCCCATGGCATCGGGGCCAAAGCCCATGGGCTCTACGGCGGCTGCCACGCGACGCCGATGGATTTGCATATGGCCGATTACGGCGGCCTCGGCCTGCCCCCGGCCGAGCGGAAGAATTACCGCAAGATTTGCTATTTTTTGGGCGTGATGATGAATGCCGAGGGCAAGCGCTTCGTCGATGAAGGCCGCGATTTCCGCAACTATACCTACGCTCAGTTTGGCCGCGCGGTTCTGGAACAGCCGGGAAGCTTCGCCTGGCAGGTGTTCGACGCCAAGGTCGAGCCACTTCTTTACGATGAGTACCGGTTCCACGACGCGCATTTCGTCGAGGCCGACAGCCTTGAGGCTCTGTGCGAGTTGCTCGAGGGGATCGAGCCTGGCGCGGCCCTGGCCACCCTGACTGAGTTCAACGACGCCGTCGATCCTGACACGCCGTTCGATCCTACGATCAAGGATGGCAAAGCGGCGCGCGGCCTTGCGGTGCCGCGGTCCAACTGGGCGCAGGTCCTTGATACGCCGCCTTTCCGAGCCTATCCCGTAACCGGCGGCATCACCTTCACCTATGGTGGTGTGCAGGTGTCGGACCGTGGCGCTGTCCTGCGCGAAGACGAGACCGAGATCGACGGGCTTTATGCCTGCGGGGAGATGGTCGGCGGCGTGTTTTTTGAGGGCTATCCCGGCGGGTCGGGCCTCACCTCTGGCGCCGTCTTCGGACGCCTCGCGGGCACGAACGCTGCGGCGGGCTGACGCGACTACACGGTGTAATTCAACCCAAGCCGCCCGCCATCGACATAGATCGTCTCGCCGGTGATGTAGCTCGCCTTGCTGGAGCACAAAAACGCGACCACGTCGCCGATCTCGCCTGCTTCACCCGGACGTCCCAGGGGCGTGCGGGACATCGCGACTTTGAAGGCTTCGGGATTGGCGTTCACGCCCGCCATCATCTCGGTATCGATGGAGCCCGGTCCCACGGCATTCACTCGGATGCCCTGCTTGGCCAGGGCCAACGCCGCCACTTTCGTGATCTGCATGACCCCGCCTTTTGAAGCGCAATAGGCCGGGATCGCGGGTATGGCGAGCTGCGCGTTGATCGACGACATGTTAACGATCGCGCCCTTCACGCCGTGCTCGACCATGGCGCGCGCGGCCAATTGCGTGGCCAGGAAAACGCCCTTGAGGTTGATCGCGATCACCCGGTCGAAATCCTCGGCAGAATAGCTCAGGAAATCACCGGGCAGGGCGATGCCTGCATTGTTCACAAGCGCGGAGATCACGCCATGCTCACGGGCGATTCGGGCAAACATCGCCTCGATCTGTGCGCCATCGCCTAGGTCGCATTCGATTCCGGCCAGGGCGCCAATCTCAGCCGCTGCTTTTGCCACGCCTTCGCCATTGATGTCGGCGAGGATCACCTCATAGCCGTCGTCTTTTAGGGCCCGCGCACAGGCCAGGCCGATCCCTTGGGCGGCCCCCGTGATCAGGGCGATTGGCGTCTCAGTCATCTGTCTTCCCCTCAAAGTTAAAGATCTCTCGCGCCTCCTCGGCGGTGATCAGACCGGCGCGAATATCGGAGTGGATCTTAGCGGTGTCGCGCGCGCTCGGCGCGCCGAAACCACCGCCACCTGGCAGTGACAGCCGCAGGCGCTGACCGTTTTTAATCAGCTGGCGGCCTTTGCCGTCGAGTTTCGTGCCATCGGTCAATTCCACACGTCCCGGCGCGCCCGGTGCCCCGCCATCGCGTCCGCGGGCGGGATGCTCGATCCGGTCGAACATGGCGTTGAAATAGAAATCATAGCCCGCGCGCGCCTCGATCTCGATCACCTGGCCAAGCCCGCCGCGGTGTTGCCCCGCGCCGCCGGAGCCCGCCCGCAACTCCTTGCGCCAGATCGTGACCGGCCCGACATGCTCGGTCGCCTCCACGCTCATCGTCGACACGCCCGAGGGAAAGGCCGTCGCGGACAGCCCGTCTTGGTCCGGGCGAGCGCCCGTGCCACCCGAGTTGAACATCAGCACTTCGCGATCGGGCAGGCCGCTGGACGGGTCACTAGCCCGGGCCGAGATCTGGATATTCCAAAGCGCGCTCGCCCCCTCCGCTGGGATCCGCCCGGGCAGCGCTTGGTGCAGCGCGCCCAGTACCACATCAGGGACAAGATGGCCGATCACATGGCGCACCGAGACCGGCGCGGGCCGTTCGGCGGCCAGGATCGAGCCCGCCGGCGCGGTGATCTCAAATGGCGATAGCGCGCCTGCATTGTTCGGCACCTCGGGCGCGATGGCGCATTTCAAGGCGTAGCAGGCATAGGCGCGGGTATAGACCTCGGGGACATTCACGCCGAAACGGCTGATACCGGAGGTGCCCGCGAAATCGGTCTGAAGGCGGTCGCCCGCCACGTGCAAACGTACCATCATCTCGACCGGCGCGTCATAGCCGTCTACGCGCATGCTGTGGGGATAGTCACCATCGGGCACTTTCACGATTGCGGCCAGGGTGGCGCGGCGGCTGGTGTCAAAAATATTATCGGACAAGTCCTCGAGATCAGCGATGCCAAACTCATCCATCATCGCCTGAAGTCGCCGCTCTCCGGCCTCGTTACAGGCGGCGAGAGAATAGAGATCGCCTACCGTTTGATCGGGCGTGCGGACATTCGCGCGGATGATCTGGATCAGCTCGGGCGCCACCTCGCCGCGCTCCGCAAACTTCATGATTGGGATCAGTAGCCCTTCCTCGAAGACCTCGTTCGCATCGGGCCCGAACCCGCGCCCGCCGATATCGACCACATGGGCCGTGCAGGCGAAAAACCCTATATGCGCGCCGTCGCGAAAGCAGGGCGTGACAACGGTAAAATCGTGCAGATGCCCGGTGCCGAGCCAGGGGTCGTTCGTTAGATAAACATCGCCATCATGGATGTTCTCGGCGCCGATCTTGCGCAGGAAATGCGGCACGCTTTCGGCCATCGCGTTGACATGGCCCGGCGTGCCCGTCACCGCCTGCGCCATCATCCGCCCGCGCCGGTCGAACAGGCCCGCCGACAGATCGCCCGCCTCACGAACCGATGTCGAAAAGGCCGTCCGGATCAGCGTGGTGGCTTGCTCTTCCACCACCGCGATCAGACGGTTCCACATGATCTCAAAGTCGATGCGGCTACTCATAGGGAGGCGTCCTTCCGGATCAGCAGCAGGCTTGCGTCATCCTGGCCGATGGCGCGAAAGGCCGATGTGACGATGGTGCTCGTCTCCGCTTCCACGATAACCGCCGGGCCGTCGATCATCTTGCCCGGGCCAAGGTCACGGCGATGGATCTCGGCGGCCTCAACCACGCGGCGCAGGGCCGCGTCATAGATTTTGCGGTGGCGCGCGGGCCGAACCGCTTCGCCCCTGTCGCGACGCGCAACCTTAGGAGCGGGTGGCAGCGGGGTGAAGACAGTCAGGGCCCAGTTCGTGATCTCCACTTCCAGCCCCTCGATCATTCGTCCGAAAAGTCCGCAATAGGCGTTCTCAAACGCGGCCAGTAGCGCGTTGCGATCGCCCAGGCCAATGGACCTGTCCGGCAGTGGCACAGGGATCTCCCAGCCCTGACCGGCATAGCGCATGAAAGCGGTGAGGCGCGACCGCGTCTCAACCTCGCCCCCCGCGGACCGCACGAAGGCGCTGGCCTCCGCTTGCAGCGCGTCGAGCAGGGCGTTCACCAGTGCTGTATCCAGGCTGTCCAAGCGCTGATACAGACCGCGCGAGGCCTCATAACTGAAGGGCGCCGTCAGAAAGCCGATTGCCGAGCCTACGCCCGCGCCCGGGGGAATGATCAGCTCACGCAGCCCCAGCTTTTCGCATAGTCGGCAAGCATGAAGCGGCGCGCCGCCACCGAAGGCGACCATAGTAAACCGCTCCACGTCGCGGCCGTTTTCGACCGCATGGACCCGCGCGGCATTGGCCATGTTCTCGTCGACCATTTCAGTCACGCCAAAGGCGGCCTCCTCCAGATCCAGGCCCAGCCGTTCGGTCAGCGCTGTCCGCGCGGCGCCTGTATTCAGCGGGATCGCCCCATCGGCGAAGGTTTCCGGATCCAGTCGCCCGAGCGCCAAATTGGCATCGGTGACAGTCGGCTCCGTCCCGCCGCGCCGGTAACAGGCGGGGCCGGGTTCCGACCCAGCCGAGCGCGGCCCGACCCGCAACCGCCCCATCGCGTCGATGGAGGCAATAGAGCCGCCGCCCGCGCCGATCTCCACCATCTCGACCACTGGGGTCGAGACTGTCATGCCCGAGCCTTTCTTGAAACGGCTGGTCCGGGCAACCTCGAACGTGGTCGCGGTCTTTGGTGTGCCGTTCTCGATCAAGCAGATCTTGGCCGTCGTGCCGCCCATATCGAAAGACAGGGCTGATCCCAAACCATGGCTTCGCGCCAAGCTCGCCGCATAGATCGCACCCCCGGCGGGCCCCGACTCTAATAGCCTGACCGGGTGTTCGGCGGCATCTGCGACCGACATCAGACCACCGCCCGAATGCATCATGAAGACCGGCGCCTGCAGCCCCGCCTGAGCCAGTCGGTCCACCAGACGGCCGAGATAGCGGGACACCAGGGGCCTGACATAGGCGTTAGCGATGACCGTGTTGAAGCGCGGAAGCTCCCGCATCTGGGGGGAGACGACGCTGGAGAGGCACACCGACAGATCCGGCATGGCCGCGCGCAGCGCATCGGCGATCATCCGTTCGTGGCTGTCATTGGCATAGGCATGCATGAGCCCGATCGCCACGGCCTCGTAGCCGCCGGCGCGGACCTGTTCCACAATCTGGCTTGCCTCCTTCGGGTCTAGCGCCCGCAGGACCTCACCGCCCGGTCCCATCCGTTCGTGAACCGTGAGCCGATCCTCACGCGCGACCAGGGGCGTGGGCAGGGTGATGTTGAGATCGTATTGCTCAAAACGGTTCTCCGAGCGCATCTCGATCACATCGCGAAAGCCCTCCGTCGTGATAAAGGCAAGCTTGGCGCCGCGCCGCTCGATGAGGGCGTTGGTGACTAGGGTGGTGCCGTGGATCACCTGGGTGATCTGGGACAGGGGCACGCTCGCTTGCGTCGCTGCGATCTCGATGGCCTGCAGGATCGCGGCTTCGGGATGGGCGTAATCCGTTAGGACTTTGCTGCTGGCGATACCGCCGGAATGCCACAGCGCGGCATCGGTAAAGGTGCCGCCGATATCCACACCGACCCTGATCGCACTTTGCACCATCGCCTAGATCGCCCGGATCATCTGGTTCGCGGTGAACGCGGCCTGGTAAAGGCGCGCCTTGAGCGGGCCTATTGGCACGGGCTGCGCGTCGGTCATCGGCAAGGGCAGATCCTCGGGCCGTGCTCCGGTGAGCAGGTCCGCGATCGCCTCTCCGAAGAGCGTGCCTGTGGTGATGCCCCGGCCATTGTAGCCGATCGCGGTGAACAGCCCCTCATCCAGTTGATGAATGCGCGGCAAGTGGTCCGGGGTCATGGCGATCTGACCGTGCCAAGCCTGCGTGAACGTGACCGGTCCCAGATCAGGGAACAGCCGCGCCATTTGCTTGCGCGCCCAACGCTGGGACAGCCCAAGCCGGGTGGTGCCCTGAATCCGCCCCATCGACCCGATGATCAACCGATCCGCCATATCTCGGCGCAGGGACACCATGATCCGGCCGGTATCCCAAAGTCCCTGTCGCTCGGGCAGGATCGCGCGCACGCGGTCGCCGAGGGGGGCGGTGGCCAACTGGAAATAGTGGATCGGGGTATAGCTGCGTGCTAAGCCGGGCCACAGCGTATCGGTATAGGCATTGGTGGCCAGCACAACGTGTCTTGCGGTTACCCGGCCCCGTCCCGTCTCCAAGATCCAGCCATCCGGCCCGCGCGAAATGCTCTGCACCCGGGCTCCGGTCGAGATGGTTGCCCCCGCCGCCCGCGCCGCCCGCGCAAGGCCGCGGCAATATCCCATCGGGTTGATTGTGCCCGCCCGCGCGTCGAGCAGGCCGCCGAAAAATGCGCCCGTGCCGGTCTTCTCGGCGACCTCGCCCCGGCTCAGCAGGCGGACCGGCGCGCCCAAACGCTCCCATTCCCGAAAGCGCGCGCGCAGATCGGTAAGGCCCGTCGGGCCGTGCGCCGCATGGATCGTGCCTGTGCGTGTCGCCTCACATTGGATCTGATAGCGCTCGATCAGCGAGAATACCTTGTCCGGCCCCGCGCCAAAGCGCGCGACGAAACGCGGCCCGTAGGTGTCGCCAAGAGCCTCTTTGACCTTCGCGGGCGGGTGCCAGACACCTGCGTTCACAAGCCCGACATTCCGCCCAGAGCCGCCAAAGCCGATCTGCTCGGCTTCCAGGACATGGGCCGAAAGCCCCCGCTCGGCGCAGTGCAAAGCCGTGGAAAGGCCAGTATACCCACCGCCGACGATCGCCACATCCGCCCGGGCATCGCCGTTCATAGGATTGTGGAAATCCGCCTCGCGCGCCGAGCCGTCCCAAAGCGAGATTTTGGCCGACTGCGTCATCTCAGGTTGCCGATATCCTTGCGGGGGGTGCGCCATATGACGTTGCATCGGGCGTTGCTGTGGGTCAACGTCTCAAATGCCTCGAGAACCCTGCCGGAACGGACGCCACGCTATGACCGCCCTCAAGATCACATCGGCCGAGATGGTCGCCGCAGCGCGGGCGCGGATTACCGAGGTTGAAACGCCGGTCTTGATCGAGATGCTGGGCGATCCAGACCTCGTTGTCGTCGATATCCGCGACGTTCGCGAAAGACAGCGCAGCGGCTTTATCCCCGGAAGCTTTCACGCTCCGCGCGGCATGATCGAGTTCTGGGTTGATCCCGAAAGCCTCTACCACAAAGAGATCTTTTCGCAGCCGGGCAAACGCTATGTTTTTCATTGCGCGTCCGGCTGGCGCTCAGCCCTGACGGTGGCGACTTTGCAGGATATGGGCTTTGAGGCGGCGCATCTGCGGGAAGGCTTCGGCACCTGGGCCGATCATGGCGGTCCGGTGGAGCGGCCAAGCGGGGCGAAGGACTGACACCGCATACAGCCTGTCGGTCCGATGAGTGAAGAATTGGTGCCGCTGAAGGGACTCGAACCCCCGACCCCATCATTACGAATGACGTGCTCTACCAGCTGAGCTACAGCGGCGCCAGGCCGGTCGCATAGCGCCTCACGCGGTCGCTTGCAAGCGCCCCGACGCGCGGTTTTGCATCATCGCGCGCCGCCCGCGACGGCGTCAGGTTCCTCCGGCGAGGTCGCGTCCTCGTCGATCGCGGACATCTCCTCGGCGTCCTCGATCTCAGGGTCCGCACTATGATCCTCGATGCTGCCGACGATCAGGGGCAGGACGCCCGCGGTGTCGCTGGCCATCGGATCGGCTGTCGGCGCAGACTTCCAGCTCAACGTGTCGAAACCACCTTTGGTTACTGGCTGCCACTCGCCATAGGCCTGGCCATCGACGTCGCAGATCCATTGCGGCCCGCGCGAGGCGGTCACGGCCTTAGCGAGCCACGCGCGTACCACGCGGTCCTCGCCGCCCTCGCCCCGCTCAATCGCCGCCATCAGGGTCAGAGAGCGCGCATCGGGCGCGGTTTCGGGCAGATCGCCCAGGGCTTTGCGCGCCGATGGAAAATCCTCGGCCGCGATGTTCAGCTCGGTCTCCAGCAGGCGCACTTCGGTCTGGCCGGCATGTTTCTTGATCAAGGGCTGGAAACGCTTCAGCCGGTCTTGAGGGCTTTCGTCCTTTTCGATCTCGGCAAAGGCTGCGGCGAGATCGGGATGGGGGGTGGCGTTCCACGCTTTGCGGATGATCTTATTGGCGGCTCGCTTGTTGCCCGAGGACGCTTCCAAGCGCGCGGCCATCACAGCGGCGGGGACAAGGGAGGGCGACATCTTGTTGGCCTCCACCGCCAATTGGCGCGCCTTATCGACCTGACCCGCGGCCATTTCCTCACGTGCCACGGCCAGCGACAGGACGGCGTCGCGCCTGCGGTGGATGTCGCGCGGGAGATGCCCGGATTTCAGCTTGGCGGCGAGGGTCGCGCGCGCCCCGGCCCAGTCCTCATCCTTGAGCTGAAGATCGAGAAGCGTGTCCTGAACGTCCGAGTTTTGCGGTCGAAGGGCCAGCGCCCGCTCAGACAGTTTCTGTGCCGTCTCCATGTCCCCATCGGCCAGCTTTTGGTCGATCAGGCCACGGATGCCGACAAAGCGCGTGCGCTCGTCGGTGACCATCTCGCGAAAGGTCTTATTGGCCAAGGAGGCGTCACCCACCATTTCCGCACCACGGGCGACGATCAGGTTGGTTAGCTCTGGCCGTTTCAGAAGCCCCTCCGCCCTCTGCGCCTTGCGGATAGCAAGACGGCCTTCCCCGGCGGCCAAAGCCATCATCCCCTCGGACAGTGCCTGATAGCCGCGACGCTCGGCGCGGCGGTTCCAATAGCGACTGATCGCGGTTTCGTCACCGTTGAGGAATTTCACGCATGCCCAAACCAGCCCGACCAGGCGGATGAACAGCCAAACGGCTAGAAAGATTACTACGGCCAGAACGATCCCGCTGAGCGGACCGATGGCGTATTCGCGGCCTCCGACCTGGACCAGAGCGGCCCGATCGATGTTCAGCAGGTAGGCCACACCCAGGGTGACCGCCCCTGCAAGGCAGACGAAGATGATGATTTTTCCAACAGACCACAGCATGCGTCGACCTTACTCGTTAGCTCTCATTCAGGCTTGCGGCAAAGGCGTCGAGGGCCTCGATCGCGTCCACCCGCATCCGGGCGAGGCCGGCCCATTCCTGCATCTCTTCTTGCGCGGCCTCGGGCAGCGCTTCGATCTCGGCCAAGGCGCCTTGCAGGTCATCGCCTTCGACAGACGCCAAAGCCCGGGACAGGACCGCGTCGGGCCCATCGCCCTCCATCGGGGTCAGGGAGCGCCCGCCGAATTGCCCTTGCATGAACGCAGTGAACCGATCCCCTGCATCGCCATCGCTCGCCTCTTCTCTGAGCGCCACGGGCAAAGCGGCGCGGGCGGCGGCTGGGAATAAATCAGCGATCCGTTCAAGCGTGGGGATCCCAGTCTCTGCCACATCAGACAGGCCTTCAGGGATAGCGACGCCACTCGCCACAGACAGCTCATTGAGCGCGCTCGCAAAAGGCGTGCCACCGGCGGCCGCGATACGCAGCTCACTAAAGGCGGCCTGGACCGCGGCGTCGGCGGCGCTTTCTTGCGCCTGCGCCACACTCGTCTCAGCCGTTTCGGCCAAGCTCCGCAACTCATCTGCAATCGCTTCATTGGCGGCTTGTTGATCCGAAAGCTCAGCCCTGAGCGCGGTCATCGCGGCAGCCATGGCGGCGTCATCGACACTGGCCTCGCCGGACAGAGCAGGCCGGGTTTCTAAATCTCGCAAGCGCGCGTCGATCTCTTCGATATCTGTGCTCAAGGCGTCGACACGACTGGCCACATCGTTGATCGCTGTTTCGATCCCGCTCAAATCGGGCATCTCGACACTGGCCTCACCGAGGCTGGCTGTGGTTGCCTCTAGGCTACTGAGGCTGCCTTCCTGAGCGTCAAGCCGAGCAGCGAGTTCATCGAAACGCTCGTTGCCTCCGGGGCCGCGGATCAACCCAATGGTCGCGGCATAATAGCCAAGCGCAGCCGCGATGATGCCGCCTAGAAGAAAAGCGAAAAACCCAACTCCAGAGCGTTTCTTAGGAGCGGGTTCTGGTTCGGCGACGACAGCTTCCTCGACCGCGTCTTCGGGCACGTCTTCGGCTTCGTTATCCGCATCCTTTTGAGGTGCATCTGGATCGGCCTCGGCGGCATCCGGGCCTTCGCCCTCGGTCGTGCTGTCGGCGGCCTCATGCAACGTCTCTTCTGCGTCGGTTTCTAGTTCCGTCGCGCCCTCGGCAATCTCTTCAACGCTGTCAGGTTCAGCATCTGATTTGTCGGATTTGTTCCCGGCCACGCGCTGGTCCCCTTTTTTCGTCTCTCGGCCCCACTGTCCGAGTCGTCGTCTAGCAAAGTCGCATGAGTGCTGCGCCTCTGCTAGGGGGAAATATGCTGTGCGATCAGACTTATGATCGCAGTCGCCGTCGGTTCAGAGGCAATTTTCACCTGCTTTTGCCACTCCGTCGGCAGCGCTGATGCGACGGCCGAGCTGAGGCAGAAAAGGTGCCAATGGTCTGGCAAAGGGGCGAGGGCCGCGTGGAAAAGTGTGGCACTTCGGGGCGAGAAGAGCGGCGCGAGGACTGCGCGACCGTCAAGCGGCGCGCGCAGCTCTGGCGGTGGTGCGATGGCGGTTTGGTGATAGACGACCGCTCCCCTCGCCTCGAGACCCGCCTGGCTCAGCCGCTCAGCGACCGCGCCGCGCGTGTGCAGGCCGTGGAGATGCAGTAGCGGTGTCGGTGGAGCAAGGCCTGGAAGTTGAGCCACGAGCTCCTCGGCATCTCGACCTGCACAGACCGCCTTCAGACCCCAGGCCTGTGCCGCCTTGGTCGTGCGTTCGCCCACGCAAAATGCGGGCAGGCCGAGGTCCTTGGGGCAGGCCATCAGGGCGTTCTCGGATGTCAGGATCAGCCCCCCGACTCCTTCGAATGTCAGGATTTCCGGGGTCAGTTCGATGGCTTGCAGCGGGATGATCCGTGTCTCGACCGCTACGGGCAATACGCTTTGACACTGCGCCGCGAACCGCTCTGCCTGGCGCGCTGGGCGCGTGATCAAGACGACGGGGGCGCCATTGTCAGCCATGGCTCGGAGTGATAGCTGCCCGCTGAAATCTTAGCAATGTTTGGGCCTTAGCAAAGAGTGGGAATGGCAGACGCGATCCGGATCCTAGGTATCGAGACAAGCTGCGATGACACGGCGGCCGCGGTGCTGGAAGAGCGTGAGGGCGGCGTCCACATTTTGTCGAACGTCGTCGACAGCCAGGACAAACTTCACCAGGATTTCGGTGGCGTCGTGCCCGAGATCGCGGCGCGGGCCCATGCCGAACGGATCGATCTGGTGATCGAGCGCGCAATGACCGATGCGGGCTGTGATTTCATGGGCCTCGACGCGATCGCGGTGACCGCCGGGCCCGGTCTGATCGGCGGGGTGCTCAGCGGGTCGATGGCGGCTAAGGGATTGGCCTTCGCTCTGGGCAAACCCATCCTGGCGGTGAACCACTTGGCCGGACATGCCCTGACGCCGCGCCTGACCGATGGGCTGGAATTTTCTTACCTGCTTTTGCTCGTTTCGGGGGGTCATTGTCAGTTTCTTAGGGTCGAAAGCGCGCAACAATTTCACCGGCTTGGCGGCACGATTGATGATGCGCCTGGCGAAGCCTTCGACAAAGTCGCCCGCCTTTTGGGTCTGGGGCAGCCGGGCGGACCAGCGGTAGAAAAAGCCGCAAAATCAGGCGTTTCAGAGCGGTTTGAGTTGCCGCGGCCGATGTTGGATCGCCCTGGATATGACCTTTCGTTTTCGGGGTTGAAAACGGCGATCCTTCGGCTGGCGCAGAGCTGTCAGAGAGCCGATGGGAGCTTTGCCGAACAGGACCGGGCGGATCTGGCGGCGGGCTTTCAGCGGGCTGTCGCGGATGTCTTGGTGGAGAAGACCTCACGGGTGCTGGGCGACCATCCGAATCTGGCCGGGTTCGCAGTGGCGGGAGGGGTTGCGGCCAATACGGAATTGCGCGGGCGACTGACCGATTTGGCCGCTCAGAAGGACCTTCGATTTGTTGCGCCACCTCTAGCACTTTGCACGGATAACGGCGCGATGATCGCCTATGCGGGCCTGCTCGCCTACAAGGAAGGGGAGCGGCACTTGCTCGACTTTCCCGCGCGTCCGCGATGGCCCTTGGACGCGGCGGCGGCACCAATGCTCGGCTCTGGCAAGCGGGGCGCCAAGGCCTAGATCACTCCACACTAACCCGCAGATAATCAACGAAAAAGGCTGTTCCATGCGCTATTGGCTTTTCAAATCCGAACCCTCCACCTGGTCCTGGGATCAGCAGGTTGCCAAGGGTCAGGCGGGCGAGGAATGGGACGGCGTGCGTAACTATCAGGCGCGCAATTTCATGCGTGAGATGTCCTTGGGGGATCTGGGATTTTTCTACCATTCGATGTCGGAGAAATCCGTGGTTGGGATCGTTGAGGTCTCCGCCGAAATCCACCCGGATAGCACCACTGAAGATGCCCGTTGGGAATGCGTGGATATCCGCGCGGTCAAGGCGGTGGAGACCCCGGTGAGCCTGGCTGAGATCAAGGCTGAGCCCGGTTTGCAGGACATGGTTTTGGTGAACAATTCGCGGCTCTCGGTGCAGCCGGTGGAGCCCGAAGAGTGGAAGATTGTGTGCCGGATGGCAGGGGTCTCGCCACAGAAATAGGCCCCCGAAAGGGCCCCGAAAACGCCCGGTAGAAAGCGGGTAGAACCGGGGTAGAATTGGGGTAGAACCGGGGTAGATTTTTTTCGGGCGTCCGAAAGTCCTGCGAGCGGCGCCCCGGAGCTAAAATTCGGCGTGAGATGAACGCAATGTGCTGGATGGCGGCGCGGCTAAAAGCTGCGATGCCGTCGCATGTTGAACCGTCGCCTTGGCCAGCCGAGGGTGTCGCGCGGGGCCTGGTCGGGATAGCCGAAATGCAAAATGAGCAGCGTCCCGATCAACCGGCGCGTTGCGAGAGAGATGCTCGGTGGTTCTGCATCGTCTCGTGTGGCACAAATAACAAGAGGCTTGCGCGCTTTGACGCACAATGATCCATTGGCCTCCGAATTCGGTGCCTTCGACAGGCAGCGTGAGCTTTGAGCGGCCCATTTCGAATGTCTCAGATGCGGACGAGGCGGACCTTCATTGTGATGAACTGAATGTCTGCTTGTACCCGCTTAGTTCAGAGCGCCACCGCGATCTAACGTGCCAACAAAGATCCATCGATAGACAGTCTCGGCATTGCGCCTATCGCGAATGCGCAAAGCGAATTCTAAGAAAAATCCGCGTGTAGTAGCGGCATAATACCACCCTCTCCCTGATCACTGATAGGCATCTTGCAGGGAGGCAAAAGATGACAAAGCTCGTTCACAGTATGATCAGAGTTCTAGACGAAGCGGTGTCCGTGAAATTCTATCGCGACACGTTCGGACTAGCAGTAGTCGACCGGCTGGACTTTGAGAGCTTCACGCTCATCTACATGGCGCTTCCGACGTCTGATTTTGAACTTGAACTGACCATCAACAAGGGTCGTGAGGCACCATATGATCTGGGCGATGGCTACGGCCATCTTGCCGTCGTCGTGGATGATCTTGAAGCAGCGCATGCTACTGCAGCAACAGCCAATTCAGAACCCGGCGACATTGTAGATTTCCGTCCGGACGGGGAACGCGTTGCGCGCTTCTTCTTCATCCAAGACCCGGACGGTTATCAGATCGAGGTCATCGAAAAAGGTGGGCGGTTCAAATGAATGCGCGCCACCAAAAAGATCGCCTCAAAACGTCACGCCGGGATTTCATCAAGGGCGGCGTCGTTACAGGCGGCATCATCATCAACTTAAACTGGCCTTCAATACTGGCCGCACAAACAACTGAGGGGGAGACATCCATGTTGTTCCATCTAGACTTCAACGTCGAGTATTCGGCGGAAATGACCCAAAATGATCTGTTAGATATCTGGGCAGAAGAAGCGGGCGCGGCACTGGGTGCCAAAGAAGCGGGCGTTGTTGTTGACTTGTGGAAGGCCGCCGGTGAACGCCGCGTCATCGCCATTGTGAACGTCGACAGCGCCGAAGCACTGGATCAAATCTTGCTTGATTTGCCGATCATGCAGAGGATGGGGCAGCATGTGCAGGTCTATGTCACCGCTTTGCGCACCTACGAAGGCTTTGCCGCGGACGTGCAGGAGCGCGTCGGTCGCTGAGCCCCAAAAGGAGACGGCCAGATGTGTCAGTTGTTTATCGAAGCAGATCCGGCGCTTTGGACGTCCCACACCCGATCGTTTCGCATGGACGGGATGGTCACAAGCGTGCGTCTGGAAGAGATGTTCTGGCGCACGCTAGAGACAATCGGGCGGCGGGATGATCTGACGATCCCGCAGCTGCTGCATCGGCTCTACAACGAAAGTCTTGATGCTGGGCACGATATGGGGAACTTCACATCGTTTCTGCGCGTCTGTTGTTTGCGATTTATTGATCTACAAATGCGTGGGCTAATCCCGGAGGAAGAACGCGTGAAGATATCTCAGTTGCCCGCGAGCGACATTCTGGCACTTGAGGCGATTGAGCGGTCGAAAGCCGAACCCGGATTGATTTGATAGTAGCGGCGAGGCAACGACTAGGCTTTTGGCCGCGTCCAATCCCTACCGGCAATTTAGTGGAAATTCGGAGATAGCAGACGTTTGTTCATCGCGCAGCAATCAGTAAGTAAGGGCTCAAAGCAGACATTGACCGCTTGGCTTTGCATGAGCAGCATTGCGGGGCGGGCTTGAAAGTCATCCACATAAAAAAGGCCCCGCCGATCCGGCAGGGCCCCTTATAAACATCGCACGCGTGTCGCTCAGTTCAGCCGTAAACCGACTCTTTGCCGAAATGCTTGGTCAGCATGTAGTAGACTACAGCGCGGTATTTGTTGCGCTCGGACTTGCCATAGGTCTCGATCACCGAATTGATCGCGTCCATCAGCTCGGGGCCGTCAGACAGGCCGAGCTTTTTCATCAGAAAATTCTCTTTGACGGTTTCCAACTCGGCGGGCTGGCTGGCGGCCACCGTTGATGCGTCTGCGTTATAGATCGACGGACCACAGCCGATGGTGACCTTGGTCAGAAGGTCCATGTCCGGCGTCATGCCGCATTTGTTTTTCAAGTCGTCCGCGTATTGCGCGATCAAATCGTCGCGTTTGCCCATGATTGGTCTCCCAATTTTCCGAGGAAAATGCCCTCATTCCAGTGTAGGAAGGTTGTCGTTTGCGGGCCTCAAAGGGAAGGGGAAATTGGATCGCGCCAGGACATCGGCGGGGAAGTGACGCCTTGAGGTAACGCCGCGCGCCGTGGAGACATCAGCCGACGGCGATCTCAATGAGATAGGGGCCGTTTTGGGCGAGACCCCGGCGGATGGCGGCGACGGCATCTTCGTTGGTCTCGGAGACACGTTCCCCAGGCACGCCGTGGCCTTTGGCGAGCGCGACCCAGTCAAGCTCGGGCGTTTCGATGTCGAACATGGCCTGCGCGTTGCGGCCGTAGTCTTCCACGCCAAGCGCCGCCATCTCTCCGCGCAGGATCTGATAGCCGCGGTTGGCGACGACAATGACCAGGATGTTGAGCTTTTCGCGCGCCATCGTCCAAAGCGATTGCGGCGTGTACATGGCCGAGCCATCGCCGGTGAGCGAGATCACCTGACGGTCTGGACAGGCGACGGCGGCGCCGACGACGAGGGGCAGGCCGCCGCCGATGGCGCCGCCGGTGGTGATCAAAAGCTCGTGGGGGCGGGCGGTTTGCAGGGGCGGCAGAAGTTCGGCCCCGGCGGTGACGGACTCGTTGCCGACGATACTGTCCTCGGGCAGCAGATGGGCGAGGGCTTGGCCCACACCTGTGAGGGTGAGCGGTCCGGTGGGCAGGTCGGGCAGATCGAGGGCGTGGCGCGGCGGTTCGCTCTGGGCGGCTCCGGTTACCTGGAGGAGGCTTTCTAGCGTGCCGGTCACGTCCATCTCAGTGGTGCAAAGCTGAAAGATCTCACAGCCCGGCGGCTCGGGCGTGCTGGGCTTGCCGGGATAGGCGAAGAAATTCACGGGACGCGTGGCGCCGAGCAAGACAATATGGCGCGTGTCTTTCAGGACCTCCCCGGCCATCTCGACCGGATAGGGAAGTTGTTCACAGATCGGGCGGCCAGCGCCCTTCGACAGGCGCGGCAGGAAGAGCGGCACCATGAGCCGCGCGCCGGTTTTGGCGGCGATGCGGGCGGCTTGGCTGAGGCCCGGTTCGATGGCCGCAGCGGCGGAGACGAAGAGGACGGCGCCGGGCCGCGTCAGCAGCTCTGCCGCCGCTGCGATTGCCGATGGATCGGCTGTGCGCCGGGCGCGCGGCGCGGGCGCTGTGTCTGGCGCGGCGCCGTCTTCCCAGGCGCTGTCCGCCGGCAGGATTAGCGTGGCGATTTGGCCGCCTTCGGCGCGTGCCGCGCGGATCCCGGCGGCAGTGTCGGCACCCACGGTTGAGCTGTCATCGCAGCGCCTTACCCAATGCGAGACCGAGGCCGCGATGCCGTCCGTGTCGCCCTTGAGGGGGCTGTCATAGGCCATGTGCCGTTTGGCGTGATCGCCCATGACGTTGAGGATGCCCGAGCCGCCTTTGCGGGCATTGTGCAGGTTAGCATAGGCGTTGCCGAAGCCCGGGGCGAGGTGAAACATCGTGGCGGCCACATCGCGCTTCATGCGGAAATAGCCCTCCGCCGCGCCGGACGCCCCGCCTTCGAACAGGCAGAGCACACAGCGCATGTCGGGGTGGCTGTCCAAGGCGGCGACGAAGTGCATCTCGGACGTGCCAGGATTGGCAAAACAGGTATCCACCCCGCTGGCCAGGAGCGTTTTTACGAGTGCATCCGCGCCGTTCATGGCCGCCCCCTGCCGCTGACTTAGTAGCGGTAATGCTCCGGCTTGAACGGCCCCTCCTGCGGGACGCCGATATAGTCGGCCTGAGACTTGTCGAGCTCGGTCAGTTTGACGCCGATCTTTTTGAGGTGCAGGCGCGCGACCTTTTCGTCGAGTACCTTGGGCAGAATGTGGACGGCGTTGTCGTATTCCTCGCCCCGGGTCCACAGCTCCATCTGGGCCAGGACTTGGTTGGTGAAGCTGGCCGACATCACGAAGGACGGGTGGCCGGTGGCGTTGCCGAGGTTCAGCAGGCGGCCCTCAGACAGCAGGATCAGACGGCTGCCCGAGGGCATCTCGATCATATCGACCTGCTCTTTGATGTTGGTCCATTTGTGGTTTTTCAGCGCGGCGACTTGGATCTCATTGTCGAAGTGCCCGATATTGCCGACGATCGCCATGTCCTTCATCTCGCGCATATGCTCGATGCGGATGACGTCCTTGTTGCCGGTGGTGGTGATGAAGATGTCGGCGTCGAGGTTTTCCTCGAGCAGCACCACCTCGAAGCCGTCCATCGCGGCCTGCAGCGCGCAGATCGGGTCCGCCTCGGTCACCTTGACGCGGGCGCCTGCGCCGCGCAGCGACGCCGCCGAGCCCTTGCCCACATCGCCGTAGCCGCAGACGACGGCGACCTTGCCGGCCATCATCGTGTCGGTGGCGCGGCGAATGCCGTCGACGAGGCTTTCCTTACAGCCGTATTTGTTGTCGAATTTCGACTTGGTCACGCTGTCATTGACGTTGATCGCCGGGAAGGGGAGGCGGCCGTCGCGCTGCAACTCATAGAGGCGGTGGACACCGGTGGTGGTTTCCTCGGACACACCTTTGATCGCGTCGCGCGTTTTGGTGAACCAGCCGGGGCTCGCTTCCATGCGCTTTTTGATCTGGGCTTTGATAACCTCTTCTTCCTCGGATTGCGGGACGGGGATGATCTCTTCTCCCGCTTCGGCCCGGGCGCCGAGCAGCACATAGAGCGTGGCGTCGCCGCCATCGTCGAGGATCATGTTCGGCCCGCCTTCGGGGAACATGAAGGAGCGGTCGAGATAGTCCCAGTGTTCCTCGAGCGTTTGGCCCTTGATGGCGAAGACCGGGACGCCACCTTCGGCGATGGCGGCTGCGGCATGGTCTTGGGTGGAGAAGATGTTGCACGAGGCCCAGCGGACATCGGCGCCAAGCGCGGTCAGCGTTTCGATCAGCACGGCGGTCTGGATCGTCATGTGCAGCGAGCCGGTGATGCGCGCGCCGGTCAGGGGTTTGGAGGCGCCGTATTCCTCACGCAAGGCCATCAGGCCGGGCATCTCGGTTTCCGCGATGTCGAGCTCTTTGCGGCCGAAGCCTGCTTGGGCGATGTCTTTGACGATGAAGTCCTTCACGGGCGATGCTCCACTCAATTTTTAGGGTCTTTATTGGGGTCGGGCCGTGCAGACCCGGCTTAGGCCGCGCCATAGCAGTCGAGCGCCGCACCGGCAATGGCTGAGCGGGGTTAGAGCGGGGGAGGGGCGGCTTGGTTTGTCGTCAAATCGAAGGAATGCGGGTGCGGGGCTGCATAAGCGCCCCGCTTGAGCGGGCTACTTCTTGCCGCCGCCCTTCTCGCCACCTTTTTCCGCAGGGGCTTTCTTGGTGTCTTTTTCCATGTCTCTCACTCCTTTGTGTTGTGCAAAGACCCTACGCGAGGTCGCCCGTAATCCAAAGCATTTCTAGCCAAGGCTTTTCTTGTGACTGGGCTTGGCCTATCGCAGAGCCTTAAGGGCCCGTTCAGGGAAAGTGCGTGATGGTCAAAAAGCAAACCAGGGCGTGGCAGCGGATGCTGTCGGGGCGGCGGTTGGACCTGTTGGACCCCACGCCGGTCGATATCGAGATCGAGGATATCGCGCACGGCCTCGCCTTCGTGGCGCGCTGGAACGGGCAGACAAGGGGCGATCACCCCTATTCGGTGGCGGAGCATTCGCTGTTGGTTGAGCGGCTCTACGACGCGATGACGCCTGAGGCGCCCGCCAAATGGCGGCTGGCCGCGCTGCTGCACGATGCGCCGGAATATGTCATCGGCGATATGATCTCGCCGGTGAAAGCGGCGGTGGGGCCCAATTACGGTGAGCTGGACGCGCGGCTCTCGGCGGCGATCCATCTGCGCTTTGGCCTGCCCGCGACGCTACCCCTGGCAGTCAAACGTGCGATTAAACGGGCCGATAAGGTCTCGGCTTGGTTCGAGGCGGTGCAGCTTGCGGGCTTTAGCGTGGCGGAGGCGGATAAGTTCTTTGGCGCCCCGGGTGAGGCGCTTATGGGCGCGGTCAAACTGGCCCCGCGCCCACCCGCGGAGGTGCGCGCCGCGTTTACGGCGCGCCATGCCGACCTTTTGGCAGGCATGTAACGGCACCTAACGGATGCCGGTCCGGCCAAGCCAAAAGCGGACCTGCCGATAGTCAAGCTCCCGCTGTTCGTGGGGCGTCAGGGGGCGGGGCCGCTGATGCGGGTGGCGATCCGTCCGAGTGGCGGTAAACAGGCTGTCTGCGAGGATATCAATCATTGGAAAGCTCCTGTGTTGCGATGAACCATAGCTAGACCGGGATGCGCTTTTTCGCTAGGAAATGAGATTTCCAAACTGTAAGCTGATATTTCAGATGGACTGGCGTGAGATCCCCTCGCTCGCGGCTTTGCGGGCCTTTGAAGCGGCGGCGCGGCACGGCTCCTACTCGGCCGCGGCGCGTGAGCTGAATGTGAGCCATGCCGCCATCGCCCAGCATGTACGCGCGCTGGAGGCGCATTTTGGCCAGAGCCTGATGCAACGGGCCGGGCGTGGGATGGAGCCGAGCGCGGCCGGTCAGCGCCTGGCGGGGTCGCTGGCGAGTGGGTTCTCTGAGATCGCCCAGGGCGTGCGGGCCTTGGCGAGTGCGGGGGAGGACGGGCCGCTCTCGGTGACGACGACGCGGACCTTTGCCGAAAACTGGCTGATGCCACGCTTGCCGCGCTTTTGGGCTGCTTATCCGGATATCGCGTTGAAGATCGCGACGGATGACAGGGTGGCGGATCTGGCCCGGTCCGAGCACCACCTGGCGATCCGCTATGGGCGGGGTGATTGGCCGGGGGTGGAGGCGCGGTTTCTCAGGCCTGCGCGCAATGTGATCGTCGCCACGCCAGAGTTGCTCGATCGGCTTGTGCCGGAGCGTGGGGCCGATTGCCCGCTGCCCATCGAGACGCTGAAAGCGCTGCCCTGGCTGGTCGATGAGGGGTATAGCGATTTCGTCTCATGGCTGGCGCAGTACGGGTTAGAGGTCGATGCGCTGGGCGCGCGGCGGATCGAGGGCAATGCCCTGGTCTTGGCCGCGACGCGGGCGGGGGGCGGCGTGTCGGTGCAGCCCGAGGCGGTGGTGCAGGCCGATCTGGACCGGGGCGCGCTGATCTGTGTTTTGCAGGATTGCGACAGCGCTGCGGGCTATTACATCGCGCGCGTGCCGGGGCCGGTGCCGGAGCGGGTGCGGCTGTTCACAAGGTGGCTGAACCAGGAGGTGGCGGCGCAGGTCTGAGGGCTCAGAGGACTGGCATTTCGCAGCTTTGGCCCGCTTGTAGAATGCCTGTGCCGCTTGGGTCGGGGCGCATCCAGCCGGTGAAGGTGCCCTCGGTGAAGACGAGCCAGAGCCGGTCGGGATAGCGCACGGTTGAGATGCCGGGGCCGCAAAGATCGGGGCCGAAACTGGCCACGGGGCGCGTGGCTTTCAGGCGGCTGACAGTGTCGATGACGCCGGTCTGAGCGCGCCCGAAATCGATGCGCAGCCCGGTTCGACCGCTTATGCCTTCGACCGCGGCGCCGCCCGCGTCAAAGCGGAGTGCGGCCGCCGTTGGCTGCGGTTCGGATGTGCCGAGGCAGGCCGAGAGACCCAGGCCAGCGCACAGCAAAAGGCTAGCGCGGAGAGCGTTTCGCAAGGATACGCTGCAAGGTGCGGCGGTGCATGTTCAAACGCCGCGCCGTTTCCGAGACGTTGCGGTCGCACAGCTCATAGACCCTTTGAATATGCTCCCACCGGACACGGTCAGCCGACATCGGGTTTTCCGGCGGCGGCGGCAGGTCGTCGGTCTCGGCCAGAAGCGCGGCGGTGACATCGTTGGCATCGGCGGGTTTTGACAGGTAATCCGTGGCGCCGATCTTGACGGCGGCGACGGCGGTGGCGATGGCGCCATAGCCCGTCAGGACGACGATCCGGCTGTCGGGGCGGCGTTCGCGCAGGACCTCGACCACATCGAGGCCGTTGCCGTCCTCAAGCCGCAGGTCGATCACGGCATAAGCGGGCGGGCGGGCCGTGGCGATCGCCGATCCGGCCGCGACCGAGCCCGCAGCCTCAACTTCGAAGCCTCGCTTTTCCATCGCCCGCTGCAGGCGGCGCAGGAAGGGTTCATCATCGTCGACAAGCAGAAGTGTCTTGTCCGGCCCGATGTCTCTGAGGCTCCGCTCTTGGTTCATGGTCGTCCCTTTCTTGCCGGCCGTGAGTTAACCGCCCCACGCCTTAAGGGTCAATTAGTTGTAATTCCAAGAAAAGGAAGAGGTTACGGCGCTCAGGAGGCTGCCTCGAGAAAGCAGCTCACCGAGGAGGCCATCTGTTCGGCCGTGAGATTGCGGCGGAAGAACTCCACGTAGCCCTCACCCGGAAGCGTCAAGTAGGTGAAGGCGGTGTGGTTGACGAGGTAGAACTCATCGCTGGGGTCTTGGGCCTGATAGATCACGCGATAGGCGTCTGCGGCGGCGCGCACCTGTTCGTCACTGCCGGTCAGGCCGAGCATATCCTCATGCACGAGGTCGGTGAAATTGGCCATAACCTCGGGCGTGTCACGGGCCGGATCGACGGTGACGAAGATCGGCCGGACGGATTGGCCCTGGGTTTCCAAGATGTCGACGGCATCGGCATTGCGCACTGTATCCAGCGGGCAGACATCGGGGCAGAAGGTATAGCCGAAATAGATCAGCGCGGGTTGATCGAGGACGTCCGCCTCGGTGACGGTCTCGCCGGTTTCGCTGACCAGCTCGAACGGGCCGCCGATATCGCCCGCGCCGGCGATGGTTGAGCCGCGACATTGGGCGAATTGATCGTCGGGCTCGCGCGCCATCATGATCGCGACACCTGAACCGCCGACAATCAGCAGCAGGGCAAAGACAGCACCGAAGGCATAAATCCGGGTCATGGGCGCGCTCCGCATGGGGAATGTGTGGTCAATGAAGCGTTGCAAGTCAGATATGACGTAATTTAGGCATTCACACCTCAAAGCTCTGTGACATGGAGACCCAGCCTTGCCGAACCGCACGCCCAGCGAAATTTCCAGCCGATTTTCGCCGATGAGGCGCCTATGGTGAGCATGCCCGAGATCACCGATCCGCTGACACCGCTGGATGAGCGCAGCGATTGGGTGCGGCTGCGTACGCTGCTGCTGCTGCGCTGGCTCGCGGTGGGGGGGCAGACCCTCGCGGTGGTGGTGGCGAGCCTCTATCTGGGCCTGAATGTCGAGCTGGGCCTGTGTTTTCTGGCGATAGGCGCGTCGGTGATTTCGAACCTGATCGCGATGACGATCTTTCCCGAGAACCAGCGGTTGAGCGACCGGGACGCGATGCTGACGCTGTTGTTTGATTTGGCGCAGCTGGCGTTCTTGTTGTTTCTGACGGGCGGGCTGCACAATCCGTTCGCGTTGCTCCTCCTAGCGCCGGTGACGATTTCGGCGACCGCGCTGACGCTGCGTTCAACGCTTTTATTGGGGGCGGTTGCGATTGTGCTGGTGACGCTGCTGGTCTGGTTTCACGTGCCATTGCGGACGGCGCAGGGCGAGGTTCTGACGCAGCCGGGGATCTTCCTGGCGGGGTTTTGGGCGTCGCTGCTGATCGGGCTGCTTTTCGTGTCGGTCTATGCGCGCCGCGTGACGCAGGAGAGCTATTCGATGAGCCAGGCGCTGCTCGCGACGCAGATGGCGCTGGCGCGGGAGCAGAAGCTGCATGATCTCGGCGGGGTCGTCGCGGCAGCGGCGCATGAGCTGGGCACGCCGCTTGCGACGATCAAGCTGGTCTCGACCGAGCTGGCTGATGAGTTGAGCGACCGCCAGGAGCTGCGCGAGGATGCCGAGCTGATCCGCGAACAGGCGGTGCGTTGTCGTGAGATCCTGCAATCGATGGGGCGGGCGGGCAAAGATGACCTGCATCTGCGCACCGCGCCCCTGGCCGCCCTGGTCGAGGAAGCAGCCGAGCCGCATACCGGGCGGGGGATCGAGCTGCTCTGGGATTTCCACCCGATGCCGGGCGCTTTGCACGATCAGCCCGCAGTGCTGCGCTCACCCGAGGTCATCCACGGCCTGCGCAACCTGGTGCAAAACGCGGTGGATTTCGCGAGCTCGAAGATCTGGATCGAGGGGCAATGGGATACGGACGTGATCCGGCTGCGTCTGACCGATGATGGCGCGGGCTTTCCGCCCGATTTGCTGGGGCGTTTGGGCGATCCTTTCTTGCGGCGGCGCAAGTCCAAGGATCAGGCTCGACCGGGCTATGTCGGGATGGGCCTGGGGCTTTTCATTGCCAAGACGCTGTTGGAGCGCTCGGGCGCGACGGTCGAGTTCCACAACGCCTCCGACCCGTTCACGGCCCCGAGCGAGCGCGTCGAGAAAAGCGGTGCGGTGGTCGAAGTGACCTGGCCTGTCGCCGCGATCAGCGCGCCCGCAGCCCTTGCCTCCGGACCTTTGGGGGAAAATCAGCCGATCGCCATTTAAGCGTTAACAAACCCTTAACACCTTGTGGCTTAGGGTGCGACAATATGGTGTGCTAGCTTGGCGTAGATATGCTTGGGTTTTTACCAATGGTTCTCGTCTCGGCCTTGGCTGCAGCGGTGGCGCTGTTGGCCCTGGTGAGTGTTCGCCGTTTGAACAGCTTTCTTTCGCCGCAGCAAAATATACTTGATCTCGGCGCCCTAGATGCGCCCCGGCGGTATAACTTTCGCAACGCAATCGCTCTAGACATGCCAGACGCGGGCCCAGAGGCGGACCCAAGGGCAGACGACGCGTTTCTGGGCCGAAACCCCGATGCATCGCGGTCTTGGGTTCTGCTGCTGGATGCCTTGTCGGCCCTCAAGCCCGGTATCGCGCAGGACATGGAAACACTGCGCCGCACGGGCCAGAGCTTTCATGCGACGGCGGAAAATGGTGTGGACACCCTGGCCATTGACGGCATCGCCCAAGGCGACCGGGTCACGATCACGGTGGCCAATGCGATGACCCAGGGCAGTCAGGCGATCGTCGACCTCGCAGCGCAGGAAAAGCTGCAAACCGATCTGGGACTGCTGCGCGCAACGCTCGATCACTCTCCGATTGCCGCCTGGCGTGAGAATACCGAAGGCCAAGTGACCTGGGCCAATGCCAACTACTTATCCATCGTCGAGAGCCAGTCGGAAAACACCGCAGATGTGCAATGGCCGCTGCCCCGGGTCTTTCATGATCAGATGCAGAAACCGCCCGCGAAAGGGCAGATCCAGCGCGTTAGCATCGTGCCCAAAAACCGGTTGGGCGCGCCGAAGCGGTTTGAGGTGAGCGCGATCCCGATGGACGGTGACATGCTGTTTCTGGCCAACCCAGCCGACCGGCTGATGCAGGCGGAAGAGGCGCTGACGGAGTTTGTCCAAACACTGTCCAAGACCTTTGCCGATCTGCCCATCGGTCTGGCGATTTTCGATAGGCGGCGGGAGCTTGTGCTGTTCAATCCCGCGCTGGTGACGCTGTCGACGCTGGATGTGCAAATGCTGTCGTCGCGGCCGACGCTTTATAACTTCCTTGATCAGTTGCGCGAAAACCGCCACATGCCTGAGCCAAAGAATTACAAGGCCTGGCGTGAGAGCATTCTGAAGCTTGAGACCGATGCGCAGGACGGAAATTACCACGACCTCTGGACCTTGCCGACCGGCCAAACCTATCGCGTGATTGGCCGCCCGCATCCCGACGGCGCGATCGCGTTCATGTTCGAGGATATCACTTCGGAAGTGTCGCTGACGCGGCAGTTTCGCGCCGATCTCGACCTTTATCAGGCCGTCTTCGATCAGCGGCACGAAGCGATGGCGGTGTTCTCGTCAGAGGCGCAATTGGTTCTGTCGAACGCCGCCTATGCCGAGATGTTCGGCCATGACCCGCGCGAGATGCTGGGCCCGATGGCGCTCCGCGAGGCGACGGATCGCTGGGAGCAGGCGATTAGCCCGGGGCCGATCTGGCGCGAGATCCGTGAGTTTGGGGTTCAGCGTCCGGGCCGCGCAGGCTGGACCGGGCGGCACACTTTGCCCGGCGATGAGGGTGTCCTGGAAGTCCAGATCTCTCCGCTTAAGGCCGGATCCACATTGTTGAGCTTTCGGCACTTGCCCAAGGTCGCTGAGCCACCCGAAGGCGCAATGGACGAACAACGCCAGAAGCCGGTGACCCATTAGACCGTTTCAACCTGACCGATGTTGGATCGCCTTGCGACCGACCGGGTGCGCTGTACACTGCGCCCATGACGGCCAATTCCGCACATCCCTCTGCCGAAAACCCTTCTGACAGACCCGTTTGGCAGGCCCGGTTATCCGATGAGGCCGCAACGCGTGCCTTTGGCGCCGCGTTGGCCCCGGCGCTGAGGCCGGGCGATGTGGTTTTGCTGTGCGGGGATCTGGGTGCGGGCAAGACCGCCCTGGCCCGGGCGGTGATCCAGAGCCTTGAGGAAGCGGCGGGAGCCGATGGCGAAAGTGCGGCGATCTCGGACGTGCCCTCGCCCAGTTTCACTCTGGTGCAGACCTATGAGGCGGGTGGTTTGACGATCTGGCATGCCGATCTTTACCGGCTTGGCGATACGTCCGAAGTGGCCGAGCTCGGCCTTGATCCCGCGCCGCCTGACGCGGTGCTTTTGGTCGAGTGGTCTGAGCGGGCCGGGGCGCTTTGGCCCGCCGAGGCGGTAACGCTGAGGCTTGATTATGCGCAAGGCGAGGGCCGCGAGGTTCGGATCATCGGCGACGTGAAGGCGGATCTGACCCGGCGGCTGTTGCATAGCCTGAGCCCATGAGCGTTGATGCGGACATTACGGCGTTTCTCCAGCGCCTTGGCTGGCATAAGGCCATGCGTGAGGCGATGGCGGGCGATGCTTCTAGCCGGGTCTATACGCGGCTGAGGGCGCAGGATGGCGGGACGGCGATCCTGGTTCAGGCGCCGGTGGAAGGCTCACCGCATCCCGCCTTTCGGCGGATCGCGGCTTGGCTGACGGCCCAAGGTTTGAGCACGCCGGAGGTCTACGGTCATGATGATGTGGCCGGGTTGATGCTGTTGGAGGATTTCGGCCCAGGCGGCGTGGATGTGTTGACCGCAGATGGGGCGCGAGAGGCGGAGCTTTACGGCTTGGCCTGCGATGTTCTGGGAGCCGTGGCGCGGGCCGAAGCGCCAGTTGGTTTGACGGAGATGACGCCTGAGGGAATGGCCGATATGGCTGCACCGCTGTTCGAAGCGATCCCGGATCAGGGCCGTGCGGCGGCGTTGAAGGCGACGTTTGATGCGCGGGCGCCCGAGGTGTTCGGCGCACTGTTCGAGGGGACACCCGTTGTGGCCCTGCGCGACTATCATGCGGCCAACCTGGTATACCTGCCGGAGCGGGCGGGCGTTCGGGCGCTGGGCTTGCTGGATTTTCAGGACGCTGTTCTGGCGCCCGTGGGCTATGATCTCGCCTCCCTCGTCGATGATGTGCGGCGTGTCGTGCCGGGCGATCTGCGCGGGGAGTTGATCGGTCGCCACGCGGCCGAATTGGGATGGGACGAGGGCGCTCTGGCCCGTCAGGTGGATCTGTTGAGCCTGCAGCGGAACTTGCGGGTCCTGGGCCTGTTTCAGCGCTTTGGCGGGCGCTACGCGGCGTTTGTGCCGCGCTGTCGGGCTCTGATTGAGGCCTGCGCCAATAGCCCGGCTGGGGCGCCTTTGCGCGGGGTTTGCCTGAAGGCGCTGGAGGCGCTGTCGCCGGTTGAGCGCGTTGCGCCGTGAGCCTACCGACGCTGATCCTGGCCGCGGGCTTTGGGACGCGGATGCAGCCTTTGACGCTGGATCGGCCCAAGGCGCTGATCGAGGTGGCGGGCCGGCCGCTTTTGGAGCATGCCCTGGCGCCCGCGCGACAGGTGGCGGCAGCCCCGCTTGCGGTCAACGGGCATTACCGGTCCGACGCGGTGGCGCGCTATCTGGCCACGCATGCGCCAGAGGTCGCGTTCCTCGATGAGCAGCCGGAGATCCTGGATTCAGGCGGCGCGGTGAAGGCTGCGCGTGCCGTGCTGGGCGAGTGCGCGATGGCGACGCTGAATGCGGATGCGGTCTGGGCCGGGCCGAACCCCCTGGCCAGTTTGATTGCGGCTTGGGACCCTGAGCGGCATGGCGCGCTGCTGTTGCTGGTGGAGCCGGAGCGAGCCATTGGCCGGGTTGGCGGCGGCGATTTCGCGATGGACCCTGAGGGCCGCCTGAGCCCGGATGCGAGCGGGCTGATCTATACCGGCGCGCAGATCCTGGGCCCCCGGCTGGGCCTGGACGTGGCGGAGGACGTTTTCTCGATGTGGCGGATCTGGGACGCGCTGCTGGCTGAGGGGCGCCTTTACGGGTTGCGCTATGCCGGGCGCTGGGCCGATGTGGGGCATCCGGGGGGAATTGCCTTGGCCGAGGAGATGCTGCCGGCGGAATGGGCGGGTCAGGATGTTTGAGACCCCGGCCAGCCCCGAGAGCCCGCGCGTGTTCGCCACGCCGCTCGGTGTGGATTTTTCCACCGCCCTGATCGACGGGATCGAGGCGCGTCTGAACGGCGCGCCGCCCGAGGCGATCGCGCGGGTCGAGATCTTCGTGAATACCGAGCGGTTGGGGCGGCGTCTGAGAACTCTCTTGGCGCAGCGGGGGCAGGGGTTTTTTCCCAAGATCACGCCGATTACTGCGATCCCCGCGCGGCCCGAGCTGTTTGGCTTGCCGCCCGCTATGTCGCCCCTGGGCCTGCGCCTGACGCTGAGCCAGATGATCCTGAAGCGGATGCAAAACGATGCTGACTACGCTCCGCGATCCGCGCTTTATCAGTTATCCGACAGCCTGGCCGATCTGATGGGCGAGATGCAGGAGGAGGGGGTCAGCCCCGCGGAACTCGCCGCGCTGGAGACCAGTGAGCTTTCGGACCATTGGAAGCGCAGCAAAGCGTTTCTGGAGATCGCCGCTCAGGTGTTTGCGGGCGGAGAGGGTGCCGTCACGCCGGAGATGCGCCAGGTGCAGGCGGTCGCGCGGCTCGAGGCGCTTTGGTCGGAAAAGCCGCCCGCGCATCCGGTCTTGGTGGCGGGCTCTACCGGCTCTCGTGGGACGACGTTTCGTCTGATGCAAGCGGTCGCCAAGCTGCCCCAGGGGGCGGTGATCCTGCCCGGGGCTGACCCGGATCTGGGCGCTGAGACCGCGGCACAGCTTTTGCGCGAGCGGTCCGGGCCGCGCTTGGGCGGTGAGGATCATCCTCAATACCGCCATGTCCGGTTTTGCACTGAGATGGGCCTTGCTGAAGGCGATCTGCCCGCTTGGGCGCCGGACCAGAGACCGGCGAACCCTGCGCGCAACGCTTGGCTGTCGCTGGCGTTGAGGCCCGCGCCGGTCACGGATGCCTGGCAGCGCGAGGCGCCCCGGCTGGAGCCGCGCGCGGCGGAGGCGTTTGAGGGCGTCACGCTCCTTAAGGCGCCGAGCCCTCAGGCCGAGGCCCAGGCCATCGCCTACCGTTTGCGCGAAGCGGCCGAGCGTGGGGAGAGGGCGGCGCTGGTCTCGCCCGACCGGATGCTGACGCGGCAGGTGTCGAGTTACCTGGCGCGGTGGGGCCTGATCCCCGATGACAGCGCGGGGGAGCCGCTCGATCAGACGCCGCCTGGGCGGCTTTTGGCGATGACGGCGGGTCTTTTGTGTCGCCCGGTGGATGCGGTGGATCTGATGGCGATCCTCAAGCACCCGCTGACCAATTCCAGCGCCCAGGCGCGCGGTGAGCACCTGTTGCGGGCGCGGGATTTAGAACTGCAGTTGTTGCGCGGAAAGGCCATGCATCCCTCGGCCAGCCGGATCGCGGATTGGGCGGCGGAGCGGAGTGCCGAGCCCGACCGCCACAGCGGCGATCTCACCTGGGCGGCCTGGATCGCGGAGGTGATCCTAGCGGCACCCATGCGAGCTGAGGCGCCGTTCGCCGAATTTTTCGGAGCCCATATGCGCCTGACCGAGCGTATCGCGGCGGGGCCGGAGAGCGCGGGCAGCGGTGAGCTGTGGGAGGAGGAGAACGGCCGAGCGGCGCGTGCGGTGATCGACAAGATCCGGGGCGAGGCCATGGCGGGTGGGCAACTGAGGCCCACCGAATATCGCGATATGGTGACGGCGATCCTGTCGAATGAAGAAACCCGATCGCCCCTCAGGCCCGATCAAAATGTGATGATCTGGGGCGCAATGGAGGCGCGGGTGCAGGGCGCCGATCTGATGATCCTGGCCGGTCTCAATGAGGGGATTTGGCCCAAGGCGGAGGGTGCTGATCCCTGGCTGTCGCGCGGCCTGCGCGCGGCCTGCGGCCTGCGTTTGCCGGACCGAAGGGTGGGTTTGTCGGCGCATGATTTCCAACAGGCGGCCTCGGCCCCGGAGGTTTGGCTGTGCCGGTCTGTGCGAGATGCGGATGCCGAAACGGTGCCGTCGCGCTGGCTCAACCGGCTGATGAACCTGATGCAGGGCGCGGGGCCGCTGTCGCGCGGGCAGACCCAGGAGATGGAGGCGCGGGGGGCGGCCTATCTGGAGGCGGCCGCGCAGCTCGACGAGTCGGGGCCGGAGGAGATTGCGCCCTTGGCCACGCGCGACGCACCCGCGCCGCCGCCTGCGCTCAGACCAAGCCGCCTGTCGGTGACGCAGATCGAGCGGCTGATCCGCGACCCTTACGCGATTTATGCGGAGAAGACCCTTGGCCTCAGAAAGCTCGACCCGCTGCGCCCGACACCCGATGCGCGGCTGCGCGGTACACTGCTCCATGACATCGTGCATGTCTTCGTGGACCGGACGCGGGACGGCTTGCCCAATGATCCGGGCGGATTGTTCATGGAAATTGCACAAGAGCGCTTGAACACCGCCGAGGATTGGCCCGTGGCGCGGCATCTTTGGCTGTCTTCGTTGGCCAATGCGCTGCCGGAATTTCTGGCCGGTGAAGCGCGGCGACGGGTCGATGCGAGCCCCGGCATTCTCGAGCAGAAGGGCGAGGCGGTTTTCGACGAGATCGACTTCACTCTGGTGGGGAAGCCTGACCGGATCGACCGGGCCGAGGACGGAAGGGTGCTGATCTATGACTACAAGAGCGGCGCTATCCCTAGCGCCAAGATGGTTGATGCATTCAACAAGCAGCTCCACCTTGAGGCGGTGATGGCGGCGCGGGGTGCGTTCACGCGGGGCGACCCGGCGGTGGCGGCGGCGGTGGCGTTTGTGTCGCTCAGGGCGACGGGCGATGTTTTGCACCTGTCGCTGTCGCCTGAGGAGATCGCCGAGACCGAGGCGGAATTGGGCAGGCTGCTGGCGGGGATGCGCGATCCGAGCCGGGGGTTCGTGCCGCGCCGGGCGATGGAGAAGGAGAGCTATCCGTCGGATTTCGAGCATCTGGCGCGCTACGGCGAATGGGATGACAGCAGTGAGATCCGCGTCGTGAAGGTGGGCGGATGAGCCTGGATGAGGCCAGCCGGGCGCAGATCGCCGCCGCCGATCCCGAGGGCTCCACCTGGCTGGTGGCGAATGCGGGATCTGGCAAGACGCGGGTTTTGACCAACCGGGTCGCTTGGCTGCTGTTGCAGGGGGCGCGGCCCGAGCGGATCTTGTGCCTGACCTATACCAAGGCGGCGGCGTCCGAGATGCAGAACCGCCTGTTCGAGCGGTTGGGCGCTTGGGCGATGTTGAGCGATGGCGATCTGGCCGGGGCCCTGGCCGAGATGGGGGTGCGGGAGCAGGATCGGGGCCCTGGGCAATTGGCCCGGGCGCGCACGCTGTTCGCGCAGGCGATTGAGGCGCCGGGCGGTCTGAAGATCCAGACGATCCATGCCTATGCGGCTTATATCCTGCGCCGGTTCCCGCTCGAGGCCGGGGTGACGCCGAATTTCGTGGAGATCGAGGACCGGCAGCAGGCGCTTTTGGCGGCTGAGGTTTTGGACGCGATGGCCGAGGGGCCCGACGCGCCACTGGTGGCGGGGGTGGCCGCGTATCTCAGCGGCAGCGATATGGACGCTTTTCTTAAAGCGATCCTGAGTGAGCGGCGCGGCCTAGCCCAGCCGCGCGACTGGGGGGAGATCGCGGGGTATTTCGAGATCGCGCCGGAATTGAAGGGCGAGGAGATCGTCGCGCGGACGTTCCTGGGCGGTGAGGGCGAGATTGCGCGGCGGTTGGAGCCGCATTTGAAGGGCGAGCGCTCGCCGCAGGCGAAGTTGAAAACCCTGGTGCCGCGCTTTCCCTGGGAAGCGCCGGAGCTGCACGATTTCGCAGCGCTGGAGGATGCGGTTCTGACCGGCTCCAAAGCCAAAACGCCGGATGTGCCCAAGCCGATCATTTCCACCAACAAGGCCGTGATCGACGCGCTGGGCCCGGATATCGAGGCTTGGCTTGCCTTTTTGGAGCGGGTCGCGGAGGGGCGGGCGGCACGACGCGGGCTGATCGCGGCAGAGCGAGCCTATGCGCTGAGCCGGTTTGCCGCCCGTTGGCTGTCGCTTTATGCCGAGGCGAAGGCCCTTCGCGGCTGGCTCGATTTCGACGATCTGATCGAGAAGACCGAAGGGTTGTTGCGGGATGCATCGCTGGCGCCGTGGGTGCTTTACCGGTTGGATGGTGGGATCGATCATTTGTTGGTCGATGAGGCGCAGGATACCTCGCCCGCGCAATGGCGCATCATTGCAGCGCTCGCCGAAGAGTTCGCGGCCGGCCAGGGCGCGCGCGATGAGGTGGAGCGGTCGCTTTTCGTGGTCGGTGATCGCAAACAGTCGATCTATTCCTTCCAAGGTGCGGACCCGGATGGATTTGACCGGATGGGCGACTTTTTCGAGGCGCGGCTCGCGGGGGCGGCGCGGCCTTTGGCCAGGCATCAATTGCTGTGGTCCTTCCGTTCGGCGCCGGTGATCCTGGAGCTTGTCGATCATATCGCGCGCGGGGACGGGGCCGAAGGGCTTGGCGGGGGTGTCGCGCATCGGGCCTTTCGCGGGCGGATGCCGGGGCGCGTGGACATTTGGCCGGTGATCGAAAAGGCCGAGGACAAGCAGGACAAGGGGCCCTGGTATGCCCCGGTCGATATGCCCAATGCGGCCGATCCGCGGATGCGCATGGCGGCGCGGGTGGCCGATTGGCTGGCCGCGACCCTGCGTGAGCCGCCCCTGATCGACACGCCGCAGGGGCGCAGGCCGGTGGGGCCGGGCGATATTCTGATCCTGGTGCGCAAACGAGACCCGGTGATGTTTCCCCGGCTGATCCGGGAGATCAAAGCGCGCGGCCTACCGATCCTGGGCGCCGATAAGTTCACCGTGACCGACCATGTGGCGGTCAAGGATTTGCAGGCGCTTTTGCATGTTTTGAACACCCGGGAGGATGATCTGGCGTTGGCCACGGTGCTGCGTTCACCGCTAGTTGGCTGGGATGAGGCACAGCTTTTCGATCTGGCCCATGGGCGGCCGGGATATCTTTACAACGCTCTGATGGAACGGGGTGGACCGGAAGCGGAGACGCTGAGGGATCTGTCGGGCAAGGCCGAGTTTTTGCGACCCTTCGAGCTGTTGCAGCGCGCGCTGGTGCAGCACGGGATGCGGCGGCGCCTGGTCGGGCGGCTGGGCCAGGAGGCCGAGGACGCGATCGATGCCCTGCTGTCCCAGGCGCAGCTTTATGAGCGCCAGGCGGTGCCGAACCTAACGGGGTTTCTCGATTGGCTGGAATTGGGCGAGCTCAAGCTCAAACGCGATCCCAGCGGTCAGGAGGGGATGATCCGCATCATGACGGTGCACGGGGCCAAGGGATTGGAGGCGCCGGTGGTGATCGTGCCGGACGCGCATATCAACCAATCGATGGCGGACAAGGTGCGCCTGATCGGAGCTGAGGCTGCGCCGGTGGCTTGGCTAGCGCCCGGCGATGATTACCCCACGGCGCAGCGCGCGGAGGTCGCGGCGCGGAAACTCAAAGATGAGGAGGAGGCCAATCGGCTGTTATATGTGGCCCTGACCCGGGCGGCGAATTGGCTGATTGTGGGGGCGGCGGGCAGGATCAAGGCCGACAAGAAACCCCCTGAGGTCGCCTGTTGGTACGGTAAGGTCGAAAAGGCCGCGCGCGAGTTGGGCGCGGAGCCTTTGGAGATCGAGGGTGAGATGGGCCTGCGATTGCAGGCCGGAGACTGGTCGGTGGCGGCAGAAGCTGGCGCGGGCGAGGCTCCCGAGGCGGGCCCGGTGCCCGCGCTGCCGGACTGGGCGGGGCGCAAGGTTTCCGGTGCGCGGGCCACGGCGACGGTTTTGCGCCCGTCCGATCTGGGCGGGGCCAAGGCGCTTGGAGGGGAAGCCGAAGGCTTGGACGAGACGGCGGCCCTGCGCCGGGGGCGGCATATCCATTTGCTGCTTGAGCATTTGCCCGCACTTCCTCGGGATCAGTGGGAGGATGCGGTCAGCGATATCCTGTCGCTTGATGGACGGCATGATCTGTCTGGTGATGCATTGACGGAGCTTGCCGCCGAGGCGGCGGCGGTGTTGGGGGCGCCCGAGCTGGCGGAGATCTTCGCGCCTGATAGTCTGGCGGAAGTGGCGCTGAGCGCCGGTAGCGACACCCTGGGCGCGCAGCTGGAGGGGCAGATCGACCGGCTGCTGGTGCGGGATGACCGCGTGCTTGCAGTCGATTTCAAGAGCAATGCGGTGGTGCCGGAGGGGCCAGGCGAGGTGCCCGAGGGCCTCCTGAGGCAGATGGGGGCCTACGCGGAAATGCTCGCCGCGATTTATCCCGAGCGGCGAATCGAGACCGCGCTTTTGTGGACACGGGAGGCACGGCTGATGCACTTGGACGGGGATCTGACGCGGGCTGCATTGGGCCGGGCCGGGTCAGGTTCGGGCGATCTTCACGAGACGCTGACACAACCTTGACCCCCAGCCTCGGCGTCCATACTTTGTGGTTTCCGAATATTGGACCGCAAGCATGAGGGTTGTTCGATGAGCACAGTCGCCGTCACCGATGAAACGTTTGACGCAGAGGTTAAGCAATCGCCGATCCCGGTGGTTGTCGATTTCTGGGCCGAGTGGTGCGGCCCGTGCAAACAGATCGGCCCGGCGCTGGAAGAATTGTCGGGTGAGTATGACGGCCGCGTGAAAATCGTGAAAGTCAACATCGACGAAAACCCGAACGAAGCAATGCAGCTCGGTGTGCGCGGTATCCCGGCTTTGTTTATGTTCAAGGACGGCGAAGTGGTCTCGAACAAAGCCGGTGCGGCGCCCAAGGCCGCCCTTCAGGGTTGGATCGAAGAAGCGCTTTAAGCGGCGTCCAGGCGGCTCGAATTTACGTCGTCACTGTCTTGCGCGGTGGGGACGAGGGTAAAATCTTGGGTAATGCCCACCAGATTATCCACCTCCTGTTGGAGGACGCCTGCGGACGAGCGGGTGTCCTCGGCCATGCCGGCGTTGTGCTGTGTAACCCGGTCGATTTGACCGATGGCTGAGGCGATCTTTCCAAGGTTGGCTTCTTGACCCTTTACCAGCTCGGAGATGGCGGCGACTTCGCGGGCGACCTGCGAGAACATCTCGGAAAAACTGCCGAAGGCGTCGCCAGCATCCGAGACGAGTTTGGACCCATCGCCAATCTCTCGAGTGGCATGCGAGATCAGCTCCTTGATTTCGTTGGCCGCGTCCGAGGAAGAATGCGCCAGATTACGCACCTCACTGGCGACGACGGAAAAGCCCTTGCCGGCCTCACCGGCCCGCGCCGCCTCAACCGCCGCGTTCAACGCCAAAAGATTGGTCTGGAAGGCGATATTCTCGATCAAACCGATGATATTGCCGATCTGGCCCGCCGCCTCACGGATTTTGTGCATCCGTTCGATTGCGGCATTGGTGACCTCGGCGGTTTCGGTCGCGCGTTCCATCGCGTTTGAGATGATCTGATCGGTCATGCTGGCCCGCTCGGCCATCGTTCCGGCGGAGGCGCGGAAGTCGGACACCGATGCATTGGTATCGCGCAAGGTTTCGGCCTGATCTGCGCTTCGTTTTGACAATTGGTCGGAGGCCTGTGCCAGGGCATCGCTGCGCGCGCTGAGCTTTTGCGACGACGCCCCGACTTGCACCATCACTTCAGACAGGCTTTCGGCGAGCGTGTTGGAGTGGTGCTGTAATTCGGCGTAGCGGCCCGAAAGCTCCCAGTCGAGGCGTGCGGTCAGGTCTTTTTTGGCGACGCGCTGCAAGAAATCAACGGTCTGCTCAATGGCCTGCGAAAAGGCAGCGATGAGCTCATTAAAGGAGGCCCGCGCAGCGTTGAGGTCGTCGCGCCCGAAATCTTGCGCCTCAATCGGAGTGAATTCTCCGGATTTGGCCGCATCCACACTCGACGAGAGGACATCGACGAACGCGCCCGCCATTTCGGCGTCGCGATGGGCGGTTTCAGCCTCGTGCGCGATCAGCCTTTTGAGACGCGGGAGGAAGAGGCTGACGAGACCGATCGTGAGAACGCCGACGACGGCCATGGCGATAGCGAAGGCCGTGACCATTCGGTCCACCGTTGCACCGAGGCCCTGGTTCAGCTCTTCTTGAAGGTCGATAAACTCATTGATGACGCCGAGCCATTCGATAAAGGCGGGGCGTGCCTCGACCATGATGAGCTCATTAACGCGCGCTGGATTGCCCGAGCGCCCCTCTGCGATGATCTCTTCGACCAGCGGAAGGGTGTGCGCCTCGATCGCCTCAATCCGGTCGAGGATCTCAAGCTCTTGCGGCAGGTCGGGGCGGTCATCGTTAAACGTCGCCGCGAGCGGGCCAGCGGAGTCGGCATAGGCGTCGGCGAGGATCTCGATCATGAGGATCGAGTTCTCCATATCTGCCTCATCCTCGGCCAAGGCGATGTCGCGGATCAGGATCGAGCGGTCATGCACCGAGCCGCGAAAGTTGATCGCATAGCGCTGTTTAAGCGAATTTACGTTGTTCATCGTGTCGAGGTTCGCGGCCAATGCGCTGATGCTGAGATAGGCGCCGCCTGCAACCGCAAGCAAAAGTGCGACCGTCGCTGCGATAAGAGTGAACGCGGTCCCTTGCACAGTTTTAAGCACGAGCACCTCCTGACAAAGATCTCGGTTGGCGTAGAGCGCGCTCATGAAAAGAGACTTAACGGCCTTGGGGCCAGATGCGGAAAATCCAACACAAAAGGGCGCCCCCAGACGGAGGCGCCCTTTCGCGAAACGCTCCAGGCCAGGGAGGACGGCCCGAAGCGTTTTTTGGGCGGCTCTAGGCCGAGCGGGAGAAGTCCGGATAGGCTTCCATGCCGAGCTCAGCCACATCGAGGCCGTTGATCTCGGCCTCCTCAGACACGCGGATCCCCACGACGGCCTTGAGGATGAACCAGACGATCAGCGACAGCACGAAGGTGGTGCCAATGATGGCGACCATGCCGATGACTTGAGCGCCGACGGTCGAGGTGCCGGTCAGGACCACCGCGAAGGTGCCCCAGATGCCCGCAAAGCCGTGCACCGGGATGGCGCCGACGACGTCGTCGATCTTGAGCTTGTCGAGGAGCGGCACCGTGAAGACCACGATCACACCGCCCACGGCACCGATGATCAGCGCCAGGAACAGGCTCGGCGCGAGCGGCTCTGCGGTGATCGACACCAGACCGGCCAGGGCACCGTTGAGCACCATGGTCAGGTCAACCTTGCCGTAGAGGATTTGCGTCAGGATGAGCGCAGCCACGGCACCGGCCGCAGCGGCCATGTTGGTGTTGGAGAAGATGCGGCTAACATCCGCCACGTCGCCAACCGAGCCCATCGCCAACTGCGAACCGCCATTGAAGCCGAACCAGCCGAGCCACAGGATGAACATGCCGAGCGTTGCCAGAGCGAGGTTGGAACCCGGCATCGGCTGAGTTTTGCCGTCCTTGTACTTACCCAGGCGCGGCCCGAGCACGATGGCACCGGCCAATGCTGCGGCAGCACCACAAGCATGCACCACGGTGGAGCCTGCGAAGTCCGAGAAGCCAATGTTCTCAGACAGCCAGCCACCGCCCCACTGCCACGAGGCGGTGAGCGGGTAGATGAAGCCTGTGAGGACACAAACGAAGATCAGAAACGGCCAGAGCTTGATCCGCTCAGCCAGGGCGCCCGACACAATCGAGGCAGTGGCAGCGCAGAACATCAACTGGAAGATGTAGTCCGAGCCTGTTGCTGCATAGGCCGCGTCATCGGCACCTTCGAGGCCCGAACCGCCGAGGCCGACCGCCTCTAGCGCACCCGGGAGCGGGAAGAGACCGGAGAAGTAGCCCTCGATGGCCCAATCGCCGAGCGGGTACATCAGGTTGTAGCCAATCAGCCAATACATGATGGCGGCCAAGGAATAGAGTGCCACGTTTTTGGTCATTTGCATGGTGACGTTCTTGGACCGCACCAGGCCGCCTTCAAGCATCGCGAAGCCAGCGGCCATGAAGAACACCAAAAAGCCACCGATCAAAAACAGCAGGCTGTTGAAGATCCAGACCACGTCGTCGCTGACGGCGGGAGCGGCCTCATCTTGAGCCAGGCCCAGGCTCGGCATCGCAATCGCGAGCGCAGCCAAGGATAGGAGTTTGAGAGATTTCATTTAACTTGATTCCCCTTGCAAGTTCGAATGCGGCTTAAAGCGCTTCGTCGTTGGTTTCGCCGGTGCGCACGCGGACCGCGCTGGCCACGTCCAGGACAAAGACTTTGCCGTCGCCAATTTTCTCTGTCTTTGCGGTGGTTTGGATCGTCTCGACGACCTGATCGGCCATGCTGTCGGTTACGACGATCTCAAGTTTGACCTTGGGCACGAAATTCACGGCGTATTCCGCGCCACGATAGATTTCCGTATGACCCGATTGTGAGCCGAAACCTTTGATTTCGGTCACCATCATTCCGCGTACACCGATTGAGGTGAGCGCTTCGCGGACCTCTTCCAGCTTGAACGGTTTGATCGCTGCGATGATGAGTTTCACGTCTCATCCCCCTTCCATTTGGTGTCCCCCAAAGGACGTCACGCGCCTTAGTCAGTGCGGCGACCGGGGGAGAGCAACGAAACGGAGGCGCCCAACAGAGGCAGACTGCGCAAATACTGATCAAATTTTCCGCTTTTTAACCGTTTCGATGAAAATTTAATCATTCAGATAAGAGTTTGCGCGATGGCATTTGCTCCACATCCGACTCGAAAGCGACTATCTTAGTGTCAAAATAATGAGCAGGTTTGAGTATGAGCACGTCTCGATCAGGAGGCCCCACCCGATCCGGAGCGCGTAGCGGTCGGCGACTGGTGGCGGATCGGCGCACCGCGCCCGCAGCGGCGTCTGCCTCGGGATCCTCGCGCAAGACAAGTACGCCCAAGCGCCCGCGCCGGGCAAAACGCGCCAAACGGGCGCGACGTTCGGGCCCTATCGGGTGGATTGGCGCGATCTTCCGCTTTCTCCTGCGTGCTTTATGGGCCGTGGCTTGGCGCGGGGCTGCGGTGGGTCTGGTCATCCTGGCATTGAGCACGGCCTATATCTTCGCGACCTTGCCCGGCATCGATGACGTCACCGACGCGCGGCTGAACGGGTCGGTCACATTGTTGGACCGCGATGGCGAAGTGTTCGCGCGGCGCGGCTCTCAATTCGGCGGCTCGGTCGAGGCGGGCAATGTCTCGCCGTCCTTGGTCGAGGCCATCGTCGCCACGGAAGACAGACGGTTCTACTGGCATCCGGGCATCGACCCGATCGGTATCGCGACGGCCATGCGCATCAATATGCGCGAGGGGCGCGGGCCTTTGCAGGGCCATGGCGGCTCCACCATCACGCAGCAGGTCGCCAAGCTGATGTGCCTGGGCGTGGCCTATGACGCCGACACCTGGGACAGCGAGGCAGCCTATGAGGCCGATTGTCGACGCACGACTCTGTGGCGCAAGGTGCAGGAGGTGCCCTGGTCGCTGGCCCTGACGCTGCGCTACGGGCGCGAGGGGGTGCTGTCGATATATCTCAACCGGGCCTATTTCGGCGGCGGCGCCTATGGCGTGGCCGCGGCGATGGAGCGGTATTTCGGCGCAACCGCCGCCGAGGCGACACCGCAGCAATCGGCGATGCTGGCCGGGCTTTTGACGGCGCCGTCGCGGTTTGCGCCGACCAACGATCTGCAGCGGTCCCAGGATCGGGCGAGCACGGTTTTGGGCCTGATGCAGCGCGCAGGCTATCTCAGCCAGGCCGAGGTCGATGCCGCCCGCGCAGACCCCGCCACCCTATCGCGCGCCGCCCGGACTGAGCGCGGCGGCTTTTTCGCCGATTGGCTGATGGCGGAGGGGCCCGATTTTCTGACCGGGGACACGACCGAGGATGTGATCCTGGAGACGACGTTCGACCCGATCGTCCAAGAGGCCGCCGAGGCCGCTATCGAAGAGATTTTCGCTACGCGGATTTCACAGGAATCCGGTGCCCAGGCTGCCATTGTGATCCTGTCGCCCGACGGCGCAGTGCGCGGCATGGTGGGCGGGCGCGACACCCGGGCCGTGGGGCTTTTGAACCGCGCGAGCCAGTCTCAACGTCAGCCGGGCTCAAGCTTTAAGCCGTTCGTCTATGCCGCCGCGCTCGATCAAGGTTGGCGCTTTGACGATCTGATTTTCGACGGCGAGCTGGTGATCCAAATGCCGGGCAACGCGCCCTATCGGCCCGCCAATTACACGCGCGAGTTCTATGGCGAGGTGACGCTTGAGCGGGCACTGCGGGACTCGCTCAATACGGCTGCGGTGCGGCTCTCGGAGACGGTGGGCCGCGATGAGGTGCAGCGCGTGGCGCGGGGCTTTGGCATCGAGAGCGCGCTGTTCGACGGACCGGCCTTGGCGTTGGGCGTCTCGGAGGTTTCGGTCCTTGAGATGGCTGGCGCCTATGCCGGGATCCTGAACCAGGGCCAGGCTGTGGCGCCCTATGGTGTCCGCGCGCTGCGGCTTGAGGGCGATGCGGGCGCGATGTTCGAGGGTGGCGCGAGCGAGGGCGAACAGGTGATCTCGGCCCAAGCGGCGGGGCAGCTGACCTACATCATGAACCAGGTGGTGACGGCGGGCACGGGAGCGCGCGCGGCCTTCCCCGGCTGGGAGATTGCGGGCAAGACCGGCACGAGCAACCAGGCCCATGACGCTTGGTTCGTGGGTTTCACCGCCGATTACATCGCCGCCGTTTGGATGGGCTATGACCAGCCGACGCCCTTGCAAGGCGTGACGGGTGGCGGGCTTCCGGCTGAGATTTTCCGCCTGGCGATGGAGCCGATTCATGCCGATCTGGTGCCCCGACCCCTGCCGATGATTGAGCCGGGCGCGATGCCGCGCGCGGTGCCGAACCCGAACGGCCCGCGTCCAGGCGGTCTCAGGCCCGCCCCCGGCGCGCCACCGATCCAGAGCGGCGTCAATGAGATCCTGGACTTGATCTTCGGGCCGTCGCAATAGGCCTTTTAGCCGGCCATTCCCTCGCACCACCAACGGGTGTATGGCCGTGCAAACATCTGCGCGAGGAAGGGACCAACCATGGATATCGAGACAAAACTGACCGAGCTGGGCGTAAGTCTACCCGACGCACCCGCACCGGCGGCGAATTACGTGCCGTTTGTGCTGGTGGGCGATCTGCTGCATGTTTCGGGTCAGATCTCGATGGATGCAGGCGGCGGGCTTATCACCGGCAAGGTTGGCCAGGATCTGAGTGTTGAGGAAGGTGCCGCGGCGGCGCAGCGTTGTGCCCTCTCGCTGCTCGCGCAGGTCAAGGCGGCCTGCGGTGGCGATTGGTCGAAATTCGTGCGGGTGGTGAAGCTGACTGGCTTTGTGAATGCGCCGGGCGATTTCACCGAGCAGCCCAAAGTGATCAACGGCGCCTCGGATTTCCTGGTCGAGGTTCTCGGTGAGAACGGTCGCCATGCCCGATCCGCCGTGGGGGCGGGCGCTTTGCCGCTGAATGTGGCGGTGGAGATCGAAGGGATTTTCCAGCTTTCCGCCTGATGACCCGATGAACCCATTGCCGGACGCCTTTCGCAACACTGCGCTGGCCCACCGGGCGCTGCATGATGATCTACGCCCGGAAAACAGCCTTGCTGCCGCTGAGGCCGCACTGGCGGCGGGCTATGGCATGGAGGTCGATCTTCAGCCTTCGTCGGATGGGGTGGCGATGGTGTTTCATGACGCCACGCTTGCACGGATGACGGGCCGGGACGGGCGCGTGCGCGACTTTACCGCCGTGGAGCTCTCCCAGATACAGCTAGGCGAGAGCGAGGCGGGCATTCCGACGCTGAGCGACTTGCTCAGCCTGGTTGCCGGGCGGGTGCCGCTCCTTCTGGAGCTCAAGGATCAGCGCGGTGGCCAAGGCGGCAGTGACGGGGTGCTGGAGGCCGGGACTTTGAAGGCGCTGGAGGGCTATGACGGTCCGGTGGCGCTGATGTCGTTCAATCCGGCGATGGTGGAGGTTCTGGCGGAGATGGGCTCTGCCTGGCCTTTGGGTCTGACAACTTGTGATTTCCGGGCCCAGGATTGGCCGGATATGCCGCGAAGGCTCGCCGAGCATCTGGCGCGGATCCCGGATTATGAGCGCATGGGCGCCCAATTCATCAGCCACGACCGAAACGATCTGGGCAGCGCGCGGGTGGCAGAGCTTAAGGCCGCGGGCGCGGTCATTATGTGCTGGACCATCCGTAGCGCGCAAGAAGAGCGTGCCGCGCGCAGTGTCGCCGAGACGATCACTTTCGAGGGGTATATGGCGCCAATGACGGCAGCCTCGGATTGACCGCCGCCCTGCCTGCGCCACTTTAGGCTTTGGCATCGGTTCGGAGATCCGCATGGACGGCAGCGATCAGATTGAGGTGGAGGTCGTCTCGCGCTTGGACGACATCGGGGCGGAGGCCTGGGATGCCTGCGCTTGTCCCGAAGCGCGGGATGGCGGTCGCCCGAACGATCCCTTCACGACCTACAGGTTTCTGCACGCGCTTGAGGCCTCGGGATCCGTCGGAGCGGGCACGGGCTGGCAGCCGCGGTACCTGGCCGCGCGGCGCTCGGGTGAGGTGATCGCCGTCGCGCCGCTCTATGCCAAGAGCCATAGCCAGGGTGAGTATATCTTCGATCACAACTGGGCCCATGCCTTTGAGCGGGCGGGCGGGCGATATTACCCCAAGTTGCAAATGGCCGTGCCGTTTACTCCGGCGACCGGGCGGCGGTTTCTGGTCAAACCGGGCCATGAGGCGGTGGGGATCAGCGCGCTGACCCAGGGCGCGGTGGAGGTGGCGGCGCAGAACGGGCTTAGCTCGCTGCACATTACCTTTTGCGAGGAGGCGGAGGTGGCGGCGGGCCAGGCGATGGGCCTGATGCACCGCACGGGCCAGCAGTTTCATTGGCTCAACCACGATTATCGCAGCTTTGACGATTTCCTGGCGGCGCTGAGCTCTCGCAAGCGCAAGAATATCCGCAAAGAACGGGCGGAGGCGCAGGGCTTTGGCGGGGAGATCTTGGCCCTGACCGGCGATCAGATCGAGCCTGAGCATTGGGATTATTTCTGGCGCTTCTATCAGGATACCGGCGCGCGGAAATGGGGCATGCCCTATCTCACGCGGCGCTTTTTCGACATCGCGCAGGAGAGCCTGCGAGACGATATGCTGCTGGCGCTGGCCGTGCGTGAGGGGCGACCGGTCGCGGGGGCTTTGAACTTTATCGGCGCCGAGACGCTCTATGGCCGCTATTGGGGCTGCACCGAGCATCACCGCTGTTTGCATTTTGAATTGTGCTATTACCAGGCCATCGACGCGGCGATTGCCATGGGGCTTTCCCGCGTCGAGGCGGGCGCGCAAGGCGAGCATAAGCTGGCGCGCGGCTATCTGCCTACGATCACGCATTCGCTGCACTGGATCGCTGATCCCGGCTTTTCCGACGCAGTGGCGCAGTATCTTGAGGCCGAGCGCGAAGCGGTGGATCAAGAGGTAGACGTGCTGACCTCTTACGGGCCGTTCAAACACACAGAGATCGAGGAACAGGAATGAGTGCAGAGAAACTGAGCGGGGATGCGAGGACGACGGCTGTGGCCGAGCTGACCGCGCGGGGCTGGTCGGCGCTGGAGGGGCGCGATGCGATCTACAAGAGTTTTGTCTTCGGCAATTTCATTGAGGCCTTTGGCTGGATGAGCCAGGTCGCGATCGTGGCTGAAAAGATGAACCACCACCCCGAATGGTCGAATGTTTATAAGACGGTCGATGTGACGCTCACGACCCATGATGTTGATGGTCTGTCGGATTTGGACGTCGCGCTGGCGCGGAAGATGGACGCGATGGCGGGCGGCTAATCCAGGTCGTAGCGTTTGAGGATTTTGTCCACGCGGGTGCCGTCGCCCAGTTCATAGCCCTCGATCCGGTCATAGGCGCGGAAGCCGCGGCTTTGGTAATAGATCAGCCCGCCCTCATTGTCGGCGCGGATATTGGCGTTGATCCAGGCGTAGCCCAGATCGCGGCCGGCCTTGGCCGTCGCCTCAAAGAGCGCCGAACCGATGCCAAGCCCTGTCTTGCCGCGCCGGGCGAAGGTGGCGATTTCGGCCACGTCGGCCAAGCTGTGATGGGGTTCGATCCATTGAAAGCCCATCAGCGCAAAGGCGTCATCGCGGGCCACGAACCAAGCCGCGCGCGGGCCGCCTTCGGCCACCCAGTCGGCGATCCCGTCGCGTGAGACGGGATCGGTGAAGGCGGTTGTGCCACCGGCCGCGATGACCTCATTCAAGAGCTCGGCGATCTCGGCATAATCGGCCGGAGCGGCGCGCCGGACATCGAGCATGTCAGAGGGCAGCAAGCAGGGTCTCGCCCGCAGAGATCTCACAGGTGCCCGGGCTGTCCTCGACATTGAGGACCGAGACCACCCCGTCTTCGGCCAAAAGCGAGAAGCGCCGGCTGCGAGAGACGAAGCCTACCGGCGGCGCGTCGAAGTTCATCCCAATCGCGGTGATGAACTCAGAGCCCGCATCGCCCAAAAGCGTGATGCCGCCTGCCGTCGCCCCGGTTGCCTCGTCCCAGGCCTCGAGCACAAATGGGTCGTTGACCGCGACACAGATCACGTGATCAACGCCCTTGGCCTTGAGCCCGTCATAGGCGCGCAGAAAGCTGGGCATATGCGCCTCGGAGCAAACGCCGGTAAAGGCACCCGGCACCCCGAAGAGCGCGACCTTGCTGCCCGCGAGAAGCGTGCCGATCGAAACCGGCTCAGGCCCGTCAGCACCGGGTTTCAGGAGCGTGGCGTCGGGCAGTTTGTCTCCGATAGCGATGGTCATAGCGCGGGTCCTTTGCTTGAGCTTCTCTTCCCGTCTGTCTTATAGCCTGAAACGTGAGGGGCAAGTTGTGACGGGAGGCTGGCGCGATGCGACGGGTGGTTGTGATAGGCGCGGGGCAGGCCGGATTGTCCTGCGCGGCCAAGCTGCGGGCTGAGGGCTTTGACGGCGAGATCACGCTGATCGGGGACGAGCCTTTGGCGCCGTACCAACGCCCACCGCTGTCCAAGGCCTACTTGCTGGGCGACATGCCGCTGGAGCGGTTGTTTCTGCGGCCCGAGGCCTTCTACGCGGAACAAGAGATCGCACTGAGACTGGGTGCGCCGGTGACGGGCATCGATCCGGGCGCCAAGCAGGTGGCTTTGGCGGGTGAGACGCTCGATTACGATGACCTTGTCCTGGCCACGGGCGCGCGGGCGCGGCCCCTGCCCGAGGATCAAGGCGGCGCGCTGGGCGGGGTTTTCACGATCCGCGATCTGGCCGATATCGACCGGCTGGCGCCCGAGATGCGGCAGGGTCGGCGGCTGTTGGTGATCGGCGGCGGCTATATCGGCCTGGAGGCGGCGGCGGTGGCGCGCAAGCTGGGCCTCGAGGTGGTGTTGGTCGAAGCGGCGCCGCGCATTCTGGGCCGCGTCGCCTGTGTCGAGACGGCGGATTACTTCCGCGCGTTGCATCAGGGCCACGGCGTGGAGATCCGCGAGGGTGTGGGCTTGGCGAGCTTGCTCGGGGACGATCAGGTGACGGGCGCGGAGCTGAGCGATGGCACGCGGCTGGATTGTGATCTTGCGATCGTTGGGATCGGTATCACCCCGGAGACGGAGCTTGCCGCGGCGGCTGGTGTCGCGCTGGACCAAGGGATTGCCGTCAACGCAATGGGCCAGACCTCCGTGCCGGGGATCTGGGCGGCGGGGGATTGTGCCTCCCTTCCTTTCGAGGACACGCGCGTGCGGCTGGAATCGGTGCAAAACGCCATCGATCAGGCGGAGGCCGTGGCGCGCAATATCCTGGGCGCAGAGGCAGCCTATTTGCCCCGCCCCTGGTTCTGGTCGGATCAGTATGACGTGAAGCTGCAGATCGCGGGTCTCGCGCGGGAGTATGACGGTGTGGTCGTGCGTGACGGTGGCAAGGCCGTCTCGCATTGGTATTTCCGGGGGTCGCGTTTGATTGCCGTGGACGCGATGAGCGATCCGCGCGGCTATATGATCGGCAAGCGCCTGGTCGAGGCCGGAGCTGCACCCGACCAGGCGGTGATCGCGGATCCGGCGGGCGACCTGAAGGGTTTGTTGCGCGCATGAGCCGTCCGTGAGGATCATCGGCGGACGCTGGCGCGGTCGGCGCCTGGCCAGCGTGGGGGCGGGCGACAGCGCGGCGCATCTGAGACCCACCAGCGACCGGGTGCGCGAGAGCATCTTCAACCTTTTGCAAAATGGCGGCTACGGCGATCCCGTGGCGGGCGCGCGGGTGCTTGATCTGTTTGCGGGGACCGGCGCGCTGGGGCTTGAGGCACTGTCCAGGGGGGCGGAGCGGGCGGTTTTCGTCGATGACGGCGCCAAGGCGCGGGCGCTCATGCGCGAGAATATCGCGGCCTGTCAGGCGCAGGGGGCCTCTCGTGTCTTTCGCCGCGATGCGACACGGCTAGGCGAGGCGCGGGAGGCTGCGTTCGATCTGGTCTTTCTCGATCCGCCCTATGGCAAAGGGCTAGGAGAGCGCGCTCTGGCCTCGGCACGTGAGGGTGGCTGGTTGGCTGAGAATGCGCTGTTGGTCTGGGAGGAGAGCCGCGTGGGTGAGCCCGGCGCGGGCTTCGCGATCCTGGACCAGCGTCGCTATGGCGAGACTTGGATCACGCTTTTGCGCCACGTGGCTTAGCGCCCAAACGAAAAACCGCCGCCCGGGTGGGGCGGCGGTCCTGACGTGTACCCGAATACTGGTGACTTGCTCTGATTAGTTGCTTTCGGTCGCGCTTGTCGCCGCGTCAAAAAGCGCGCGGGCATCATCGACAAGGCCTTGGCCGTCCAAGCCGCGCTCCGTCGCCTCGATGATCCAGGCCTCGGTTACGCCGACGCCCAGGGTCTCGATCTCAGCGGTGAGCTCAGGGCTCATCTCGGCGATCTGGTTGCCAGCGGCCTCCATCTGCTCTTGGCCCAGCGTGTCGCCGATATCATGCGCCCGCCCGGCCCAGGCCGAAGCCATCAGGCCGGAATTGGCGTCAATCACGGCGCGCAGGTCTTCCGGCAGGCCCTCATAGACGTCGCGGTTCATCGCCCAGATGAAATAGAGGTTATACATCGAGCGGTCGCCGGCCACGTCGGTGTGGCTTTGCGCCAGCTCATCGAGGCGCAGGGACGGGGCCATTTCCCAGGTGATCACACCGCCATCGACGACACCGCGCGCGAGCGCTTCGGGGAAGGCCGGGACCGGCATGCCGACGGGCGTGGCGCCAAGCTCCTCCAGCAGGAGGGTCGCCGGGCGCGACGGGCCGCGCAGGCTAATCCCGTCGAAATCGTCGAGCTCATCGATTGCCGGGCCATTGAGATGCACCAGACCTGGGCCGTGCATATGGGCCGCGATTACGTGCACATCGGCGAAATCGTCCATCAGATGCTCTTGCGTGAACTCCCACGCCGCGATCGAGGCCTGTTCGGCCGATTTGGGCGACATAAACGGCAGCTCAAGCGCCTCGGCCTCCGGGAAACGGCCAGGCTGATAGCCCGGGATGACCCAGCCGCCATCGATGGCGCCGTCTCGGATCAGATCATACTGGTTCGGCGCGGAGCCGCCCAGCTGCATGAAGGGATAAAGCTCCACCGCGATGCGGCCGCCCGATTGCTCTTCGATGGCGTCGGCCCAGGGCTGCATGAAGCCGGTGGGATTGGCCGAGAGCGGCGAGACGAAATGCTGAAAGCGCAGCGTAACCTCCTGGGCCGCGAGGGGCGCGGCGAGGACAAGGCTAAATGCTGCGAGCTTGAGAGTTTTGGTGGCGGGCATGGACGTCCCTCCTGATGCGTGACTGTTGGATTGGTCGCGTAAAGCTGTTTGGTCGCTTCTTCACTGAGACAGATAGGCGCGCGGCACGCTAGTTGCAAGTCATTCGCAAAAACTTTTGCCGATCCGGCGGGGTTTTTTGCCCCATTCTTTGCCCTGTGCTTTGGCTTGTTAAGGCTATGGCAATGTGGGAGGGTTCATCAAAACGAGCAGACAAAAAACGGCGTTTCGGTATGCAAGACGCGCAGGCGCTTTTGGCGCAGATTTTCGGCTTTGACGTCTTTCGCCCGGGCCAGGCGGAGATCGTTGAAAGCGTGGCGCGGGGCGAGAATGTCCTGGCCATTATGCCCACGGGCGGCGGCAAATCCCTTTGTTTTCAATTGCCTGCTTTGATGCGTGAGGGTCTAACGGTGGTCATCTCGCCGCTTATTGCCCTTATGCGCGATCAGGTCCGGGCGCTCCGCGCGCTGGGGGTGGAGGCGGGCGCGTTGACCTCGGGCAACAGCCAGGAAGAGACCGATCAGGTCTGGGAGGCGCTGGAGGCGGGGCGGCTGAAGCTCTTATACCTAGCGCCCGAACGCCTTGCCAGCAGCGGGACTGAGCGGCTTTTACGCCGGGCCGGCGTGTCCCTGATCGCGGTCGATGAGGCCCATTGCGTCAGTCAGTGGGGCCATGATTTTCGGCCCGATTATTTGCGCATCGGGGTGCTTCGCGACGCGCTTGGCGTGCCTTTGGCCGCCTTCACCGCGACGGCAGATGCGGAAACCCGGGCCGAGATTGTGGATCGGCTGTTTGCCGGTCAGGCGCCGGAGACGTTCCTAAGGGGCTTTGACCGGCCCAACTTGGCACTGGGCTTCGAGGTCAAGAACAACCCCCGCGCTCAGATCCTGAGCTTTGCCGCCGCACGCAAGGGCCAGTCCGGCATCGTCTATTGCGGCACGAGGGCCAAGACCGAGACGCTTGCCCGCGCGTTGAAAGAGGCGGGCCATAGCGCCGTGCATTACCACGGCGGCATGGAGGCGGAGGCACGGCGCAGCGTCGAGGCCAGCTTTGCCACCGAAGACGGTCTGATCGTGGTGGCCACCATCGCCTTTGGGATGGGCGTGGACAAACCCGATATCCGCTGGGTCGCCCATGCCGATCTGCCCAAATCGATCGAAGCCTACTACCAGGAGATCGGCCGCGCGGGTCGCGACGGGGCGCCGGCCGATACCATGACCCTCTTTGGGCCGGACGATATCCGTTTTCGCCGCAGTCAGATCGATGAGGGCCTGGCCCCGATTGAACGAAAGTCCGCCGATCACGCGCGGCTCAACGCGCTGCTGGGCCTCGCTGAGGCGCAGGGCTGTCGGCGGCAGATCCTGCTGTCCTATTTCGGGGACGCGTCGGAGCCTTGCGGCAATTGCGATCTCTGCGAAAGCCCGCCCGAATTGTTCGACGGGGGCACAGCTGTGCAAAAGGCCCTGTCGGCGATGCTCAGGACGGGGGAGAGCTTTGGCGCGGGCCATCTGATCGACATCTTGGTGGGTATCGAGACCGAGAAGGTGCGCGCGCGGGGTCATGCCAGCTTGCCCACGTTTGGTGTCGGCTCAGAGTTTGACAAGCGAGGCTGGCAGGGTGTGTTTCGCCAGATGGCGGCGCTCGATTTGGTGCGGCCAGATCCGACGCGCCACGGCGCGCTTTATATGACAGAGCGCGCGCGGCCGATCCTGCGCGGGGAGGAGACAATATCACTCCGCCGCGATACGCTGAAAAAAGCCGCGGCGCGGCCGCAGGTGCGGATGCTCGTCTCCGAAGAAGACGCGCCGCTTTTGGCCGCGCTCAAGGCCAAGCGCCGCGCCCTGGCCGAGGCGCAATCGGCTCCGGCTTATGTCGTTTTCACCGACAAAACCCTAATCGAAATGGCCGAGACGCGGCCCCGGACGCTGGACGATATGGCCAAGATTTCAGGCGTCGGCGCCATGAAGCTCGAGCGCTATGGCGCGGAGTTCCTGGCCGTGATCACCGGGGAGAGCCCGCCGGAGATGCATCCGGCGCGGCGCAAACTGGCCGGGCGCGGATCGGGGCCGATCTTTGATCAGTTGCACGATGCGCAGACTGAGCTGAGCCGGGGTGAGGACGGCGCGGGGAAGTTTCTCAATTGCACGCAAAGCACGCTGCGCCATGTGGCCGAACGCAAGCCCGACAGCCTCGATGATCTTGCGCGGATCCCCGGTATGGGACCGGCCAAGGCCGAGCGGTTTGGCGAGGCGTTTCTGGAGATCCTACGCGCGGAATAGGCGGGTCGGTTTCTAAGATCTTTCGCGCCGACTGCACATGCGAGCCCAGTTCATGGCCCCTCGCTCTTAGCCCCCGTTTCAGAGACCGTAGTAGCCGAAGACCATCAGTGGAAAGGCGTAAAGCGTGGTGAAGAGCGGCATTTCCAGACCCATTAGCAGATAGACATGGATGAAGTGTTCCGGGCCGAGACCGCCGGTGGGATCAATGGGGTTCATAGCCTAATGCTCCTTTGGCGTTGCATCGAAGGCGGCTTTTTGCGCGTCCGTCGCTTCGGTTTGATAGGCGGCTTTCCATTCTGCATATGGCATGCCGTAGATGATCTCCCGGGCGGCCTCTTTATCGATGGCATGACCGCGGGCTTCGGCCTCTTCCCCGTACCAGCGGCTCAGGCAATTCCGGCAAAAGCCAGCAAGGTTCATCAAGTCGATGTTTTGGACGTCTTTGCGGCTGTCGAGATGGGTCAGCAATCTGCGGAACGCTGCCGCCTCAAGCTCGGTCCGTGTGATGTCATCCATGATGCGTCTCCTATGCTTTGATCCTAGCCGCTCTGGGCAGTTTGCGCAAAAAGCTCAGGCATGCAGTCCTTGAGCGCCGCGTTAAGGATCGGAGCCAGGCGGCTGGCCCAAGCGCTTTGGTCCTCGGCCGTGGCGATCAGGTCGTTGCGCAGCTCGATCAGGACATGGGCATGCCCGGTTTGCACCCCGTGGCGGTCCATCGCGTCGCCTTTCAGCGCGCCGGTATAGGGCTCGTTGTCACCGACAACCAAATTGGGCTCGGCAGCGAGACGCCGCAGGAGAGGGCGTGCCAAGCGGTCATCGCGGGCATAGAGCACACCCACATGCCAAGGCCGTGGCGGTCGCCCGCGCAGCTGCGGCGTGTAGGAATGCACCGACAGGAGCGCCGGCGCGGGGCGCGCGGCGGCAAGCTCAGAGATGGCGGCGTGATAGGGGCGATAGTAGCGTTCCCGCCGGGCCTCGATCGCGGCAGGCGAGATGCCTCGATTGGCCGGGATAATCGAGCCGTCGTAGAGCTGCATCACCAGGGTCGGGTCGTCCTCACCCCGGTTGGGGTCGATCACGAGCCGCGAGAAGCGCGACGCGATGACCACGCTTTCGAGATGTTGCCCCAGGGCCCGTGCCAGGCCCAACGCGCCGATGTCATAGGCGATGTGGCGGTTCATGTCGCGCGCATCCAGCCCCAAATCGCCCCCGGCCACCTCATTTGGTACACGCGGCGAGGCGTGATCGACCGTGATCAGCCAGGGGCCCAGGCGGCTGGCCCCGAAGATCTCATAGCTGTCCTCAAGCATTGCGGAGCCTTCCGGGGCAGTTTGGCCTTTCAGGCGCGACACCTGGTCGGCTCGCGCGACATCCCGCCTAGGCCATAAGCCTGATCGCGCGGGTTCACCAGCCGCTCTTTGCCCCCTTGCACCAAGGCGGATGCGGACGCTAAGACATCGGCAATGTGAGCGTTAACATAAATCGAAAGAGAGGGTTACAAGTATGCGGCGATTGAGAAACGTGAAAATCGTGGCGACCTTGGGCCCGGCTTCTAGCGATTACGAGACGATCCGCGCTCTGTTTGAGGCGGGCGCCGATGTGTTCCGGCTGAATATGAGCCATGGTGAGCATTCAGATATCGCCGAACGGCACGCGCACATCCGTCAGATCGAGGAAGATCTGGGCCGGCCCATCGCGATCTTGGCCGATCTTCAGGGGCCCAAGCTGCGGGTCGGTGTGTTTGCCAACGACGCCGAAGAGCTTGAGGTTGGCCAGGCCTTTCGCCTCGACCTCGATGAGACGCCCGGGGACGCGACGCGCGTGAACCTGCCCCATCCCGAGATTTTCGCCGCGCTCGAACCTGGTGCGACGCTGCTTGTGAATGATGGCAAACAGCGGCTTCGGGTGGTCGATTGCACATCGGAATTTGCCAATTGCACCGTCGAGGTTGGCGGCACCATCTCCAACCGCAAGGGGGTGAACGTGCCCGATGTTGTCCTGCCCCTTGCGGCGCTGAGCGACAAAGACCGAAAGGATCTTGAGTTTGTGTGTGAGCTGGGCGTCGATTGGCTGGCGCTGAGCTTTGTGCAGCGCCCAAAGGATGTCTGGGAGGCGCGCGAGCTGGCCGACGGGCGCGCCGCGATCCTGTCCAAGATCGAAAAGCCCGCCGCCGTGAAGGAGTTCGATGAGATCCTCAAGGTATCAGACGGGATTATGGTTGCGCGGGGCGATCTCGGTGTCGAGTTGCCGGTGCAAAATGTGCCGCCGATCCAAAAGCGCCTCGTGCGCAAGTGCCGGGCCGCCGCCAAGCCGGTGATCGTAGCCACGCAGATGCTCGAAAGCATGATCGAAAGCCCGATGCCGACGCGGGCCGAGGTCTCGGATGTCGCCGCCGCCATCTATGAAGGCGCCGATGCGGTTATGCTTTCGGCCGAAAGCGCGGCGGGCGCCTACCCGATCGAGGCGGTGTCGACGATGAATGCGGTGGCGATGGAGGTCGAGGCCGATCCGACCTATGCCGAGGTCATCAAGGCCAGCCGGGGCGGCCATCGGGAAACCATCGCCGACGGGATCGTTGCCGCTGCGCGCGAGATCGCCGAGGCCACTGACATTGCCGCGATCTGTTGTCATTCCCAATCCGGGACCACGGCGCGTTTGATCGCGCGGGAGCGCCCGCAAGTGCCGATTATCGCGATGACACATATCTCCAAAACATCGCGGCAACTGACGCTGACCTGGGGCTTGCATACGATGATGACGGGTCAGCTTGAGCGCTTCAAACAGGCGGTCGTCAATGCTGCGCGCTGCGCCCGATCAGAAGGCTTTGCCGAGGAAAGCGATCAGATCGTGGTCACGGCGGGCGTGCCTTTCAATGTGCCTGGATCGACCAACATCCTGCGCATCGCGCCCTGTGAAGAGCGCCTGATTTTCGCGACCGATCCTGAATAGGTCTGCAAGGCACCGCCGGTGGACATAGTGTTCGCGCCCACCACATGGACAGCCGCCCATGTGCTGTGGCATGGCACCCGTATGGACATCGTGATCGTCGCAGCAACGCTGATTTTTGGGTTTGCGGGCTGCTCCGCCCTAGCGGGCTGGGCGGATCGGCGGCGTTCGCAGGTGGGCCTGGCGGGATTGGCCTTGAGCCTGGGGCTCTTTGCCCTGGCCCATTTTGGCCTGTCGGGTGGCTTCACGCTTGAGGCGATCCCGCTGGCCTTTGTCGATGTCGCGGCGCGTATTCTGAACTGAGCCTCCGCTGAGCTTTCAACGCTCTGGACAGGCCCACAATATGGGCCTATACGGCGCCTCTCGAAATGGCGCGGCCGGCCGGAACGGCATGCCGAGTTGCGCCCAAACCGACCCGCAAGAGGAGACGGAAATGCCGAAGATGAAGACGAAATCGAGCGCCAAAAAGCGCTTTAAGGTGACGGCCTCAGGCCGGGTGAAGGCGGCGCAAGCCGGCAAGCGCCACGGGATGATCAAGCGGTCGAACAAGTTTCTGCGCAATGCCCGTGGAACGACCACTCTTAGCGATCCGGATGCAAAGATCGTTAAGTCCTACATGCCCTATTCGCGTTAAGGAGGCCCGATCATGCCCCGTACCAAAAGCGGACCCGTCACCCACCGCCGCCACAAGAAAGTCGTCGATCAAGCCAAGGGCTATTACGGAGCGCGTTCGCGCAATTTCCGTACCGCAACCCAGGCGGTCGACAAAGCCAACCAATACGCCACGCGCGACCGTAAGGCGCGCAAGCGCAGCTTCCGCGCGCTGTGGATCCAGCGGATCAACGCCGCTGTGCGCGCCCATGACGAAAGCCTGACCTATTCGCGCTTTATCAATGGCCTGGCGAAGGCCGGGATTGAGGTGGATCGTAAGGTTCTCGCCGATCTGGCCGTGCATGAGCCCGACGCGTTTGGCGCAATCGTGGATCAAGCGAAGGGCGCGCTGGCCTAGCCGACCCTGCACGCAAGAAGATCCCAAAGGCCGTTCATTCCCGAGCGGCCTTTTTTCTGTCCGGCGCCAGCCACGCCTGCGGCGCTTGAACCCCCATGGCTGGGGCGATAGATCACGCAAACGCTGAGCGGAGACGGCCCGATGGATGATCTGAAGACAAAATACCTCGACCAAATCGCCACGGCCTCCGATGAGGCCGCGCTGGAGGATATCCGCGTGACGGCCCTGGGCAAAAAAGGCGAGATCAGCCTGAAGATGCGCGAGCTTGGCAAGATGAGCCCGGAGGAGCGCCAGGTGGCGGGCCCCGCGCTCAACGCACTGAAATCCGAGGTCAATGACGCGATCGGCGCGCGCAAAATCGCGCTGGAGGATGCCGCGCTCGATGAGCGGCTCAAGGGCGAGTGGCTCGATGTGACGCTGCCTTCTCGGCCGCGTCGCGCGGGCAGCATCCACCCGGTCAGCCGCGTCACGGAAGAGGTCACGGCGATCTTCGCAGATATGGGCTTTGCCGTCGCCGAAGGTCCCCAGATCGATAGCGATTGGTACAATTTTGACGCGCTGAACATTCCTGGCCACCATCCGGCGCGCGCCGAGATGGACACGTTCTACATTGCACGGGGCGAAGGCGATAACCGCCCGCCCAATGTGCTGCGCACGCATACGTCGCCGGTGCAGATCCGCTCGATGGAAAGGCAAGGCGCGCCGATCCGCATCATCGCCCCGGGCCGCGTTTATCGCGCGGATTATGACCAGACGCATACGCCGATGTTCCACCAGGTCGAGGGTCTGGCGGTGGATCGCGATATCTCGATGGCGAATTTGAAATGGGTGCTGGAGGAGTTCTTTTCGGCCTTCTTCGGCAAGGACGTGAAGACCCGCTTCCGCGCCTCGCATTTCCCCTTCACCGAGCCTTCGGCGGAGGTCGATATCCAATGCAGCTTTGAAGGCGGCACTGTGGCCGTGGGCGAGGGCGATGACTGGCTCGAAGTCCTCGGCTCAGGCATGGTGCATCCCAAAGTCCTGAGCGCGGGCGGGATCGATCCAAGCGAATATCAGGGCTTTGCGTTTGGCATGGGGATCGACCGGATCGCGATGCTGAAATACGGCATCCCGGATCTGCGCACGATGTTCGAAAGCGATCTCAGGTGGCTCAGGCATTATGGCTTTTCGAGCTTGGACGTGCCGACGCTACACGGCGGGGTCTGAGGCTGGGTATTACTTGAGGCAGGCTTCTCGAGGGCCATATCTGGCCTATGCCAGCACGCAAACCACCCCTCAGCCTGCGCAAGCGTGCGATCATCGTCGGCCTGATTTTGGGCGGGATTGTCGTGGCGCATATCGGGCTTTGGCGCTCGGACATGCCGCAGGGCGAAAAGCTGATGTGGACCATTTTCAACGCCGTGTCCTGGACCGTGATCCTGGCGCCGATCTTCCTGATCGATCTTTGGCTCAAAAGCGTTGAGCGGCGCAATCGCGATGGCCAAGAGCAGTGCGGCCCAGGCCTTCCCCCCGACACCTAAATGGGATAGCCCCGCGCCAAACGCGCAGAGAGTTTTGAGATGAAGTTCACCCTGTCCTGGCTCAAGGATCACTTGGAGACCAGCGCCTCGGTCGCTGAGATTGCGGAGACGCTGACTGATATTGGCTTGGAGGTCGAAGAGATCACCGATCCGCTGGATGCGTTGCGCGCTTTCACGATCGGCAAGGTGCTCAAGGCCGAGCAGCACCCTGATGCCGACCGTCTCAAGGTCTGTCAGGTCGCCACCGATCAAGGCGAGCGGCAGATCGTCTGCGGGGCGCCCAATGCGCGCGAAGGGATTACCGTGGTGATCGCCCATCCAGGCACTTACGTGCCGGGGATCGATACGACGATCAATGTGGGCAAGATCCGCGGTGTCGAAAGCTTTGGCATGATGTGCTCAGAGCGTGAAATGCTGCTGTCGGACGCTCATGACGGGATCATCGAGCTGCCCTCCGGCGATGTGGGTGAGAGGTTTGCAGATTGGCTCTCGGCCCATGAGCCGGGCAAGGGCGATCCGGTGATCGAGATCGCGATAACGCCGAACCGGCAGGATGCCTTGGGCGTGCATGGCATCGCGCGGGATTTGGCCGCGCGGGGCTTGGGCAAGTTGATCGCGCATGAGCCCAAAGCGGTTGCCGGTGCCTTCCCGTCGCCCATCGACGTCTCGATCGATGCAGACACCCTGGACGATTGTCCCCATTTCGCGGGCCGGGTGGTGCGCGGGGTCAAGAACGGGCCGTCGCCGGACTGGCTTCAGGCGCGGCTCAAGGCGATTGGTCTTCGGCCGATCTCGACCCTCGTCGATATCACCAACTTCTTCACCTACGACATGAACCGGCCGCTGCACGTATTCGATGTGGCCAAGGTGCAGGGCGATCTGCGCGTTCACAGGGCGCAAGGCGGCGAGGAGGTCCTGGCGCTTGATGGCAAGACGTACACCTTCGCGGCCGGTCAGATCGTCATTTCCGATGACAACGGTGTCGAAAGCATCGCGGGCGTGATGGGCGGCGAAGAGACCGGCTGCACCGAAGAGACCACGGATGTCTTTATCGAGAGCGCTTATTGGGACCCGGTGCGCACCGCCTATACCGGGCGCGATCTCAAGATCAATTCGGATGCGCGCTATCGGTTCGAGCGCGGTGTGGACCCGGCCTATACGTTGCCCGGCCTCGAGGCCGCGACGCGCATGGTTCTAGAGCTTTGCGGCGGTGAGCCGAGCGAAGTGGTCCAGGCCGGTGCACCGCTTCAAACCGCTAGATCCTATCCTCACGATACCGCGCGCGTCTCTCGCCTTGTTGGCATGGAGATCCCGAAGGCTGATCAGATCAAGTATCTCGAAGCGCTTGGCTTTGTCGTGAGCGGCACGGGCGATGTCCTGGACGTCTCCGTGCCGTCCTGGCGCCGCGATGTGCAGGGCGAGGCGGACCTGGTGGAAGAGGTCGCCCGCATGGCGTCCTTGACCGGGCTCAAAGGGCAACCGATGCCGCGCATGACGAGCGGTGTGCCGCGCCCCATCCTGACCCCGCTGCAACGCCGTGAGCAATCCGCGCGCCGGATGGCCGCCGCTTTGGGCTACAATGAATGCGTCACCTATAGCTTCATCGATCAGGCCTCGGCGGCATTGTTCGGGGGCGGTGACGAGGCCACACGGCTCGAAAACCCGATCTCCAGCGAGATGAGCCATATGCGCCCCGCTTTGTTGCCGGGCTTGCTGCAAGCCGCGCAGCGAAATCAGGCGCGCGGCACGGCTGATATGGCCCTCTTCGAGATCGGGGCGGCGTTCCATGGTGGAGAGCCGGGGGAGCAGCACGTGCTGGTGACCGGTTTGCTTGTGGGCCAAACCGGCCCGCGCGACCCGCATAAGGCGCGGCGCGCTGTTGATCTTTACGACGTCAAAGCTGATGCCGAGGCGATCCTGTCCGCGATGGGGGCGCCGGCGAAACTGCAGGTGGGGCGTGGGGCCAGTGCTTGGTGGCATCCCGGGCGGCACGGCATGTTGCAGCTTGGGCCGAAAAAGCTCTTGGGCGTGTTCGGTGAGCTCCACCCGAAGGTCCTGCGCGAGATGGGTGTCAAAGGCCCCGCGGTCGCCTTCACGCTTTGGCCCGAGGAAATCCCCGAGCCGCGCAAGACCGGTGCCAGCCGCGGCGCCCTGGCCATCTCGGACCTGCAGTCGGTGGAGCGGGACTTTGCCTTCGTCGTCGCCGCCGATGTGGCCGCGCTCGATCTGGTAAACGCGGCCGGCGGCGCCGACAAATCGCTGATCGACGACGTCGCCGTTTTCGATGAGTTCAGCGGTGGCGGCCTGCCTGAGGGACAGAAATCGATCGCGATCACCGTACGGCTCCAGCCCCGGGACAAGACCCTGACCGAAGACGAGATCGAAGCCGTCGCGCAAAAGATCGTGGCCAAGGTGAGCCAAGCCACCGGCGGCACGTTGCGGGGATAGGAGGGCCAGGATGACGCTCAAGGTTTATCTGTCAGGTGAGATCCACACCGATTGGCGTGAGGCTGTGATCGAAGGGGCCGAGGGCCTCGATGTGGCGTTTTCCAGCCCGGTGACCGATCACGCCGCGAGTGACGATTGCGGCGTGGCGATCTTGGGCGAAGAGCCCAACAAATACTGGCACGACCACAAGGGCGCGATGGTCAACGCCATCCGAACGCGGCGTGAGATTTCGCAGGCAGATGTGGTCGTCGTGCGCTTTGGCGATCAGTACAAGCAGTGGAACGCGGCCTTTGATGCGGGCTATGCTGCGGCGCTTGGAAAATCGCTGATCATCCTCCACGGGCCCGACCATGCCCATGCCCTCAAAGAGGTTGACGCGGCCGCACTGGCCGTCACGCAGGACCCGCGGCAAGTGGCGGATATCCTGCGGTATGTGTTGACCGGTGTTCTGCCGGACTAACCTTCGCGCGGCGGAATGTTTCGGCCCTTGACCACCGCGGGGCGTTCGAGAAAGCGATCAATATAGCTCGGGATGTGCTCGAGGTTGTCCCAACCGACGAGGTCCTTTGCGCCGTAGAAATCCAGCGCCAGGATCCACGGGGCGATGGCGATATCGGCGATGGAGTAAGTTCCCGCGATCCAATCCCTCTTGGCGAGTTCGCAGTCTAGCACACCCAGCAAGCGCTTGGCCTCAGCAATATAGCGTTCGCGCGGGCGCGGGTCTTCGATCTCGGCACCGGCGAATTTCACGAAGAACCCAAGCTGACCCAGCATCGGCCCGAGGCCACCCATCTGGAACATGAGCCATTGCGTGACATGCGCCTTATCCGAGGCGGAGTTTCCGATCAGTTGCCCGGTCTTCTCACCCAAATAAAGCAAGATCGCACCGGACTCGAAGATGCCAATGGGCGTGCCATCGGGTCCGTTGGGGTCGATAATCGCCGGGATTTTATTGTTGGGGTTGAGGCTGAGAAATTCCGGGCTTTTGACATCGGCATCCGAGAGCGTGACGCGGTGCGCCTCATAGGCGAGCCCCATTTCTTCGAGTGCGATCGACACTTTGACGCCGTTCGGTGTTGGAAAAGAGAATAGTTGCAGCAGGTCAGGGTGTTGCGGCACCCATTTCTTGGTGATCTCGAAATTCGAAAGGTCCGCCATGGTCAAACTCCTGAGCTTTGCAATGCGCGAAAGTCCGCATTTTTCCCCTTTCCTGAAGTCTATGACTTTGACAACGTTTGCGCGGGAAAGGCAGCGTGTGACTGCCTGGGACTGGGATAGGAATGACTACAATGATGAATGAATTCAAGGATTTCATTGCCAAGGGCAATGTCATGGACATGGCTGTTGGTATCATTATCGGTGCTGCGTTTACCGCGATCGTGACCTCGCTTGTGGGCGATTTGATCAATCCGATTATCGGCCTGTTTATGGGCGGGATCGATTTCACCAACAATTACGCGGTTTTGTCGGGTGATGTGGCCGAGGGCGCAAGCCTTGAAGCAGCCCGTGAAACTGGCGCGGCGGTCTTCGCCTATGGCGCCTTTATCATGGCGATCATCAACTTTCTGATCATCGCCTTCGTGGTGTTCATGCTCGTCAAGCAGGTCAACAAGATCAAAGAGGCCAGCGAGAAGGCAGAAGAAGAAGCGGCAGAGGAGCCCGCGGGCCCCACGGCAGAAGAGCTTTTGGCCGAGATCCGCGACGCGCTCAGAGCGTCCTGACACAGCAGGAGCGCAATGCCTGCGAAGGCCCGCCAGACCGGCGGGCCTTTTTCTTTGGAGGGGCAAGGCCATACAGGCTTGTGCCGAAGTCCTGCGCGAGAATATCCTTTATCAGCGCTCAGACTTTGAAAGATCTCCTACCTTGGCCCATCTTGACGAAATCGACCGGCGGCTTTTGCGCCTTTTGCAGGAAAACGGTCGCCTGACGAATGCAGAGCTGAGCGACCGCGTGGCACTGTCGGCTTCGGCCTGCCATCGCCGGGTGCAACGTCTTGAGCAGGAGGGTGTGATCGCGGGCTATGTTGCCCTGTTGGAGCCGCGCGCTTCGGGCCGGACGACCACCGTCTTTGTCGAGATCAGCCTGTCGGGGCAATCCGACGATGTGCTCGACGGGTTCGAACGGGCGGTGGCGCAGATCCCCGATGTGCTGGAATGCCACCTCATGGCCGGGGCTGCGGATTACCTGTTGAAGGTCGCGGCCCGGGATGCCGATGATTTCGCGCGGATCCACCGCCAAAAGCTCGCCCGCCTACCAGGTGTCTCGCGGATGCAGTCGAGCTTTTCGCTTAAGACAGTGCGCGCGAGTACCGCCCTGCCGCTCTAGCCCGCGCTGTCAGCCCAGGATCGCGGCCAGTGTGTAGAAGGCGGCAAAGCCCGCAACCATCGAGCCCACGGCGTTCTTGGTGAGGTAGCCCACCGCTAAGGTCACCGCCGCAGCAGCCAGGCGGATCGGGTCCGGCGTGCCCGCGGTGGCTTCGGGCCAAAGGATCAGCGGCGCGATCAGCGCGGGCAGCACGGCGACAGCGGTATAGCGCAGATGACGCAGCATCCAGGGCGCGAGGCGCTGATCACCCAGCAGGCCCAGAAAGGAAAATCGGATCGCGAAGGTGCCCACGCCAAGGGCAGCGATGATCATCCACACTTCGCTGGCGGGCATCGCGATCATCGACCGTATCCTCTTCGCTCGAGTTCGGCCCCGACGGCCATGGCAGGTAGGGCGGCGACCATGAGGCCAAGGTTGAAGGGCAGGAACGCGAAGATAAGCGCCAGGCTGACCGCGGTGACCGCGGCGGCGACATGGGCAAGGCTCCGCAGGGCGGGGGCGATCATGGCCAAAAACATGATCGGCATGGCAAAATCGAGCGCCCAAGCCTCAGGGATTTGCGCGCCTAGCCCAGCGCCCAGCCAGGTCGACAGGATCCAGACTGGCACCAGCGGTGTCGCAGCACCAAGATAGAACGCGGCTTTGTATGCGACTGAGGCTTCCGGGGCCGCATCATGGTTGGCCTGAGCCAGGGCATAGGTCTGATCGAACATCGTGTAGGCTGCGGTCACCCGCTGCCACAAAGGTGCTGCGCCCAGATGCGGCTGCAGAGCGGCGGAATACATCATCATCCGCAAATTCACTGCCAGGGCTGAGATCAAAACAACCAGCGTCGGCGCGCCATCGACCATGAGTTGCACCGCCGTGAACTGCGCCGCGCCCGCGATCACGACCACCGTAAAGCCCATCACTTGTAACAGGTTCAAACCGGCCTCGGTCGCCACCACGCCGAACAACAGGCCGAAGGGTGAGGCCATGATTGTAAAGGGCAATGACGCGACAAAGCCGCGGAAATAGGCGCTTTTGGGCCTGACAATCGACATGGACAGCCTTTAGGGTTACGCCGACCGCTTACAGCGCAGCCACGCCTGAGGCAAATGGGCATTTCAGACGAAATCCTCGCCGACTACATCATCGCGCCGGACCCGCAGGCGGCGCGCCTGTCGCGTCAGGTTTCGGGGCAGGATGAGACCGGCGCGCGTGTATCGCTCAACGTGGTCGAGGAGCGGCCGCTGACCATCTATCTCAACGCGCAAGAGATCGTCACCGCGATGACGATCGGCGATTATCCGGAATATCTGGCGCTGGGATTTCTGGCCAATCAGGGGATGCTGAGCGCGGCGGATGACGTCAGCGCGGTGGATTTCGACGATGAGCTTGACGTGGTCGTGGTGCGGACCTCGGATGCGACGCGCGCCGAGGTCAATCTGGACAAGAAGACGCGGACCTCGGGCTGTGCCGTGGGCACGGTCTTTGGGGATATGATGGCCGGGCTCGAAGGCCTGCGCCTGCCGGAACTGACTTGCGATGTGTCCGCGCTCTATACCCTCAGCCATAAGATCAATCGCACGCCGAGCCTGTATCTGGAGGCCGGGGCGATCCATGGCACGGTCCTTTGTCAGGGAGATCGTCCGCTCGTCTATATGGAGGATGTCGGGCGGCATAATGCTGTCGACAAAGTTGCGGGCTGGATGCGTTCGGAAGGCGTGGAGGCCGGTGACAAGGTGCTCTACACGACGGGGCGGCTGACCTCGGAAATGGTGATCAAGACCGCGCTGATGGGGATCCCGGTCCTGCTCTCACGGTCGGGCTTTACTGCTTGGGGTGTGGAGATCGCGCAGCAGGTCGGCCTGACGCTGGTGGGGCGTCTCAAAGGGCGCCGCTTTGTGTGTTTGGCCGGGGCTGAGCGGCTGCGCTACGACGTCGATCCCGCTAGCATCCCCGGTGAGGCGAGACGCCATGGCCGTAAGGGCGCTGCGGGATGAGTGCGCCCCTGCCATTGGGGGTGATCCTCGCCGGGGGTCAGGCGCGACGGATGGGGGGCGGCGATAAAGGCCGGCTGGAGCTTTCGGGGCGCAGCCTTTTTGCCCATGTGATCTACCGTCTCGCGCCGCAAGTGAGCGGTTTGGCACTGAATGCCAATGGCGATCCCGACCGTTTCGCCGATCTGAACTTGCCGGTGATCAGCGATCCCATCGAAGGCTTTGCCGGGCCATTAGCTGGTGTGCTGGCCGGCCTCGATCACGGCGCCGTGCAGGGTGCCGATTGGATCGTTACGGCGGCGGCGGATACGCCGTTCTTGCCCCGTGATTTAGTGTCGCGGCTGCAAGCGGCATCCGAGGCCAAAGGCGGCGCGATTGCTTTGGCTGCGACAGTACCCAGCGGCGGTGAATTGACCCTGCATCCTACCTTTGGTCTCTGGCCCGTCGCCTTGCGCGAGGATCTGCGCGCGGCCTTGCAGGCGGGCACGCGCAAGGTTGTGGTCTGGACGGAGCGGCACAATGCCGTTGACGCGGTCTTTCCCAGCGCTGCTCTCGACCCGTTCTTCAACATCAATCGGCCCGAGGATCTGCTCCGCGCCAGTGAGGCGGCGGTGTGAAGCGCATCGGGATCGTTGGCTGGAAGAATTCGGGTAAAACCGGGCTGACGACCCGTTTGATTGCGCAATTCAAGGCCGAAGGGCTACGTGTGGCCAGTCTCAAACATGCCCATCACAGCTTTAACATCGACCGGCCTGGCAGTGACAGCTTTCGCCACCGAGAGGCGGGCGCCGATCAGGTCCTTGTCGCCTCGGAACACCGCTGGGCTCTGATGAGCGAAGCGCCAGGGGCGAGCGCTGATCTCGACGCCCTAATTGCACGGCTTGCACCTTGCGATCTGGTGATCATCGAGGGGTGGAAATCTGCGCAACATCCCAAGATCGAGTGCCACCGGCGTGCCTCCGAGGCCGAGCCATTGCTGGCGCATTCTGATCCTATGATCCGGGCTGTGGCGAGCGACGGCGCACCACCGGTGGCTTGCCCCGTCTTGCCGCTTGATGAGACGGCCCAGGTAGCGGCGTTCATTCGGGGCGAGTTGGGATTTTGAGCGGTTTCCAAACCTTTGTGATGGTCGATTGGTCCGCTGGAAAGCGGGCGCCCAAACGGCCTTCGAAGGATGCGATCTGGATTGGGATGGCTCGCCAGGGACGCGTTTTTGAGCCGGTATATTGCCGCTCCCGGCAAGAGGCGGAGGCACGACTGCAGGAGATTTTCGCGGTTGAGCGCGCCGCGGGCCGGCGCGTTTTGGCGGGTTTTGATTTTCCCTTTGGCTATCCTGCGCGTGTTGCGCGGGCGATCACCGGTTCGGATGATCCATTAGCGCTTTGGCAATGGCTTGAGGCGCGAATCGAGGATCAAGAGGATGGCAGCAACAATCGCTTTGAGGTGGCCGAGGAGATGAACCGCGCCTTCGACGGGCTTGGGCCATTTTGGGGCAAGCCTGCTGAGGCGGGCCATCCGGATCTGCCCTATCGCAAGGCCGGGATCGTCTATGACCGGGTGGCCGAGCGGCGCCAGGCGGATCTTGCTGCGCGGGCCTCCTCGAGCTGCTTTCAGCTGTATTTTAACCCGACGGTGGGCAGTCAGGCTTTGATGGGGCTGCCGATGCTGGCGCGATTGCGCCGTACGCTCGGTGCCGCGATTTGGCCGTTTGAGCAGGTGGACGTGGCCGATATCGTGATCGCCGAGATCTGGCCCGGGCTGATCGAGCCCGCCGTCAAAGCGGCCGCTGGGCCGGGGGAGATCCGAGACCGGGCGCAAGTTAGGCTCTTAGCCAAGGCCTTTGCAGCGCTTCCGCCGGGTGACCTGAGCGAGGCGTTGAACGCGGCGCCCGAGATTGCCAGGCAAGAGGCGTGGATCCTGGGGACGGAGATCCGCGAAAGGCTGACTGTGCTTGCCCAAGGCGGGCTAGAGCCGCCGCCACTGCGGGATGATTGTTTTTCCCTTCCCGCAGGGGTCGATTGGACCCCGGTCGATGAGGCGATGGACCGGCTTAATGAAGCGCTTGCCCCAGTTGTGGGCACGCATGAGGTTGCTGTGTCCGAGCTGGAGGGCCGCGTCCTGGGCAAGGATATACGAGCCCTGCGCCCCAATCCGCCCAAGCCAAATGCGGCGGTGGACGGGTATGGCTTTGCGTTCGAAAGCCTGAGCGCGCCTCCCCATACTCTGCCCTTGGCACCGGGTCGCGCGGCGGCGGGGCTGCCATATGAGGGCGCGGTGCCCGCCCGACAGGCCTTGCGCATACTGACGGGAGCCGCCCTGCCTGACGGGGTCGACACTGTGGTCTTGGAAGAGGATTGCAGCACAGATGGCGCCTCGATTGCCTTTCGCGAGGGCATTAAGCCCGGTGCCAATACAAGGAAGGCGGGGGAGGATTTCGCGCCGGGCGATACGGTGCTGAGGGCCGGTGCGCGGCTGCGGGCGCCCGATCTCGCGCTTTTGGCGGCGTCAGGGCAGGCCTTGGCCCAGGTGCGCCGCCCGTTGCGCGTGGCGGTCCTGTCGACGGGCGATGAACTGATCGATGCGGGCGAGGAGGCCCAAGCCCAAGCCCAACCGCATTCGGTAATCGACGCCAATAGGCCGATGCTGTGCGCTTTGGTGCGGTCTTGGGGGCATGAGCTTTTGGATCTGGGGATCGTGCCCGATGATGCGGCCCGGGTTCGCGACGCGATGTCCGGGGCCGCGCGCGATGCGGATGCGATCATCACCTCGGGCGGGGCCAGTGCCGGTGATGAGGACCATATCTCGGCCCTGCTGTCGCGGGAGGGGCAGGTCACGAGCTGGCGCATCGCGCTCAAGCCAGGGCGGCCCCTAGCGCTAGCCATGTATGGTGGAACGCCGGTGTTTGGGCTGCCGGGCAACCCCGTTGCGGCTTTGGTCTGCGCCTTGATCTTCGCCCGTCCCGCGCTGTCGCGGCTGGCCGGGGGTGCTTGGCTCGAGCCGCTTGTCATGACCGTGCCCGCCGCCTTCACGAAACGAAAAAAGCCCGGGCGCCGCGAATATCTGCGCGCTCGGCTGAACGCGGATGGCGCAGCGGAGGTTTTCGCCTCAGAAGGCTCCGGAAGGATTTCCGGGCTTAGCTGGGCCGAAGGGTTGGTGGAATTGCCTGACGGGGCCGCCGAGATCGCCCCTGGCGATCCCGTGCGGTTTCTGCCCTATGCGGGGATGTTAGCTTGAGGCGTCGGCCTCGATGACGGCACGCAACAGCTCCACCGCCTCTTCGCTTGCCCAATCCGCGTCCCCCCGGTAGCGCGCAATTTCCTGGCCGTCGGAGTTAAGAACGACCGTTATGGGCAGGCCGAAAACACTCATGTTGCGGCCGATGGCCTGCTGCGGATCAAGGTAAGTCGGCAGGGTCTCTATCCCTTCCTCCTCGAAAAAGCGTTCGATCGCCGGGATCGGATTGCGCCCCATCGCGAGCGTCACGACCTGGAAATCATCCCCGCCCAGCTCTTGGTTGAGCGCATCGAGCGACGGCATCTCTTCCCGGCAAGGCGCACACCAGGTGGCCCAGAAGTTGAGCAAAATCACCTGCCCCTCGAACTCGGCCAGCGTAAATTCGCCGCCATCGATATGAGTAAAAGTCTCATCGGTGACGGGCATCGGCTCGGCATGGAACATCAAACCGCGCATGTCGCCCACACGCAGGGCTTCAAAGTCATCCGCCTGGACGCTATGAGCGCCTAGGGTGAAAAGCGCGGCGAGCCCGGCCACGGCTTGCCAGGGGCGCGAAGGTTTCAGAGGCATCGACATGGCAGATAAATCCTCAAATGCGATGTGGGGCGGGCGCTTCGCCACCGGACCGGACGCCATCATGCAGGCAATTAATGCCTCGATTGGCTTTGACCAGCGTTTGGCGCGGCAGGATATTGCGGGCTCCCGCGCCCATGCGGCGATGCTCGCGAACCAAGATATCATCGAGGATAAGGATGCCGACGCCATCCGAAAAGGCCTCCTCACCGTCTTGTCAGAGATCGAAACGGGCGAATTGGCCTTTTCCCAAGAGCTTGAAGACATCCATATGAATGTCGAGGCGCGGCTTTCAGAGATCATCGGTCCGGCCGCTGGACGGCTGCACACGGCGCGGTCTCGCAACGATCAGGTGGCGACCGATTTCAAGCTGTGGGTGCGCGATCAGATCGACGCGGCGATGGAGGGGGTCCGGGCGCTGCAAACTGTGCTATTGGCCCAGGCCAAGTCGGGCGCGGATTGGGTGATGCCCGGCTTTACCCATCTGCAAAGCGCGCAGCCCGTGACCTGGGGGCATCACATGATGGCCTATGTCGAGATGCTGGGCCGCGACTACGGCCGTTTCGCCGATGCGCGCGCGCGAATGAACGAAAGCCCCCTGGGTGCTGCGGCCTTGGCGGGGACCTCCTTTCCAATCGACCGGGAGATGACGGCCAAGGCCCTGGGCTTCGATCGCCCAACGGCCAATTCGCTCGATGCCGTGAGCGACCGGGACTTCGCGCTCGAATTTCTCGCCGCGGCCTCGATCACAGCGATGCATCTGAGCCGCCTGGCCGAGGAACTCGTGATTTGGTCATCGGCTCAGTTTCGCTTTGTGCGCATGTCGGACCGGTTCTCGACAGGGTCTTCGATCATGCCGCAGAAGAAAAACCCTGACGCGGCCGAGTTGATCCGGGCCAAGATCGGCCGGATCGTCGGGGCCAATATCGCCCTATTGACGGTGATGAAGGGTCTGCCGCTTGCCTATTCGAAGGACATGCAAGAGGACAAGGAGCAGGTCTTTGATGCCGCTGATACGCTGATGCTGTCTCTGGCGGCGATGGCAGGGATGATCGGCGATCTGAAGGCTGATCCTGCCGCGCTTGAGGCAGCGGCCTCGTCGGGTTTTGCAACGGCCACCGACTTGGCCGATTGGTTGGTGCGCAGCCTGGGGATGCCATTTCGCGAGGCGCATCACGTCACCGGCACGCTTGTCGCGGCCTGCGAGGCGGCGGGCTGTGATCTGGATGCGCTGCCCTTGGAGGAGATGCAAAAGGTCTGTCCTGACATCACACAGGACGTATACTCGGTCTTAGGGGTCGCCAATTCGGTGGCGTCTCGGATGTCCTATGGCGGCACGGCGCCGGATCAGGTGCGCCGCCAAATCGCCCGCTGGAAGGAAATATTGGCATGACCTCCAAGCTGATCGCTGCGCTTTCCACAGTCGCCCTGCTAGCGTTGGCAGGATGCGGCGCGGAAGGCGAGCCTCAAACGCCCCCGATCCCGTCCGGTGTGACAATCTCTGGCAGCGTTGAGTTTGGCGTCGGCGGTAATTTCTGAATCGCCTGCAGAGGCGTTGAACTCGGACCGCTCTGACCATAACACTTTATGACGCACCCCACCGGCATCGATTGACGGAGCCACCATGGAAAAGATCCCAATGACCCCGGCGGGCTATGCGGCCCTGGATGCGGAGCTCAAGACCCTGCGGACTGTGGAGCGCCCGGAAATCATCAAGGCAATCGCTGAGGCGCGTGAGCACGGCGATCTGTCCGAGAACGCGGAGTACCATTCAGCGCGGGAAAAGCAGTCCTTTATCGAAGGCCGCATCAAAGAGCTTGAGGGGACGATCGGGCTGGCTCAGGTGATCGACCCCAAGACCTTGTCGGGCCCGGTGAAGTTCGGCGCGACGGTCGTTTTGGTCGACGAAGACACCGAGGAAGAAAAGCGCTATCAGATCGTCGGTGAGACCGAGGCGGATATCGAGAAGGGTCTTTTGAACATCAAGTCACCGCTTGCCCGTGCCCTGATCGGCAAGGACGAGGGCGACAGCGTCGAAGTCAAGACGCCCGGCGGCGACAAAGACTATGAGATCGTCACAATATCCTATGTCTGACGCCCATGTCTGACACGCCAACACCCGGCCCCCGTTCTGCCTCGCGCCCGATGAGTGAACGCGCGCAGACGGGGCGGGAGGGTTTGTACCGACACCAAAGCTCGCTGCGCCTCATGCCCGCCGATGCCATCGCGATTGGGCTGAGTGCGGTTTGGGTGATCGGCGTTCTGGTCTTCTGGGGTGTGGCGGGAACGGGCGACGGATCCGGCTGGCTGCTCACAGTCATGGGTGTGTTGGCGGCTGTCCTTCCGCTTGTCCTGATCTGGGTGGCGGCGAGTGCGGCAAAGGCCTCGGCCGCGTTGCGCGCGGAAGCCGAAGATCTGCGTCACGCAATCAGCGCGCTCGGCGCCGCCAAGCCGGCTGAGGCAACCGAGACTGCCGACCTGGCGGAGCTGAGCCGAAAGCTCGACGCGCTCACCGTGGCGCAGCAGGGCCAGCAAGCAGCCCTGGCCCAGGTCTTGAGCGAGCGGCATACTGCGCGTGCGCCCGATGCTAGAGCCGCCGTTGAGCCGGAGACAGTGGATGCCCCGCAGCCGAGCCTGCATCTGGGCACACCGCCCGAGGAGTTGGTCGCGCCGATAAGTGTCGCTGAGTTCATCCGCGCGATGAACTTTCCCGACACTGAAGCCGACAAAGAGGGCTTTCGCGCCCTGCGCCGCGCGCTTGAGGATCGCGGCGTGCAGCAGGTCATCCGCGCCAGCCAAGACGTGCTGACCCTGCTGAGCCAGGACGGCATCTATATGGATGACCTGACGCCGGATCGCGCCCGGCCCGAGCTTTGGCGGCGCTTTGCCCAAGGCGAGCGTGGGCGCAGCGTGGCCGGTCTTGGCGGGATTCATGACCGGTCTTCCCTCGCACTCTCCTCGGGACGCATGAAGTCGGATGCGGTGTTTCGCGACGCCGTTCATCACTTTCTGCGCCATTTTGACCGGGTGTTCTTGCAGTTTGAAAAGCACGCAACCGACGAAGATATCTCTCGCCTGGCGAACACGCGCACGGCGCGGGCGTTTATGCTGCTGGGCCGTGTGACCGGAACGTTTGATTAACCCTAGCGCTTGTTGCCGAGGGCAGCGACGCGGGCATGGGCCGGGCAGCCGATGAGGTGGTCGTTGATCAGGCCTGTCGCCTGCATGAAGGCGTAGACGATCGTGGGTCCGCAAAAGCTGAACCCAGCGGTTTTAAGCTCTTTGGAGACCTGTTTGGACAGGGGCGTTTCCGCGGGCACCTCGCCCAGCGTGCGGAACGTGTTCTGCAAGGGCGCCCCGTCGACGAAATCCCATAGCCAAGTGTCAAAGCCCGCCCGTTCGTGCAGGTCGATATAGGCGCGCGCGTTTTTGATCGTGGCCTCGATCTTGCCGCGATGGCGCACGATCCCTGGATCACCGAGCAACCGCTGGACATCGGCCTCACCCCAGCGAGCGATCTTAATGGGATCGAAGCCCTCGAAGGCCGAACGAAAGGCATCGCGCTTTCGCAGGATCGTTATCCAGCTGAGCCCGGCCTGAAAGCCATCGAGGATGAGCTTTTCCCATAGGGCGCGCGCATCCCATTCCGGCACGCCCCATTCGCGATCATGATAGGCCACATAGAGCGGGTCGTCCCCGCACCATCCGCACCGTCCCGCACTATCATCAGGTGTCATTCATCCCCCCGCGCCGCTCCTTAGATCAAATTAGAACAAAATGCGAATATTTACTATTTATTGACGATCATCGGGCTCTCTCTCCGGGTGTAGCAGGTTTGAGGTCCTTATGAATCAACGCAACATCGCAGCCGCTGATACATACGTGCAAAGCCCGCTGGATTTTGCGGTTTATGAGCGGACCCGGAACGCCATCAACATGGCGCGGACGGCTCTGGATACAGGCAATGCGCGGCTGGCATTTCAGCCGGTGGTTACGGCGCGTGGGTCGCACAAGGCCGTCTTCTACGAGGCCTTGATTCGGTTGATCGATCAATCTGGGCGGATCATTCCAGCGGTCGATTTCATGGATAAGGTCGAGGACACTGAAGTGGGTCGAAAGATCGACTGCCGCACCTTGTCTTTGGGGCTGAAGACTTTGAAGCGGCATCCGGACTTGCGGTTATCGATCAACATGTCGGCGCGGTCGATCGGCTATCCGAAATGGACGGCGATCCTGCAAAAGCATATCCGCAATCATCCTGATGTGGTCGAGCGACTAATCCTCGAGATCACCGAAACTTCGGCAATGACGATGCCGGAACTTGTCATTTCCTTTATGGCTGACCTGCAAAGCCACGGTATTACTTTCGCCTTGGATGATTTTGGGGCCGGGTTCACGGCGTTTCGGTATCTGCGCGACTTCTCCTTCGACATCATCAAGATCGACGGCCAGTTCATCCAAGACCTGCCGGACAACGCCGACAACCAAGTCCTAGTGCAGGCACTTCTGTCGATCGCCGATCATTTCGAAATGATGACGGTCGCGGAGTCTGTCGAAAATCCTGATGTGGCCGAATGGTTGGCGCGTTCGGGTACGGACTGCCTGCAAGGCTATCTATTCGGGGCGCCCAGCTTGCAGCCGTCGTGGAAGACCGGCATGGGCAAGCAGAACATTCTGGCCTCCATCGCCTGAGAAGGGCGCCAACTTTTTTGCGGAGGCGCGATGACTAACGCGCCGCCTTATGCGGATCGCCTTTTGCCAAGGGATGGCTGAGACACCGTGTCATTTTGTGATTCCGGGCCCTCCTGGTTAGGTCTTTCGATCAAGGCCGCGCGTATGGCGCAGCTTGTCGCGGGCGCAAAGCGCTTGAAAGACACCAGAGAGGAATACAATGACCGACGTCGTAATCGCATCCGCTGGCCGTACCCCGGTCGGCAGTTTCCTAGGCTCATTCGCCAATGTTCCGGCGCATGATTTGGGCAAGGCCGTCCTCGAGGCTGTCGTGGAACGTGCGGGGGTCGATAAGGCGGATGTGTCCGAGACCATCCTGGGGCAAGTGCTGACCGCAGCGCAGGGTCAAAACCCGGCGCGCCAGGCGCATATAAATGCCGGTCTGCCTAAAGAAAGCGCGGCCTGGGGTATCAACCAGGTCTGCGGCTCGGGGCTGCGCGCCGTCGCCATCGGGGCTCAGCACATTATGCTGGGCGATGCAGAGATCGTCGCCGCTGGGGGCCAAGAAAGCATGTCGCTCTCGCCCAGTGCCGCCAATCTTCGCGCGGGTCAAAAGATGGGCGATATGAAGTTCATCGACACGATGATCCGCGATGGCCTGTGGGACGCATTCAACGGCTACCATATGGGTCAGACGGCCGAAAACGTCGCCGAAAAGTGGCAGATCAGCCGCGAGGCCCAGGACGAATTCGCCGTGGCGTCTCAGAACAAGGCGGAAGCCGCGCAAAAGGCCGGCAAGTTTGCTGATGAGATTGTCTCTGTCACGGTGCCCAACCGCAAAGGCGACATCGTTGTCGACCAGGACGAATACATCCGCCACGGCGCAACTATGGACGCGATGGCGAAACTGCGCCCGGCCTTCACGAAAGACGGCAGCGTCACAGCGGCCAACGCATCAGGGCTTAATGACGGGGCCGCCGCCGTTCTGCTCATGTCGGCGGACAACGCCAAAGCTCGCGGCATCGCCCCGATCGCGCGAATCGCGAGCTATGCCACCGCCGGTTTGGATCCCTCGATCATGGGTGTCGGCCCGATTTATGCGTCGCGCAAAGCGCTCGAAAAGGCTGGCTGGTCGGTTGATGACCTCGATTTGGTCGAGGCAAATGAGGCCTTTGCCGCGCAAGCCTGCGCGGTCAACAAGGACATGGGCTGGGATCCTGAAATCGTGAATGTGAACGGTGGCGCGATCGCAATTGGTCACCCGATCGGGGCCTCTGGCGCGCGCGTTCTGAACACGCTGTTGTTCGAGATGCAGCGCCGGGATGCCAAGAAAGGCCTCGCAACGCTGTGCATCGGCGGCGGCATGGGCGTTGCGATGTGCATCGAGCGCGACTAAGCCAAGAGGGCGAAACTCCTGACACGGGTCGCGGCATTGCCGCGGCCGTTAGCCAACCAACAAACAGCGAAAAGTGAGAGACAATGGGACGTGTAGCATTGGTCACCGGTGGCTCGCGCGGCATTGGCGCCGCGATTGCCAAAAAGTTGCAAGCTGACGGATGCGCGGTCGCCGCAACCTATGGCGGAAACGACGAAGCCGCCGCCGCCTTTACCGCAGAGACCGGGATTAAGACTTACAAGTGGTCGGTGGGCGATTATGAGGCATGCCAGACCGGCGTCGCCCAGATCGAGCAAGAGCTCGGCCCGGTCGACATCTTGGTCAACAATGCCGGCATCACCCGGGATGCGCCGTTTCACAAGATGACGCCCGAGCAGTGGCACCAGGTCATCGACACCAATCTAACCGGCGTTTTCAACATGACCCACAATGTCTGGGGCGGTATGCGGGAGCGTAAGTTTGGCCGCATCATCACGATTAGCTCGATCAACGGCCAAAAGGGTCAGTTCGCCCAGGCGAATTACGCAGCCTCGAAGGCGGGCGATATCGGCTTTACCAAGGCGCTGGCCCAGGAGGGCGCGCGGGCTGGGATCACGGTGAACGTGATCTGCCCGGGCTACATCAACACCGAGATGATGAGCACAATTCCTGAGAAGGTGATGAACGAAGTGATCTTGCCACAGATCCCCGTCGGGCGTCTGGGCGAGGCGGATGAAATCGCGCGCTGTGTTTCGTTCTTGGCAGCCGATGAGGCGGCCTTCGTCACCGGCTCGACGATTTCGGCGAATGGCGGGCAATATTTGGCCTGAGACCAGCGGCGCCAGACAGTCACGTTATGCAAAAGGTGGGCCAATTCGGCCCGCCTTTTTTAGTGCCGCGTGAGCCAGCTCCAAAACTCACCCAGGATCTTTCCACGTTCTTGATGGGCACGATCAATGGCCCGGCGCGTGCGGGGGTCGGTTGTGTTGTCGAAAAACATCTGGTGTCCTTTCAGCATTCAAATTTTTGACTTGAACCGTAAATGGGCCCATATGTTTCGCGGTACAAACGAGACTTTTATGTCCTTCAGTTAAAAAAATTTGATGTGATGAAAGATCGCCTCCCCCCGCTGACTGGTTTGCGCGCCTTCGACGCCGCCGCGCGGCATATGAGTTTCGCGAAAGCGGCGGAGGAATTGCATGTGACGCCCGCCGCGCTGAGCTATCAGATCAAATCGCTCGAGCAGCATTTGGGCGCGCCGGTCTTCGTGCGCTTGAACCGAGCGGTTGAGCTGACGGATGTGGGGCGTAGCTTAGCGGCGGGCACGCAAGAGAGCTTTGCCGGTTTGCATCGCGCCTGGCGCCGAGCCCGGGCGTCTCTGGACGACAATCTTTTGATCGTCACGGCTGGCCCAGCCTTCACCGCGAAATGGCTGGCGCCACGGATGTTCGGCTTTGCCCAGGCCCATCCGGAGATCGATCTGCGGTTTTCGGCGACGTTGAAGCTGATGGACTTCGATCGCGACGATGTGGATATCGCGATCCGCTTCGGCGTCCCGCGCGAGGAGGAGGCGCTGTTCAGTGAGCCGCTGTTGCGGGAATGGGTAACGCCGATGATGCATCCGGACCTCGCCGATCGCTATGCCACGCCCGAAAGCCTTCTGGAGGCGCCGCTGATCCACCAGGATGACACGGATTGGATGGACCCGCCGATCTCGTGGGCCGGGTGGTTTCACGCGGTTGGCTTGACGGCACCCACCAGCCTGGGCGCGCATTTCAGCCAGGCCGACCATGCCCTGGACGCCGCCGCGGCGGGGGCGGGCGTGGTTATGGGGCGTTACTCCCTGGCGGAGGGCGAGATCAGAAACGGCCGCTTGGTGGCGCCCTTCGATCTGGCTCTGACCACGGATGCGCAATACAGGCTGATTGGCCGGCACGAGGGGCGCGCCAGACCACAGGCAAAGGCGTTTGTCGATTGGATCCTAGCAGAGGCTAAGCCGTTCGGCGCGTGCCGCCATGGCAGGCGAATGATGCCATCCGGCTCGGTCCTGCCCGAAGGCGAGACTGTGTCCCTGCTCCGCCCGAGTTAGGCCTCGAGACGGTGGATCTCCTCCTTGAGGCGGAGTTTTTCTTTCTTGAGGCTTTGGATTTTCATGTCGTCGGAGCTCAGGCTGCGCTGCTCTTGTTCTACTTTAAGTGACAAAGCCTGATGCTTTTTACGAAGCTCCTGAAGGTGGGTGCCAAGCGACATGGACGATCTCCTCTAGTGGTTCCTCGATGTCTAATGGGACCACACAGAGTGAGTCGTGTCACGCGTCTTGGCGTAAAACCCTATGATCGATGCAATAGATTTAAGCTAAAGCATCGTCGTTTGGCGCGTCAGGACCAAGCGAGCGCGGCGCCATCTCGCAGGATCGCGCGGGCCTCTGAGGTCAGATCGTCTTCCCCGTCCTGTGTGTGCTCGGAGCCTTCGTGAAGAATGATTGGGGCGAGCAGCCGTAGCTCAGACCGGGCCCCTTTTCGAGCTCGGATCACGACGCGACCGGCTTCGTGTCCCTGTCGTGCGGCAATGGGTTTCACAATTATGCCGCCAAACCCCTGGTTGAGGTTGGCCAGAGCATCCGCCAAACGGTTAGCTTTAAGGATAAGTGTTAAATCGCCATCCGAGGACAGTCTGCGGCGCGCCACATCAATCCAATCCGCCAAGGCCCGGCTTTCGTGACGCGCCGCCGCGCGCGCGGGGTTTGGCGCGAGGGAGCCTTGGGCGAAAAAGGGCGGATTGGCGATCACATGCGCAAAGCTCATTTTCCGCACATCCTTTGGCAGATCGGCAATATCCGCCTGCACCGCACTCATTTGGCTTTGGCCCTCAAAGTTGCGCTGCGCGAGGCCCCAGGCCTCTGCGTCGCTGTCGACCGCTACGATGTGCAGGTCGGGCACCCGCGCCGCGAGACAAAGGCTGACCACACCGGCGCCGCATCCCAGCTCAAGCACGCTGTCCCCGGGTCGCGCACCGCAAGCCGCCGCGAGAATTACGCTATCACTGCCGGCACGAAATCCTGTGCGGCTTTGCCAGGCGGAGACGCGACCATCCAAAAAGGCGTTGCGGGTGACGAGGGCTTCGTCATTCACGCCCGCGCATCCGTCAGCGGCAGGTCATTGTCGCGCAACACGGCACGCGCGCGAAAGGCATCTTCGCGGCGGACCATGAGGCGGCGCGGCAAAACGCCTATGCTGCCTTCCAGCACGCTCATATGGACGTCCATCTCGAAGAATTCTATATCCTCGCCTGAAAGCAGCGCTGTCGCGAAGGCTATGATCGTTGGGTCTGTGCTGCGCAAAACTTCCTGCATGCGCGTGAGTAAAAGCGCTCTGTCTGGGAATGTCGAGATAGGTATGGACGCCGTGAGTTTGGATAATGCGCAGCAGAAACCGCACGATCGCCTGACCGCCTATTTGGCGGAGGATCTCGACGCGGTGAATGTCCTGATCCGAGAGCGGATGGCCTCGAAATACGCGCCACGCATTCCGCAAGTCACGACCCATCTGGTCGAGGCAGGCGGCAAGCGCATCCGGCCCCTGCTGACGCTCGCGGCGGCACAGATGATGGGCTATGCGGGCGTGGAGCATCGCAAATTGGCGGCAACGGTGGAGTTCATCCATACCGCGACGCTTCTGCATGACGATGTGGTTGATGAAAGCGGTCAACGACGGGGCCGTCCGACAGCGAATTTGCTCTGGGACAACAAATCCAGCGTTCTGGTCGGGGATTACCTTTTCGCGCGTGCCTTTCTCTTGATGGTTGAAACCGGCAATCACCGCGTGCTCGAGATCCTGAGCAATGCAAGCGCCGTAATTGCCGAAGGCGAAGTGCTGCAGCTAACGGCTGCGCGCAATCTCGGCACAACCGAGGAGATCTATGAGCAGATCGTGCGGGGCAAGACGGCCGCGTTGTTCCAAGCTGCGATCGAAGTGGGGGCCGAGATCTCGGGCGCCGAGGACAAGACTGTGCAGGCCTTCGGCGCTTATGGCGACGCGTTGGGCGTGAGTTTTCAGATCGTCGACGATTTGCTCGATTGGGGCGGGACGTCGGGCGAGTTGGGAAAGAACACCGGGGATGATTTCCGTGAGTGCAAGCTGACCCTGCCGATCATTCGCGCCGTGGCCAAGGCCGATGACGCGGAGAGGGAGTTCTGGGTGCGCACCGTTCAAAAGGGCCGCCAGGAAGACGGCGATCTTGAGCAGGCGCGTGCTCTCTTGGACAAGCACTCCGCCCTGCAATCGACGCGCGAAACCGCCCTGATGCATGCCGATCGCGCCAAGGCGGCGATGCGCGGTTTGCCCGAGCATCCCCTGCGCGAGATGCTTATTGCTCTTGCCGATTACGTGGTGCAGCGGATCCGCTAGTCGGGGCTACTCGACCAAGGCCCCAACGCCGCCCTCTTGTTCCAGTACGGCGTCCAGACCGATCTCAAGCTTCATGCGAATGCGCTCGGCATCCTCCGCCCCGGGCTCGAAGCTCAAGGCGCGTAGCCATTGGAACTCTGCCTCCCGCTCGCGCCCCACGGTCCAATAGACATCGCCGAGATGGTCATTGATGATCGGATCGGTGGGCAAAAGCTCCACGGCGCGCTCCATGGGCTCGACGGCTTCCTCCACGCGGCCAAGCCGGTAGAGCACCCAGCCAAGGGAATCCACGATATAGCCTGACTGCGGCTGGGCGGCGACAGCGCGCTCGATCATGTCGAGCGCTTCATCGAAGTTACGGCGCTGCTCCACCAGGGAATAGCCGAGATAATTCAACACCTGCGGCTGTTCCGGATTGAGATCAAGCGCGCGGCGAAAGTCCGGCTCGGCCTGGTCCCAAAGTCCCGCACGCTCATGGGCGATACCTCGGGTGTAGAAGATGAACCAATAGCGCGGCTGTTCCGTGTCCACGAGACTGAGCGCCTGGGTATAGGCGTCGATGGCGGCGTCCCAGTTTTCCAAGCGCCGTTGCAGATCGCCGAGGGAGGCGTGCACGGTCGCATTCGTTGGGTGATCGCGCGCCAGGGTCTCCATCACTTCGATGGCGGCATCCTCACGCTCCAACTCAAACAGAGCATTGGCGCGGCCTAATTCGGCAGCGACATAGAGGGGATCGGCCGGCTCAACCGCGCGATAGGTGCGCGCCGCGATCTCCAATTGCCCGGCTTGCTCCAGCAATTCGGCGGCGAGGATCACGGCATCGGTGTGATCCGAAGACAGCACATAGGCAGCCCGTGCATAGATCAGGGCGAGTGGACCGCCGGTCTCCGTGCCCAGGCCGCGGGCGATCGAATAAAAGACCTCTGCTACGCCCTGCTCGGCCGAAACCACGAAATCATAGGGTCGGTCGGAGTTTTCCAGCAGCGTGTCGCGCAGGCCAAGAAGGCCCGGATCGGGCACTTGGGCCGTCGCCGCCTCGAGCATTTCAAGCGCGTCAGCGGCGCGTCCCAGTTGGACAAGAACCTGGGCATGGGCATGCATGCCGCGCACAGACGCCGTCATCGGTCCATAAGTCTCGCCCGAGAAAATCGCGTCTGCCCCTTCGAAATCTCCGACTGCGCCCAGCAAAAGCGCGAGGTGATAACGAGCGATCTCGGCTAGCGGGCCTTCTTCCGCCAGGTCGCGCAGGATCGCGGCGCCCGCTTCAAAATCACCGTCGCCCAAGTGCAGCCAACCGCGTGCGAGATCATCGACCAGGGGACCTGCGCCGCGCCGGTTATCAATGGCCTCAAGCGCAGCGGACACCTCGCCGTTGCGGATCCGGTCGACCTGTTCGACGATATTGGCCAGATCACGGCCCGGGGTCTCCATTGGGATACGGGCGGCCACGGCCAGCGCGTCGTCCCAATCGCCAAGAGCAGCCCGGGCAAGCACCGCATTGTTGCGTAGCGCCAGATTGTCGGGATCGGCGCGCATCGCGCGTTCGAAATAGGTCGCTGCCTCGCGGTGATCGCCGTCGATAACCGCCTGACGCGCGGCCAGATACGAGCCCGCAACTCCTTGGCCTTGCGCCCAGCCGGGTGCCGCAAAAAACGTCAAAGCTGTGGAAAGGGTCAGGGCCCCAATCGCCATGACACGCATATTAAAGGTCTCCTCGATGCCTCGCAGGGACCCTAGCAGCGCGGCGCGCGAAGTCCATTGGCGCCAGCCGCAAATTGCACGCCTCTTCGGGCACAGGTGATCACATATTCGGGTAGTTCGGCCCGTCACCGCCCTGCGGCACCGTCCAAGTGATGTTCTGAGACGGATCTTTTATGTCGCAAGTTTTGCAGTGCACGCAGTTTTGGAAGTTGACCACAAAGCGCGGGGCTTTCTCGGGCTCACGCACCACCTCGTAGACGCCAGCCGGGCAATATCTTTGCGCTGGCTCGGCATAGTCCGGGACATTGACAGTGAACGGGATATTCCGGTCCTTGAGGCGCAGATGCGCGGGTTGGCTTTCCTCGTGATTGGTCATCGCGAAGGAGACATTGGTCAGTCGGTCAAAGGACAGCACACCGTCTGGCTTGGGGTACTCGATCGGCTTGAAGCGCACCGCCTTACCCGTAGATTGCGCGTCCGATTTGCCGTGCCGGATCGTCCCGAGCAATGATCTGCCAAGGATGGTCGTGCACCACATATCCATGCCACCGACGCCCAATCCCCCCAAAAGGCCAAGCTTGGACCAGAGCGGTTTGACGTTTTTCACCTTTTTGAGGTCTTGCGCGATCGGACCTGTCCGCAACTCATTCTCATAGGCGCTCAGCTCATCGGAGGCGCGGCCCTCCGAAATGGCCTCATGCGCCGCTTCGGCTGCTGCGATCCCCGACAACATCGCGTTATGATTGCCCTTGATGCGGGGCACGTTCACCAATCCGACGCCGCAACCCAGAAGCGCGACGCCTGGGGCGACGGATTTCGGCATGGACTGCCAGCCGCCCTCGCTAATGGCGCGCGCGCCGTAGGCGACGCGTTTGCCGCCCTCCAGCAACTCCGCGACCATCGGGTGATGTTTGAAGCGCTGAAACTCCATATACGGGTTCAGGTAGGGATTTTCGTAATTCAGGTGGACGACGAAGCCGACATAGACCTGGTTGTTGTCCAGGTGGTAGATGAACGATCCACCGCCGGCATTGCTACCTAGAGGCCAGCCCATCGTGTGGGTGACGCTGCCTTCTTTGTGCTTAGCCGGGTCAATCTCCCAGATCTCTTTCATGCCGATGCCGAATTTCTGCGGGTCGCGGCCCTCTTGCAGGTCGTATTTCGCCATCACCTCTTTGGTCAGGGAGCCGCGCACGCCTTCGCCGAGAAAGACGTATTTGCCGTGCAGTTCCATGCCCGGCTCATAGGCGTCAGAGGGCGTGCCGTCGGAGTTCAGCCCGAACTCACCGGCCACAACCCCTTTAACGCCGCCATCTTCGTCAAACACCAACTCCGAGCAGGCCATGCCTGGGAAGATTTCCACGCCAAGCTCTTCAGCCTTTTCGGCCATCCAGCGACAGACATTGCCCATCGAGACGATGTAGTTGCCGTGATTGTTCATCAACGGCGGCATCGCGAAGTTGGGCAGGCGGATGCTTCCTGCGGGCCCGAGCATGTAGAAGTTATCTTCCTGGACCGGCACCTTGATCGGCGCGTCGCTTTCGCGCCAATCCGGCAAGAGCTTGTCCAAACCGACCGGATCAAGAACGGCGCCCGACAGGATATGCGCACCCACTTCCGAGCCCTTTTCGAGCACGACCACTTGGAGATCTTCGTTGAGCTGTTTCAAACGAATGGCAGCGCTCAGGCCCGCAGGGCCTGCGCCGACGATCACAACGTCGTATTCCATCGATTCGCGTTCGAATTCACTCATCGCGCTCATGTCCTTTGGCTCTGGTCTGGCTAAGGGTGTACATAGGTGTCCAATTCTTCACGGCGAGTAGGTAACGCGTGCATTACGTTTGCGTCAATTACGACGCTGCGGCGCTTCCTGTGCACCGCGTCGCGCGACTCACCGGAAAACCTGGAAGACAACATCTCACCAAGCTACCTCTGCGTCACGGTTTTATCCCTTGGGAAAGCATCTTTATGACACTTCTACGGTTCGTCTATCTCGCGCTCGCCATCGTGGGCGTCTACCCGTGGTTGTTCTTTTACCGTTGGTTCGAGCAAAATGGCTGGTCGTTGTCGGAGATGATCGACGCTTGGTACGTCAACAACGCGACCACGGGTCTGGTTTGGGACCTGACGATTGCGGCGGTTGCCTTAGTCGTGTGGATCGTCTTTGAGGCCGGGCGCCGGCGCGATTGGCTGGGCTTTCTCGCGATACCGGCCATCTTTGGCATCGGAGTGAGCTGTGGCCTGCCGCTTTATCTGTTCCTGCGCTCCAGGCCATCGGTCGCTTCCCTTTAGGCCAACGGCCTGCTAGCGCACCGCTATGGATCATTTTGCCTATCAAAACGGTGCATTGCACGCCGAGGATGTGCCGATTTCCGCGATCGCGGAGGCGGTCGGCACGCCGTTCTATGTCTATTCAACCGCAACGCTGACACGACATTACACGGTCTTAACCGACGCGATGGCCGGTCATCCGCATCTCATCTGCTATGCGATGAAGGCCAATTCCAACCAGGCCGTGATAGCGCATCTGGCCAGCCTGGGCGCGGGCATGGACGTGGTCTCGGGCGGTGAATATGCGCGGGCGCGTGCGGCGGGTGTGCCGGGCGAGCGCATCGTGTTCTCAGGTGTGGGAAAGACCCGGGCCGAGATGGAGTTGGCCCTGTCGGGCGGTGTCCGGCAGGTCAATATCGAGAGTGAGCCGGAAATGGCCCTTTTGAGCAAGGTCGCCTCCGAACTGGGCGTGAGCGTCCCGGTCACCGTCCGTGTGAACCCGGATGTCGATGCGCAAACGCATGAGAAGATCGCTACGGGCAAGGCGGAGAACAAGTTCGGCATCCCCATCGCCAGGGCTTCAGAGGTCTATGCGCGCGCTGCGGCTCTGCCGGGCCTCGAGGTTGTGGGGATCGACGTGCATATCGGCTCACAGCTGACCGCGCTTGGGCCTTTCGAGAAGGCTTACCGAAAGGTTGCCGAACTGACGCGTCAATTGCGGGCTGAGGGGCACCGGATCGCGCGATTGGACCTTGGCGGCGGTTTGGGCATTCCCTATTCGCGCCACAGCAACGAGACGCCGCCTCTGCCCGCCGATTACGGCACGATGATCAAGCGCGTTGCCGGTGAGCTTGATGTCGAGATCGAGATTGAGCCGGGTCGGCTTATCGCGGGCAATGCCGGGATCCTGGTGAGCCAGGTGATCTATCGCAAATCAGGCGATGGGCGTGAGTTTCTGATCCTGGATGCGGCGATGAATGATCTGATCCGCCCGGCGATGTACGGCGCTTGGCACGATGTGATCGCGGTCAGGGAACCGCCCGTCGGGGTGGAGATGAGCCCGATCGATATCGTCGGGCCGGTCTGCGAATCGGGCGATACCTTCGCCAAACAACGCCCCTTGCCGCCCTTGAGCGACGGCGACTTGGTCGCCTTCCGCTCGGCGGGGGCCTATGGCGCTGTGATGTCTTCGGAATATAATTCCCGCCCCCTTGTGCCGGAAGTGATGGTGAAGGACGATCAATTTGCGGTCATCCGCGCGCGTCCTAGCTATGCGGATATGATAAACCGCGATAGCATGCCTGCATGGATGTAGGGCCCTTGTGATGGCCCTGAGTGTCGCGCGATCTTCGATCCGGTGGATGAGGCGAGATGAGCAGACCCAAACCCAGTCGTAACTCACCCCTCAGCCGGGTGCGCCTTCCGATCGGCGCAACCCGGGCGAGCATGGCGGCCGAGCGGGTAGTGGTGGCCTTCTGGCCGCTCTTCACACTGGTCGCGTTGGTCTTTGCCGCTTTGGCCTTTCGCATCGTCGACGTGGTGGCGCCGACCGTGTTGCTTGCGCTTGGCGCCGTCATCGTCGCGCTTGCGGTCTGGGCACTTGTTTTTGGCGTCCGCCGATTTCGCCTGCCCAGCGTGCAAGAGGCACGCAACCGGCTGGATGCAAGCCTTTCGGGCCGACCGATCCAGGCGCTGCAAGACACGCCAGCTCTGGGCGAAAACGACCCGCAGGCGGCCGCCGTCTGGCGCGCGCATCTTAAACGTATGGCCGAGCGTGCCGCTCAGGCCCGCGCGCCGCGCCCGGATTTGCGCGTCTCAGGCCGCGACCCCTTTGCGCTGCGTCTGATCGCGGGCACCGCTTTGATCCTAGCGCTGATGTTCGGCGCCTTGTCGCGGGTGGGCGATGTCTCCAGCGCTGTTGTGAGCCCGCTTGAGGCTTCCTCAGGCGGGCCGTCTTGGGAGGGCTGGGTTGAGCCGCCGCTTTATACCGGGCGTCCGTCGCTCTACCTCAACGACATTTTGCAAGGTGAATTCAGTGCGCCTTTGGGGTCGCGCGTCACAGTCCGCTTTTATGGCTCCGATGAAGCACTGTCCCTGCGCGAGACGATCTCAACCGAGCCACGCGCCGAAGGCAGCTTGGCGACAGATCCCGCGCAAGAGGTTGTGCTTGGTCGCAGTGGCACTCTGGCGGTCGATGGTCCGGGCGGTCAGGCCTGGGAGATCTCGGTTTTGCCGGATCAACCTCCTGTCGCGGCCTTCGATGGTGAGTTGGTCGGCATTCCGCCGGGCCAGATGCAGCTCGGCTTTTCTGCCACAGACGATTACGGCGTCGTTTCGGGCCGGGCGATCATCCGTCTAAACCCTTCTGCCGCTAATCGCCGTTTCGGGCTTGCCGTCGATCCAGAGCCGCGCGCGCCCGTGATCCTTGATCTGCCGATGCCATTCTCGGGCTCCCGCACCGAGTTCACCGAGCTTTTGATCGACGATCTGTCAGAGCACCCCTTTGCAAACCTGCCGGTCACGATCTCTCTGGAAGTGTTCGACCATGCGGGCCAAATGGGCAGCGTCAGCCAGACCTTCGATCGTCTGCCCGGCCGACGCTTTTTCGATCCTCGAGCCAATGCCCTGATCGAGATGCGGCGCGATCTTTTGTGGTCGCGCGAAAATGCCCGCCGGACCATGCAGATCCTGCGCGCGATCACATGGCAAGGCGAGGAGCTTTTCGATGACGGCGCCGCCTTGCTGTTGATCCGGGGCGCGATCCGGCGCTTGGAAAGCGGTGTCGACAGCCTGTCCGAGGAAACGCGCGATGAAGTGGCCGAGATCCTTTGGCGCACCGCGCTGATGATCGAAGAGGGCGATCTGGCCGATGCCCTGGAACAGCTGCGCCGCGCCCAGGACCGGTTGCAAGAAGCGATGCGCCAGGGGGCCTCCGATGAGGAGATCGCGCAACTTATGGATGAGCTGCGCCAGGCGATGGACGAGTATATGCAGCAGCTCGCCGAGAATGCGCAGCCAGGCACCGATCAGCCAGATCAATCCGGTGAAACTCAAGAGATGTCGATGGCCGACATCGAAGAGATGATGCGCCGTATCGAAGAGCTGATCCAGCAAGGCCGGATGGCTGAGGCGCAGCAGCTGATGGACCAGCTGCGCCAGATGATGGAAAACATGCAAATGACCCAAGGTGACGGTGGCGGCGACGGGCCACGCACGCCGGGTCAGGAAGCCATGGAAGGCCTGCAAGACACGCTGCGGGATCAGCAGGACCTGAGCGATGACAGCTTCCAGGAATTGCAGGAGCAGTTCGGCAATCGGCAGCCGCCAAATCAGCCCGGGCAGCAGAGCCAACCGGGTCAACCCGGACAGCAAGGTCAGCAGCAGGGGCAGCAGGCGCAAAACGGCCAACCTCAGGGGCAGCCGGGCCAACAGGGCCAGCCGCAAGGCCAGGCGCAGGCGCAGGGCGGCCCGCAAGTGCCCGGCGAAACCGATGGCGGTCAGACCGGTCAGGGCCAGGGCGGCGAGGCCGACGGCCGCAGCCTTGCGGAGCGACAGCAGGACCTACTGCGTCAGCTGCAAGATCAGGCGCAGAACCTTCCCGGTGGTGCGAGCGAAGAGGGCGAAGAGGCGCTGCGGCGCCTTCAGGACGCTGGGCGCGCGATGGACGATGCGGCTGACGCGCTGGAAAACGGCGACATCGCCGGGGCGCTTGACGACCAGTCTGACGCGCTTGAGGCGCTTCGTGAGGGTATGGCGCAATTGGGCCGGGCCTTGGCGGAGGAGCAAGGTCTCCAGGAGCAAGGGCAAGGCCAGGCCGAGGGCAATCTCTCGCCCGACAGCCCGATGCAAGATCCGCTGGGTCGCCAGGCTGGAAATTCCGGTGCCTTTGGCTCGGAAGAGAGCTTTGAGCAACGCGAGGAGGCGTTCCGCCGATCGCGTGAGTTGCTTGAAGAGTTGCGCCGCCGTTCTGCCGAGCTTGATCGGTCAGACACCGAGCTTGACTATCTCAGACGGCTCTTGGAGCGTTTCTGAAGCTGTCGATGAGCCCGTCGCGCACGGCGACCTCTAATTCTCGCTCTCTTCTTGGTCTTCGCGCAGTGGTGCAGGTGCGGGATCGGTCGTCTCAGATTCCGCGCCCAGGGCAGCATCCGTGCCCGGGTCTCCCTCGGCAGCCGCATCCTCTGCGCCATTACTGTCTTGCGACGCGGGGGTCACCTCGCCCGCCTCGTCTTCAGCCGGCGGCGCCGTCTCCTCAGCGGCGGGTGCCGCCGGTGTAGATGCGGGCGCTGGCGGTGTCGCAGCCGTATCGGCGGCGTCATCGTTTGGAAGCGCGTCTTGCGCCACACCATCGATCCAGAGCCGAAACCGGTCGACCTGTGCGACGTAGGTTTGCATCGTGGGCAGCAGGCTCGGGAAGGCCTGCGTGATCCTCGGCGCATTCGTATATGCCAGGATCAGGCCTGCGAAAACCAACATGACCAAACCAAATCCCAAGCGCAGTCCGCGCCGCCGACGCGGGCGGTTTTCGATTGTGTCGATATCGCTTGAGAGTGCTTCGCCAGGCGAGCGCTCCTCGCTGGCGCGCAGGGTCGAATTGATCTCCTCGATATCGGGCAAAAGATCGCGACGAGAGTTCCCGGCCGCCGCAGCGGCGGCGGCGGCAGCCTCGGCAGTAAGGTCTTGGCTTTCGGAGACGGTCTCGGCCACGCGGTCGGCTAAGGCCACTTCTTCGGCTTCGATTTCGCGCGCCACCTCTTCCGCGGCGGCATTATTGGATTTCGAGACAAGGTCGCTGATCGTTGCGTCAAGATCGGTGGCGGGCGGCTCATCGGGGATCTGGTCTAGGGCCATTTCACCCTGGCGCTGCAGCGACACCTCGGCCTCGTGGCGGCGCAACTCGGCCTCACGCTCGGCCTCTTCGCGCAGCACGTCGCGCGTTTCTGGGTCCAACTCTGGCCGGTTCATAACGGGCGCAGGTTCTGACACGTCCTCCGGCCCCGACCACTGATCCTGCGCGTCCCGCGCGCTGAGCGGCTCTTCGGAGACCACCTCGTCCTCGTCGCTGAAAGCGTCGGCTTCGAAGGCTTCTTCGCTCGCCTCCTCGACCTCGTCTTCGGGCGGCATGAAATCGGCCACCGGCGGCTCAGGCGGTGGCGCCTCAGACGCGTCATCAATCGCGTCGGCGGGCGCCGCCACACCAGGTTGAAACCAGGTCGTCGTGCAGTTCGAACACTGCACGTCACGGCCTTCTGCGGGGATCATACTGTCGTCTACTTCGTACCTGGCACCGCAATTCGGACAAGTCAGTCGCATCGCAATTCCGCCTTTGTGCCCGTGGCTTACGGGCTAATCTGCTCATATTATCCACACCTTCCTTAACAATGGTATGCGCTGTTTCCAAGCTTTTGCTGGAGCGGTGCGTTGCAACATAGTCCAGGCTGGGGCATCACTGCCGCAGCACGCGGGAGACAGAACGGTTGGTGGGATGGATCGAACGGGCGGCTTTCGGGTCAGGTTGGGCACGCCTTTGGCACCGTTTTGATTTGTGTTCAGCACGTTGTGCCCCTCGGCCCAAAAGAGCGATTTCGCACGGCTTGGCGCAGTGGATCGAGCGGGAGATGCCCTGATGCAATGGCTCAGATCTCTCATTTTTGTGGTGCAGATGTACGTGATGATGGCGGTGCTTGCGATCTATTTCACGCCGTGGGCCATCGTTGACCGCCGAGGCGCCTATGCGGGCGTGCGGACCTATTGCCGTTATGTGCGCTGGAGTGCGCGTTGGATGGTTGGCCTAAGCTCCGAGTTTCGCGGCGAAGTGCCCGAGGGTGAGGTGCTGATCGCCTCGAAACATCAGAGCTTTTTCGACATCATTATCCTCGTCTCGGAACTGCAGCGCCCGAAATTCATCATGAAATCCTCGCTGAAATTCGCGCCGATCCTAGGCTATTACGCCATTCGCATGGGCTGCGTTCCGGTGGATCGTGGCAAAAGGTCCGAGGCGATCCGGCAGATGAAAAAGGGTGTGGCAGACGGCAGTCAGTCGCCCGGTCAGTTGATCATCTATCCCCAGGGCACGCGCGTCGCGCCGGGTGTGAAGACCGGCTATAAGGTCGGCACGGCGATCCTTTACGACGAGCTTGGTCAGGATTGCGTGCCTGCGGCAACGAATGTGGGCGTTTTCTGGCCACGGACGGGGATTTTGCGCAAGCCGGGCCACGCCGTGGTGGAGGCACTTTCGCGCGTGGAGCCTGGCATGCCGAAAGAGGCGTTCCTGGAGAAGATCGAGCAGGATATCGAAGCCGCTTCGGACGCACTTTTAACCGAGGCTGGGTTTCGCGCCGCGCCATAGGTTTGGTCCAACCCTGAAAACGCCTGCGGGTTCTGGGAAAGAGGAGTACGCGATGCGCGCGATCAAAACGATGGACGAGCTCGAGATAAGTTATCCGAGAGAGCCCTCGGACATATCCCTTGAAAAGGTCATGGACCGGCTAACGCCGAAATACCGTGACTGGATCATGGCATCTAGGTTTTGCGTGCTCAGCACCGTTGGGCCTGAAGGCACCGATGCCAGCCCGCGCGGCGATGATGGGCCGGTGGTGCGTGAGCTTGATCCAAAGACCCTGGCCTTGCCTGATTGGCGGGGGAACAACCGTCTGGATTCGCTCAAGAATATTATCCGCGATCCGCGCGTGTCGCTGATGTTCATGGTGCATGGCTCGGCCAATGTGGTCCGGGTGAACGGTACGGCCATCCTGACCGACGATGCAGCGCTTTTGGCGGCTTTTGAGCGGGGTGGACGTCAGCCTGCAACGGTTTTGGTCATCACAATCGGTGAGCTCTATTTCCAATGCGCCAAGGCCATCATGCGTTCGCGCATTTGGACATCCGATGAGGACGCGGCATATGTCCCCTCAGCGGGTGATTTCATCAAAGAATACAAGGAAAGCCACGACGCTGCCGCCTACGACGCGGGCTACGCGGATTATGCCAAAGACAAATTATGGTAGGTTAAAAGCGTGGTCGGCGCGTGTAGCTGTGCCGCGCCGACCACTGGCCCCCCGTGGCTTCCGGTTAGGCTCGCGCTTGCGCGGCAAGCTCCTCCGGACTCGGCGCTGGCAAGCTGAGCCGGATGCGTCGCTGGCCTTCCCGAACCCGGGCGACGACATGGCTGCGTGCGACACGGCGCGGTTTCACGGCCGCTTCGACTTTTTCATCCAGCTTGCTGATAGGACGCCGGAACACGAGACAACTCTTGTCGCTTACGCGCGAAAAAATCCCCAGCGCGCGTCGCTCAACTTGAATTGTTTCAGCGCCGATAAACTCCCACCCCTCAAGGCCCATATCGGTCATGATATCGGTCATCGTGGCACAGAATTTATCTTGATCTTTTTCCAGGCCTTCCAACTTGCGTGGACGCCTGGGTGACGGGATCACCTTAAACTCAAAACGCGACATACTCTTTACCCTAGCACTGTACTCGTGCCCCGACCCACGAGCCGTTTATGTCGCAATTGAGGCAAATGTGGCAATTAAAATGAGTGGCTTAGCTCGCGAACAGATCGTTTCCGACGGAAAATGATAACATTATCGTTGAAAATTAGATGCTTGAAAGATTTTTCGGAAAGCTGAGACTTTTCGAAAGCAGAAAAAATCCGTGCCCTAATTGCGCGCGTCTTCATTAATCAAGAATATATTCGGCGATTATTTTACGGAATGTGGAAAATAGGGAAACAATCAAAACGCAATTTCGGCTAAATTGCGACGGGCTTTCAAAGCCTGTTCGAGCCAAGCTCCAGATATTTCTGACGTCGCGCCTGGCGGAGCGTATCGCCGTTCTGCTCTGATAGCTCTGCGAGGTGTCGCGCGATCGCTTCACCGACCGACTTTATCGTCGCAGCGCGGTCACGCTGGGCGCCTCCGAACGGCTCAGGGATGACGTCATCGGCGACGCCAAGCTTCAACAGATCTTGTGCGGTCAACCGCAGGGCTTCGGCAGCCTCGCGCATTTTTTCGGCGTCTTTCCAAAGGATCGACGCACAGCCTTCGGGGCTGATGACCGAATAGATCGAATGCTCGAGCATCGCCAAACGGTTAGCTGTAGCAAAAGCAACTGCGCCGCCGGAGCCGCCCTCGCCGATAATGACCGCGATCATCGGTACGGACAGCTCCAGGCATTTCTCAGTAGAGCGCGCGATGGCCTCGGATTGGCCGCGTTCTTCTGCACCTTTGCCGGGATAGGCGCCGGGCGTGTCGACAAGGGTAATCACCGGAAGGCCAAAGCGGTCCGCCATCTCCATCAGGCGCACCGCCTTGCGATAGCCCTCAGGCCGCGCCATGCCAAAATTCCGCTCAATCCGAGTTTTTGTATCACTGCCCTTTTCGTGCCCAATCACCACGACGGGCTTGTCCTCGAACCGGGCCAGACCGCCCATAACGGCATGGTCATCAGCGAAGTTCCGGTCTCCGGCCAGGGGCGTATACTCAGTGAAAAGCGCGTCGATATAGTCTGAGCAATGGGGCCTTTCGGGGTGTCGGGCCACTTGGCATTTTCGCCAGGGCGTCAGGTCCTTGTAGAGGTCCGCGAGCAGCGCCTGCGCCTTGCGGTCGAGCGCGGCCGCTTCATCCTCAACCTTCATCTCAGAGTTCTCGCGGGCCAGTGCGCGCAACTCTTCGGCTTTACCTTCGATCTCAGCGAGGGGTTTCTCAAAATCGAGATAGTTCATACGCGGCCCGGATATCTGCTCTGGGCGTTATATGACCGCGCACCAGGGGGGATGCAACTCAGGCGTCAGTTGCATAGTGATCTGGTATCGGTCCGGGCGCGTGCACGGCGCGTCCCGCAGTTGCTATCTGCCGGACGCAATCAGCTCGGCCTGGGCCACGATCACCTCTGCCTGTTTAATCGATGCGATATCGACCAGGCGCCCTTTGTAAACTGTGGCGCCCGCACCGCTCCGCTTGGCGTCTTCCATCGCAGCCAGGATTTCCCGCGCTTCCGCGACGGCCGCCTCGGACGGGGTGAAGACCTCATTGGCTAGGGCGATCTGTTTGGGGTGGATGGCCCATTTTCCAACCATGCCGAGGGTGGCGGATCGGCGCGCCTGCGCGCGGTAGCCCTCATCGTCCGAGAAATCCCCGAACGGGCCGTCGACCGGTAATACGCCGTGGGTCCGGCAGGCCGCGACAATCGCCGTTTGCGCCCAGTGCCATGGGTCGGAATAGTGCCGCGCCTCCCCCGTCCACATGTAGTAGTTCTCCTGGGTTCCGCCGATCCCGGTCGTCTGCATGCCCATCGAAGCAGCGAAATCCGCTGCGCCCAGCGACATCGCCTCCATCCGGCTTGAGGCTGCCGCGATCTCTTCGACATGGGCGAGGCCTGCGGCAGACTCGATGATCACTTCGAAAGCGATCTGTTTTTTGCGCGCCTGGGCGCGTTCGATCGCGGTAACGAGTGCGTCGACGGCATAGATATCACCGCCATTCCCGACCTTGGGGATCATGATCTGATCGAGGCGCTCGGAGGCTTGCTCCAAGAGGTCGACCACGTCGCGGTACCAATAGGGGGTGTCGAGGCTATTGATGCGCACGCTGAGGGTTTTGGTGCCCCAGTCGATATCGCCGATCGCTTGTATAATGTTGCTTCGAGCCGCGTCTTTGTCGTCAGGCGCCACGCTGTCTTCAAGGTCGAGATTGATGACATCGGCGGCGGAGGCGGCCATTTTTTCGAATAAAGCGGGCCGAGAGCCGGGTCCGAACAGCTGACAGCGGTTGGGACGGCTGGGCGCGGCGGGTTGCAGTCGAAAGCTCATCGGCGGGCTCGCAAGTTTATTACAAAAGAGGTCGGCGCCCGGATATGTTATTGCTTGACCGCTGGCAAGCGTCCGCGTTTACGCGCGCTTGAAATCCCTCAGCGAGCGTAAAAATAACGCGATGCCACCGATCAAAAGGATCAAGATAACCAATAGCTCAAACGCGGACATACGCGCGAATTGAAGTTGCGTGTTGGCAATGACGCCGACGACCATCGCGATGACCGATCCGATGGCCAGGGCCCAACCCAAAAGGTTGCGGCCGGAGTAAAAGATGATCCCAACGCCAAACATGAACGGTATCAGGATCATCCCTGTGGTCACTGGAAAGCCGCCGACCCGGTACATCGCGGCTCCGAAGCCGAAGACCGGCCGCACGATTATTCCATTCAGCAGCAGATAGGCGCCCGCACAGAACATCGCGAAGCCCAGAATAAAGCCGCCGATCCCGCCATCCGTTCCGCCAGCGCCAAGAGGCATGAGCTTTCTCCAATCCGACGCGCTGAGGCCTAGCCCGCCTGCGCCGTTATTGCAAATCCGCGAAGGCCGACTGCATGCGCGCCACTGCCTCTTCGATCTGTGCGCGCGGCATGGCGAGATTGAAGCGATTGAAGCTTTCGCCGCCTGCGCCGAAGCTTGGACCCAGGCTGACCCCGATCTCGGCATCGTCGCGGATCCGTCGCGCGACCTCGTCGCTCGACATGCCGGTATTGCTGAAATCGACCCAGGCCAGGAAAGTCGATTGCAGCGGCATCGACCACACGCCCGGGATCGCATTGATACCTTCGTCGAACACACGCCGGTTCTCGGTCAGATAGGCGAGTTGTTCATCGGCCCAGGCCGCGCCTGCGTCGGAATAGGCCGCGATGGTGGCTACGACACCGGGCGCGCCGGGCGCGTATTCCGTCATGGTGATGCGGCGCTGATAGGCGGCGCGCAGGCGCTCATCGGGAATGATGGCTTGGCCCGTCCTTAGGCCGGGGATGTTGAAGGTCTTAGATGCAGCCGTGATGGTGATCGTCCGGTCGCTATAATCGGGCGCTGCCAGTCCCATCGGCACATGTTTGGCCGGCGCATAGGTGAGGTCGGCATGAATCTCATCGCTGACCAGGATCAGACCGTGGCGTTCAGCGAACTGCGCCACTTGCCGCTGTTCTTCCACGGTCCAGACGCGTCCCGACGGGTTTTGTGGCGAGCAGAACAGCAGAATTTTTACGCCGGGGTCGAGCGCTGCTTCGGCGGCGTCGAAATCAAGCTCATAGCGGCCGTCTACCAGTGCCAAGGGAAGCTCCACCGGGCGCCGCTCGGCCCGCAGGGTCTTGAGCCGGAACTCATGATAGACTGGAGTGAAAAAGCACACGCCGTCACCGATCTCGCTAAAGGCGTCGAAGATCATGGCAATGGCGTGGCCCAAGCCTTGCGTGCTGATGATCCAATCGGGCTCAATTTTCCAGCTGTGCCGCCGAGCCTGCCACGAGCAAATGGCTGAGCGATAGCCCTCATCGTCGAAGCCGTAGCCGTAGATCGCATGATCCGTGTAGGCGCGCAGCGCTTCGGTGATGCAAGGCGGGCTGGCGTAGTCGCTATCGGCGACCCACATGCCCAGCCCCGTTTCGGGAGAGACCCCCGAAAATTGGATCAGCTTGTCCCATTTCGCCGCGTGCGATCCGCGGCGATCGATGATTTTATCAAAGCTCATGCCGTTCCTTTCGTCCCGCGCCGCAAAATAGTATCCTGCACGGCATCTGCAAGCGGTCGCGATGCGTTGCGGCAGAGAATTGGATCGCTTATGTGCGTGGCGATGAAACGCGAAATCCTGCTCCATCCCGACCCGCGCCTTAAGAAGATCGCCGAGCCTGTCGCAGACCTCAGCGATGAGTTGCGCGCGCTCGCGGAAGATATGCTGAAGACGATGTATGCGGCCCCCGGGATCGGCTTGGCCGCGCCGCAGGTCGGCCTTTCGCATCGGCTGATCGTGCTCGACTGCATCAAGGAGGAAGGGGCAGAGCCGCGTCCGCTGATCATGTTCAACCCGGAAATCCTTGCGGCGTCAGAGGACAAGAGCATCTATGACGAAGGCTGTTTGTCGATCCCGGAAATCTATGCCGAGGTGGAGCGCCCGGCCGAAGCAACGGTGCGCTGGATGGACCAAAAAGGTGCCGAGCGGGTCGAGACCTTCGACGGCCTCTGGGCGACCTGCGTGCAGCACGAGATCGACCATCTCGATGGCAAGCTTTTCATCGACTATCTCAAACCGCTCAAGCGGCAGATGATCACGCGCAAGATGGTGAAGCTCAAGCGTGAGAAGGCCCGCGCTTGACCGAGCCGGGCCCCGCGCAAATCTCCGCGCCAAGTCTTGTCCGCTGGCCCCATCCCGCATTGCGACAGCGGGCCGATGAGGTGGCCGAAATCGATGCAGAAGTCCATGACATCTGGGCGCGGATGATTGACGTGATGGAGGCGATGCCGGGCTACGGGCTGGCCGCGCCGCAATTGGGCATCGGGCTCAGGCTGGCGGTCGTGGACGCTTCGCGGGAGCGTGGTCAAGCCGTACGCATGGCCAATCCCGAGATAGTGGATGCCTCGACTGAGCCATTCGTTTTTCAAGAGGCCAGCCCAAACCTGCCCGGTGTCTCGGCCCTTATTTCGCGACCTAAACAAGTGATCGTGGCCTTCACCGATCCGGCCGGAATGCGCGTGCGGCAGACCTTCGAAGGCCTCTGGGCCACGTCCGTGCAGCATCAGATCGACCATCTGGAGGGGCGCATGTATTTTGATCGGCTGAGCCGCACAAAGCGCTCCATGCTTCTGAAGAAAGCGGGAAAGCGGTCCTAATGCGGCTTGTTTTTATGGGAACGCCGGATTTTTCAGTGGCCGCGTTGCAGGCATTGGTCGAAGCGGGCCACGAGATCGCGGCGGTCTACACACAGCCGCCCCGTCCTGCGGGGCGCGGCAAAAAAGATCGGCTCAGCCCTGTGGCCGAAGTGGCGAGCGAGCTAGGTCTGCCGGTCGAGTGGCCCAAGAGCTTGCGCGACCCAAAGGCGCAAGCGACCTTTTTGGACTACGCGGCGGATGTGGCGGTGGTGGTGGCCTATGGTTTGATCTTGCCGCAGGCCGTTTTGGACGCGCCAAGGCATGGCTGCATCAATATCCATGCCAGCCTGCTGCCTCGGTGGCGTGGTGCGGCCCCCATTCAACGCGCGATCATGGCCGGAGACGACCAGACCGGGATCTCGATCATGCAGATGGAAGCGGGCCTGGATACCGGTCCGGTTTTGCTGAGTAGGGCAATTGATATCGCGATCGGGGAAACGGCGGGGGAACTGCACGACCGGTTGAGCGTCTTGGGGGCAGAGACCATCGCTCTCGCGCTGGGCGATCTGGAAAATCTCACCCCTACGCTTCAGCCGGAAACCGGCGTCACTTATGCCGAAAAGATCGACAAGGAAGAGGCCCGCATAGACTGGTCCCGCTCTGCCTCTGAGATCGCGCGCGGGATCAACGGCCTCTCCCCGTTCCCGGGCGCCTGGAGCCTCGTGCAAGGCAAGCGCGTGAAGTTTCTGCGCGCCGAATCTGTGACCGAGGCCGTTGCCGGATCCGGGGCACCCGGTGCCGTGATCTCCGTCGCGCCAGATTTGACCATCGCTTGCGGAGACGGAGCCGTGCGCATTCGCGAGGTGCAGGCTGAGGGGCGCACGAGGCAATCGGCTAGGGAGTATCTCCGCGGCGCGCGACTTGACGTTGGTGAGGCTCTCTCAGCCAAGGACTAGACCTTGAAGGGCGCCATGCCCGTCCGCGCAAGCTCATCGGCCCGTTCATTCTCCGGGTGACCGGCATGCCCTTTGACCCATTCCCAGCGCACATTATGGCGGGCGTTGGCCTCGTCCAAGCGGCGCCAAAGATCTTCATTCTTCACCGGCTTTTTGGTCGATGTACGCCAATCGTTTCGTTTCCAGGTGTGAAGCCACGACGTGATCCCACCTTTGACATAGGCGCTGTCGGTCACGACGGTGATCTCGCTGTGCCGCTCCAGCGCTTCGAGGGCGTGGATCGCCGCCAAAAGCTCCATCCGGTTGTTCGTGGTATCCGCCTCGCCGCCGCTCAGCTCGCGTTCCTTGAGGACAGCGTCGCCGTCCTTGGCTTGCAACAGAACGCCCCAGCCGCCGGGCCCTGGATTGCCTGAGCAGGCGCCGTCGGTATAGGCGAAGAGTTCAGGCATAGGCGCCGACCCAGAGGCAGACAACCACGATCGCCGTCAGCAAAAGCCGCAGCTTCATCCACCATCCGGGCGCGATGCCTTCGCGATAGGCCCAGTAATCGACGACCAGCAGCGCCACGAACCCGATAGCCAGGCCGATCAGGCCAGCTGAGACCGGCGCGGGCAGAAGTGCCAGGGCATAGATCGCGGGCATCACCGACAGCAGATAGGCCGCGTCCGCCGGCCGCCCCTCGGACTTGGTGGCAAAGCCCCAGATCACGCCGGACATGAAGCTTAGGATGATTGTGCCATAGACTGACAAGAGCGCCGTGCCGACGAAGGCCGGAGACAGGCTGCCTAGGAGTTGTCCGAACGGTCCGGGAAACGCGGCGCTCGCCGCGCCCCAAACAAAGGGCACAAGCCCCCCGAGGCCAAGCGCAAATGCAGAAAACGGGATGCGGTTCATGGCCCGAGGTCTATCGCGTTTTGCGGCGCGGTAAAGGCCTGGCCCGGATTAGGTAAGTTGTTCGATCACAGCCGCGATGCGTTTCGCCCGTGTATCGGCCCGTTTCGCAGTTTCGATCTGATAGATGGCCGCGCGCCTCTTGCCGGGGCTCAGGGCCGTCCAAGCCGCCGAGGCATCGCGGGCCCTCAGCGCGGCATCCAAGTCGCTGGGCATTTCGACAAAGTTGGGATCGGCGGGTCGCAGCCGCACAAAGATCTCCTCGCCCGGCTCGATCCCAGCCGCATATAATAGGCTGCGACCCGCCCATAAAAAGGTGCCGTCGATGACCGGTGCCCGGCTAAGGGCAAGGTTGACGGGGTGATCGTTGATCTCACCCTCGACCCGCTTGGCGCCCTCGCCGCGCAGGGCCGCGTCGATCTCATCTGGGACGGGAATGACGGTGTAGGTGTTATCGCCCCAAGCCATCGGGACTACCTCTGCGGTGAACTCGCTATACTCGGACACGCAGGCTCCAGTTTGGTCAGCTTGAGGCGTAGGATCGCGCGGCAAGGCCCAGTTGTCTATGCCGGACTATGGGGCGCCGAAGTCTGTTTGATTGCTGTAAGGGTAAAGAACGGGGCGGCGACTCCGTCTAAGCCGAGGGTTTCGCCGGTTTCAGGCTCCTCGGGCTCAAAGCCCGCCGCCCGGAGCCAATCGGCCATTTCGTCGGCCATGACATAGGAGTATTTGCGCCCGATCGTGTCACGCTTCTCACCTCTGCCTGACTTCATGCCGATATGCAAAAGGCCGCCTTGCTCGATATGCCGGGCCAGTTTGCCAAGATAGGGGGCAATTTCGGCGCGAGGCATGTGGAGCAGACTGAAATTCGCCCAGGCTGCGCCGTAGGGGCCCGCAAGGTCGTGGAAGTCACCGTGGCGCGCCGGCAGGCTGTAGGTGTCGCGGGCGTAGCGGACCATTTCCTCTGATGCGTCGAGCGGGTCGGGTATATGTCCCGCCTCTTGCATGGCTGCAGATGAATTGCCCAAGCCGCATCCCAGATCGAGGATGCGCGATCCGGCGGGAAGTTGTGCGATAAAAGCGCGGAGGGTCTGGTCCGGCCCAGCCTTGCGAACGGTGTCCGCGTATTCACGGGTTTTGGCGTTATAGACCTCGATCGTTTGCCGGTCGGTCATATCGGCACCCCTTGGTCTCAAAGAAAAAAGCCCCGCCCCATGACACTGTCCGGGCGGGGCTTTGGTTAGTCTGCGGCGACAGTCTGGGGCTCCATCTCGCGAGGCTCTCTTGGAGGACGCCCGATCACGTCTTTGAGCTCATCAAGCTCAATGAAATTGTCGGCCTGCCTGCGCAGATCATCGGCGATCATCGGGGGTTGCGACCGGATCGTGGAGACCACCGAGACGCGCACGCCTTTGCGCTGGAGCGCTTCGACCAAAGGCCGGAAATCACCATCGCCGGAAAATAGCACGATGTGATCAACATGGTCGGCCGTCTCCATCGCGTTCACGGCCAGTTCGATATCCATATTGCCTTTGATCTTGCGGCGGCCCTGGCTGTCGGTGAATTCCTTGGCCGGTTTGGTGACCATGGTGAAGCCATTGTAATGCAGCCAATCGACGAGCGGACGGATCGGCGAATAGTCGTCATTTTCAAGCAAGGCGGTGTAGTAAAACGCCCGGAGCAATCTGCCCCTTTGGCGGAATTCCTGGCGGAGGAGCTTGTAATCGATGTCGAATTGAAGCGCTTTCGCAGCGGCGTATAAGTTCGAGCCATCGATGAACAGCGCCAGCCGTTCGTCTCTGTAAAACATGGCTAGGTCCCGTGAGTGAGTGTAGCGCTTGCGACGGCTTTAAAATAAATAAACTTAAATCGCGACAAGCAGCAGCGAGAATAGCGGGTGAGTCAGCTATCGCAACCTCAAAACTGTCACCAGACTGTTACAAAAGCGTGGATCGCCTTGGGGGCGAACCTTGCCGGTGATGCGGGGGCCCCCGACCACATGGTGCGCGAGGCTTTCTCCCGACTGCAAGGCCTTGCACGCATTGCAGAATTGAGCCCGCTTTATCAGAGCCCGGCCTTCCCGCCTGGCTCAGGGCCGGATTTTGTGAATGCCGTTGCTTGGATCGACTGGGATAGAACGGCCGACAGTTTGTTGGCGGAATTGCACAAAATCGAACGTGAGCTAGGGCGGGAGCGGCGGCAGCGTTGGGAGGCGCGGGTGGTCGATTTGGACCTGCTTGCCCTGGGCGATCAAATCCTGCCGGATCTGCAGACCCAAGAGCACTGGCGCGGTATGGCACTTGCCGACGCCAAAACGCTCATCCCGGATGAGCTGATCTTGCCGCATCCGCGCCTTACCGAGCGCGCATTTGTCCTCCAACCCTTGAGCGACTTGGATCCGACCTGGCGCGACCCGGTGACGGGCGCCACGATCCAGGCCTTGAAACTTGCGTTGCGCAAAGAGGATCTGGACGCAGTGAAACCGCTCTAACGCCTTGCGTTCAAAGGCGGAGCGCTCTATCTGACAGGTTCGAAATCGCAACATCCGGAGGCCGCCATGGCTCGCGTCACTGTAGAAGACTGCGTTGATAAAGTTCCGAACAGGTTCGAGCTTGTTATGCTGGCCTCGCATCGCGCGCGCGAAATCTCCTCTGGAACGCCGATCACCGTTGACCGCGACAATGATAAGAACCCAGTCGTGAGCCTGCGCGAGATCGCCGAGGAGACGCAAAGCGCCGATGAGTTGCGCGAGCGTCTCATCGAGTCGCACCAGACCCAGATCGAGGTCGATGAGCCCGAAGAAGACGCAATGGCGCTTCTGCAGGGTGTTGAGCAAGACCGACCGCAGGTCGACGACATGACCGAAGAGCAAATGCTGCGCGCGTTGATGGCGGCGCAGGGGCAGAAGTGATGTGACCGTCCAGACCAGCCCTCTCCCGGCCAGCACTTTGCAAGCCGAGGACTTGGTCAACCTGGTCCGGAACTACAATCCACGATGCAATGTCGCTTTGCTGGTCGGCGCCTACCAATACGCCAGCGAAATGCATGAAGGTCAGACGCGGCGGTCGGGCGAGCCCTATTTCACCCACCCCGTGGCGGTCGCGGCCATTTTGACCGAGCAGCGCTTGGATGACGCCTCGATTGCGACAGCCCTTCTGCATGACACGATCGAGGACACCAAAGGCACATATGACGAGATCGAAAGTCGGTTCGGCCATGACGTGGCCGAACTGGTCGACGGGGTCACCAAACTGACCAATCTCGAGCTAGGCAAACGCGAAACGCAGCAGGCAGAGAACTTCCGCAAGCTCTTTATGGCAATGTCCAAAGACATGCGCGTGATCCTGGTGAAGCTCGCGGACCGGTTGCACAATATGCGCACGATCCGCCATATGCCGGCGGAAAAGCAGGCCAAAAAAGCGCGCGAGACGATGGACATCTTCGCACCACTGGCGGGCCGAATGGGCATGCAGTCGATGCGCGATGAGCTAGAAGATCTCGCCTTTGCGGTGCTGAACCCCGATGCGCGCCGGTCCATTATGCGGCGGTTTCTCAACCTGCAAAAAGAGACGGGCGATGTGATCCCCAAGATCACCGAGGATATTGAGACCGAGCTAGCCCGCGCGGATGTGGATGCAGATGTGTTCGGCCGTGCCAAGCGTCCGTTTTCGATATGGCGCAAGATGCAGGAGAAAGAGCTCGCCTTCAGTCGCCTCTCCGACATCTACGGCTTTCGCGTCATCACCGAGCGGGAAGAGGATTGCTACCGCGTGCTGGGCGCGATCCACCACCGTTGGCGCGCGGTGCCGGGTCGGTTCAAGGATTATATCAGCCAGCCCAAGACCAATGGTTACCGCTCAATCCACACGACTGTTTCGGGGCGAGATGGCAAGCAAGTCGAAGTGCAGATCCGCACGCATGAGATGCACGAAGTGGCCGAAACCGGCGTGGCGGCGCATTGGTCCTACAAGGACGGGGTGCGCGCCGAGAACCCGTTCGCGGTCGACCCGGCCAAGTGGCTTGCGACGATCACCGAGCGGTTCGAATTGGCAGAGGATCACAACGAGTTTCTCGAACATGTGAAGCTCGAGATGTATTCCGATCAGGTCTTTTGCTTCACGCCTAAGGGCGACGTGGTGCAATTGCCCAAAGGAGCTACGCCGATTGATTTCGCCTATTCCATTCATACGCGGATCGGCCATTCCTGCGTGGGCGCTAAGGTTGACGGCTTGCGCGTGCCGCTGTGGACGCGGCTCAAGAACGGTCAGTCCATCGAGATTATGACGGCTGATGGCCAAAGCCCCCAGGCGACCTGGATCGACATCGCCGTCACGGGGCGCGCCAAGGCCGCGATCCGGCGCTCACTGCGTGAGGAAGACCGCAGTCGCTATATCAAGCTCGGCCAAGAATTGGCCCGTGTCGCCTTTGAGCAGGTGGGCAAGAAGGCCACCGATCGGGCGCTCAGCACGGCAGCACGGAGCCTGAACTTGGCGGATGCCCAGGAGGTTCTGGCGCGGATTGGCTCGGCCGAATTGAGCGCGCGCCACGTCGTTGCCGCGCTCTACCCCGAGCTTAGCAGCGCGTCGGAAGGGGTCGAGGTTGACGCCCAGCGCGCCGTCATCGGTCTTCCGTCGGGCTCGGTGGCACAGCGTGCCCAATGCTGTCAGGCGGTGCCAGGAGAGCGGATCGTCGGCATTACCTATCGCGGGCGCGGCCCGATGGTTCATGCCATCGATTGCCCCGCTTTGGCAGAGTTTGATCAGGAGCCTGATCGCTGGGTTGATCTGCATTGGTCCGAAGGCCGCCATGCTCCTGAACATAATGTGACGCTGAATGTGACCGTCTCGAACGGGATGGGTGTAATCGGCCGAATTTGCACATTGATCGGCGAGCAAAACGCCAATATCTCAGACCTGAATTTCATCGACCGTAAGCCCGACTTCTATCGCGTTTTGATCGATGTAGAAGTCCGAGATGCAGAGCATTTGCATGCGGTCATGATGGCGGTTGAGGCGGATTCCGACGTCGCGACCTCAGGCCGTTTCAGATCGCTCGATCGTAGGCCCTAGCCCGAGGGAAAGGAGGAGCCAAGGCCGTGGTGTTTAAGCGTCGCGATACGCGGTCTTTCCCGCGTGCGGTTGCCGAATGGTTCTGGCCCAGGGGAGGCTGGGCCCGAGCGATGCAGTATCTGCGTCACCGGATCAATCGCCTGCCCGGCACCCCAGAAGAAATCGCGCGCGGCATCTTCGCGGGCGCGTTCACGATTTTTACGCCGCTTTACGGGCTGCACTTCTTTTTCGCGGCCTTTCTGGCCAAGCTGATGCGCGGGAATATCCTGGCCGCACTTTTGGCGACCTTTATCGGCAACCCGTTGACCTATGTGCCGATCTCGATCCTTTCTCTACGCCTGGGCAATTGGATGCTCGGCCGCCCGCCCCTGCGCGAGCTCAATGGCCGCGTCTTCGACACTTTTGCGAATGCGGGCCGTGATCTGTGGCACAATTTCAAATCGATCTTCACGGCTGATCGGGCCCGCTGGGACGATCTGGCGATTTTCTATGATCAAATCTTCTTCCCGTGGATGGTCGGCGGCATCCTTCCGGGCATCATCCTGGGGGCTTTGTGCTACTATTTGAGCGTGCCGGTGATCCGCGCCTATAAGAAACGCCGCTCGATGAAATTGCGCAAGAAAATCGCCAAGCTGCGATCGCAGGCTGGAAGCAACGTCTAGCCACGTTAGGTTTGAAGCGGAACCGGAGGGAGAGAGCGATGTCGCAAAAGCTGCGCCTGGGTGTGAACATTGACCATGTGGCAACTGTGCGAAATGCGCGCGGCGGGGCTGTGCCTGATCCGGTGCGCGCGGCGCAATTGGCCGAGGTTGCCGGGGCCGACGGGATTACCGCGCATCTGCGAGAGGATCGCCGTCATATTACCGATGGCGACATCGAGCGTCTGATGGCCGCGCTCAGCCTGCCCCTCAATTTCGAGATGGCCGCGACCGATGAGATGCAAAAAATCGCGCTCAGGCATAAGCCGCACGCGGTTTGTCTCGTGCCCGAACGGCGCCAGGAGCGGACCACTGAAGGCGGCTTGGAAGTCGCGCGCGAAGAAAACCGCCTGGCGCATTTCATCGCACCGCTTAGGGATGCGGGCTGTCGCGTGTCGATCTTTATCGCGGCTGACAGGTCCCAGATCGAGGCGGCCAACCGCATCGGGGCTCAGGTGATCGAACTTCACACCGGGGCCTATTGCGACGCCCATGCCGAGGGGGAGTTGCAAACGCGAGACGCGGAACTTGCGCGCCTTCGCGACATGGCGGCCTTCGCCCATGACCTGGGCCTCGAGGTGCATGCCGGCCACGGCCTGACCTTCGGCGATGTCGGGCCAATCGCAGCAATCCCACAATTGATGGAGCTCAATATTGGGCATTTTCTCATCGGTGAGGCGATTTTCGTGGGGCTAGAAGCCGCCATCGGGCGCATGCGGGCGATCATGGACGACGCGCGCAGCCCGCAAGCCGCCTAACGCCTTTCGCGGTCAATTCGGGCGCCTTGCCGCAGGCGGAGCAAACGTCCTTTCGGCCCGCTGAGAAACCCCCTACGGTCACCGATGAACGACCACGGGGCCCTGATGATTTTAGGGATCGGCACAGACTTGGCCAATATCGAGCGTATCCAAGGGGTGCTTGACCGCTTTGGCGACCGTTTCCGTAATCGGGTCTTCACGTCCGTCGAACAGAACCGCGCCGAGCGGATGGCCGATCCGGCGTCGAGCTATGCCAAAAGGTGGGCCGCCAAGGAGGCCTGTTCCAAGGCGCTCGGCACGGGGCTTCGGATGGGCATCGCCTGGCGCGATATGGCGGTTTCGAACCTGCATACCGGGCAGCCGGTCATGGAGGTCACGGGCTGGGCGCGAGAGCGTTTGGCGCAGATGACGCCCGATGGCTATGAGGCGACGATCCATGTCACCCTCACCGACGATCATCCCTGGGCTCAGGCCTTCGTTCTGATCGAGGCGCTTCCGCCAGAGACGGCCGCGGTGCGCGTGGGGCCCATTCCAAGACCACCGCGCAGCCAGGCTTGACATCACAGTGCGATCCAGGCGGTGGCTTGACTTCCGCGCGGCGCCCACGCCATGACGAACGCCACAAACATCAGGCCACGGGCATTGAAGGGTTATCGAGGATGGCAAAAGCCGCCGAGCAGGGAAGCGCAGGGTGGGAAACGGTCAAGACGATCGTCTACGCGCTGCTGATCGCGGGCGTGTTTCGCACGATTTTTTTCCAGCCGTTTTGGATCCCATCGGGCTCGATGAAAGATACGCTGTTGGTTGGCGATTTCCTCTTCGTCAACAAGATGGCCTATGGCTATTCGCGTTTTTCCTGCCCCTTTGGCGCGTGCCCGTTCGAGGGCCGCATCTTTGGGTCGACACCCGAGCGCGGTGACGTCGTCGTCTTCCGCCACCCGGTTCAAGGGATCGACTTTATTAAACGGGTTGTGGGCCTTCCAGGCGACCGGGTGCAGGTGCAAAACGGCGTGCTTTTCGTCAATGATCAGCCTGCAACACAGCAGCCCGAGGATCCCTTCCTTGAGGTTTTCGAGCCCCAAGGCAGTGTTGGGCGCGAGCCGCGCTGCGCCAATGCACCGGTCGGGGAAGGCGGTGAATGCATTAAGGAGCGTTTCACCGAAACACTGCCTACGGGCGAGAGCCACTCGATCTTGAATATCAGTGACAACGGTCCGGGCGATAACACGGACGTTTATGTCGTGCCCCAGGGGCATATTTTCGTGATGGGTGACAACCGTGACAACTCGGTCGACAGTCGCTTTCCCCAGCGGATGAATGGGGTCGGCTTTGTGCCGATGGACCATGTGATCGGGCGTGCTGACCGGATCATCTTTTCCTCTGCCGGACGCCGCATGCTCTATTTCTGGACCTGGCGCAGTGACCGCTTTTTCCACCCGGTCGAATGAAACTTCGCCAATGAAGCCCATCCGATGAAACCGAGCGCGGATTTGCGGGCCTTCATGGCGCGGCTAGGCTATGACTTTGCTGAGCCCGAGCACCTTATACGCGCGCTCACCCATCCCTCATTTGCCAGTGCAACACGGCCCGACAATCAACGCCTTGAGTTCCTCGGCGACCGGGTGCTGGGTCTGGTGATTGCTGAGGCGCTGTTGCAAGCGGATGCAAGCGCGCGTGAAGGTCAGCTTGCCCCGCGCTACAACGCGCTCGTGCGCAAAGAGGCCTGCGCCGATATCGCGCGCTCGATTGATCTGGGCGCCGTGCTCAAGCTGGGCCGGTCTGAGCAGGTGTCTGGCGGGCGGCGCAAGGATGCCCTTTTGGGCGATGCCATCGAGGCGGTGCTGGCGGCGATCTATCTCGATGGCGGCTATGAGGCTGCACGCGGCGTGATCCTGCGCCTTTGGCACGACCGGTTGCAGGACGTGGACCAGGATGCGCGGGACGCTAAAACCGCGCTTCAGGAATGGGCACAGGCGCGCCGGATGCCGCCGCCCGCCTATACCGAACAGGCGCGGTCCGGCCCCGACCATGCGCCCGTTTTCACCATCGAGGTCGCGTTGATGTCGGGCGAGACCGCCCGCGCCGAGGCTCCGTCCAAACGCGCTGCTGAGCAAAACGCGGCGCGCGCCCTTCTTGACCGCTTGACCCGAACGGAGCCTGCCCGATGACGTCTGAAACGCCCCAGCGCGCTGGGTTTGTCGCCCTAATCGGGGAGCCGAATGCTGGGAAATCGACCCTGCTCAACCGCATGGTCGGCAGCAAGGTTTCCATCGTCACCCACAAAGTGCAAACCACCCGAGCACGCATCCGCGGTGTCAGCATCGAGGGCGCGGCACAGCTTGTCTTCGTCGACACACCCGGCCTTTTTGAGCCGCGCCGCAGGCTGGATCGCGCGATGGTCGCGGCCGCTTGGGGCGGCGCGGGTGATGCCGATGTTGTGGTCCTGTTGATCGAGGCCCATCGCGGCAAGACCAAAGGCGTCGACCGGATCATCGCGGGCCTTGAGGAACGGGCGGGTGGGCGCCCCGTTGCGCTGGCGATCAACAAGATCGACCGGGTCGAGCGCTCGGTCCTGCTCGGCCTGACTGAGGAAATGAATGAGGCCTATAGCTTCGCCAAAACCTTCATGATCTCGGCCGAGAAGGGCTATGGCGTCGATGATCTGCGCGCTTGGCTGGCCGAGCAAGTGCCTGAGGGGCCCTGGCTTTATCCCGAGGATCAGCTGTCGGATTGGCCGATGCGCATGATCGCCGCCGAGATGACGCGGGAGAAACTGACGCTGCGCCTGCATCAAGAGCTGCCCTATCAGCTGACCGTCGAGACCGAGAACTGGGACAGTCGCAAGGACGGATCCGCGCGGATCGACCAGGTGATCTATGTGGCCCGCGACGGGCATAAGGGGATCGTCCTGGGCAAGGGTGGTGAGACGATCAAAGCCGTGTCAAAGGCCGCGCGGGAGGAGTTGGAGGAGATTTTGGGCCACCGCGTGCATCTGTTCTGCCAGGTGAAGGTCCGGCCAAACTGGCTTGATGAGGCCGAGCGCTTTCGTGAAATGGGTCTCGATTTCAAAGACGGCAGCTAGAGCAGATGCCACGCCTCACCTCCTCGTTCTGGGTGGATGCCTATATCCAGCGCCTGCAAGCGGCCAATATCCCGGTCTATGTGCGGGCCCGCGGGGACGCGACGGCGGGGGCCGTCGTCATCAAATGCGCCACGCTGGATGGTCGGGCCAAGCTTTTCCAACGCGGTTTCGATCCGACCAATGGCACGCGTGGCTGGAACGTTTTGATCGAAGGCGATGAGGCCTCGGTCGATGAGGCGGCCTCGCGTCAGCAGGGCTTTGACCCGGACCTTTGGGTGCTCGAGATCGAAGACCGCGACGGGCGAACACTTCTGGATGAGCCGGGGCTCGACCGGCAGGGCTTCGAGGATTAAGCCGCGCGGCGGCGCCTTGTGAAAAACCGAACCGCGATGACCACCAACAGGCCCGCGCCTAGCAGGGCGACGCTCAGCTCCCCGATATTGACTAGGACCGGCCCCCAGCCAAGCGCGTTGACGTCGAGGAACGGATAGGGATACCGCCCATCGATCTGCGCCCGGGTCAGGGCATAGGACACATAGAGAAGCGGCCAAGCTGCGAACCAGGCCACATCGACATAACCCAGCCCGGCCTTGGGCGCGCAGGCCAACCACCAGAGCACGAAGGCGATCGGCACGATCGTGTGCAGGCCCTGATTGGCGTAAATGCCCAGGCCTTCCGGCGTGTTGATCCCCGCCAAAAGGCCCCAATAGACCGCGCCGACCATGGCGATGGAAAGCATCAGCGCACAGAGCCATTCAGAGCCTACGGTGACAGGGTTCATGGCGAAGCGCGCCAGGGTCACGACCACCAGCGCGTTGGTCAGGATGGTGAAGAAACGGCTTAACTCCAGGAGTGCCGCCGGCACGCTGAGCCCTGCGCGCAGGACATCATCGGCCAGGCTCAAGCTGATCGACAAAAGCGCGATCAACGCGATGATCAAAGCCATTCCCCGAGCCGGTGACATGAGACTGTGCCTTCGTGCCTTGTCGTTTGTAGCTTGCCCACCATCAGCCTAAATGACGTGCATGATGGCGACAAGAGAGCGACAGACCCGATATGGAATGGCGTGAAGAGGGCCTGCTGTTATCGGTCCGGCCCCATGGCGAAAACGCGGCGATCATCGAGACTTTCTCGGCCGAGAAGGGCCGCTATGCCGGGGTCGTGCGCGGCGGGGCCTCGCGGCGTCTGGCGCCCGTCCTGCAACCGGGCGCTCAGCTCGATCTGTCGTGGCGCGCGCGCTTGTCCGAGCATCTGGGCCAGTTTCAGGTCGAGCTCATCCGCTCCCGAGCGGGGGAGGTACTGGGGGACCGAACGGGCCTGGCGGGGCTATCGGCGATCTGCGCGCTGCTCGGCTTTTGCCTGCCCGAACGAGCGGCCTATCCCGCGCTTTATGCGCGCTCGGTGGCGCTCCTTGACGGACTTGGCGCGGAGCATTGGGCGCATGCCTATCTCAATTGGGAGCGGGGTCTGCTCGATCAGATGGGCTATGGCCTCGATCTGTCGCGCTGCGCTGTGACCGGGCAAACGGATGACCTCAAATATGTCTCGCCCAAAACGGGCCGCGCGGTGTCCGGCTCGGGGGCTGGAGACTGGGCCGACCGTCTACTCCCGCTCGCACCCAGCCTTGTCGGTGGATCGGAGGATTTGGCCGGTGGCTTTCGGGTGACGGGACATTTCCTGCACAGCCATCTCGCCGCGTCTCTTGGGGATAAGCCTCTTCCTGCAGCGCGGGATCGCTTGGTGCGCCTGCTCGCGGATTAGGCCAGGCCGCGATCGATCAGAAAGCGGGCGGCGTCCACGACGCTCTCTTTCGTGTCGCGGTACTCAATCCCCAAAAGCTCCCGGGCGCGGCTGCCGTCTGCCTCTCGTTTGCGGCCAAGATCGGGCAGGACCCCGCGGATCGCCGGATCAAACAGCGCGAGCAGGCGGACAATCATCGCAGGCGCAAGACGCGTCACGATCCGGCGTTCAGGGAAGGCGACCTTGATCGCATGCGCCATGTCTTGGAACCACATAAAACGCTCGCACGCGCCGATCACGCGCAGACCGATTGTGGCATCCGTTTCAAGGGCGCGGATATGGATCTCGGCTATGTCCTCCACATCGACGGTGGCAAAGCCGATCTGAGGCACCATCGGGTCCTTGGCCGCGAGGATGCGCTCGATCACTTCGATCGAGGTGCCGTAATTGGCGTCGAGCGGCGGGCCGATGACGAAGGAGGGATTGATCGCGGTCAGATCCAAACCGTTGGTTTCGGCAAAGTCCCAAGCCGCCCTTTCGGCCAGGGTTTTGCTTTTGGCGTAGGGCGTGAGGTTGGGGGCCTCTGTGTCGGTCCAATCCTCCTCGGTCGCTTTGCGCTGAGTGGTGGCCTCGCTGCCGTAAGAGACGGCCACGGTCGATGAGGTGAGGACGACGCGCTTGATCCCGGCCGCCTTGGCCGCATTAAGCGCGCGCAGCGTGCCATCGACCGCGGGCCGGATTGTCTCTTCCGGGTTTTTGGGTTGGGTGATCGGAAAGGGGGAGGCCGTGTGCAATAGGGCAGCGCAACCCTCCATCGCCGCGTGCCAGCCATCATCCTTGGAAAGATCGAGTGCGACGATGTCCAACCGGTCCAGGGCGCTAGGATCGGTCAAGTGCGGCGCCACCGCATCGCGGATTTCCTGCGCCCGGCCAAGCGAGCGCGCCGAGCCCCGCACGTGATAGCCGCGATTGAGGAGCTTCAGGACGATGTATTTCGCGATATAGCCCGTGGCGCCCGTGACGAAGATCGGCCCGTTCATCGTTGCTTGGTTCATGTCGCTCTCCGAAAGTGAGTGTCTCTAACATTAAGCGCCAAAGGAGCTGGGACAAGGGCGGGGTGCGGGTTTTCTCAGGGTCGCGTGCGTCCGCTAGCGCGGGCGAAGCGCGTATTCCGCGAGGAGATCGTAGCGCGCGCCACCTGGACCTAGGGTGGACTGATACCACCCCACGGTCGAAACATCGGCCGGCGCGATCCAAGGGTGGCCTTGGCCCTCAAAGAAGCGCGCGAGTTTTTCTGCGGACGGTGATCCACCTCGATCTGGTCTGGCGAGTGTAACATGAGGGACAAACCGCCTGTTGGGCATCGCAACCCCTATCGCGCGGAGCCTGCGCTCCAGCCTGCCTTGCAGCTCCAGAAGCTCGGGGGCCCGGTCGACCGCGACCGCGAACAGACCCAGTTCCGAGGCCGAAAGCTGCGCCCAGCCGGAAAACCGGAGCGCGATAGGCCCGCCCCGGACGGATTGCAGGACGAAATCGACCTCATCGCTAAGATGCTCGGGCAGTTCGGGGATAAAGCACAGCGTGAGGTGCAGGTTCTCCTTAGGAACCGGTCGCCCGGCGGGCAAAGCGTTTTGCACCCTCAGCAGGTCGGCCTTCGTCTCATCGGGAAGAGGGAGGGCGGTGAAGCTTCTCATCGCCCGCTTTGAGCAAGAAAGCCCGCCCGCGTAAAGCGGATGGGCCAAAGCCTTGGAAAGGTCCCCTAGGCCAAAAGCCTGCGCGCGATGACCTGCGCTTGGATTTCGGCGGCGCCCTCGAAGATGTTGAGGATGCGCGCATCGCACAGGATCCGGCTGATCTTGTACTCAAGCGCAAAGCCATTTCCGCCATGGATCTGCAGGGCATTGTCCGCCGCCGCCCAAGCCACGCGCGCACCAAGGAGCTTGGCCATGCCTGCCTCAAGATCGCAGCGCCGCTCCTCATCCTTTTCGCGGGCCGAGAAATAGGTCAGCTGCCGCGCGGCCATGATCTCAACTGCCATCATCGCAAGCTTGCCCGCCACGCGCGGAAACGCGATCAGAGGCTTGCCAAACTGCTTGCGATCCTGGGCATATTGCAGGCCCTCATCGAGCGCCGATTGCGCCACGCCCACCGCCCGCGCGGCGGTTTGGATGCGCGCGCTTTCGAAGGTTTGCATGAGCTGTTTGAAGCCCTGGCCTTCTTGCCCGCCCAGCAGGTTCTCACCCTTCACTTTGAAATCATCGAAGTTGAGCGTGTATTCCTTCATCCCGCGATAGCCGAGGACTTCGATCTCGCCGCCGGAAATACCCGGGTCCTGCCAAGGCTCGGCATCGGTCCCGGGTGTCTTTTCCGCCAGGAACATGCTCAGGCCGCGATAATCCTGCGTGTCCGGCACAGTCCGCGCCAGAACCGTCATAACATGGGTGCGCGCGGCATGGGTGATCCAGGTTTTGTTGCCGTTCAACACCCAGTCGCCGTTCTCGTCCTTTACCGCCTTGGTGCGCAGCGCGCCAAGATCGGAGCCCGTATTGGGCTCGGTGAACACCGCCGTTGGCAGCACTTCGCCCGAGGCCAGGCCGGGGAGCCATTTTTCTTTCTGATCGTCCGTGCCACCGGCGATGATAAGTTCCGCCGCGATCTCGGACCGGGTCGCGAGCGAGCCCACTCCGATATAGCCGCGGCTTAACTCTTCGGAGACGACGCACATCGAGGTCTTGCTCATGCCCAGCCCGCCGAACTCTTCAGGGATGGTCAGGCCAAAGACGCCCATCTCGGACAGCTCCGCGATGATCTCCATCGGGATCAGCTCATCTTTGAGGTGCCATTCATGGGCATCGGGGATCACACGCTCGACCGAATAACGGCGGAACTGCTCGCGGATCATCTCAAGTTCATCTTCCAGGCCCGAGGCCCCCACCGTGGCGTTGGCGGCTTGCTCTTGGATAAGCTCGACCAATCGGCCCCGTGCGGCCTGACTGTTGCCAGCGTTGCACAGAGTCATGACCGCTTCGGTCATCAACAGGCGCTGATCGTCCTGGGTTAGACCCAGATCCTGCGGGCGCAGGATCTCGCCCTGGCTCATGGGAATGCCGCCATAAAGCTGCCAGAGATATTCGCCGAAGGCGATCTGCTGCAAAAGCTGCTCGGTCTCGCCGAATTTGCCCTGCGCGTCCAAAGCCTCGGCCCAAGCCTGCATCTGCCGCAGCGCTTCGACATAAGTGGCAAGCCAAGCCAGGCCATGGGCGGCGGTTTGGTTTTCTTCCAGCCGCGTGGCCGAGACCTTGCCGTGCTCTGACACAAGCTCCCGGACCTTGTCCGTTGCGCGGGCCAAAAGCGCCTCAGCGGGCCCAATGGCCGCGCCGGTCAGGGTCAAAAGATCGCCGAGGACCGGGGAATGCTTTGAGTTGTCCAACATCTGGGCACCATCATGGGCCATCGCGATCACCTCCTCAACCAAACGCTTAAGATTCTGCCTGTGCACGGGTAAGCCTTTCGCAGGTGCAGCGCAAGAAAAATACAAAAGAGGCGCACGAAACATTCTATTATAACTTTGCGATGTTCCGATGTTCGTGCGCCTGGGGCGGTAGATCGAGCTGATCTCTTGCGAGCCGCGGCCGCCCGTTTTAGGCCGCTGGCATGGCTATTTTTAACGATCTTCCACTGGAATTGGTGCTCGCTGCCGCCTGCGTCACCTTTCTGGGCGGCTTTGTGAAGGGCGCTGTCGGCTTTGCCATGCCGCTGATCATGGTCGCGGGCCTGTCCTTCTTCCTGTCACCGCAACTCACAGTAGCCACATTGATCTTGCCGGTGGCGCTGGCCAATCTCATGCAAGCCGGACGCCATGGCCTGAACGAGGCGCTTGAGGCGGGGCGGGAGCATTGGCGCTATCTGCTCATCGTTTGCGTGGCGATTTTGCTTTCGGCGCAACTGCTGATCTATCTCGACCCGGCCGATTTTTACCTCATCCTCGGGATGCCGGTCGTCTTTTTAACGCTGATCCAGTTGGTGGGTGTGCAGTTCCATGTGCCGCCCGCGCGGCGCCGCCTGGTTGAATGGAGCGTTGGCGCCTTGGCCGGAGGGATGGGCGGGTTGACCGGCACTTGGGGGCCGCCGACGGTGCTTTATCTGATGGCGCTTGGGACGGAGCGGCAGCGCCAGATGCTCGTCCAGGGCCTGGTGTATGGGCTCGGCGCGGCTATGCTTTTGGTGGCGCATCTCTATTCAGGCGTCCTTAACCGCAACACCTGGCAGCTGTCGGCGGCGATGCTGATCCCTGCGACGCTTGGCATGTATATCGGGTTTCGGATGGGCGACCGGCTCAATGCCGCGCGATTGCGGCAGGTGACGCTGCTTGTTCTGCTGTTGGGCGGCCTGAACCTGATCCGGCGCGGCCTGATCGGGTGATGGGCGGGCCGCCGCGGCGGCCCTAAGCCGTAACGCCTCTTAAGAAATTGCCGCCGCTTTGACGTCGTCATCGATATGCGGCGCGTATTGGCCGAAATTCGACGAGAACATCTGCACGAGCTTCGCGGCCTGCTTGTCGTAGCTCTCTGGGCTGGCCCAAGTGTCGCGCGGGTTCAGCAGGCTGTCATCGACACAAGCGCAGCTGACCGGCACCTCAAAGCCGAAATTTGGATCCTTGCGGAACTCACCCTCATTGAGCGTCCCATCAAGCGCCGCGGTCAACAGCGCACGGGTCGCCTGGATCGGCATCCGGTTGCCCGTGCCATAGGCGCCGCCCGTCCAGCCGGTATTTACCAACCAGCAGGTTGCGCCGTGGCGGGCGATCTTTTCCTGCAAGAGCTTGCCATAAACCTCGGGCCGGCGCGGCATAAAGGGCGCGCCGAAGCAGGTGGAAAATGTCGGCTCTGGCTCTGTCACACCGCGCTCGGTCCCGGCGACCTTTGAGGTGAAACCAGACAGGAAGTGATACATCGCCTGTGCTGGGCTCAGCCGCGCGATCGGAGGTAGAACTCCGAACGCATCGCAGGTCAGCATGATGATGTTTTTCGGAGAGCCACCCAAAGCCGTCTTGGACGCGTTCGAGATGTAGTCCAGCGGATAAGCGCAGCGCGTATTTGCTGTGAGGCTGTCATCGTCGAAGTCGAGCTCAAGCGTGTCATGGTCATAAACCATGTTTTCGACGACCGTTCCAAACATCGAGCAGGTCGCATAGATCTCAGGCTCGGCCTTGGGGTCGAGGTTGATCGTCTTGGCGTAACAGCCGCCCTCAAAGTTGAAGATGCCGTTGTCCGACCAGCCGTGCTCATCGTCGCCGATCAGCGTGCGCGCGGGGTCGGCCGAGAGCGTCGTTTTGCCCGTGCCAGACAGGCCAAAGAAAACGGCCGCGTCATCAGGATTGCCATTGGCGTGATTGGCCGAGCAATGCATCGGCATGATGCCTTTTTCAGGCAGCAGGTAGTTCAAAAGCGTGAAAACCGATTTCTTATTTTCGCCGGCATAGGCCGTGCCACCGATCAAGATCAGCTTGGCCTCAAGGTTGAGCGCGATGACTGTCTCCGAGCGACAACCGTGACGTTCGGGATCGGCCTGAAAACTCGGGCAATTCAAGATTGTGAATTCCGGCAGAAAGCTCGCAAGTTCATGCGCCTCCGGGCGGCGCAGCAGGTGGCGGATGAACAGGCCGTGCCACGCAAGTTCCGTGACCACGCGGACATCAAGGCGGTGCTCGGGATCGGCTCCGGCATAAAGGTCCTGGACGAAGAAATCGCCGCCGCGCATATGGGCGAGCATATCAGTGTGAAGCTGCTCGAAAGCCTCTGCACTCATCGCCGCGTTGTTATCCCACCAGATGTGGTCCTCGACCGAGGCCGCGCGTACGACGAACTTGTCTTTGGGCGACCGGCCGGTGTGCTTGCCGGTTGTTGCAAGGAATGCACCACCGCGTCCGAGACGGCCTTCGCCACGGGCGACCGCGGCTTCGATCAGAGCTGGCTCAGTTAGATTATAGTAAACCGCGCCTAGGCCCTCCGCGCCTTGGGATTGCAGTGTGCAATTCGGGTTCACGCGGCCAGACATCATAGCATGCTCCTTGCCGTTTTACGGCGTCGGTCGATTACACTCGGCCCGGAAATACCTGAACAGCCCGGCCGCCCCACCAGTTTGCTTTAACATGCCGCACACCGATCAAAAGCTCTGGTAGCGCAACAGTTAGCGCAATCAGATAGATCAAATTGGCAAAAATCAGGCCGGTGTTTCCAAAACCGGCACAAAATGGCCTCTTTCGGTCACTATTTCTCAATCTCGGTAGCTGATTCGTTCTCTGGAACACTTAAAGATTGATTCCCCGTCGGGAAAAAACGACACTCCCGGCAAAACAAAAATATAGGGCAGCCTGAGGACATCACGACATGGCTCGGATCGCACTCGTCGATGACGACAGAAATATTCTCACCTCGGTGGCGATGACGCTCGAGGCGGAAGGTTTCGAAGTGGAAACCTACAACGATGGGCAATCGGCCCTCGAAGCTTTCAACCGCAAAATGCCCGAACTGGCTGTTCTGGACATTAAAATGCCCCGCATGGATGGCATGGATCTGCTGCAGCGCCTGCGCCAGAAGTCCAAGGTGCCGGTCATCTTTCTGACGTCCAAGGACGATGAGATTGATGAGCTGATGGGTCTGCGCATGGGTGCTGACGATTATGTCCGCAAGCCGTTCTCACAGCGTTTGCTGGTGGAGCGTATCCGCTCGATCCTGCGCCGCCAGGAAGCAATCGCCAGCGACGCTGGTGCCGCTCCGGAAGATGCGCAAGTGATGACGCGTGGCGCCCTGGTGATGGATCCGTTGCGCCATTCGGTGACCTGGAAGGGCCGCGATGTGTCGCTGACCGTGACTGAGTTCTTGCTGCTGCAAGCACTTGCGCAGCGACCGGGTTTTGTCAAAAGCCGCGACCAGTTGATGGATGTCGCCTATGATGAGCAGGTCTATGTGGATGACCGGACCATCGACAGCCACATCAAACGCCTGCGCAAGAAGATGCGCGATGCGGACGATGATTTTTCGGCAATCGAAACCCTTTACGGGATCGGTTATCGCTATAACGAAGAGTAAACCGCCGCACGGGTAGCGTGGCCGAGCAATGTCGCTAGCGTCCGACCTTTCAATGACGAATCGCCGTGCACGTGCGCGCGGCGATATCGTTTTGGGAGAAGACTGGGACCGCCCTCAAGGCGCCCTGGACGCAGAGTTGCGCGCAGCGCGCAAACGGCGAACCTTCTTCACACTCAACAGCTCGCCACTCGCGCGGAAGATCATCGTTTTCAACCTGCTGGGGATCGTGGTGCTGGTTGCGGGCGTACTCTACCTCAACCCCTTCCGCGATAGCCTGGTGCTTCAGCGCGAACGCGCGCTGGCCATCGAAGCGCAGCTGATCGCCGACATTTTCGAGGCGACACTACCGGCCGAAGCCTTGGATGTTGCCGCTGAGGCGGATTTGCCTGGCGATGTGCCGGGCCCGGGTGAGACGTTGCGCCGGATCGGCCTGTCCGATGGCCTGGACGTTTTTGTGTTCGACCGCACCGGGGTTCTTCTGACCTCGACGGAGCGGGTCGCGCGCAATCCTGTCCGGCCAGTGCAGGGCCTGGAGGAGCGGGTCGATACAAGCAATCCTTTCACGGAGTTCCTGAATTCGGTCTGGGAAGGGATCGCCACGGTCCTCGCCCGCGGAGAAGATGACATCCCGACACCCGACAGCGCTGCCGCCGCGGCCTCGCTTGTGGAAACGGCGCTGCGCGGCGGCACGGTTCTGTCGCGCGGCGTCACGCCCGGCGGCACCGTCTACACCGCTGCCACGCCCGTCGAAGGGCCCAACGGCGTGATCGGTGTGATTGCTGTGACCACAGCCGCTGGTGAGATCGATCAGCTTGTCCGCGTGGAGCGTGAGCAAATCTTGCAGATGTTCTTCATCGCGATCCTCGTCTCGCTGGGCTTGAGCCTGGTCCTCGCATCCACCATCGCCAATCCGCTGACTGACCTGTCGGCGGCGGCGGAGCTCGGCCGTGATAAGAATGCCCGCAAGATGAGCCCGACTCGTGTCCGCATCCCGGACCTGACCGGGCGTCCGGACGAAATCGGCCGCCTCAGCGGGGCGCTCCGCGGCATGGTTTCGGCGCTCTATGATCGGATCGACAGCAATGAACAGTTTGCGGCCGACGTCGCCCATGAGATCAAGAACCCGTTGGCCTCGCTCCAATCCGCAGTCGGCACGATGCGTGTGGCGCGCACCGATGCCCAACGGGAGCGTCTGCTGGAAGTGATCGAGCACGACGTGCGCCGCTTGGACCGTCTCGTCTCGGATATCTCCAATGCATCAAGGCTCGACAGTGAGCTGGTGAAGGAGGAGGAGCAGGAGTTCGACCTTATCTCGACGCTCTCCAACCTGTCGCGCTACCACGCTGAGGAGGCGGAGCGGAAAGGCGTCGAATTCATCATCGATCTTCCGGGTGAGCCTGTCCTGACCACCGGTCTCGAGGCGCGTCTTGCTCAGGTCTTCGTCAATCTCATCGGCAACGCGGTCTCTTTCTGTGAGGATGGCGACGCGGTCCGTATTTGGGCCCGAAAGCGCGAAAATCGCGTGCTTGTCGTTGTCGAAGACACTGGCCCTGGCATCCCGGAGAGCGCGCTGACCAAGGTCTTCAACCGGTTTTACTCCGAACGCCCGGAACAGCAATTTGGAAACCATTCCGGCCTCGGCCTGGCGATCTCAAAGCAGATTGTTGAGGCCCATGGCGGCGTGATCTGGGCCGAGAATATTCGCCCGACCAAAGCGGACGCGGTGTCAGAGCCACTTGGCGCGCGGTTTGTGGTCGGCCTGCCCGTATAGCGCGTGGATGGGCTGTGCCCGCCAAGCAAGCGAGGGCCTGAAGCAGGTCCAGAGTGCATGAAGCGAAGTGCGCAGATCCCCGAGCGGTTCGACCTGGCTGAGATCGCGCGCGACACCCCCAAAGGCCCGCTATGCAATCCGGCAAGCGCGATCCGCGTGCAGGGACGGGGCCTACTGATCCTCGGGCTATCTGGCAGCGGCAAAAGCGATCTGGCTTGGTCGATGATCGCGCTGGGTGCCGAACTGATCGCCGACGATGCCGTCCTTGTCACACCCGACGGCAACAGCGCTCTCTTGTCGGCTCCCGCGACTCTGCCACCGTGGATCGAAGCGCGCGGCATCGGTCTAATCGCCGCGCCGGTGGCTGACGCGACACCTCTGACGGTCGTAGTTAGCTTGGACCACGCGGAGCCGTGCCGTTTGCCGCCCCAACGCCGATTTATGGCACAAACCTGTGATTTTCCTTTGATTCTAGGCCGAGACATCCCAAGTCTCGGCGTGAAGCTCTGGTATTATCTCCTGCATGGCCGCGCCGATGACCCAAGCTAACGCAACCCAAGAGCCCGCGGACGCGCGGATCGTGTTCATCACCGGGCCCTCCGGTGCGGGTCGGTCGACCGCGATCAACGCGCTCGAGGACCTAGGGTTCGAGGCGATCGACAACCTGCCGCTATCGCTCCTTCCGCATCTGCTGTCCGGACCGCCACCGACACGCCCCTTGGCGCTGGGCACTGATGTGCGCAACCGGGACTTTTCGGCGCAATCCCTGATCGAGGCGATCGATGAGCTTGTGCGAAATCCGGATATCCTAGCAGATCTGGTTTATCTGGAATGTGACACCGAGGTTTTGCTGCGCCGTTTCTCGGAAACCCGGCGGCGCCACCCCCTGGCCCCGGATGACGCGCCGGCCACGGGCATAGCGCTGGAGCGTGAACTGCTCGCCCCTCTGCGCAACCGCGCTGCGATCCTTCTTGAGACAAGCGCGCTCACCCCGCATCAGCTCAAGGCCGAAATGGCGCGCCTGTTTTCACCTTCCGGCGCGCAGAACCTGGCGGTGTCCGTCCAAAGCTTTTCCTACAAGCGCGGCCTGCCGATGGGCGCCGATTTGGTCTTCGACTGCCGGTTTTTGAAGAATCCGCATTGGTCGGAAGAGCTTCGGGCCAAGAACGGACGCGATCCGGCCGTGCAGGATTATATCGCCAGCGATCCCCGATTTTCGGCCTTCGCGGGCCAGGTGTCTGAGCTCCTCGAGACGCTGTTGCCTGCCTTTCTCGAGGAGGGGCGGGCCTATCTGACGGTGGCTTTCGGCTGCACCGGTGGCCAGCACCGCTCTGTCGCCCTTGCGGAAAAGCTCTCGGCGCATCTTGCGCAAGCGGGGTGGCAGGTGTCTAAACGCCACCGTGAGTTGGAGCGCCGCGGCTCGGTGGGGTCCGCTTGATGCTCCGCCTTAGCCACCTGATCTATCCGGGAAGCTTTTGTTGCTTGGTATCGTAATTGTCGCCCATGGCCATCTGGCCGAAGAGCTGAAGCGCGCCACCGAACATGTGGTCGGCCCGCAAGAGGCATTCCTGGCGATTGCCGTGGCCGCAGAAGATGACCGGGCGCGCCGACAATCTGAGATCTGCGATGCCGCGGATGCGGTCGATCAGGGTCAGGGGGTTGTCGTGGTGACCGATATGTATGGCGGCTCTCCCTCTAACCTCAGTTTGCGCGCCTGCCGCCCCAGCAACCGCAAGATCCTGACCGGGGTAAACCTGCCAATGCTGATCAAGTTGATGAAGACCCGTCATCTGAGCGTCGAGGAGGCGGTTTCCAAGGCCGAACAAGCCGGGCGGCGTTATATCGCGAGTTTTGACGGGTAGATCGATGGCGGACACTCTGAACAGACGGCTCGAGATCGTGAACATGAAGGGTCTCCACGCCCGAGCCTCTGCCAAACTGGTCGAGACGGTAGAGCGCTTCGACGCCCAATGCACCGTGTCGCGCGACGGGCTGAGCGCTGCCGGTGACTCAATCATGGGCCTTTTGATGTTGGCAGCCAGTCAAGGAACCTTTATTGACGTCGTCATAGAGGGAGACGAGGCAGAGGCCTTGGCAGAGGCAATCACCGACTTAGTGAACAACAAGTTTGGCGAAGGTCAGTAGTTAGTGTCTGACCGTAGCGCAGTGCGCGTCTGGATGCGGCCCAAAGGGACGGCAGCTTTGACAGATTTATCCACATCACGGGTAAAGCGGCATGGTCAGGCGATTTCTCCGCCTGCCCCTCGGATCTATGATCGCGGCAGCCTGACTTACGCGAATTCGTTCGAGAACGCTTGGACGCGGCGCACGATCAAGGTGATCGAATGGATGACCGGCAAGCTCAGCATCATTCGGCGGGTGCGTCAGTTCGAAAAGCTCGGGCCTGCCGTCGGCCCCGCCTTTTGGCCGGCTACTATGAAAGTCATGGGCATCGACATTCAAACGCCCGAGCATCAGCTGACGCGCGTGCCCGCCGAAGGTCCCGTGATCCTTGTCGCCAATCATCCGCATGGCTTGGTCGACGGTATGGTCCTGGCGGATCTGATCGGTCGGCGGCGCAACGATTACCGCATCCTAACCCGCGCGTTATTGACCGGGCTTGATGAGAGCGCTGCGGGCTACATGATTTCTGTTCCCTTCCCGCATGAGATCGACGCGCAGCGCAAGATGGTCGAAATGCGCACGCAAGCGATGGAGCATCTTAGCAAAGATGGCCTGATCGCTTTGTTCCCCTCGGGCGGCGTTGCGGCGTCCGAGACGATGTTCGGAGACGCGGTCGAGGCACCCTGGAACCCGTTCACCGCCAAAATGATCCGCAATTCCGGCGCCACAATTGTGCCGTGCCACTTTACCGGCTCGAACTCGCGTTGGTATCAGATCGCGAACCAGCTCTCGCCGATCTTGCGTCAGGGTTTGCTGATCCACGAGGTCGTCTATGCCTTCGACAAGCCGCAGGCGCCGATCATCGGCCACCCGATCACGCCAGCCCAATGGGAAGAGCCGATCAAAAATCCGCGGCGCTTCATGGGTTGGCTGCGAAATCGTTGCCTGAGCCTCAAGGACGATCCCGATCTCCAAGGCGGGCCGACCGGTCCGTTACCGCCCATCGACGACGCCTGAGAGACGCCCGCTCGTACCTCAGCGCGTTGGGACAGGCACCTCTCCGCGATAATCGTAAAAGCCTCGATCCGTTTTCCGCCCCAGCCAGCCGGCCTCGACGTATTTCGTGAGTAGCGGGCAGGGCCGATATTTCGTGTCTGCGAGGCCGTCATGCAGCACATTCATAATCGCAAGACAGGTGTCCAGACCGATGAAATCTGCCAGCTCGAGCGGCCCCATCGGGTGGTTCGCGCCCAGCTTCATCGATTGATCAATGGATTGGACTGAACCCACCCCTTCATAAAGCGTATAGACCGCCTCATTGATCATCGGCATCAGGATCCGGTTGACGATGAAGGCCGGGAAATCCTCGGCCGTGGCGGATATTTTACCAAGTCTGTCGACGACACCTTGGCAAGAGGCAAATGTTTCCTCATCGGTCGCGATGCCGCGGATTAGCTCCACCAATTGCATCACGGGGACCGGGTTCATGAAGTGAAATCCCATGAATTTTTCGGGCCGATCGGTGCGTGAGGCAAGCCGCGTGATCGAGATCGACGAAGTGTTCGAGGTCAAGATCGTGTGCGGCGCCAGATGCGGTAGCAGGTCTTCGAAGATCGCTTGTTTGACGGTTTCGCGCTCGGTCGCCGCCTCGATGATCAGATCGCTGGGACCTAAAGCCGCCAATTCCAGTGTCGGCGTGATCCGCGACAAAGCCGCGTTTTTTGCGCCTTCCTCAACCTTTCCCCGAGCAACCTGACGGCCGATATTGGCCTCGATTTGCACCAGGGCGCTGTCGAGTTGGTCTTGCGAGACGTCGGACAGCAACACGTCATAGCCCGCCAAAGCGCAGACATGGGCGATGCCATTTCCCATCTGTCCGGCCCCGACAATCCCAATACTTTGCACGCCCATGGTTTCTGTCCATCCTGGTTTATGCGGAGCTTAGGATTAAGTGCCTGGGAGGAAAAGTGCGCAACCGCCGCATGATGCGGCATTATGTGGGGCGCGGACGAATTTCAAATTTACCATGGATTGTCGGGTTAGCCTTTTCGCAACGGCTTGGCGGCAGTTTGCCCTCATTGAGTCGCCTTCGCGTGGAGCGCAAGAATGAGCATCGAACAACCCGGAACGTCGCCTCTCGATTATAACTTGGTGACCTATCCCGGATCGATGGTGGAGTATCGAGGGCCCGAAGCGGACTTGAGCTTGCCAAATATTCTCTGCTTGGGGGGATCGGAAACCTTCGGGCGCTTTGTTCTAAAGCCGTTCCCGGCCTTGCTGGGTGAGGCGTTGCAGCGGCCCGTGGTCAATCTCGGCGTGTTGAATGCAGGCCTCGATCTGATTTTGAAGGATCCCGTGGTCAACATGGCCCTGGGCTGTGCTGATCAGGTCGTGCTCCAGATCACCGGCACGCATACGATGACCAACCGCTTTTACCGCGTTCATCCGCGTCGCAACGATCGCTTTCTCCGTGCTTCGCCCGCTCTGGAGACGATCTATCGCAACACCGATTTCACCGAGTTTCATTTCGTGCGTCACATGCTCGGCGTGCTCCACGAAACCTCGCCGGACCGGTTCGCCATCGTGGTGCGTGAGCTGCAGGAGGCGTGGGTGGCCCGCATGGTTGGCCTGATCGACCGGCTCGAGGTGCCCGTCCATCTCCTCTGGCTCGCCGCCAATCCGCCCAGCGATAGCGTTGGTGACTGGGAGCCCAACAATGATCCGCTCTTCGTCACCAATGAAATGCTCGAAAAGGTTTCGAAAGCGGCCAAGTCCCTCACGGTGATCACTGCGGATGACGAAGAACTGGAGAACCCGACTAAGGGTATGTTCTTTGGGCCCCGCGAAGCTGCTGTTGCACGCATCATGCCCAACGTCGATCAGCATTTCCGCACCGCCGAAGAACTCGCCGATCATCTCGATTGAAGGGGTTCCTCTCGACCTTGAAGCCCTGGCCTGCCTTACGTAGCCCGACCGGCCTAAAGGGTGATACCGCGACGCATAGATCAGCGACCTGATCATTCCGCATGAAAAAGCCCCGGAGCTTATGCGCCGGGGCTTTGTCGTTTAGCCTGTTTGGGGCTCCGAAAGAAAGGTGCCGCTCAGAGCTTGCTGGTGAGTTCCGGCACGGCATCGAATAGATCCGCCACCAGGCCGTAATCAGCGACTTGGAAGATCGGCGCTTCCTCGTCTTTGTTGATCGCGACGATCACTTTGGAATCCTTCATCCCAGCGAGGTGCTGAATGGCCCCAGAAATACCAACGGCGATGTAGAGTTCGGGCGCGACCACTTTGCCGGTCTGACCAACTTGCCAGTCGTTGGGCGCGTAGCCGGAATCGACCGCTGCGCGCGAGGCACCTACGGCAGCGCCCAGTTTATCGGCGAGCCCTTCGATCACCTGGAATTGTTCCTCGGAGCCGACACCGCGGCCGCCCGACACGACGATCCCGGCGGAGGTCAGCTCGGGCCGGTCGCTTTCGGCAAGGCGATCTTCGACCCAAGAGCTCAGCCCCGGATTGTCACCGGCGGCCACGTCCTCGACCGATGCAGAGCCTCCGGTTGCAGCAGCATCGAAATTCGCGGTCCGGATCGAAAGGACCTTTTTGGCATCGGACGATTTCACGGTTTGGATCGCGTTGCCCGCATAGATCGGACGCTCGAACGTGTCGGCGTCGATCACCGCGGTGACATCTGAAATCACCTGCGCATCCAGCAATGCGGCCGCACGCGGCAGGATGTTTTTCGCATCCGTCGTCGCGGGCGCCAAGATGTGGCTATAATCCCCGGCCAACCCGACCAGCAGGGCCGCCGTTGGCTCAGCCATTTGGCGCTTGTAGATCTCATCCTCGGCGCACAGCACTTTGCTGACCCCGGCGATGGTGGCGGCCTCGTTCGCTGCGGCCTTCGCCTCTGCACCGACACATAGCAGGGTCACGTCGCCCAATTTTGCGGCAGCCGTCACGGCCTTCGCGGTGGCGTCCATCGACAGGACACCCGCATTCACTTCTGCAAGACACAAAACAGCCATCAGATCACCCCTGCATCTTCTTTGAGTTTCGAAATTAGTTCGTCGACCGAGCCGACCATGATGCCCGCCTTGCGCGCCTCCGGCTCTTCGGTTTTCACGATGCTCAAACGCGGCGAGACATCGACGCCGTAATCGGCCGCGGTCTTTTCGTCGAGCGGCTTCTTTTTTGCCTTCATGATGTTGGGCAGCGACGCATAGCGCGGCTCATTCAAGCGCAGGTCCACAGTGACAATCGCCGGCATCTTGACGTCAATCGTCTGCAAGCCGCCATCGACCTCACGCGTGACCTTTGCCGTCTCACCTTCCACAGCAAGCTCCGAGGCAAATGTTGCCTGGCTCCAACCCAAAAGCGCTGAGAGCATCTGCCCGGTCGCGTTCATATCGTTGTCGATTGACTGTTTGCCGCACAAAACCAGGCCGGGCTGTTCTTCATCGACGACGGCCTTGAGGATTTTCGCCACGGCCAGAGGCTCGATGTCAACATGCACATCATCGGCGGCCACAACCAAAATCGCGCGGTCTGCGCCCATGGCCAAAGCGGTGCGCAGCGTCTCCTGCGCCTGCTTCACACCGACGGAGACCGCGATGACCTCCTCGGCTTTGCCAGCTTCTTTCAGGCGGATCGCCTCTTCGACGGCAATTTCGTCGAATGGGTTCATCGACATTTTAACATTGGCAAGATCGACGCCTGAGCCGTCCGCTTTGACGCGCACCTTCACGTTATAATCGATCACGCGCTTCACAGGTACGAGGACCTTCATTGCAACGCTCCCTATAATGGTGTGGGCCGCCCAAATGCGGCCGTCCGCGAAGTGTTAGAACGCCTTGCCTGACAAAAATAGTGCAAAATCGACCCCAAAGCGGGTCAGAACGCCGCGTTATTTCGCAACTTACGACGGCGGGATTAGCCGAAGGACCTCAACTGTTACGCCTGCATAGATCACGCAGGTCGCGACAAGGACGAAGACGTGCCAGATCGTGTTGTGGAACGGCAGGCGCTCCCAGATCAAAAACAGCACGCCGACGGTGTAGATCACGCCGCCGATACCGACCAGAATGAGCCCGGCCGAGCTGAGCCCCGATAGCGCCGGTCCCCAAAAGACGACGCCCGCCCAGCCAAGCGAAAGGTGCAGGCCCAAAGCCGCCAAGCGAAACCGGCCCGGCGCGAAGATGATGATTGAAGCCCCGGTCAGGGCCACGCCCCAGATACCGGCTAAAAACCATCCAGCCTGACTGCCGGTCAACGCGACGAACGGTGTGTAGGACCCGGCGATTTTAAAATAGATCGCGGATTGGTCGATGCGGCGTAGTCGGTCGGTCCATTCGGCCACCCGCACCATGTTGTATAGCGCCGAACAGGCCAGCATTGCGATCAGCGTAACGGCATAAACGAAGACCGGCCCCACAGCCCAAGCCTCGCCGATCAAAACGGCGGTTAGTGTCACAAGAACAGGGGCGGCGATCAAAGCGAGCGTCAGGCCGGACACATGCACAACGGCGTCCGACAAATACTCAGCGCGACTATAAACACTCGGTACACGGCGTGGGAGCATCACCAAAACCTCCTCGGCTGACGCCAGCTTACCGAGATCATGTAACGGGTCAATGAAACCAATTGTTTCGCGATGTTTCGCAATGGCCCTCTAGCCTGGCGATTAGTCGTGTGGCTCTGTCAATCGGCCCAGCCGATTAGTTGTCTCGGTTTGCGCCAGGCACCCAAAGGACATCGGCGCGGCCGTCGTCATTGGCGATCCGCCCGGCTACGAAAAACCAATCCGACAGTCGGTTGAGGTACTTAATCGCGTGCTCATTGACCGATTCCGTTGCGGTCAATTCGACCGTCATCCGCTCGGCCCGGCGACAAACCGTCCGGCACATATGCATATGCGCGGCCAGCGCGGAGCCACCCGGCAGGATGAAGCTGCGAAGAGGCTCCAGCCGCTTGTTCATCGCATCGATCTCGGCCTCGAGCCGGTTGACCTGATCGGCCACCATGCGCAGCGGCGGATACTCGCGATCTCCATCCAGTTCCATGTTTGGTGTGCACAGATCCGCGCCCAGATCGAACAGGTCGTTCTGAATGCGCGACAGCATCTCGGCGACATCGCCCTCGGCCACCAGACGCGCTAGACCAAGGGTCGCGTTCAACTCATCCACCGTGCCATAGGCGGTGACCCGGGCCGAGTGTTTGGCGACCCGGCTACCATCGCCCAGCGCCGTTTGACCCGCATCGCCTGTGCGCGTGTAGATCTTGCTCAAAACGACCATCGTCGTTGTCCCCCTTTAGCGCCGTGCCGCCACGACGATCAAAATAACCACCACGGCGAGAGCCTGAAGCCCGATCCGCCATTGCATCAGCCGGTTGGAGCGTGAGCGATTGTCCTGGCCGTCTTTTCGGAAGGCGTTGATGCCCATCAGCAAGACGACCAAGACGGCAATACAGGCAAGGAGGATGGCCGCGCGGCCCGCATCTTCAAACATTGTCCCTCTCTCCGTTGCTCAGCTTCGCGCTGATTAGTAGCGTGACACGAGCCAGTCGAGCCCCGATTGCGGGAGGACCCTTCGGGCGGTTTCGACAATCCACGTCGCGCCCGTGATCAGATAGCGCGCTTTTGGCCGGGGCGACTCGATTGCGTGAATTAATCTTGCAGTCACTGCTGCCTCGTCCACTTGGAATGGGGCGCGGCCGGTATCCTCATACAGATGACGGACCAGCGACGCGCGGTATTGATCTGCAAGCGCAGAGTTTTCCCAAGTCACCCAGCGCTCGAAATGCGGGATCGAGTTAATGCGAAAATTCGACGTCGCAGGCCCCGTGTTAAGTGTGCTCACGTGGATGCCTGAGCCGCGCAGCTCGATCCGCAGCGTGTCGGTCAGGCCTTCGACCGCGTGTTTGGAAGCGGTATAGGCCGCGCGCCATCGCAGGGGCACGCGCCCCAGTGCCGAGGAATGCTGCACGATCCGCCCGTGGCCTTGGGCGCGCATCACGGCGACGGCGCGGCGGGTCAGGTCGTGCAAGCCGAACACGTTGGTCTCAAAAATCTCGCGCAGGGCCTCGACCGGGATGTCTTCAGCCGCGCCGGGTAAGCCATAACCGGCATTGTTGAAAATCGCATCGAGCCGTCCGTCGCTGAGCGCCAGGGCGTCTTGGAAACCGGCGGCGCGGCTCTCTTCGTTTGCAATGTCCAGCACGACGCAGTCGAACCCTTCGGCGCGCAAACGCTCGGCGTCCTCAGTACGCCTGCAACTTGCCAGAACCCGCCAGCCCGAGCGCTTATGCAGCGTCCGAGCGGCATGCGCCCCAAGGCCGGAGGAGCATCCCGTGATGAGGATCGTTTTCGCCATTGCCCACGGGTCTACTTGCTTTGGGCGCCCAATTGAACGGTGAAATCAGAGGGCGAGTGCCCTGAGCGCTCAGGGTGCCTCGGTCGAGAGGAAATCCCCTGACATGAAGCCACGATCGCCGCTTTCGGTGTCGCGGATCTCGAACCAGCCATCCTCAGCCGCGGCGACAAGTTCCGTCGCGGTGCCGCGGGTCAGGGCTCGTACGATTGGATCATTGGTGGAGGGTCCGCTGCGCAGATTGACCCGGTCCCCGGTCACGTAAAGAAGCGTCGCGCTGTCTTCCGTGGCTGGCGCGGCATCGTTTTGGCCAAGTGCAGCCGCGACTGCAGCACCGGTGCCGGTCTGCGCCTCACCCGTGTCGTCGCCAGTTTGTCCAACGGTGGGACCGGCCCCCGCGGTGCTTTGCTCAGAGGCCGGCTCCTGCAGGGCGATGACCCGGTCGATCTCCCAGGTCTCCCCCGTCGTCAAAGTCAGCGAAGTCATGGTTGATGGATCGGCGCGTTCGGTCCGGCGCGGCTCTTGCGTATCGCTTTGAGCTTGGGTTTGCGCGCTAGGGTTTCCCTCATCGGCGCCGGTGGGCAGAAGCACCATCGCTGCGTAGATCGTTGCCGCCAATAACAGTCCAAGCCGGAACATCTGAGCCAATCTCTCCTAACCCAAGGGAGCTATACAGCCTGACGCCAAGAGCGGAAATGGGAATACGCGCGGCCCTGTTCCCTTAGATTGCTAAGGTCCTTCGAGCGACGCTCAGGACGGCCCGAAGGTCTCGCAGGGCAGGTTGCGCGCGCTCAACCGGGTGCAGGCCTGCTCCGCCTCCGTCGCGGTCATACCCGCGAACTGTGCCTCGAACCCGGTGGAGCGGTTGGCGACATGGCGCAGCGCGGTGTCGAACGTGTCGAGCTCCGCGAGGGCCGTCTGCAACAGCATGCGTTCGGCGTCATTTTCGGTGGCGAATTGGCCAAGCGAGACACCAAACAGGCGCTGACCCGATGACGAAGACCGGGTGACGATTTCAGGCGCGAGCGGCTGAGCGCGGGCTACGACGTCATTGACATCGATAGGCCTTGGGCGCGGACGCGCGGCGGACACCGCCTCAGCCGACAAGATCACAACGCCGTCCTCGGTCAACGAGACACCGGGACTTTGGCCGTCCGGCGCCGCATCGTCATTCGGGGCACTGGCTATGGTTATCTCAGACGCCTCCTCCGTAGTCTCTTCCATCTCTGGGCTCAGCGCACTGGCCACGGCCGCATCCGTCGCGCCTGGGCGCAAGGGGCGTGGCACGGGCGTGGCCTCCAGGTCCTCTTGTGCGGAGCCAAGGGCCGAGGGGGCAAGCGCCTCGGAGAGCGCATCGCCGACGGCGCCCTCGATCGCGGCTATGAGGACGTCGTCCATGTCCGCCTCGGGTGCCGGGCGTGGCGTTGGGATCAGCGACCTGCGAACGGCGCCGCTCACGCGCACCACGCGACCGCCCATCAGTCCTTCGGGCATGTTCTGATAAACCGGCAGCGAAGGATGCCTGACCTCAGCGTGCCGGGGGGCACGGTCAAAGCCCATATCCAAAAGCTCTACGATGCGTGCGTTGCGCGACCCGGCCGAGCGGCCGCCGAACACAGTCGCCAAGATCCGCACGCCGCCGCGTTCTGCCGAGGATACGAGATTGAACCCCGCGCTACGCGTGAAGCCGGTCTTGATGCCGTCCGCGCCGCGGTAATTGTTCAAGATCGCTCGGTTGGTGTTGAGCACCGTGCCAACGGGTCCCGCAGGCGTCGAGACCCGGCCGAAAATGTTGTAATATTGCGGGTAGTCATAGAACAGACGGCGCCCCATGACGGTCATGTCGCGCGCCGTCGATAAATGACCATCCGCCGTCAGGCCGTGCGCGTTGCGAAACGTCGTGCGCGTCATGCCCAGGGCGACCGCGGTTCTGTTCATGCGCCGAGCAAACGCCGCCTCTGAGCCGGAAATCGCCTCCGCAATCGCCGTTGCTGCATCGTTGGAGGACCGCACAGCCGCCGCGCGCACCAGGTGGCGCAGTTGCACCCGGCTGCCTGCGCGAAAGCCGATCGCGTAGGGCGTGTTCGCCGCATTGCGGGAGATCGTCACCGGCGTGTCCATCGAAATCTCGCCCAGCCGCACCGCCTCAAACGCGATGTAAAGCGTCATCATCTTCGTCAGTGATGCGGGGTGAAGACGCGTCTCCGCGTTGCGGGAATGAAGGACCTCGCCGCTGCGCGCATCCATGACCATCGCGGCGTAAGGTGCCGCTTGCCCGGGGGTCACAAGAACGAGCCACGCCAAAAACAGCGCAACCAGCCCGCACGAGCCCCTTAAAAAACCAAATCTAATCACGAGACCTGCTCAATCTGCCTCAACCAGCCGTCTTGTGCGGCCTGTCATTTGTGCTACGCCAGCACCCCTTTAAAATCCACTAAAAATTGGGGAATTTTGAATTTTGGCATTCTTTGTGCCGATGCGAACTTGCGACCCCAGATGTTGGAGCGGAGACACGCCGAAAATGGGCAACCTGCCGCGTGGTATGCGGCTGTGCCATCGGATAGGCCAGCTTTCGGAAGGTTTCAGCGGGGAAGACAAACATGACCGATCAAAGCGCAGAGCGCAAAGCCCGTGTCGCAGCCTGGTTTCGGCAGTTGCGCGATGACATCGTGGCCGAGTTCGAGCGGCTCGAGGGTGATCACGGCGGCAATGGGCCGGTCGGTCAGTTTGAACTGCGCGAGACGCGCCGGGGCGACGGCGGCACCGATGAAGGGGGCGGCCTGATGAGCGTCATGCGCGGCGGCCGGGTCTTCGAAAAGGTCGGCGTCAATATCTCGACTGTCTACGGCCAGCTTGGCGAACGCGCAGTGCAGGCGATGGCAGCGCGGCCCGATCTGGCTGGTCTCAAGTCGGATCCGAGCTTTTGGGCTTCCGGCATCTCGCTTGTGGCGCATATGCAAAATCCTCGCGTGCCCGCCGTGCATATGAACACGCGGATGTTCTGGACCAAGGATCATTGGTGGTTCGGCGGTGGCTCGGACCTGAACCCGGCGCTCGAGTTCGATGAGGACACGGCGCATTTCCACGACGTGCTGCGCGCCCATTGCGACAAGCATCACGCGGAGTATTATGCGCGGTTCAAAGCCTGGGCGGATGAGTATTTTTTCGTGCCCCATCGCGGGCGGGCGAGGGGTGTTGGCGGGATCTTTTTTGACGATCTTAACACCGGCGATTGGGAGGCGGATTTCGCTTTCACCCAGGATGTCGGCCGCGCATTCCTGCCGGCCTATGTCACCCTGGTCGAGCGTCGGCGGCATGAGCCCTTTGACGAAGCCGACCGTGCCGCGCAGCTTGAGCATCGCGGCCTCTATGCCGAATACAATCTAGTTTATGACCGAGGCACGAAATTCGGCCTGGAGACGGGTCATGACGCGAGTGCGGTCCTTATGAGCCTGCCGCCGATTGCGACCTGGCATTAATGCCTACTGGCAAAGCATTTCGCGGTAGATCGCGATCAATGCCTCGGCCTCTCGCTCAAGGCTGAAATCCCGGGCGATATGCGCGCGTGCCGCCTGGCCCATGGCCTCGCGGCTGGGCAGATCGTCAAGCAGCGCCCGCGTGGCGGCGATCATGGAGCTCAAATCATCGGCAGGGATCAGGGCACCGGTTTCGCCATCGCGGACGAGCTCGTCGAAGGCGCCCACGCGCGTCGCGATCACCGGAACGCCGCAGGCCATCGCCTCAAGCGGGGTCAGGCCGAACCCCTCCCACCTTTGCGGTGCGATGAAGAGGTCAAGGGCCTGGTAGTAAGGCGCGATCTGATCGACACCGACCTCCCCCAAAAAGCGGATGCGCGTGTCCATCCCCGCCTGCGCGACGCGCGCCCGCAAGTCCCGCTCAAAGTCCTGATGCTTGCCGGTGGCGCGTCCGAGAATGATCGCGGTGCCGGGCCGGTCCTTAAGACAGGACAGCATGGTATCGACGAATAAATCCGTGCCTTTCTGCGCGCGAATGCGCCCGAAACAGCCGATAACCGGCCCTTCCGCCAGGCCCAGTGCCCGCTGATGCACGGCTCGGTCGGGCGGCGGTTGAAACGCGTCGATGTCGATGCCGTGCAGGACAACATCCGCCGGGCGGTCGAGATATTCGGCCGTGCGCCGCGACGTGGCGATTAGCCGGTCCATCTGCCCGATCAGCCATTTGCTATAGCCCGTATGCCGACGCTGCGAGGCTGAGGTGAAAAGCAGCTTCAGCCGCTTTCGCAGCAGGTGCTTGAGGACGAGGCCAGCCAGCATCTCGGTATTGCGCCGGGCATGCCAGACCCGCGCGCCGGAAGGCCCCCGCCGGGACATGGTCAGCAAGGCCGGGGTCGAAATTTGCGGGACATGGGCGGGCAAAGCCGGGGCGATGCTGGCGATAGGGATGGTTTGAGCTTGAAGCGGGACAAGGCGCACAACGGTCGCGGTCACACCGCTCAGCCGACGTTTGAAATTCGGGGCGAGAACGTCGATCTCGCTCGGGTCCGGGGCCTTGCTCATGAGTGTCCGCGTAATCCGCGAGAGCCCCTCAGGCAAGCGCCGCCGCTTGCTCCGCACCAAGATCGGACGGCTCGAGGCTGGCCCCTTGGGCGAGGCGTGCGGCGAGACGGCCAAGCTCATCGGCGCATTTCGCACCGGCGCCGCAGCAGCCCGTGGCCATCGTCAGCCAGGGCGTGACCCGCTCGAGGAACGGCTGATCATTGTCGGTATGGGCCAGGATGCAGGCCTCGGTTGAGCTGCCCGCGATCCGCAGGTCGGGCATCAGCGTCCGCAAAACCGCCTCGAGATCGGCGGCGACCTCCTTGGAGCCCAGGCCTTGCATCCAGGCTCGGGCTTCTTCGGGGTTATGCACCAAATTATCCATGTTCTCCCCGCCGATTTTGATACGCCAGGAGCCGTCGGGATAGCGGATCGGCGGCAGCAGATAGATGTAGTGGTCGCTCTCGGGGTCCTGATAAATCAGGCTCGGCATGCCGGTCAGACGCGCGCATTCCGCTGCATCGATATGGGCGAAATAGACGGTCCTGGCGCAGATCTGCATTACAGGTTGGCGCGGCAGCAGTGCGTCGAGTGCGGCGTAGGAGCCTGTCGCGACAAGGATCTGATCGGCCCGGACTCGGTCCCCGCCAGATAGTGTGACCTTCCCGTGCGAAAGATCGGTCGCGAAAGCGTCAAAGACCTGCGCACCTGCCGCTTGGGCCAAGGTTTCATGGGCTTGCCGCATCCGCCGCGGATTGATCCAACCGCCCGTCGCATCGAGGGCCGTGCGCGTGCCGGGCGCGAAATCGAACATGGTCAGGCGCTTTGCTAGAGCGGCGCCCTCAAGGGCATCGACGCTCAGGTCCTCGGCTTCGGCAGTGTCAAAAACCGCGTCCATATAGCCCTTGTCCGTGCTGGCCATTGCGCCGCCGCAGGGTGTGTAGAAACGGATGCCGCTTTGTGCCTCCAGGTCGCGGTAGCGCGCGATTGAGCGGCTCGACCAGCGGGCCCAATTGGGTTTGGTGGCAATCGAACGGGTGATGCGGCCCTCGTCATAGTGGCTGGCGAAGGGGCCGGGGGCTGTGCGTTTGTCCTTGGGCTCATCAGGTCCGATCAGAGCGACCTTGGCGCCGCTGCGCGCAAGATACATCGCCGCCGCGCTGCCCCAGAGCCCCCGGCCAACCACCGCAAAATCGAAATCCTGAGCCATGCCGAGCCTCCTGTTTGAAGGAGGTTAGCCTTGGTGTAGCGGTCAGAGAAGGGGCGTTAGGCGCGCAGCTCTTCGAGGAGAATGTGCACGTTTTCCGGGTCGGCGTCGGGCGTGATCCCGTGGCCGAGATTGAAGATATGCGGACCCCTTGCCAGGGCCTGACGGATCCGGCGTGTCTCGAGCCGTAGGGCCTCGCCCCCCTCAACCATCAGCTTTGGATCGAGGTTGCCTTGCACGCAGGTTTCGATTTGCAACCGCTCCGCCGCCCAAGTCGGATCGACCTCGGTATCGATGGCGATGCAATCCGCGCCGACCGATTTGGCGAACCCGGCATAGGCCTCTCCGGCTTGGCGGGGAAAGGCGATGACGGGCACGTTGGGATGGCTGGATTTGAGGGCTTGGATGATCTCTTGGGCGGGCTTTTTAGCGTATTTTTCAAAGGCCTCCCCCTTGAGCGATCCGGCCCAGCTGTCGAAGAGCTTCACGACTTCGGCGCCCGCTTCGATCTGTCTACCGAGATAGAGGATCGTCGCTTCGGTGATCCGCGCCATCAGTGCGTCGAAGGTCTCAGGATCGTCGCGCATCAAGGCGTGAGCGGGCCCCTGATCGGGGGTGCCTTGGCCTGCGATCATGTAAGTGGCCACCGTCCATGGGGCGCCCGCGAAGCCGATGAGCGTGACCTCCTTGGGCAATTCGCGCGCCAGGATCGACACCGTTTCATAGACCGGGGCGAGGTGGTCGTGGATCTCTTCGGCGGGTTTGAGCTTGGCCAGATCGGCGGCCGACGTGATGGTGGAGAGGCGCGGGCCCTCGCCGGTGACGAACCATAGATCGGCGCCCAGCGCGTCGGGGATCAACAGGATATCGGCGAAAAGGATCGATGCATCAAAGCCGTAGCGGCGGATCGGTTGCAACGTCACTTCGGCGGCGAGATCGGGCGTGTAGCAGAGCGACAGAAAATCTCCGGCCTTCGCGCGGGTCTCTCGATACTCGGGGAGATACCTGCCAGCCTGTCTCATCAACCAGACAGGTGGGCTTTCCAAGGTCTCCCCAGACAGAGCGCGAAGAAGCGATTTTTCTGTTTGCATATAAATGTTTCCCCTTAGGCCTTGCACGTCTTGGACTGGCGCGGTCTGATGGTGTAAAGCAGACAAAAAGTGTCATCGCAAGTTGACAGATTTAGGAAGACGACCGGACCTAGAATGACGACAGACCTGCCTACTCCCGCGCGGCCGCTCAAGATCGGGACGCGCGGCTCTCCGCTGGCGCTGGCGCAAGCGCATGAGACCCGAGATCGCCTTGCCACGGCCTTCGATCTTGAGGCGGAAGCCTTTGAAATCGTTGTGATTAAGACGACCGGGGATCGGGTGCTGGACCGGCCGTTGAAGGAGATTGGCGGCAAGGGCCTATTCACCAAAGAAATCGAAGACGCGCTTCTGGCGGGGGACATCGATATCGCAGTGCATTCGATGAAGGATATGCCGGTTGCACAGCCCGAGGGTTTGACGCTCGACTGCTACCTCCCGCGGGAGGATGTGCGCGACGCATTCGTATCGCTCGCCCATTCCGGTCTCGACGCTTTGCCCCAAGGCGCGGTTTTAGGATCTTCGTCTCTGAGGCGGCGCGCGCAGCTTTTGGCGAAGCGTCCCGATCTGAAGCTGGTGGAGTTCAGGGGCAATGTTCAGACCCGGATGAAGAAGCTAGGCGAGGGGGTGGCGGAGGCGACCTTCTTGGCCATGGCGGGGCTCAATCGTCTGGAAATGCATGATATTCCCCGCACCGGTCTTTCGCCTGAGGAGATGCTTCCGGCGGTGGCACAGGGTGCGATTGGCATTGAGCGGCGCCTTGATGACGCCCGTGCTGAGGCGCTTTTGGTGGCTATCCATGACACACCGACAGGTCAGCGCTTGGCGGCGGAACGGGCCTTTCTGGCCGGTCTTGATGGCTCTTGTCAGACGCCGATTGCCGGGCTGGCGGAGCTTGAGGGGCCGACGCTACGGCTGCGCGGGGAGATCCTGCGGCCCGATGGATCAGAGGTTCTGAGCGATGCGCGCGAGGCGCCGATTGCGGATGGTGCGGCGCTGGGTGCGGCGATGGCGCGGGATCTGCGGGCCAGGGCAGGGGAGGGATTTTTCGACTGGATCGAGACCGCCTGAGAGCCCCAAAATGGCCGGTAGAAAGCGGGTAGAACCGGGGTAGAATTGGGGTAGAACTGGGGTAGATTTTTTCGGACCGTTTGACGCGCCGAAATCGGCCGATTCACGCGCCGAAATCGGCCCAGGGCCGCCTAAAACACCACCCCTGCCACCAGCCCGATATTGGCATAGGGCGTCGCCTCGCCGGTGCGGATGATGGCCCGAGCCTGGGCTGAGCGGGCCTTGAAGGTTTCGTGGGAGACCCGCTCGACCGCGACACTCAATAGCCCGTCCATTTCCCGACCGATCGCTCCGGCCTCGGACGCGCGAAAGGCGGCCTCGACCTGCATTTCGGACAGGACCGCGTCGAGCACATCGAGAAATCCCGGCAGGCCGAGGGTCACGGCCAGATCGATCACCTGCAGGCCGGGCGGGGCAGGCAGACCGGCATCGCCGATCACGAGCAGGTCGCCATGGCCAAGGCTGGCGATCAGATAGGACAGTTCGCGATGCAGGAGGCCCGACTTTTTCATGCTTAGCGGAGTCTCTCCTCGCTCGCGCCGTCGAAATAGAGCGCGTCGCCCGCATCGAAACCCAGTCCGACCATGGAGCCCGGTTTGGGCGCGGTTTGCTCTCGCGCCTCGACGGTGATTTTGCTGCCGTCGGGCCCGGTGAGGTAGTGGTAGGCCACGCCGCCGAGCTGTTCGGAGAGCTCAACGCGGTGGCTGTCGCCCTCGGCCAGTCGGATGTTTTGCGGCCGAAGCCCGACGATCACGCTGCCTTCGGGGCGCGTGCCAAGCTCGGGCGTGATCTCGGCGCCGCCGAGGCCGGGCACGGTGACATGGCCCGCCGAAGCCGTGGCGTCGAAGAAGTTCATCGCCGGGCTGCCGATGAAGCCCGCGACGAATTTGTTGTTGGGGTCATTATAGAGCTCGAGCGGGCGCCCGGCCTGTTCGATGCGGCCCGCGCGCAGCACGACGATCTTGTCGGCGAGCGTCATCGCCTCGACCTGATCGTGGGTGACGTAGATCATTGTGGCGCCGATTTCCTGGTGCAGGCGAGCGATCTCGACCCGCATCTCGACGCGCAGCTCGGCATCTAGGTTCGACAGCGGCTCATCAAACAGGAACACTTCGGGGCCGCGCACGATGGCGCGCCCGATGGCCACGCGCTGACGCTGACCGCCCGACAGGGCCTTGGGCTTGCGCTTGAGGTAGTCCTCGAGCTTGAGGACGCGGGCGGCCTCGGACACCTTGGCTTTGATCTCGGGCGCCGGATGGCCGGTCATGCGCAGGCCGAAGCCCATATTTTCCTCAACGCTCATATGCGGGTAGAGCGCGTAGGTCTGGAACACCATGGCCACGCCGCGTTCAGACGGGTCGGTGCGGGTCACGTCCCGCGCGCCGATATGGATGTTGCCGGAGGTGGTTTCCTCAAGCCCCGCGACCATGCGCAGAAGGGTGGATTTGCCACAGCCCGAGGGGCCCACGAAAACGCAGAAATCGCCGTCATCAATCTCAAGATCGACGCCGTGGATGACCTGCGTTTCGCCGAATTTCTTGATCACATTCGCCAATGCGACGCCTGACATGGGCCTCTCCCTTCCCTAGGTGTTCGTGTCCGGAAACCGCCAGCTCTCGGCCTCTCGTGCGATTTGCCCGCTGGTCTCTCGCAGGAGCGGCACGAAGGCGTCCAGGTCACTCTCGCGCATATGCGCCGTGGTTCCGGTGATAGATATAGCGCCCAGCACGCGGCCGGTCGCGGTGCGGATCGGGTGGGCGATGCAGATGATGCCCGCCTCGTGTTCTTCGCGGTCATAGGCGTGGCCGCGCGCGCGGATCGCGGCAAGCTCAGCCTCTAGATCGCCGCGGGTGGCCAGCGTTCCGGGCGTGAAGACGTGGTAGCTTTGCTGCGCCAGGACCGGGCCGAGATCGGCCTCGGGCAAAAACGCCAGCATCGCCTTTCCGACGCCGGTGCAATAGGCCGGGCCGACCTTGCCCGCCTGGCTGAACATCGGGATCGGTTCACGCGCATTGCGCTTGTCGACATAGAGGACTTGCGCGGCGTCGAGTTGTGCGAGGTGGACGGTGTGTCCGGTCGCGGCGCTGAGCGCGTCGAGATGGGGCCGGGCAATGGGCGCGAGCGATGCGGTGGCCCAGGCCGAATGGGCCAGGCGCACCAGGCGCAGGCCGGGGGCATAGGTCTGTTGCTCGGGATCGTAGCTCAGCATGTTTTCCGCGACGAGAGTTTGCAGCAGCCGGTAGAGCGTGGCCTTGGGAAAGTCCGCTTCTTGTAGAAGAACACCGAAACGGACCGGCCGCGCATGGCGCGCCACGAGGTCCAGGACCGCCAGCGATTTGCCGATGGTGCCTGAGCCATTCTTGCCCGAGCCCGGAGCATCGTGCTCCGCGGATTGTCGCATCGCCTCGTTCACCGAGGTGGCCTTTGAATTGCCCCGTTCACCGAGGTCCTCCCTTTCCTCCCGCGTTTCCTATGGCGCTGCGTGTCAGATCGGCACTTGCGCCAGGAAACTGTTGACAAGGCTAAGCTGATTCAAGTTATCATTTCAACATAAGAAACCAGGTTTCATATAATGGAACCACGACATTCTTCGGATCAGCAGGGAGGACACTATGCGATCCATCTTTAAAACCAGCGCCGCGGCGTTGGCCACGGCCACCATGTTGTCAGGAGCCGCATTCGCGGACGGCCATGCCGCGCTCGAGGGTGAGCTGCGGATTTTCTCGGACATGTCCAACCCCGGCCCCCGGGCGGTGATGGAAGGCCTGGCCGCCGAGTTTGACGAGATGCACCCCGACCTGAGTGTGGAGCTTGAGATCGTCGACCGCGAGGCTTGGAAGACCCAGATCCGCAACGTTCTTTCGGCCAACCCGCCCGATGTGATCAACTGGTATGCCGCCAACCGGATGGGCCCCTACGTGGATAGCGGCCTGTTCATGGACATCTCGGATTGGTGGGAAGCCGGTGACTACGAGGGTCTGGAGGCCGTGCGCGGCGCCATGACCATGAACGATGCGCAGTGGGGCGTACCCTACACCTATTATCAGTGGGGCATCTACTATCGCGAGGATATCTTCGGTGAGCTGGGTCTGAGCGAGCCTGCGACCTGGGAAGACGAGCTGGCCAATTGCCAGGCGATCGTCGATTCGGGCCGGGCCTGCTATGCCATCGGCTCCAAGTTCCTTTGGACCGCGGGCGGCTGGTTCGACTACCTCAACATGCGCACGAACGGCTTTGACTTCCACATGGAGCTGGCGCGGGGCGAGGTGCCGTGGACCGATGACCGCGTGCGCGAGACCTTCGCCAATTGGCGCACCCTGATCGATATGGGCGGGTTCCTCGAGGACCACCAGAACTACAGCTGGCAGGAGGCGCTGCCCTTCGTCGTGAATGGCGAGGCAACGGCCTATCTGATCGGTAACTTCGCGGTGGATCAGCTGCGCAATGCGGGCCTGACCGACGATCAGCTCGACTTCTACCAGTTCCCGGTGATCAACGACGCCGTGGCCCTGGGCGAAGATGCGCCGACCGACACGTTCCACGTGCCCTCGGGTGCTCAGAACGTCGATGCTGCGCGGGCCTTCCTGGCCTTTGTGACCTCGCCTGAGGTGCAGACGCGGATCAACGGGCCCGATGGCCTGGGTCAGCTGCCGATCAACGCCAATGCGTCGGTCGCGGACGATGAGTTCGTGCAGCAGGGCTTTGAGATGCTTTCGACCAACGCGTCGGGCGGCATCGCGCAGTTCTTCGACCGTGATTTCCCGGCGGAAATGGCCTCGGTCGCGATGGAAGGTCTGCAGGAGTTCATGGTGTTCCCGGACAATCTGGACGACATCCTGGACCGCCTCGAGCAGGCGCGTCAGCGGATCTACTAATCCCTGATCTGATCGGCGCATCCCGGGCTACGGCCTCGGGGTGCGCCTTTCCTTAGAGTCCACAGCGCCTGGGGGTGAGCAATGGCCACCGCGACCGCAGATTTCGAAGCCCTGTCGCAGCGCCAAACCTGGTTGCAGCGAAACCGGATGACGGTCACGCCGATTTTGTTTCTTTTGCCGGGCCTGCTGTTTTTTCTGGTCTATGTGATCATCCCGATCTTTCAGTCCTTCAATATCTCGCTTTATGAGTGGGATGGCCTTGGTGCGGCGGAATATGTCGGGCTGCGTAATTACCAGGAACTAGCGACAGACCGAAATTTCGAGATTTCGCTTTGGAACAATCTTAAGTGGCTTTTGCTTTATCTTCTGGCCATTCCGCTTGGCCTGTTTATCGCGCTGTTTCTCAATCAGACCGTGGCGGGCATTCGGCTTTATAAATCGCTTTTCTTTTTTCCCTTTGTCCTCAGCCAGGTCGTCGTGGGCCTCGTTTTTTCGTGGTTTTATTTGCCGCGTGAAGGCCTGCTGAACGGATTTCTAGCCATCTTTGGAATTGAGCCACTGAATGTGCTGGGAGACCCGACGATGGCCACCTACGGCATCATTGCGGCGGGGCTTTGGCCGCAGACGGCCTATTGCATGATCCTGTACCTGACCGGTCTCAACGCGGTGGATCCCGAACAGATCGAGGCTGGGCGTTTGGATGGCGCCAAGGGTTGGAAAATGCTTTGGTTCGTGGTGCTGCCGCAGCTTAAACCCGCGACGTTTATCGCCTTTGTTGTGACGATCATCGGGGCATTACGCTCGTTCGATTTGATTTCGATCATGACGAATGGTGGGCCTTTTGGCTCAACCCGTGTCTTGAGCTTTTACATGTTCGAAAAGGCGCTGGGCGAGTTTGGGTTCCGCATGGGGTATGGCTCAGCCATTGCCGTTGTCCTCTTTCTTATCATGTTGATCTTCATCGCCTATTTCCTTTGGCAGATGTGGAGCGACGAACAGCAGGCGAGGCGGTAGAGATGTTTCCGACGCCGATCCAAAAACGCTCATCGCAGGCGCAGTTCGCGTATCAATCGCTGTTGCCCCTGGTTCTGATCCTGTGGCTTTTGCCGCTGATTGCCGTCGCGCTGTTCTCGATCCGGCCATTTTCGGATTTCGCGGCGGGCAATTACTGGGGCGTGCCGTCGTCGTTTGAGTTTTTCACCAATTACGGGCGCGTCTTTTTCGACAGTGATATGCCGCGCTATTTGGTCAATTCGGTCTTTATCACCGTGCCTACGGTGATTGGCGCTGTGGCGCTGAGCTGTATGACCGGCTTTGCCCTTGGGATTTATCGGTTTCGCGGGAACCTGCTGATCTTTTTCATGTTCATCGCCGGGAATTTCGTGCCGTTCCAAATCTTGATGGTGCCGGTGCGTGATCTGACTGTGGGCATAGGTCTTTATGATACCAAACTGGGCCTTGTGCTATTTCACATCGCGTTTCAAACTGGCTTCTGCACGCTCTTTATGCGCAACTTCATCCGGGCATTGCCTTACGAATTGATCGAGGCGGCGCGGGTGGAAGGTGTCGCGGAATGGCGCATCTTCTGGTATGTCGTCCTGCCATTGATGCGCCCGGCGATTGCGGCACTATCGGTCCTGATCTTCACCTTTATCTGGAACGATTACTTCTGGGCGATTGTGCTGACCCAGGGGCCCGATACGCAGCCGGTGACAGCGGGGATTAACGCGTTCAATTCGCAGTTTGTCGCGCAATATCATCTGATGAGCGCGGGCTCGATTGTGGCGGCCATTCCGCCAGTGGTGATGTTTTTTGCGATGCAGCGTCATTTCATCGCCGGCCTAACCCTCGGAGCTGTGAAATAGCCCATGGTGAAACTCGCTTTTATCGGTGCCGGGTCGACGATTTTCATGAAGAATATCGTGGGCGATATGCTGCACTTTCCCGCACTCGCCGATGCAGAGATCGCCTTAATGGATATCGACGCGGCGCGGTTGGAAGAGTCCGCGCTGCTCGTGCGAAAGATGATCGCCGCTATGGGCACCGGCGCGACGGTTTCGATGACGACTGAGCGCGCGCGGGCCTTGGAGGGTGCCGATTTTGTCGTCGTGGCCTTCCAGATCGGCGGCTTTAAGCCCTCGACCGTGATCGATTTCGACATCCCGAAGCGCTATGGCCTGCGCCAGACCATCGCCGACACTCTGGGCGTGGGCGGTATCATGCGTGGCCTTCGCACGGTGCCGCATCTTTGGGCTTTGGCCGAGGACATGGCGCGGCTCTGCCCCGATGCGCTGATGCTGCAATACGTTAATCCGATGGCGATCAACACCTGGGCCCTGGCTGAGCGATTTCCCCACGTCAAAACCGTGGGTCTGTGCCATTCGGTGCAGAATACCGTGGAAGAGATCGCGCATGATCTTGACCTGCCGAAGGATGAGATCCGGCACAGGGTGGCGGGCGTCAACCATGTGGCGTTTTTCCTAGATTTCGAGCATGGCGGGCAGTCGCTTTACCCGCGCCTGCGAGAGGGATATCGCGCCGGTCGTCTGCCCAAGCCGCCGCTTTTGATGCCGCGTTGCGCCAATAAGGTGCGTTATGAGGTGATGGAGCATCTGGGCTATTTCTGCACCGAAAGCTCAGAGCATTTCGCGGAATATGTGCCCTGGTTCATCAAGGATGGCCGCGATGATCTTATAGAAGAATTTGCGGTCCCGCTGGATGAGTATCCGCAACGCTGTGTTGAGCAGATCGCGGATTGGCAGGGCCAGGCGGAGGCGTTGCGCGCGACGAGCGATGTGGCCGTTGAGAAGAGCCATGAGTTTGCGGCTGAGCTGATGAATGCGATTGTGACCGACCGGCCGATTACGATCACTGGCAACTTGCCCAATCGCGGGCAGATCCCGCAGCTGCCCCTGGGCGCGGTGGTTGAGACGCCGACCTTGGTGGATAGCAACGGCCTGCAGCCGACAGTGGTGGGGGATATCCCGCCGCAACTGATTGCGCTCATGCGCACGCAGATCAACGTGCAGGAACTGGTGGTTCGCGCGCTGCTTGAGGAAAGCCGCGAGCATATCTATCACGCCGCCTATTTCGATCCGCACACGGCGGCGGAGCTTGATTTGCGGCAGATCCGCAATCTTATAGATGATTTGATCGAAGCCCATGGTGCGATGTTGCCGGAATGGTGCCGCTCGGCGAGGGCCGCATGAGCGCGACCTATTCCGACTTGCAGGACCGCTCGGTTTTCATCACCGGGGGCGGTTCCGGCATCGGTGCGGCCTTGACGGAGGGGTTCTTGCGCCAGGGCGCGCGGGTGGCCTTCGTGCAGCGTTCGGACGCGAGCGCGTTTTGCGACCAGATGGCGCAGACGACGGGGCGCGCGCCGCTTTATCTGCAATGCGACATCACCGATACAGCGCGGCTGAAGGCCTGTATTGATGAAGCGGCGGCCGCGCATGGGCCGATAGAAGTCTTGGTCAACAACGCTGCCAATGACCAACGCCACAGCACCGAGGAGGTGGACGAGGCGTTTTGGGATTGGTCCCAGTCGATCAACCTGAAGGCGTATTTCTTTGCCTGCCAGGCCGTAATGGCCGGGATGCAGGAGCTGGGCGGTGGGGCAATCGTGAACTTTTCCTCGATCAGCTACATGATGGGGAATGCGGGCTATCCCTCGTATGCGACTGCGAATGGCGGGATCACCGCGATGAGCCGCGCGCTGGCCCGGGAGTTTGGGCCGGACAAGATCCGGGTGAATGCGTTGATGCCGGGTTGGGTGATGACGCAGAAGCAGCTGGATCAATGGGCCGATCCGGATGCCTTGGCGGCGCATCTGGAGCGGCAATGCCTGAAAGAGCATCTGGAGCCCGAAGATATCGTCGGTGGCGCGCTGTTTTTGGCCTCCCGCGCGAGCCGGATGATGACGGGCCAAGCGCTTGTCATCGATGGCGGTGTGGTGGTGACGGGATGAGTGTTGGTTTGAACGGGCGGGCGGATTGGATCGCGGTCGATTGGGGCACGTCGCGTCTGCGGGCCTGGGCGATGAGCGAGGCTGGCGCGGTTCTTGGCGAGGCGGTGTCCGAGCTTGGCATGGGCAAGCTCGCGCGCGGTGAATTTGAGCCGACGCTGCTGACGTTGATCGCGCCATGGCTTGATCGGCCGGCAGTTCCGGTCCTGGCCTGCGGGATGGTCGGCGCGCGTCAGGGGTGGCGCGAGGTGCCTTATGTGCCGGTGCCCACGCAGCCCCGCGCGCTTCAGCCCCATGCGGTCACGGGCACGGCGGCGAGCATCCGTCTGGCCATTCTGCCGGGCCTGTCACAGGAGAAACCGGCCGATGTGATGCGCGGCGAGGAGACCCAGATCGCGGGCTTTCTGGTGGCGCAGCCGGACTTTGACGGGGTGATTTGCCTGCCGGGGACGCATAGCAAATGGGTGCGGGTGAGTGCCGGGGAAGTCGTGAGTTTTCAGACTTTTATGTCGGGCGAGTTGTTCTCGCTGCTGTCGCAGTCGAGCGTCCTGCAGCACTCGATCGCGCAGCAGGGGCGCGATGAGGCGGCATTCTCGGAAGCAGTGGCGGAGACCTTGTCGCGGCCCGAGCGGGTAGCCCACGCGCTGTTCGGCATTCGCGCGGATGCGGTGCTCAACAATTTGGATCCGGTCACGGCGCGGTCACGCCTGTCGGGCCTGCTGATTGGGGCGGAGCTTGCGGCGAGCCGACCCTATTGGCTGGGCCAGGATGTGGCCGTCATCGGGGCCGAAGATTTGACCGAGACCTACGCGGCCGCGCTCAGCAGTCAGGGCCTGGCACCGAGCCAGCATGACGGTAGCGCAATCGCCCGGCTGGGCCTGGCGGCGGTCTATGCCACGCTGTCGGAGACCGCCTCTTGAGCGAGCGTAACCTCATCGCGATCTTGCGCGGCATCCGACCGCCCGAGGCGGCGGAGATCGGTGACGCGCTGCTGGGCGCCGGGATCACGCAGATCGAAGTGCCGCTCAATTCGCCCGACCCGTTCGACAGCATTGAGATCCTGGCCCGCAAGTTTGGAGACCGGGCCTTGATCGGGGCGGGCACGGTTTTGAACCCCGGTGACGTGGAGCGTGTGGCGAAGGTGGGCGGGCGGTTGATCGTCTCGCCCAATTGCAACACGGAGGTGATCGCACGCACTAAGGCGCTCAATATGCAGAGCTTTCCCGGAGTTCTGACACCGACGGAGTGCTTCGCAGCCTTGGGCGCTGGGGCCGATGGCTTGAAGGTGTTTCCCAGTTTTCTGATGGGTTTGGAGGGTCTGCGCGCGATCCGTGCCGTCCTTCCGACAGGCGTGCGGGTCTTCATGGTCGGCGGGGTCGGAGCGGAGAATTTCGCCGAATGGATCCAGGCCAGCGCCGATGGCTTTGGCATCGGCTCAGCCCTTTACAAGCCGGGTCTGACAGCGGCGGAGGTCGCAGCGCGGGCTGACCCCATTGTGGCGGCCTATGACGCGGCGCTGAGCCGGGCGGCATGAGGGCCGAGACCTTCGATGCGCGGGCCTGCGTCCTAGGCGAGGGGCCGCTGTGGCACCCGGAGCGGGCTCAGCTTTTCTGGTTCGACATCATGCGCAAACAGCTTTTGTCGCAGCGGGATGGCGCGGAGAAGACCTGGCAGTTCGACCGACATGTCTCGGCAGCGGGGTGGATCGATGCGGAGCTGCTTTTGATCGCGACTGAGCGGGATTTGATCCAGTTCAATGTCGAGACTGGGGCCGCAATTCATATAGAAGATCTTGAGGCCGACAATCCGATTACCCGCTCCAACGATGGCCGCGCTGATCCGCAGGGTGGGTTTTGGATTGGGACGATGGGTAAGCAGGCGGAACAGGACGCGGGCGCGATTTATCGCTTTTATTGCGGTGAGTTGCGCCAATTGTTCGCGCCGATCACGATCCCGAATGCGATCTGTTTTGCACCCTCCGGCGACTTGGCCTATTTCGCGGATACTGCCGCAAACACTGTCTGGAAAGTCGGTTTGGATGCCGAGGGCTGGCCCCAAGGTGCGCCGGAGGTGTTTGTCGATCTGAGCGGTGAGGGTTTGCATCCGGACGGAGCCGTGGTGGATGCCGCGGGCCGGATGTGGATGGCGCAATGGGGCGCGGGTCGCGTGGCGTGTTATGGGCCGAGCGGAGATTTTATAGAAGAAGTCGCAGTGCCTGGGCTGCATGCATCTTGCCCCGCTTTCGGTGGTGTTGATTTCGGTGAGCTTTACGTCACCACCGCCCGCCAGGGGCGTGGCGGCGCTGTCACGGAGCAAGACGGGCAAACCTATCGCGCCAAGGTCCCCGCGCGCGGGCAAGCTGAGCACCGGGTGATCCTGTGAAACGGGCCTTGGGCGTTTGTTACTATCCCGAGCATTGGCCCGAGGTGATGTGGCCCGAGGACGCGCGGCGGATGGCGGATATGGGCCTGACCTGGGTCAGGATCGGGGAGTTTGCCTGGAGCCGGTTGGAGCCGAGCCCCGGGGAGTTTCGCTTTGACTGGCTCGACCGTGCCGTCGACGTGTTGGCTGAAGCGGGGTTGAAGATCGTCTTGGGGACGCCGAGCGCGACGCCACCGCGCTGGATGCTTGATCGGTATCCCGACCTTTGCCCGGTGACGCCGGAGGGCCGGGTCTTGGGGTTTGGCAGCCGTCGGCATTACTGCTTTTCCCATGGTGGATACCGCGCGGATGCGGCTGAAATGGCCGGGCGATTGGCCGATCGCTATGGGCGGCACGCTGCTCTGGGCGCCTGGCAGATCGACAATGAATATGGCTGTCACGGGCATGCGCGGTCTTTCTCGCCCGCGGCCGCGGCGGCGTTCGTAGCATGGCTGGAGCGTCGTTATGGGCATATCGAGGCGCTGAACGCCGCCTGGGGCAATGTCTTTTGGTCTATGGAGTACGGCGATTTCGCGCAGATCGACCTGCCGCGTCCGACCGTGACGGAGTGTAACCCGGCCCACGAGTTGGATTTTCGCCGCTTTGTCTCGGACGAAGTGGCCGCGTTCAATCAGGCGCAAGTGGATGCGATTGCGCCGCTCAGCGATGCGCCGATCAGTCATAATTACATGGGGCGGATCACGGATTTCGACCATTTCGAGCTGGGCGCGCAGATGCAGATCGCGACCTGGGACAGCTATCCCTTGGGCTTTCTGGAGGACCGCGTGCCCGCCGATGAGGCCCATCGCGCCCGGTATGCGCGCCAGGGCGATCCGGATTTTCAGGCCTTTCACCATGACCTTTACCGTGCGGTGGGGCGCGGGCGGTGGTGGGTGATGGAGCAGCAGCCCGGCCCGGTGAACTGGGCGCCGTCGAACCCTGAGCCGCTGCCCGGGATGGTGCGCCTGTGGAGCTGGGAGGCGTTTGCCCACGGGGCCGAGGCGGTCTGTTATTTCCGCTGGCGTCAGGCGCCTTTTGGTCAGGAGCAGATGCATACCGGCCTGAACCGGCCCGATGATGTCCCGGCGCCAGGCGCGGCGGAGGCGGCACAGGTGGCCCGTGAGATTGCCGAGCATTCGCAGATCGAGGCCAGTGCGGCGCGGGTGGCGATCATCTTTGATTATGCGAGCCTGTGGAGCTGGGAAGTCCAGCCCCAGGGCCAGGGATGCGACTATTTCGAGCTGATCTTTGAGCTTTACCGTGCGCTGAGGGCGAAGGGGCAGAGCATCGATATCGTGCCCGCCGATTGCGAGGATTTCAGCCGCTACGCGCTGGTCTTCGCGCCTGGTTTGGAGATTGCGCCGGACGGCCTGTTGGCGCGGCTTGAGACGTCTGGGGTGGTGAGGTGTCTGGGCCCGCGCTTTGGGTCGAAGACGCCGCATTGCGCGATCCCCGAGGGGATGCCGCCGGTGCCGCGCCCCGGCGATCTCAAGGTCGTGCGGGTCGAGAGCTTGCGGCCCGGTATGACGGTTCCGCTGGAGGGGGGCGGGGCGGTGGGACGTTGGCGCGAGACCGTGGAGGGGGCAGGTACGCCGCAGATTCGCGATGAGGACGGGCGGGCGGTGCTTTGCCGTGTGGCGGGGCATTATTACCTCGCGGCCTGGCCCGATCAGGCGGGGTGGGCGCGGGTGCTGGACATCCTGGCGGAGGCGGCGGGATTGACGCTGTGCGAGATGCCCGACGGTGTGCGCCTGCGTGACACCGTGGCGGCGCGCTATGTCTTTAATTACACGGCTGAAGCGGTAGATTTCGACGGCGAGACCATTTCGGGCGCGGACCTGTTGCGGCGACCACTTTCCAGTTGACGCGCCCCCGCTTCGGGCTGTACCCACCGCCCGCGTGGCGGAGTAGCTCAGTTGGTTAGAGCAGCGGAATCATAATCCGCGTGTCGGGGGTTCAAGTCCCTCCTCCGCTACCAAAATCTCTTCAAGACATCTGCTGTTTGGACTCCGGCGGGGTGCTTTTCTTAGCAGGGTGTCGCATGTCGTGAACCCAAACATTGCTCGGGTTGGCCTGGGGAGGCTGGTGTTCAGGCGTCGGGTATTGACAGACTATCTAGTGATAGGTAGGTGGAGTTCGCGAATGCGTCGGCCTTATGCCGCGCGACGCCTCACGCCTTTGAAAAACGGGGATATCGATGGAGTTGAACGCAGATTTTGACGCCCGCGTCTTGGTCCATTCTGATGAACTGGACTGGATGGCCTCTCCGATGGCGGGTGTGGACCGGCGGATGCTGGATCGGATCGGCGATGAAGTTGCGCGAGCCACGACCATTGTCCGCTACGCAGCCGGAAGCCATTTCTCCGAGCACACCCATACAGGCGGGGAGGAGTTCATCGTGCTGGAGGGTGTTTTCCAGGACGAGCACGGGGATTTTCCCGCAGGCACCTATGTGCGCAACCCGCCGACATCGGCGCATACACCACGCTCGGGTGACGGCTGCACGATCTTCGTGAAGCTGTGGCAGTTCGACATGGAGGATCGGACGCAGTTCCGCAAAAATATGGCCGACGAGCTGGCGGCAACCGTGGATGGCGTAGCCACGGCTGAACTGCACCGAGATGACCGCGAGACAGTGACTTATCATCACGTGGATCCGGGCGCTGTTCTTGCCATAGATGCCGATGGCGGGACGGAGCTTTTGGTGATTTCGGGAGGTCTTACCGAAGGCGGCGATGACCTCAGTCAGGGCAGTTGGCTTCGGCTTCCGGTTGGCCAAAAGCTTGCGGCTAAGGCGGGCGTGGAAGGCGCCAAGGTTTGGGTGAAGACCGGTCACCTGGTCCACGCACGGGCGCCCCTCGTCTGATGGCGGGCCGCGCGCCTCTTGTGATCGTCGCAGGAGCCGGGGCTGGGCTTGGTCAAGCTCTGCTCAAGCGATTCGAGGCCGGTGGTTTCATACCGGTCGGCCTGGGCCGTAGCACGCCAGAGGCGCCGGTGGGCGCATTCCACCAACTCGACCTCGCCGACGAAAACGCCATGCCGACAACGATTGCCGCGATCATCGCGGAACACGGCGCGCCCAGTGTTGTGATCCACAATGCCGCCGAGCTTGTTATCCGCCCCTTCGAGGACGGCCATCTCAGCGACTATCAACGCTGCTGGGCGTCGATGGTGCAGTCCGCGATCTTGCTGGGGCAGGCGACGTTACAGCCTATGGTCCGCGCCGGTGGTGGCGCGTTTATCGTCTCGGGCGCGACGGCCTCCTTGCGGGGCGGGGCACGGTTTTCGGCCTTTGCGAGTGCCAAGTTCGCCCTGCGCGGCCTGACCCAGTCGCTGGCGCGTGAGTTTCAGCCCGCGGGTGTTCATGTCAGCCATGTGATCCTTGACGGCATCATCGACACCGCCCGGTCGCGTGAGTTGCACAGCCTCGATCCTGCGAAAATGATGCGGCCCGGAGATATTGCCGAGGCCTATTGGCAGCTTGCCCATCAGCCCAAATCCACCTGGACGCATGAGTTGGATCTGCGCCCGGCCTCAGAAGGCTTCTAGACGATGCAAACATTGATCATTGGCGGTGGCCTTTCGGGTCTTGCCCTAGCCGAGAGCCTTGAGGCCCTGGGGCACGACTATCACCTGCTGGAAGCGCGCGATCGGTTCGGTGGGCGGATCATGGGCGAGCGCGTCGGCGAGGGCGTTTATGACATGGGGCCGGCCTGGTTTTGGCCCGGTCAGCCGCGCATTGCGGCGCTGATTGCGCGGCTTGGGCTCAGGAAATTCGACCAATACGCGACGGGAGATTTGAGTTTCGAGGACGAAAGCGGGCGCGTTCAGCGCGGCTATGGCTTTGCCTCGATGGAGGGGTCTTGGCGCCTGGAAGGCGGGTTGCGTCAACTGACCGACGCCCTGGCCGCGCGGGTGCCACAGACACGCCGGAGCCTGAACGCCAAAGTTGTGCGTCTCGAGAACGGGCCGGCCTTTTGCCGCGCGGTTTTGGAAGATGGCAGTGCTTACGAGGCGGAGCGCGTGGTATTGGCCCTGCCGCCGCGCATTGCCGCTGGCCTGACGTATTCACCCGCCCTGCCCGAGCGCGCAACCGAGGCTATGGCCGGTGTGGCCACCTGGATGGCCGGACAGGCCAAAGCTGTCGCGGTCTATGACGCACCCTTTTGGCGGGAGGCGGGATTGTCAGGCGACGCGATGAGCCGCCGGGGCCCAATGGTCGAAATCCACGACGCATCGCCGATCTCGGGCGGACCCTTCGCACTGTTCGGGTTCATAGGTGTGCCGCCCGTTGCGCGTGCCGACGAAGACCGCTTGAAACAGGCGGTGGAGGCGCAGTTGGTGCGGTTGTTCGGGGATAAGGCGGCGGCGCCGCGCGCGCTTTTCATCAAGGACTGGGCGTTTGACCGGCTGACCGCGACCGCCGCAGACGCCGCCCCACAATTGAGCCATCCGGCCTATGGATTGCCCACGGCGCTGCGCGGGCTTTGGGATGGGCGCGTGATTTTTGCGGGGACCGAGGTGGCAGCCAGCTTTGGCGGCTATATTGAAGGGGCGCTGGAGGCAGCGGAGGATGCCGCGGCGCAACTTGAGACGGCCGAGGTGGCGAGCCTGTAAGAGAAGGGCCGCGCCGCATGGCCATTGCAGCGGCGATATCTTTGCGGTGCATGTGCGCGCAGCGCTGACTTTGACGGAGGAGCAACAATGTCCGACCGACGCAATGCCATCCTGGACGTGGCCGAACGGCTCATTCGCTCCCACGGCTATAGCGGTTTTTCCTTTCGAGAGGTCGCCAGCGCGGTGGACATAAAATCGGCCAGCGTGCACTACCATTTCCCAACCAAGCCCGATTTGGCCGTCGCTGTTGCCAAACGATACCAGGAGCGCTTTGCTGAGCGACTGGCCGCGGCGGAGGCGCGCGGGACGGATCGCGTGAGCGCTTGGCGTGCGCTCTTTCACGAAGCGCTCAAGCAAGACGGGAAGATGTGTCTGTGCGGGATTTTGGCGGCGCAAGGCGACAGCTTGCCCGCTGAGGTCGCGGAGCAAGCGCGGGCTTTTCTGACATTCGGAATTGCCTCACTGGATGAGGTCGCGCCGGGCCAGGGGGTGCGGATCCTGTCACAGCTTGAAGGCGCGATGCTGATTGCCCGGTCGGCTGGGGATCCAAGCATCTTTGCACAGGCGACCGGCAACTTGGTCGCCGCTTAAGCTATCGCGGGCTCATGGGATGCCTCTGCGCCAAAGCGCTGTCCGAGACCAATTGCCATGCAACCGCTTTTTTGCAACAAAGCCTGGGCATTGGACCTAGGGCACAAGAGCCATCTCTAAGACTTACCTGATCCTCGTCGGGGCGCCGAAATGCGGCACCACCAGCCTGGCCACGTGGCTCGGCGGGCAGCCTTGGGGCGCGCTCGCTAAGCAAAAAGAGACGCTCTATTTCACGGACTTTGCCGAGCATGAATGGTCCGGACCGGGCAATGTGTTCACCATCAACCTTCCCCCGGACCGTGCGGCGTTTGAGGCCGAATTTTTGGCAGACCCGGAGGCGCCGGTGCGGATCGAGGCCTCGACTGACAATATGTTCTGCGAGGCGGCCGCCGAAAGGATCGCGCGTTTCGCCGACAGTCCGGATGTGGATGACGTGCGGATCATCGCCATGGTGCGTGACCCGGTGGCGCGGATCGTGTCGGAATACGAACACACCCTGCGGCTGGGGTGGCAGACGCATAGCCTGATGGGCTCACTTGAAGCCGAGGCCAAGCGGACGGAAGACAACTGGCACCCGCTGTTTCGCCATATCGACCGGACGCGGTACGCCTCGCAGATCGCGCGGTATCGCGCGCTCTTTGGGGACCGGGTGATCACGCTGGATTTCCACAAGATCCGTGAGGCCGAGCAGCGCACGCGCCTGTTGGAGTGGATCGGGCGCGAGGACGAAAGCGGTGCCGAGGAGATGGAGCATCGCAACAAGCGGCGTGTGGTCGCCCGGCCGGAACGCGCAGCGATCTTGCGCAACAAGAAGCTAACTGGCCTTGCCCGGTCTGTCGTGCCAAAGGGCCTGAGGCCGGTGGTTCGAAAGATCGTCGCCGGCGCGCCGATGGAGCGTTATGAGCCCAGTGCCGAGGAGATCGGCTTTATCCGAGACGCGCTGGCCGATGAGTTGCGCGCCTGTCTGGACGCGACGGACATCCCCACCGAGCACTGGGATTTGGAGCGGCTGGGTCTGTCCTAGGGCGGAAGACCCGGTACCGATAGCTCGGCGACAAAGCCCAGATGGTTTGAGCCAAGCCCCTCGCCGAACGGCCGGAGGGAGACGACGCTTACATCGCCGCGCGTCAGGATCTGATCGATGGGCAGCGCGAAGGGACCGGCCCCGGCGGGCCAGGTTCCAAGGGCGCCGCGCTGGGCGCGGAACCCGGTGTCATGCAAAAGCCGTCGCATCGGCGTGCTCCAGGGTGGCATGTTGAAATCGCCCACCACCACAGCGCTTTCGGGGAGCCAATTGTACTGTGCCGCCAAGCGCTCCAATTCGGGGCCTGCCACGCCCGAGAACCAGGGTTTGACGAGGTGACCCACCCCAAAGAATTGGCCCGGAGCGTATTCGATCACGCCGTAGCGGTCCGCCCAAATTGGGTTCAGGGACAGGCGCCAGAACCGCTCGGGCGGACGGTTTGCGGCGACCAGGATTTCGCACGCCTCGTCTGGGCAAGGCGAGACAAACACGAAGGCGTCCCGAAGTTGCGGGAGCGCCGGGCCCATGCCCGTGGCCTCAACAAAGACCGCAATGTCTGGTGCTTCGGCTATGGCTGCTGCGACGATCCGGTCGCTCATGGCGCTGCCCGTCGACTGGGTGTTGAAGAACAGGACGCGCAAGTTGGCGGATTGATCTGCTTGCGGCACCGTCACGCGCCAATATCCGCTGCCCAGCAAGGCGCCGCCAATAAGCGCCAGGACCACCGCCCCCGCGCCAAGCCTGCGTTGTCCCAGCAGCAGCACCGTCAGGCCGAAGACCAAGCCGAGCGCCAAGAGCCACACCGAGACAAGCTCCAACAGCCGCGCGAGAGGGGCGGGACCTCCCTCTGCGGCGTAGAAATACGGGCCAATTGCGGCCAAGGATGCAACGAGTGAGACGGCCAGACAGGCCCCAGCAAGAACGGCTTTGCCTGCGATCTGACGGCCCTCCCGTGCTTTGCCTATAGGGGCGGTGCCACAGATGCGATGGCCCCTGTGGCAGCAGAGAGGACCAAGCAGATATGGCTGACGCGGTCGCGGGCGGCGAAGACGAGCGGATCGTGGTGCATTTCGCCGCGATGGGTGACCATCACGATGCGGCTGATCCAATAAAGCAGGATCAAGCAGATCCCCAAAAGCGCCTGCGGGAAGGTGTACAGCTCATTGATGAAGGGCGTGCGGATATAGAGCGCCATCACCAGGACCGACACATAGCCCGAGGCGATGGCGATCATCGCGACCAACAGCACATCGTCGCGGTGATAGCCCCGCCGCCTGAGCGCCGCCTCATCCCGCGCGATCAGATCGACCAGCTCAGCCTGGCGTTTGACGGCGGCGAGCGAGAAGAAAAAGAAGATCGCGAAAGCCATCAGCCAGATCGATGGCACAATGCCCGTGGCGGCCGCTCCGGCCAGGATGCGCAAGGTATAGAGCACTGACAGGACCCAGATATCGATGATCGTGCGCTGTTTGAGATGCAGCGAATAGGCCACTGTCAGGAGGTAATAGAGCACTAGAATGCCGACAAACGCCCAGCCAAGCGCCAGGGCGATCGCGAGCCCGGCGAGAAACAGCACAGGAATGAGCGCTGTGCCCCCTGCGATCGGGATGGTGCCCGCGGCGAGGGAGCGGTCTTTCTTGCGAGGATTGGCGCGGTCCGAATCCAGATCGAGAAGATCGTTCATCAGATAGACGCTGGAGGCGACGAGGCTGAATGCGATCAGGGCCAGGATGCTGTGCCAGAAGACACCCAAAAAGAACGCGTGCCCGGCCAGCATCGGCAAAAATACCAGGACGTTCTTCATCCATTGATGCGGGCGCAGGGCTTTGAGCCAATCCCAGAGCTGACCTTTGCCAGTGGTGAGATGGGTCGCGTCGCGATCCAGGCCGTCCACGGCGCCGCGCAATTGGCCGCCCGCATCCACCGTGATGGCCTTGCGGGCCTCGGCCCAGACCGGCATATCGGCTTTGGCGTCGCCGATATAGTCGTAGCCGCCCGCGCCGAACCGCTCGACCAAGAAGGCGGCCTTGGCGGCGCCCTTGAGATTGTGTTGCCCGTCTGAGCCATGCACTTCGTCAAACAGCCCGGTATAGGCGGCGACCTCATCGGCGAGGCTTTGATCGCTGGCCGTGACCAGGGCCGTGCGGATGCCTTTGGCGCGGCATTCGCGGACATAATCGAGCACCACTTTGTTGTAGGGCAGGCGGGCGACGTCGAGTGTCACCTCTGCCGAGAGGTGCCGCTTGAGCGATGCGCGGCCTCCGCCGCTGATCCCGCGGGCGATCGCGCCAGCAGTGCGCACCGGGCTTTCGGCCAGGACCGACCAGAAACTCTCATAGAGCAGGTCAGAGCTGATCAGCGTGCCATCAAGATCGACGGCAAGAACAGGGTGCGAAGATGCGGTGGACATAGGCACTTCGAAACGGTGAAGACTATGCCCTACCTACCCGCCCGAGCGGTTGTGTCAAACACCCCGGGCGCCGCCGCCAGCTTCAGGCGCTGATTAATCCCATGGACTCGAGTTTCAGCAACACTTGCTGTGCGCAGTAATCGACTTCCATGCCCTCGGTATCGACGACCAATTCGGCCGCCGTCGGCGCCTCATAGGGGTCAGAGATGCCAGTGAACTCTTTGATTTTGCCCTCACGTGCGAGCTTATAGAGGCCCTTGCGATCACGGCGTTCGCATTCCTCGAGGCTGGTGGCGACATGCACCTCCACAAAAGAGCCGAAGCTTTCGATCATTTCACGCACCGCGCGGCGGGTGGCCGTGTAGGGCGCGATGGGCGCACAGATCGCGATGCCGCCGTTCTTGGTGATCTCCGAGGCGACATAGCCGATGCGCCGGATGTTGATATCGCGGTGCTCTTTGGAAAAGCCCAACTCGGATGACAGGTGTTTGCGGACGACATCGCCATCCAGAAGCGTGACCGGGCGGCCGCCCATCTCCATCAGCTTGACCATCATCGCGTTGGCGATGGTCGATTTGCCCGAGCCGGACAGGCCAGTGAAGAACACCGTAAAGCCCTGTTTGGAGCGTTGCGGCTTGGTGCGGCGCAGCTCTTCGACGACCTCGGGGAAGGAGAACCATTCCGGGATCTCGAGGCCCTCGGACAGGCGGCGACGCAGCTCGGTGCCTGAGATGTTGAGGATCGTGACGTCGTCTTTGTCTTTGATCTCATCGGCGGGCTCATACTGAGCGCGATCTTGCACATAGACCATGTGCTTAAAGTCGACCATTTCGATGCCCATCTCTTCCTGATGCTCACGGAAAAGGTCTTGCGCGTCGTAGGGCCCATAGAAATCCTCACCGGCGGAGTTCTTGCCCGGCCCGGCATGGTCGCGGCCCACGATGAAATGGGTGCAGCCGTGGTTTTTGCGGATCAGCCCGTGCCACACGGCCTCGCGCGGGCCGGCCATGCGCATCGCCAGGGGCAGGAGCGACATGGTGGTTGTTGAGGTCGGGTATTTGTCGAGCACCGCCTCGTAACAGCGCACGCGGGTGAAGTGATCGACATCGCCGGGCTTGGTCATGCCGACAACCGGGTGAATGAGCAGGTTTGCCTCGGCCTCGCGCGCGGCGCGGAAGGTCAGCTCTTGGTGGGCGCGGTGCAGGGGGTTGCGGGTCTGGAAGGCCACGACCCGGCGCCAGCCAAGCTTGCGGAAATAGGCGCGCAACTCATTGGGCGTGTCGCGGCGGGCGCGAAAGTCATAATGGGTGGGCGGCTGAATGCCGGTAATGGCGCCGCCAAGATAGACGCCGCCGGCTTGGTTGTGCAGATAATAGACCGCCGGATGGGCCTGATCGTCGGCGCCAAAGACCTTCTCGGCCTCGCGGGCTTTGTTGGGCACGTATTTGTCGCTCAGGCTGAGTGTGGCGAGGATCACGCCCTCGGCGTCGCGCAGCGCGATATCTTGGCCCGGCTCGATGCTGTCGGCAAACTCCTGGCTGACATCCAAGGTAATCGGCATCGGCCAGAGCGTGCCGTCCTTGAGCCGCATCGTCTCAACAACCGAGGTGTAATCCTCCTCATCGAGAAACCCTTTGAGCGGCGCGAACCCGCCATTCATCAAAAGCTCCAGGTCGCAGACCTGGCGGGGGGTAAGATCCCAGGACGGAAGCTCTGCGGCTTCGAGTTTTAGTTTTTGGGCGCTGTCATAGGACACATAAAGCTCAGGAACGGGCGCAAGGATCGGGGCAGTCATTAAATCGGTATCCACGAGAGAGAAGAAAAACAGGGAGTACGCGCGCGTCTAACGCGCGTCTGAGCATCGAACAAGCACAATGAACAGGCGCCCCCACAGTCGGGAGCCGTGCGGGGGGATTGTCCGCAGGGGGTAAACGCCCGATCACCACATTTGCGTCCTATGCCCGCCGCAAGAGGGTGGTTTGCAGGGGAAAATCACGCTAAACCCTGACGCTGTGGTCGGCACCGGACGCCCTTTCATGACCTTGCAGAGCCTTATTTTCCGTTATGGCGCCTTTGCGGTGATCGCCACGCTGGTCAATCTGGCGGGCCAGGAATTGGTGCTGTTATTGGGGCAGGGGGCGGCTTTGGTCGCGCTGGCCGTGGTTTTTGGCACGGGGCTTGGCCTGGTGGTGAAATTCGCGCTCGACAAACGCTGGATCTTTTACGACCGCAGCCCCAAGCAAGCGCAGCAATTTTCGCTTTACACGGTGATGGGGATCGCCACAACGGCGATCTTCTGGGCAACGGTGGCGGTGTTTATCTGGCTTTGGGATAGTGATCTGGCGCGGATCATCGGCACCATTTTGGGCCTGACCGTGGGCTATGTGGTCAAGTTCAACCTCGATCGCCGCTTCGTTTTTACCGATGCGCAGTTGAAGATGTCATGACCAAAGCGCTTTCGGGCTGGGGCCGGTATCCCAAGGTCAAAACGCAAGTTGAAGCGCCGCGCAGCACCGCCGATCTGCAAGAGCTTCTGGCCCAGGGGCGGCCTGTCATCGCGCGCGGCAATGGCCGGTCCTACGGCGACAGCGCTGTGGGCGCCCCTTTGACACTTGAGATGCGCCATTTCAACCGGATGATCAGCTTTGACGCGGAAACCGGGCAGTTGGTGGCCGAAGCGGGGGTGAGCCTGGGTGATATCATCAAGGGCTTTCTGCCGCGCGGCTGGTTTCTTGCGGTCACGCCGGGCTCGAAATTCGTGACGCTCGGCGGGGCGATCGCGGCGGATGTGCATGGCAAAAACCACCATAAAGACGGCAGTTTCGCCACCTGTGTCGACTGGATCGATGTCTTGGGCCCCGGCGGTCAGGTCACCCGGGCGGAAAAGGGCAGTGCGCTTTTTGAATGGACGCTGGGCGGGATGGGCCTGACGGGGATCATCTTGCGCGCGGCGATCCGGCTGCGCCCGGTTGAAAGCGGCTGGATCCGCCAGACCACGATCCCCGTGCCCAATCTTGCCGCGGCAATGGCGGCCTTCGATCAGGCGCAGGACGCCACCTATTCCGTCGCCTGGATCGATTGTCTGGCTAGGGGCAAGGATCTGGGTCGGTCCCTGGTGATGCTGGGGGAGCATGCGGATGCGGCAGAAGTGCCGAAAAAGGCGCGAAAAAACCCACTGGAGACGCGCGAAAGGGCCAAAAAGACCTTCCCCTTCGATCTGCCGGGCTTTGCGCTTAATGGCCTGACCGTGCGGGCTTTCAACGCGCTCTACTATGCCCAAGGCAGACGCAATGCGGGCGTGAGCTATGTCGATTGGGACACGTATTTTTATCCGCTGGACGCGATCCTGGGCTGGAACCGGATCTATGGGCGCAAGGGTTTCGTGCAGTTCCAATGCGCCCTGCCACTCAAGACGTCTGAGGCGGGGCTCAGAGCGCTTTTGCAGGCGACGGGTCGGGCGGGCGCCGGCTCATTCCTAGCGGTGCTCAAACGTCTGGGCGCGCAAGACAGCCGGTTCTCCTTTCCAATGGAGGGCTACACCCTGGCGCTCGATTTCCCGGTGGGTCCACGGACCCTGGCCCTGGTGGACCGGCTTCATGCGATTGCGCTTGAGCATGGCGGGCGCTTCTATCTGGCCAAGGATGCCCGTATGAGTGCCGAGATGCTGCGCCGGGCCGACGACCGGGTGCCGGACTTCGAAACCATGCGCGCCGAAACGGGCGCTGCGCCGCGCCTGGCGTCGGCCCAATCAGAAAGACTTGCCCTGTGAGCCCGAAGCCCCCCGTTCTCATCCTCGGTGCCCGTTCGGATATGGCCCAGGCCTGCGCGATGGCGTTTGCCGAGCGTGGCCACCCGATCCAACTTGCCGCGCGAGACGCCGAAACGCTGTCGGAGATGAAGACGGATCTGGAGCTTCGCCACCGGGTCACTGTGACCTGCCACGATTTCGATGTGCTTGCGCTGGACAGCCACGGGGTCTTTCTCGACGGCCTGCCGGAAGACCCGCGCATCGTCATCTGCGCCGTGGGTGTGATGGGTGAGCAGGAGGAGAATGAGGCCGACATGGACGCTCATTCTCGCGTGCTGCGCACGAATTTCGAGGGCCCGGCCAGTCTCTTTGCGCTGCTGGCGGGCCGCATGGCGCGCCGGGGCTCAGGCACACTTGTTGGGATTTCCTCGGTGGCCGGATTGCGGGGGCGGGCCATCAATTACGTCTATGGCTCAGCCAAGGCGGGGTTCACGGCCTATCTGTCCGGGCTCAGAAACCGGCTGACCGAGGACGGGGTCCATGTCGTGACAGTTCTCCCGGGCTTTGTGAACACCGCGATGACCGCCGATCTGGACCTGCCCGAGCGCTTGACTGCCGAGCCGCAGGAGGTGGCCGAGGCCATTCTGCGCGCGGTCGATAAGAAGAAGAACGTGATCTATGTGCGGCCGATCTGGTGGCTGGTGATGACGATCATCTGCGCCATCCCCGAAGCGATCTTCAAGAAGCTCAAGATCTGACAGCTCAGCCGGCTAGCGGCCCACTGAGCTATAGGCCTCGAACCCGGCCTGTTCGGCATCATCGCTGGAATAGATGTTGCGCAGATCGGCCATGCGGGGCGTGCGCATGCTTTGGCGTAGACGGGTCAGGTCGAGGGCGCGGAACTCATTCCATTCGGTGAGGATCACGACCAGATCGGCCTCACGCGCCGCGTCATAGGGATCCTCGGACCAGGTCACGCCGGGCAGGAGCGCCTCGCCCTCGCGCTTGCCCTGGGGGTCCACCACCCGCACCTCGGCACCGCCCCCGACCAGAGCGGGAACGATCGTCAGAGATGGCGCATCGCGCATATCGTCGGTGTTCGGTTTGAAGGTCACGCCGAAGACAGCCACTTTTTTGCCGTTGAAGCTGTCGTCGCAGAGCGCGCGCAGCTTTTCGATCATGCGCAACTTTACACCGTCATTCACGCGGATCACGGTCTCCACTATGTTTTGGGGTGAGGCAAATTCCTGACCGATGCGGGCCAGGGCGGAGGTGTCCTTGGGGAAGCAGGAGCCGCCATAGCCGGGCCCGGCATGGAGGAATTTGTTGCCGATCCGGCCATCGAGACCGATGCCCTTGGAGACCTCTTTGACATCCGCGCCGACCTTTTCGCAAAGCGCCGCGATTTCGTTGATGAAGGTGATCTTGGTCGCCAGAAACGCGTTGGCGGCGTATTTGATCATCTCGGCGCTTTCGAGATCGGTGGTCACGATGGGGAAGTCGCGCAGAAAGAGCGGGCGGTAGATATCGGCCATAACCTGTGCGGCGCGGTCGCTTTCCACGCCCACAACCACGCGGTCGGGGCGCATGAAATCGTCGATGGCCGCGCCTTCGCGCAGGAATTCCGGGTTTGAGGCAACGTCGAATTCGGCCTTGGGATTGGCATCTCGGACCCAGCCTTCGACCTTGCGGTTCGTGCCCACGGGCACGGTCGATTTCGTGACGATGACGCAGTAATCGGTGAGCGCTTGCGCCACCTCGCGCGAGGCGGCTTCGACATAGGTTAGGTCCGCGTGGCCATCGCCGCGGCGCGTGGGTGTGCCCACAGCGATAAAGACCGCATCGGCGCCATCCACCGCCGCTGACAGATCCGTGGTAAAGGTCAGCCGCCCGGCATCCACATTGCGCGCCATGAGGCTGTCGAGGCCCGGCTCATAGATCGGCACGCGGCCGTCCTGCAAAAGCTCGATCTTCTTTGGGTCTTTGTCGACGCAGATAACGTCATGGCCAAAGTCAGAGAAACACACGCCCGAAACGAGACCAACATATCCCGATCCGATCACGACTATACGCATTGCAATATCCTATTCACGGCAATTGGCGGCACAGATAGAAGATGAGGCGCGGCATTGCCATACGAGTGCGGCAGTTTTTGGGCCGTGCTCGGGAGTTAGACTGTTCCTTGAGCGTGTTCAGTCCAAAGCCGGGCGGGGATCGATCAAAAGCGCTGCAACCCAGCCGACCAGAAAGCCCCCGAGATGGGTTTGCCAGGCCAACAGCCCGTCAAGCGCCCAATACATCGCCAGGTTCAGCGCGATCAGGAAAAGCATTACGCGCAGCACGGGCCACAGGGTCTGGGCGGCGGAGAAGCGGTCGATATAGGCCCAAGCTAATAGGCCCCCGGCCAGACCGAAAAGCGCGCCTGACGCGCCGACCATAGGCTGCGCGGTTTGAGCCAGGGCGGCATAGCCTAAGGCCCCACCCAGGATCGACAGGCCATAGAGCAGCACGAAGCCGCGTCCGCCCACCCGGTCGATCACGCCCTGGCCCAGGGACCAGAGTGTGATCATGTTGACCACCAGATGACCTGGCCCGCCGTGCAGAAAGCTGTAGCTGAAGAACATCAGATAGGGCTGACTGTCGTAGTTGGGCCGCCACCCCGCGAGAAGGCCGGGCCAAAAACCGCCGTTCTCATAAGCCGTCTGGCGCAGGCGCGTGACGCCGAAGATCTCACTGAGCCAGAGCGCCAGCTCGACTCCCACGCACAGAACCAGGATCGCCAAAAGGGCGAGCCACCCGCGCGAAGGCCGCGTGAGCATGTCGACTAGGGCCGGAACGAAAAGGTCCGCTGAAGAGCGATCGAGAACTGATCCACGCTGTCGGTGCGGTTGCCATTGGTGTAGTTGATCCGGCGGTCGGCACGGGCTTGGAGCGACCAATCCTCGGTCAAGTCATGGGCATAAGTGATGCCGAGGGATACGGCCAGCGTGTCATCGCCCGCGCCGCGATCCTCAAGGTCGGCCAAGGCGGTCGTGAGGTTCAACCGGCTAACACGGGTCAACTCTTGCACGTAATTCACGTTGAAGGTCGTGCGGATGACACTGTCATCGTCGTCGCTGAACCCGCCTTCGCGGGTCAGAGCCAAGGACAGGGTCCGGCCACGCAGGATCTCTTGGTTGTAGCGAAGGGTCGCCGTCGAGATCACATCGCCATTGTCGAAGACGCCCAGGCCGATGCCTGCGGTCAAGGCCGCGCCATTCGCCATTTCAAGCGCACGCACGACGTCCAAACTGGTCAGGGTGTTGCCGCCATCGTCCTGATAGGCCGCAGAAAACGTCAGTTGACCATTGGGCATGAACCGCGTGGCCGAGGCGGTGATGTCGTAGGTGTCCTGTTCGGTCGTGCCCAGTGTCGTCTCGGTCTCTTCATCGGTGCGGGCGACCTGGAAATTGCCGGTCCAGGAGCGATCCAGAAGCACTTCGAGGCTGGCGCCGTAGCGGATATCCGTGTCGACGGTGTTGATCGCGTCGTCTTCTTCGGTTTGCGTCCAGCTTGCGAAGGTCCGCAACTCGGCCCGGCGCGACAGGGTGAAGCGCAGATCGGTACCAAAAATCGTCCGGGTCTCGTCAACCAGGCTCGGATCGACGGTGTCGAAGAAATCGCGCTGGCGGAACTCAAGCCGAGTGGTTGTGCCAAAGCGCGCGGTGCGGCCGGTTTCCAAGCGGAAGCGCGCCTCTTGGGTTTCCTGAGTGCCACCGTCGATGACCAGATCGTCGGCATTGAATGCAGCCGGAAGGAAAGTGTTTCCGACATCGGCCTCACGCCAGATCAGATCGGTGTCAAACCGAATGTCGCGGTTTTGCAGGGTGTAATCGAGGCGCAAAGACGGGTCGGCGATCTCGATCTCGCTGGATCCCGTGCCCAGATCACCGGCTTCGATGTCGAAGGCGAAGTTCAGATCGAAAGTCTGGTTGCGGGTCTCGGTGAAGACCCCTGCGGAGAGGGTGCTTTCGAGGAAACTCTCGGTCGGCTCGCCGTCGTCGTCCTCGTAGGCGTAGCCGAAGGACAGCCCGAGGGTGATGATCGGGCCGGTGCCCTGGTCAACCGCCCCGCCGTCTGGGCCCTGCGCGCCACCACCGCCGCCGCCGGCCCCGGTGCCTTGCGCATTGATCGCCCCGGGTGCCGTGACCAGGGGATCGACGGGCTCGAGCAGCAACCCTCCGCCCTCGCTGAATACGGAGCTTCCGAAATCCTGTGCGGAGGCGCCCTGAACGAATATCACCGCAGCCAGGGCGGTGATGATCGTCGTGCTATTTCGGGACGGTTTTATCATTATTGTCACCGGCCTGTGTGTACTGCTTCTACTCGGTGGTGGATGTTACTCGAAGAGCCGCCTTTCGGGGACCAGAATAACGTCACCGTCGGCCAAGACCGGATCGTTGGACAAGGTCGCGCCGTCGGAGATCGCGCGGTAATTGATCGTCGCGATAGAGGTTTGACCCGTATGAGGATCGGTCCGACGCAATTGCACGCGGCGCAGAGCGGCAAAGTTGGTGAAACCGCCGCCGAGCGACAGCGCCTGCAGGAATGTCGAGCCGCGCGGCACTTCGGCGAGACCGGGCGAGCCAACCTCACCCAGGAAATAGACGTCGATCGTGCTGCGACCGACAGCGCCCGTGGACACGGTCGGCGCCGAAAGCTGACGCACGGTGACGAACACGCTGGGCGGTTCTTGGAAGTTATCGGCCACGCCCTGGCTGATCGCGTCGCCAACCTGACCGGTGGTCCGGCCCGAGGCGGCAAGGTTGCCGGCAAACGGGAAGCTGATCGAGCCGTCGGGCAGCACCAAAACCTCGCGGTTCAAGGACGGATCTTGGAGTACCTCAACCGACAGAACGTCACCGGGCCGGATTTGATATCCCTGCTGGGCGAAGGCGCCCGTCGCAGAGACAAGGCTAATGATAAGGCCAACAAACAAAATTCTCATCGTTCATATCCTGCGAATGATTTCGTTAACGGCTAAAGCGATTCCCCTTGAACCAAAAGAACAATCACCAATTGGACCAACAGCTTGGCCCGCTTTGTTTCTTCCACGACACATGTTTGCACCATGGTTTATTCCGTTTCAGCTTCGGCTTGGGCGGCCAAAACCCCTTCGATCCGCTCAATTTCCGACTGTGCGGTTTCGAATTGGGGCCGCGTATCCTCAGGCCCGGCAAGCTCAAGTGCCTCGCCAAAGGTGCGCACAGCGTCCTCATAGCGCTCAAGCGCCGCATAGGTCATGGCCAGATGGAAGCGCACCAATGGGTCCTCGGACAGACCTTGGGCGGCGGGCTCAAGATGGGCGAGCGCCTCGTCGTAATCGCCTAGGCGGTACGACAACCAGCCATAGGTGTCTTGGAAATGCGGGATTTCAGCATTGCGCAAGCGGCGGGCCACCGCGAAGGCCCGGTCAAGGCTTTCCTGATCGTCGCGATAGGTCAACAGAAGGCTGGCCAGGTTGTTGGCCACCACTTCTGAGCTTGGCACGCGTTCGTACATCAGCTCATAAACCTCGATCGCGCCGTCGATATCGCCGTCTCTTTCAAGAAAGCTCGCCTGCGCCCACAGCAAATCCAGCGCATTGGGCAGCACGGCGAGAGCGTCGTTCATGACCGCTTGTGCTTCTTCTGAGCGGCCTTGGGCATTTAGAATACGTATTAGACCGACCCAGGCTTGCTCGACCTCCGGCGCCTCTTCGGTCAAAGCCCGGAAAGTGGCCTCGGCGGCTTCGAGGTCCCCGGTCGCGCTTTGGGTGGCGGCGAGGGTAAAGCGGTAGGCCAATTCTTCGGGGGCTTCGGCGACCAGTTGCTCAATCGCGCTGAGGGCTTCGTCGGTTTCCCCGTTCATCAACCGCGCCCGCACCACAGCGATTTGCGCGCCGACATCTTCGATCCCGCTGGACCCGGCAAGCTCTTCGAGGAAGGTGACGGCTTCTTCTGTGCGGCCTTGGGCAGCCAAGCGGTCCACTTCGAGTTGTGTGGCGACCCGCAGGCTGATCTCGTCGCCCGCGTCCCTAAGGGTCGTCTCGACCTGCTCGGCGCGCGCCCAATCCTGCATCCGCAGATACAGCATACCCAGGGTGCGCATCACGTCGGGTTGGCCCGGCTCAAGGCGCAGCGCGCTGATCAACAACTCTTCGGCGGTGAAGAAGGACCGGCTGTCCTCCATGAGGATCTGCACATAGCGCAGCGTCTCGGCGGGTGCGGAATCCGAGGCTTCAACCGCAAGCGAATAGAACTCTCGCGCCAGATTATCGTCGCCGTTGCGATCATGCGCTTGGGCCATCAAGGTCAGCGCTTGGGCATCGTCGGGGTTCTCATCCAATGCGATGCGCAGGCTGCTGATGGCGCGGTCGGCTTGGTCTTCTTCGATCAGCCATCCCGCCAGCATTTTCAGAGCGTCGGCCTGGGAGGCATCCACCTCAAGCACCTGCTCCACTTGCGCCCTCGCCCCGACGACATTGTTTGTGGCCATGAGCATCTGTGCGAGCGCGATTCGGATCCGGCTGGTTTCCTGGACCGGCAATTCACCCTCCAAGAGCGCTTCGAGCTCGGCCATCGCCGTCTCGGTCTCGCCTTGGTCAAAGAGAACGGAGGCCCGCAGCGCGCCGAAAATGCTGGTACTGGCCTGACCTTCCGCCAGAATGCGATCAAGTTCGGCAAGGGCGGCATCCGGGCCCTCGGTTTCCAAAAGCAACCGAACCAAGACCACGAGCGCATCCTCGCGAACATCTTCTTCGGTGGCCTCTGCGGCCTGGTTGCGCAAAAACGTGAGCGCCTCATCCGTGTCGCCTATCGCGAGGTAGTAGCGCAGCAGCGTCGCCGGAAGCTCCTCATCCTCAGGGAAGCGGTCGAGCATGGTCAGCAGATGGCCCTCGATGGCCTCACCCTGGTCAAGCTCCACCAGGACAGACAGGCGGACATCATTGAGTAGGCGATTGTCCGGCTCCACTTCAAGGGAGCCGTCCACGGCGGCGAGGGCGCCTTCCAGATCGCGCTCACGCAGGAGGTGATCGACAGCCAAGCGCTGCAGCAAGAACCGGCTAGGATCTTCTTCGAACAGCTCCTGAGCTTGGGCGTAGGCTGCGCCGCGCGCCAGGTCGTCTTCGGCCTCAACCGCGTCGAGATAGGTCAAATAGGTTTCAATCACCGCGATTCTTGGATCATCGGGCGCGGCTTCGATCACGCGGGAGCCATGGCGCTCGGCCTCTTCCCAATTCCCGAACTGAAGCGCCATCTCCGCCAGGGCGAGGCGGCCTTCGAGATCGTCTGGGTACTGCTCAACTAGGCGCAGATACTGGCTGTAGGATTCTTGAAGCTCCCCCCGCGCGCGCTGCATCGCTGCAAATTCCGAGCGCGCCTCACGATGCAGGCCGTTATTCTGAAAGACATTGAGGAATTCGACGCGGGCGCGGTCGAAATCTCCAGCCTCCATCAGCTCCAGTGCGCTTTGAAAGTGGCCTTCGGCGCGGTCTTCGCCGCTTTGACATCCGGCTAAAGCCATCGCCGCCGTCAGGGTCACAGCCGCCAGCGAAATTTTTCGGGTGTTTTGCACGTTTGCACCTAGATCTCAGGGTCCATACCGAGACATCTCAATACCAGAGACGCCTCAGGATGGTACAGAAAATGCCCCCGAAAGTCTTGGCACTTCCCCCGCCTTGTCGCCGATGCGCGGGCGGGGGTGGCCGAGCCGTTTAGTAGCCCGTACCGCGAACCACGACGCCGACCGTGCGCATCAGAATGCTCAGGTCCATGCCAAACGACATCTTGGCGGCGTAGGTCTCATCGTAAGATACGCGGTCGATGAACCGGCACTCATTGCGGTCCGAGACCTGCCACAGACCGGTCAGGCCCGGACGCACGGTGTAATAGCCGTCGCCGGTATATAGGTCTTTCTGCGACACCATCATAGGGCGCGGACCGACCAAGCTCATGTCGCCGATCAGCACGTTGAACAGCTGAGGCAGCTCGTCGAGCGAGGTTTTGCGCAGAATACGGCCAACAAGTGTGATGCGGGGATCGTGCTTGAGCTTTTGAGTCGCGTCCCATTCGGCACGCGCCTCCGGGTTGGCGTCGAGATACGCCTCGAGCTTGGCGTCTGCATTGACGACCATCGTGCGCAGCTTCCAGATCCAAAAGGTGCGCCCAAAGCGGCCAACACGCTCTTGACGGTAAAACGGATTGTGCCCGTCCAACGCAGCCAAAAACGCACCGACCAGGATCACGGGCAGCCAGATCGGCGCGACGAAAACGATCAACGCCAGGTCCAATGCCCGCTTGAATGCATTGCGATAAAGCTCTTGCGCAGCAGACGGCGCCGATGCCGGCGTCACGGCCCTGCTTTCGCTAGCGATGTTTGCTGTTAGATCACGAACGACAAGTGTCATGAACCCATATTACCTTTCACACACACCCAGAATAATCGGGCGAAAAACTAACCAATATGAGGAAGCAGGACTTTAGGCAGCAGGAAGATGTCTCGGGACCTCACCGGTCCGATTCTGACTATCTCGCGCAAGCGGTAAGACGCATTTTCCCCAATTTTTACTCAACCTTCCTTACAAGGCACACTCATTACACCCCAGTTACTGATCGTTTACTTAAACGAGTCTGAACGTTCTGTCTCGTAAAAAGAGCGTTAAAGTTACCAGAAGCGGGGGGAACGATCAGCCGTTTTCCCCAATGCACAACAAATCCGCTGATCGTTCTCAATATGAGCACAGAACGCCTCGCACGGTTCCGGTTGTGCGTCAGAATTAGGCGCCGCGGTGTCGATTTGCGGCGCTTCAACTGGGCCGGCACCCGAAGTAGATGCGCGGCAAGCGCAAAAGACCCTTGGCTTTAACTAGGCCACAAAGGGCCTTGCCAATATGTGGGCGCCAAACAGCGCCCCTAGGCCTTTACGCATCTGGACGATTCGATGGGCGCTGAACGACGCGAGGCTTACGCTGCGACAAACTGCAGCCTCCTGAGCGTCGAAGCGGGTGATTGGGTGCAAATACGGTTGAGATTGTCGCCAGACCGTCACCGCTGTGTGGCGCGCTAAGGTACAATGCGTATCAAAGGGCGGCTCCCTCCGTCTCAATCATCTGACATCTGCACATAAAAACCGCGAGAGTTGCACAAACCGGCATAGATCTGGGCGTATTGCCTAAAGGCTCGAGGACGCGCCTATCGGCTCAGCCTATCACCAGGATAGAAGGTCTCAACACGATGTTCCGCCCGTGCATTGCCCGTGCATCTACGCTAAAAGCACCTATATGCCTGCAGTGTGCCGAAACGGCATGCATACGGCCTGCCACCGTTTCTGGAAAAAAAATTATGTCTGGTTCTGAGTTTTTTGCGCAGCATTTTGGGCTTACTGAGCGGCCATTCACGCTCCTGCCCGACCCGGACTTCCTCTATTGGTCGGTCGCGCACAAGCGCGCCTACGCCGTACTTGAATACGGCGTGATGACCCGCGCCCCTATCACAGTTGTGACGGGCGAGGTCGGCGCGGGAAAAACCACGCTTCTGCAAAAGCTCCTGCAAAATCTCGATGAACAGGTGGTCGTGGGGCTGATCTCGAACGCTCAAGGCTCTCGAGGTGACTTGCTGCACTGGGTGCTTAATGCCTTGGGCATTAAGAATGTCAAAGGCGATGACTACGTCGACAAGTTCGAACGTCTGCAAGAGTTTGTGATCGAGCAATACTCCAAGGGCCAACGCGTGATGCTGGTGATCGATGAGGCGCAAAACCTGTCGATCGAAGGCCTCGAAGAATTGCGCATGCTGACCAACATCAATTCCAACAAAGATGAGTTGTTGCAGTTGATCCTCGTCGGGCAGCCTGAGCTTCGCGATATGATCACGCGTCATGAGTTGCGCCAATTCGCGCAACGGGTCTCGGCCAGCTACCATATCCCTGACCTCGATCTGGAAGCGACCGAGGGGTATGTGCGCCATCGTCTTAAGCATGCCGGGGGCACCGGCGATGAGTTCACCTCTGAGGCGATTGAGATGATCTATTGGCAGTCCGGTGGCGTGCCGAGACTGGTCAATAAGCTTGCCGATTTCGCGATGGTTTATGCCGTCACGGCGGACAAGCCCGTGGTCGATGCAGCCGCTGTTCAGGAAGTCTTGAGCGACGATATCCTTCTGGCAACCGTAGAACCGCGAAAGGATGCTGCGGAATGATGGCGGAAGTGAAGTTCTACTGGCGGATGGTCCTTCGACGCCTGCCCCTGCTGCTCGCGATCGTTGTGGTCTGCAGCGTTCTGGGCGTTTGGCAGGCGTTGCGCCTGCCAGCGACCTACGAGGCCGGTGCACGGCTGCTCTACGAAGGCCCCATCGTGGAAGGCGACAACAGCGACGACTTCGAAGCAAGTGCCGAGATTCAGATCATCCGTGAGCAATTGCTCACCCGGTCCAATCTGCTCGAAGTCGCTGAGGACTTTGAGGTGTTCGAGGATTACTCCTCGCTTCTGCCTGACACGATCGTTGAGGTGATGCGCGGGTCCTCCGGCATCAACAGTCAGGCTGGCCGTGGCCAGGCCACGATTATCTCGGTTACGTTTTCTGCTCGGTCCGGTCAGATCGCCGCGGATGTTGTGAACGAGTATGTCACGCGCATCATCAGCGCCAGCGCCGAGCGGCGGCGCGACTTTGGCGAAGACAATCTCAGTTTCTATGAGCAAGAGGTTGAGCGGCTGTCGGCAGAGCTGGCGCGTCGCTCAGCCTTGATCAGTTCGTTCCAAGCCGAAAATGCCGATGCTTTGCCCGAGGACCAGGATTTCCGGCTCAACCGGCAGGCCGTTTTGCAGGAGCGTCAGACAAGCGCTCAGCGCGAATTGTCTTCGCTGATCGATCAGCGGGCGCGCATTATCCAGATCTATGAGCAGACCGGGCAGGTGAGCGCGAATGATACCGGCCTGTCGGATGATCAGCGGCAATTGCGAGACCTCGAGCGGGAGCTGGCGCAAGCACTCACGATCTATTCGGAAACCGCCCCTCGCATCGTGACCTTGCGGCGGCGCATCGATCAGTTGCGGGAGCTGGTCTCCGCCAGTTCTGGAGATGAAGAGGCCGTCAGCCCGGGACAGGCCGTCCTTGATTTGCAGCTCAATCAGATTGACGCCCAAATCGTCGATCTAGAGGCCATCATTGGAGAGGCTGAGCGCGACCTGGCACTGTTAGAGGATGCGATCACACGTACGCCACAAGTGGCGATCACCTTGGGCACGATGGATAGGGAATATCAAAACGTGGTCGGCCTCTACGACCGCGCAGCGGACAATCTCCAACAGGCCCAGATCGATCTGCGGATTACCGAAACCAATCGTGGCGAGCGTATCACCCTCGTCGAGGCCGCGAGCGTCCCGCGCTTTCCCGCCAGCCCCAATCGGAAATTGATCGTCTTTCTCGCCGGGGTGGTGGGCCTCGGGCTCGCGGCGGGTGTGTTTTTGCTTTTGGAAGTGATGAACCGGACGATCCGCCGCCCGGCAGAGATCACCCGACCCTTGGGCATCACGCCCCTGGTCACCGTGCCATATATCGCGACGCGGCGAGAACGGATGATGCGAACGATTGGCATTTCGGCAGCCGTCATCCTTGTGATCGCGGCCGTGCCCGTGGGCCTTTGGGGTGTGCACACGTATTTGATGCCTCTCGATCAACTGGCGAGCCGCGTGCTCGACCAGATCGGGCTCAGCTGAGGCAAGATCATGGAAAGACTGCAAGAAGCGCTGCAAAAGGCGCGCCAGAAACGCAATGAGAACGATCCTGGGCACGAGTCGATTTCCGGCAAGCCGGGCCGTCCTCAAAGCGCGGATGTGCTGTGGAAGAACCTGACGGCGTTTCAGCCCGATGCCGCGCATCTTGAGCGCAACCGCATTGTCACCGGGCACGCCAATAAGGTCAGCGCGTCTTTCGATATTCTGCGCACGAAGATCATGCTGACCATGCAAAAGAACAATTGGAAGCGCATCGCCATCACTTCGCCGACGGTGGGCTGCGGGGCGAGCACGACTGCTTGCAATCTGGCACTTGGCTTTGGCCGTCAGCCGGATGTGCGCACCTGCCTGTTCGAGTTTGATCTGCGCAAACCGTCGATTGCCGACAAGCTCGGCCTGCCAGACGGTGCTGATATCGCCGACATGCTGACGGGGAAGGTCCCGTATGCGGACCAAGGTCTGCGCTATAAGGATAATGTGGCGATTTCTGCGGCGCGCCAGAGAAACGCGGACCCGACCGCGATCATGGTGAACCGTGACACGCATCAAACCCTGGAGCAGATCGAGAAGACCTACGACCCGGATATCACGATCTTTGATCTCCCGCCGTTGCTCAGCAGCGATAACGCGCGGGCCTTCCTGAAACAGGTCGATTGCGCCTTGATGGTTGCCCTGGCCGAGCGTTCAACCGTGACAGAAGTGGATGAGTGCGAACGCGAAATTGCGGAGCAATGCAACGTCATCGGTGTGGTGCTGAACCATTGCCGACACATCGACGGTGCTTGAAGCCCGAGCGCGCCTCTTTCAGCCCGGTTTCTGAGCCATCCCTTGGGGCGCCGCAGCGCCGCAAGAATTGCCCGTCCGACGTTGTAGCCTCGATTCGTTGTAAGCCGCAAAGGGCGAGGCGTCCGGACAAGCCCGCCCGCATTCCCGACTTGCACAGCTAATCGGCATTTTTTCGCTTAGTTTGCCTAGTTTAGGTCATCTTCTGCACTGCGGAATGGCGCCAAAAGGCCGATAAGCGATTTTCCGCATACGTGGCCGCAGAAACATGCCGACACCGCTAGATCTGGCGCCCTCAAGTTGAGACTTCACCAAATCTCTGCGCTATGTGCCGATAATCACGGAATTCGGGGGTTTATGACGGTATGTTACAGCAGCTTTCCTTATCTCAGCCACATTCCAGACGGCTTGAGGCCATATCCCAATCATAGTCCCGCCACTTTGGTTGGCTCATGTCCTGCCTAACATACCAAATTTGTGACTATTTTTTCAGTTTTGAGTTCTAGGAAATCACTCTTCCCGCCCCTCGACGCGGAAACCAACAGCGAGAGATGTCTGAATGGCGACCCTCACGACACTAGACGATACAAACGCTCTTTCGATTGAAGCGCTTCTGGAAGCGCTCGCCGCTTTGCGCGCTGATGATGGGGGCGCCGCGGCCGAGACCTCTTCGCCGGAAGTGTTTTCATTGCCGGGCACGATGTCCGTCGGACGCCCGCGAGATGTTGTGAACCTAGATGGTGACGACTTTTTGCAGCTTGAGCAGGCAACGATCGCCTTCGCCTTTACCGCCGACACGACCCGCGGCACGCAGGGTTTGTTTTCGCGCGATGCGTCAGGCTACAGCGGCGACGGCAATCACATGTCGGTCTATATTCAGAACGGCGTTCTGACGGTTCGGCTCCAGCATGACGAAGAAAACACTTTTCTGACCTATGGCGGAATTCTGGCCAATCAGGAATACGCGATTGGCGTAACATTCGATGGCACCCGGGCGCAGTTGGTTGTTGACGACACTGTCGTTGATACCGGTGAAACCGGCATGACCTGGGCGACCAGTCCTGAAGACATCCAGATCGGTGCGCTGGGTTGGCGCTCGGCCTCGGGCGACGACCAGATCACACGCGTGTTCGACGGCGAGATCCGAGATGTGGCGATTTTCGACCGTGTCCTGACCAATGACGATGTGAATGCGCTCAACCCGGGCAACACAACGCCCGACCCTGAGCCCGAGCCCCAACCTGAGCCTGCGCCTGACCCCGAGCCTTCTCCGGAGCCCAGTCCCGAACCTGCGCCAGCACCAGAGCCCGCGCCCGAACCTTCGCCTCAGCCGGAGCCCGCGCCGGCACCCCAACCTGAGCCGGAGCCAGACCCGGATCCGACAGGTGGGCCGACGAAGGTATTTGAACTGCCCGAAACGCTTTCCATCGGCCGCGCGAAAGATGTCGTGAACATCGACGGGGACGGTTTTCTTCAGCTCGAGGCGGCGACGATTTGTTTTGCGTTCACCGCAGACGGCGTTCGCGGCACTCAAGGTCTCTTTTCGCGCGATGCGTCAGGCTATAGCGGCGATGGAAATCACCTTTCGATGTACATCAAAGACGGCAAGCTGACCGTCCGTCTGCAGAACGACAATAAAGACGAATACCTGAGCTTTGGCGGCATCAAGGCCGGACAGGAATATGCTGTTGGTTTGACCTTCGATGGCACAACTGCGCAGTTGATCGTAGATGGATCCGTGGTCGATACGGCCCAAACGGGTATGACCTGGGCGACCAGCCCCGAGGATATCCAAATTGGCGCGCTGGGATGGCGCTCGAAATCGGGCGACGACCAGATCACCAAACTCTTTGACGGCGAAATCCGCGACGTTGCTATATTTGACTTTGTCCTGACGACTGACGAGATGCATGCGCTGGGCGAAACGAGCGCTGGCGCAGCGGAGCCGGAGCCCGCACCCGAGCCGGAGCCTACACCCGAGCCCACCCCTGCACCGGAGCCAGAGCCAGAGCCTGAACCGGCGCCAGAGCCTGAGCCTGAGCCGGCCCCTGAACCGGAGCCCACACCGGAGCCCGAGCCCGCCCCAGAGCCTGACCCAGCGCCAGAACCGGCACCAGCGCCTGAGCCCGAGCCGTCTCCTGATCCCGTAGAATATGATGGGCCGACGGATATCGAACATGGCTATGTGATCCGCTTGGATGGCAATGCCGAGGTCACCTCAGGCCGGACCAGCACGCTTGAGCACAACGGCGACAACGTCGCATCGATCCGAATTCTCGACGGGCCGCAATACGGCAACCTGACCGTGAATCCCGACAACACGATGGCCCTCGTACTTACTGGGACCGAGCAGACCAGCGACATCTCGTTCCGCTATCAGGTGACCTACGAGAACGGCACCACACAGACCGTCAACAAGACGGTCGACGTGGTTCGTGGCCCGCAGGACGATGGCTGGAACGAAGGCAAGTTTTACATGCTGGAAGAAGACAGCGACGGTGACGTTGTTGTCGAACACGGCGATGATCACCGCAAAGTCTACATTTCTGATAGTGACGATGCCCTCTCGGCAGCTGATATCGCCGCCTTGGAAGGCCTTTCGCCCAACCAGATCACGGCCGGTTGGCTCGCCAACAACCCGGAATATGGCGGCGACGAGGATATGGCGCTCAAGCCCGGGATCGGGATGGACCTGTGGAATGAGATCACAGGAAACGGCGCGGAAAATTCAAACTGGCTGCTGTTTGAGCGCGGCTACGAGTATGAGGAAAGCGCCCTCGACAACATCCTGGACCGTAACACGCACGGTGAGTCTGAACTGCACCCGGTTTATGTCGGGGCATGGGGCGAGGGCGCTCGCCCGGTTCTCAATGCCAAGCTCGACATGTGGAAGGACGACTATTCCAACATCGTTTTCCAGGGCGTTGAGTTTTCGGAAGGTGGCTTGGTCATTGAGGCGACAAACTTGCTTTTCGACGATGTGACGATCACCGATGAGCTTGCGGTTGTGAATTCCTCAGGCCTGACGATCCGGAACTCGGCTGTCTACGACGTCTACCGAGAAGAGCCGAACAAAGGCGCCAACAACTGGAAAACCGAAGGCGATAACCGCATCCAGGGAATTTATATCGGTGGCGGCACAGACCACGTGCTGGTCGAGGATCTGTTTCTCGATCAAACCGGTTGGAGAGATGGCTACAACTACGACGTCAATCAGGATGATGGTCAGCCGCCCTCGATCTTGTCGCAGAACATCTACATGTCTGACAGCACGCGGGATGTGACACTCCGCGACACCATCACCATGCGGGCGGCCTCCTACGGTGCGCAGTTGCGCGGCGGCGGCTTCGTTGAGGATAACGTCTTTCTCGACAGCAACTCGGCGCTCAGCGTTTTGGGCGGTGACTACAAGGGCGCAGGCTCGGTGGGCGAATACTCCCTCGTGACCGGCAACTTGGTGACCTCGGCAGGCTACAATGACACCAACGGCCGTCCTGGCGCGCTGAGCGAGGGGATCTTGAACCTCGGTGAGCAGACCAGCTTTGTAGACAACATCGTCACCCATTTGGCCGATCCGGACTCCGATGAGCTGAGCTACAAGTATTGGAACCACGACGCGATCGATAACAAAAAGGACACGTATTACGACGACTCCTCCATCTACAATTGGTTGAGCGGGCGTAATATCGAACGTGGTGGCAACAACGGTGAGATGTCTGCGGATCGCGGCATCGAGGGCTTGGATCAGAGCGTCTTGGATCAAACCACGATCCAGCGTTTCACAGAGGCGCTGTTGAATGAGGACGACGCAGCCATCGCCGATCTGGCGGAGTACCTTCGCGCCCAACACAATGGCGAAGTTAACGACGACCTGAGTGCCGATGAAATTATCGCCTACTTCGAAGCGGCTTATGGCCTCGGCGAGTCCGGTCGTAATGTCGCCACGACTCTGCGCTTCACGCCCGATGATCGGGGCGAAGGCACGCGCTGGGACAATGAACTGAACTGGGACATCCAGGAAAAGCCCATTGACGGCGACAGCATCGATCTGGCGGGCAACTGGGTCCAGTATGACGGCACCATCGCGCTCGACGATCTCGATTTCGGCGACGGCGGTGAACTGAACGTGTCCCAAGGCCGTCTGACAGTCGAGGGCGAGGTTAGCACCGATGGTGAGGGCGGCGATCTGGACATTTCCAGCACCGGCCAGGCCTGGATCGAAGACTACGACGACGCCGACGGTCTTGAGATCGACGTGGATGGCGGCCGCTTTGCCAATACCGGGAAATTCGCCGGTGTGTTCGATATCTTGGCCAAGGACGGTCAGGCCCTGCTCGGCGTCGATGACGCTGAAATGGTGATCGGTGAGGGATCGTCTCTGTCGATCCAGGGCAGCGACGCGAAGGTCGGCTTTGACGGTAAAGATGGCGGGACATCCATTCTTGAGATGGATGGCGGCACGCTGTCGATGACCGCTGATGCCGGTGGCTTCTCAACCATCGAGGAGTTCCGTTCAGGCGCGCTGGGCGACGATGTCAGCGTTCTGTCGGGCTTCGACATGGGCGAGGGATCGCTGCTGGTGGATGTGACCGCATTGGGCGGCCAGGCCACCGATGAAGTTCTGGTTCAGGTCGATGAGATGGTCGGCATGTTCGACGATATCCAGATCGTCGGCCTGCGCGGCAATCAGGATGCCAAGCTCACCTTCGATTACGACGCCGACACCGTTACGCTCAGCCTGACGAATAACGGATCGGGCTCCATCCAAATCCTGACCGAAGGCAATATGAACAATGCCTCCGAGGACACGACGCTTTGGGACGCACTGACCGATGGTCAGGGCACCTATGAGGAGCAGGACGACAGCGTGACCCTCAACGGCGACGATCTCGACCCCGAGGAAATTCTTGCTGCCTGATCCTGTTGCCAGGTTATGCATTCGAAACGGGGCCCTGCGGGGCCTCGTTTTCATTTCGATCCCTGGAACAGAACCCCTCCTTGCGGCGCAAAGATCGCGGAAACGAACCGGTGCTCAGCAGATGTCTTGTCTCACAGGGCCCGCGCCGCTACGCCTGCGTTTGGGGGATAAGTGGTATCATGGAGACGTGCGATGACCTCCCAAACCCAACCTGATCCCACCGAGGGCGCGTCCCCCGCGGCGATCGGCGCAAACACATTCCTCATTGGCGCGCAAAAGGCTGGCACCACGTATTTGGCCGCGCTTCTGGATCAAAGCCCGGATGTCTGTGTCTCCGATCCGAAAGAGCCGCAGTTCTACACCACGAATTTCGATGATGGCTTCGACAGCTATGCACGCTGTTTCCGTCAGCCTGAGGCGCGCATCCGCCTGGACGCATCGACGACCTACACCTTCCTGCGGCCCCGGTCGCAGATGGATTTGGACGGCGCGCCCGGCCTCACAGCGCCCGTGCCCCAGCGGATCAAGGACGTCGTGCCCGAGGCGCGCTTCGTCTATGTACTGCGCGATCCGGTCAAACGCGCGGCCTCGGCCCATCGCCATCGGATGCGCAACGAAAAGGCGCCCGACGGCCCGCTCTCCCTGGTCGAGGCGATGGAAAAGAACCCGATGCTGGCCCTCGTCGGGCGCTATGCCGACCAGATTGAGCGCTGGTTCGAGGTGTTCCCGGCCGCGCGATTCCTGTTTCTCGACTTCCAGCGGCTGACGCGTGACACGCGGGCCGTTCTGGATGAGGTCTGCGCGTTTCTCGAGGTTGACGCTTCCGCGATCACCATCGGCGATGCGGAGCGGGGCAAGCACGGTGCCCACCGGATCACCTCGACCGGCGCGCTTCTGGGCCGCGCGGCCAAGCACATGCCGGGTCTCGCCCGGACCGTTAAAGCGGTGATCCCGTCCTCGGTCAAAGCCCAAGTGCTCGACCCGATCACCAAGGTGCCGTCAGAGATCGTCTATCACGATGAGGAGGCGGCCGCGGCGTTCTTTGAAAAGGACCGCGCGCGCACCTTTGAGCTTACCGGGATCCGCGTCTGATCACTCCGCCGGGATGAAGCGGGGCAGCGGCTCCTGCAATTCCACCAGCATATCTTGGAGGCGCGCTTCGGCCTCGGCCTCACCCGTGTCGCTGTCATCGATCAGCGTTGTCAGGCGCACGATCGAGCCGTCGGTTGATCCCGTCGTGATCCCGTCGATCATCAGATAGAACTTGGCCGCGAAATCCCAGGCCACGCGACGCTCGCCCTGCTGGAACCAGTAATAGACCATCATCCGCGTCTCACCGCGCTGAATGATGGCGCGGTTGATGTTGAAGGGGACGTCCGTGCCCATCATCTCGGTGATGTCGGTCCGTTCGAGCCAGGCAATCTCCCACCCCGAGCCGGGCAGGCAGATCTCGGGCGAATGCACCCCGCCCTGGGTCTGATCCTCATAGAACGCCATGAACAGGCCAACAGCGGGCTCATCGACACCGGGCCGGGTTAGCGTGACCTGATGATAGTCGTCTGCGGCGAGGACCTCGGCGACATTCTCGCTGAGGCGATCGGGACGGCCTTGCTGTTCCCAGGCGCCGAGCTCTCGCGGGAACAAGGCAAAGCTGTCGCGCGCGATTGTGCCCTGGCGATTGTCCGGAATGGCCTGCCAGGCACCTAGGGCGCCAACGGCCAGGACCGCCGAAGTGATCAGTGCGGCAGAGGGCTGGACCAGGCGCACGCGCAGGGCTTGGGTCATCAGGCCGTCGGTTTCCAGGTCCAGTGCCTGGGGCAGTGACATCTTTTGATCCTTGGGCAGGAACAGCAGCATCACCCAAGCGAGCAGGAACAGCAGCGCGATACAGATGATGAAGATCACCCAGCCTTCAAAGAAATGCGTGAAGCCTTCGAGCCATTCGACCCCGTAGGTGTTGGCGATCATTCCAGCCACAGCAATCCGGACCGAATTCATCGCGACGGTGATCGGCACCGCCGCCAGCAACAGCACCGCCTTGTGCCAGACCGGGCCGCGATAAAGCACCGCGAAGATGTAGGAGAACGACATGATCGGGAAGAGGTAGCGCAGGCCCGAGCAGGCCTCGGCCACATGCAGGCGCATCACGCCCAGATCGATGATGTTGCCTTCCAGATATACCGGGACATTGACCAACTGCAAAAGCCAAACGCCCAGCTCGGAGGAGACAAGCTGCAGCCCGTTGGTGAGCTTGTAATAAATCACGCCTGGCAGCGGCAGCATGTAGACCAGATGCACAACCGGCGGCCAGAAATGCTTGCCCGTGTTCCAGCCAAAGCTGACCAAAAGGATGCCGCCGACCCAGATGATCGTGGCATAGGCCACCAGGTCGTCGATCCCGGACAGTTTGCCGACCAGGCCGAATAAAAGCGCGAGGAAGATCAGCGCAACTCCGGGCCAACGGTCGGGTTTCGGGCCCGGTTGCGGTGGGTACTCCTTGAGTTGGCGCAGAAACAGCAGGGCCGAGAGGACCGGGATCAGGGGGCCGTGGCTGTATTCCGGCGCCGCCCAAGCGGTGAGAAGAGCGTCCAACCCGTCGATAAAAAACGCCCCAGCGGCCAGCGTGGCCACGAACAGGATGACCAGGCCCCAAATCCGCTCGGCGCTCCAGCCCAGGGTACCTGCGCTTTCTTGTGACATCATCGACATGCTTCGAAACTCACTCGCTACTCAAAATCCAGCCCAACCCAAATATGCGCGGTGCATACCATGGGCAATGTTGCCAATCCATATGGGATATGGAAACAATATCGTCATCATTGGCTGCGCCCATGGGCCAGAGTAGTCCAAGCGAATTTGGCGCATATTCGGCCAGGAGGTTCCCCATCCATGTCAATCGGCTCCGAGGCCTATCGCGAGGCAGCAGACCGCCTGCGCTTGCCCGAAGTAGCCGATCGCGGTGCCTTGAACCAAAACCCTGAAAAAATTGGCTTTTGGGCGTTGGTTGCAGAGGATTTTCGCGCCCATGGCCGCAACCCGTTCGAACAGGGGTTCTGGACGGTCTTCGTGCACCGGTTCGGCAATTGGCGCATGGGCAAGCCGAAGATCATCCGAGCGCCGTCGACGGTGCTCTACTGGGTGATGTTCAAACTGGTGGAGTGGTTTTGCGGCATGTCGGTCTGGTATCCGGTGCGCCTGGGCCGGCGGGTGCGGTTCTGGCACCATTCGGGGATCGTGATCTCGGCGCGGTTTCTGGGCGATGATGTGCAAGTGCGCCAGGGCGTGACGATGGGCGTGGCGCGAACGGACCGTCTGGGGGAGTTGCCCATCGTGGAAGACGGCGTCGATATCGGCGCAGGCGCGGTGATCGTCGGGCCGATCCTGGTCGGGAAAGGCGCGCGGATCGCGGCCAATGCCCTGGTTTTCCATGACGTGCCGCCCGGCGCGCTCGCCATCGGCAACCCGGCGCAGATCCGCCCGCCGAAAGAGCCTAACGCCCTGTGAGCAGCGGCCAGATCACCTTTCCCGTAATATCGCCCACAAAGTTCAGTTGCATCGCCGGGGTCCGTCCGCGAAGCCGCGCGATCACCGTGCCGATCATGCCGCACAGTAGCCAAAGGATCGCGGTCACCAGGGCATAGGCCCGGCCGTGGTTCTTCGAGAAATAGTGCCGCCAAGACTCGTAAAGATAGGCCGGATGGCGTTTTCGCGTGCGCTCTCCGCTTTTCACGCCCGTTGCCTGGCCTTCGAAATGACCCGCCTTGGCGTCGGGCACGTACCAAGTTTCCCAACCCGCGCGCTTGGTTTGAAGCATCAGGTCGGTTTCCTCGTAGTAGAGGAAATAGGTCGGATCGAAGAAGCCCACTTCCTGCCAGGCCTTGAGCCGCGCCATCACGGCGGCCCCCGCGACCCAGCCGACTTCCTCGGCCTCTGCGGTCGGTTTGAGCGCCACGCGCGACCCGGCGAAGGCCCGGGAGAGTGGCCCGAAATTCACCGCTTGCACCGCCACGCTCGTCATCGACGGGAAACGGAAGGCGGCGGTGACAGGCATCTCCTCGCCTGGTTTGCGGATCTCCGCGCCTGCGGCGCCGGCCTCCGGGTGGGCATCCATGAACTCCGCCAGAACCGCGATGGTCTCGTTCTCGAGGCTGCCATCGGGATTTAGGAGCAAGACGTAGTGCGGCGGGTCCTCGCGGGCGGCAAGCTCCTTGAGGACAAGGTTGTTGCCGCGCCCAAAGCCGTGATTTTCGCTCTCGGCGTGAAAGACGATCCGGTCGGTCCAGCCGCGCGCTTCCAGTTCGCTTTGGATTACCGCGGCATCCCCACCGGGTGAGGCATTGTCGACCAGGTGCACCTCGACCGAACGCCCGCCATGCTCCCGCGTTAGGACAGAGCCCACCGCCTCAAGCGCAAGCTTTGGCGTGCCATAATTGACGATGATGACGGCGATATCGGTCATGGTGAGCAATTTTCTGTAAACGAACGCCCTCCCGATACGAAGCTTCGCGGGTGAAATCCAGCCATTGCCTGATGCGCAAACGTGACAAGACTGTTTAAAAGCCGGGACTGGCAGCGCTTGGACGGGGCCGCTATAGGGAGCGCTAGCCCACTGGTCGGTTTATGCTTTTCTCACGATGTCCTTTCTTCGCCCGATCTTTCATCCCCCTCACGAGGCTCCCGCATGACCGGGCGTGTCGGCGCGGTGCTCATCGGGCGCAATGAAGGCGCGCGCCTTGTGGCGTGTCTTGCCTCGGTAGGGGCGCAGGCGGGCCGCTTGGTCTATGTCGACAGCGGCTCAATCGATGCCAGCGTGACCGCCGCCGAGCAGGCCGGTGCCGCTGTCGTCGCGCTCGATATGGCACAGCCCTTCACCGCGGCCCGCGCGCGCAACGAAGGCCTCGCGCGGCTCTTGGAAGACGGCGCGCTCGACTATGTGCAGTTCATCGACGGGGATTGTGAGCTTAGGGAAAGCTGGATCCAAACGGCCCGCGACTTTCTCGACCAGACACCCGATGTCGCCGTGGTCCATGGCCGCCGACGCGAACGCTTCCCCGAGGCGAGCGTCTACAACCAGCTGTGCGATTGGGAATGGGATCGGCCGGTTGGTGAGGCCAAGGCCTGTGGTGGTGACGCCCTGATGCGGGTGGAGGCCCTGCAGGAGGTCGGCGGATACAATCCGGCGCTGATTGCGGGGGAGGAGCCCGAGATGTGCGTCCGTCTGCGGCAGGCGGGTTGGCGCATCTGGAGCCTCCCCGTGGAGATGACCTGGCACGACGCGGCCATCACACGGTTCTCCCAATTCTGGAAGCGCAGCCAGCGCGCGGGCCATGCCTATACCGAGGGCGCGGCACTCCACGGTGCCCCGCCCGAACGCCACGGGGTCAAAGGGCGCAACAGCGCGCTGATCTGGGGCGTGGCCCTCCCGCTGGCGCTGCTGCTTGGCGCGCTGATATTCCATCCGGCGATCCTGCTTGGCGCGGCGATCTATCCCGCGCAAATCCTCCGCCTGGGTCTTCGCGGCGGTGGGGACCGAAAGGCCTGGCTCCAGGCTGTTTTCATGACTGTCGGGAAATTCGCTGAAGCGCGCGGAGCTCTAGGCTACTATCTCAACCGCATCCAAGGCCGCCGCGGCGGGCTGATCGAGTATAAATGAGGGACGGCGACATGTCAGATACGGGACCCGAGCCACGCAGCTATGTGCTGATCTCGCCCTGCCGCAATGAGGCCGATTACATGCGCCGCACGCTCGATAGTGTGGTCGCGCAAAGCTTGCGCCCGACGCTCTGGGTGGTGGTCGATGACGGCTCGACCGATGCAACGCCCGAGATCCTGGCCGAATACACCGCCAAGCATGACTGGATCCGCGTCGTCAAAAAGCCCGATCGCGGGCATCGTGCCGTGGGGCCGGGCGTGGTCGAGGCGTTCTATGTGGGCCTCGACAGCGTCGAGATGGAGGACTTCACCTATCTGTGTAAGCTCGATCTCGATCTCGACCTGCCCGAGCGGTATTTCGAAACGCTGGTTGAGCGGATGGAGGAAAATCCTCGGATCGGCACCTGCTCCGGCAAGCCTTACATGCGCATCGGCGGCCGTCTCGTGTCTGAGCATCGCGGTGATGAGCTCAGCGTGGGCATGACCAAGTTTTACCGCGTCGCCTGTTTCAAGGAGACCGGCGGTTTCGTGCGAGAGGTGATGTGGGACGCGATCGACGGCCATAAGGCCCGGCAGTTGGGCTGGGTCGTGGTCAGCTGGGACCATCCGGATCTGAACTTTGAGCATCTTCGGCCCATGGGCTCAAGCCAGCAGAACATCCATGTCGGCCGCAAACGGCACGGCTTTGGACAGTATTACATGGGCTCGGCGCCGCTGTTTTACTTCGCCACTTGCGTCTTTCGCATGAAGGAGCCGCCTTACGTGACAGGCGGGCTGGCGATGGCCTGGGGCTATATCCACGCCTGGCTGACGGGGGTGCAGCGCCAGAAGGACGGCGAGCTGATCCAATTCATCCGCGCCTATCAACGCCGCGCATTGCGGGTGGGTAAGACGACCGCCGCGCAGCAGATCGAAGCCGAACGCGCGCATATGTGGAGCGGTGCGGGAGGCTAGGGCTCAAGCGGCTCGGGTCTAAGAACCTCGCCCGGACCATCGGTGAAAAGCCGTGCCAAACGGGCGGCCTCGATGTCGATGTCGAACTCGGACCGCACCGTCTCCCGCCCAGCCGCGCCCATTGTTTGCGCCGCCTCTGGATCATCGGCAAAGCCAGCGATGACGTCTGATAGAGCTTCAGGATCGCCCGGCGGAACCAACAGACCCGAGACACCGTGATCGACCAGTTCCGGCACCCCGGTAATGCGCGTCGCGATCACTGTCAGCCCCGCCGCCAGCGCCTCCATCAGAACCACGGGCACGCCTTCGGCAAAGGACGGCAGCACAAAGGCATCGGCCGTGGCCAGGATCGCAGCCACTTCGTCCTGGCTCTGATAGCCGGTGAAGTTCACACGCTCGTCTAGCGGCGCGGCCATCGCTTCCAGCGCTTTGCGTTCCGTTCCATCACCCACGATCGTCAGGCGAATGTCAGACCGGTCAAGCTCCGCCAGCGCCTCGATCAGCACCCTGAGCCCCTTCACCGGCGCCAAGCGGCCCACAAAAACCAGATGTGTGCCGGGTGCCTTTTCAGGAGCCGTTTCGGGGCGCTCATACATTGCCGGAAGCACCCCGCAATGGATGATCCGCAACCGCTCCCAATCATCGGGCGCACTCACCAGCATGGCTTGCGAGCGGGCATAATGGCTGATGCAGGCGACAAAGGCCGCGCCCGCGATCTTATCGCCCAAACGCCAATAGCCGGTATTGGTCAGGTCAGCCGGGCCATGGAGCGTGAAGGAAAACGGGATCCCCGCCAAACGCGCGGCCAGCATCGACACCGTCGCCGAGGAGGCTGCGAAATGATTGTGCAGATGCGTGATGCCGCGGTCCTTGAGCCAGCGGGCAAGGATCAGCGCTTCGGCGAAATAGAACATCTGATAAAGGGCAGATTTCAGCCCTGGATTGCGCATCGACCAGGCCTGCGCCAGCGTGTCGAAAAAGCGCCCTGGATCGCGCAGGGCATGCAGCTTGGCCGCAATTAGCGGGACCAATTTCTTGGCCTCGTCCAGGATGTAGAAGGTCGTCTTCGCCGCGTGCTTTTCGGAGGGTCCGCGATGATGCTCGGCCCCGGTGCGCCGGATCGAGGCCGTTTCAACCTCAAGGCCCAGACGTCTGAGCGCCTCGACCTCGCGCAGAATGAAGGTGTGCGACACAGCCGGATATTCGCTCGTCAGATAGGCTACGCGCGGGGCGCCCGAAGGGGGGGTAGGAGACATCTCTCAGGCATCCTCAAAACCAATCGGGCGATCTCATGGCATGCCCGGCCTGTGAAGTCACGTCTCGATCGCGCCGCGGTCAGGTGCCTCACCGCGCAGCCGCCCGTAAAAGTCATCCAGCGCGTCCGAGCCCATTGCATCATCGGCCCCAGGCGTGCCGGGCCGTGGCACCAGATCGCGCACCGTGTCCGCGGGCGTGGCAAGGGAGCGATCCATCTCGGGCCGTTCGGTCTGATACTTCAGGCCGAGAAAACGCGGCTGCCAGGTGCCGCCCACCGTTTCGATCGGCCCGCCGGTTAGCTCGAGCCCCGCCTCACCCCCCATCCCTGCACCGCCCGGCGTGTGAAAGAGGTTGTTCTCCAGGCTGTAGACCGCGAATTCATCCATCCCCCGGTCCATGTTCATAGGCCCGCCTCGATTGGCGGGGCTGCGGCGCTGAATAAGGGTGTTGGAATAGACCTCGACCGGCGCGCCCGCATCGCGTTGGCCTTCCGGGTTCACCCGTTCGGCCCCGTCCACCATCGATTGCCAGCCGACCGAGGCCGAGGGAAGGTCAGGCATGACAAAGATGTTGTTGCGCAAGGTCTGGCCGGTGAAGTGAAACTGGACGCCGATGATCGTTGAGGCGGTCCCAACCAAGAGGCACTTTTCCATGATGAAATTCGACAGATACCGCTCGCCGGAATTGTTCTGATCGCGCAACAGCGCAATGGCATAGCCCCCTTCCATGGCGGTGCGGCTGACCATCCCCGCGCTGCCCGGATTGGCCGAGGTATTCCAACGAAAACAGGGTTGATCGGCGGGCACGCCGTCCAGCCGGGTCCAGCCAGTGCGCGAAAACAAATCGCAGACATCCATATGGAAATGGCCCGAGCCGGTGATCCGCACGGGCCCGTGTTCGTTATGCGAAAACCCGTCCTTGGCCATTCCGCCCTGCATCGCCTCGGGATGTTGGTGGATCGCAGTGCCCAGGATGGCGACGTAGCTGGCCATATTGGTGCCCGTATAAACGCCGTAATCGCCCCAGTTGGTGATGTCGCAATCATGGAGCACGAACAGCCCCTCATCGGGCGTTCGCTCGCCCAGAACAAAAAAGCCGGTGCCAAAGCCGTCCAAGCTGCAATCGTCGATCAGCAGGCTGCGGCCATGGCCTTGGGCGGCTTGGATGCCGTGGACACGGCGGTCGCCCACGGCGCCGGTCTCGGTGGCGGCGTCCCAGGGTCCGCGCAGGTCGAGCCCCTGGATCACCGCGGCGCCGTCGAAATTCGGCGTCACCTGAAAGACAGCCGCCCCAGCCAGACCGAACACCACCGGCGGCGCGCCGTCGCCGAACGCGCCCACATGGATGGAGCCGTTGCGGCGGTTCAACCGCTGTTCGGACTGCCGCGTATAGCTCCGTCCGCGCCGCAACAGCACGCGCGACCCGGTACCTGGCCCCTGGGCGGCGGCGGCAAAGGCGCTGTCCCAGTCGCGGGCCACCTGGGCGTTGGGATAGGCGCTGTCACCTACGCCATCGGGATCCAGCAGAATGGTGCGTGTCCCGCCGAAGGCGCGCTCGGGATCATCGACGGCAACGATCAACTCGCCCGTTCCGATCAGGCCTTCGGGGCCATGCACTGTGCATGTCACGCGAAAGCGTCCAGCCTGGCGAAAGACGTGGGCGACCTCTTTGCCATAGGCGGTGTTAAGATCGTTATGGGCGGCGGGCACATTGACCACTTTGCCCGACGCCGCGCCCGCATCGCCGAAATCCCAGAGATAGCGGAGCCGATGATGGCTTTCGTCGTAGTCCGTTGGCCGGACGGCCTCCCGGATGGAGCGGTCATTCACATGGGCGCGAAGGAAAACGGCGTCCGGCGCAGCCAGCAAATGGCCGCGCCGCAGGATCGATAGGCGCACGTCGCCCGAACCTTCACGATACGTTTGAGCCTTCGGTAGCAGCATCCGGGGCGGTCTCCGTCATACTCGGTACTGCAGCGCAGCTTAGCTGAGCCACCGTGCCTGTCGACCACCCCGGTGCTCAAAGCTGCGTCATGTCCTAACGCTCCACCGCGCCGCGGTCCCTTGGGCCCGTGCGCACGGTGCCGTAGAAATCGTCATAAGCCGTCAGGCCCGACGTCGCATCATTGATCAGCGGCGATGACGCGTTGGGAACCGCCGTTTTGACCAGATTTACCGGCGAGGCCAACGCCGTGTTCATCGTCAATTGCGCCGAGATGCCGCCGACACTCGACCATCGCGTGCCCAGGAACCTCGATGTCCAAACCCCGCCAACTGTCGGCATATTGGTCGATAGATCGACATTGATCGGCTCGGTCGGCGCACCCGCCACCTGAAGAACGCCGTTATTCTCGTTCGTGTATTGGGTTGCCAACGCGGTGCCCCCGATATCAGCATCATAGAGCGTGTCAGAGCCATCGAGATTGCCGACGGTCTTCAGGTTGACCACCGTGAGATTATAGGCCTCGACCGGGTTGTCGGCGCGCGGGCTCACGCCAAGCTGGAAATCGTTGAAGATGCCGCTCCAACGATCCGTGCGGGTTGCCTGATCGGGGATGAAGATCAGCGCATTGCGCAAAGTCCATCCCGACCACTGAACCTGAAGTGGCGCCCAGGTGCAGGCAGTTGCGGCAATCAGGACTTTGTCCATCAACAGGTTGAGCGCGCCGCCCGAGCCGTTGGAGTTTTGGTCCTTGATCTGGATGGTCGTCTCACCGCCCCCCTCGCAGGCAATGCGCTCAAAGGTGGTATGCGGGTAAACGGCCGGGGTGAAATCGGTGCTGAAATGCGCCCTGATGCAGGGCTGGCTTGTGGGCTGCACGCCGTAGCTGCCGCCGTTTTTGAACCAACCGTTCCGCGAAAAAAGGTCGAGAACTGCGAAATAGGTTCTGTAGCGTCCGGAAAAGCGGATCGGGCCGTGCTGACAGCTGCGGAAGTCTTTGCCGCCATCGCCGCCCATCAGGGCGTCTTCCTTTTGGTGGATCGCCGTGCCGATGATCGAGAAGTGGTCGTTACGGTTCGAGGATTGGAAGACCCCGTAATCGCCCCAATTGGTGATCTCGGTGTTGTTGATACACTCCGCCATATCCCCGGTGCCGTTCGACAATGTGCCAAAGCCCCAGGCAAATCCGTCAATCTTGCAATTGTCGATCAGGATGCGGCGGTCATCGCCCACCATGGTGGTGGACATGAACCGGTACTGCCCGCCCGTCTCGTTCGAGGCGTTCCAGGGCCCTTCGAAATCGATGCCTGTGAGGACCACGGTGTAATTGGCGCTGTCGGTGAAGTTAAACAGCGTACCTGGCACCCTCGAGCCGTTGCCAGCAGCGATAGAGTTGCTGTTAGGCAGCTCGACAACAGGGCGCGCACCATTGCCCCAAACACCAAGGTAAAGATTGTCGATCGTCCCGGAGGGCACAACGCTCGCTGTGATTTGTGTCGTCGTGCCCCGCTTGAACAGGACACGCCCGGTTTGGTTGAGGGAGCGCAATGCGTTGAACGCCGCGGGCCAGCTCGTGAACACTTGTGAGCCTGGATAGGTCGCGTTGTCGCCGTTGTTGCTCGGGTCGATCAGGATCGTGCGATTGCCGGAAAAGATGCTCGCAGGGTCGTTGACGACGACCGTCGCTGTGGTCTCACCGACCAAAGTGCCATCGCGTTCATAGCATCGGAAAACTGGGTTATAGGTCCCCGGCGACGTGTAGACATGCGCCGGATGCTTGCCATAGCTGACATTGAGATCGTTCCACTGTGTCGGGACATTCCGGACCTTGTCCGACACCGCTCCAGGGTCATCCCAATCGGTAATGTAGACATATCCCTGATGCGTTGGATCCCATTGATTTACGGCGCTTTGGGACAGAGAGCCGCCCGAAACGCTCAAGTCGAAATGCGCCAACATGGGCGCGACAGCGGGGTTTGTCGCCTTGGCAAGGGTGGCGCTCAACGCGCCGGTCGCAACGCCCGCCGTCCCGGTTGTGAAGCTCACGGGCGTGGGTTGTGCGCTATCATTGCCCGAAGAATCCCGATGCAGAACATGCAAATAGTAAGTGGTCTCTGCCGAAAGCCCGCCACCCGACAAGGGAATGGCGCCGGTGGCATTAACTGCCCTCGATTGGCCAGCTTTGACCGCCGCGTCGCTCTCGCTGGCACTGCTCGAAATGAGGTAGAACAGCGTGCCGTTGTCGGTGTCGGTGGTGACCGAGCCGACCCAGCCGGTCGCACCGTTGGCCGCTGCGCTCAGACCCGACAGGCTTGGCGGAGCAATGATCTGCCCGGAAAGGGTAATTGTGCCGGTAATGTTCATATCAGTTATCCAGTGCAACGGCGATCATGTTCCATCGGCTCGGGGATGAGGCCGTGGTCGAAAGATCGATGGTGGTGGTGCCGGCTTGCGTGTTTTCGAGCTTCACATAAGCGTGGCCCGAATTGGCGTTCTCGGGATGCGCCCCGTTAAGGATGTCGCCCGCGCTGACGATCGTCGTCTCCAGCGTCGCGCCCGACGGGTCGTTGATGGTGATCGTACCATTGTCGAAACTCTCATCTCGACCAAACAGCAGAATGTGCAGTGTGCCGCCCGCAGCGGTGTTCAACGTCGCTGTCAGGTTGGTCCCGATCTTGTAATCGGTCGCATGGCCGGTCACCGTGCCGGTATGCGGGACTGCAATCACCGTGTTGGCGATGGATGATCCCGAAGTGCCATGCGTCAGACCGACAGTCGCTGTGCCCCCTGTGGGGAGCGGCACGTCAAACGCGATGGCAGAGGCGCCGTTTGCGAAGTTCGAGGACAGCTCCTCCGTTCCTCCTTCATAGGAGGTGCTGTTCACGGTGAAGTCGAAATTGGGTGACTTGCCAGTGCCGCCTTCCATGCCCACCAGGAATAGGACCTTGCGGCCTGCACTCGCGGTGCCAACAGCCATGCTGCTGCTAACCTCTGAGGCGCTGATCGAGCCTTGGGTCCAGATATCGCTTGCCGTAGCAAAGCCCCCCGATGGAACCGTATTCGTGACGGGCAGGGCCGAGAAACTGGCGACAGCGTTGCCGCGTGTATCGGCTAGATCTCCTGCTGCGTACTCGAAAGTGACCGTGTCACCATTCGCCACAGCCGAAGACAGCGTAAGCGTCACGACGGCGCCGTCGATGCCCACCGAAGATACGGCGCGCGCGGTGCCGCCGACCGTGACCGTCCAGAAGGCTGGATCGGTCGAGCCCGAGAGCGCTTCATCGAAGGTGATGGCGATCGCGGTGCCATCGGTGCTGGTCTCTGCGCTGACGAAGGCCGGCGCGCTGCGATCTGCCGTGAATGCCTGTCGCAACACGTTGCTGATATTTCCAGCCGCGTCATAGGCATAAAGCGAGACCTCCCGGGTGCCGTTGGGCGTCGCCGAGGTGAGCGGTATGGTAAATGGGTTTGCGCCCATCATAAGGCCGGTCAGAGTTCCGGTTTCATAAGCCGCGCCTGACCAGGATGTGCCGTCGAAAACTGGGTCCGTTGCGGGATCCGCAATGGCCCAGGCAATGCTGGCCGCGCCGCTGTCCTCACCCAGCGAAAGATCCAGCATGTTTGTCGCGTCGACATAGCTTGCCAGGCTTAGTGTGGGTGCCGACATATCGGCGCTGTCGGTGGTCGTGACCTGCTTGATGTCGCTGGCCGGACCAGGGCCGTTCTGGTTTACGGCCCGGATCTGCACATCCGTCGGAACGCCGTCGGTGAACGCATCGTTGAGCGCGTAAACGCCGGTGGAATTCGATCCCGAAATGGGCTGCCAAGCCCCGGTTTCGTTTTGACGGTACTGCACGATCTGGATCGGATTGTTGCCGCTGTCTGGCAGCGCCAAAAGCGTCAGTGTCGCATCGCCGCCTGTCGTGGCGTTCGAAATTGTCCACTGACCGGCTGTGAAGGCCTCGGGTTGGCTCTGAATGGCATCGGTCGTGAAACTTGCCGCAGAGACGACATCGGACCGGTTTTCGCCCGCATCTTCCTGCATTAGGTGCAAGGTGTAGGTGGTATCCGCCGTCAGGCCAGAAGGCGCCGGGGCCAGCGTTTGAATGCCGATCGACGGCACCGCTTGAGACCCCGACCAGGCCGCCGTCGCGCCTGTATGATCTTGTCCCCCTGCAATATTTGCGGCGCTCGGTGCCGACGTGCTGGTGCTGAGCACAGCGTAAAGCGTGCCGCCGGCCTCGTCGGTGGTGACCGATCCTGTCGCGGCATTGATGCCATTCGCGGCTGCTTGCGGAGCCGTCAAAACAAGGGCCGTGAAATCCGGTGCCGTCGTCACGTTTAAGACAAACCCGGTCTCGGCAAAGCGCTCAGGGGCGCTCGCGTCGAAGGCGCGTACGGTGATGGCTGTGCCTGTTTGGAGTTGCGCAATATCGGTATCGATTGAGATGATGCCGCTGGCCTCATCCACGCTAACGCTCGCCGGTGCGCCCATCAGCGCAAAACCAAGCACACCGCCAAAGCTAAAGACGGAGGCGCCAGTGAGCTGCACGATGCTTGAGCTTTGGATCAAAGACTGGTCCGGCAGGCTGCCCGCAACCATCGGCGTGGCATAGCGGATCGGAAAGCTTTGGGACGTTTGCCCGTCGATCTCCACGGAGATCTGGCTGCCATCGACCGATGGCACAGCCAGCATGGCGCTGGTTTCGCCGGTGATCTCTTGGCCATCCAAAAGCCAGATCACCGAACCGGTCGCGGGCTCTCCGTTGAGCAGGGCCGTGAGCGTAGTGCCGATCTCGGCGACACCGTCGATTAGGCCTGAGATCGTTGGCGTGCGAAGGATAACGGGTGTTTCGTTGAACTGCGTGCGCAGTGCCACGAAAACTTGGTTGGTCGTGATCATGCCCAAGCCCCCAGCTTTTTGCGAGCCAGTGGTCTCCAAACCCTGGCGGACCCAGCGTCATGATCCGTGCCGCTCGGACAGGTATCGGGTGGCGCAAAAGCGGCGATGTGTTGGGTCGGCATTGGCAACTCCCATAAAGGGGGCCCGCGCAACGAGGCTCTCGGCGCGCGCGGGGGGAAAGGGTATCTCTGTCATGGCAAAGCGGGCGGAAGACTGGGCGCAGTGGTGCCGCGGTCGTGATCCGTCGCAGTCAAACTTTTGACGAATAGATTTAACATTCCCCTAATGCTCTCGTAATATGGAACGGAGCCTGCACATTTGTGAGCGTAATCAGCGGATGAACAAACGCTTCGCCTCCCCCACGCAGATGCGAGGACTGTCATGATCCAATCGGCAGGGAACGGTCTTGGTCTCGTCGCCCTGGCGATCTGGCCCTTTGTTGTCTTTTTGCTGTTTCGCAAACTGCCGTTTCGCGATGCGCTGATTTGGTCGATCGTCGGCGGCTATCTGTTTTTGCCGGCCGCCTTCTTCATCAGCATCAATCCGCCTGTGCTCCCTTCGCTGGACAAAGAGTTCATCCCGGCCTTCACGGCGACGCTGGTGACAATGATCATCCTAGCCAGGCAAAACTCAAAAAATCCGCGGCGCGCGGCCGTTGCGGATACCGGTCCTGAGTTGACGAACCTGCCGGGTTGGCTGCCGCGATCAGGTCTGGGCCGGGCGCTGATGGGCATGGTTTTCTTTGGGATTTTGGCCACCGCAATCACAAATGGCGATCCACTGACCTATGGCGCCCGCAGCCTTCCAGCGCAGTCGCTTTATGACGGGTTCTCGGCCCTTTTGGAGCTCGGTGTCATTTTCCTTCCGCTCCTATTGGGGCGTAAATTTCTGTCTGACGATGTCGGTCACAAGCGGCTTTTGGTGATTTTGTTCATCTCAGCGCTGATCTACACGCTTCCTGCGATGTATGAGGTTCGGATGTCGCCGCAGATCAATCGGATGGTCTACGGATTCTTCCCCCATTCCTGGGTGCAGCACATTCGGGGCGGCGGTTTCCGCCCGCTGGTGTTCCTAGATCACGGGCTTCTATTGGGAATCCACTTCACCTGTGCCCTCATTGCAGGCGTTATTCTCGTGCGCCTCGAGCAAGGCGGACGCCGCTTGCTCTACGGCTTTTGCGCGGTGTGGCTTTTTCTGGCGCTCATCCTCTCTAAAACGCTCGGCGCGTTTCTGATCGCCCTCACGATCATTCCTATCGCGCTCTTGATGCCCGTGCGGCTGCAATTGATGGCCGCGGCTGGCATTGCACTGATCATGCTGTCCTATCCGATCTTGCGCGGCTCAGACATGGTGCCGACCGAGGCTTTGACCGAGATGGCCGCTGGTATCGACGAGCGACGCGCTGCATCGCTTCAATATCGCTTCGATAACGAGGATTTGTTGCTCGGTAAGGCGAATGAACGGCCCGCCTTCGGCTGGGGCTGGTGGACCCGAGCGCGGGTCTACAACGAATTCGGCGTCGACATTTCGGTGCCGGATGGCGCTTGGATCGTGACCATCGGCGAACGGGGATGGGTCGGCTATATCGGCTATTTCGGCTTTCTCACGCTCCCGATGGTCCTCCTGTTTCTGCGGCGAAAGCGCTACGAAGTTGGGCTTGTGACGGCAGGCTTGTGTATGGCCACTGCCGCAAACCTTCTCGATCTACTTCCCAATGCCAGCTTGTCTCCGGTTCTGATGTTATCCGCAGGCGCTTTGCTGGGCCGCCTGGAATTGGTGCGAGAAACGGCGCAGGCGCCTGAGGCTTCTTCATCAGATGCCGACGCGCCGGTCGCGCTCCAACCTGACGGCCCGGTACTTGGCCCCGATATGGAGCTTACCCGCTACAGCCGTTTTCCCGTTCGAAAACGCACCAGCGATGGGCGTCAGCGGCCGGAAAGCGGATAGCCAGGGTCCAAAGGCAACGTCCTAGGTCGCGCCCATAAGCTGGCTCAGAGTGATCGCGTAAAGCGTGAGCAGCCCGCCGACGATCACGAAATCCAGCGTCAGATTGGCGTAGCCGCGACGATGGGCAAAGCTCGCGGAAATGCCGAACACCACCAGCGCGGCCAACCCCATCCCGGCAAGCATCCCGTAGATGTCCAAAAGGAAGTAGCCCGCGATTGTCCCCAGGATGCCCACCGAGGCTGAGCAGAACATCACCGCTGCGTGCAAACGGCTGTCACCCGAGGCAAGCATCACCTCCTGATAGGGCCGCACCAGGACCCGGAGCCCCCCATTGAGCGCCTGAATGGCTAGGAAGCTGCCCGCAAGGGCATAGCGCTCGTCGTAAAGGAAATCGATCAGCGGCTGCGAGATGAAAGAGACCAGGACAAACCCAAGCACACACACCGTTAAAAACTTGTTGCGCACATTGGCCAGGATCTTGGGCAGATCCTCGGGCCGCTCCCTCAGAACGCGGGCGAAGGCGGAAAAGCCGACTGCCGTCAAAAGCTTCTGGACCAGGGTCTCGAACGCGCGGATCAGGACCGTTGAGACCGCGAGAACACCCAAGACATCCAACGGGACCAACGCGCCATGGACCGCTGTAATGCCGCGTCCGCCCAGGAAGGTGAACAGCGTGCTCAAAAGCACCCAGCGGCCGAACCGGATGATCTCGCCCAGGGCCTCCCGCTCAAGGTGAAAGCGGATCGGGTGCCGTTCTAGCAGAAGATGGGACAGGACCATCTTGGCAACGGCGCCCATCAGGGTGCCAACAACCAGTGCCCAGACGGATTGCAGAGCCAGCGCAAACAGGATCATCACCACGGTGATCGTCGCCTGCGCAGCCAGATTGACCAGCATGACCCGCCCCAATTGCATCTTGCGGGCCTGGGTGGCGAAGCCAACCGAATTAAAGCCCGCGATCAGCGGCTGAAACGACAGTGCGGCGAGGATCAAAAACAGCTCGGGCTGCTCGTAAACCTGCGCGAGCGGCCAGGCCAGCGCGACCGATGCCGTTGCGATGATACAGCCGCGCATCACCTGGACCGACCATGCCGTCGCCAGGAAATCCGGGTCATCGCCGCGTTTTGAGCGGACGACCGAATGCGAGGTGCCCAGATCGCTCATGAGGGCCACGCCGGTCACGAAAGTCATGGCCAGCGCCATCAGACCGAACATGTCAGGCGCCAACAGGCGGGTGAGGATCAGGTTCGCGCCCAGCCGCAGAATGCTTTCCCCGCCGAAGCCAGAGATCGTCCACAGGCTGCTGCGCAAGCTGGCGCCGCGCAGGCTGTCATCGCGGAAAAGCGCTGTAAGTCGCTTTCGCATAGAGAGCCTCCGACCGCGCCTAGGCCCGGTTGTAGATGTCTTCGTAGCGGACGATGTCATCCTCGCCCAGATAGCCGCCGGTTTGCACCTCGATCAGATACATCGGCAAGCGCCCGGGATTGGCCATCCGGTGCACGGCGCCCAGGGGGATATAGACGCTTTCATTCTCGGTCAGAAGCCGTGTCTCTTGGCCAACCGTCACCTCAGCGGTGCCCGCGACCACAACCCAATGCTCGGATCTGTGGTGGTGGCTCTGCAGCGACAGGATACCGCCGGGCTTCACCATGATGCGTTTGACCTGAAATCGCTCGCCCAGGCACAGCGTCTCGTACCAGCCCCATGGCCGGTGAAAGCGTGGATAGTCATCGGCTTGGGCGGCCTGATGTTGGCGCAGGGTTTCGACGACCGCTTTCACGTCCTGAGCGCGCGACTTGTCGGCCACGAGAACCGCGTCGCGCATCGCAACGGCGACCGTGCCGTCCAGGCCCAACCCGACCAGTCGGATCGTGTCATCCTCCGACCTGAGATAGCTGTCTTGACAGTCTAGGGCCGTGGCGGGACCGTGAAGCACATTGCCCTCCCCATCGGGCTCAGCGCTTTGCCACAGCGCGTCCCACGACCCTAGATCCGACCAGGCGCAATCAAGCGGGACCGCCATCACATCCTTGGCCTTCTCCATGATCGCATAGTCGAAGGAAATCGCCTGCACCCTGGCATAGGCTTGCGCCTCCAGGCGGAAGAAGCCCAAGTCGTCCGTGCCTTTCGCGATCGCCGCCCGGCATGGCGCGATCATATCCGGGGCATGCGTCTCAAACGCCCTCAGCAAGGCGCCCACTTGCATCAAAAAGATGCCCGCATTCCAAAGATAGCCACCGTCAGCGACCATCGCCTCGGCTGTCGCGAGATCCGGCTTTTCGCGAAAGCTTTTCAGGGGGACGGCCGCCCCATTCGGCTCCCCGTCAAGCTCAAGATAGCCATAGCCCGTCTCCGCGCGAATCGGCACGACACCAAACGTGACGAAAGCACCGTCATTTGCCGCGGCGGCACCGGTTTCAATCGCGGCGTGAAAGGCCTCGAGATCGGCGATGGCGTGATCCGACGGCGCCACCAGCATAAGCGCCTCGGGCGTCTCTTCCAGCATCAGCGCAGCCGTCAAAATGGCCGGTGCCGTGTCCCGTCCCACGGGCTCGACCACAACGCGGGCATCGGTCAGCCCGAGGGCCAAGGATTGCTCGGTCGCCATGAACCGAAACGCATCGCCCGTCATGACAAGCGGCGCGGCGAATCCTTCACCCGTGAAACGTTCCAACGTGGTCTGATAAAGCGACCGCTCAGAGATCAGCGGCGCGAATTGTTTGGGAAATGCCTTGCGAGAGACCGGCCAAAGCCGCGTTCCCGAACCGCCGCACAGAATAACAGGATGGATCAAAACAAAAATCCTTTTAACTTCAGGGGCATGAACAGAGGATCAGCCCATCCGGTTGATAGGTTTGGAAGGCCCGCATCCAGTTGCTCGGCGTCGCCTGGCTCAGACATCGGCCTTGCCCAATTCACGCTTCACAATCTCGCTTCGGTGAGCAAAGACCCGCTCTCGGGTCAAGTCCGAGGCTGATTGGCCGGCGCGCGCAATGAGATCGGCGAGGTTTTCGCGATCCGCAGACAATGCAGCCACAGCGGCGCTCAATCCGTGGATGTCTCCGCGCTCCGTCAAAACGCCTGCACCCTTTTCGGCCACGAGGTTCTCCGAGAACGGATCGCTATAGCCGACGAGCGGCGTTGCTGCGTGAAGGCTCTCGATGAGGTTGCGGGGGGACTCGTTCGTCAAATGGCAAAAGAGCAGCAGATGCGCCTCCTGGTAGGCCGCTTTCATCACCGCGCGGTCCTCCTCAAAGCCCTCGAACCGCACCCTGTCCGGCGCTAGTCCGAGGCGGTCCGCTTTGGCCCGCAGCATCTCAAGCTCACTGCCAACGCCGAACCAGCGGGCGTGAAAATCGACGCCCTGCTCGGATAGCAGCGCGAGCGCATCCAGCCATTGCTCCCCGCCCTTCATCGGTTCTGCCCGGCCGACATAAACGATCTGCAAAGGCCCCTCGCGGCAGGTCTCAATCTTGCGGGCCAAGGCCTCCGCCGTGATCCTGTCTTCATGGGAATAATGTATATTTTCAGCGATATAGGGGTTTTTCGCGAATGCCTTGAAGTGATCGAAGACCGTGGCCCCGTGCAACAGCGACAGCCCCGCCTGTTTGACCGCGCGGCGCTCGCGATATTGAACGATCGCCGATTTGACCCATGCCTTCCAAAGCGAGGACTTCCGACCTTCCGTCCAGATCACCTGCGACTCGATCCGGTCCAACCAGACGGCATAGGGCAGCGCGTTTTTGCGCGCGATCGACACGGCCAACTCTCCGGGCCCACCAAGCCATCCACCATAGGCGAACACGCGGTAGTCGACCTCCTTCATGGCGACCTCGAGTGTCTTACTGGCCGCGGCAATTTCAGCCGAGAAGGGGGCGAGATTGTAGGTGTTGGGCAGGGCGATAAGCTCGAACTCGGGCTCGGACAGCCCGGCCTCGGCCAAGGTGATCCAGCCTTTGGGCGGCGCGCCCTCATAGGCAATCGCATAGGCCGTCACCTGATCGAAATGGTCTTTCCAGGCATGAAGACCCGAGGCCGTCTGGGCCTCGACCAGCAATTCGCCACCCGGCGCGCGGTAAAACGGCGCCCCGAGGCCCAGCAGTATTTTACCCTGATCCAAAATCTGTTCCAAAATTCCGGGTGCCTTCGTGTCGTGTTACGCTCGCGAGACGTCAAGAATGCGGGGACCGTCGCGTACGGAAGCAAGATATGTGTCGAAACTCCGCTTACCCTGGAGGGCCGCGCGTCCCGCAAACAGCAGCTTGCTCAGCGCGCTTTCCCGTGACCAGGCCTCAAAACGCGCAGTGATCGGTCCGTTGATCCCTTCGATCCATTTGCCGTAGATCGCGTCCGGCATGAAGTCGACGGCACGCTCATGGCCGTTCTCGACCATGGCCGCGTAAAGCTCAGGCTTCTCGCGCAATGCGCTCAGCGACGCGATGACATCTTCGGCGGTCGACACTTCAAAATAATCAAGCTCCGAGCGCCTAAGCTCCTGATAGGCAGGCTCGGGGCCAAGCAAGGCGGGCGTGCCTGCGCGCCAAGCATTGACCAGTTTGTTGGCGGGTTTGCCTTCCGCGTCGTCAACGGTGATGTTGCGCACGGCCAATGCGATATCACCGTCCGAGAAATCATGGACCGCCGTGCCATGCCCATCGGCCATGCCCTGAAAGTCATCTATGCGCAGCTCAAAGCCGAGTCGTGCAAGATCGGCTGCAAAACTGTCCGTCAGAAACATCGGATCGAAGTTCCGGCGTATCCCTTTGTAGACTATGGTTCGAGGCTCCGTTCGCGTCGTGTCTCGCGGGATCAATCCGGGCAGAGGCGGATGCGGCAGATAGATCGCCCTGTCGGTTTTCTGTCGACAATCGTTATGCTCGATCACGAAATCGGCGACCTCAGGGAAAAATGCGTCTCCGCGGGTCACGACGAGAAAGGCGAATGGATTGCGGCGCCGCACCGATATGTTGCGGGCATTGGCGATATTAATATAGCCGGGCCGGACATCCGGGCTGCGCTCAACCTCTGCGCCCATCTGCTTGAAGTGCAGATACGGCACGATCACGAAATTATCTAGACTGCTGACAGACCGGTCTGCCTTGTCGTCCTCAGTCAGCGTGTCATCGGTCCCCGCGACGATTTCAGGCCAAACCTTATCTTCGGGAATCACGAAATTTATCTTGTGCTTAAAGATCATCACAATCGAACCGTTGAAAATTGTGCGGATAGCGTAGGACACGGGGATGTGTCGGTTTCAGGGCACGGTTAGGGTATTGCGCTGCCAATGCTCATTTTGCAAGGCGCACGACGGATTCCCGTCGCGGGTTGAGATTGCGCAAAGGGTGATGCAGAACACGCGCCAATCGATGATAAAGTCACCCTGAAGAATTGCGCCTGCCATGATCTTCACCCCGTCCCCGCTTGTCAGCGCCTATGTGATCGAGCTTGACCGCCGCGGCGATGACCGCGGCTGGTTTGCACGCAGCTTTTGCGCTCGGGAGTTCGAGGAACACGGATTGGCCTCGCATTTCGTACAGGCCAATACCTCGCGGAGCGCTGAGCCCGGCACCATGCGCGGCTTGCACTATCAGACCGGTCAGCATGCCGAGGCCAAGCTGATGCGCTGTATCCAAGGGGCGACTTGGAATGTCATTGCCGATCTTCGCCCCGACAGCGCAACCTACGGTCAAAGCTTCGGGGTTGAGCTTTCGGCGGAAACCGGGACACAGCTTTTTGTGCCCCGAGGCTTTGCCAATGGCTTTTTGACGCTCAAGCCTGACACGATCGCGGCCTATATGTCAGACAACTATTATGAGCCCGATGCCGAGGCGGGCTTGCGCTTCGATGACCCGTCCTTGGGATTTGAGATGCCGATCCCTGTGACCACCGTGAACGAAAAGGACCGGTCTTGGCCCCTGTTCGAGACGATCAAAGAGCGCTAAATCGCGCGATCTGATCTTTGGAAAGCGCCACCAGATCGGCCCCGGACCGCCAAGCCTGATACCATTCAGCCGTCCACTCAAGCGCCGCACGCCCCTGCAATTTCGGCGTCCATCCTAGCCGCTCGACCGCCAAAGCCGACGAGATCCTCAGCGCTAGCGCCTCGACAGAACCGGGCACGGGCTCGTGCCGCCAGGCGTCTGCACCCAAAAGCGGCAAGATGATATCGGCGGCCGCGCCAACACTGGTCTCTCCGGCGTCATTATCGGGACCGATATTGAGCATGCGCGGTGCGTCCGGCTCCTGCACCAGAGTTTCGGCGAATACGAAATATCCCGACAGGCAATCCAGCACATGCTGCCAGGGCCGCGTCGCTTCGGGATGGCGCAGGACCAGGGTCTCGCCCGCCAAGGCCGCGCGCACTGCGTCAGGGATCAGCCGGTCTTCTGAGAAATCCCCGCCGCCGATCACATTGCCGCCCCGCACCGAGGCAAGCGGTGTGCCCGCAGGCTCGAAAAAGCTGATCCGGTGGCTGGCCACCAATAGCTCACACCCCGCCTTAGACGCAGAATAGGGATCCTTGCCGCCTAAACGGTCGCCCTCTTCGAAGGCGCGGCCCGAATTGTCGTTGGCGTAGACCTTGTCGGAGGTGATCACCAAAACGGGCGTGCCGGGTGCTTGGGTCCGAACGGCGTCCAACAAGCGGCCCGTGCCATCGACATTTGTGCTCCAGGTCTCATCCGGGTCCCTCAAGGACCGGCGCACCAGAGCCTGGGCCGCCATGTGGATCACCAGATCCGGCTTGGCTTCGGCCACCAGGCGCGCCATGGCATCGGCGTCGCGGATATCGGCGATGTGGCTGTCACAAATCTCGGCGATGCGGGCCAGATCGAACATCGAATAGGGCTCCGTCGGCGACAGGCCGATCCCGGTCACTTGAGCGCCCATCTCCCGCAGCCAAAGCGCCCCCCAGGCGCCTTTGAACCCAGTATGACCGGTCAGAAGGATGCGTTTGCCCGACCAAAAAGCAGGATCTGGGCGTCGATTTCGCTCTGCCTTCGCACTCATGCCATGATCTCTTTGTAGGAAACTGGACGGCCCATGGGATAAGTCCTAAGCCTGCCACTGAGACGCATAAATCCTGACGAATTCATACCGAAAGACCTGATAAGATGATACTTGTTGATACCGCATTGGCACGTCGGGAAGATGAAGGCAATCCTGTGCGTGTGGGGCTGGTGGGGGCCGGGCGCGTCGCGCGGGCAGCGGCCTTGCAAATCCTCAATTCCACGCCGGGGATGCGGCTTTGCGTGATCGCCAATCGCACGACTGGCCGGGCGCGGGAGATCTGGGCCGAATGCGACTATGAAGACATCCGCGACGTGGACACACTCAGGGCGCTCGATCAAGCGATTGATCAGGGCGCAGGCGTCGTGTCCGCCGATCACCGGCTGCTCAGCCAATCCGAGCAAATCGATGTCATTCTCGAAGTGACCGGCGCCACTGCCTTCGGTGCGGAGGTTGCGCTCGCAGCGATTGACGGCGGCAAGCATTTCGTCACGATGAGCGCTGAGCTCGATAGTCTTCTGGGCCCGATCCTGCGCAAAAAGGCCAAGGATGCCGGCGTGGTCTACACCGTGACTGAGGGCGATCAGCCAGGCGTGGAGCTTAACCTCTATCGCTGGGTGAAAACCCTGGGACTGACCCCGCTCGTGTGCGGCAACATCAAAGGCATGATCGATTTCTATCGCACTCCCGAGACCCAGGCGGCCTTCGCCAAACAATGGGGTCAGGATCCCTACATGGTCACCAGTTTCGCCGACGGCACGAAGGTGTCGCAAGAACAGGCGGTTGTGGCCAACGCGACGGGCATGTGCGTAGGCCAACGCGGCATGTATGGCCCAGAACACCGCGAACAGATCGACAGCCTGACCTCATTTTACGACGTGGATGAGCTGAAGGCACTGGGCGGCGTGGTGGATTACGCCCTCGGCTCTGAGCCGTCACCTGGCGTCTATGTCTTCGCCAGCCAACCGGACACGCGCATCGCTGAGATGCTGCACTATGCCAAGATGGGCGAGGGGCCGCTTTATTCGTTCTATATCCCCTATCACCTCTTCCACCTCGAGGTGCCGATCTCGGTCGCTCGCGCGGCACTGTTCGGCGACACCGTGGTGGCCTCGGACGGCCCCATTCGTGTGGAGGTCGTCTCACTGGCCAAGCGCGATCTGAAGGCGGGTGAAACGCTTGATGGGATCGGTGGCTTTTGCGCCTATGGGGTTTGCGAAAACGCCTGGGTGTCCAAGCCGGAACGGCTCTTGCCGATCGGTCTTGCCGATGGCTGTGTGCTGACCCGCGATGTGGCTAAGGATCAGGCCATCACCCTCGATGACGTCACCTTTCCCGATGGCCGCCTGATCGACCGTTTGCGGGCCGAACAGGACGCGGTCTTCGAGGTGCCGAAGCGCTGAAACTCGCGCGGCGCACCTAAACGGTGCGGTAGCGCACCCATTCGCCGGGATGTGAGCCTCGGCCCAGGCCCGGATCGTCGGAGTTGAACTTCATCTTGCCTGGCGCCACCGCACGACCGACGAGCTTGTCGGCATGCTCAGCCTGCTGCCAGGTCGCCCAGGGCCGTTCGCCGGAGGACCACATCGCCTCCAGGCGTCGCTTGTCGGCGAGATGGTCACAGCAGGACCAGAAACCGTCATGGCGATAGGCCATAAGTTCACCGGCCTCCATCAACGTGCGCAAAGGTGCCTGCTCCCACATCACCGTGGCGTCGGTCACGTCGCCGATCATGTCAAAGACCCGTGGCTCAAGGATGAAAAAGCCACCATTGATCAGGTTCTGCGCCGTGTCGGGCTTTTCGATGAAGTCCAAAACCCGGCCCTCATCGTCAAACTGCAAATGTCCAAAGGTCGTGTGCGGGTTGACCACAGTCATCGTCGCCGCGCGCCCATGCGCTTTGTGGAATGCCAAAAGTTTATCGATGTCCACATTCGACAGGCCGTCCCCGTAGGTCAGGCCGAAGGTGCCGTCGTTGAGATAGGGCTCCAACATCTGCAGGCGCCCACCGGTCATAGTTTCAACGCCTGTATCGATCAGATCGACCACCCAAGGCGGGTTCGGCACATCGAAATCGCCGTCTGAGTCCTCCTGGCCGAAGATCTCACGCTTGGTGAAATCGACCCGGAGATTGCCTTCATATTGGCTGAGCTCGGCGATGTAGCGTTTGATCGCTTCGCCCATATAGCCCAGGCCCAGGACGAAGTGGTAATGCCCGTAAACCGAGTAATGCTGCATGATGTGCCAAAGCAGCGGGCGTTGTCCGATTTCAACCAAGGGCTTGGGCCGAACCGTGGTCTCTTCAATCAGTCGAGAACCTTTTCCGCCTGCAAAAATCGCGACTTTCATAAACACTCCTAAAACACAGTAATGTGCGGGCTAAGCCCCCGAATCGTGTGCAGAATATCCGCGTGACTTAAGTCGAGAACAGGGAATTTTAAGGCGATTTTCGGGACGGTGAACAATTTGTTCCCAACCGCCCGATCCCGAGTCCTGTGCTTGAATTCTGCACCCGCAAACAGCTATCAATCTATATATTTAAGCGCTTTGGCGCAGAAAGGTGCTTTGAGTGATGTGTTCCGTATTCCGCCAAGCAGCAACTCTGCCATGACCGCGCCCGTGGCAAAAGACCGGGCATGGCTGCCTGAGCTTGACGGTTTTCGCGCCCTGTCCATCCTGGCTGTGCTTGCCGCGCATATGGCGCCTTTGGGGCCCGGAAGCTGGCAGCTCAACAGCGCGTCCGGCCATATGGGTATGAGCATCTTTTTCGTGCTTTCGGGCTTTCTGATTACTGGATTTTTGTGGGAGAGGCCCAATATCCGTGACTTTCTGATCCGGCGCTTCGCCCGGATCATGCCCTCGATCCTGCTGGTCTCGACCGTCTTTTGCCTGATCTTGGGATGGCGGCCCGAGAGCTTTCTGGCGCTCAACCTGTATTATTACAACTACGACGACGCGGCGATTTTCGACGCGCTCAGCCCGCTCTGGTCGGTCGCGCTTGAGATGCAATTCTATGTCGCCATCGCGCTCATCGTCATGCTCATGGGGCGCAAGGGCTTCTGGCTGATCCCGGTCCTCGCCCTTTTGGTGACGGGCAACCGCGTTCTTGAGGAGAACTTTTCGAGCATCCGCACCCATCTGCGTGTCGATGAGATCCTGGCGGGTTGTCTGCTGGCGCTGGTCTGGGTCAATCGCGATTTGCCCATCGCCGCCCGGGCGGGGCGCGTGATGGCTGTGGGATTTTGGGCCTTCGTCGTGCTTTGGGCGCTCAGCTGCTGGCCGCCGTCTGGCGCGCTGGGATATCTGCGGCCCTATCTGGGCGCGGCCATGGTTGGTGGCGTTCTCTTTGGGCGGGAGACCTGGGTGCATCGCATGCTTTCCACCAAAGTCTTGGCCTATATCGCGGCGATTTCGTTTGCGCTCTATGTCTGGCACTCGCCATTTCGCTTCGGCTGGTTTGATCCAGAAGAGACCTGGCGCAAGTACCTGATCGCCCGGCCCCTCGGACTGGCCGCGACCTTCGCCATCGCCCATGTCTCGACCTTCTACTTTGAGCTGGTCATCAACAGTTGGGCCAAGAAAATCAGCCGAAAATCCGGCAAAGTCGCTGAGGCATAAATGGGCAAACGGGTCCTTCTGACCGGTGGCGCGGGCTATATCGGCTCGCACACCTATCTTGCGCTGATCGAGGCGGGCTACGCGCCTGTGATCCTCGACAATTTCGCCAATGCCCAAGACGAGGTGCCCGCGCGCCTCGCACAGATCACCGGTGCCGAGGTGCCTGTGATCCTAGGTGATATCCGCGATGGTGCGCTTCTGGCCGAGGCCTTTGCCACGCATTCCTTTGACGCCGTCGTGCATTTCGCGGCGCTCAAATCCGTCGCCGAAAGCGTGGAAAATCCGCTGGAATATTTCCGCGTCAATATCGGCGGGCTGACCAGCCTTCTGACGGCGATGGATGAAGCGGGCTGCTGGAAGCTGGTCTTTTCCTCCTCCGCCACGGTCTATGGCGAGCCCGACAAAAGTCCGACCGAAGAGACGGCCGAGCGTCGCGCCGTGAACCCCTATGGCGCGACCAAGATCATCTCCGAGCAAATGCTCGAAATGCTGGGGCCGAACTGGGCGATTGGCGTTCTGCGGTATTTCAACCCCGCGGGCACCCATGCCTCGGGCCTCATTGGCGAGGACCCCAAAGGCCGGGTGGAAAACCTGATGCCGATCATGGCCGAAGTGGCGCGCGGCGACCGGGCTGAGCTTTCGGTCTTCGGCGATGATTACGACACACCCGATGGCACGGCGATCCGGGATTATATCCATGTCGAGGACCTAGCGCGCGGGCATGTGCTGTCGCTGAACCGACTTTTTGAGACGGGCAGGGGCCATCTCGTGAACCTTGGCACCGGGACAGGTTATAGCGTGCTTGAGATGGTGGCGGCCTATTCCCGCGCCATCGGTCGGGACCTGCCGCATAAGATCGTGGAGCGCCGCCCCGGCGATGTGCCGATCTATTGCGCCGAGACCTCGAAGGCTGCAGAGGTGCTGGGCTTTCGCACCGAGCGGAGCCTCGAGGAGATCTGCGACAGCTCCTGGCGCTGGACGATGAGGAACACCCGCTGAGCGGGATGATGAGGAACACCCGATGACTGATAGCCCCTTCAAGGCCTATGACATCCGCGGACGGGTCGGCGATAACCTGGATGAAGACCTGGCCTATCGCCTGGGCCGGGCGGTGGCCGATCAGCTCAAGCCCGCACATGTTGTCACGGGCCGTGATATCCGGGAAAGCTCTGCCCCCCTGCAAGCCGCGCTGATGCGGGGCCTCAGCGAGGGCGGCGTCGCGGTCAGCGATATCGGCCTTTGCGGCACCGAGGAGGTCTATTTCGCCACCGATCACCTGGGCGCGGGCGCGGGGATCATGGTCACCGCCTCGCACAATCCCATCGATTACAACGGCATGAAGCTTGTCGGGCCAGGCGCGCGGCCGCTGGATGACGCGACCTTTCGCGCGCTCGAGCAAGCTACTCTGACAAGCGAATTCGGACCAAAGGCAACAAACGCTGGCAGTGTCCAGCAGACCGACACCCGCCCCGCCTTCGTGGAACATGTCACAAGCCTGATTGATGTCGCGGCCCTTCCCTCGGTGCATTTGGTCGCCAATCCTGGCAATGGCTGCGCCGGGCCGACCTTTGACGCCATCCTCGAGGCGCTCATAGCCAAAGGCGCCGATATCCAGGTCACGCGCCTCCATCACGACCCCGACAGCAGCTTCCCGAACGGCATCCCGAACCCGCTATTGCCGGAAAATCAGCCGGTGACAGCCGATGCCGTCCGCGCGGCGGGCGCCGATCTGGGCCTGGCCTGGGATGGGGATTTCGACCGCTGTTTCTTTTTCGATGCGGACGGGGCTTTCGTGCCCGGTGAATATATGGTCGGCGTGATCGCCGCCGCCATGCTCGCCCGTGTGCCCGAAGCGGCCATTGTCCACGACCCGCGCGTGATCTGGAACACGCAAGCCGTCGTCGGCCAAAAGGGCGGCACGGCGGTGATTTCACGCACCGGTCACGCCCTGGTCAAAGCGGCCATGCGCAAGGCCGATGCCGTCTATGGCGGTGAAATGTCGGCGCACCACTATTTCCGCGATTTCATGTTTTGCGACAGCGGCATGATCCCCTGGATGATGGTCCTTGTCGCGATGGGTCAGGCGGGGACGGGTCTGGGCGATTTGGTGTCCGATATGCGCGCTGATTTCCCGTCCTCCGGGGAGATCAACTTTCGGGTCGAGGGTGCCAAAGCCCTGGCCGCGGCGATCGAGGCGGAGCTTGCGCCCGAGGCCGTGGCCGTCGATCATTTCGACGGGCTGTCGATGGATTTCGGCACCTGGCGCTTCAACCTGCGCATGTCGAGCACCGAGCCGCTCCTGCGCCTGAATGTCGAGACGCGCGGGGATACGGATCTGCTGACCGAGAAGCTCGCGGAGATCCAGGCTCGGATCGAGCGCGGCTAATTCCCCAACTTAGGCAAACGGATCGCGGTACCAGCCGAGCTTTTGCTTGAGGATCGCCCAGAGGAACGGCGGCTCGTGGATGACGTAGCGGTGGAAGCGCGCGCGCGGCTCTTTGACCAGACGATAGAGCCACTCGAACCCGCCTTCGGTGATCCAGGACGGCGGACGGTCGAAAGTCCCGCTTTCATAGTCGATCGTTCCCCCCAGCGGCAGCCAGAGCGTCACATTGGGCATCCGATCCCGGTATTTCATGATCCACTTTTCCTGACGGCCACCGCCTAGGCCCACCAGGCCCACAGTGGCGCCCGAGGCATTGATGGCCTCAATCATACGGTCGATCTCACCCTCTTCCTCTTCGAAATTGAACGACGGCGCATAGGTGCCCACGATCATCTCACGCCCGACCTTTTCGTTGACGTTCTTGGCCGCAAGCTCCGCGATGCCGGGCTTTCCGCCGAGCAAAAAGACCGTCACACTCGGGTCGTCTTTGTAATGGGTGTAGAATTTCGGGAAATAGTCTGAGCCCGAAACACGTTCCTGCACCGGAGTGCCCAGCCATTTGGTCGCGAAATACATGATCTGGCTGTCGCAGGTGATCACGTCGAACTTGTCGAGCAGATCATAGAATTCCCGGTCCTGCTGAAGCTTCATGATCATATCGACATGCAGCGTCAGCATTGTGCCATGGCGGAAGTTTTTGACCACATCGTCCATCGACACGTCATGCACCCAGGCATTGAGCATCGGCACTTTGCGGGCCGTCAGATCCGCTGCGCTTTCCTGAGCCATCGCATCACCCGTTTGCTGCGTCATGGTCATGCCGCGACGCTCCCCATGTATTTGTCGACCAGGGCCTTGGTGCCCCGGATATTGCCCGCCGAGGAGGCGCCGAAGACGATGCTTTCGACGCCGGGCAGCTCCGAGATCCAGTGGATAGCTTCATCGGCTGGAATGGCGCCCGAGGCATAGACCGACATCGCCACCGCCCTCACGCGGCCCGATTTGAGCGCGTCGAGATAGGCGTCGGAGCCGCCGGACATGCGAAAGCCGATCTTGTTGATATTCGCGCAGATGATCGGGCGCTCGATACCCTCTTTCTCAAGCGCCTCGAGCAGCATCGGCATGTTCATCGTGATGAAGGCGGGCTCGGCGTTGTAGCGCTCTTTGACATGGTCGTGGAACAGCTTGAGCGCGCCGGTATAGCCCATGCCCAAGAGCAGGTCGGCAAAGACGTTCTGCACGAAGATCACCGGTGTTTTGGTGCCCTCGAACATCTTCATTTCGACATCGATTAGCACTTTGGCCATGCCGTCGATTTCCTTGGAGGCGAGGGCCTTGGCGCCGGACAGGGCCGTCGACAGGATGCCATCGGGTGGCATGAAGGTCTTGAGCGCGCCCATCGTGCCATGCTCGGTGACGGCATTGGCGTATTTGTGGGCGTAGGGCATGCAGGGGTAGAACTGAAAATCGCCATAGCGTGCCGGGTCCGCCTTCACCCGCGCCGCGACATCGGCGATCCGGTCATGGGTGGTGCACATGAAGGTGCGGATGCCCTCGTCATAGGCGATATCGAGCACGTCCATGATCGCGTCGAGCTTTTGAAAGCGCATCATCTGGGCGCGCGCCTTTTCCTCCGACATATGGTTGATGCCAAAGAATTGGTTGTCGCCGAACAGCAGTTTATCCATGTCGTTTCTCCTCAGCGGGCGAACCAGCCGCGCTTTTTCGGCGCCACGGCCTTGCGGGCCGAGGCCTCGCCGACGGTTTCGCCGGTCTGGGCGTTTTCGATGACCATGGCGATGGTCTGATCGGTCTGGGTGGCGGACGCGAAGCTGTTTTCGTCCGCCGCTGTTTTGCCCGCGCTGACGGCAGTGATGAAATCGTCAAGCTGGGCCGAATATTCCTCACCGCGAAGATAGAACCAACGGTCCTCGGTCAACTCGGTGGTGTATTTCACCGTCCAGCCCTTTTCATAGCCGGGCAGGGCTGCCACAGGCTCCCGCAGGAACAGCTGGCATTCCTGCCGGTCGGCATAAAGCCGGCCATTCGTGCCGATCATCGACAGCTTCGTCGACATCTTGCGGTGGCTTTCATCGGACCAATTGACCGACAGCTGCGCCGTTGGCCCGTCATCCCATTGCAAGGTCGAAAAGACCTCATCATCGGTGCCTTCCGAGAAGACCTGACCCAGCACCGAGCCCGAGACCTTATTGGGTGCGCCGAAATACCAGTTGAGCAGGTTCAGGGGATGCGCGGCATAGTCGTAAAGACAACCGCCGCCCTGGGATTGATCGGTGCGCCAGGTGGCACGCTTGGGCCGTAACACGACCGGCCCATAGGCCTCGGCAAGGACATGGGTCACCGTGCCGATCGCGCCCGCATCTAGCAGGCGCTTCATCTCCTGAAACGCGCCCACATAGCGGTAATGATAGCCGACCTGCGCGATCAGGCCCTTCTCTGCGGCCAATTGGGTCAGCCGCGCACTGTCCTGCCAATCCAGGCAAAAGGGCTTTTCGCAAAAGACATGGATGCCCTTCGTCAGGGCCTTTTCCACCATATCGGCATGGAACTTTGACGGCGTGGCGATGACGACGGCGTCGAGCTCTTGCTCGTCCAACAGTGTGTCGAAATCCTTGTGGATCGGCGTCTCGATGTTCTTGGACAGGACATCGACCAGAAAGCCCGAGCCATCGCAGGCAATCGTATCGGCCAGCGGATGGGCGTTCACCATCGCGAAATGCGACAGGCCCATTTTCCCCAAACCGACAACCGCGATTTTGATTTTCTCGGGCATGTTTGCACCCCTTACCGTAAAATAACCGCTTTCGGGACGCTCCCTAGCGGCTTCATTGTCGCTTCTCAATGCTATGCGAGCCCGATGGACGAATCTCTAAACTGATGGGGCCGGAAATGACGGCCAACTATGTCAAAAATCGTTCTTCTGGGCGACTTCCTCGGGGAGGGTCGCACAAAGCACAGGCATTTTGAAAACTATGCGCATGCGCAACGGGGCCTGCTCTCGGTTGGGGCCCTGCGCAGTCGGCAGAGTGCCGAGAATGCGGGCATCGCCCAGGTGCTGCTTGGTCGCCGCTTGGTCATAGCCCGCGATGGGCCTTTCCCTCTTTGCCACCTGCGGCTAGTCTCCATGCCACCAAGGGCAAAAGTCCCATGAACAGGGAGAATTGGAATGAAAAAGGTACTGATGGCCTCTGTGGCAACGCTTGCGCTCACCGGCGCGGCCGCCGCTGACGGGCACCAGGGTGATGTGACGCTGGGTGTGATCCTCGGCTTTACGGGCCCGATTGAATCGATCACGCCCGCGATGGGTGACGGCGCCGAACTGGCGATGTCGGAAGTGACCGAAAGCGGCATGCTGTTTGACGGCGCTTCGGTCACGTCGGTGCGTGCGGACTCGACCTGCATCGACAGCTCCGCCGCCCAAGCCGCGGCTGAGCGTCTGATCACCTCGGACGGGGTGCACGGCATCATGGGCGCGGATTGCTCGGGCGTGACCGGCTCAATCCTGGCCAACGTGGCTGTGCCCAACGGCATGGTGATGATCTCGCCCTCGGCCACCTCGCCGGGCCTCTCGACCGCAGAAGATAACGGTCTGTTCTTCCGCACCGCGCCATCTGACGCGCGCCAAGGTGTGGTGATGGCCGAGATCATTATGGAGCGGGGCTTTGACACCGTCGCGCTGACCTATACCAACAACGACTACGGCCAAGGTCTGGCCGATGCGTTCCAGGCGGCCTTCGAGGCGGCCGGGGGCACGGTGACCCTGTCGGCGGCCCATGAAGACGGCCGCGCGGATTATTCGGCCGAGGTCGGATCGCTGGCCGCGGCCGGTGGAGACGCGCTCGTCGTCGCAGGCTATGTCGATCAGGGCGGATCCGGCGTGATCCAGGCCGCGCTCGACACCGGTGCGTTCGACACGTTCGTCTTCCCCGACGGCATGGTCAGCCAGGCCCTGGTGGACAATTTCGGCGCCGACATCGACGGCAGCTTTGGCCAGAACCCGGGCACCGACAGCGAAGGCGCGGGCATCTTCCAGAGCATGGCCGAAGAGGCTGGCTTTGACGGCACCTCGCCGTTTTCGGCCGAAAGCTATGACGCCGCGGCGTTGATCCTTCTGGCCATGCAGGCCGCCGGCTCGCGCAGCCCGGCGGATTATTCCGCCGAGATCATGAATGTCGCCAACGCCCCGGGTGAGCAGATCCTGCCCGGTGAGCTTGGTCGCGCACTCGAGCTGATCGCAGCGGGCGAGGACATCGACTATGTCGGCGCCTCGGCGGTCGAGCTGATCGGCCCCGGCGAAAGCGCGGGCAATTACCGCGAGATCGAGATCGAAGGCGGTGAGCTGGTGGTCTCGGGCTTCCGCTGATCGTCACGGCTTTTGACAAGGGGGCGGCGCGGATGATCGCGCCGCTCTTTTCTTGACCCCATGCAGTCCTTTTTGCCGCGCCTCAGCCTGCCCGACGGGCCGCAAATGTCCCTCAGGCCAAAATTTGGCGGTCTACCGTGGGGTCTGCCCGTCGATTTGTGGCCGCGCTGTACCGGCTGCGGTCAAGCCTTGCAGCTGCTGGCGCAATTGCCGTCAAACACACCGGGACTTAATGGCCCGTCAGGCCACGCGCTTCATATCTTCGCCTGCCGGTGGATGGGCGAATGCGACAACCTGAGCGGCGAGCCCGGCCATGACGCAGTTCTCTGGGTGCCTGAGGGTGACCTTGGCCAGGGCCTTACGCCCTTCCCTTGGCGCGATGGCGATCACGTCCTGCCGGACGACCTGACCAAACGCGTGCCGCCGCCAACACACCGCAGTGATGTATTAACCCAAACCCGCGCGCGCTGCGTCGCTGCCGAGATCTGGGTAACCGGCTATGACGCCTTCGATGATGGTGTGCCCGAAGATTTGCACTTCGCTTTCTACGACGACGACCTTTTCTTTGCGATGGAAGAAGACGAGGCCAATCCCAAGGGCTTTGACGTCCGCTTCAGTACCAAGTTCGGCGGTGCGCCCTATTGGGGTGGCGATGGCCCTGGATTTGGAGGGACCGAACCCGACATGCGGCAAGTCCTGCAAATCGGCGGTATGATGTTTCTCGCCGAAACACCCGACCGCCTGCCCGAGCCCTATGACCAGTTTCGCGATTCCGGACACCCCCTCGCCCCGACGCGGTTTGGGAAATCGATTGAGGACAAACGGATTTATCTGGATTTCGACGCCTCCCCATGGGAAGGCGGCCCCGTGCATGTTATGCAGCGCCCGAACGGCTCCTACGCTTTGGTGGAATGCAGATGATCGAGGTTCAAGACCTTCACAAGCATTTCGGCGGGTTTCATGCCGTCGATGGCGCGAGCCTGACCATACAAGGCGGCTCCATCACGGGGCTGATCGGGCCCAATGGCGCGGGCAAGACCACGCTTTTTAATGCCATCGCCGGTGTGCTTGAGCCGACCTCGGGCCGCGTGACGATGGACGGCGCGGATATCACCGGCCTCAAACCCCATGCGCTATTCGCCCAGGGCTTGCTCCGCACCTTCCAGATCGCCCATGAGTTCAGCACCATGACCTGCCGCGAAAACCTGATGATGGTGCCCGGCGATCAAAGCGGTGAGACACTTTGGAATACGTGGTTCGGGCGCAAACGTATCGCCGAGGAGGAGCGCGCGCTCGCCGCCCGTGCCGATGAAGTGCTCGATTTCCTGACCATCGCGCACCTGGCCGACCATCCGGCTGGCGCAATCTCGGGCGGGCAGAAAAAGCTTCTGGAGCTGGGCCGCACGATGATGGTCGATGCCAAGATCGTCTTTCTCGATGAGGTCGGCGCGGGGGTGAACCGCACGCTTCTCAACACGATCGCCGACGCCATAGGGCGCCTGAACAAAGAGCGTGGTTATACCTTTTGCGTGATCGAGCACGACATGGATTTCATCGGCCGCCTTTGCGATCCGGTGATCGTCATGGCCGAGGGCAAGGTTCTGGCCGAGGGCACGCTCGATGAGATCAAGGCCAATGAAGAGGTGATCGAGGCCTATCTGGGCACGGGGCTGAAGAATAAGGATCAGTTGGAGGCAAGCGCATGAGAAGCCCTCTCTTTTTCTTGGCGATTTTGCTTTTCTCGCTCCATTCTGTCTCGGCCCAAGACGTAATCGGACGGGGTCTCGCCGACGGCAGAGAGATCATAATCCTGGAAGATAATACCTGGCGCTTCGCTGATCCGACGCTTCGAGGCTGCGATGACCTCACGGATTGGCTTTCATTCTGTGGGAACATCTCCGCTTGGGTTCCATTTGAGACCAACGATGATCAAATGTGGGCCTATCAATACGGCGGATATGAATACGGTTTCGTCATAATCTATAACGTCGGTCGCAACGACGGTTTCGGAGCAACTGATCTCATTTTTGCCCACTACGAGGGTCACTTGGATAGTCAAGCTTCTGACATGACAGAGCTCGATTATCTGGGGGGGTATACTTTCGGTGATGGCGCTGAAGATGCTTTCGTTGCGACGTTCACTTACGAAATTCGCGGCGGCTACTCCGTGACCGCTGCTGTATCCGAGTTACAATTCGATGAAGTAACAGCACTTCTGATTACCGAAACGGACTTTGATCATTTTAGCCCGGCGCACGAATATCTGCACGAGACCTTTGTCGGCCTTTTCGATGTGTATCGGTGATAGAAAGTTCTCCTCTAGATGATCGAACGCCGGCAAACCAACGACACCAACCAAAGCCCCCAAACTCCGCCCGTGGCTGACACGGCCGAGGCCTTTCTGATCGGCGAAGCCATGACCGGCGGCTACGGCACCGGCGCTGATATCTTGCATAGCTGCACCATCGCGGTGAACCCCGGCGAGATCGCGGTGATCGTGGGCCCGAACGGCGCGGGCAAATCAACCGCGATGAAGGCCGTCTTCGGAATGCTCAACTTGCGCGAGGGCCGCGTCCTTCTGGGTGGCGAGGACATTAGCGCGCTGACGCCTCAGGCGCGGGTCGCCAAGGGCATGGGCTTCGTGCCGCAAAACGCCAATATCTTCACCTCGATGAGCGTGGAGGAGAACCTGGAGATGGGCGCCTTCATCCGCCGCGACGATATCCGCGCCACGATGGAGCAGGTCTATGACCTCTTCCCGATCTTGCGCGAAAAGCGCCGCCAGGCCGCGGGAGAGCTTTCAGGCGGGCAGCGTCAGCAAGTGGCGGTGGGTCGCGCGCTGATGACCGAGCCCAAGGTCCTGATGCTCGATGAGCCGACGGCGGGTGTTTCGCCCATCGTCATGGATGAGCTTTTCGACCGTATCATCGAGGTCAGCCGCACGGGCATTCCGATCCTGATGGTCGAGCAGAACGCCCGCCAGGCCCTGGAGATCGCCAATAAGGGCTATGTCATGGTCCAGGGTCGCAACGCCTATACCGGCACCGGTCAAGAGCTTTTGGCCGACCCGGACGTGCGCAAGAGCTTTCTCGGAGGGTAGGGGATGGCCAGGTCACTCAGCATGTCACTCAGCCGCCAAAGCCTGCCCGCCACAGCAGGGGGAGATCGCGCATGGACTTTCTGAATGCCCTCGTGACGCTCGCGAATTTCGTGATCATTCCGGCCACCGCCTATGGCGCGCAACTGGCGCTGGGCGCGCTGGGTGTCACGTTGATCTACGGCATCCTGCGGTTTTCCAATTTCGCCCATGGCGACACGATGGCCTTCGGCACGATGGTGGTGATTTTCGGCACATGGGGCCTGCAAGCGGCGGGGATCAGCCTTGGCCCCCTGCCCACCGCACTGATCGCGCTGCCGCTGGGGATCGCTGTGACCGCGGCGCTGATGATCGGCACGGACCGGCTGGTCTATCGCTTTTACCGGCAGCAAAAGGCCAAACCGGTGATTTTCGTCATCGCCTCGCTGGGCGTGATGTTCATCATGAACGGCATCGTGCGCTTTGTGATCGGTGTGGACGATCAACGCTTCGCGGATGGGGAGCGGTTTATCATCCGCGCCCGCGATTTTCGCGAGATGACCGGCCTCGATGAGGGGCTCGCCTTTCGCACGACCCAAGGCATCACCATCGTCGTCGCCTTGATCGCGGTTGCGGCGCTCTTTTGGTTTCTAAACCGCACCCGCACGGGCAAATCCATGCGGGCGTTTTCGGACAATGAAGACCTGGCGCTTTTGTCCGGGATCAATCCCGACCGCGTTGTCCTGGTCACCTGGATCATCGTCGCGGCCTTAGCCACCACGGCGGGCGTGCTCTACGGGCTCGACAAGAGCTTCAAACCGTTCACCTATTTCCAACTCCTGCTGCCGATCTTCGCCGCCGCTATCGTGGGCGGTCTGGGCAATCCCCTGGGCGCGATCTTGGGTGGTTTCGTCATCGCCTTCTCTGAGGTTGGCGTGACCTATGCCTTCCGCAAAGTCGTGGGCTACCTCGGGCCAGAGGATTGGCAGCCTGACGGCCTCCTGCAACTGCTCAGCACGGATTATAAATTCGCCGTCAGTTTCGGGATTTTGCTGATCGTGCTGCTGTTTAAGCCCACGGGGATCATGAAGGGGAAAGCCGTATGAGCGACGCCACGGCCCCAAACACCGCGCCCGCGCCAGGCATCAACCTCAAGAATGTGGCGCTGTTCGCCCTGGTCGGCGTGCTCTTTCTAGGCACCGGCCTCGTGCAGTCCTGGAACACCGCGCTGACCATTTTCAACATGGGCCTGGTCAGCGCGATCATGGCGCTCGGCGTCAATATGCAATGGGGCTATGCGGGCCTGTTCAATGTGGGCGTTATGGGCTTCGTCGCGCTGGGTGGGCTGGCCGCGGTGCTGATCGGTGCCGAGCCGGTGCCGGAGGCCTGGGGCGCGGGCGGCTTCGGCGTGATCCTAGGCCTTGTGCTGGGGGCGGGGACGATTGTGGGCGCGATCCTGCTTTTTGCTGCGCTGCCCCCCGGGCGCCTGCGGGGCCTGGCCCTCCTGGCCTTTCTCCTGCTGGGGTTTGGCCTGTTCCGCATGGTCTTTGACCCTGCTGTTGCGGCCGTCGAGGCCGTCGATCCGGCCTCCACCGGCTTTCTGGGCGGCCTCAACATCCTCGCCATCGGGCGGGAGGGACGTCAGACCGACCTTTTCATCCTGCTCGCCTGGCCCTTCGGTGGCCTTTTGGCGGCGGGGACGGCGTGGATCATCGGCAAGACGGCCCTTGGCCTGCGCTCGGATTACCTCGCCATCGCCACGCTTGGCATCGCTGAGATCATTATCGCGGTTCTCAAGAACGAGGATTGGCTCGCCCGCGGCGTCAAGAACGTCACCGGCATCCCGCGCCCGGTCCCCTATGAGGTGAACTTGCAGGCCAGCGAGAGCTTTCAGGGCGTCGCCGCGGCTCTTGGCGCAGACCCCGTCACGGCCTCCACGATCGCGGTCAAGCTGGCCTATGCCGCGCTGTTTCTTGTGGTTCTGGGCGTGCTTATCTGGCTTAGCGAGAAGGCCTGGAACTCCCCCTGGGGCCGGATGATGCGCGCGATCCGCGACAATGAGGTCTCGGCCGCGGCGATGGGCAAGGACGTCAAGGCGCGTCACCTCCAGATCTTCATCCTGGGCTCGGCCGTTTGCGGGATCGCGGGCGCGATGATGACCACGCTCGACAGCCAACTCGTGCCCGGCACCTATCAGCCGCTCCGCTTCACCTTCCTTATCTGGGTCATGGTGATCGTCGGCGGCTCGGGCAACAATTGGGGCGCGGTTTTAGGCGGCTTTCTGATCTGGTGGCTCTGGGTGCAGGTGGAGCCTCTGGGCCTGCTGCTTCTGCAAGGCATCACGTCCTTCCTCGAGCCCGGCTCCCCGCTGGCCGAACACCTCCTCGACAGTGCCGCGCATATGCGCCTGCTGACGATGGGGATGATCCTGCTCCTAGTGCTGCGGTTTAGCCCCAGGGGCCTGATCCCGGAGCGATAGGAGGATGTGACGCAGTGCTGCGAGTGCTTGCCATTTTCGCGCTGACGGCTGCGTTGGCTCTGGCCGGGTGTCGGGATGAGGCGCCCGGGTTCATCGATACCTCGACGATACTGGTCGAGCACGATGTGGTGTCGACGGTCCGTGGGCTGCAATGGATTGGCGATAACATCATTATCTTCGGCGGCGAACCCAATGATCGCCAGGGACGATATGCCTACACGCTCAATCGTGCTGGAGAACTGCAAGAATTCGCCCCAGCCTCCGGGGCAAGGGTCTGTTACAATTCACGCGTCACAACAGGCCTCGCGTTTTTCAATCCGAGAAACCGGGAGCAGAGCCTTTATTTTGTGGCCCGCGAGGGCGAAGCCGGTGAGGTCGAATTTCTGCCGATGCAAGAAGAGGACGAAGTCTGTTTTCTTGGCGGACAGCCGACCGAATATGTTGATCCAATACTCATCTATACCAGCTGGTCACCAGCACGGCCTTTCGATCACATTATTGAAGCAGATAGAGATCAGCAGACCCAAATTTCTTACCTCGAGTATCCGGATGGAAGTCGTGTAAGAGTACCATTTTCCGAGCATTCCGAGCGCCTCCGCACGGTTCCACTTACGGTGAATCTCAGAGATGTAAATGGTGGCAACTGGCAGATGTTAAGTCCGATCCTCGACCTGCTTGGACTTCGATACCACTTCGAAAACGATGTCCCAATTGAAGTCGCTCTCATTAAGTCCCCGGACGATATCGAGATCATATCTCTATACGTACCCGACGAAAATCTTCGAGTCCGTCGGTTTTTTTACACCCCGGCTGGCATTGGGTCAGCGATCGACAACAGGATAGCTCGGAGCTTTGGTGAGGATACAGCGGGGATATACATTTTCGACGAAACCGGCCCCGTTCGCGTCTTTGCGGGCCACGTTTTCGAAGTCGCCACAAATGCCGCCAATGAGTGCGAGATTGTATTTTCAACTCCGCGACCGCGCTCTCATGTTCTCGAAAGCTATCAAATCCGCATCATGAACGTGTGCGAATTTCTCGAGCAGCAGGGCGATTAGCGCCTTCAACCGGCCTGTCGGCCAACCTCATGCATCTCCACTGACCCCTCCACGCCCTCATTCCGGTTCCCCCGCGTCCACATCGGATGGGCCACCGGGTCTTTGGCGCGCAACAAAAACAGCCCGATCACCTCGGCGTAGGAGGCGTAGCTATAGCCGCCATTGCGCCGCAGAAAGGCCTCGCGCTTGCTTTGATAGAGGCCCGGCAGTTTGTGCCAGACCACGCGTGGATGGGCGTGGTGCACGGCGTGGTAGTTGTTGTTGAGGAACAAAAGCGCCAGGGGGCCGCGGTCTTCGATGATGACCGACCGCGCGGCCGCGCGCTCATGGGCCTGGTGCTCTAGGAAGGTGCGGATTTTCAGCAGTGACATGCCCAGATAAGCCGCCAGGAGATAGGACCACAGCGGCACCTGACAGATCGCCACCACCCAGATCAGCACGCATGCCACGCCCATCCCGTGCTCGGCGTAACTGCGCCAGATCCGCCCATCGCCCCTCAGCATTGCGCGCAGATCACCCCAGTAAAACAGCGCAAGCGATATCGCCGGCCCAAAGACCATCCGGCCAAGCAGCGTGTTATTGAGTTCAGCCAAGCGGCGCACGGGCGCAGGCAGTCTTTCCCAGATTTCCTGGTCGAGGAAATTGGTCTCCGGATCGTCATAGGGATCGGTCAGATTGGCGTCGTAGTGATGCGCCAGATGCGTGTCCTTGAAGCGCAGATAGGGCACGAACAGGCCAAGCGCCGGAAATACCGTAAGGTCGCTCAACCACGGGGCCTTGAACGGGTGGCCGTGCAGAACCTCGTGCTGCAGCGAGGAATGCTGGGCGATCACCAGGGCCAGGCAGATGACAAGCAGCGCGCTTGGCAAGAGCGGCGCATAGAGGGTCAAAACAGCGAACGCGCCATAGACCGCGACCAACAAGGCAAGGGTTGGCCATTCTTCTCGGAGTTGCATCGGACACCTTTGGAGTTGGTTGTATCCGCAAACTACCTCGGGTCCGAGAGGCCGGATATTTGGTGAGTTTATTGTGAGTGGTGTCTTTTCGTGTAATTGTATTGTAAATCGTGTAAACTCACATCATTCCGGTGAAAGGCTCAGCACTCATGGACAGACGCGCCCTGGCCGAGGCTTTCCGCGAACGCTTTGGCACGCTGCTCAAGGATTTTCAGGGCGATATCCCGCGTTTTCTCCGGGCGACCGGCATCGACCGCTCGGCCCTGTCGCAGCTGCGCGACCCCAAGCAAGACCGTTTGCCCCGGGCCGAAACCCTGCGCCGCATCGCCCAGGCCACCGGTGTTTCGGTCGATTGGCTGCTGGCGCTCAGCAATGCGCGCGATGGTCGCCAAGAGCTGACCCAGAGCAGCGAATTGTTGTCGGCTGAAGGGCGTGACGGGACGACGATTCTGTCGCGCTGGCACGGGGAAGCAGCCGGGCACAAGCTGCGCTATGTGCCCGCACAACTGCCCGACATGCTGAGCCTTTCGGACCAAAGGGATGGCGCCGAAGGGCAGGAAAAAGTGCTCAGCGGCTTTGATCTGGAAGAGGTTGACCTGGAGATCGCCATGCCGCAGCAGCGGCTCGAGCTTCTTGCGACCAGGTCGGGCCCGTGGCGCGGGGCGGATCTCAGCGTGGTGCGGCGGCAAATCTCTCATATGGCCGAACTGTGCGAGGCACATTACCCGTCGCTGCGGCTGCATCTTTTCGATGCACGACAGACCTTTTCCGCGCCCTATACGGTCTTTGGACGGATGCGGGCGTCGATTTATGTCGGGCAGGCCTATATCTCGGTCACCGCAGCCGACGAGGTGCGCTTTTTCACGCAGAAATTCGATCAATTGGTGCGCGAGGCGACCGTGACACCGGACATGGTTCCAGGATTTCTCCGTCGCCTTCTAGGCTGACGCAACAGGGATCAGCGCCGCAAGCCTGCCTCCGCCCCCGCCTCTGACCATGCCCTTCGCAACAGCGCCAGGGCCTCCCGCGCCAGGCTGTCCTCATCATCGAAAAGCGGGCGCCAGACCTTGGTGGCCGCTGCGATATCGTGCAGAGCCGCGCCGAAGGCCTCGACCGTGACCCAGCCGTCCCAGTCGATCTCGTGCAGCGCGTCGAACATCGCGGCGAAATCGATATGCCCCGCCCCGGGCGTGCCACGGTCATTTTCCGAGACATGCACATGGGTCATCTGACCCGCATGGCGGCGCAGGGCGTCCCAGGGGTTCTTCTCCTCGATATTGGCGTGAAAACTATCGAACAGATAGCCGTAGCCCGGCATGTCCACGGCCTTGACCAGATCGGCGGCCTGCTGAGCGGTATTGAGCGCGTAGCATTCGAACCGGTTGAGCGGCTCAACCGCGATCTTCATGCCGCTGCCCTCGACATGGCGGGCCAGCGCGCGGCCGGTTTCGATCAGGCGGGCTTGCTCGCGTTCCGTGGGCCCGCGGCCGGAGAACTGCCCCAGCGGCTGCGTGAGCGGCCCGGCCAGGACCTCGGCCCCCACAGCCAGGCTGCAATCGGCGACGTATTTAAGGTGATCTAGCGCGTGGCTCCTGGCCTGCGCATCATCGGACAAGGGATCGCCCTGGCTGATAATAGCGAGCGCTGTGCGCTTGAGGCCCATCCCCTGCAACTGCCGCCCCAGCGCGCCGTATTCCTGGGGCGTGCCTTCAAAGACCGGCACTTCGACCCCGTCCCAGCCCATCCGCGCCAGGCCCTCACAGCGCTTGAGCTCCGCCTCGCCAATATGCGTCCCCCACAGCAGCAGGTTGAAGCCCGCCTTCAGGGCGCGATCCGGGCTGTTGGAAGTTGGCGCCGTCGCCGTCGCGGCCACACCCTGGGACAGTCGCGCAGCCACCGCGTCAAAGCCCGCATGGTACACATCCTCGCGCACCACCCGCGACAGCTCCGCTTCCTGGCCCGGCGGGGTGTCAAAGCTCGACCACCAGCGCCAATAGGTCCGCGCCGATGCTGTGACAGGCTTGAGCATCACATGGGCGCGGTAATTCAGAAGCGGCACGTCCGAGCTCAGGATGCGGTAGGAGAAACGATATTCGTCATCCGATAGCGCGGTCAGCTCCTCTCGAAGCCTCGCACCATCAGTCAGAGTGAATGCCCGCACCGCGCCCACGGCATCCCCGGGCAGGCCCGCCTCGATGTGGCTGTCGGCAATGGCGGGATGCCAGTCCAGATGGCTGTTGAAGTCCCGGATCATCGCCCAGACCTCGTCTATGGGCGCGTCGATGATCGTGCTGGTGTCGATGGTGGGCATCTCTCGGCTCAGAAGCGTTTGCGCAGATGCGCCAGCGCGGCGGCAAAGACACCGTCGCCGATCTGGCGCAGGAGGCCCGGCTCATTCTCGGGCGTGCAGTCAAAGCGCGCGCTCCATTCCGCGAAACAGGCGCCCTCGCGCGCAACGGGCCAGAGCCTCAGCGTGGCGCGGTAATTCTCGACCAGCATGGGCGCGTCCAGGATCGCATAGGTGCAGGCCATCCGCGTGTCATCGAGCACCAGTAGACGCTCCCGGATCTCGCCCCCATCGCGCAGGCGGAAGTTGCGAACACAGCCCAGACGGTCGGACGGCATAGCGCCCTCGATCCGGCTTTCAGCCACGAACGGCGTCCAGATCGGCAGAGCGTTGAAATCCCGGATCACCGACCAGACCCGCGCCGCCGAGGCGCCGATCACATCCGAGCGATAGACCTCAGCCATCCTTCTTCTCGGGTCCAGATTTTCCGGGATCAGGCATCAGCGATTTGGCGTCCTTGGCCGACCGGAAGATATCGCCCGAGCGCGTCAGGTTCGCGCCGTCCACGCCGACATCCTTGAGCAGTTCCTCGATCATCGGCGCCTGCACGCGGTAGCGCAGGACGCTGTCCATCACCTCATCGGTGGGCGACCGCGCGCCGCCGCCCTCGCCGATCCCGGCGCCCCCCAGATGCACGACCTTGATGCTGTCGATCTTTTCCATCGGCTTGACGGTCTCGCGCACAATGGCCTCCAAACGTTCGATCAACTGAACCCGTAGACGGCCCGCGCGTGCATCCTCTGACAGCAGGTTCTCGGCCTCGTTCCTCAGCCGCTCCGCCTCTGCGCTTACCGTGGCCAGCAGGCGCTGGGTCTCGCTGTCCTTGGCGGCCATGATCTTGGCGACCTCGGCCTCGCGCGTGGCCCCCTCGACCTCACGTCGGGTTTTGACGGCCTCTTCCGCCTCCACCGCCTTGGCCAGTTGGTCGCCGGTCTCGATGCGGACCTTGGCCTCCGTCGCCGCCTTTTCCAGCACTGCGATTTTGGACTCGAGCTCCATCAGCTCCACCGTCTGCTGGCGCGCGATCTCAAGCTTGCGCAGGTTTTCCTCCCGGTTCACGCGGATCTGATCCGTTTTCTTTTCGGCCTCGATCCGGGCGCGTTCGGTCTCTTGCTGGGTCGTCAGCTCCGCCTCGTCGATCTCACGGCGCATAGCGATCTTTTCGACCTCGGTGCCCTTTCGGGCGGTGATGCGCGCCTGCTCCGCCGCCGCTTCCTGCTTGGCGCGGGTCTCGGCGATCAGTGCGCCTTGCTCCGCGCGACGCAACTCGATCTCCTGCTCCTGCATCAGCCGGGCCAGGGCAGATTCCCGGTCAAGCGCCAGGGTCTCGCGCTCGGCCTCAAGGTTGCGCTCCCGGATCGAGACGACGGATTGCTGCTCGATCTCGTTGCGCAGCTTGCGGCGGTCCTCGACCAGGCGGATCAGTGTCGTCAGACCCTCGGCATCGAAGCGGTTCGCGGGGTTGAAATATTCCAAGCTGGTCTGATCGAGCGCGCGGATCGCCACCGACCGCAGCTCCAAGCCGTTCTGTGCCAGGGCCGCGCCCGCCCTCGCTTTGACGTCCTCGGCGAATTTGGCGCGGTCGTCATGGATCTCCTCCATCGACATCGTCGCCGCGACCGACCGCATGGCGCCCAGGAACTCACCTTCGAAAAACGCCGAAAGCTTGTCGGGATCGGCCAGGATATTGCCCAGGGTCTTGGCTGCCGCCGACACCGCCTTGGGGTCCTCGGCCACGCGCAGGAAAAACTCGGCCCGCGCATCCATCCGCGCCCGGTCCTTGGTGATGAGCGCGTCTTCCTTCTCGGCGCTCACCTCCAGCCGCGACAGGCTGAAAAAGACCGGCGTGACCTCATGGATGATCGGCAAAACGAAGGCGCCGCCCGAAATCACCACCTTCTCGCCGCCCAGACCCGTCCGCACGAAGGCCCGGTCACTGGTCGAGCGGTAGTAGAGCCAGTTGAACAGCCAGACCACGACCACAATCGCGATCAGCAGGATGATAAGCGCCGTGATCAGCGTTCCCGTCATGGTTCAGCTCCCCTTGATGGCCTTGAAGGCGCGTGTTTGCTCGGTCAGCGCCACTTCGGTCGGCAAACGCTCCATGGATGACGCGCCGTAGAACCCGTGGCAATTTTTCGTGTGTTTGAGGACGTATTCTGCGTCGTCCGGCATCGCGACCGGCCCGCCATGAACCAGGATCAGCGCGTCAGGGTTCACTTTGAGCGCGGCCTCGGCCCAGGCATCGACGATCGCCGGGCAATCCGAGAGCTTTTGGGAGGTTTCCGCCCCGATGGAGCCGCCCGTGGTCAGGCCCAGATGGCAGACGATGATATCGGCGCCCGCCTCGGCCATCGCCGTCGCGTCAGCCTCCGAGAAGACGTAGGGCGTGGTCAGCATGTCCTTGGCGTGGGCCATGGCGATCACCTCGACCTCCTGGGCATAGGACATGCCGGTTTCCTCGAGGTTCTGCCGAAACACGCCGTCGATCAGCCCCACGGTGGGGAAGTTTTGGACGCCCGCGAAGCCAACCCGCTTCATATCATCCAGAAGCACGTCGAAATTCGCGAACGGATCGGTGCCGTTCACGCCCGCTAGGACCGGCGTCTTGGGCGCCATCGGGATCACTTCGCTGGCCATCTCCATGACGATCTCATTGGCGTTGCCATAGGCCAGAAGCCCCGACAGCGAGCCGCGCCCCGCCATCCGGTAGCGCCCGGAATTGTAGATCACAATCAGGTCGATCCCGCCCGCTTCCTCGCATTTGGCCGATAGGCCCGTGCCCGCGCCACCGCCGATAATAGGCTCACCGGCCTCTTTCATCGCTTTGAAGCGGGCCATCAGGTCTGAGCGGTCAAATCGCGGCATGGGTCGTCTCTTTCGTGTTGGAGGGGGCGATCTCTGCCAGGGCCGCGAGCGCGGCATCGGCAAAGGCCGGGTCGTTGATATGGTGCGGCACCCGGATCAGGCGCCGATTGGCGGTCTCCTGGAAAGTACCCGCGATGGTCTCATAAAGCGCCTCACGCGCCTCGGGGTCATCGAAGGCCTGACCCGGCGCGTCGAGCGCGGACACACCGCCCTCGGGTATGAGAAAGCGCACCGGCCCGTCCATGCGGTTGGTCCGCTCGGTGATAAAGCGCGCGATGCGCTCGTTTTCTTCCGGCGTGGTGCGCATGAGCGTGACCTGGGGGTTGTGCTCATAGAACAGCCGTTCGGCATAGCGCTCGGGCACGGTGTCGCGCGCGCCGAAATTCACCATATCGAGCGCGCCGACCGAGCCGACCCAGGGCAGGCGCGTGCGGATGAAGGCACCAAAGCGGTCCTCGGTGGCTTGGAAAACCCCGCCCATCAACAGATCGCAAACCTCGGTCGTGGTCAGATCGAGCGCCGCCGATAAAAGCCCGCTTTCGGCAAGCTTCTCCATCGAACGCCCGCCCGTGCCGGTGGCGTGAAAGACCAGCGGCTCCCAGCCCTGTCCAAGACCCGCGGTGACGTTCTGGATCGCGGTCGTGGTCACACCGAACATCGTCAGGCCCAAAAGCGGCTTGCCGCCGGTATCCGCGCTCCCCAGCTCGGCCTTGGCCATGCCCGCCATCGCGGCTGCGGCATTGCCAAGGACCTTGCGGGAGATCCGGTTGAGCCCGGCCACATCGGTGACCGAGTACATCATGATCATGTCGGATGGTCCCACATACGGCCCGACATCGCCGGAGGCCACGGTCGAGACCATGATCTTGGGCACACCCACCGGCAGGGCGCGCATCGCGGGCGTGGCAAGCGCCGTGCCGCCTGATCCGGCCGCCGAGATGATGCCGCCCAGGTTGTCCTGGACCCGAACCCAGCGCTCGAAGGCCAGGGTCATCGCCGCCACCGCCGTGCCGCGATCCCCGGTGAAGACACCGCTTGGCCCGCGGGGATGGTGCGCGGCCACCATATGGGGCGGGATATCGGCCGAGGAAGGCTTGCCCGAGGTCGAAAGATCCACGCTGCGCACGGCCACGCCATGGGCCTGGAGAACCTCGCGCAGATAGCTAAGCTCTGCGGCTTTCGTATCAAACGTACCCGCGACCAGGACGGCGCCGCGCTGATCGCCCCGCGCGGGAGCGGCGTGGCTCACGAGCGGTGTGACCTCACCGGCGATCTTGTTCTCGGCCCAGTGCCCGTCTGACCAGCGCGCGGGCGGCACATAGGCCCAGCCGCTATGCCGCGCAGTCCGCAGCGCAAGCTCGCTTGCCGGATTGGCGGGCTTGGTCTCTGTCTTCGGGGCCTCTGGGCTGGCTTTCGGCACATAGGCCGCGATGTCCACCGGGGCCGCATCATCAGCCCGTCCGACACCCAAAAGCTGCTGTTGCAGCGCCCGGTCTCCGGCCAGCTGTGCGGCGGGCAACACATGGCTGATCCGGCCATTGACCATGATCGCCACATCCTCGGCCACGTCGGTGGCAACCCTCAGGTTCTGCTCCACCAGCAGGATCGCGCAGCCGCCCTCCTCGGCCAGCGTCTTCAGAAGCTCAACCACCTGATCGACGATCACCGGGGCCAGGCCCTCGGTCGGCTCATCCAGGATCAGCAGGTCAGGATCGGACAAAAGCGCGCGGGAGATGGCCAGCATCTGCTGCTCTCCGCCCGATAGCTGCGCGCCGCCATTCCTGCGCCGCTCGGCCAGGCGCGGGAACTGGGCATAGACCCGGTCCATTGTCCAAGCGCTGCCTTTCTTCTGGCAAAGGCGCAAATGGTCATCGACGGTCAGAGACGGCCAAAGCCGCCGGCCTTGCGGCGTATAGCCCACGCCAAGCGCGGCGATCCGGTGCGGGGGCAAGGTTGTCACCTCGGTGCCGTCAAAGCGGATTGAGCCCGATGTGATGTCTTTGAGACCCATGATCGCGTTGCACAGTGTCGTCTTGCCCATGCCGTTGCGGCCCAAGACGGAATGCACGCCCTCGGTGAGCGTTATGTTGACGCCCTGCAGCGCATGGGAGGCACCGTAATAGACGTGCAAATCGCGGATCGTCAGCGCGTGTTTCGTGCCCCGGCCCGCCATCAGTGACCGCTCCCCAGATAGAGCTCTTGCACGGCGGGGTCGTTCTCGATCTCTTCCGGCGTGCCTTCGGCGAAGACCCGTCCGTTATGCATCATCGTCACGGACTCGGCCACGCGGAGCGCCACGTCCATGTCATGCTCGATGATGATATAGCCCATATGCGCGGGCAGGGCGCCGAGGATCTCGATCAGCTCGGTGCGCTCCGTGGGCGATAGCCCGGCGGCGGGTTCATCGAACAGAATAAAGCGCGGCGCTCCGGCAAGCGCGAGGGCGATTTCCAGCTGCCGCTGCTGCCCGTAGGACAGCTCTGAGACCAGGGTATGGGTGACATCGCTCAGATGCACCGCCTCGATCAGCGTGTCGGCCTGTTGCAGGCGCGGGTCCGAGGCGCTGGGGCGGCGCAGCGAGAAGCGCCCGGCAGACACCCCGCGGCAAGCGAGGTAGACGTTGTCTCGGACCGAAAGCTGCCCGAAGAGCTGCGAGATTTGGTAGGTCCGGCGCAGACCGCGCCGGATCCGGTGATGGGCGGGCACATCCGTGACGTCTTCGCCAAAGAAACGCACCCGCCCGGTCGTGGTGGGAAAATCCCCCATGATCGCATTGAACAACGTGGTCTTACCCGCGCCGTTCGATCCCAGAATGGCCCGCCGTTCGCCCGCGCGCACGGCAAGATTGATATCCGCCAGCGCCACCAAAGCCCCGAAGTGCTTGGACACGGCCTCAAGCTCCAGGGCGAATTTGCCCGAAGCTTGAAGTCGTGAGAGGGCGTCCGTGCGGTCCATTCCGGGTCTGGCCCCTAGCTTAGCCGCAGGGCGGGTTGGTGCGCGAGACGACGCCGTATTCCAGGAAGCTCTCGTAGTCCTGGCCCAGGGTCTGCGACACGCTTTGCGTCACCGACACCGTGGCGTTGACCAGCGTGCCGTCCTCGGCCTCGGTCACTTCCGTCACGAAGATATCCGCGATCGCCTGGCGGCGCTCATCGAGCATGACGGTGCCCGTGGGTGTCTCCAGCTCCAGCGAAGACAGCGTCTCCCGCAGGGCCGCACCGCCATCGCTCAGATCGCCACCAACTTCCTCGAGCGCGGTCAAAAGCGCCAAGGTGTTGACGTAGTAGCCATGGGCGAACAGCGAAGGCGAGGGGAAGCCGTCAGGGTGCAGCTCTTGGTAGGCCGCGACGAACTCGAGCCAGGCCTCACCGTCATAGGTGTCCGAGATCGGACCCGCCGACGGCGTGCCGATGACCGCATCGCGGATCCGGCCTTCCGAGCCAAGAACCGTCTGGTCCACCGTGATCGAGCCGCCGACAATGGGCAAAAAGCCCCCGGCTTGCTGATACTGCGTCAGGAAGTTGACCGCGTCCGACCCGCCGAGCGCCACATAGATCGCGTCCACGTCATCGGGCAGGGCCGCGATCACCGACGAATAGTCGCCATTGCCGATCGGCACCCAGAACCGGTCATCGACCGCGGCTTCCCCGCCCAGGCGGCAGAAGGGCTCCAGCAGACCAAATACCTGCGTGTAGGGGAAGGAGTAATCCTCGGCCAGAACGGCCAGGCTGCGATAGCCCTTTTCATTGTAGATGTAATCGGCCAGACCGGCCATCCACTGTGCGCCTTCCGTGTTGAACCTAAAGAAGTTCTCGGACGGCTCCCGCAGGGTCGTGTCTTGCGCGCCCGAGACGCCGTTGACGAAGGTGACATCGGGGTATTCGCGTGAGAAGTCGCGGATCGCGATCCCCTCTGAGCCCGAGAGCGGGCCGACGATCATCTGCACGCCGTCCTGCTCGATCAGACGGCGGGCGCCGCGAATCGCGCTGTCAGGCGTGGTGTCGGTTGATTGCACCAGGATCTCGATGTCGTTGCCGGCGACCATGCTATCCATGCCCGCGACCGCAAGCTCAACGCCGCGCACGCCGTCCTCACCCAGCGCGGTGAACGCGCCTTCGAGCGTTGCCAGCACGCCGATCCTTATCGTCTCGGCCTGTCCCGCCACAGCCGTCAGGCTGAGCACAGCGGCCGTCGTCACCAATAGTTTTTGCATTCCAAGTCCTCCCTTAAGATGCGTCTTATTCGGCCGGTTCGGCCGCTTCGGCCCGAGGCTCTGGCGCGCGTTGACGCCTTGCGTTGGGCCTTACCTTCTCCCACAGGCCCAACAGGCCATCCGGAGAGAAATAAACGATCAGCAAAAACACGATGCCGATCACAGTGTTGAAGCGTTCGCGGTCGATCAGATCGATGGCGAAATTGTCCAAAAGCACGAAAACCACCGCTCCGATGAAGGGCCCAATCGGTAGCCTGAGGCCGCCCAGGACCGCGATCACCAAGATGTCGATGGTGATGTCGATGCTGATCGAACTGGGCGCGATGCGGCCGTTGAACCAGATCAGCAGGATCCCCCCAATGCCCGCGATCACCCCCGATAGGGCGAAGGCGAAGACGCGGTGCGCGGTGACGTTGTAGCCCAGGGCGCGCAGGCGGCGGGGGTTGTCGCGCACGGCCTGAAGGCTCAGCCCGAAGGTTGAGCGCGCGGCATAGCTGACGGCCGCAAAAAGACCCGCGGCGCAGATCAAAACGAGGTAGTAGAAGGGGATGGGATCACGCCAATAGACGCCGAACAGCGTGGGCGGCTCGATCCCGGCAAAGCCGGTGAAGCCGTTGAAGACGGCGTAATTCTGGCGTGAGAAGTAGAAAACGACGACCGAGAAGGCGAGCGTGATCATCAACGTGTAGATGCCCTCGGTCCGGGCGGCCACCGCGCCGATGAACGTGGCGAAGGCGACCGAAACCGTGAGGGCCGCCAGGATCGTCAGCCACCAGGGCCAGCCCAGGCCCATCACGTCTTGGGTGTTGGTGCCCAGAACCGGCAGCATATAGGCGCCAAGCCCGGCAATCGCGACCTGCGCCAGTGATACCATCCCGCCATAGCCCGCCAGCCACATCAAAGAGAGCGACAGGATACCGAGGATCATCGCATAGGCGCCAATTTGCAGAACGAAGAACTCGCTCGCCACGAGGGGATAAAGAAGAAGGGCCGCCAACAGGACCCAATAGCCGGGCGCGATATGGCGCAGCCTCTCCATCACAGGCGCCCGCCCATGATGCCCTCGGGCCGCACAGCCAGAACGACGATCATGATGACGAAGGTCAGCACCACGCCGTAGGTCGGAAAATACGCAAGGCCGAACTGTTCCGCCATGCCGATCAGAAGCGCGCCCACGGCCGCGCCTGAGATCGAGCCCATGCCGCCGACGATAACCACGATCAGCGAGGCGAGGAGATAACGCACGTCTTCCCCCGGTGAGATCGACAGCGCCGTGCCACCGATCACGCCAGCAAAGCCCGCGAGCCCCGCGCCGAGGGCGAAGACCAAAGCGAAGACAAGCTGCACGTTGAAACCGCTGGCCGCGAGCATCTCCCGGTCATTGACGCCCGCACGGATCATCATCCCGATGCGCGTGCGGTTGAGAAACAGCCACAGGGCGGCGCCCACGGCGACGGCGATGCCCAGCACGGTGAGGCGGTAGACGGGATAGGTGATCATCACGGCCTCGCCGCTAGAGCGGATGCTCGAGACGACCGGAAGCTGCACCGCGCCGAAAAGCCAGTCGGGCGGATTGAACTGATAGGTCGTGCCCGTCCACACTGCGAGCATGAGGTCGGCGGCCACGATTGAGATGCCGATGGTGATCAGGGTCTGGCGCAGGTCATCGCCCTGCATCCGGCGAAAGACCACTACTTGCAGGATCGCGCCGATGACGGCCATCGAGACGAACGCGACCGCCGCGCCGAAGAACCAACTGCCCGAGGCTTCGGCTGCTTCGAAGCCGATATAGGCGCCGAGGAGGTACATCGAGCCGTGGGCGAGATTGACGTTGCGCATCAGTCCAAAAACCAGCGTGAAGCCCGACGCCACCAGAAAATAGAGACCTGCGAGGGTTAGGCCATTGAGCAGAGTGTTGACGAATGTGCGCTTTCGGCCCAACAAATCCACCAGCCATTCGGGCCAGATCGCGATGATCAGATAGGCCAGGATTGCCGCAATAATGGCGAGCGATATCAATAGGATAGGCCGCTGTGAGGCCTGCCGCCTCACGCCGTTCATAGCCATACCCAGGGACTAGGCAGGCCAAGCCTGCCTCGCAATTTTTGTGTTGCGAAGATCACTCTCTCCTCCCAAAGAGATTTGTGAGTAGCATCCAGTGCAGTTGCTTGTTTTCGCAACGAGGGATTCTGGCCTTCTGGGTAATTTTGGGTAAGTCCGGCGATGAAATTCTGGGAATGGCCGATTGACGAAGTTGCTGCGCCGTCCGGCGCCCTTCCCAAATTCATGCTCACGCGCAAAGCCTTCGACGCGGGCGGCGCCTTGGATGTGGCAACGTCGCTGATTCTTCCCAGCGGCGATGTCGCAAGCCCGATGGAGCAGGTGACCGCGCTTAGCGGTGGCCTAGCCGGGCCCGATGACTGCCTCGGGCTCTGGCTTGGCCGCCACCATCCGCCCAGTCCCGAAGTGCTTGCTGCGCTCGGCGCAAGCTCGCTCGGTTGGGTCACGAATTTCCCCTGCGCGAGCGCCTTTGGCGACGCGTTCGGAGATCAGCTTTCCGAGGTGGGAACAGGCCGCGCGCAAGAGGTCGCGGCCCTATCCGCCTGCCGGGCCCAGGGCAAACGCGTCATGCTCAGCACGACACCCGGCCCAGGCGCGCTGCCTGACCTCGCGCTCGACGCGGTCTTGCTGGTGATCCGCTCGGCTGAGGATCTCAAGTCCGTCGCTGAGGGCTTTCTCGAGCAGTTGCGCAAGGCCTACGGGCCCAACATGCCGATCCTTGTGCATGGCGGCCCGGACGGTCATCTGCCTCGCGCCCCGCAGGAGCAAGGCATTGCCGCGATCATGCACCTGCCAAGCTCGCGCTCTAGCTCAAGCCCTAGCTCAAGCCATGGCGTTTCATCCGGTTATAGAGCGTCTTCCGGCTGATCCCCAGCGCGTCCGCCGTCTGGCCCTTGCGAAACCGGTTCTGCGCCAGGACCGAGATCAGTATCTGTTTTTCTTGGCTCACTGCCGTCGTGGCCTCGGTCCGCACACTGGCACCAGGGCGCAGCAGGTCGTCGATCTGTTTTGAGCCGATCAGGCCTTTGGACATCAGCGGCGCCAAACGCGCGCAGACCTCCGTCAGCTCCGCAGTGTTCGCGCGCCAGGCATAGCCTTGAAGCCGCCGCATCGCTCCGGGTGAGACAAGGTGTGAAGCCCTTGTCTTGCGCGTGCCATCGGCCAGGATCTGATCGATCAGCGCCGGGATATCGGCCACGCGTTCATGCAGGCCGGGCATGGCCACGTGATAGGCGCGGATCAGAGCGCCGAGCGGGCTGTCTTGCAGAGACTGCGGCAGGTCGCTCACGGCCTCATGGGAGAGCAAGAAGACCGTCACTTGCGACTGCCCCTCCCCCGGGCCGAGATCCAAGATCAGATCGCTCAAGGTTTGCCGGTCGGTCTCGGTCAAGCGTTCGGGATGGCGCAGCAAGACCGCCGCACTTTGCCCCGCACCGGGGCCATTGCGGCGGGGATGACCGCGCATCGAGGCAAGCGGCTTGAGCGCTTGGCTCGCACCCAGATCAGGCCCGGCCTCGAGCCTTATCGCGGTCACAGCGCGCGGCAATTGCGCCTCGATAAAGCGCTCGATCGGCTGAAAGCTCTCGCCGAGCGGCACATGGATATAGGTCATCGGCTGACCCCGCCTGCGCGCATCGAAGATCGCGCCAAGGGCGTCGGTCATGGCCGCGCTTTCGACCACCAGGCCCGCGCGCTTGCCCAGCGACACGACGCGCTGAGCATGGCGGTCTTCGGGCCGCTCGGTCCGATCGGCGGCTTTGAATGTGGCGATGCGGTCTGTGATGGCGCGTTCGATCGGCAACCGCTCAAAAGTTGAGCCGCCGACATAGCCGTCGAGCTGCGCAAACTCGCGGATGAAGGCCAGGTCTTCGGAGGTTTCGACCGGACCGCCTTCGAGCAAAACGATGGCGTCAGGGGAGATCCGCCGGATCTGCCGCGTGGCACTGACGGCGAGCGCGGCGGCTTCCTCCAGCGAAACCTGCGCGCTGGGCGAGGTCAGGCCGCCGGTATTCCAGCCAAGATTCAGCAGGATATGCCCGATCCCGGCAATTGCGGCCTGACGGCATTGCGAGATGTTGTAGCAATAAGCCAGCGCCAGGCCGCCCGCGTTCTGCGCCGCGCGTAGCATCTCGATCTCGGCGGCAAAGCCCACGCCTGCGCGTTCTAGGTTGCGCTGGATCTCGGGCGGGTAGAGCGCGCTGGGCGGAAAGTTCACCACCCCCGCAAACCCCTCTTCCAGCAGACGCCGCGTCTGCGCTTGCGCGTTGAAATCGGTCTGCCAGCAGGTCATCCCGGCAAAGACCGGCTGCGTCACTAGGGGCAGGACATCCGTGGCGGCATAATCATCGACCAGCGAGACCGCGTCGGCCAGGGGCAGCATGCAGGAGATCGACGGCGCGCCCATATTGCGCAACCTCGCGGCATTGATCGCCAGAAGAAAATCGGCACCGCTGCGCGTCGCGATAGAGGCCACCGCGCCACTGCCCACAGTGACCCCGACAAGAAATTCCGATGTGTCGAGCATCGCGCATATTCCCGGTTTGCTTTCCCAAAATTACACGTTTTACTCCGATGTGCCATTGCCTAGGGCAAGTAATCGCGCCCATCGTTTGGGCCAGGGGAGGAGAGCTATGAAATCTTTGCAAGGCCCGGGCCTGTTCCTGGCGCAATTTGCCTCGGACGAGGCTCCCTTCAACACCTGGGACGGCATCACCCGCTGGGCGGCTGATTGCGGCTATATCGGCGTGCAAATCCCATCTTGGGACGGCAGGTTGATCGATCTTGAAACCGCCGCCACCTCGATCGGCTATTGCGATGATCTATTGGGCAAGGCGCGTGAAAACGGCGTTGCTGTGACCGAGCTGTCGACCCACCTACAGGGCCAACTGGTCGCCGTGCACCCGGCCTATGACGCGGGCTTTGACGGGTTCGCGCCGCCAGCGGTGCACGGCAATCCGGCCGCGCGGCAGGCCTGGGCTGTGTCCCAGGTCGAGGCCGCGATCAAGGCTAGCCGGAATATGGGCCTCAAGGCGATGGCGAGCTTTTCGGGCGCCCTGGCCTGGCCCTATATGTATCCCTGGCCACAGCGCCCCGCGGGGCTGATCGAGGCCGCCTTCGATGAACTGGCCAAGCGCTGGCGCCCGCTTCTCGACCTCGCTGAGGAGCACGGGGTCGACATCTGCTATGAGATCCATCCGGGCGAGGATCTCCACGACGGCATCACCTATGAGATGTTCCTGGAGCGCACGGGCAACCACAACCGCGCCCGCATGCTCTACGATCCCAGCCATTACGTCCTGCAAGCGCTCGATTATCTAGACAATATCGACATTTACCACGACCGCATCAGCATGTTTCACGTCAAAGACGCGGAGTTCCGGCCGACGGGTCGGCAGGGGGTCTATGGCGGCTATCAATCCTGGGTCGACCGGGCCGGGCGCTTCCGCTCGCTGGGCGATGGGCAGGTGGATTTCGGAGCGGTTTTCTCCAAGCTCGCGCAGTATGACTTTGACGGCTGGGCCGTCGTCGAATGGGAATGCGCGATCAAACACGCCGAGGATGGCGCGCGCGAGGGCGCCGAGTTTGTCAAACGCCACATGATCCGCGTCACGCCGCGCGCCTTCGATGATTTCGCCGATGGCGGCACCGATATGGACGCCAACCGCGCGATGTTGGGCCTGACATGAGCCGCATCCGCTGGGGTCAGGTGGGCGGCGGACAGGGCGCCTTTATCGGCGAGGTGCACCGGATCGCGGCGCGCATCGACAACCGGTTCGAGCTTGTGGCGGGCGCGTTCTCCTCGACGCCGCAAAAGGCGCAGGCCTCGGCCAGGGAGCTCGGCGTTGCGGGCGATCGCAGCTACGATGATTTCCGTCTGATGGCCGAGCGGGAGGCGGCGCGGCCCGATGGCATCCAGGCCGTCTCCATCGTCACGCCCAACCACATGCACTACCCCGCCGCGCGGGAGTTTCTGAGGCGCGGCATCCATGTCATCAGCGACAAGCCGCTGACCTCGGATTTGGAGGATGCGCGCCGTCTGACGGCCATCGCCAATACCGCCCGGGAAGAGACCGGCACGCGCTTTTTCGTCACCTACAATTACACCGCCTATCCCCTGATCCGGCAGGCGCGGGAGATGGTATCGGCGGGCGATCTGGGCCAGATCCGCGTGATCCAGGTCGAATACGCTCAGGATTGGCTCGCCCGCCCGGTCGAGCGTGAGGGGCTGAAGCAGGCCGAATGGCGGACCGATCCCAAACGCTCGGGCGGGGGCGGCGCCATCGGCGACATCGGCACCCATGCCTTTCATCTTGCGGGTTATGTCACGGGCCTTGGTGTTGAGGCCCTGGCCGCCGATCTGCACAGCTTCGGCGCGGGAAGGGCGCTCGATGACAACGCGCATATCCTTCTGCGTTATGCGGGTGGCGCGCGCGGTGTCCTTTGGTGCTCGCAAGTGGCCACGGGCTGTGAGAACGGCTTGCGCCTGCGCGTTTATGGCGACGCCGGCGGTCTGGAATGGGCGCAAGAAAATCCCAATGAGCTGATGTTCGCACCAATTGGAGAGGCCACGCGCCGGATCACCCGCAACGGCAACGCATTTGCGCCCGGGCCAGGCATGGGCCCGCGTATCCCGGCCGGGCACCCGGAGGGCTATCTCGAAGGCTTTGCCGCGCTCTATTCCGACATCGCCGATTGCATCGAAGACCCCGGCGCTGAGCATCCGGCCTACCTGCCCGATATCGGCCAGGGCCTGCGCGGGATGGAATTCATCGACGCCGCGATCCGGTCATCGCAAGAACAGGCGGCTTGGATCAGCTTTTGAGGGCCTAGAGCTTGATCCAAGCGGTCTTGAGATCGACGAACTTGTCAAAGGCGTGCAGCGATTTGTCATGCCCGTTGCCCGAGCCCTTCCGCCCACCCATCGGCACGGTGACATCCGGCCCGCCATAGGTGTTGACGTGGACCACGCCCGTGCGCATCTCGGCGATCATCCGGTGCGCGCGGCTCAGATCCGCCGTCCAGAGCCCCCCGGCCAGCCCGTAATCGGTACTGTTGGCCAGCGAGATCGCCTCGTCCTCGCTGTCGAAAGCGGTGACGGCGAGGACCGGGCCGAAAACCTCTTGCTGCGCCACCGTATCATCGCGACCCACGCCCGTAATGATCGTGGGCTCCATAAAGTAGCCGCCGGTGTCTTCCAGGATGCGGGCGCCGCCATAGTGCAGCGCCCCACCCTCGGCTTGGGCGGTCTTCACGAACTCCAGGTTCTGCGCCAACTGCCGTGCATTGTTCACCGCGCCCGCTTGGGTGGTGAGCGACAGGGGATCGCCGACAGTCAGGGCCTTGGTCGCGGCGGTCAGTTCGGCCAGAAATTCATCATGGATCGACCGCTCGACTAAGAGCCTTGAGCCCGCCACGCAAACCTGACCGGAATTGCGAAAGATCCCGGCGGCCGAAACCTTGGCCGCCTCGGCCAAGTCACGCGCATCGGCGCAGACGATATTGGCGGATTTACCGCCCAGCTCCAAATAGCAGCGCTTGAGGTTTGAGGCGGCCGAGGCCTCGAGCAGGCGCCGCCCCGTCGCGCCCGAGCCGGTGAAGGCGATCACGTCAACGTCCATCGAACGCGCGAGCGCATCACCCACCACCGCGCCCGGACCCGTCACCACGTTCAGAACGCCCGGCGGAAGTCCGGCCTCGAGCGCCAGTTCAGCGATGCGGATGAGGCTGAGCGCGGCGGTCTCGGACGGTTTCAGCACCACCGAATTGCCCGCCGCGAGTGCCGGTCCCAGCTTCCAAGCGCCGATCATCAGCGGGAAATTCCAAGGGATGATCGCGGCCACCACGCCCACTGGCTCGCGGTGGATGAGGCCCATCACGTCGCCCGCCGTGGGGGCGATCTCGCCGTAAAGCTTGTCGATGGCCTCAGCGTAGTAGCGCAGCGTGGCCACGGCCGAGCCGGGCTCCGCGCGCATCGCCATGCCGATCTCGGTCCCGTTGTTGCGCACCCCCATCACCGCGAGCGTCAGGGCCTCGGCCTCGATCAAATCGGCCCAGCGCATCATGATCTTCTTGCGCGCCGCAGGTGCCATTCCGCGCCAGCGTTTGTCCTCAAAGGCCCGGCGTGCCGCGGTCACCGCAAGGTCCGCATCCGCCCGTCCGGCCGAGGCCATTTGCGTCAAGACCCGGCCGTTGAGCGGAGAGATCACCTCATCGGTCTCCCCGCTCTCCGCGGCCCGGTGCTCCCCGTCGATCAACAGGCGTTGCGGCGCGATCGGGGTGCCGCGCAGGGCGTCGATTTGGGACTGATCCATGGGCCTATCTCTGCTGCGTGTCGTGCATCTCGTGGTCGATCTGCGCCTCGCTCAGCCGCGCCAGATGCTCTTTGCGCAGCGTGCGCACATGCAGCACCAGGATCAGCACGATGGCCCCGGCCAGGATCGCCGCGATGGGGCGGTCTACAAAGTCCAGCGGCGAATTCACCCGGATCATCGCCGAGCGCAGCTTCACCTCCATGATCCCGCCCAGAACCATACCGAGCACAATCGGCACAATCGGCAGGTTGAGGCGCTTGAGGATCAGTCCCAGCACCCCGAAGCCGGCGGCAATCGCGCAATCGGTGACGGAGTTCCTCAGCGAAAACACCCCCACAAAACTAAGGGTCAGGATCACCATGCCCAGAAACCGCGTCGGCACCTGGATGATGCGCGTCAAAAGGTTTGTCGAGAAGATCAAGAAGACCAGCACGATCACATTGAGCAGGATCATCGCCACATAAAGCGCGTAGACGAAATCGAGCTGGCCTTGGAAAAGCTGCGGGCCGGGGATCACGTTATGGACGTAGAACACCGACAACATCATCGCCGTCAGGGCCTCGCCTGGGATGCCCAGGGCCAACAGCGGGATCATCGCGGCCGCGGGCACCGCGTTGTTGGCGGCCTCGGACGCGATAAGGCCCTCGGGCGCGCCGTCTCCGAAGGCTTCGGGTGTGGCTGAGCTGCGCCGCGCATAGGTGTAGGACATGAACTGCGCCGTAAACTCCCCCACGCCAGGGATCATGCCCATCAGCACGCCGAAGCTGCCCGCAACCGTCGCCACGCGCTTATAGGCCCAGGTCTCGCGCATCGCGGAAAAGAGCGAGCCCTGGACGGGCTGCGCCTCGGGCGCGCTGTCTTTGTCGGTCAAAAGCAGGAATGCCTGGGACAATGCGAATAGGCCAAGGACCACCACGATCAGGTTGAATCCGCCCGTCAGCCAGCTTTGCTCGAACGTCATGCGCTGGTTGTAGCGCACGTCGAGACCCACGGTGTGAAGCAGAATGCCAAAGGCGGCGAGGCCACCGGCCGCGAAAACCTGCCCGCGATGGGCGAGCACCACCAGGATGATGCCCAGCAGGGCGGCCAAAAAGATCTCTCGGCTGCCAAAATGCGGCGCCACCAGGGCCAGCAACGGCGAGAGGAAAATCAGGCAGAGGATGCCGAACATCCCGCCCCAGAACGAGGCCGAATAGGCCAGGGCCAAGGCCCGGCGCGCCTCGCCCCGCCGGGTCATGGGATAGCCGTCATAGGTGGTAAGTGCATTTACCGCTGTGCCCGGCGTGTTGATCAGGATGGCCGGAAGCGCGCCGCCATACATCGAGGAGCCATAGACCCCGAGCAACAGTGTGAGGCCCACAATCGGGTCGAGCGCGAAGGTGGTGGGCAGCAAGATCGCGATGGCCACCGCCGCGCCGACGCCGGGGATCGCGCCGATGATCACACCGCCGATCGAGCCAATGAGCAGCGCCAGCGCCACGTCCCAGCGCAGCAAAAGCTCTATCCCTGACAGAAAGGTGTCCATGGCGCGCGCCCCTCAGAAATAGGTCAGCATGAAGCTGGCCAGCCCTGGCGGGAGCAGCTCATAGGCCGCGCCGCCGGGCACGTTGACCCGGAGGAGCGATTTGAACACCACCACCACGACCAGCCCGAAAAGCGCCGCTGCCCCCAGCATGCGAGGGCTGCGATAGCCCAGCCGCAGCGCCAGGATGACCGTGAACAGGAGCGTCGCGGGCAAATAGCCGATGCGGGGCACGAGCACGACATAGGCGAGAAACCAGGCGCCGAATTCGAATGATTTGAGCCAATGGGCGATCTCAACCCAGCGGCCTTCCAGGCGTTCTGAGATGAGGCTTGAGACCAGGTGCAGGCCGGAGAAGGCCAGCATCGCGATCACGGCGGCATAGGGCCAAAAGGCCGGTTGAGCGAGGAATTTCGTCCCCGACGCCCAGCTTGTTTCCTGGGGCAGGCTAATGAGCAGAAAGACGCTAAAGGCGAACCAGATGACCGCATAGGCCAGATCGCCGGGCCGACGGTAACGCTTAAACAGGTCTTGCAGCGTGCGCGCTTTGATCATGGCCCCCCCCAAGGTTCGAAGACGGGCCAGGCGGCCCGCCCCCTTTGCGTCGATCCCGAGCGCTTATTCCAGCATCGCGTTGATGCGGGCGAGCGCTTCGGTATCGGCCTCGATCTGGGCCTGGGTCTCTTCGGCCGACTGCCAGTAGACGAGGGCGCCGGTATTGGCCATGAACTCCTGCGCGCGCTCAGACGCCATGGTCTGCTCGGCTACCGCGATGATGCGGTCGCGCACGTCCTGCGGTGTGTCGCGGTGCACGAAAAGCCCGTTCCACAGCGCCAGCGACAGATCGGGGTTCAGCTCACCCACTGTGGGCGTGTCCGGCGTCAGGCCGATCCGCTCGCCACCGATGGAGGCCAGCACTTGCACATCGTCGAGGCAAGGCAGCACCAGTTGCAGCGTCGTGTTCATCACATCGACATCTCCAGAGGCCAAGGAGTTGCAATCGAGCATGTCAAAGGCCGCGTCGCCCGCGAACTCAAAGCCCTGTTCTTGGGCGAGGGCAAAGGTCACCTTGGTCGGTATCAGCGGCGCGCCAAAATGCCCAAGCACCACGTCATTGTCCTGGGCATAGGCGGCCAGCTCCTCGATCGAGGAATAGGGCGCATCGCCTCCGGCCACGATCACGAAGGGATAGGTCAGGAAGGCGCCGAGCGGCTCGAATGGGTTGGGGTCAAGCTCGGGGATGCCGATATTGGGCCCGATCACCGGCACGGCCAGGATGAAGGAGCCAATGGTGTAGCCGTCGGCTGGCGCATTGGCGACCTCGATGGCGCCCGGGAAGGGCCCGCCGCCGCCGCCCGGGCGGTTTACGACCGCAGCGGGCACACCGTAGGCTTCTTGGAAATCCTCGGCGATCATCCGCGTCAGCACGTCCTCGGCATCGCCCGGAGGCCAGGGGACCACGAACTCCACCGGCCGCTCAGGGTACTCCGCCGCCACCAGCCCCGGCAGGGCCGCAGCGGCCGTCGCGGCGAGCCCCGCGATCAAAGCCTTCTTCATCGTCATCTCCCTCTTTCTCCGCTAACCGTTCTTTGCTGATTGGTTCACTATATGCACCAATGGTGTAAATTAGATTGCTAGAGAAAGGTTCTTCTGTCAACAAATAGCAACAAAGCTCGCCCGGCGCCCGAACCTTGGGCCCGAGAAAGAAAGGCCAACGCGATGAAAGACGGAAATTTTCTTAAGGAAAACAACGCGCGGCACATGTGGCATCCTATGGCGCATCCTGCCGACAGCCTGGCCCATCCCCCTCAGATCATCACCGGCGGCGAGGGCGTGCATATCGTCGATGTCGACGGGCATAAAACGCTCGACGCGGTTGGCGGGCTCTGGAACGTCAATCTGGGCTATTCTTGTGAGCCGGTGAAACAGGCCATCGCCGCCCAACTCGACCAGCTGCCCTATTACTCCACGTTCCGGGGCACATCGAACGACGCAGTGATCGAGCTCAGCTATATGCTCCGCGCGTTTTTCGCGCCTGACGGCCTCAGCCGAGCCTTCTTCACCTCCGGCGGCTCGGACGGGATCGAGATCGCGCTGCGGCTGGCGCGGCAATATCACAAGCTGCGCGGCGAGGGCGGGCGCACGAAGTATCTCAGCCTGAAAAAGGGCTATCACGGCACCCATACCGGCGGCGCGTCGATCAACGGCAATTCGAACTTTCGCATGCAGTATGAGCCGCTCTTGCCCGGCTGCTACCACATCCCGGCGCCCTACACCTATCGCAACCCGTTCAACGAGACCGACCCGGAGCGCTTGGCCCAGCTTTGCCTCGCGGCCCTGGAAGATGAGATCGCCTTTCAGGGCGCGGGCACCATCGCGGCCTTCATCATGGAGCCGGTTTTGGGCGCGGGCGGCGTGATCCCGCCGCATCGCAGCTTCATGCCCGCCGTGCGCGAGATCTGCGCGCGCAACGGCATCCTTCTGATCGCCGACGAAGTGATCACCGCCTATGGCCGCACCGGCTCCTGGTCGGGCTCGCGGCATTGGGGTGTGCAGCCCGATTTCGCCGTCACCGCCAAGGCGATCACCAACGGCTATTTCCCCTTCGGCGCGGTGATGATCGCCGACCACGTAGCCGAGGTGTTCGAGGCCGACGAAAGCGGCAAAGGTGCGGTCTTCAGCGGTTATACCTATTCCGGGCATCCGGTGGGCGCGGCAGCCGCCGTGGCCTGCCTGCGTGAGATGGAGCGGTTGAAGGTGCCCGACAACGCCGCCGCGCGCGGCGCGCAGCTTATGGCGGGGCTGGAACAGCTCAAGATCAAACACGCCATCGTCGGCGACGTGCGCGGGGGCGAAGGCCTGATGAACGCGCTCGAGCTTGTCTCGGACCCAGCCGCCAAAACCCCGCTCGGGCCAGAACGCATCAAGGCGGTCTTTGAGGCGACCTATGCCCAGGGCGTGATGGTCCGGGTCTCTGGCGCCAACATGATCCTCTCGCCGCCGCTGATCCTGACCGAGGCGGATGTCAGCCACATCCTTGCCGCGCTCGATACCGGGTTGGCCGCTGGGGCCTGAGCGGCAACGCCAAAGGGAGGGGCAGGGCATGGCTGACAAAACCATCCTGGTCGTGGGCACCTACGACACCAAAAACGACGAGCTTAGCTACATCGCCGGGCGCATCCGGGCGCTCGGCGGGGGCGTGCTCTCGATGGATATCTCGGTCCTTGGGGACCCGGCTGAGCCCACGGATATCTCCAAACATCAAGTGGCCGAAGCCGCCGAAAGCACAATCCAAGCGGCCATCGACAGTGGCGATGAAAACACCGCAATGCAGATCATGGCCCGGGGTGCCAGCGCGCTGGCCCGCGAACGTCAGGCAGAGGGGGCGTTTGACGGCGTCGTGATCCTGGGCGGAACGATGGGCACCGATGCCGCCCTTGATATCTGCCAGGCGCTGCCCCTGGGCGTGCCGAAATACGTCGTCTCCACCGTGTCCTTCTCGCCCCTGATCGAGCCCGAACGTCTCTCGGCCGACATTCAGATGATCCTCTGGGCCGGTGGGCTCTATGGCCTCAATGAGATCTGCAAATCCTCGCTCAGCCAGGCGGCGGGCGCAGTGCTGGGCGCGGCGCGCGCGGTCGAGGCGCCAGGCGCCGGACGGCCTGTCGTGGGGATGACGTCGCTCGGCTCGTCGTGCCTCAAGTACATGAAACCGCTCAAACCCGCGCTGGAGGCGCGCGGCTTCGATGTCGCGATTTTCCACGCCACCGGCATGGGCGGCATGGCCTATGAAAGCATCGCACGCGATGGCGGTTTTGCCTGCGTGATGGATTTCGCCCTGCCGGAGCTCGGCAACCTTTTGGCCGGGTCGGTGATCAATGCGGGCGAGGACCGGATGCTGAACGCGGGCCGGGCCGGGATCCCGCAGATCGTGGCGCCGGGGTGCCTTGACCTGATCGATTTCGCAGGCTGGCAGGAGATCCCGCCGCGTTACCAAGACCGCCCGTTTCACGCCCATAATCGCCTCATCAAATCCTCGGGCCTCAATGCTGAGGAACGCCGTGACACCGCGCGCGAGATGGCCAAACGGCTCAAGGCCGCGCCCGAAACCCCGGCCCATGTGATTTTGACCAACCAGGGCATCGAGGAATGGGACCGGCCCGGGGGGGAGGCTTATGACGCACAGGCCTTCGCGGCGTTCTGCGATGAGATGCGCGCCCAGATGACCGACCCTATCGTGTTTTCGGAGCTCGACTGCCACATCAATGACCAGGCTTTCGCGGACAAAGCGCTTGAGATTTTCGATGGCTGGCTGGCCGATGGCACGGTCACGCGTCCCGGGTGACGCGCGCTGATTTTTCGGCGTTGTTGGTTACAAAAGTAACTGTTAGCCCGAACCAACAGAAAGGCCCGAACCAGTAGAAAGGGAGGCGCCAAGATGGTCGGTGCAACATACGAGCTTGCCTATGAGCTTTACACCTATGCGCCGGTCGCCGCGCAAACCGCGCCGCCCGAGCGGCATCCGGTTCTGGTGATCGGCGGTGGGCCGGTCGGCATGGCCACCGCGCTCGATCTGGCGCTCAAAGGCACGGCGGTGCTGGTGCTCGACGACCATGAGGGCGTGGGCCAGGGCAGCCGCGCGATCTGTTTCGCCAAGCGCACGCTTGAGATCTGCGACCGCCTGGGCGCGGGTGAGGCGATGGTCGATAAAGGCGTCGTCTGGAATGTGGGCAAGGTCTTTCATGGGCCTGACAAGGTTTTTGAGTTCACGCTCCAGCCCGAGCAGGGGCATAAAAAGCCCGCCTTCATCAATCTGCAACAGCCCTATTTCGAGCGCTTCCTTGTAGAAGAAGTTCGCAAGGCTCAGTCCCGCGGTGCCCCGATCGAGATCCGGGGGCGCAATGCCGTGACGGGCCTCAAGCCTGAGGGCGATCACGTCCGGGTCGAGATCGACACGCCCGACGGGCCCTATGTGGCAGAGGCCGAGTATGTCGTGGCCTGTGACGGTGCCCGCTCCCCCACCCGCGCGATGCTCGGCCTTGGCTTCGAGGGCCGCGTTTTTGAGGACAATTTCCTGATCGCCGACGTCAAGATGACCGCCGATTTCCCGACCGAGCGTTGGTTCTGGTTTGAACCGCCGTTCAAGGATTCCGGCTCCTCGGCATTGCTGCACAAACAGCCTGACGACATCTGGCGCATCGACTTTCAGCTCGGCTGGGACATCGACCGCGACCATGAGCTCAAGGAAGAAAACGTGCGCGCCCGGGTCGATGCCATGCTAGGCGAGGGGGCGGAGTACGAGCTTGATTGGACCTCGATCTACACCTTCCAATGCCGCAGGATGGAGGCCTTTCGCCATGGCCGGGTGATCTTTGCGGGTGACAGCGCGCATCAGGTCTCCCCCTTCGGTGCGCGGGGCGCCAATTCCGGGGTGCAAGACGCTGAAAATCTTGCCTGGAAGCTCGATCTGCTGCTCAAGGGCCTGGCACCCGACAGCCTGCTCGACAGCTATGACGAAGAACGCTCCTACGCGGCGGATGAGAACATCCTCAACTCCACCCGCGCGACGGATTTCCTCACGCCCAAAAGCGAGATCAGCCAGATCTTCCGCAACGCGGTGTTGGATCTCGCCCGCGCGCACGCCTTCGCGCGACCGCTGATAAATTCAGGCCGCCTGTCTGTGCCCTGCACCTATGATGGGCTGTCGCTCAATGGCCCTGATGCCCTGCCAGGCGGGCCAGAGCGGTCCCGCGTAGGCGCCACATGCGTGGATGCCCCGCTCGCCAACGGCTATCTGCTGGGGCGCCTCGGCGGCATTTTCTGCCTCCTGGCGATCAATGCGCCCGCCCCCGACGTGAAAGAAGTGGACGGCGTGCCGCTCGACTGCCTGGAGCTCAGCACAGCCGGGGATGACCCGACCGGCGCCATCGCCGCGCGCTATTTGGGTGAGGCGGAGAGTGCGGTCTATTTGATCCGCCCCGATCAGCACGTCGCCGCGCGCTGGTCTGAGGCGAGCTCGGAGATGGTCACGGCGGCCCTGCGGACGGCCCTTGGCAAAGGCGGCTGAGATGGGCCTGAACCTTGATCCCAATATTCCGGACCCCGACGGCTTTTACGATGAGCTTCTGGCCGCCCATGCCGGGCTGAGCAAAGCCGAAAGCGACGCTTTGAATGCGCGGCTGATCCTCGTACTCGCCAACCATATCGGTGATCGAGAGGTCCTGCGCGCGGCGCTTAAAGCGGCGTCAGGGACAGCGACGTAGCTTGGGTCATTATTGACAACAAAGGTGTTGTGAATAGGGTAAAGCGGCAGCCCCAAAGCCGTGTGAAGGCTCATGAAAACCGTCGATAAAGCCCTGTCCGTCCTCGATCAATTCTCTCCCGAAAAGACCGAAATCGGGCTCAGTGAGCTTGCCCGCATGGCCGAGCTCGACAAGGCCGCAACGCGGCGCTTGCTCGTGGCGCTCGCCAAGCATGGCTTCATCGAACAAGTGGCCGACAGCCGCAAATACCGCCTTGGCCACGGTTTTCTGCGCCTCGCCCGCGTGCGTGAAGCCACCGTGCCGCTCGAAAGTGCCGCCCGCGCCGTGTGTGATTGGCTGGTGGAGCGCGCAGGTGAGACGGTCCATGTCAGCGTGCCCGGCCCGCACGGCATGAGCACCGTCGCCCACCGGCTGCCCCGGCGGGGCAATGTGGTCAATATCGATCCCTCGCAGTTGCTCAATTTTCACGCCACCGCATCCGGCATGGCCTATCTCGCCTTCGCGAGCCCGGCCCGTCTGGAGCAAGCCCTAGCCCTTCCGCGTGAGCGCTTGACCGAGGCCACCGTAACCGACGCAGACCAATTGCGCGCCATGCTCTCAAGCATTCGCAAGGCGGGCCATTCCCATGTGCGCCGGGGGTTCGAGGCCGATGTGGCGAGCATCGCGATGCCGTTCTTCATCTCAGGCGAAGAGCCTGCGGGCGCCATCGCTCTGGCCCTTCCGCACCATGACCTGACGAGCAAGCGCCAGGCCGAGCTGGTGCCGCTTCTGCGCGAGGCCGTCGCGCAAATCGAGACCGCGCTGTCTGGGGCTTAGGCCCGGAGTCAACGCTCGCAACCTGCGGGGACCGATTGACGGCGCGCGGCTCGCGCTCCAATATATCACCCAATGGTGACAATAACGCACCAAATTGGAGCCATCGCTGTGAGTGGGAACTACGACACGATCATCGTCGGTGGCGGGCTCACAGGGCTCATCAGCGCGCGCGAACTTTCCCTAGCCGGACAAAACGTGGCCCTGCTCGAAGGCAAGGACCGCCTCGGCGGGCGCGCTTGGACTGCCGATCTCGGTGGAGACGCAATTGAGCTGGGCGGCGGGTATGTCCACTGGTCGCAGCCGCATATTTGGTCCGAGATCACGCGCTACGGCCTTAGCCTGATCGAACGGCCCTACTACACCAGCACCAACGCCATGCGGCAGACCCGATTTTTGATCGAAGGCGCGTTGCAGGCGGCGTTCTCGACCGAGCAAGCCGCTGAGATCAAGGCAGCGTTTGACGCCTATGTCGCGCCTGCGTCCGAGGTCTTTCCGCAGCCTTTCGCGCCTTTCACCAGCGACGCCTATCGCGCCTATGACCACCTCTCGGCCCGCGACCGGATCGATCAGCTCGAGCTTAGTCCCCTGGCCCGCGCCACGCTGCTCCGGACGAGCGGCATGCAGTGCAACAACGCGCCCGAGCATGGCGCCTATATCGAGGCTCTGCGCTGGTTTGCGCTCGCCAACTGCGACCCCGACACCTACGCGGCGAGCGTCAGCCGCTTCACCCTGGCCGAGGGCACGCAAGGCCTGCTCGACGCCATCGCCGCAGACACAACGGCCGATATCACTCTGGGCGCAGAGGTCACGAAGATCGAGACGACACAGGACGGCGTTATCGTGCGCACCGAGCAGGGCAGTGTCACCGCCCGGGCTTGCATTGTCGCCACCGGGGTCAATGTCTGGCGCCGTATCGCGTTTTCGCCTGGGCTTTCGGTGCAGAAAAGCGCTCTCACCGCCGAAGGGCTCTCAGGCCAGGGCGCTAAGATCTACGTGCGGATCCGCGGCCGTTTCGAAGACAGCCGCTGGTCAGCGGTGGGTGGTGCGATCCTGAGCGTTTTGCCCCATCTGGTCGGCGATGACAGCTCGGTCCTCGTGGTCTTCACCAACCCGGCCCACCCGATGGAAGAGGTCACACTCCAGCGCTTGCAAGCCGAGATCGCGCGCTTTGACGAGAGCCTAGAGGTGCTCGATTTCACCTGGCACGACTGGAACTCAGATCCCTTTGTGCGTGGCACCTGGGGCAATTTTCGCCCCGGTCAGTTTGCCAAGTACTTCGCCGATGCCCTCACGCCCGAAGGCCCGGTTTACTTTGCTGGCAGTGACATCGCCCTGGGCTGGCGCGGGTTCTTCGACGGCGCCATCGAAAGCGGCACGCGCACGGCACGAGCGGTGCTTGCGCACGGCGGCCAAGCTTGCAGCCTTTAAGCTGACCCATCGTTTGAGCGAAATGTCCGCAGAGCGCGAAACGCGGCAGGGTATTTCTTGTCTTGAGGTTAAGGCTGGACGCTTTAGCGCTCTTTCGGTGCAAGAAGCGCGAGCAGATCGAGCAACTCTTCATAGCGTTCCGCGCCCAGGCTTTCGCGGAACCCCGCCGCGATCCGGCTGGCCTCGGCTGCATGGGCTTCGATCAGCGCGCGTCCCTCTGCGGTCACGGCCACCAACTGACGGCGACGGTCGCCCGTATCACGGGTTTGCGTCACCAGGCCCTTTTCGTTCAGCGTGGCCGCAATCCGTGTCAGGCTCGGGAACAGCAGGCTCGCGCGCTGGGCCAGCGTTTTGGTGTCCATCTCGCCGAACTCCTCGAGCACGCGCAACACGCGCCATTGCTGCTCTGTGATGCCGGTATCGGTCAGCATCTCCCGGATCGGCCCCATGACACCTTCCCGGGCTCGCAAAAGCGCGATGGGGAGGGACCGCGCGGTCGAGGGCAGGGAGGTCTGCTGCGTCATGGGCGCCAGTCTAGGGCGATGCTTGACAGCGGGCAACGGATTTAATTAACTTCGCAATAATTAATGTGTTAAGGACTAATCGTGCCCCATATCCACATCGAATATTCAGCCAATCTGGAGACGCTCGTGGATATGGCGGCGCTTTGCGAAAAGATCCGCCGCGCTGCGGCCCAGATCGATGCCCTGCCCATGCCGGGTATCCGGGTGCGCGCCGTCCGCGTCGACCACGTGGCCATTGCCGACGGTCAGGCAAAGCACGGCTTCGTCGATCTCACCCTGCGTCTTCGTGAGGGCCGCGAGCAGGCCGTTAAAGAGGATGCAATAGGGCGCATATTCGCCGCGCTTAAGGCCGCTATGGCCCCGGCGATGGCGCACCATTCCATCGCGCTCTCGGCCGAGCTGCGGGAGATCAACGCCGCTCTGGCCCCTAAATTCGGCAATATCCGCGACCATTTGGAGGGCTCGGTATGAGCGCCTTGGACGACAACCTCGCCAAGCTCGCGGGCTACCTCCAGCGGTTCCAAAGCGACGGCATCGCCAACCGCATCGGCGGAGAGGATCGCCCCGGGGCGGCAGGCACATTCGACAGCATCTCCCCCGTCGACAAGAGCGTCATCTGCCAGGTCGCCCAGGGCTCTGCCGCCGATATCGACCGGGCCGCGCGCGCGGCGGCGGATGCTTTTGCCTCCTGGCGCGACATGCCCGCGCGGGAGCGGCGCGCCATCCTCATTCGCATCGCCGAAGGGATCGAGGCCCGCGCCGAAGAGATCGCGCTGTGTGAATGCTGGGACAGCGGCCAAGCGCTCAAATTCATGTCCAAAGCCGCCCTGCGCGGGGCCGAAAACTTCCGCTATTTCGCCGACCAAGTCGTCCAGGCCCGGGACGGCCAGCACCTCAAATCGCCTAGCCTGATGAACGTCACCACCCGCGTGCCCATCGGCCCGGTCGGGGTGATCACGCCCTGGAACACACCCTTCATGTTGTCGACCTGGAAGATCGCGCCTGCGCTGGCGGCGGGCTGCACTGTGGTGCACAAACCGGCCGAGGCCTCACCCCTGACCGCGCGCCTACTTGTCGAGATCGCCGAAGATGCGGGCCTGCCGCCCGGTGTGCTCAATACGGTGAATGGTTTCGGCGAAGAGGCGGGCCGGGCGCTTTGCGAACATCCCCTTATCCGCGCCATCGCTTTCGTCGGCGAAAGCCGCACGGGCAGCCAGATCGTCAAACAGGGCGCTGACACGCTCAAGCGCAACCACCTAGAGCTCGGCGGCAAAAACCCTGTGATCGTCTTTGAAGATGCCGATCTCGACCGCGCGCTTGATGCGGTGATCTTCATGATCTACTCGATCAACGGCGAGCGGTGCACGTCGTCCTCGCGGCTTCTTATACAAGAAAACGTTCGCGCCGAATTCGAGGCCAAACTGATCGAGCGCGTTAAACGCATCAAGCTGGGCCATCCCCTGGACCCGGCGACAGAAGTGGGTCCTTTGATCAGCCAAGAGCATTTCGATAAAGTGACAGGCTACTTCGACATCGCCCGCGGGGAGGGCGCTAATATCGCGGCGGGCGGGCAGACTGAACCGGGGGGCTACTACGTTCGCCCGACGCTTTTTACCGGCGCCACCAACGCCATGCGCATCGCCCAGGAAGAAATCTTCGGCCCGGTCCTCACTTCGATCGCGTTCACGACCGAGGAGGAGGCGCTTAGCCTCGCCAATGACATCCCCTACGGCCTGACAGGCTATCTTTGGACCAATGACCTGACCCGCGCCCTGCGCTTCACGGACCGGCTTGAGGCCGGGATGATCTGGGTCAATTCCGAAAACGTTCGTCACCTGCCAACGCCGTTTGGCGGTGTGAAAGCCTCAGGCATCGGGCGCGACGGCGGCGACTGGTCGTTCGAGTTTTACATGGAGCAAAAGCATATCGGTTTTGCCACCGGGCGGCATAAGATCACGCGGTTGGGGGCGGAGTGATGCCGTGCCATGCGCCAGTTCCGCCTGTCCCGGCTATGCAAGCTATCCTACCGGTTATTTTGGTCTGCGATCTCAGCTGCCTTCATTTTTCCAAAAATACTCCAGGGAGCGCGAGGGACAGCGTCCCTCGCCTACCGCGGCGCGCGCAATCGCGGCGCAATCCCTGATCGTTAAGAGCCCCCGCCATGCCCCTTCCACCCCACAACCTCTACCCCGCCTTCAACACGATCCGGCTGAGCCATGCCTGCCTCAACGTCGCCGATCTGGCCGCCTCGCGGGCCTTTTACGTAGAAACGCTCGGCCTCCAGATCTCGCACGAGGACAGCGACCGGATCTATCTCCGCGCGCTTGAGGAACGGGGCCATCACAGCCTGATCCTGCAGCGCTCGGACCATCCCGGCACCGTCGACATTCTCGGCTTCAAAACCTTCGATGAGGCCGATCTTGACCGCGCCCATGCCTATTTCGCCGCCAAGGGGCAGCCGGTGGACTGGGTCGAGCGGCCCTTCCAAGGCCGCACGCTCGTGACCCGCGACAATGCCGGGATCCCGCTGGAGTTTTATCACCGGATGGACCGCTTGCCGCCGATCCACCAAGACTATGCGCGCTATCGCGGGGTCAAACCGCTCCGGATCGATCACTTCAACTGCTTCAGCGCCGATGTGGACGCAGCGGCCGCCTTCTACGCTGATTTCGGCTTCCGCGTGACCGAATATACCGAAGACGCCGAGAGCGGGCGGCTCTGGGCGGCCTGGATGCACCGCAAGGGCGGCGTGCACGACATCGCGTTCACCAACGGCACCGGGCCGCGCCTGCACCACGTGGCCTACTGGGTGCCCACGCCGCTCAACATCATCGACCTGCTCGATCTGATGGCGACCACCGGCTACGTCGCCAATATCGAACGCGGCCCGGGGCGGCACGGCATCTCCAACGCGTTCTTTCTTTATATCCGTGACCCTGACGGCCACCGAACCGAGATCTATTGCTCCGATTACCAGACCGTCGATCCCGATCTCGAACCCATCAAATGGGACCTTAAGGATCCCCAACGCCAAACGCTCTGGGGCGCCGCTGCCCCGCGCTCCTGGTTCGAAGAGGGCGCGCCCTTCGTGGGTGTCGATACACACGCCTCCAGCCTCGGCGCCGCGCCGATCATGGCGCCCTGACCGCCATGGAGTGGGAGGAGTTCAGCCATTGGGGCCGCCACATCGCCGATTGGGCCGCCGACTATCACCGCGACCTGCCCGGCCGCCCCGTCCGCGCCCAGACCGCGCCGGGTGAGATCGCCGCCCAGATTGAGCCCGCCCCGCCCGAGGCGCCGCAACCGATGGAGACGGTGATGGCCGATTTCGAGCGCATCATCATGCCGGGCATCACCCATTGGCAGCATCCGCGCTTTTTCGCGTATTTCCCCGCCAATGCCGCGCCGCCCTCGATGCTGGCCGAGATGCTGGTGAGCATCATCGCGCCGCAATGTATGCTGTGGCAGACCTCTCCGGCGGCGACGGAACTTGAAGGCGCGATGATCGATTGGCTGCGCCAGGCGCTGGATCTGCCCGAGGGCTTTACCGGCGTAATCCAAGACAGCGCGTCCTCGGCCACGCTCTCGGCGGTTCTCACGATGCGCGAACGGGCGACGGGCTTCACCGGCAACCGCGACGGGCTGGCGGGCAAGGGCGCGCTTCGGATCTATTGCTCGTCTGAGGTGCATTCCTCCATCGACCGGGCGATCTGGGTGGCGGGCGTGGGCCAGGACAACCTGGTCAAGCTGCCGGTCCAAGGCCCGAACCACGCGATGGACATAGACGCGCTCAGGGCCGCCATTGCGGCCGATCTCGCCGCGGGCCACACACCTGCCGGGATCATCGCGGCCACCGGGGGCACGGGCGTGGGCGCCTCCGACGACCTTTCCGCCGTGATCCAGGTCGCCCGCGCCTATGACCTCTACACCCATCTCGATGCTGCCTGGGCCGGGGCGGCGATGATCTGCCCCGAATACCGCGCGGCCTTTTGGAACGGGGTGGAGGGGTTCGACAGCATCGTTTTCAACCCGCATAAATGGCTGGGCGCGCAGTTTGACTGCTCGGTGCAGTTCCTGGCCGATCCCACGCCGCAACTCAGCACGCTGAAGATCGAGCCGGAATACCTCAAGACAAGTGGCGGCGGGGTCGTGAATTACTCCGAATGGACGATCCCGCTGGGCCGCCGCTTCCGCGCGCTCAAGCTGTGGTTTCTGATCCGCGCCTACGGGCTTGAGGCGCTGCGCGCCCGGATCCGCAACCACGTGGCCTGGGCGAATGATGCGGCCCAGGCCATCGCCGCGCTGCCGGGATTTGAGATCGTGACCGAGCCGATGCTGAGCCTCTTTAGCTTCCGCGCGCCCGGCGATGATGACGCTCAACAGCTTTTGGTCGATGCCATCAATGACGATGGGCGGATCTATCTCACCCAGGGTAGCTTCGCGGGGCGCCGGATGATCCGCGTGCAGGTGGGTCAGTTCGACACGACCCGCGCCGATGTGATGATGATCCCCCAGGTCGTCGGTGAGATCTGGAAGGGCCTGGCATGAAATTCGCGACTGTCACCTGGCACGGCGAGACCGCCCGCCGGTACGGCGCGGTCACCGAGGCGGGCTTTGTCGACCTCACCGATGCGTTCTCGGCCTGGCCCACGCTCTTTGACGCGGTCGCCGCCGGTGGGCTGGCGGATCTCGCTGAAGCCGCCCAAACCCGCCCGGCGTCCGACACGCCGTTCCGCTATGAGGCGGTCCTGCCAGAGGCGCGGCGCATACTCTGCGTGGGCGTCAATTTCCCGGACCGCAACGCCGAATACAAAGACGGCAGCGAGGCGCCCCAACACATGTCGCTGTTCCCGCGCTTCCCCAGCGGCTTCACCGGCCATAACCGCCCGCTGATCCGCCCGCCCGAAAGCCATATGCTCGACTATGAAGGCGAGATCGCCGTGGTGATCGGCCGCCCAGGCCGCCGCATCCCCGAGGCGCAGGCCTATGATCACATCGCCGCGCTGACGATCTGCAACGAAGGCACAATCCGCGACTGGGTGCGGCATGCCAAATTTAACGTCACGCAGGGCAAGAACTGGGAGAAATCGGGCGCCATGGGCCCCTGGCTCGTGCCTTTCGAAGACCCGGCCCAGCTCGATGAGGCGCGCATCACCACCCGCGTGAACGGCGCGCTCCGCCAGGACGATGCCGTCGCGCGCATGCTGTTCCCGGTGCGTCGCCAGATCGCCTATATCTCGACCTTCATGGCGCCCGCGCCGGGCGACATCATCGTCACTGGCACGCCCACCGGCGCGGGGGCCCGGCTCGACCCGCCGCAATACCTTGCGCCCGGCGACATGGTGGAGGTCGAGGTGAGCGGGCTGGGAACTTTGCGCAACAGTGTCGAGGACGAGGCGCCGTGACGCCGCAAGACCATATCGATGCCGCCGGGGCGCTGCTCCGCGCTGAGACGACGGGTCAGCAGATCGGGCTGATCTCGCGCGCCTATCCCAGCATGGCGATGGACGACGCTTACGCGGTGCAAAAGGCCATCTCAGCCGCCAAACTCGCCCAGGGCCGCCGCATCATCGGCTGGAAGATCGGCCTGACCTCCAAGGCGATGCAGAATGCGCTGGGTATCGACATCCCCGATAGTGGCATCCTCTTCGATGATATGGTGTTCGACCACGGCAGCCAGGTGCCCAAAGGCCGATTTATCGAACCCCGCGTTGAGGCCGAGATCGCTTTCGTTCTTGGCGCCCCGCTCGAGGGCGCGGAGATCACCCGTGAGGCGGTGATCGCCGCCACGGATTATGTCGCCCCGGCGTTGGAAATACTCGACACGCGGATCCTGCGCCGTGACCCTGAGACGGGCCAAACCCGCACCGTCCTTGACACGATTAGCGACAATGCCGCCAATGCCGGGGTGGTGCTGGGGCCCCAGCGCCACCGGCTCGACGCGGTTGATCTGCGCTGGACCGGCGCGATCGTAGCGCGGGGCGGCGAGGTTGAGGAAACGGGCTTGGGCGCAGGCGTGCTCAATGACCCGGTCGAAAGCGTGCTTTGGCTGGCGCGGCGCATGGCGCAGTATGGCCAGCGGCTTAAGGCCGGACAGATCATCCTTTCGGGCAGCTTTATCCGTCCCATCGAATGCCTACCGGGCAGCACGATCCGCGCCGATTTCGGACCCTTCGGCGACGTGGCCATCGACTTTGGCTAAGGGCGTCCCTCGGGCGGATCCCTGGACAAAAGGCGCGCGGCCAGCGGTGCGCCGATGATCACCGTGACGATCCTGAGCAAGTGATGGGCCACCACAAAGGCGAGATCGGCGCCAGAGATCAAAGCCAAAACCGTCATCTCCGCCTGCCCGCCGGGCGCAAAGGCCAATAGCGCCTCGAGCGGTGGGGCGAGGCCCAGAAGGATGACAAACTCGGTGAAGGCCGCCGCGATGGCGATCAGGATCACGCAATAGCCCAGGGCGGCGGCCACGTCGCGGCGCACCTCCTCGCCCGTGATGCCGGAATACTTGGACCCCACTGTCATACCGATGAAAAACTGTGCCGCCCAGATCGCCTCGGCGGGCGGGCGGTTCTCCAGGATGCCCGCAATTGACAGTGCGCCTGCCGCGATCATCGGCCCGATGATCGACGCCCCAAAGAGCCCGACGAGGCGCGCCACCTGCCAACCGACAAGTCCCGCCGCCACCATCCAGGCCAATTGCCCGGGCGGCAGGCTGAGCGCGGAGGCGCCGGGCGGGTTGGTCAGATCGATCCCCCAAATCCCCTGCAGCAGAAAGGGGAGCGAGACGACGATCAGCAGAACCCGCGTCGCATGGATCAGCGAAAGCGCCCGCACATCGCCACCGGCCTCCTCGCCAAAGGCCAGCATATCCTGCAGGCCGCCGGGCATGGCGGAGTAGTAGCTGGTGGCGAAATCAAAGCCCCAGAGGCGCTGAAAATAGGGCACACCGATCAGGCCGGCTGCGGCGATGATCAGCGGTATCAACAGGAGCGTCGGCCACATATCGAGCATGCTGACGAGAACGCTCACGCTCAACGTGGCGCCGACAGCCACGCCCAAAATGGCCCGCATCGCGTCGTTGACGGGCTTATATCCCTTGAGCTCAACGCCCAGTAGCGCCGCTGCCAGACAGGCGAAAATCGGGCCCAGCAACCAGGGCAGCGGCAAGCCTGCAAAGCTGAAGAGCGCCACGCCAAGCCCCGATATCAGGTAGGTGCGCGCGAGGCCTAGCATAGCCGCCTTTCTCGAGGGGTCGGCGCTTCAGCCGCCACCAACCAAGCTCTGTGCAGCGCGGCTCGGCGCGCGGTATCCGGCATCTGGCTTGAACGCTTCATAGCGGCACTCAACAGCATCGCGGCGGGAAACAACAGGCGGCGCATGCTGCCTGGCACAATCTGCTATGCCAAAGCGCATGCCGAAACAGAGCGCGAGAATGATCCTGAGCCAGGCCTTGCGTCCATTTCGCGCCCGGGCCTCAGCTCAAACCTCTTTCGTCAAAACCCGACACTATGTATCGCTCCAGCCAAAGAGATCGCCACATCCCGAGCGCCGTTTCGCCGCTCCAACCCCAAAAGGACCCAGCCCGATGACGCATCCTATTCCGAATGAAGTTCCGCATTTGCTTGTGCATGAGGAGGCCGACAATGTGGGTGTTGTTGTGGTCGAGGGGCTGGTGGCGGGGACGGATATGTTGTGCTGCATCACCCATGACAACTCGACCTTCCGGCTTACGGCGGGGGCGGATGTTCCGATTGGGCATAAGATCGCGCTCAGCGATCTGTCGGAGGGCGATACCTGCATCAAATACGGCGAGGATATCGGCAAGGTGGTCGCGGGCGTGGCCCGGGGCGGCCATGTGCACACGCATAATGTGAAGACGAAGAGGTGGTAACCCGCGCTCAAGCAGCGAAGCGGTCGCGCATAAAAACACTCAAGCCC